>DBYR01000001.1 GCA_002310215.1 Bacteroidales bacterium UBA1181
TCCCTCAAGTGTTCGCCGTAAGATCCGGCGCACGTACTTGTGGAACGATCAGTGTGTCTGAGCACTTTGAGAACTGGCAAAAGAATGGTGTCGAACTGGGTGGTGTATACGACTGTAAGATCGTGTGCGAGGCTGGTGGTGGATCAGGTTCCATCGAGTACACCTACGCTTCCATGTGCTGGAACGGCTGCAAGGGTAAAGGTAGCATCTGCGCTAAGAGTGGTTCTGTCTCTTCCGTCGAGGATGCTGAGGTTGAGGAGGATGGTATCGTCTTGATGCCTAACCCTGCCGAGAACTACTTCATCGTGAAGAGCATCAAGGCGATCGAGCGCATCGATTTGATCAACATATTCGGTCAGACCGTTTACAGCAAGAGCAACAGCAATATGGTTGAGTTCAACTTGCCTGCCGGCACATACGTGGTGAAGATCGCTACGGAGGACGGCGCTGTTTCCGCTAAGAGATTGATCGTGAAATAAGCAGAGAACATACGTACGGCTTCGTACGGACTAAAAATAAAAGGGAAGGTCGATACGACTTTCCCTTTTTTCATTATCTTTGGGCAAAAATCTAATAAGATGAAGAGATTCAGCATATTATTCACGACGTTGCTTTGCTCCGTATCCCTCTCCGCCCAGACAATGCTCAGGGTCCACCAAGGGGAAAGCACGGAATCGACGGACATCACCGCCATGGATAGCATCAAGCTCCAAGAGGACAACCTCAAGCTGATGGGCAACGGAAACATCCTCCACGCCTACCCGCTCTCGGAGGTGGACAGCGTGACTTTCTTCACGTTTGAGGAGATGGAGGAGGAGACCCGATGGGTCGGCGGCGACATCTCCATGCTCCCCCGCTACGAAGGCCACGGCAACCCCTACTACGACATCGACGGCAACCGTGTGAAACCGCTGGAGTTCTTTAAGCAACTCGGATGGAACGCCATGCGCGTGAGACTCTTCGTGGAGCCCTCCAAGGCGTCGAGGGAAGACATCGGCAGCGGTGTGGTGCAGGACCTGCCTTTCGTCATCCAACTGGGTAGGCAAATCAAGGAGGCCGGTTTCAAGTTCATGCTGGATTTCCACTACTCCGACTCATGGGCGGATCCCGGCAAGCAGACCACGCCTTCTTCCTGGCGCAACGCCAACGCATACGCCTTGAACGACACGCTGTACAACTACACCAAGAGGTGCCTCGTGGCCCTGAAGAACCAGGGCGCGGAGCCGGACTTCATCCAGATAGGCAATGAGATCTCCTACGGAATGCTGTGGAACACGGGAAAGGTGAACCCAAGCAGCGACCAGAACTGGAACGTATTCTCCCAGTTCCTCCAAAACGCTTCCAAGGCCTGCAGGGAAGTATGCCCGAAGGCGAAGATCATCATCCACATAGAGCGTTCGGGGCAACCCGACGTGAGCTACAACTACTTCAAGCGCATCAAAGACCACAACGTGGATTATGACATCATCGGGCTGAGTTATTACCCCTTCTGGCACAACGACCTCTCCGTCCTGGCCAACACGCTCAACCGACTGAAGCAGAGCTTCCCGGACAAAAGGGTGCAGATCGTGGAGACCGCCTACTACTACCAATGGTTCCCGAACGATGGCATCAGCTACGACTTCCGGAACAAATGGCCAGCCACCCCCGAAGGGCAACGTAAGTTCACGGAAGACCTCATCATAGAGTTGAAGAAGCATGACAACGTGGACGGACTCTATTGGTGGTTCCCTGAGGAAAACGGCAACGGCGTCATCGACAACTGGATCAACCGGGGACTCTTCGACGACAACAACGGCAAGGCCCTGCCCGCCATCTATGAGTTGGGGAAGTTCAAATAACAGAGACGTACCATGGATGTGTCTGACACGCAATGTGTAGTTGAAGCCTATGGATAACAATATCTATGATGTAGTGTCAGGTCTGAAATGTCGTTCAAAAAAAATATGTCAAATCTGAAATTTAGGAATATGAAAAATTTGAAAACATTAGTGATCGTGGGCTTGTCACTCCTCTTCGGGGGCACATGTTTTGCCCAACAACAGGAGGAATTCCAAAAGGATTCGGTGTGGGGGTTGGAATGGAACCTACAGGACTCTATTTTGACCATGAGTTTTATGTCTTCTTGTGATGGGGTTGAAACCGTGCGAATAACATCATACATTGGAGGCGTATACAACGGTATGCCAGGTGAATTTTTTGAACATTGTGGTTTGATAGTTATGCCTGGTGGATTTACTGCCTATATTTCTGAGATAGAAGATATAATCTATTCCTCATTGATGGTTGATACTATATCCGCAAATTTGACGAGATACACTCTTTCTGTACAATTGGGCTCCGTGTATCTAACTATTCCTCAAGATCTTTCCTCCTATCTTGGTTATTTTGGTGTGATGCTTACCAGCCAAGATCATAGTTACTGGGATGTTTATTGGCCATATAATGATGATTTTACAAAATGTAACCAGTTTATGTATTTTAATTTGTTGAATTCCCTTACGTGGAACGAGGACTATAGAAATGATTCGGCTTTGTACAACGAAGTATATTATTCCATGACAGGTATTCCTCTGCGCGAGATGCCAGAGAATGAACCCGTCATCGTCGTGAGGAAGAGTGCGGACAATCAGGTTGTCAGCAGCAGGGTATGTATGCGGAGACGATGAGAAAAGGGATTCCTCCTCGCATGGAGAGATCCACGTCATACAAACAAATAGGGTGTGTCAATACCAAGCGGTTTCGACACACCCTTTTCCTTATTCCCCCACCAGGGGTTAGTTAGCCATCATTTGAACTTGGAGATGATCCACAACAAGAGGATAGAACCTACAGTGGCGGTCACGATTTGTCCGATGATGCCGGCAGACTCGAATCCCAAGAGGCCGAAGAGCCATCCGCCCAAGATACCACCGATGATACCGACGATCATATTGACCAACAAACCCTTGCTGGCGCCGGAAAACAATTTGCTTCCCAAGAAACCAGCCAATGCTCCAATAGCGAGAAAAATTAGCAATTCCATATTTTTATAATTTAGTTAATAGTGATTCTAACCTGTTACACACTAACAAAATTATAAAAAATATTTACAAATGGCTCGAAGACAATATAATTTTTCAAATAGAGGCTATTCCGATAATTTTTTTACCTACCTTTGTGCTAAGACAAACAATAAAGAATATTTTTAGAAATGGACAAAATCAGCTACGCGTTAGGCATAAGCATGGCGGGAAACCTCAAAAGCGCAGGGATAAAAGACTTAAACATAGGGGAATTGACAAGAGGAATTTCCGACGTGTTTAGCGGCAAGGAACCTGATATGACGCCGGAAGAGGCGCAACAAATCCTTGGTCAACACTTCGCGAAGTTACAAGACGAGGTGGACGCAAAAAACAAGGAGGCAGGGAATGCCTTCCTGGAGAAGAATAAGACACAGAAGGGAGTTGTCACGACAACGAGCGGATTGCAATATACCGTCCTTCAAGAGGGTAATGGACCTAAACCGAAAGCTTCGGACACTGTTCGTTGCCACTATGAGGGCCGCCTCATCGACGGAACCGTGTTCGACAGTTCGTACCGCCGCAACCAACCGGCCGACTTCCCTGTCAACCAGGTGATCGCAGGATGGGTGGAGGCGCTGCAGTTGATGCCAGTGGGCTCCAAGTGGAGGCTCTTCGTGCCATCGGAACTCGCGTATGGAGAGCATGGGGCAGGCGATGTGATCAGACCACATTCCACCCTCATATTCGATGTAGAACTTCTTCAAATCATCTAATATCAATCACATGAAAAAGATCGTTTTAACGGCGGCACTCATCGCAGCATGCGCCGCCTATACCACTGAGGCAAAGCCTAAAAAAGCCAAGTCAGAGACAGTAGCGCTCAAAACAGCAAAGGACTCCACCAGCTACGCATTCGGTTTGGAGTTCGCCAAGAGTATCAACCAGACCTTGTCCAACCTGCCAGGTGGACCGTATGACAAAGACTTGCTTTTGGAAGCGCTCAACAAAATGATTAAAGACGATACGCTCACCTTGGCATTCCCTGAGAAAAATGCGAATGAAATCATCCAAAAGAACTTGAAATTAGCCCAAGACGCCGAGAACCAAAAGCGCATGGAGGAGCAAAAAAAGTTCTTGGCCGAGAACAAAAAGCGTCCTGAGGTTATCGAAACACCTTCCGGGCTTCAGTACGAGGTGCTGAAGATGGGTGACGGCAACAAACCGTCTTCTCCTAACAGTAGGGTGAAAGTGCATTACGTCGGTACATTGATGGACGGAAAAGAGTTTGACAGCTCCTACAAACGTGGTGAACCGGCCGAGTTCGAACTGAAAGGTGTGATCAAAGGTTGGACGGAGGGTCTGCAACTGATGCCAGTCGGATCCAAATTCAAATTCTACATTCCTTCCGACTTGGGATACGGAGAACATGGTCAAGGCCCTATCCCGGCATTCTCCACCCTCATCTTTGAGGTGGAATTATTGGACGTGACCAACCCGGACCAGGCGGTCATCAAGGGTGAGAAGTACCAATTCCAACAATATCAACGTAAAACAGAATAAATTTCAACAATAAAAAAGAGATGAAAAAAGTATTAGTTTCAGTTCTCGCCGTAGTTGCGGGAACAGCGTTCTTCTCCTCTTGTGGCAACAATGTGAAGACGGCAAAAATGGAGAGTTACATGGATACGGTCAGCTATGCGCAAGGTTTAGTGGGGGGTACCGAATATGGCAAATATTTAGACAATCCGGACATTAACGGCAACAAGCAGATCTTCAGCCAAGCGTTTGCCTTGGGTCTCGCCAATGATTCCGCTAAATTCGCCATGACACGGGAAGAGGCTTACGAGATACTTCAGAAGTATAACATGAAGATGCGCGAAGAGGCTCAGAAGAAGATGGAGGAAGAGCGTAAAGCCGCTGCCGCAATGATGAAGATTAAATCCGATGAGGCCATCGAGAAATACAAGCAAGAGGAGGGCGTGAAGACCACAGAAAGCGGATTGATGTACAAAATCATCAAGGCTGGTAATGGCGCTATCCCTGCGGAGACTGATATCGTGGAAGTGAACTATGAAGGCAAACTGGTGGACGGCACGGTTTTTGATAGTTCCTACGAGCGTAAACAATCCGTCAAATTCCCTGTGAATGGCGTGATCAAGGGTTGGACGGAAGCGTTGAAGATGATGCCGGTTGGTTCTACTTGGGAGTTGATGATTCCTTCTGAATTGGCTTACGGTGAGCGCGGAGCTGGTAATGCTATTCCTGGCAACGCCGCATTGATCTTTAAGGTCGATTTGCTTGGCAAGGAAGCTGGTTCGGCTCAGAAGTAATATATTACAGATTTATGAATCGGGAAAGGGGGTCTGAATGGACCTCCTTTTTTTGTGATTATATTTATCTTCCTTGCCGCCTTTCCCCCTCCGAAATGGAGCTTAGAATGAAGGAATGGGAGGAACGATGCACGAACGTCCCATTGGGATTGCATGGGTCTGTGGTGTGATGTTTCGGGGAGGATAGGTTAGACCATCCTGCTCAATGATATTTATACGAAGCGAGGGGGTCGCCCACAATGGACAACCCCCTCGCTTGTGTTATGTTTAAGTAATTATAATCCTCTGCTTTGCAGATCTTTTTGGATCCAGAGAAGTCTTTCCTTGATGAATTTCTTCATGACATCGATGGATTTTTGGTAGTCTTCGATTGAGACGTTGTTGGTGCCGCCACCGCCACCGCCCCACATCATGCCGCCACCGCCGCTGCTTGCGGAGTAGCCGACCTTGTTGGCTGTTGCTGACAACTCATTCTCTTTACCTTTTTGATCGATGTAGGCCATGATGACATCCATGTCGTTCACCATCCAATCGATTCTCTCCTTTACTAAGGCAAGGAATTCTTTCTGTGCGAAGAATTTGAGGAACCAGTTGGTGCCTGTCGCTTGTTCTTTGGCGCCGATGTAGTAATCCTCTGGCTTGTTGTACCAAGCGTAGTCGGTGCCGCCACCGCCACCGCCCCACATGCCGCCACCACCGCCGAACATGGTCTCGAACGGGTTACCACCGAAGGCGAGGTCGAAGTCCCATACCGGACCCATACGGATGATGCCATCCTTCATGATGTGGCAGTAACAGCTGGTGAACATGTTACCATCGTAGTCCTTGCTCAACTCCTTGATGACGTACCAGTCGGCGAAGGAAGGAAGGTCGATTAGTTCCTTCACTTTACTCCAATTGTTGCCGTACAAGGCATTCTCCAAATCATTGATTTTGCCTTTTACATATTGCAGCTCTTGGCTATTGTCTGGTACTTCAGGATGCTTGACGTTGAAGACGTTCTTACTCTTCTCACCTTCGAATTGGTAGCCAGCGTTACCGCCGCCGCCACCGCCGCCCCACATGAAGCCGCCACCGCCGGTTGACTTCACTTTATAGTCGGCCTCTACCAGATATTCGCCTGGTACTCTGTTCTTGTTGATCTTGGCTTGCTCGCAGAAGTAGTAGTTGCCCACGTGCTTCCCGTTGAGTACTAATTCCACGTTGAAGCCACTTGGCGACCAGTCTGCCGTGGTGTATCTCTTGGAGAGGTAGTTCGCCATCTCGTTTCTCAGGAAGGTTGCGTCGTAGTAGTTGGCGAGCAAGATCCATCTTTTGTGCTCCAGCATGCCCAATACTTCGTCCTCCTTGTTCTGCTTGATGGCGTATGGTCTCTTGTCGCTGCTTGCGTCCCATGTGGAGTTACCACGTCCTTTAATCTGTACCTTGTCCGATCCGGCGTCGTAGTTCACGGTTCCGTCCACGTTGTACATGATCATGTCGGTTCTGTCGATCCATTCCGTCTTGGAAGTGATGGCTTTGTTGTTAGGCGTATTGATGTACAATACTGGGATGCCGCTGTTGTGGACGTTCACGTTGTAGGTACGTACGTCACCCGAAGAGGAAACTACCTTGAACTGTTTCGTCTTCAAGTAATTAACCTTTGCGCCGCTCTTCACCTCTTCGCCATCCGCATAGACGGTCGCGCCGTTGGATGTTTTGATGGAGGCTTCCAAGTTGAATTCCACCAAGTAAGGAACGAACACGTCTATGTTGTTGCCCGAAATGGTTGCCTTGTAGTCGGAGAGCAGTGCGTTGCCGTTGCTGTTCTTCGAGAGAGAGAACTCAGTGATCTCATTGCTTCCGTTCTTATCATCCTTGGCTGTCTTCGCGTCATTTTCGAATCTGGTGGCGAGCCAGTTGACTCTCCTTAACAGCCATTCGTTGATGGCCGAGAGCTCTTTCCGTAGAGCACCTTCTATTTCTCCGCCTCCGGCTGTAGCCAGACCGTTAGCGTCCCACAATGCCTCGTTGCCGATGAAGGATGCTACGATTTCGGCCTTCATGCCGTCCGTCTCTGTCTCAAGCGCTGAGAGCTTTCCTTTCATGTCGTTGAATTTCTCGGCGACCAATCCCACGAAGTAAGGGTCCTCGAACAGGCGGGCGAACCAGCCCTCTTTCCTGAGGGTGAATCCCTCATACGATGCGCTGTTGTTGCCGAGATAGTCCTCCATGTTGGAGATCGGTCCCATCACAATCTTTCCCTCGCTGTTGATGTTGAGGTAGCAGTTGGATTCGAAAGCCGCTTCCGAGTTGCCGCATATCTCGTTGATGAGGTACCACTCCACGAAGCTGTTTACGTCGATGAGGTTGCGGTAGCCTCTGCTGGCATCCTTGAAGTTCGAGCCGTATAATGCTTTCTCGAAGTCATTGATGGCTTTTTCCGCATCGGAAAGGTTAGCGTCGTCAGGATCCACTAGTTTGAAATGGATCTTGGAGGTCTCCGCTTGGAAATGTGGATCGGTGTCGTCCGCCTCGTCTGTCGCTTCCAGCAGGATGCCGGAGTTGACGCGGTCCTCCGCGATGCGTGGATCTTCGCTCAACACGTAACTACCCATGTGCTTTCCGTTCACGATCAGCTCGACTGCTTGGGAAGATGGAGTCCATCCCAAGTCTGTCCAATCCGAACTCATGAATTGACCGATTCGGTTTCTAAGCAAGGACTTATCGTCATTGTTTGCCTGTAAAGTCCATCTCTTTCCCTTGGACAAGCCGAATAAATCAGTCTTCTTGTCGAGTTTGAGACTATAGGAACGCTTGGCTGCCTGAGAATACTTCCCTCCTTTGAATTTAACTGAGAGGTCCACCGAGAATGGAGCCTTGTCGTTCGGCATGATCTCCGCAGGACAAAGCGTAGACCAGTTGTTGGAAACCGCTTCATCGTCTGTGGTGGTTATCTTAATCACAGGGAGTCCGGAGTTGTTGATCTCTACGGTGTAGGTGTCCATCTCTCCGCTTGCGGCCACAACTTTATATGTGACGGTTTGGGCGAAGCTTTGTTTGGTGACACCGCTTTTTTGTAAGGATTGTTTCAAGTCATAGACTTTCCCTTTCGTGACGAAGGAGAGAGCCAATGAGTTCCGGTCCTTCAGATAAGGTACGAAGATGGTAAATGAGTTGCCGTTCTTTGTTCCTTCGACATCCGCCAATATGATTCCCTCGTTGGATTCGGCTGTGAGGTAAACACGTTCCAACTTGTTGCCGTCCACCGATTTGTCCGATTGGTTAATGTCTATTTTGTCCTTCATGGAGAAGGTTATCTTCTGGATATCATCCACGGAGAGGTTGAGGTCGATGTGTTGAATCTCCTTCCCGTAGCGAACTGAATCGACCAATTCCCAGTCGAAATAGTCCGTTCCGTTGGTCCCCTCCGCCTGAATCTCTTTTTGCGCCGTGACCGGTGCGGCGGCGAGGAGCAATAGCATGCATGAAAATATATTTCGTTTCATTTTATTCAGTTTTAAGTGAGTCCGTTAAAATTTTAAATTCTCTTCCATCCATGCCAATCGGTTGTTTATCCAATCGATTAGTTTGGAGACTTCCAAATCGTATTGTTCCGATACGGTCTCGTAGTCAGGATTTTGTGCCCCCAAACTATTCCAAACCATCTCGTTTCCTGCGGCCGAATATTTTATGGCCTGAGCCCGTTTGTTGATGATTTGTTCGATGGAAGCTTTGCTCTTAATCACTTGATCCAGCCTTGATTTCGCAAGTTTTTTGAAGTCGGAATTCTGCAGTAGATAGCTGAACCAGGATGTTCCTTCTAAGATGGAGTTCTTGACGCCGTCTCCATATTCGTTGCCCATGCATTTGCCCATGTCCCAGATTGGTCCCATGCTGATGATGCCATTGTCTGACACAACCATGTATGCATCGGATGAGATGGCCTCTTCGTTCTTCATGAGCTCATTGAGGATGAACCAGTCGGCGAAGCTCTGCAGGTCGAGTCTCTTAGTGAAGTTGGACTTGGATTTCATTTCGCTTTCCAATTCCTCCATCAGCTTCTGCGTCCGCATCAGTTTGGTGCCGGAGACGCCCGTCTCAGGGTCACGCATGATGATGGTCATGCCGCTCTCCTTCAGTTGGAAGAAGTCGTCCCCTTCGTTGTAGGAGCCCTCTGCGGAGATGATTTGGCCGTCTTCGACCCTTCCTTCGCAGACACGTATTTGCTCCACCAAAGTGTAACTTCCCACGTACTTCCCGTTGAGAACCAGTTCGACAGGTTGGCTTTTAGGAGTCCAGTTGAAGGAGAACATGTCGGATGCCGCGAGGTCGAATGCGACAGACGAACGGATTAATGTCTTGTCGTATGCGTTGGAGAGTAACACCCATCTCTTGGCGGATGATAGACCCATGATCGACACCTTATCCTCGAATTTCAGGTTATAGGAGTTCTTGAGTTTCTCTTTAAAGTGACTGCCTCGACCTTTGATCTCTACCGTTGAGTTGGAGAAGCTCTCCTTCCCCTTGGCATCTTTGATGCTGATCTTTCCTGCTGCCCAGTCGTCTCCGATCTTTCCGCTAGTGCTGAACTCGAGGATCGGCAAGCCGGAATTGATCACTGCTATATTGTAGGTTCTGATGTCTCCGTTGAAGGCTACCACTTTGATCTCTCTCTCCTGGGAGAAGTCGCAGCTGGCACCGCTTTCAATCTTTTTTCCGTTAAAGTAAACGTAGCTTCCTGTCGTCTCGAAACTCATTTTGAGGCTCGATAAATCCGTCAGGTATGGGAATACCAATGTGATCTTCGAATCGTCGATCGTCACATCGACATCCTCTTGTAGCTTGGAGTTGTCCTTGGACGAGAAAGAGATCGAGCGCAACACGTTGTAGCTTTGGATTACATCCTTTTTACTAAGGTCAACTTTGTTCTCTGCGATTACCGATGTTGGCGCCAATGTCCTATCTTCTTTCCCGTAGGAAAGCGTCATCTTATGCGTGCTTTCGTTGTCCAATAAGGTGTCGACCGACGAAAGCGGGTATTCGATGGTGGATCCATCCTTCTTGTGGATGGTCACCGTGTTTTGAGCGAGGGCCTGTCCCATGAAAAAGATGGACATCGCCCCTAATAGTGCCTGCTTTTTCATTTTTTCACGAATTTAAAGGTTTTGCCGTCTATCCCTAAGATGTAGGTCGAAGGGGTCAGACCCGCTACATTAAAAAATAACTCACCGTCATTCTGTGTCATGTCGACTTCCAGAAGACGTCCGGAAAGATCCGTCAATGTCACGGATTTCGGATCTTGGATGCCCCGGATGCTGATGCTTTCGATGGCAGGATTCGGGTACACTGAGATCTCATTGGCCGTGATCGATGAGACGGATGAGGTGGGGTGCGCTTTCGCGAACCGTATCTCTTTGACGTTGTCGATGGATACTTCCCCCTTAAGGCTTTTGCTCTCTATGATGAGATTGTCGCCTTGAGTCCAATACTTTGGCGTTTCGCTGAGGGCGAAAACTAATTCTGTGCGATTGTGCTCTGGGCTGTTAAACTCAACTATCAAGGATTTAACGCTCTGTTGTGCCCAACATAGCGATGTCAACCCCACACATAGTATGGTTAACAACCATTTTTTCCTTGTGTAAATCATGGCGTTATATGTATGAAAACTATAATAATAATTTACTTATCCCTTCCCCAAACTTCGTCTCCCCAACGGAGAATTCATCTGGGTCTTCTAACCCTTTTACATCGCAAATGTAGTTATTTTGAATTGAATTCTGTAATAATATTCAACAAATTTATTTTGACCTGTTCCTCCTAAAAAGGTTGTTTTGAGCGTTTTGTTCTGTGAAACGCCTTTTTTTTACCCTAAAAATGATTTTTTTAAGAACGAAAAAAATTACTCTTTTTCACATATTGACATTGCTTTTGTTTTTATCTTTATCTTCAGCGTTTAATTATCTATATGTATATTGCATCACTGTGGCGTGTCGTCTCCTTCCCTTTGCCCTGAAAAAATATGTCGGTGGTCCCCCCATCTCCCTACTGACCACCTCTTATATTTATAAGTGGTTGAGATTCTGTATGTTCATCCCCTCTTGGCAACGGTCTTTTTTTGTAGATGGATAAGGTTTTCAGGAGACATGTCATAAAAAAATAGGCAAAAAACGTGCGTTTTTGCTTATAATGTTTGTTTTTTGGCGAATTATATGTACCTTCGCGCCGTTAGTAAGAATTGTGAAGGGGACTGAGGTCCCCTATTTTGTTGTCTTAAGGTACGTAATGATAGACGAAAAAAACATAAGAGAGATTGTCGAGGCGTATATTGCGGATTCCCCCTATTTCCTTGTCGAGGTGAAGGTGGACAAGAACAATAGCATCACGGTGGCGATAGACTCTAACGAGGATGTCTCCATCGATTATTGCGCTGAGCTCTCCCGCCACATCGAGTCCAAGTTGGACCGTGACGTGGAGGATTTCGAGTTGGAGGTTGGTTCCGCCGGGCTCACTTCTCCGTTTGTTGTCCTTCAGCAGTACAAGAAGTATGAGGGATGCGACGTGGAGGTGCAGGTAGCCAACGGCCCTAAGCACACGGGCAAGTTGGTGAACGTGACGGAGGCTAACTTCGGCTTGGAGGTGACGAAGAAGGTGAAGAAGGAGGGCGAGAAGAAGAAGGTCGAGGTGACGGAGGTCATGACGTTCTCTTATGATCAAGTGAAATATACAAAATATATAATAACGTTTAAATAATTATGGCAAAGCAAGAATCAATTAGTTTGAGCGATACTTTTGCGGAGTTCAAAGAGTTGAAGAACATTGACAGAAGCACGATGATCAGCGTGTTGGAGGAGTCTTTCCGCAGCGTGATCTCAAAGATGTTCGGAACGGACGAAAACTACGATGTGATCATCAACCCGGACAAGGGGGATTTCGAGATCTATAGGAATAGGACCGTCGTGGAGGATGCTGATTTACAGGACTCCAATGTCCAGATTTCCCTCTCGGAAGCTCGTAAGATCGACGAGGATTTCGAAGTGGGTGAGGATGTTACCGACAAGGTTGACTTCGCCTCTTTTGGCCGTCGCGCTATCTTGAACCTCCGTCAGACATTGTCTTCCAAGATTCTTGATTTGCAGAAAGATAGCTTGTACAACAAGTATAAGGAGAAGATCGGTACCATCGTGGTTGGCGAGGTGTACCAAGTTTGGAAGAAGGAGGTTCTCCTTCTCGACGAGGACAACAACGAGATGCTCTTGCCTAAGTCTGAGCAGATTCCTTCAGACTACTACCGCAAGGGCGACACGGTGCGTGCGGTGGTGGCTAAGGTGGATAACCAGAACAACAACCCTAAGATTATCCTTTCGAGGACTTCTTCCTTGTTCCTCCAACGCTTGTTCGAATTGGAGGTGCCTGAGATCAACGACGGTTTGATCACAATCCGCCGCATCGCCCGCATTCCAGGTGAGCGTGCCAAGGTGGCTGTGGAGTCTTATGACGACCGTATCGATCCTGTGGGCGCTTGCGTCGGCATGAAGGGTGCCCGTATCCATGGCATCGTGCGTGAGCTTCGTAACGAGAACATTGATGTGATCAATTATACGAACAATATCTCTTTGTTCATCTCCAGAGCCTTGAGCCCTGCTAGAATATCTTCCATCCGCCTCTTCGAGGAGCACAAGCGCGCGGAGGTCTTCCTTCGCCCTGAGGATGTCTCCTTGGCGATCGGTAAGGGTGGTATGAACATCCGCTTGGCGGGTATGCTGACCGACTATCAGATCGAGGTGTTCCGCGAATTACCTGAGGGCCAGGATGAGGAGGATATCTACTTGGATGAGTTCCTCGACGAGATCGACCCTTGGATCGTTGATATCCTGAAGGGTATCGGTTGCGATACGGCGAAGGATGTGCTGAAGATCCCTCGGGAGGAGTTGATCACGAAGACCGACTTGGAAGAGGAGACGGTGGACGAGGTCATCGGTATCCTGCGCGCCGAGTTCGACGATCAGGAGCCTGCGGGCGAAGAGTCCCAAACGGAGGAGTAAGGGGTTGTCGGCCTCGCACCGACTGCCTTTTGTGACGGAATATTTTTGTGTAAACAACTAAAAACGATATATGTCTATACGATTAAGTAAAATAGCGAAAGAATTGAATGTGGGTGTCTCCACAGCGGTGGAATTCCTCTCGAAGAAGGGCTTCAATGTCGACGGTGACAATTCAAACTATAAGTTGACCGACGAGGAGGAGAACCTTCTGCGCATGGAGTTCGATAAGGACCAGAAGCAGAAAATTGAAATGGAGGAGACGATTCGTAGCCGTAACAAGATGAAGGATAACAATCGTGGCTCCGTTCAGATCAAGGATTTTGGCGAACCGAAACGTGAGGTGGTGGAAACTACTTTGCCGGAAGACCAACGCCCAAAAATCAAGGCGGTCGGTAAGATTGACTTGGCTAACCTTGGCAAGAAGCCTGTTCAGACTCCTGTGAAGGAGGAGCCTGAGGTGACTGCTCCTGCCACTGCTCCTGATGAAAAAACTACTGGTGAGGATGAATCACTGAAGAACGTTGTTGAGACACCAACAGCGAATGACTCTTCTGAGGAATCCCCTGCTCAATCCAATGGACATAATATCGAAAATAATCCGTCTGTTTATTCGCTTGCCACTCCAGACAAGAAGCCTACCATCAATGTGGTGGGTAAGATCGATTTGGACTCCCTGAACCAAAGGACACGCCCAGAGAAGAAGTCCAAGGAGGAGCGTAAGAAGGAACGTGAACAACGTAATAACAAAGGCAACTTCAATAGGGGTGACTCCGCTAAAAACGGAAATGGCGATGGCCTCGGAGGAGATGAGGACCACAAAAAGAAACGTAAACGTATCCAAAAGGAACGTGTGGATATCTCTGACTTCAAAGGCGGTAACGGTGAGAACAGAAACAATAAGAATAACGGCAGAAACAACAACGGCGAAAACGCTAATAACGGTGATAAGTCCAACAAGAAGAACTTCAAGAAGGGTGGTGGTATCATCCGTCCGGAAGTAGACGAGGAGGAGGTACAGAAGCAGATCAAGGAGACGTTGGCTCGCTTGACCAGCAAAGGCCAGAAGACGAAGGGCTCCAAGCACCGTCGTGAGAAACGTGAACTCCAATCCCTCAGGATGCAGGAGGAAGAGGAGCAGGAGAAGCTGGAACAGAGCAAACTGAAGATCACGGAGTTCGTGACCGTCAGCGAGCTGGCGACGATGATGGACGTGCCTGTCACGCAGGTCATCAGTACTTGTATGAACTTCGGATTGATGGTGTCCATCAACCAACGTCTGGATGCGGAGACCATCAACATCGTGGCGGAGGAGTTCGGCTTCGAGACGGAATATGTGAGCGCCGAAGTGGTGGCCGCTATCCATGAGGAGAAGGACGACGAGGCTGACTTGGTTCCTCGTCCGCCTATCGTCACGGTCATGGGTCACGTCGACCATGGTAAGACTTCCTTGTTGGACTATATCCGTAAGACGAACGTGATCGCCGGTGAGGCGGGTGGTATCACCCAGCACATCGGTGCCTATAACGTGACGTTGAGCAGCGGCCAGCAGATCACTTTCTTGGATACGCCAGGTCACGAGGCCTTCACCGCCATGCGTGCCCGTGGTGCGAAGGTGACGGATATCGCTATCATCATAGTGGCTGCGGATGATGACGTCATGCCGCAGACCATCGAGGCCATCAACCACGCTTCTGTGGCGGGTGTGCCTATTGTGTTCGCAATCAATAAAGTGGATAAGCCAACGGCTAACCCTGACAAGATCAAGGAGGCCTTGGCGAATATGAACTACTTGGTGGAAGAGTGGGGTGGTAAATACCAGTCACAGGATATATCCGCCAAGAAGGGCTTGGGTGTGAAGGAATTGATGGAGAAGGTCTTGTTGGAGGCTGAAATGCTTGATTTGAAGGCTAATCCGAACCGCCGTGCGGTGGGTTCCATCATCGAGTCCCAGTTGGATAAGGGACGTGGTTACGTCTCTACCGTGCTGGTGAGCAACGGTACGCTCCGTGTGGGTGATATCGTGGTGGCTGGTACGAACTTCGGCCGTATCAAGGCGATGTTCAACGAGCGTAACCAACGCATCACCGAGGCGAAACCTTCAGAGCCTGCCGTTATCTTAGGTTTGAACGGTGCCCCTCAGGCGGGTGATAACTTCAACGTCTTCGAGACGGAGCAGGAGGCCCGCGAGATCGCTAACAAGCGTGAGCAGTTGCAACGTGAGCAGGGCTTGCGTACGGCTAAGCACTTGACCCTCGAGGAGATCGCCCGTCGTCGTGCATTGGGTAACTTCCAAGAGATGAACATCATCGTGAAGGCGGACGTGGACGGTTCCGCCGAGGCATTGAAGGACTCTTTGGAGAAACTCTCCACGGAGGAGTTCGCTGTCAACGTCATCCACAAGGCTGTCGGACAGATCTCCGAATCGGATGTCATGCTCGCCGCTACGGCGGATGCCATCATCGTGGGATTCCAGGTGCGTCCTTCCCAATCCGCGCGTAAGATTGCGGAGAACGAGGGCGTGGATATACGTCTCTACTCTATCATCTACGACGCTATCGAGCAGATGAAGGATGCCATGGTGGGTATGCTTTCACCTGAATACAAGGAGCAGATCGTGGGTACCGCTGAGGTACAGGAGACCTTCAAGATCAGCAAGGTGGGTACGATCGCTGGTTGTATCGTGCGTGACGGTAAGATCAAACGCGGCAACAAGGTTCGCGTCATCCGTGACGGTATTGTGGTCTACACGGGCGATTTGGCCTCCCTCAAGCGTTTCAAGGACGATGTCAAGGAGGTTACGACTGGCTTCGACTGCGGTTTGAACGTCGCAAGCTACAACGATATACAAGTCGGCGACTTGATAGAGAGCTTCGAACAGGTTGAGGTGAAGAGGACGTTGTAAGACGCCTTCTTTCCCTTTCTAAATTTATATGTTATCGTTATGTTACTGATAGACCTGATATTCTTGGTGATTCTGGGTTACTTCGGAGTCTTCAAAGGGTTGCGCAAGGGCTTTGTCCTTGAGCTCTCCGGGTTGCTCGGTATTGTCGTGGCGATATATTTGGCCAAGAACTACTCCCTGCCGATCGCTGGCTGGTTCGCCTCCACCCTCGGCATTGTGGGTGCCACTTCTCCCGTCGTGGCTTTCGTCCTGACGTTGGTCCTGGGTCTGGTGGGTGTCCACTTCCTTGCGTTGCTCGTCAGCAAACTGCTGAGCGTGGTGATGTTGGGATGGTTGAATAAGTTGTTGGGCGCGATCTTCTCTTTCCTGAAGATATTGTTGGTCCTGAGCGCTATGGTCCGCTCTTTCGATATGTTTAACCAGAAGGTGGAGCTGATCTCCGAGGAGACGCTGAACGAATCGAAACTGTATGGCCCGATCAAGATGGTGGCCGATAAGGTGCTCCCTGCTCTCCACCTGAATGAGTTGATTGATAACTGGAAGGGAGAAGATAAGGACGAGGATAAGAATGAGGATGCGGACCCGTTGTCGAACGTGAGGGCGGGCGAAGTCTCCGCCGAATGAATTCGCTTTCCCGATTGATTGGTAAATGATATGAAGAAACAAGATATTTCCCTCCTCGCTAAGGAGGATGTTTTTCAGCTGATTGGAACGGAGTGGATGTTGATCACCTCGGGTGATTCCTCCCATTTCAATACGATGACCGCTTCGTGGGGTGGCTTGGGATGGTTGTGGAACCGTCCGGTGGCTTTCCTTTTCGTTCGCCCGGAGCGTTATACCCACGAATTCATCGAGCGGAATGAGCGCCTGACGCTCTCGTTCTTCCCTGAGTCGCAACGCAAGGCACTGCAGGTCTGCGGATCGAAGTCGGGTAGGGACTGCGATAAGGTGAAGGAGGCGGGACTCACACCTGTCTCGCTGGAGTCGGGCACGGTCTCCTTCGCTGAGGCTCGCCTGACGTTGGACTGCCGCAAGCTCTTTAAGTCGGATATGAAACAGGCCGATTTCCTCGATAAGGAGATCTTGGGGAAATGGTACAACGACAAGCCGGGTGGCGGTTTCCATACGGTGTACGTCGTGGAGATTGAGAACGTATATAATTAATTAAGAATTAAGAGTTAAGAATTAAGAGTTAGTCAATTAGGACTTGATTCTTCTCTTTGTTTTTTTGTGATAGAGCTTTGAAGTATTTCCTCTTAAACTAAATACATTATGTCAAGAACAGAGAATGAATTAGAGGGGGTAACCCTATTGGGCGAGAAGAAGACGGTTTACCTTACCGACTATTCGCCAGAGGTCTTGGAGACGTTCGTCAACAAACACCAGGAGGAGGATTATCTAGTTACCCTGAACTGCCCTGAGTTCACCAGTCTGTGTCCGAAGACGGGGCAGCCGGACTTCGCGAAGATCATCATCAACTATATCCCGAACGAGCGCATGGTGGAGAGCAAGTCGCTGAAGCTCTATCTCTTCAGTTTCCGCAACCATGGCGACTTCCATGAGGATTGCATCAATATCATCATGAAGGATTTGGTCAAGCTGATGAGTCCGCGCTACTTGGAGGTGGTGGGCATCTTCACCCCTCGGGGCGGTATCTCCATCTACCCTTTCGCCAACTATGCGGATGAGGCGCATCAGGAGATGAAGAGGGCTCGCCTTTTGGCGCAAATGAACCATACCATCTGATTTATCCATCTCTGTTATTTCCTTCCTTATGAAAGATAGTATACTCATCTTATCAGGTGGCATGGACAGCACCACCATGCTCTATGAATATAGGGATGATATCGCCTTGGCGGTCTCCTTCCACTACGGCAGCAACCACAACGACAAGGAGATCCCTTTCGCGCGTTACCATTGCGAGAAGTTGGGCATCAAGCATATAACGATTCCGTTGGCCTTTATGAAACAATATTTCAGAAGCTCCTTGCTGGAGGGCTCGGAGGCTATCCCGGAGGGCAATTATGACGATGAGAACATGAAGTCGACCGTCGTGCCGTTCCGCAATGGCATCATGCTCGCCATCGTGGCGGGGCTGGCGGAGACCTACGGACTGAAGCATGTGATGATGGCGAACCATGGTGGCGACCATACCATCTACCCGGATTGTCGTCCCGCCTTTGTGGAGGCGATGAGCGCAGCCATCGCTGCGGGCACGTATGAGGGCATCACGCTGGAGACGCCTTACACGAACATCACCAAGGGTGAAATCGCCCGCAAGGGAAAGGCTCTGGGCATCGATTACACCCGAACGTGGAGTTGCTACAAAGGGGGAGAGATCCATTGCGGCAAGTGCGGCACGTGCAGGGAGCGCAAAGAGGCGCTGGCCGCCGCAGGCATCGAGGACCTGACGCCCTATGAGGATTAATTAACTAACTAGTAATCGAATCGTTATGTATTATATATCCAAAAGAATAGAGATATCTTCCGCCCATAGGCTGAACTTGTCTTATCCCAGCAAGTGCGAGAATCTTCATGGACATAATTGGGTGATTACGGTTTACTGTAAGTCCAAGACCCTGAACCAGGATGGCATGGTCGTCGATTTCTCCCATATCAAGAAGATCGTCAAGGATAAGTTGGACCATACGGTCATCAACGATGTGTTGGATGGTTTGAACCCGACGGCGGAGAACCTCGCCTACTGGATTTGCCAGCAGATCGACACCTGCTACAAGGTGACCGTCCAAGAGTCTGAGGGAAACACTGCTACCTATGAAGAGGATTAACGAGATATTCGAGAGCCTGCAGGGGGAGGGTTTCCATACGGGAACGGCTGCCGTGTTTGTGCGCTTCTCGGGCTGCAACCTCCGTTGCCCTTTTTGTGACACGCAGCATGAGACTTACACTGAGATGAGCGAGGAGGATATCGCCCGTAAGGTCAGCCAATACAATGCGCCTTGGGTCATCCTGACGGGCGGAGAGCCCAGTTTGCAGGCTACGGAGACGTTGGTGGATCGGTTACATGCTTTGGGCAAGCGGGTGGCCATGGAGACCAACGGGACACATGCTGTTCCGACGAACCTGGATTGGCTGACCTTGTCGCCCAAGGAGGGGAAGGACCCTATGCTCACGCAGGCGGACGAGGTGAAGGTGGTCTATCAGGCGGGTGTGGATGTGGAGCGGTGGCACAGCGGAATCCGTGCGGACCATTATTTCCTGCAGCCCTGCTCTTGCCGGAACACCCAGGAGGTGGTGCGATATATCCTCGAACACCCCTATTGGCGTCTTTCGTTGCAGACGCATAAGTATATAGGCATCGAATGAGGGTGATTTTAAAAGCAACAAACATACCGCACAACCCGATTTCACACGGGCTCATGCCCGGTTTATTTTGTTCGAGCCCTTCAGGCTCGGGAGAGAGTGGTGGGATGTGCCGATTAACCTATGGCGGTGCCATANNTATATCTATATGAGCCTTTCAGGCTCTGGAATTTGCCGCTAAGGGAGGTTGCTAATATTCGTCCGTACCGGCTAGCCTGAAAGGCTGTAACATATTTAGCCCAACGGCAACGCCTTGGGTGGGGGAGACGGCACCGTTATGTTTTGCGGTGTAATTATGTGTCGCCCCGTTTTGAGTTCCATTACCGCACATCCTGATTTCACACGGGCTCATGCTCGGTTCCATTTTGTTCGAGCCCTTCAGGCTCGGGAGAGAGTGGTGGGATGCGCCGATTAACCTATGGCGGTGCCATAGGCTATATCTATATGAGCCTTTCAGGCTCGGGAAACTGCTGTTAAGGGAATTTGCCAATATTCGTTCGTACCGATCAGCCTGAAAGACTGTGACAAATATAGCCCAACGGCAACGCCTTGGGGGAGGACGGCACCGTTATGCGTTATTTTGTGATGTAATATTCATCCGTGCCATTCAGTCTGAAAGGCTGCAACAGATACAGCCCAACGGCAACGCCTTGGGGTAAGGATAGGGCGCAGATTCCATGCCAGCCTGAAGGGCTGGGACAGATCATTTTTCTCTTTTCGGATTTTTATTATATTTGTGACATCAGAAAAGTCTTTTTCTGAATATAAAGAGTTGGTTGATATAAAGGCAAACGATTGGAGTTTGCGGTTCACTGTCAACCAATTTTTTATTTTTGTTTTATGTAATGTTTTTAGCATATAGGAGTTTATATTACTTAAAAACATAAAAACGAAAAAATCATAAACTAATATAGACAACATTTAAAGTTTCTTGAGACATGAAAATTGCATTGATTGGCGCTTCTGGATTTGTAGGCACAAGAATTATTGATTTATTGAAGGAAGAGTCGGGAAAATATGAAATAAAAAACATAGACTTACTTCCAAGTATATTCTTTAATGACATCACGGAAATAGGAGATGTCCGAAATCAAGAACAAATGAACAAAGCACTTCAAGGTTTTGATTTAGTCATACTTCTTGCTGCTCAACACACAGATGACGTTTATCCGATATCGCTATATTATGAGACCAATGTAAAGGGTATGGAAAACACTTTGAATGCAATGCAAGTTAATGGAATAAAGAGATTGATATTCTTTAGTTCTGTAGCTGTCTACGGATTGGACAAGCTCGATCCAGCGGAAGATTTCGAACCCAAAGATCCGTTCAACCATTATGGTAAAAGCAAATGGCAGGCAGAGCAACTCACAAAAAAATGGTATGAAGAGCATCAAGATTGGAATATAGACATCATCCGTCCTGCAGTTATGTTTGGAGAACGCAGAAAAGGTAATATGTATTATATGCTAAAACAAATCGCCAGCGGGAAATACATGATGGTTGGGGATGGAAATAATTATAAATCAATGTCCTATGTAGGAAACATAGTAGCTTTTGTGAAATATATGATCGAAAATGTCACAGAGGGCTACAATGTATTCAACTGGGCAGAAAAACCAGACCTTACAATGAACGGATTGGTTCCGATTGTAAGCAAAGTTTTAAATAAAAAAATCACAACTATCCATGTTCCATATTTCTTAGGCATATTAGGTGGATTCGGATTTGATCTTTTTTCTAAAATATCGGGGAAAAAGTTAGCTATATCGTCTGTGCGTGTAAAAAAATTCTGTGCAACCACCAGTTTCAATGCGGACAAAGCACATAGCGTCTTTAATCCACCCTTTACCATGGAAGAGGGTTTGGAGAGAACACTGAAGTTTGAATTCATGAAACCCAAGAGTGAAGAAAAAGAAGAGACACGGTTAAAGTTTTAGAAAAAATATCTCCTTGGTTAGAAATTATGATTCATTATATTGGTGAGAGAAAATAATTTTTGATATTTAGAGAATATGGAGACCTGTAGTTCCCGACTTGTACAAATGTATTACCCCAAAAGAATAGTGAAATAACGATATGAATATAACCTATGGCGGTGCCATAGGCTATATCTATATGAGCCTTTCAGGCTCGGGAA
>DBYR01000009.1:0-48200 GCA_002310215.1 Bacteroidales bacterium UBA1181
TCCATCCGGGTTGACCCCTTTTTTTTATCCGTGCCGGAACCCTGCGGCTTGCCCTAAACTCGTGGATGACTAGTTTGTCCGGTTGTCGCCCAACCTCTCCTTGTTTGCCTATATTGTATTGCAGGATAGGAATCCCCACAACTATTTTAACCAAGAAGAGAATGCTCCGATGGCTCTACTTCCCCCTCGTTTTCGCACATGTGTGTAATTGAACCGATTGATTATTAGGCAGATGTTGTTATACCACCACGGTTTTTTTGTCTCCTCCGTTTATGGGAGACTAGCTAAACCATGCTGTATCTGAGCTCTATTTATTGCTGAGGGGTCTTTACCGTCGGCACGATGAACCCGACTACAACCACTCCGATAAGGCAGGCGACCGCCACAATGATTCGTACGCAAAGCTTATCGATGAATAGGGTGATGGACAAGGTGCTCATTACCACCATCATGAGGATCGCCATGATCTTGACGCGGGGCGTCACCCCTTTATTCTTCTCATAATCACGGATATAAACGCCTAACCATGAGGCCAGGAGTTTCTCCCTCATACGTGGACTGCTCCGGTAGAAGAGCCATGATGCCGCCAGCATGAATGGGGTGGTGGGTAATCCTGGTACGAATATACCTAATGTGCCTAGCCCGACGCATAGCGATCCTATAGCGATGTAAATAATTCTTTTCATCTCAACTTTTTCTCTCCGCAAAGGTATTACATATATTTGATGAATCGATAGCAAAATATGCGTTTTAAATAGGTTTTCCCATGCCAATGAGTGCATCTGTAAGGATCATTCACTCTTTGTAATTCTTTGCGTAATAATTTAGCAATCATATCTGCCCTATTTCTCAATTAATTCGTACCTTCGCGCATATTTAACTTTTAAGTCTGATCATGGCAATAGTAAAACCATTCAAGGGCATACGCCCTCCAAAGAATTTAGTAGAGAAAATAGAGAGCCGTCCGTATGATGTGCTCGATTCCGAAGAGGCCCGCGCAGAGGCCGGAGACAATGAGATGTCCCTTTATCACATCATCAAACCAGAGATAGACTTTCCGGTAGGTACCAGCGAGTACGATCCGCGCGTCTATGAAAAGGCTGCGGAGAATTTCCAGAAGTTCCAGGACAAGGGATGGCTCGTTCAGGATAACAAAGAGATGTATTACATCTATGCGCAGACGATGAACGGCAAGACCCAATATGGTCTCGTCATCGGCGCATACGTGGACGATTATATGACGGGTGTCATCAAGAAACATGAGTTGACCCGCCGCGACAAGGAGGAGGATAGGATGAAGCATGTGCGCGTGAACAACGCCAACATCGAACCAGTCTTCTTCGCTTACCCGGACAACGCCACATTGGATAGCTTGATCAAGAAATATACCGCCAATACTCCTGAGTATGATTTCATCGCCCCTATCGATGGCTTCGGACACAAGTTCTGGCTCATTGACCAAGACGCTGACATTAAGACTGTCACGGAGGAGTTCGGCAAGATGAAGGCGCTCTATATCGCCGATGGACACCACCGTTCCGCCGCAGCCGCTTTGGTGGGTGACGAGAAGCGTCGTCAGAATCCGAACCACAAGGGTGACGAGGAGTATAACTACTTCATGGCGGTGGCTTTCCCTGCCAGCCAGTTGACCATCTTGGACTACAATCGTGTCGTGAAGGACTTGAACGGTCTCTCTTCCGAAGCGTTCTTGCAGGCGCTTTCCAAGAATTTCACGGTGGAGAAGAAGGGCGAGTCGGAGTACAAGCCGAAGGAGCTCCACGAGTTCTCCCTCTATTTGGATAAGAACTGGTACAGCCTGAAGGCGAAGCCTGGCACATACGATAACGCAGACCCTATCGGGGTATTGGACGTGAGCATCTCCAGCAAGCTCATCCTCGACGAGATATTGGGCATCAAGGACCTTCGTTCCGACAAACGGATCGATTTCGTCGGTGGACTTCGTGGTTTGAAGGAGTTGAAACGTCGTGTGGACAATGGCGAGATGCGCATGGCTTTGGCCCTCTATCCAGTCTCCATGAAGCAGATCATGGACATCGCCGATAGTGGCAACATCATGCCTCCAAAGGCTACATGGTTCGAGCCGAAGCTTCGTTCAGGCTTGATCATCCATAAATTGTCATAAACAAAATATTGGATAAGGCAAAGGCGGTTCATCTCGCAAAGAGGTGGACCGCCTTTTACTGTTATGGGTGTATGCGTTTCGAGGGGCCGATGGACAAAAAGTTGCCTGTCCTATAGCGTCTTGTGGCTGGATTTATTTACCTTTGCGTTTGTTCTATGGTGATATATAACTAATCAATTCATTCATGTCCAAAGAATCCAGGGTAAAAAAGTCGCTGTTAAACATGAAGGTGAACCTCGTCGCGTACTTTGTGACGATTGTCGTCTCCTTCTTCACCCGGAAAATCTTCCTTGACCAATTGGGGGATGAATTCATCGGACTCACTACCACGGTCAATAGTCTTTTGGCCTTCTTGAACTTGGCGGAGTTAGGTGTGGGCGCCTCGATCGCCTATTTCCTCTACAGACCTTTGTATGACGATGACAAGGGGAAGATTAACGAAATCATCTCCATCATGGGGTATCTGTACCGTATGATCGGTCTGTTTATTCTTTGTGCGGGTATTATCCTATCCCTATTCCTTCCCTTCTTCTTCAAGGGGACGCAGCAGTCATGGTTCATCGTCTACTACTGTTTCTATGGGCAACTTGTCTGTTCATTAATCGGTTATTTTTTTAATTATAAGGCTAATACGATTTTCAATGCGGACCAGCGGCAGTATCTGGTCAATGGCTACTTCCAATTGTCGCAGATTCTATGTACCCTCATACAGATGGTCCTTGCCTTGTATACCAACAGTTGTGCCCTCTATATCACCATCTCCATCATCTTCGCCATCGTGAACAGCGTCATACTGAACTGGAAATTCGACAAGGTCTATCCATGGGTGGAGGCCAACTATGCCTTGGGGAAGCGGGCGATCAAGTGGCACTCGGAGATCATCCAGTATGTCAAACGGGTATTTGTACACCAAATCGGAGGCTTCATCAACAACAGTGTGATGCCCCTCATCGTTTATGCCTATGCTTCTTTGTCGATGGTCACCTTCTACGGCAACTATACGCTCATTAACTCGAAGATCAGCCAGTTGGTCAACGCCGCCTTTTCGGGCACGAATGCGGGCATCGGCAATCTAATCGCGGAGGGTGATTCGACGCGCATCTACAGTTGTTACAAGGAGCTTTTTTCCATTAAGTTCTTTGCGGTGCTCTATCTCTCCATCTGTTTGGTGTACCTCAATTCGGACTTCGTGGCGGTATGGTTAGGTGAGAAGTATGTCTTGGAACCCCTCATCGTCGCTCTGATCTGTGCCGATTTCTGTCTCAATCTGTTGCGTGACACCACCGAACAGTACCTCAATGGCTATGGCCTGAAGGCGGATGTCTGGGTGCCGATATGCAGAATCGTCTCCCTTTTGTTTGTCGTTGGGGCTGGAAAGGTGTGGGGACTTGTCGGAATATTGGCTGTTCCCGTGGCTGTTCAGTTGCTCCTCATGCATGTCTGGAAACCCTATTACCTCTATCGGGACGGATTTAAGGAGTCTTTTGTAAAATATGTGAAGTTGTTGTGCGCCAACGCATTGCCCTTTTTGTTAGCTTTCTTCGCCACGAAATGGGTAATCTCCTTTTGGGGTGTGTCGGATGGGCTGACTACGACATGGAGCGCCTTTCTTGTCAAGAGCCTTTCATTCTGTGCGGTTCTTCTGTTCCTTTCCGCTCTCTTCTCCTACGCCATGTCGGAGGGCATACGTAGCTTCGTTCAGAGGGTGAAGGAGAGTATCCATCATAAAAAGCAGTGATTATGAGTAACTATAAATATACCGTCATCATACCCCATTACAACATTCCTGACCTGCTCATGCGTTGTTTGGGAAGCATTCCCGTAAGAGAGGAGATTCAGGTCATTGTGGTGGATGATTGCAGTCCGGACGCCAGTACGTACAGGGAGAGGTACCCAGAGTTGTCCCGTCCCTATCTGGAGTATTACCAAACTCCACAGGGTGGCAGTGCGGGGAGGGCGAGGAACCTCGGGCTTGGGCACGCCATGGGGAAGTGGATCCTCTTCATGGATGCGGACGACCTGTTTGAAGATAATCTCTATGGACTTTTGGAGGACAATATGGAGGAGGATGCCGACATTGTGTTCTTTAGCCATAGGAGCGTTATGAGCGACGACCTGAGCCAACCCGCCGACAGGAATTTCTACCAGTACCTTTTTGACGACTATAAGGAGAGTGGCTCGTCCGACAAGTTGCGGTACGATTTCTACTCCCTTTGGGGGAAGGTTTTCAATCGTGCTTTTGTGGAGCGTAATAACATCCGTTGCAGTGAGACGATGTATTCGAACGATGTCCTCTTCTCGTTTGTGGCTGGTCATCTCGCCGGCAAGGTGCAGGTGGTGGGTCACCCCCTTTATATCGTCACGCAGAGAAGCGGTTCGTTGGCGTCGAGCCAGTTTTCGGACAAGGTGATGACATTGAGGGAGTGTGAGGATAGGCTGGATGTCGCCCTCAAGGTGGTGCGGATGACCCGCAAGTACGATATACCCGTCAAGAAAGACCAGTATCTGGAGTTATCAAGGGCGATGAGACAGCACTATCCTGTTCGTTATTTGTTGTTGATGGCGCGGTTGTTTGTGACCGACCCTAAGACGTTCATGGTTTTCCTACGTCGTGATTGTCGCACATTTGTCCGTGTGTTGAAGCGGTCCGAATAGTTCTTGTGGATTCGTGTATCGTTTGTTACGATTTTTATTATATTTGTATTCAAACAATAATAAGTAAGAAATGGCAATATTCGTTATTCTTTTTTTCACGTCGCTTTTTTGCTTCGTATCACTTATTTTGACCATTATAGGAGGTGTGAAAAAGATCAAAAAGCTTCTATATGGAGGGATTGCGGGTTTCTTCGTGTTTGGTATCGCCACTGTGGTGATAACGGCATGTTCGGTTGTTAAAGTAGTGGAATCGGTTACCACGGAGGATGTGGCGGAGGCCGCTGGTGAGGTGAGCGAGCATGGTGGCAAGATCGCCGGCAAGGTGGTGAAAGGCACGGTGACCGGCATGGCCAATGAATTGGAGGAGGAGTCGATTAAGATCGATTCGTCGGTCGTGGAAGCCGGTATTGTCGTCAATCACTGTGAGAACCTCACAATCGGGGAGCGGGTCTCCATTTACCTCGATTTCACGAAGGATTTTGAGGGTGTCATGAAGCTTTACGCCTATGATGTGAACGATAAGAAGCAAGGTGTGGCATCGGACAGCATCCATGTTCAGGCGGGGGATGAGGGCACGTATGTTTTTGACTTCAATGGTGGATTCAACTCGGGGTTTAGCGGCTATTACAAATTGGTCGCCATTCCTGCGCGATAGAGAATAGAAATTATTACTTGCTCTTTTAAAAATGATGTGATTTTTAAGCGTACCTAAATTTTTTTAATTATATTTGCCCCATTAGGTTAAATATTTACTAACGGGTTATATAATAGGAGATTATCAAGATGAGAAAAGTTAGATTAATTTTTTTAGCAGTTATTGGAATATGTATGGCCGGGTTCGTTTCCTGCAGTAGCAGCGGGAATGGTTCCGACGAGTTGTGTGACCATAGGAAGGCAGATCCTCAGCCGTTTTTCACTTTCTTGGAGAAGCAGACCGCGCAACATATAGTTGACTATCGTTCTGAGGAGGATTTCGCCAAAGGACATATTCAGGGTGCCATTAACATACCGGCTTCCGTTAAGGATTTGGACGGAGCCCATGGGGAATGTGCATACGTGAAAAAAGTGTTGCAGAGTTTTAACTTTGATACGGAAACCCCTCTGTTCGTCTATGGAGGCAAGGACGCTTTCGGAACAAAAGGTATGGCTGTCCCTGGGCAGTTGGCCTGCAAGTTCAAAGTTGTGACGCTCCTCATTGGTGGCTATGATGAATGGGTGAAAGAGGGATTGCCTACATCCGTGGAATAATAATTTTTAATTGAGGATATGGGAAGGGTGTCCGATCGGGCACCCTTTTTCGTGTTTATGTGCGTGATGGACAGAAGCATGATTTATGGGTAAACTGTCGGAAACAAATCCGAGCGCATCGTTCTTTATTAAATTTTATCTATCTTTGCGGAAAAATTTGTAGATATGAGTTTCAGTGAGGAGGCAAATAAGTTGTTCGACGCTACGGTTGTCGATTACCATAAGACAGATGATGTGGATGCTCCCATGAAGAATCCTTATCCGGCACAGACCATTGAGTGCGTGTTGTATGTCAAGAATTGGATCGATACTGTTCAATGGCACTTGGAGGATATCATCAGGAATCCTGAAATCGACCCTGTGGAGGCTTTGTCCATCAAACGTAGAATCGATAAATCGAACCAGGACAGAACCGATTTGGTCGAGCGCATCGACAGCTATTTCTTGGAGAAGTATTCGTCGGTTACGGCTAAGCCGACCGCCGTCATCAACACGGAGAGTCCCGCTTGGGCCATCGACCGCCTCTCCATCTTAGCATTGAAGATTTACCACATGCGCAAGGAGGTGGAGAGAACCGATGTTTCGGCCGACCATATATCCTCCTGCCAAAAGAAGTTGGACATCCTTTTGGAACAGCGCGTGGACCTCTCCTCCGCTATCGACCAACTCATCAAGGACATCGAGAATGGAGATCGTTACATGAAGGTGTATAGGCAGATGAAAATGTATAACGACCCTAATTTGAACCCAATCCTCTACGGAAGGAAATAAATGCTATGGGGGCGAGGAAGAATCTTTTGGTCATGAGGCTTTCCGCTATGGGAGACGTGGCGATGACAGTTCCTGTTATCGCCTCTTTTTTGCGTGCCTATCCCGAGATGGGCGTCATCATGCTTTCCACGCCCCGCCTCTCTTCCTTGTTCGAAGGAATGGAGCGTGTGACGTTCTTCCCTGTCGACACGAAAAAAACTTATAAGGGCGTTTCGGGCATGGTCAAGCTCTTCCGGAAGATCAAGCGTGACTACTCGTTCGAGAAGATGATAGACCTTCACGACGTGATTCGCAGCAAGGAACTTAGGCTCATGGTTAGAATGTCCGGGAAAAAAGCCTATGTCATCGATAAGGGCAGGGCTGAGAAGCGTATGCTTGTGTCGCCCCAACAGAAGGAGAAGAGACAGCTCAAGTCGTCGTTTCAACGCTACCTCGACGTGTTTGAGGCCGCGGGTTATCCCTTCTCGATAGATTTCAGTGGACTGATGTCGAAGGATGCCCCTTTGCCGGAAAAGATCACCAGGGAGATTGGGTCGGGAGCCCTCCATCGCCTTGCCATCGCACCTTTCGCACAACATGTGGGCAAGATACTGCCTTTGGAGAAGACGGAGCAGGTTGTCGCCCATTATGCGGGGCGGGGCGATACGCAGATCCTGCTCTTCGGCGGGGGAAAGGCGGAGACGGACGTGTTCGACGCTTGGACGGGCAAATATCCCAATACGCTCTCTGTGGCGGGTAAGTTCACCCTCCTTGAGGAGATTCAGGTCTTGAATCATTGTGACGCGCTGCTCTCCATGGACTCCGCCAATATGCATCTCGCTTCGTTGGTGAACACGCCTGTCGTCTCCATTTGGGGCGCGACCCATCCGTACGCCGGGTTCTATGGCTATGGACAGGACCCTTCGGATGCGGTTCAACTCGATATGCCTTGTCGCCCTTGTTCCATTTACGGCAAAAAACCATGTGCGACAAATAATTATGCTTGTCTGAATGGAATATCTATAGATTTGATAATCAATAAAATAGACAAACACCTCGAAAAAAAAAGATAGTGGGAGGCAGAAAAAGTTATTAACAATTTGAAATATCGGATAAAAAGTCTATCTTTGCAATCCGATTTTGGGAGTTAAAAATTGAATAATATAAATAATAATAATACACGGCAATGAAAAGAACATTTCAACCCTCTATTAGGAAGAGAAAGAACAAGCATGGTTTCCGTTCAAGAATGGAGACTGCTAACGGACGCAGAGTATTGGCATCCCGCAGGGCGCATGGCAGAAAGAAGCTTACGGTTTCTGACGAGTATGCTGTAAAGAGATAATATTTCTCTGAAACAAAGTAAGGCATAAGGCGCATCGTTTGGTGCGCCTTAATTTTTAATTACAAGGAAGATGGATCAATTACCGGAAGACATCAACATGTTGCTCAGTTTCGTGAACATGAAGCTGCGGGACGAGTATGAGAGCTTGGACGAGCTGTGTGGCGCGATGGATGTGGATAAAGTATGGCTGGTCGGACGGCTCGCCACCGCAGGGTTCGAATATAGCGAGCAGAAGAACAGGTTCTGGTAGAGACATACATGCCGCGCCGTTGCGAATCATGTGTCACGGCATATCGTCGGACAGGCAAAATTTCGTTATTTTACCTCCCGAACGGTGCCTAAAAGAGAAAATTTATCGTATTTTTGTGGAAAATATAATATGGTTCCTATGAAATTCGATGCGAAAAAAATATTTGTCAACCCGTACACAATCAGTGTTGTGGCGGCGTTGTTGATTCTATTCGCGCTTTATAAGTGCACCTTTTCTTGGTTAGACAGTTATACCAACCATGGGCAGGAGATCGTCGTGCCTGACTTGTCGGGGATGACACCGCTCGAAGCATCCCAGATCCTGGCGAAGCAATCCCTGAAGTATGAGGTGGTCGATTCTGTCTTCATGAAGGGGAAATCGCTTGGCGCCATCGTCGAGCAGACTCCGCAACCAGGGGAGAAGATCAAGGCGGATCGCACCGTTTACCTGATCGTCAATTCGTCATCCATCCGCAAGGTGATGTTGCCGGACGTGCATGAGTTCTCGCTCCGACAGGCGGAGTCCATGATCAACTCCGTGGGACTCAAGGTCGATAGCGTGGTCTATATTCCTAATGAATACAAAGATCTTGTGCAATATGTGAAGCAAAATAAATTGGAGCTGCAACCTGGCTCGCGTATTCCTGAGGGGTCCAGCGTGACGCTTTACGTGGGACGTGGCTTGTCTAACGAGACCCTTGAGGTGGTTAGCTTCCGTAAGCTGAACGAGGAGCAGGCCATCCAGAAGGCGCATACCGCTTTCCTCAACATCGGCAAGGTCATATACGACGAGAAACCGAAGGATGACGCTGAGAAGGCGTTATTCTTTGTGTACAAGCAGGTTCCCGCCACTGGCACATCCATCAATGTGGGTGGGTCCGTCGACCTATACCTGTCCAAAGACCCTTCCGTGCTGGAGTCGCCTGAAGTGATCTACTACAATCCGAATGAGCCGGACGATACTAGTGCGGACACAGACGATATCTTCAAATGATCGACGATAGCATCATCCCTGACGGGTTGGACGACGAGGAGAGGGAGGACGACGCTGTCTTGGGCAGTGACGGCCAATTCCATGAACATTTCCGCATCACTGTCGAAAAGGGACATTCCCTCATCAGAATCGACAAATACCTTGTGAACTGCATGTCCAACGTTTCGCGCAACCGTATTCAGGATGCGGCGGACGCCAAGTGCATATTGGTCAATGGGAACCCTGTGAAATCTAATTATCGGGTGAAGCCTTTGGATGTGATATCCATCATGCTCTCCTATCCCCCATCAGAGTTCGAAATCATCCCGCAGGATATTCCTCTGGACATCGTCTATGAGGACCAGGACGTCATCCTCGTCAACAAGCAGCCGGGCATGGTCGTCCATCCTGGCTTCGGCAATTTCCAGGGGACGCTCCTCAACGCCTTGGCTTGGCATCTGAAGGACTCGTCGGATTTCAATGTCGATGACCCCCGCCTCGGGTTGGTGCACCGTATCGACAAGGACACTTCAGGTCTGCTCATCATCGCCAAGAACGAGGACGCCAAGACCCACTTAGGCAAACAGTTCTTCAACAAGACGACCAAACGGCTCTATAACGCGCTGGTGTGGGGCAATATCACGGAGGACGAGGGGACGATCACGGGCGATTTGGGACGTGACCCGAAGGACAGGATGCTCTTTACCGTCTTTCCCGAAGGAGAGAACCCTAACGCCAAGCACGCCGTCACCCACTACCGGGTGCTGGAGCGGTTCGGCTACGTGACCCTCGTGGAGTGTAGGCTGGAGACTGGCCGCACGCATCAGATACGTGTGCACATGAAGCACATCGGACACACGTTGTTCGCCGATGAGCGATATGGCGGGAAGGAGATTCTGAGAGGGAACACCACCGCCAAATACAAACAGTTCGTGAAGAACTGCCTTGAGATCTGCCCGCGGCAGGCGCTGCACGCCAAGACTTTGGGCTTTGTGCACCCGCGCACGGGCGAGGAGATGTACTTCGATTCCGAATGGCCGGAGGATTTCAGACTGCTTATCGAGAAGTGGCGCCGTTATGCCAATGGCGAGATAAACTAAGGGTAAAAAAAACCGCGTCAGGCAAGGAGAGCCGGTGGCGCGGTATAACAAAACAATCATAGAAATTTTAATAATGTTGTTCCCTTTTAAGGATTATGAAAAGTCTATCTCAAATGAAGGATACCTGACGAATTAACCAGTAATGCGGCAACCATCCCCTAAAACGTTAGTGCAAAAACCGTGCCAAAACGTCCATTTTCTACAACTAATTTCAATAATATTTATCATATAATTACTTTAGGCATGTGATTTGTGGATTTCATCCGTCATAATATTGACAGATATGGAATAAAACTTTATATGATTATTATATACATGAAGAATACTTACCAAATATCACATATTATTGTGACGGACATCGCCGGCAGGGTGGTTTACTCCACGAGCGGAACAGGTCGCGAGCAAGCTGTCAACTTGGATGGCAAGGCAAGCGGAATCTATTTCGTGCACATCACCGCGGGTGATAAGTCATACACGGAAAAATTAATCGTAAATTAAAGTAATTAATAATTAACCACAACAGAGAAGGGCACTCCACCGTAGACATGAACAACGCCGCTGACTACGTATTCGGTGAGAACTACAACCTTCGTTCGCTCAATGAGGTAGAGAGCTTCGTTAAGGAGAATAAGCACTTGCCAGGTGTGTCATCTGCCGCTGAAATGGCCGAGAAGGGTATGAGCATGTCTCAAATGAGCAATCCGGGTTGTAATAGGAGAGGGGAGCCGTTGCGATGAGCGACTCCCCTCTCTGATTTTTAGAGTTCCTTGATTCTTATTACTCCGCTTCCGTGAATTGGTCTTTGCCGACGGAACACAGTGGACATTCGAAATCCTCCGGCACCTCTTCCCACGGAGTGCCAGGTTTGATGCCAGCCTCTGGGCATCCTACTTCTGGATCATATTCCCAGCCACATACTTCACATACGTACTTCTTCATTTTCTTAAAATTAAGTTATTAAATCGATTAGTCTTTCTTAGAAATTGTCCACATGAACCTCGAAGTAGGCTTGCGGGTGTGCGCATGTAGGACAGATGTCCGGTGCTTTCGTGCCTACCACGATGTGTCCGCAGTTCCGGCATTCCCATACTTTCACTTCGCTCTTCTCGAAGACCTGTGCGGTCTCTATGTTGTGCAACAAGGCGCGGTAACGCTCTTCGTGCCGTTTCTCGATGGCTGCCACAAGGCGGAATTTCTCCGCAAGTGCCTTGAATCCCTCCTTCTCTGCTGTTTGGGCGAATCCTTCGTACATCTCCGTCCATTCATAGTTCTCTCCGTTCGCAGCCTCCGCTAAGTTCTCTGCGGTCGAGCCGATGCCTTCCAGTTCCTTCAGCCATAGTTTCGCATGTTCCTTCTCATTGTCCGCTGTCTGCTGGAATATGGCGGCGATTTGCTCAAATCCTTCCTTTTTCGCCTTTGAGGCGAAGTAGGTGTACTTGTTGCGCGCCTGGCTCTCGCCTGCGAATGCGGCTTCTAAGTTTTTTTCTGTCTGAGTGCCCGAATACTTGTTTGCCATGTTACGAATAAATTATTAGTTACACATCTGGTTCACAAAGATATCATTTTTAGGCTAAAAGTCAATTTATTTCGCCTCCTCGAATATTGTTTTCATCCCTTTGATCTTCTCGCCACGCACTTTTTGCAGGATCGCATGGAGCTTCGTGCGGCGTACCGTGGCGAAGGAGAATTGCTCCTTCACCTCTATCCTTCCGAGATCATCTTTGCCGAGCTCTCCTTTCTTCATGAGGAAGCCGGCGATATCTCCCTTGCTGAGTTTGTCGCGCTTCCCCTTCCCTATATAGATGGAAGCCCATTCGGATGGTTGAGGCTTGCCGATTTCGTCGGGCAGTTCGTATGGTTCGATCGTCTCTCCTTCGAGGAAGTCGGGCAAATGTTCCTCTCCGTGCAGGATGAGGTATGCGTCTCCTTCCGCATACATTCGGGCGGTTCTTCCGTTCCGATGGGTATATGATTCCTTGTTGATGGGGAGATGGTAATGCACCACATTCTGTATTTCGGGAATGTCTAATCCCCTGGAGGCTAAATCGGTGGAAACCAGCAGATAGGAGGTGCCGTTCCGGAATTGAAACAATGACTTCTCCCGATCCACTTGCTCCATGCCGCCATGAAACATCCTGCAATCCAAACCGTTCTTTTTCAGGAAATTGGCAATCCTTTCCACCGACTCCCTATAATTACAGAATATGAGTGTGGGTTGGTTCCCTATGGTGCAGACCAGCTTCAATAGCGTTTCCAGTTTGTCCTTTATCGGAGACTGCACGGAGTATACCTTCAGGGATTGCAATGTTTCCTTGTTACCGAGGAAATCAAGCACCATCGGGTGGTGTATCTTCGTGAAGGCCGGGATTTCCTCCGCTCGTGTGGCGGATAGCATCATACGTTTCTTCACACCTGTCAGTTGGGCGATGACCGCCTCCATCTCCTTTTGGAAGCCCAATTCCAAGGACTTGTCGAACTCATCCAATACCAGGAACTTGATGCTCTCGGGGCTAAAGCTCTGTTGTTTGATATGGTCGAGGATACGTCCTGGCGTACCGACAAGCAGGTCGGGATGGCTTGTCAAGGCATTCTTCTCCACCTCGAACGGATGGCCGCCATAGCAACAGGTGATGCGGAAATCGCTCTTCAGGGAGCGGAACACCTCTTCAATCTGCAGTGCCAATTCCCTCGAAGGGGCGATGACCAACGCCTGAATGGTGTCGATGCCTCGCTTCATCTGTTTCAGGAGTGGCAGGAGGAAGGCCAATGTCTTACCCGAGCCCGTAGGGGATAGGAGCACTATGTCCCTGCCCGATTCGTTGGCGCGCAGAGAGGTCTGCTGCATCTCGTTCAACTCGCTGATGCCGGTCGCTTGTAAGGCGTTCGTTATGATATCTGACATGTTATAAGATTTTTTTATATACTGACATTAGATTCCGGGCGACTGCCTCGTCCGTGAAATTGCGTGCGTGTTCATACCCTGCGGCAACCATTCCGTCACGCACGTCTTGGTGCTGAAGCACGTCGAGAAGGGTCTCCGCCAACTGGTCCGAATCGTTGCAATCCACATATTTGGCAGCCTTTCCTCCCGTCTCCCGGAAACAGCTCCCTTCGCTGGTCACGACAGGCGTACCCATGGTGATGGCCTCCAAAATAGGGATGCCAAATCCTTCAAACAGAGAAGGATAGACGAATACGGAGGCAAGGCGATAGAGTGCCGGCAAGGCGGTTGTAGGCATCGCGTCCAAGAAGATTACCCTATCCTCAAGTCCATACTCACGGATGAGCGTCTCCAGGTATTTCTTATATTCGGAAGGTCTACCCACCACGACGAGTGGGATATCCAACTGTGGATGGCGCATGGCCTTCAGGATCAGTTCATGGTTTTTTCTCCGTTCGATGGCGCAGATGATTAGCATGAACTCACTGGGAAGCGCGTATTTCTGTCTGATCGTCTCAAGCTCCGACTCCTTCAGGGGTTGGTGGAACACCGGGTTGCACCCTTGGTAGACCACGTCGATCCGTGACCCCTCCTCATGCAGGTACTCCATCAGGTCACGTTTCGTCTCCTCGCTGATGGCGATCACCCTATCCGCTGTTTTGCAGCCATGGATATATTTTTTCTTGAAGGAATAACGGTCAAAGAAAGGGAAGAGCTCCGGATTTTTCAGGAAGATTAGGTCGTGCATGGTGACGACAGTTCGCGTGTGGGTCTTCTCTATTCCATAAGGCAATTCGTGGCTCAGCCCATGGTAGATGTCCAAGTCCAAGCGTTTTATATCCTTGCAGATGCCCCATGTGCGCCAGATGGAGGAAAGAAGTTTTTTGTCGTGTATGCCTTGTGGCATGATTGTTGAGGCGCAATGGGTGTTGTAGGTCCATTGGATGGATTCGTTGATTCTTGGCGTGAAAAGGGAATAACTATTTTCGGGGAACTGTTCGGTCAATAGCCGGATGGTGTCTCGGCTGTAGTTGCCCAGGCCTCTGGTGTTGCAGAAAGCGCGTTTAGCGTCGAACCCTATCTTCATGCCTGTTTGTCGATGATGACTTCCCTCGTTCCGTCCTCTTTCTCCTGTATGGATACTTTGACAGCGTCGGCGGGCAAGAGTTCCTCGATCATCTCCGGCCACTCCACGAAACAGACGTTGCCGCTGTAGAAATAATCCTCGTAGCCGAAGTCGTAGGCCTCCTCCACTTTGTTGATACGATAGAAGTCGAAATGGTATATTGGGTTGCCGTCCCCATCCGTATATTCGTTTATGATGGCGAATGTGGGACTGTTCACGGTGTCTTTGACGCCGAGTTCTTCGCAGATGGCCCGTATGAAGGTGGTTTTACCCGCCCCCATCGATCCATAAAAAAGGTAAACCTTGTGATTGTCCATTTGGGAGACGAACTCCTTTGCGGTTTCCCTTATTGAAGATAAGTCTTTTATTATCATTATATTATTTAATAATCGCTATTTTAGTGACCATCTTGGAGCTACCATCCGCTTGGGCGGCGTAGATGAAGTAGATGCCGGTGTTCACGCGTCTGCCGTTCAGGTCATTGCCATCCCAGACGTAAACACCTCCGTTGGAATCCCCCTCATGGATGATTCTACCTTCGGTGTCGGAGATGCGCACTTGGCTATTTTCCATGAGACCCGCGATGGTGATAGGTCCGGTGTATGTTTCCCTGACAGGGTTAGGGTAGGCGTATGCTTTGCTATATGACATCGCCCCCTCCATCGCATCGCTTTGATAGAGGAAAAGGCCCGTGGAGGAAACGATGTAGAGTTCTCCTGTCTTGTTGTCGATTACCAGGTCCATGATAGCGTTCGATGTGAACGGGCTATTCTCCGAGGTGAAGTGGTGGATGGTCTCCTTGCCGTCGGCGGAGAGCAGATAAAGTCCGTTGTTGGCGGTTCCGACCCATTTCCTATTGTTGCCGTCCACCACGATAGCGTTGATTTGTTCGTTTTCAAGCAAATAGTCGGCGTAGTTGGCGTTATCCTCACGTGTTATCTTGACCCTCTCCACCATGAAGTCGGAGTTGAACATTTTGGATGCGTCGGGAATCAGCATCGGACCCTTGTCTGTTCCGATCCAAATGACGCCATCCATGTCCTCCGCGATGCATCGTACCGTGGCGGGAGTCAGCACGTGTGAGTCTTTATCCTTGAAGGAGGAGAGGAATATGCTCCTATCGTCGTTTCCGTTCAAAGGAGTGTCGTTCATGTTGGCGCAAAAGACGCCTGGGCCATGACGGTATTTGATAACCCACAGATACCCCTTGCTGTCGAAGAGAAGGTCCCTAAGTCCGTTTGTGTTCTGCAGTTGCTGGTAGTTGAGCGAGCTCCATGTACGTTGTGGGCTCATGATCAGGATTGGGGTATTGGAGAGCAAATTCATCATCCAGAGGTTGCCTTCCTTATCGTATTTGAGGCCGTCGACCAGGATATTGATTCCATCTGCGACCAAGGGGCTGTTTTTACTTGTATAGTGGTTGACGAGCGTGACACCTTCGAACTCGAAAAGGCCTTTCCATGTCGCCGCGAAGAAGTGGTCGGGGTCATTCGGGTCGATAGCGATATCGAGCACATCCACGAAGCTCTGTTTATGCAGGATGGAGGTGTCCATGCCTTTCTCCGTGATGATTGACCAATTATTCCCCTTGAGGGTTTGTATGACGCCTGGTGTGGCAAGAGCCCGGTCGAATGGTCCGCCACTACCGACGAAGATGTTTTTATCATTGTATTTGATGAAGGCGATCTCCTTGGAGGCGGGTCCGTTCGGGAAGTACTCGTTGAGCAATAGCCCCTTCTCGTTGTATTTCTGGAGGATGGTCCGTCCGTCTTCTTGGAAGTCGCAGATCCAGTACGCCTTGCTCTGAGCGTCGTATAATGTTTCGGTAATCGAATCGGCGAGAGCCTTTGCGATTCTTTCGAAATCGCCATTGTAGATTACCATGGAGTCGTCCTCCGAAACGATTAACCTATTGCCTGTTGAAATATTCGCGGTGTTGGGCAATTCCATGATTAGGGAAATGGAATCATCCACTTTCAGCAATTGCTCATTGGAGCGAACCAGCAATGAGTTTTCGAAGGAGAGGATCTCCGACATGGGGAGGAATGTGCCCAAATTTTTCAGGCTATCTTTGTCCTGTTCTTTCGCGATGGACCGTTTCCCGGACTCATTGTCCTTGAAGAGGTAAAAGTTTTTCCATGAGTTGAAGTCCGCCAGGTTTTCCCCCTGCAGTGGAGCGTAGCGAATCGTTTCCTTTGTTCGGGCATAGATGATGTCATTATGAATGACGACGTCCTCCACATTCACATATTGGCCACCTTCGCCTAAGATGTACGTGTCGATGATTTCAGCCTTCTTCACATCGAACACCGTGATGCCGAAGCCGCAGGCCAGGTAGGCGTAGTTGCCATGGATGGTGATGCCATTCACTTTCTTATTGCTCATCTCGGCTCTTTTGAGGTCGGTCACGTTTGTGATATGGGATCCGCTCAGCAGGTCTATGTTGCAGTTCTCATAAATGATGATGAGAGTGTTCTGTGGTTGGCAATAGGCTATTTTAGAGATATTTCCGTCTGTCAGGCCAGTTAGTTTCGTGTATGTTTCGATGCTTTCGTACTCTTTATCTACCGAGTACAGGTTGCCGTCGCTCAGGGCGTATATCTTATCTTTGGACTGGATGATGTTACGTGCATTGCTGTAACTGAAGAATGTCTGCCAACCTCCCATCGGCAGGTGAGAGTGGCTCAATGATGCGCAGCATAAGGCGCAGACAAACGTCATTAGTCGTATTAGGTTTCTCATCATGAGATAGTTATTTGGTTACATGTAAAAAACGAATGAGTTGCTCTATCGCTCTTCCCCGATGGCTGATTTTGTTCTTCTCTTCCATGGAGAGTTCCGCGAAGGAATGAGTGTATCCGTCTGGCTGGAAAACGGGGTCGTATCCGAATCCGTTGGAACCATGTCTTTCCGTTAGGATGGTCCCGTTGACGATTCCCTCGAAGAAGTACTCCTCTCCATCGAGTATGAGCGAGATGACCGTTCGGAACCTGGCGCGGCGGTTCTCTTTCCCGTCAAGTTCGGACAATAGTTTATCTATATTTGCCTCAGAATCCTTGGAAGGGCCCGCATACCGTGCGGAATAGACTCCTGGAGCGCCGTTTAGGGCTTCCACCTCCAAGCCTGTGTCGTCGGCGAAACAATCGCAATGGTACCGTTCGTATAGATAATGTGACTTTTGTGCCGCATTCCCTTGCAGTGTGTCGGCCGTTTCGGGGATATCCTCTACGCAACCGATTTCCGAAAGCGTTCTGATTTCGAACAAACCATGCAATTTGTCTCTTACCTCGTCCACCTTGTGGGCATTGTTCGTCGCAAAGACTAATTGTTTCATTTTTCCTTTCATTTACGATACAAATCTAACTAAAAATGTACGAAAAAAGGCGGTTCCACCGAATGTTTTTTGCGTTTGTAACAAAATTATCCGTTATATGAAACATGATTCACCCCTCCCAGATGCATATTGTTGCTACATTTGCAATGCAAAACGAAATGAATTAGATTTCGTTGTCAGGAAACATTTATACTTTAAATAGGCGACCACAATCACTCTGTGAAGAGTTAGTTGTGGTTTTTTTCTGTCTTGACGAAAACTATCATAATTCTTCGTATCTTTGCAACGGCACAAATATACAAATTTTCGCGATGGCAAATAGTTTTGAAATGATTGCCAAGACCTTTCAGGGCTTGGAGGATGTATTGGCAAAGGAATTGACTGAGATGGGAGCTGAGCAGGTTGAGACCATCACAAGGGGTGTCCGCTTTTATGGCGACAAGGAGATGATGTATAAGGCTAATTTCAGATGCCGCACCGCTCTGCGCATTCTTAAGCCTATCCATCAATTTACCGCAACCGATGCGGATGAGGTCTACCAAATCATTAAGGCGATGGATTGGTCCCAATATTTGGACACGAAGAAAACCTTCGCGATCGACGCTGTCGTCCATTCCGAAAACTTCCGTCATTCGAAGTTCCTCGCCTATAAGGCTAAGGACGCCATCGCCGACCATTTCATGGAGAAATACAACGAGCGGCCTTCTGTACGTATCAAGAATCCGGACGTGCAACTGAATATCCATGTCAACCAGGATGTCTGCACCCTCTCTTTGGATAGCTCCGGCGAACCGCTCTATATGAGGGGTTACAAGGTGGAGCAGACCGAAGCCCCTATTAATGAGGTGCTGGCTGCCGGAATGCTTATGTTGGCGGGATGGGACGGCCAAACCGATTTCATGGATCCTATGTGCGGCTCCGGCACCATCGCCATCGAGGCTGCCCTCATGGCGCTTAACATCGCCCCGGGTATCTATAGGAAAGGGTTCGCTTTCGAAAAATGGCCGGACTTCGACAGCGAGTTGCTGGAGAACCTATACAATGATGAGTCGCAGGAAAAGGAGTTTACCCATAAGATCTATGCTTCCGACATCTCCTCCGCCGCACTACGTATCGCTACGGAGAACGTGAAGAGCGCAGGCATGACGAAATACATCGAGCTGAAACATCAGCCGTTCCAAGGGTGTGAACGCCCCCAGAACGAGACGATGGTGATGTTCAACCCTCCATACGGTGAGCGTCTGAAACAGTTTGAGATGGAGAAACTTTACGAGGAGATCGGTTCAAAACTTAAAAATGACTTTACGGACATGTCCGCCTGGATCATCACCGTCCCTTGTGAGGCGACCGATCATATCGGACTGAGACCTTCCGAAAAATACCATTTGCTGAATGGTTCCATCGAATGTGAGTTCAGGAAATACGAGATGTTCAAGGGGCGTAGGAACGATTACCTCCGTGAACGTAACGAGGGTCGACCGCCGTTTGCACAGGAAGAGGAGGATTCATCCAGGAGAAGATATATGTCCCAGAATTCGGAGGAGCGTAGGTTCCATCCTGTCCGTGAGGATGGCTCCTTTGTGCGTTCCGAGGAGGACACGTGGAGCAGAAATTCACAAAACGAGGACGAACAGAGTGAGTACCAGCGTCGTAGACACGAGGCTTTCGAGAAGGAACGTGAATTCCAGGAGAGGAAGAGCAAACGTGAGGCGGAATGGAACGAACGCCGCTCAGAACGTCCATTTGACCGTAACCGTGGCGATTTCAGAGGCGGTGAGGGAAGAAAGGAATTCAGGAAACGGGACGACCGCTTCGATGACGATTTCCGTGGCAAACCGAGATTCGACCGGAACAGGGATGACGACAGACGCAGGGATTTCGGCGGACGCGACAACCGTGATAACTTTAGGCGCCCTTTCAGACATCGTGATGACGAGGGGGACAACAGAGGAAATAGAAACTTCGGCGGACGAAGAAGAAGAGATGATGAAGAGTGATGGGTTTTCCCATCACTCTTTTCTTTTATTGCCAGGAAGAGTAAGGCTTCACCGCTAAATTCGAATTGGTGTAGCGCTTGTCATGGGTCACTTCCTCCCCTATCCAATCGGGCTTCTCGAAGGCTTGTTCCTCCGATTTGAGCTCAATCTCCGCCACGACAAGACCCTTGTTCTCTCCTAAAAACTCATCCACCTCCCAAACGTTTCCCTTATAAGGAATCTTATGGCGATACTTCTCCACGCAAGGCGTCTTCGCCAACGAGAAGAGCGCTTCGGCATCCACCATCGGAATATCATATTCAATCTCGACACGCGAGATGTTCTTCGCCTTCCCTTTGATCGTCAGTTTGGCCTTATTTCCCTCGATGCGCACACGCACGGTGTTGCCGCCTCGCTCGTTCAGATAGGCTTGCTTGTAGTAGACGCCTTCCGCTAAGCCTCTCCAATCTTCATTCCGTAACAAATATTTTCTCTCTATCTCAATATTCATCTTTGTGTTTTTTTGTCTATAATCATTACGCGAATTTAATCTATTTCGCCACTATTTTGTATTTTTGCCTATCTAAAGTGAATGCCCCAAAGATATGGAGTTATCCATCTGCATACCAGTCTATAATCAGGATGTCACGTCGCTTGTTCATGATCTGCATCGGCAAGCGTTGGGAATCTCATGCGACTTCGAGATCCTGCTGATGGAAGATGGTTCCACATCTTTCCTTGAGGAGAACAGCTCGCTCGCTACGCTGGATAGGGTCCGTTACGTGCGGTTGCCGCAGAATGTGGGACGGGCCGCCGTACGCAACAAGTTGGCGGATGAGGCCCAATACGAATACCTGCTCTTCATGGACTGTGACGTATCTCCTTTTGACGATTCCTTCCTCGAACGGTATGTCCGCATGGAGGGGAGTGAGGTCGTGATGGGAGGATGTCGTTACGGCGATGCCCCTTTGTCCGATAAACATATACTCCGTTGGAGGTACGGGAAGGAACGAGAGGAGAAATCCGCTGAAGTGCGGAACCAACACCCATACGACTCCTTTTCCGCTTTCAATTTCATGATCAGGAAATCAGTTTTCATGCGGATCCGATTCGACGAATCTCTGCCGGGATATGGCCACGAAGATACCATGTTCGGACTATACCTGAAGCGCAAAGGCATCCATATCACACACATTGACAATGAATTGCTGCACCTCGACAGCACGTCTTCCGATGTGTTCCTGCGGAAAAGCAGGAATGCGGTCGCTAATCTCTACCTTATCTGCCAAAGGGAGGGGTTTGCCGAGGATTTGGCGGGAGGCATAAGAATACTACGTTGCTTCAGATGGATAGTCCGTCTCCGCCTTTCGTCCCTTTTCGCCAAGACGTATCCTCTTGTATGTTCATGGTGCGAAAAAAATTTATTGGGCAAACATCCCAATTTGCTTATCTTTGACCTTTATAGACTATTTTTCTTATGCGTTTGTTCAAAAAAATAATAACCATCGCGGTTTGCTTCATGTCATGGGTGGCGCAGGCGCAGATCAGCCATGGAGGGATGCCCCTGCCTGAAACCATAGATGCGGGTCCATGCCTCAGAAAAGGTTCGGAAGTGGTGAGAATGCCTGCGTTCGACGTGGAGGAGATGCGCCGTGAGGATTCCCTCGAAGGAAATAAAATCGGCGGACTACGTTTCGCCTATGCCTTTACAGTGGACTATACCCCAAGCAATTCGGGCGTCCATTATCGTCTGAAGGATGGTAGGGATGTTTGGAGACTTCGCATCATCTCCGAAGGCGCCTACTCCTTGAACCTGATCTTCGACGATTACCAATTGGATGAGGCTTCCCAACTCTTTATTTATACGCCGGACCGTAGCACGATACGAGGGTCTTTCACTTCCGAAAATAACTCGTCCCATGGGGTGCTGGCGACGGCTCCCGTACCAGGAGATGAGGTCGTGGTCGAACTGATCACACCTAAGGAAAGCACCAGCCGACTGCGGCTCGGAAGCGTCAACCATGACTATCGTGGATTGAAATACCTGCCAACTACTGGGACATCCCAAGAATGCCAAATGGACGCCTCCTGCATGGGAATCCATGAACAACAAGCCAGAAGCTCCGTGACGATTATCGTGGCAGGAACGGAATATTGCTCCGGCAACATGGTGAACAGTACGGCGGACGATGACGCGCCGCTCTTGGTTACCGCCGCCCATTGCCTCTACAAGGAGGTAGGGGAGATTGACGAATCGATGGCTCAAAAAAGCGTCTTTTTCTTCAATTTTGAGCGACCACATTGCCGTACGGATATCAGTGGTTCACTGGAATTGAGCGTTTCTGGCGCCGATGTGGTTTTCTCCAATGTTTCCACCGATGTTATGGTGATGAGACTGCGAAGAGTTCCGCCAATCGACTATAGGGTGTACTTCGCAGGATGGAACGCTACCCGCAACTTAGGTACGGGCGCCTATTCCTTCCACCACCCTTCCTCTGACGTAAGGAAGATATCGATAGAGGAGGATACCCCTTATCTCTCCACCTTCAAAGTGGATGACCTTTTTGATCCAAACATTCATTGGATGGTCGATCGTTGGGAGACGGGCATCATGGAGGGCGGTTCGTCTGGTGCGGGTTTGTTCGATGCGGAGGACCGTATTGTGGGGGTTTTGTCTGGAGGAGACACGAAGGAGTCTTGTTACAGAACCGGTTATGACGCTTTTGGGGCTTTTAGCGAAACATGGGATAGGGGCCTCAAAAATCATCTCGACCCTGCCAACAGTGGACAGACCATATATGATGGCCGGGAATCTTGCCAAATCCCGTGTACCCGCGTCACCAACTGGCATGATGGCGAAACCATCCATTATGTTTCCGACTACGAACAGTTCGCCGCTGGTCATAACAACAAGGGTATCGTCGAATATGCGGAACGTTTTCGCCTTGACGAGAAAACGTCCGTCCTATATGGTGTCTATATCACCCCTTGGCAAGGTACCTATTCCGAAAAAGATACTGTGATGCTGAGGATCTACAGGGGAGACTCCTTGCCTGATTATTTGTTGAGTCAGGAGGTCATATACATGGCAAACCCTATCATCACCAGAAGATCTTCCTCTTTCGAAGAGAGCCAGGTGAAGCAATGGACAATGCGTGATTGCTATTATCGACTCAAACAACCTTTGGTGGTCGATTCCACCTTCTTTGTGGGTCTGAAATTAGTGGCCTCGCCTACCAGTAAATTCGCCCTCTGTCATACAGAGGAGAAGCTGGACGGACAAAACACGGCATATTTCAAGGATACTTCAGGTTGGCACTCCTTTGATGACGCTCACCCGTATTATAAAGAGCCTACTTCCCTTCTCATCGAACCCGTTGTGCAGGTGGGAGGCAACGCCATCATATCCGTGACTGACTACTCGGCGGAAGAACCTGCATCCATTGTTCTGCCGAATCCTGTGGAGGAGATGGTCACCGTTCGATTCCCTTTCGCGAGAAGAGTCCTCTACTACGAATGGATCGATATGGAGGGTAGGGTGGTAAACAAAGTGACTGTAGATAAGACTGGCGACGAGCTCTCCCTTCGTATGGATTTTCCTTCGGGCATCTATTTCTTACGATTGGTTTACGATTCCGCCACCGAAACGTTACGTGTGGTGAAAAAATAAGGTCATGGATAGAGAGGGGAAAACGATACTGCGGAAGTCCATCAAGGCAAAGGTGAAGGAATTGTCCGAAATAGAAAAGAATGAGCGGGCCGCCCAGGTATGGAGAGCCGTGGAGCAAGACCCACACTTCGCCTCGGCCCGATGCGTGTTGCTCTTCTGGTCGCTGCCCGACGAGGTGGATACTCACGCTTTCGTGGAGAGATGGCACACGAAGAAACGCATACTACTGCCCGTCGTCGTAGGCGACTCGCTGGAGATCAGGCCTTACGAGGGCATGGCGAAGATGAGGAAGGGAGCATTCGACATCTTAGAGCCTACCGGCGAACGTTTCACGGACTATCCGCTCATCGATTTGGCGATCGTGCCGGGTGTCGGATTCGACGCGGCCGGCTATCGAATGGGGCGAGGGAAAGGTTATTACGACCGCCTATTGCCATACATAAAAGCCTATAAGATAGGCGTTTGTTTCCCCGAACAATATGTTCCGGCCGTCCCGATAGACCCTTGGGACAGCAGAATGGATAAAGTGATATTTGGTACGATTATGGATAATGAACAAGTGATAAGATTAGGCAAACTGGAACAGATTTTGCCTGAAGAGTTAGGGAAACGGTCCCTGGAATCCGTTTATGTGTTAACGGACGAGAATACACATCGGCTATGCTTAGGCAAGCTTGCCCCGATAGGCATCCCCGAGTCGAACGTGATATGCATCAAGGCGGGGGACGACAACAAAGGCATTGAGGCTCTGGCCTCCGTTTGGAGCCACCTCAGCGAACATGGCGCCACCCGCAAATCGTTGCTCATCAACTTAGGCGGAGGCATGGTCACCGACCTGGGCGGATTCGCCGCCTCCACCTTCAAGCGGGGCATGGACTACATCAATGTGCCTACCACTTTGCTGGGAACCATCGACGCCGCCGTGGGTGGCAAAACGGGCATCAACTTCGGCGGACTGAAGAATGAGGTGGGTGTGATCAACCCCTCCCAGTCGGTGCTGATCGACGTGGACTTCCTCCGCACATTGGACAAGGAGAACTTCCTTTCGGGCTTCGCCGAGATGATCAAACACGGACTGATCTCCTCCCGTGAGGTGTGGAACCATATCCTCCAATTCGACCTGGAGAAGATCGATTACGCCAAACTGCCCGCCCTGGTGGAGGAATCCATTCAGGTGAAGCGTGACATCGTGCGCGTCGACCCGACGGAGAAGGGCATCCGCAAGGCACTGAACTTCGGACATACGGTGGGACACGCCTTCGAGAGCTACGCCATCCAACAGAACGACACCAAGCTGCACGGCTATGCGGTCGCTTGGGGTATGATCGCCGAGCTCTACCTATCGTACAAGTTGGTCGGTTTTCCGAAGGAGGACTTCCTACAAGCCATCTCCCTCATCAAGGAGAACTACGGTTGCCTCCACATCACCTGCGACGAGTATGAACTGCTCTACAAACTGATGACCCACGACAAGAAGAACGAAGGCGACGGACGTATCCTCTTCACGCTCTTAGGCGGTATCGGTGACATCCGCATCAACACCAACGTGGAGAAAAAAGATATCTTCGACGCATTGGATTTCTACAGAGACACATTAGGCATTTAATATTATGAGATATAAGATAACAGCACCCCAACACGACCTCTCCGCGGAGATCATCCTGCCCGCATCCAAAAGTATCAGCAACCGTGCGTTGATCATGGGAGCGGTGGGCCACTCGCACCACTCCATCCGCAACTTGGCGAAGTGCGACGACACCGACGTGCTGGTGCGTGCGCTGACCTCCGGAAGCAACCATTTCGACGTGGGGGCGGCCGGCACTTCCATGCGTTTCATGACCGCCTACTTGGCTTCCAGACCAGGAGATTGGCACATCACCGGCAGTGAGCGGATGAAACACCGTCCGATCGCCGTCTTGGTGGATGCGCTGAACGCATTAGGGGCTGAGATTACCTATGCGGGAGAGGAGGGATTCCCTCCACTGAACATCCATGGAACGGAACTGAAAGGCGGACACATTGCCCTGGACGGAGGGGTGAGCAGCCAATTCATCTCCGCCATCCTGATGGTGGCACCCTCCATGAAAGAGGGGCTCACGTTGGAGCTCAAGGGCAACATCGTCTCCGTACCTTACATCCGCATGACGTTAGGCATGATGGCGGAGATGGGCATACAAACAGAGTGGAAAGAGAACATCATACGGGTAGCGCCTCAGTCCTACCGCATAGGAGCGTACGAGGTCGAGGCAGATTGGTCTGCCTCCTCTTACTGGTACGAGATGGCCGCCCTATCCCGACAGAGCAGCATATACCTCCCTTACTTGCGTGAAGTGAGTTTCCAAGGAGATTCGGCGGTGCGTGCGATCTTCGAGCCATTGGGCATCTCGACGCAATTCGAGAGGGGAGGCGTCACCCTGATGAAGAAGAACAAACCCGTGGAGCGTTTCCGTTACGACTTCGTGGGACAGCCAGACTTGGCACAGACCTTAGTGGTGACCTGCTGCGCTCTGGAGATTCCTTTCGAGTTCTCAGGCGTACAATCGCTGAAGATCAAGGAGACAGACCGTATCGCCGCGCTGAAGAACGAGTGCGCCAAGTTCGGTTATCTCTTGACAGAGCCCCAAGAAGGTATGCTCGCATGGAGCGGAGAGCGTTGCGCGGCAGAGGACCAGCCTGTCGTGGCGACCTACGAAGACCATCGCATGGCCATGGCATTCGCACCGATGGCGATGGTGCGGGGGATTGTTGTGATAGACCATCCGATGGTGGTCACAAAGTCCTACCCGGAATTCTGGGAACACCTCAAGCAAGTTGGATTCGAGGTCACGGAGATTTAACCGATAGTTTTATAATAGATTTTTCATAAGTCATCATTGCTGTCCACCCCCAAACACCAAGAGTCCCTTGGATGGGTTGAAATACAACTATATTCTCTTCCGCCACTAACTCATCTTCTGATTGATCGGAATAGTCTAAATTGAAATACTTATTGGTGAGATCACGTTGTGAATCCATGACAAACTTCAGGCCCGTATAATATTCGTCAACCGCATCACTGGACAGCGAGGAATTCCCTTCTGACAGGTTGCCGGCAATCGTAGGGGAGAAAAAAAACCTAACACTCCTATGTACAATAGTTTTCTCATGGATAAATATTGGCGTATTATTTAACGCTCGATATCACGTACAGCGGATATCACTTTTCCACCTCGTACTCCTTCTCCCAGGCCAATATCCCGCCTTCCATGTTATATACATCCTTGAACCCGTTCTTCACCATGAGGTTCATGGCGTTGAGGCTTCTCTTCCCGGAGCGGCAATAGACCAGCACCGTCTTCCTTTTCTTGACAGCCTTGGCGATGTTCTTCTCGAAGTCGGGACTGCGGAAGTCGACGTTCCGAGCCCCCTTGATATGACCGGCGGCGAACTCCTGCGGTGTGCGCACATCCACCACCTGAAGGTTCGGGTCCTTGGTGATCATCTCGTGAAACTCCTGTGGCGAGATGTTCTTTTGGGCGCAAGCCATCATGGACATAAGGAGCCCTAATAGTAAAAACAATCTTTTCATAACTATTAGAATTAAGGTGCTTCCGAAGGATTCACCGATTTAATATATATAATGTTTATTCACCGATCACCTGTGCGATCACCTGCGGGAAGTATTGGTACTCCAGCTCGTGCACGTTGTGGGCGACATCCTCTGGTGTGTCGGTAGGGAGCACCTTGCACTTCGCTTGGAAGATCACCTGACCCTCGTCCAGGTTCTCGTTCACGTAATGGATGGAGATGCCGCTCTCCTTTTCCCCTGCGGCGACTACCGCCTCATGGACATGCGATCCGTACATACCCTTGCCGCCGAACTTAGGCAGGAGAGCCGGATGGATGTTCACGATTCTGTTAGGGAAAGCCTGTATGATGGACATAGGCACCTGCAACAGAAAACCGGCGAGGATGACGTAATCAATCTTTGCCTCCTGAAGCCATCCCAATACGGTTCCGTCCTTCATCTCCTCCTTTGTGAAATACTTGAACGGGATGCCTAAACGTTCCGCCCTTACCTTAACATAGGCATCCTTTTTGTTACATAATATAAATGGGAAGGAAACGTTTGCGTTACCTGAGAAATAGTTGATGATGTTTTCCGCATTCGATCCGGAGCCGGAGGCAAAAATGGCCAAGTTCTTTTTCATTTGAGTCCAAAATTTGTTTTAAAACATAAAAAAATTACACATTCAGGGGGTAATTGTGCAATAATTCATTTTTTTTGTCGTTTATTACATAATTTATCTCGCCAAAAATATGTTTCTTTGCACCGCAAATTTAACACATAAATTATTAACTAAAAAATTAAGATTATGTCAGAAGTAGCACAGAAAGTTAAATCGATTATTGTTGAGAAATTAGGCGTTGAGTTGGAGGAGGTAACCGATGAGGCAAGTTTCACTAACGATTTGGGTGCGGACTCATTGGATACAGTGGAGTTGATCATGGAGTTCGAGAAGGAATTCGGAATCCAGATTTCTGATGATCAGACGGAGAAGATCTCAACAGTAGGCGAGGCAATCAAATTGATTGAGTCAGAAATGAAATAAGATCATAGTTTTTCAGCTATGAATTTTAGAAGAGTTGTAGTAACGGGAGTGGGTGCGATTACGCCAGTGGGGAATGATATTCCTTCTTACTGGAATGCTTTAATCAATGGTGTGAGCGGAGCCGCTCCCATTACGCTCTTTGACGCGTCGGCCTTTCGGACCAATTTTGCCTGCGAGGTGAAGAATTTCGATCCGTTGGATTATTTTGACAAGAAGGAGGCGCGCAAACTCGACAGACATGTCCAATTCGCTATTGCGGCGACGAAGGAGAGCATGGACGATGCCCACTTCGACATGGATAAGTTGGATACGGATCGGGCGGGTGTTATTTTTTCTACTGGTATTGGTGGCATCACCTCTTTAGAGCAAGGCTTTGAGGAATTTCAGGCTTGCGGCAAATTCAATCCCTTTTACATCACAAGGATGATCGCCGATATGGCGGCAGGGCATATTTCGATGTTGTACAAGTTTCGCGGACCGAATTTCGGTATCGTTTCCGCTTGTGCGTCGTCGACACATGCGCTGAGTGCTGCCTGCGATATGATTCGTTTGGGCAGGGCGGATGTGATGATTACGGGCGGTGTCGAGACTGCGATCACACGCAGCGGCATCGGAGGATTTTGTGCGATGCATGCGCTCTCGTCGAGGAATGAGAGTCCGGAGACGGCTTCCCGTCCATTCAGTCTTTCCAGAGACGGTTTCGTGATGGGTGAGGGCTGTGGTAGCTTGATTTTCGAGGAGTATGAACATGCTGTCAGCCGTGGAGCGAAGATATATGCCGAAGTCGTCGGTGTCGGTGCTTCCGCGGACGCATATCACATGACGGCTACGCATCCGGAGGGTGCTGGGGCTGTCCTGGTTATGGAGGCTGCTTTGAAGGATGCGGGCATGCGTCCGGAGGAGATCGACTACATCAATATGCATGGAACATCCACTCCGTTAGGCGACCCTTCCGAGGTGAAAGCCATCTTAAGCGTATTCAAGGACCATGCCTACAAGATGAGTCTGAGTTCGACGAAGTCCATGACGGGACATCTTCTCGGAGGAACAGGCGCCATAGAGGCCATCGCCTCTATCCTGGCCATCAAGAATGGTATAATTCCGCCGACCATTAACCATCAGGAGGATGATAATGACCCTGAGATAGATTACAAACTGGACTTCACCTTCAACAAGGCGAAGAAACGCGAGATTAAAACCGCCATGTCCAATACGTTTGGATTCGGCGGGCACAACGCAACCATCATATTTAAGAAATTTGAAGGTTAAATTTCTCATAGAAGAGGCCATGAACCGGGTAAGGCTTCTTTGGACATCTTCCAGGGAAGACTATAAGGTTATTCGGGAACAGCTCGGTTTCACCCCCCACAATGTGGATTATTACAACCTTGCTTTATCCCACAAGTCTGTTTTGGTCAGGGCGCGAAAGGATAGCCAGTCGAACGAACGCCTTGAGTTCCTGGGTGACGCGGTCATCGAATCCATTGTATCGGATATACTCTATAAACAATATAAAAACGCCAACGAGGGGGTCTTGACCAGTATGCGCGTCAAATTGGTGCAACGTGACACTCTGAACAAGGTGGCGCAACAGATGGGGCTTGAGAAGATTATCAAGACCACTCCCATGAACAAAACACACAACTTCAACGTGTACGGCAACGCCTTCGAGGCTTTGGTGGGTGCCATGTACCTCGATAGGGGGTTCGATTTCACCTATTACTACGTGAAGGACATTGTCCTGAAGAAGTTCATGGACATGTCCAAAGTGATTAATGACGACCACGATTACAAGTCTAAACTCATCGAATGGTGCCAAAAGAACCGTGTCCGCGTCGCCTTCTCCGTAATGAGCGAGACGAAGGACAAGGACCACAACGTTGTCTTCAAGTCGGAGGTGCGTCTCAACAATGTGTCGGGTGGGACCGGGACTGGCTATTCCAAGAAGGAGTCGCAGCAGATGGCCTCTCAGGTTGCCCTGAAACGGCTGAAAAAGGATAGGAATTTCTTCCGTAAGGAGAAGAATAACGATAGTAATGACCGAAGCCAAGAATCGTCTTGCGCTGTTAACTAAAATGTCAGATATGATGGAAGAGCATATCCATTTTGGAAAGATCGCGTTCGAGAAAGCCAGGCGTTACGCTGACCGAACCGTCTTTAAATACAGAAATGATGCCTCAGGGCTATGGTGTTCCGTCTCATGGTCCGAATTTGCGGGTCAGGTGCGTTGCATCGCCAAGTCTCTCATCGAACTGGGGATCGAGGAGGAGGATCGTGTCGCCATCTTTTCCCAAAACATGGTGGAGATTGTCGCGGTGGACTTGGCGTGCCAGGCCATCAGAGCGACGACCGTTCCCATGTATGCCACCGCTTCCGCATCCCAGATAGATTATATCATCAATGATGCTGGTATCAGTACCATTTTTGTTGGCGAACAATACCAGTATGACAGGGCGGTGGAAGTGTTGCATCAGTCGAAATACTTGAAGCGTATCATCGCTATCGACCCTACGGTCCAACTTAAGGGTGTCGACGCGGCCATCTCGTTCGAGGACTTCAAGAAGCATGGACTCGAATCGACGCAGGCGGACTGTTTATTGGAGGAAAGGCAAAAACGTCTCTCCGATAATGACCTGACCACCCTGATCTACACGTCGGGCACCACGGGGGAGCCTAAGGGTGTAATCATCCGACAGTCGAACTACCAACAAGCGATGAAGATTCATGACATCCGTCTCAAGAATGTGACAGACAAGGATGTCTCTCTCAGTTTTCTCCCTCTTAGCCATATCTTCGAGCGGGCATGGACCTACTTCTGCATGCATCGGAACATGGTCGTGGCGGTCAATAAGAACCCGAAGGAGATTCAAACCGTCATCAAGGAGGTAAGGCCGACCATGATGTGCTCCGTTCCCCGTTTCTGGGAAAAGGTCTACATGGGCGTGAACGATAAAATAGAGTCATTCCCTACTCCTCTCCGCAAGCTGATGCTCCATGCCGTCAAGGTCGGGGAACGTCGCAACCTCGGGTACAGACGGCAAAACAAACCTGCCCCTACGCTTCTGAATGTGCGTTATTGGTTCTATAGAAACACATTGTTCAAATTGCTGAAGAAGGTGATCGGACTGGACAAGGGACGTTTCTTCCCGACAGCGGGCGCCGCTCTTTCCGACGACGTGAACATCTTCCTCCATAGCGTGGGCATCAATATCTGTGTGGGATACGGACTCACCGAGTCCACCGCCACGGTCTCCTGTTACAACCCTTTCAATGTGGACTATGACATCCATTCCGTCGGCGACGTCATGCCGGAGGTGGAGGTGAAGATAGGAGAGAACGACGAGATCCTTCTGCGTGGCAAAACCATCACGGAAGGCTATTTCAACAAACCCCAAGCCAATGAGGACAGTTTTGTGGACGGGTGGTTCAAGACGGGCGACGCCGGTTATCTGACGGAGCAAGGCAGACTGGTCATCCGTGAGAGGATCAAGGAGTTGTACAAGACTTCCAACGGCAAGTATGTGGCGCCACAGCAGGTGGAGAGCAAGCTCATTGTGGATAAGTACATCGAACAGGCCGCCATCATAGCGGACCAGCGGAAGTACGTATCCGCACTTATTGTTCCCGCTTTTTCCACCCTCGAGGCCTATGCGAGGGCGTCGAAGATAGAATACGCCTCTCGTGAAGATCTATTGCGGAATCCTAAAATCATCTCCTTCTACGAGGCTCGTATCCAACAGGCACAGAAGGATTTAGCGCTGTATGAGCAGGTGAAACGGTTCACGCTGCTTTCGAACGCTTTCACACCGGATAATGGTGAGCTGACCCTGACCTTGAAGCTTAAGAGGAAGGTCATCGCTGAGCATTATGAGAAAGAGATAGAAAACATGTATAACAATTAATGTGGTAGTAGTATATGGGTAAGTATGGTTATAATCAATTCGATGACAACAAATCTGTTGTGTTGTCCAAGATTAAAAGTATATTTTCTCTCCCTCTCATTATTGGAGTGGTGATTTTGATTATCATAGCCAATAGTTGCACGACCATCGATTCGGGTTCTGTGGGGTTGAAGTTCTACAAGTGGTCGAGCGACTCCGACAAGCGTGGTGGTGTGATAGGCACCTGTAAGGGATGGGTATGGTACAATCCTATCACACAAGACGTGTTCGAGTATCCGATCTACGTGCAGCGTAAGACCTACGAGGCGTTTTCCGTGAATGCCAAGGACGCGAGTACGTTCACCATGGATCCGACCATCGCCTATCGTCTGGATGGAGACAGGGCGGAGCAGGTGTTTGTTAAATATAGGAAGTCGCTTGCCGATATCGAGGATGGTTACATCCGTACCTGCATCTACGAGGCGTATCGTACCTGCGCTAACCGTTATACATCAGATTCCCTGATGGCAAACCGTGGTGGTTTCGAGATGGAGGTGCGCGAGAAACTTGAGAAATCACTCTCCAGCGAGGGTTTCATCGTCGAGGAGTTCACTTCCCAAATCACTCCTCCCAACTCGTTGGCGGAGGCCATCAATGCAAAGAATGAGGCGGTGCAGAACGCCTTGAAGGCGGCTAATAAGGTCAAGGAGGCTGAGGCGAATGCCAAGATCGAGATCGCCAAGGCGCAGGGAGAGGCGAACGCACTGAAGATCAAGGGAGATGGTGAGGCTTATTACAATAGGGTAGTGGCTTTGTCCTTGAATGAGCTGTTGGTTCGCCAATACGCTATCGAGAAGTGGGATGGTAAACTACCTACTTACACGTCGGGTGACAAGGGAGCCATTCCGTTTATTAACATGAAATGATTTCAGGGTTCATGATGGTCGGGTGAGCATCATGGCCTTTCTTTTTCACATATAATTTTATAGCAATGATTACAATAGACCAACTGAAGAGTGTGTTGGAACGCGAGGACGCGTTGAGGAGGTATCTTTGACATCGATGCGAAGATAGTTCAAATCGAGGAAGAGGAGTTGAGGACGCAGGCCCCGGGTTTTTGGGATGACCAAAAGGCCGCCGAGGCGCAGATGAAGAAAATCAAGGACATCAAGAAATGGGTGGATGGCTACAATGAGGTGAAGTCGGCCGTAGAGGAACTGAAGCTCTCGTTCGACTTCTACAAGGAGGAGGCCGTCACGGAAGAGGAGGTGGATGCCGCCTATGCCCATGCCATCGATGTGACAGAGAAGCTTGAATTGCAGAATATGCTCCGCAAAGAGGAGGATAAGATGGGCGCCGTGCTGAAGATCGTGGCGGGTGCCGGTGGCACGGAAGCGCAGGATTGGGGCGACATGCTCATGAGGATGTACCTCCGCTGGTGCGAGTCGAAGGGATACAAGACAGAGATCGCCAACCTGCTTGAAGGCGATGAGGCGGGCATCAAGTCCGTCACCATCAAGGTGGAGGGAGACTTCGCCTACGGTTACCTGAAGAGCGAGAACGGTGTGCACCGCTTGGTGCGCGTCTCCCCGTTCAATGCGCAGGGAAAGCGTATGACCTCGTTCACCTCCGTCTTCGTCGTTCCGTTGGTGGACGACTCCATCGAGATCTACGTCAATCCGGCGAACCTCTCATGGGACACCTTCCGTTCCAGCGGTGCGGGTGGTCAGAACGTGAACAAGGTCGAGTCGGGCGTGCGTCTGCACTATAAGTTCCACAACGTGTTGACCGACCAAGACGATGAGATCGTGATCGAGAACACCGAGACCCGCGACCAACCGAAGAACAAGGAAAACGCACTGCGTCTGTTGCGTTCCCAATTGTACGAAATAGAGCTTGAGAAGCGTCGGGCGGAGTCCGCGAAAATCGAGGCCGGCAAGAAGAAGATCGAGTGGGGCTCGCAGATCAGGAGCTACGTGTTCGACGACAGAAGGGTGAAGGACCACAGAACCGACTACCAGACATCCAACGTGCAGGCAGTGATGGATGGCGACTTGGACGGTTTCATCAAAGCATATCTAATGGAATTCGGTGGGGGAGAGTAATCTTCTCCACCATTAATTAAGAAATATAACACAATGAAAAAGCCCCCATTATTATTTATTTTCGCAGTTCTTTTCGCTCTATTGGCCACATCATGTGAGAAGGCTACCATACCAGGTGTTTCTGACGAAGAGGTCAAGAAGGAGGATATTCTCGGCGGATGGGGCAACGCTGAAATCCGTTGTTATATGGATCATAAAGAGAATCTTTTTGCAAGCAGATTAAAGAGCAACATGCAGAATAACCTCAAAAAAAGGGCGGAAGGGTCTGCCTTGTACATCACTCTGGATTCGGTTTATTTCATAGAGCGGCACGAAACGGGCTATCACTATGTGAAGGCGATCAGCTCATACGAACTTCTGCCCAATCCTATGCGCATCGAGTTACAGAACGACCATCTGATGTTCAACGCGTACGCTCCGAAGTTATATATCCAGATAGAGAACGGCAAGCTCTGCTTATGTCTTATGAAAGACGAGGTGATGAAATTGCTCGAGGATGATGGGTCGGTCTCCTCGTATATGGGTCTGATCCGTAGCAACATCGATGATGCGCAGTTTAAATTCTATTATCGACGAAACAGTTTGGACATATACCAGGACATTGAGAGCGGTCACTATGTACACACTGCTTGGGAATAACGACAAGGAGAAAAAGAATTAACCAATCACAATAGCATATACCAATGAAGAAAAAAATAGCAATCGTGGCTGGAGGTGACCAGTCTGAATTGGAGGTCTCCCTGAGAAGTGCGGCAGGCCTTTACTCATTCATCGATAAGGAGAGATATGACTTGTTTATCGTCACCATCGTAGGAACCGATTGGAAGGTGGAATATGATGGGAAGAAATATGACATTGACAAAAACGACTTCTCCTTCACGGATAGTCAAGGGAAGAAGACCCGCTTCGACTTCGCTTACATCACTATCCATGGTGTGCCTGGAGAGGACGGCAAACTGCAGGGATACTTCGATTTGCTTCGCATTCCGTACTCTTGTTGCGGTGTGCTGGCGGCTTCCCTCACCTTCAATAAATTTTTCTGCAATAAATTCCTGAACGAGTTCAACGTGCCAAGCGCCAAGTCCATCCTCCTCAACAAGGGTGACAAGGTAGTTCCTCAGGAGATCGAGGACCAGTTAGGCATGCCTATCTTCGTGAAGCCTAACGGAGGCGGTAGCAGCTACGGAACCTCCAAGGTGAAGACGAAGGAGGGTATCCAAGCGGCCGTTCAGGCTGCCCTCGTCGAGAGCGACCAGGTCATCATCGAGTCCTTCATGCAAGGAACGGAGATCACCTGCGGCGTCTACAAGACGAAGGATAAGACCGTTGTCTTCCCTATCACCGAGGTGGTCAGCAAGAACGAGTTCTTCGACACGGACGCCAAATACAACGGCGCGGTGGAGGAGATCACGCCAGCCAGACTCTCCCAAGTGGTGACGGACCGTGTGCAACGCCTCACCTCTATGATTTATGACTACATCGGGGCGAAAGGTATCATCCGCGTCGACTACATCATCACCGAAGGGGATAAGATCAACCTCTTGGAGGTCAACACCACCCCAGGTATGACCGCCACCAGCTTCATCCCGCAGCAGGTACGCGCCGCCGGATTGGACATCAAGGATGTGATGACGGATATCATCGAAAACGAACTGACAAAATAGACTGAGCGATATGGCCCTTTATCCGCAACTGATTTTAGATGCGTTGAAGCATGTGCGCTACCCCGGGAACGGAGTGGATGTCGTCACGGCCGGCATGGTGGACGATAACATACGCATTGAGGGGAACAAGGTATCCTTCTCCCTTCTGCTGGACAAACCCAACGACCCCTTCGCCAAGTCACTGGTGAAGGCTTCCGAACAGGCCATACTCACCTACGTGGGCAAGGAGGTGGATATCGTGGGGAACATCGGCATAAACTATAAGACACAACTGCCTCCGCAACCTGCGAAGTTGCTTCCTCAGGTGAAGAACATCATCGCGGTATCGTCCGGCAAGGGAGGCGTGGGCAAATCCACCGTCTCGTCCAACCTCGCCGTGGCTTTGGCGAACGAAGGTTACAAGGTCGGATTGCTGGATGCGGACATCTTCGGTCCGTCCGTTCCGAAAATGTTCGGGTTGGAGGATGCGAGACCCTATCTGGAACCCGTGGAGGGAAGAGAGCTTATCCGTCCGGAGGAGAAATACGGTGTGAAGATGCTCTCCATCGGCTTCTTCGTCGACCCGAACAATGCGGTGCTCTGGCGTGGCGGCATGGCCAGCAATGCGCTGAAACAACTTATATCGGACGCCAACTGGGGCGAACTGGACTTCTTCATCGTGGACCTACCCCCAGGCACCAGTGACATACACCTCACCATGGTGCAGACCGTCGCGATCACAGGTGCGATCGTTGTCAGCACACCTCAGGAGGTGGCCTTGGCGGATGCCCGCAAGGGAATCAGCATGTTCATGGGAGAGAAGGTGAATGTGCCTATCTTAGGGCTTGTGGAGAACATGGCATGGTTCACTCCGGCGGAGTTGCCGAACAACAAATATTATCTCTTCGGGAAGGAAGGCTGCAAACGCTTGGCGGAGGAGCTGAACATCCCGCTGTTGGGGCAGATTCCTATCGTGCAGAGCATCTGCGAGGGAGGCGACAACGGAGAACCTGTCGCTTGCAACCCGGACTCCATCACCGGACAGGCCTTCGCCGAGTTGGCGAGAAAGGTCGTGCGGCAAGTGGAAATCAGGAACGAGACATTGCCTGAGACAAAGAAAGTGGACGTGAAGCGCTGATACGGGGAAGTACGAAACGTTATGACATTATATTTTGGCAAGGCGAACATATTCACCTTGCCATTTTTTTGTGAACATGGTAGGGCTTATGCGCACCTATGTGATACGCCGTCCGTTCAGTCCGAAGGATGATAATGAGTAAGACATGAGGGGTGAAAAGGGTTACAAACGAGGCCCAAAACATCTATTTTGATATTTGTCAATAAGAATATCGTGTTAATAATTCCTAATCGAATATAATTTTATTAAATTTGTGAAAAGGGCATACGGGAGGGGTTAAGAGAAACCTGAAATTCCGTGATGTAAGTCGCAGGAAGTGTTGATGTAAGAATAAGGGCATATTATGTATTTAAGATATTTCTTGTTTGGTGGATGTAGGTTTGCGACATTATAGGCTCTGTTTGTTTGGATGTGTAACGTTCAAAATATAACGCTTATGAGGATTCAACTACTATTTATCTATGCGGCGATTTTTCTCTTGTCGTGGGCATGGCTGACGTTGTTGGTGCCATGACGGGAGGTGTGATTTTACCGCGAACAAGGAAGTAATTTGTAAGGGCATTTCCTATGTCCATGATGTGTATGGTGATTAGCACAAGTGTGCGACTGTTTTCATAGGGGCGGGCAAACTGCCCGTCCATTATGAAAACGGTTATGAATCTGGTAACAAAGTATTTATAAAACATATAAGCAATGAAACAAAGAGGGGGATTTCCCTCCCGCAAAATAGCAAAAGCATATACTACAAGATACAATTAAATCTTCTAAACTCAATTACAAGTACGATTGGGGTGTTTTGTGAAAAGCGCCCCTTTTCTTTTGCCTTCCAGTGAACTAAGCATGAAGAGTTAAGGGTTGAGAATTGCGGGGATATCACATTAATTTTGTAATTTCGCGACGTCGGCCGGATAGTCCGCCGGCTTGGTTAAAAAGAAGTGTAATAATATTTTCTATATGAAACTTTTCGATGTATATCCTCTCTTCGACGTGAATATCGTGAAGGGGAAAGGTTGTAAGGTATGGGACGACAAGGGTCAGGAGTACCTTGATTTGTACGGTGGTCACGCTGTCATCAGCATCGGGCATTGCCACCCTCACTACGTGGAGATGATGACGAAGCAGCTGAATGCGCTTGGCTTCTATTCCAACTCCGTGATCAACAAACTGCAGGTTCAGTTGGCTGAACGCTTGGGCAAGGCCAGCGGTTACGAGGACTACCAGTTCTTCATGATCAACTCCGGTGCGGAGGCGAACGAGAACGCCCTCAAGCTCTCCTCCTTCTACAACGGACGTACCCGCGTGCTCTCTTCCGACAAGGCGTTCCACGGACGTACTTCCTTGGCAGTCGAGGTGACCAACAACCCGAAGATCATCGCCCCTATCAACGACAACGGTCATGTCACCTTCCTTCCGTTGAATGACTTGGACGCTTGGGTGAAGGAGATCAAGAAAGGGGACGTCTGCGCCGTCATCGTGGAGTGTATCCAAGGCGTGGGCGGCATCCGTATGGTGACGAAAGAGTTTCTCCAGGGCCTCCGCAAGGTTTGCGACGAATATAACACTGTGCTGATCTGCGACGAGATCCAATGTGGATATGGCCGTTCGGGCAAATTCTTCGCCCACCAACACTTGGACGTTAAGCCGGACCTCATCACGGTGGCGAAGGGCATCGGCAACGGTTTCCCTGTCGCTGGCTTGCTCATCGCTCCTAAATTCACCCCTGTATACGGACAGCTGGGTACGACGTTCGGCGGTAACCACATGGCTTGCACGGCTGGCTTGGCGGTGCTCGACGTGATGGAGCAGGAGAACCTCGTGGCGAACGCTGCCGAGGTGGGAGACTACATCATGCAACAGCTGAAGGCGGCTAAACTGCCTCACATCACGGATATCCGTGGACGTGGCTTGATGATCGGTATCGAGTTGGATTGCCCTCATAAGGAGATCCGTAGCAAACTGGTCTTCGAACAACATGTCTTCACGGGCTGCAGTGGAACGAACGTGCTTCGCCTCTTGCCGCCTCTCTGCTTGACGAAGGCGGAGGCCGACGAGTTCATCGCGCGCCTCAAGACCGTGCTGACCAATGCCTAAGGGCTTTCGTAAAACGTAAAAAATATAACTATGCATATAATTCAAGCGGTTGTGCAGGATGTGCGCACCAAACAGATCCTTCGCGTGGGCTTCGTCAATGACGAGGCGATCGCGAAGATGGAGGCGGAGAAGGTGGTTTACTTGCTGAACAGTGACCAATCCGCCTTGGAAGCCATCACGGGCGGAGAGTACTTCAAGCCGGTGGCGGTGGACTCCCTGGTCTACAACGTGGAGAAAACCGCGGTGATCATCAAGGCTTTGCCGGAGGGTTCCACCACGGGCGCGGATACGTTCCGTGGCGACAAGAACATCGAAGACCTCGCTTTCCTCTCCTACCTCCAGGACTTCATCGAGAAGCGTAAACGTGAGATGCCGGAGGGTTCCTATACGACCAAACTCTTCACGAAAGGCGTGAACAAGATCTCCCAAAAGGTGGGCGAGGAGGCTGTCGAGACCATCATCGAAGCCACCAACGGAACGGGCGAGCAGTTCCTCTACGAATCGTCCGACCTGATCTACCACCTGATCGTCCTGCTCACGGAGAAGGGCTATAGAATTGAGGACCTGGCGAGGGAATTGAAGGCTCGTCACAAGGAATAATTCCTCATGGTGGAAAATTTGATAATAGTCTTCTCACTATCTCTCCTTCTTCTATTCATCGCCATCTGGGTTATTTCACCGTTTTGGTTTCAGTGGAAGCAGGATAGAAACGAAGCGACATTGTCCCAAATGAAGACCTTCACCCGTAAGAGTGATGATGATCTATTCCCGAAAGGGTTGTTTACTAAAGAGACGAAGCGGGCGATACGCGCGATCGCCATATTGTTCGCCATCATCATGCGGAGGGACGATAAAATATTGGCCTCCGAAGCCTTGGTGGCGCATGAATACTTCGACAAAAGGTTCAAGGCTTCCCATTACCTGAAAAGGTTCAAAGAGGACAAGAAGGTGTTACGCACCTTGCTGAAGGATTATCTGAAAGGCAAATTGCCCACGTTCAGGGATTGTGCTTTGACTGTCCTGAAAGCGGGGGTTCCATACGAGGCACGGTTGGAGCTTTTGGAATATCTCTTCAAGACCGCCTATGCCTCCGAGGGCATCTGCGACGCCGAAATGGTGAAGTTGCGTGAGATCGCGGAGTTCCTTCTCATCAAGGAGTGGGACCTCCTCTCCCTGGAGTACAAGTATGAGTTCAGGAGGAGGGAATCCGCCGATAGGCAAAAGGAGAACCAACGCCTCAACCAACTATCCGAAAGCATCATGCAACAGGCGTACCTTACCTTGGGCGTGGCGTCGGATGCTACGGATGACGAAGTGAGGGCGGCGTACCGTGAGATCGTGAAGGTTTGCCACCCGGACAAACTGACCGAGAAGGCGGGCTCCAAAGAGTGGGAGGAGAAGGTTGTGCGCTTCCGCCATACCGTTGAGGCCTATCACATGGTCTGTGATACCAGAAATATCTCATAATCAATATTTTATAAAAAATATCCGTCTGAAATCCTCATGAGGTTTTGCGCATGTGTCATCGCATATTATCCTGACGAGCAGCTGTTGCGGAAGAACGTGGCTTGTTACCGTGAGTTCGCCGAGAAGGTCTTCATCTGGCAAAACACGCCTTTGCGGGACCGTCACGAACTGGGCGGGTTGGGCGATAATGTGGAATGGCTGGGCGAGGAGGACAACGTGGGCATCTCCCGCGCCCTGAACGCTGTGTTGAGGCGTTGCCAAGAGGAGGGGATCGATTACCTGCTCACCATGGACCAGGACAGCCAATTCGTGGATTTCAGCTATTACCTCCGCCAAATCGAGAGCCAACTGCCTGCTGAACGGACCGTCTCGTTCGCTCCTGTGTCGCCTGGCGAATCCGCCACCCCGGGATGCTTCGAGCCTAAGAACTACGTCATCACCTCCGGCTCCATGGTCAACGTGCCGCTAGCGCTGTCGATCGGTGGTTACCGTGAGGAGTTTCTGGTGGATGGTATCGACATGGACTTCTGTTTCAAGGCGCAAAAGGCTGGGCTACAGGTAGTGATGGTGGGCGGTGCGACGCTCCGTCAGCGCTTCGGCGAGACCATCAAGGTGGGCGACAAGGAGATCGTTTCCTACCCGCCTAAGCGTCTGTACACTATCGTGAAGTCACAGTGGATGCTATGGGCGGATTACCCGCAATACTTTAGAAAACTACACTTCCTGAAAATCTTCTACTTAGGTGAACCCTATCATATACTATTTTTCCAAAAGGATAAGTGCCGCAAGCTATGGGCCATTCTCAGGGCCACCGTCTCAGGCCTGCGCTACCGAATCGCTCATTTATGATTCTTCAGCCGGAAGGTGAGGATGGACATGATGACGGTTAGTCCGAAGACATATCCGTAGGCGACCCTCATGCTGGTCATCTCGGCGATGGTGCCGATGAGGAACGGACCGAAGAGGAAGGCCGTGCTGCTGACCGTATTGACCATGGCGATACCCATGCCCGGATTGACGCCTTTCTGCTTCCCCGCCAAGCTATAGATGATCGGCACGAGGCAAGAGATGCCCAATCCGGCGATGAAGAAACCGACGGAGGCGCAGACGAAGCTGACGTTGTAGATGATGGTGAGGATACCGATGGCGGTGAGGAGGCTGCTCCAGAAGAGGATGGTCGGGTCGCTGTAATGCTTGCGCAGCCTGTCGCCGAAGGATCTGCCGATGGCCATGAAGGCGGCGTAGATGGTCAATCCAAGCGGGGCGAGGTTCTCTGGTATATCGACGATGGTCTTCATGTAGACGGTGCTCCAGTTGGTGAAACTACCCTCCGTAACCCTCGAGCAGAGGGCGATGAAGGCGATCAGGAGCAGTATGCCCTTAGGCAATATGAGGAAGGGACGCTTCTCCACCCGCTCCGTCCGGGTGATGGTCTCCTGCAGGAAGAAACGACGGATGTAGAAGATGACGGCCACGCTGAAGAGCGCGACGCTGAGATGGTGCACATAGACGGGGAACCCGTAGGTGATGAAGAGGATGCTGAGCAACGCGCCGCAGCACACCCCCACGTAGTAGAGCGCATGGAACATCGAGACGACAGGCCGCTTGTAGGCGTTCTCCACCAGGATGGAGTTACCATTGATGGCGACGTCCGTGATGGTCACGAGCATGCCGTAGAGGGCGCAGAAAGGGAAGACGAGCAACTTATGGGGCATGAGCGTCATCAGGGGAAGCAGCAGCATGTAGGCGTAGCTCAGCGCCGTGAGTTTCTTGCTGCCGAACCGTGCGGAGAGGTGGCAACACATCGGGGTGATGATGAGGGAGCCGATCGCCATGCTGAGCGGAATGTAGCTCAGCTCGCGGATGGACATCCCGTAGTGCGCGTTGATGGCCGGGTAGCGGGAGACGAGCGAGGCGTAGACGAAGCCCATCATGAAATATTGCGTCAGCAAGGCATACCTGGCATGATGCTTGGTCGCCGTGATTTTGTTAGATTCCATCAATCGACAATTATCCTAATCTTTCGTCAGTGAGGGGCTTATCCCAGAATACTTTACCACCGGCTGTTTCAGCCAACTCGTCTATCGTCTCTGGCAGGGACTCAAGAAACACCTTCTCCTTCTTCTTTGACCTTCTTCCTGCCGATTCATATATTGTTTTGTTGAAATAGGCGTCGTAGGAGACCCGAAAGTCGCCCGCTTCCTCGTATGGGATGAATGAGACAGCCGCACTATATTTTATGTTGCCTGCCTCGGAGTCGGAAATGAGCCAAACTGATGCGGCTCTGCGCCTTACGCCGTTGTATTCGAGCTCCGCCTCGAAGTATCGCTGATATATATTTATTTCCGCCATAGTATTATCGTTGCATCTAACTATGAATATATTATCATACATGGTAGTAGGAAGGGTTGTTGGCTCCTTCCTATCACCATGCGAAAAGTTTTACAAAAATATTTGTTTTATGCAAAATACGCCACACATTGTCCCAATATGTTTTGCGGAGGATTAATGTTGGGACAGGAACGATGGTTCCCTTAGATGTGTTTTGGAATGGATTTTTTTATCTTTTCACAAATTTTACACCTTCTTTGTGATCGGGTGTAATCATGATATAGAACTTATTCTTTTGCAATTCAATCCGTTGAATCACATTTCCATACGCATCATAGAATTTTGCGTCTATAAAGGAATTGAGCGTTTCATCGTCCAGCATGTCATGCAGGGAGGATGCGCCAGCGATTTCGAAATTCAGCCAGTCCACATTCACGTAGTTGCCCTCTATGAGCAGTTTAAGGGTATGCTCGCCCTTCTCCAGTTGCGCGGTGGCGACACGAACTTCCTCATAGGTGCTCCAATCCTCGCTGGTCTGGGCGATGGTGTACGCCTCCGTGATGCGCTCCCCGTCGATGTAGAGTTGGAAGCCATCCACCTCGCCACCGTTGGAGACGTTGGCCGTGATATCGTATTTGTTCGATTCCCTCACATCGACCGTATATTCCAGCCATTCGCCCTTCTCAGTATAGCCGACCGCATAGCCGTCGCCCGCCTTCACGATGTCCACCCCCTCGTCCGTGCGAAACTCACCGTCTCCTCGGTTCGTCTCCTCGTTATCATAGTAGGAGAAGCCTTGCCCCGCCACGTCGAAGTGCTCCGCCTCCACCCGTCCGGGGATGCTGGCAGTCTCGTTCTTATAGGGCGTTTGGGGCACGTCCAGAGGGGTGATGTAGATGCGATAGCCGTACAACTCACTCTCCACCTTGACAGGGACGGTGAGGCTACCACCCTCGACCACCATGTCCGATTCGGAGATCAGGTCGGTACCGTTGACTGGCGTGTTGATGCTCTTCCAGGTGACACGCTCCACCCTCACTCTGACGACACCGCTGAGGAAGTCCGGCATCTTTTGGAAGACGACGTTCACATCGCCCACCGATTTACCTCCTAATACGAGGCTGGCGCAGTGGTGTTTCCTATCCACGGAGGCGAAACCGTCCACGCCCTCGCTTCTGTCGTTAGGCGGGGTCACGCTCGCCATGTAGCCCTCCATGTCACCATACCATTTGTAGAGCCACCATCCGCCCCCCTTCTGACCATTGTCAGTCAGCAGGCTACCCAATCGGCCTGGGTGCGGAACGTGCCACCAGGAGATGGTGGCGCTCTCCACGTTGTAGCGTTCGAACTTAGCGATGAAAGGCACGGAATAGCCCGGGCAACCTTCGTACTGCTGCTTGCTCGATTCCGAGCCTGCGCAATACTCATTGATACAATACGGGCGCTCCGGGATGCCCAGCTCCTGCTGTAACTTGCGCACGCTCTTCACAGCGTCCGCGAAGCCTGCGCTTCCCCATTGGTGCCAGCAGATCAGGTCAGGGAGGCAGTTGTTTTGCTTACAGAAGGTAAGGAAAGACCTCATCCTCGACTCGTTGTAGTAGGACATGCCTGGGCCGACGATCGGCGTCTCAGGGTCCAATTTGCGTAGGAGTTCGTAGGTAGGTTTCCATACCGTAGTGTTAATGTCTCCGTTGGAAGTGTTCCAAGTACCATCCGGCTCGTTCCAGATCACATAGCTATGGATGTTGGTCAGCCCTTCGGAGAACTTTTTCTTCACAACCCGTTCCACGGAGCTCAGCCAGCTCTGCTGTCCCGGCCAACGGTAAGGCCAGTTCGGGAGCAGGTCCGCCAGCGTGATCTGCACTTGGGCGGTAGTGTTCTTCAGCCTCCCCGCCACGATGTAACCGTCCCCGAAATTGTGTTGGTTGCCATTCTTGCCCTCAGGCGGTTGGCAGAACATGTGCGGTTTCAGGGGAGCCACCAACGCCTCTATATCAGCCGGTTCGTTTTCCGTCATTCCATAGAGCGCGCCAGAAGCACAATGTGTCACAGGACGGATGCTGTCCGTCAAATCTACTTTTAACGTCTCGGCCGCACCTGCGAATTGCGGAAGTACAATGGCAAAGAAGCTCAAGATGAACATAATGCTTTCATTAATACGTTTCATAGTTGATACAGTGTTTTTATTCGACATGATACCACAAAAGTAGGGGAGTAATAGCTATTCCTCTATGAGAATAAAACCAAATAACATTAAAATCGGTTCGTTTCTTGTGATGCATATTGATGGTTTTTTCATGTCTGGAAATAGACATGGTTGAATCGATTTTCGGGGTGTGATTTTTTACAATATAGAGTCATATAATATTGATATTCAGATAAGTATAATATTTGACGGCTAATAATCATATAATGGTCAATAGAAAAATTCATTCACGGAAAATCGTTTCTCTTATTCCCCACGGAAAATTTTTTTTTAATTTTTATTTGCATTAATGAAAAATAATATAATAACTTTGTCCCCCGTAACAGAATTCGAAGAATGACAAATTACATACTCAATATTATTAACATTTCCATTATTATCCTTTTGCGTAGCTTAAGGAAGTGAGGAATGTGTATATTGACGAACCCTATAGAACCTTTCTCACTTCCTTGTGGGAAAGGTTCTTTTTTTTATTATATTTATCTAACAAAAGAACTTATGTCTGAGAGATTATTCATTTTTGACACGACACTGAGAGACGGGGAGCAGGTCCCCGGTTGTCAGTTGACCACCATTGAAAAACTTGAGGTGGCCAAAAGTCTCGAGGCTTTGGGCGTGGATGTGATTGAGGCGGGTTTCCCTATCTCCAGCCCGGGGGATTTCAAATCGGTCGAGGAGATTTCCAAAGTGGTGACTTCACCTATCGTTTGCGCTTTGACCCGTGGTATCGAGAAGGATATTGATGTGGCCTACGAGGCGCTCCACTTCGCGAAGAGGAAACGAATCCACACGGGTATCGGTACGTCCGACTTGCACATCCGCTATAAATTCAACTCCAACAGGGAGGAGATCCTTGAACGCGCCATCGCCGCCACAAAGTATGCGAAGAAGTACGTGGAAGACGTGGAGTTCTATTGTGAGGATGCGGGCCGGACCGACAACGAATACCTCGCCCGCGTGGTGGAGGCGGTCATCAAGGCGGGTGCGACCGTCGTCAACATACCGGACACGACGGGCTATTGCCTCCCGGACGAGTTCGGCGCGAAGATCAAATACCTCTTCGACCACGTCGACGGCATCCACAAGGCGGTCATCTCCACCCACTGCCACAACGACCTCGGCATGGCAACCGCCAACACGCTCGCCGGTGTGATGAATGGTGCCAGACAAGTGGAGGTGACCATCAACGGTGTGGGCGAACGTGCGGGTAACACGGCGCTCGAAGAGGTGGTGATGGCCCTGCGCTGCCGCAAGGAGCTGAACATCGATACCGCAATCGACACGAAACATATTTACCATACAAGCCGTATCGTCTCTAACCTGATGAACATGCCGATCCAGATGAACAAGGCGGTGGTCGGCAGGAACGCCTTCGCCCACTCCTCCGGCATCCATCAGGACGGTGTGCTGAAGAACCTCCGCACCTACGAGATCATGGACCCTAAGGACATCGGCATCGACGATAACATGATCGTGCTGACGGCCCGCAGCGGTCGGGCTGCCCTGCGCCACCGCCTCGGCACATTGGGGTACGAGGTGACGAACGAACAGCTGGACGATCTCTACAATAAGTTCCTCGTCTTGGCGGACCAGAAGAAGGAGGTGTTGGATGATGATATCCGCATGCTGATGGGGAAGGGCGGCGGAGAGAAGGCGGTCGAAGTGATCTCTCTCCAGGTCGTCTCAGGCAAGAACATCAACCACGAGGCCGATCTGGTGCTCTCCGTCCATGGCGTGACCAAGGAGGCGAAGGCCTTCGGAAACGGTCCGGTGGACGCCGCCATCAATGCGCTGAAGGCTATCCTCCAAGAGAAGATGACCCTCTGCGAGTTCACCATCCAATCCATCAGCAAGGGTAGCAACGACGTCGGAAAGGTACACATGCAGGTGGAACATAACGGCAAGGTATATTTCGGCTTCGGTGCCAATACGGATATCGTCGAGGCTTCCCTCGAGGCCTATGTGGACGCCGTCAATAAATTTATGTGATAACTGATAACGATAGCAATTATGAATACATTATTTGACAAGATATGGGATGCCCACGTGGTGTCACAACTGGAGGATGGACCTTCCCAACTCTACATCGATCGCCTCTACTGCCATGAGGTGACCACCGCGCAGGCTTTCACGGGCCTCCGTGAGCGCGGACTGAAATGCTTCCGCCCTGAACAGATCTATTGCATGCCCGACCATAACATCCCTACCCACGACCAGGACAAACCGATCGAGGACGAGGTGGGCAGGAAACAGGTGGCCACGCTCGAACAAAACGCAAAGGACTTCGGACTGAGCTACTTCGGCATGAATGACAAAAGGAATGGTATCATCCACGTCGTCGGACCGGAGCGGGGACTCTCCCTGCCGGGCATGACAATCGTCTGCGGCGACTCGCACACCTCCACGCATGGCGCGATGGGTGCCGTGGCTTTCGGCATCGGAACCTCCGAGGTGGAGATGGTGCTGGCGAGCCAATGTGTGTTGCAGGCGAAGCCTAAATCCATGAGAATCAATATCGAAGGGGAACTCGGCAAGGGTGTGACCCCGAAGGATGTGGCGCTCTACATCATGAGCCAGATGAGCACATCCGGCGCCACGGGTTACTTCGTGGAATATGCCGGGTCGACTGTCCGCAACATGACCATGGAGGGCCGTCTCACCCTCAGCAACCTCACCATCGAGATGGGTGCGCGCGGTGGATTCATCGCTCCTGACGAGGTGACCTTCGCCTACCTGAAGGGGCGTGAGCATGCTCCTAAGGGAGAGGCATGGGAGAAGGCGGTGGCCTACTGGAAGACCCTCCGAAGCGGTGAGGATGCGGTGTTCGACCGTGAAGTCACCTTCTACGCCAAGGATATCGAACCGATGGTCACCTACGGTACCAACCCGGGCATGGGCATGGGCATCTCGCAACATATCCCTTCCCTCGAGAGCGTTGAGGCTTCGAGCCGCGCCTCCTTCCAGAAGAGCTTGGGCTACATGGGCTTCCAAGCGGGCGAGAGCCTCTTGGGTAAGAAGGTGGACTACGTCTTCTGCGGCTCCTGCACCAATGGTAGGATCGAGGACTTCCGCGCGTTCGCTTCGCTCGTGAAAGGAAAGAAGAAAGCACCAAACGTGACCTGCTGGTTAGTGCCGGGCTCATGGATGGTGGACCAACAGATCCGTGAAGAGGGGCTGGACAAGGTGCTTGAGGAGGCTGGCTTCGTCCTCCGTCAGCCGGGCTGCTCCGCCTGCCT
>DBYR01000009.1:48295-74769 GCA_002310215.1 Bacteroidales bacterium UBA1181
TGGCAGCCGCAGCCGCAGTTACAGGCGTCATCACAGACCCTCGCACTATGTTATAAACCTAAAAAAGAGAAGATACGATGAAACAGAAATTCGATATAATAGTTAGCAGATGTGTTCCCCTCCCGTTGGAGAATGTGGACACGGATCAGATCATACCCGCCCGTTTCCTGAAGGCGACGGACAAAGAGGGGTTCGGTGAGAACCTATTCAGGGATTGGCGCTACGACAAGGAGGGTAATCCTGTCAAGGAGTTCGTGCTGAACGACCCCACCTACAGCGGCTGCGTCCTCGTGGCTGGCAAGAACTTCGGTAGCGGTAGCAGCCGTGAGCATGCGGCCTGGGCCATCGCCGGCTACGGATTCAGGGTGGTTGTCTCCAGCTTCTTCGCGGACATCCACAAGAACAATGAGCTGAATAACTTCGTCCTGCCTGTCGTCGTGAGCGAACCTTTCCTGGCCCGCCTCTTCGCCAGCATAGACGAGAACCCAAAGATGGAGGTGAAGGTGGATCTGCCGAACCAGACCATCACCAACCTGGCGACAGGGGAGAGCGAACGGTTCGAGATCAATGCCTACAAGAAAGAGTGCCTCATGAGCGGCTACGATGATATCGATTACCTATTGAGCAAAAAGAACCTCATAGAGGATTATGAGTCTAAAAGAGATATGACATGGAAATAATGGACACTACCCTACGTGATGGGGAACAGACATCGGGAGTATCATTCTCCCCCCACGAGAAACTGGGTATCACCCGCATGATGATCGATACCTTAGGGGTGAACCGTGTGGAGGTGGCCTCCGCCAGGGTCTCCGACGGTGAATCGGACGCGGTGAAGCGTATCGTGGAATGGGCGAAGAAGGCCGGACACCTGCAACGCATAGAGGTGCTCGGTTTCGTGGATGGCGGCACCTCCCTCCGCTGGATCGAGGAGATGGGCGCCAAGGTGATGAACCTGCTCACCAAGGGTTCGAAGCGTCATGTGGAGAACCAATTGGGGAAGAGCACTCAAGAGCATCTCGCGGATATCCGCGCCATCGTCCTCGACGCACAGGCAAGGGGTATCGAGGTGAACCTCTATCTGGAGGATTGGAGCAACGGCATGATCCACTCACGCGAATACGTCTACGAGTATCTGGACGCTATCGCCGACCTACCCATCAAGCGGGTTATGCTGCCGGATACCTTAGGCATCCTCAACCCGCAGCAGACCTTCTCGTTCTGCAAGGATATGTTGGACCGTTACCCGAAGTACCACTTCGACTTCCATGCCCACAACGACTATGACCTCGCCTTGGCGAATGTCTTCGCCGCAGCGTCGGCTGGCATCCACGGTCTGCATACCACCTTCAACGGCTTGGGCGAAAGGGCGGGCAACGCTCCGCTGACCAGCGTCGTGGCGGTGCTCCATGACCAACTGAAGATCAAGACCTCCATCCGTGAGGATAAGATCTACCAGATGAGCAAGCTGGTGGAGACCTACTCGGGCATCCGCATCCCGAACAACAAACCGATCATCGGTGACAATGTGTTCACCCAATGCGCGGGCATCCATGCGGACGGGGACTCGAAGAACCACCTCTACTACAACGACCTGCTGCCGGAACGTTTCGGACGTGAGCGTGAATATGCCTTGGGTAAGATGTCGGGCAAAGCCAGCATCCGCAAGAACATCGAGGCGTTAGGCATCAGCCTGGACGATGACTCGATGACCAAGGTCACGCAACGTATCATCGAGCTGGGCGACAAGAAGCAGATCGTCACGCAGGAGGATCTCCCCTACATCATATCGGACGTGCTCAAACACCCTGTGGAGAAGCAGAAGATCCGCATGGTCAACTACTCCCTATCGCTCACCCATGGCATCCGCCCCGTGGCGACCGTGAAGATAGAGATCAACGGGGAGTGCTACCAAGAGACGGCTCCTGGCGACGGTCAGTACAACGCCTTCACGAAAGCGTTATGGAAGATTTATACCTCGCTCAAGAAGCCTATCCCTGAGTTGCTGGACTATTCGGTCATCATTCCTCCTGGCGGTAAGACGGACGCCTTGGTACACACCACCATCACGTGGAAGTTCCGTGACCACGTGTTCAAAACCCACGGACTGGACGCCGACCAGACGGAGGCCGCCATCCAAGCGACAGAAAAAATGTTAAACTTAATCGAAGAAAAACAATGAAACTGAATTTAGCTATTTTACCTGGAGACGGTATCGGACCCGAAGTGGTCTCCGTTGCCCTGAATGTAGTGAAGAAAGTGTGCGAGCGTTTCGGACACTCGTTGACATACGACTCCGCTTTGGTCGGTGCTTGCGCCATCGACGCTTGCGGTGACCCTTATCCTGAGGATACCCACGCACTCTGCATGAAGGCGGATGCGGTGCTCTTCGGCGCAGTGGGAGACCCTCGCTTCGACAACAACCCGACCTCCAAGGTACGCCCCGAGCAGGGCTTGCTCGCCATGCGCAAGAAGTTGGGACTCTACGCTAACCTGCGCCCGGTGGAGACCTACCCGTCGCTCGTTGGCCAGTCTCCTCTCAAGGAGGAGGTGGTGAGCGGGGCGGACTTCCTCTGCATCCGTGAGTTGACCGGTGGCATGTACTTCGGCGAAAAGGGTAGGAAGGAGAATGGCACGGTGGCCTACGACACCTGCATCTACAGCACGGAGGAGATCCGCCGCATCCTCAAACTCGCCTTCGAGTACGCCATGCGCAGGCAGAAACATCTGACGGTCGTGGACAAGGCGAACGTTCTGGAGTCTTCCCGCCTATGGAGGGAGGTGGCCCAATCCATGGAGAAGGATTACCCTGAAGTGAAGACCGACTATATGTTCGTGGACAATGCCGCCATGCAGTTGGTGCGCTGCCCTAAGTTCTTCGATGTCATGGTGACGGAGAACACTTTCGGCGACATCCTCACCGACGAGGCGAGCGTCATCGCGGGCTCCATGGGCCTTCTCGCCTCCGCCAGCATCGGCACGCACACCAGCCTCTTCGAACCGATACACGGCAGCTACCCTCAGGCGGCTGGCAAGGACATCGCTAACCCGTTGGCGGCTGTGCTTTCCGCAGCGATGATGTTCGAGTACGCTTTCAACGCCAAGGAGGAGGGTGCCCTCATCCGTCGTGCGGTGGCAGCCTCCCTCGAAGCGGGCATCGTCACGGAAGACCTCGCCGGGAAGGGCGCGAAGGCCTACAAGACCAGCGAAGTAGGCAAATGGTTATGTGATTATATGGGGCGATAAGACAAACGTAGTTATAAGATTGGAAATGGATTATAAGATTGACATACAGGCACTTGCAAGTTATATCCGCCACCACGACGTGGCCTATCAGGACAATAAGGGATACTATAACATCTCTTACGGGGAGGATGACGGATGCGCCATCTTCTTCGCCAGCAAGATCTCCTCGATGAAAGAGGTGATGGTCGTCGACCGGAACGATATGCTCTCCACCCCTTACCGTCGGTTGGCGGAGAGCGCGGCGCCTAATGACCTGTTGATCTTAGCGGAACCCTTCCTCTTCCGGTTTTCGGAGGAGGAAGCCCGCCACTTCCTCATAGATGGATGAAATTCTTAATCTGCCAATTATTTCGTATCCCCGCAATAATATAGCATCAGGAAAATTCTCAACTCTTACCTCTTAATTCTTAACTATATATTACCTTTGCGGATAATGAGAGAGACGATCGAATATATCATCCGCTTTCTGCTGCATGGCAACGACGACTTGCTGTGCCGTGTGGGTTATACCCGTGACGCTGCGCTCTTCCCGCAGTATGACGTGGTCATCCTTCCTTCGCCTTTCTTCGACGAAGGGGTGTATGGAACCCCCCAATCGGAGCCCTCTCTTCCCCTGCCTACAATAGGGGATACCCCCATCCTGTTCGGGTCGCCAGAGGTTGAGCAGGTCGGCTCCACGAAGGTCGTCCATGCGGACCTCGTCGCAAGCGCCTACTTCCTCATCTCACGATACGAGGAGTACCTTCACCCTGACCGGCACCGCGACGCCCACGGAAGGTTCTCGGGCAGAGAGTCCTTGCCTTACCGGGCGGGCTTCCTCCTCCGCCCCATCTTGGATGAATATAGCCTTCTGCTGTTGGGCTGGCTCTCCGAATCCGCTTCCGTTTCCTTCCCTTCCCCAGGATATGAGCAGATATATCTCACACACGATATCGACAGAATCGCCTACTACCGTAACCCAAGGGGGTTCTTGGGCGGAATAAAAAGGAACCTGACCGCCTTCCCCGGACTGAAAAATGTCCTCAAGGCTCCTCTCCGCTTGGCTAACGACCCCGCCTACACCTTCCCTTGGATCATCGAGATGGACAGGAAGGTGAAGGGCGCGCAATCGATCTATTTCGTGAAATCGGCCATCCGCCAACATGCCAATGACCTACCCAGCTACTCCCTCGCGGGGAAGGATTTCAAGCGGCTTCATTCCCTCCTGAAGGAGAACCATGCGCTCTTCGGATTGCACACGAGCTACCACTCGGGCGAGCACACGGAGACCATCCCCCAAGAGAAAAAACAGTTGGAGGAGGCTATCGACTGCCCAATATCGCTGAACCGCTGGCACTTCCTTCGTACGTTGCAACCGTCTGATTTCAATGTACTTATAGACGCAGGCATCCACGATGACTTCACGATGGGCTATGCCGACATCGTGGGGTTCCGCCTAGGCACCTCCCGATGCGTGAGATGGATCGACCCCCAAAGCAGACGCGTGACCGGCTTGCGGTTGCACCCTCTGGTGGCGATGGACTGCTCCCTCAGCAATAGCTACTACATGAACCTGACGGAGGAGGAGGCGAAGAAGGCGCTTCTCTCCCTTCTCGCACAGATAAAAAAACACCATGGAGAGGTGGTACTGCTCTGGCATAACACGGTCTTCTCGTCCGTAGAGGGCGGATACCACCCATCTTTATACCAAACAATCATCGAAGAATTAAGCAAATGAAGATACTGACGATCATAGGCGCCCGCCCACAGTTCATCAAGGCGACCGTGGTGAGCCGAGCCATCCGCCTTCACAACGAGCAATATGGCACCTCCATAGAGGAGAAGATCCTCCACACCGGCCAACACTACGACCATAACATGAGCCAGATCTTCTTCAACGACCTCTCCATCCCTCGTCCGACCTGGCTGCTGGATGGCTCCGCGACGGCTCCGGAACCTCTCTCCGAAAAGATTCTCAAGGCCATCGGCGACGAATCCTTCGACTGCGTCATCCTCTACGGAGACACCAACTCCACCCTCGCCGGCGCATTGGCCGCGGAGCAACGGAACATCCCTATCGCCCACATCGAGGCAGGCCTAAGGAGCTTCAACGATCGCATGCCCGAGGAGCACAACCGCATCGAGACGGACAAACGTTCCCATTGGCTTTTCTGTCCTACCGAGACGGCTGTCAAAAACCTTCATAATGAACATATTACAGGCAATATATACCAAGTGGGCGACGTGATGTACGACACTGCCCTCCTCTTCGGCGAGACGGCGGAACGCACCTCTGACGTTTGCGAAAGGCTGAATCTCCCTAAAAAGGGCTTTTATCTCGCGACGATCCACCGTGCGGAGAACATCCAAGAAGAGAACCTTTCCAACATCCTCTTCGCCTTCAACGAAATAGCCGGACCGGACCGGAAGATCGTCCTGCCCCTCCACCCGCATACCCGCTCGTTCATCCAACAACACCCTAATCTACAGGTGCTGTGCGACAAGAACGAGCACCTGATGATCATCGAGCCAGCCAACTACCTGGACATGATCATGCTGGAGAAATCGGCTGCCCTCATCCTCACGGACTCCGGCGGCATCCAAAAGGAGGCCTACTTCCACCAAACGCCTTGCGTCACGCTGCGGAACGAGACGGAGTGGATCGAGACCGTGACGGCGGGCTGGAACATTCTTGCGGGAACCGATAAGGAGAGGATAAAGGAGGCGATCCACCACGATTTCAGCCGCCAACCCATCAAGGATTACGGGAGCGGTGACAGCGCGCAAAAAATCATTCAAGTGCTCTGCTCCGATTTCAACAAATAAACTATTTTTGCGTTCAGATAGTATCGAGCCATGGCAAAGAGAATATTGATCGTATGTGACGCTTTCCCCCCTGATTTCGCCCCCCGCGTAGGCAATCTATGCAAGCATCTGCGGGCGGATTTTGAGGTGACGGTCATCACAAGAGCCTCGACGAAGACCTCTTGGCCGATCCATATCGACCGTGAAAACATGGTCCTCCATACCATCCCCCTGACCTCCGACAAACCTTGGATCCAAGCATTGCAAACGGCTGGCGACTACCTCTTCAGCCGTAGCGACCGCAAACTCTACAGGGAGGCCATGCGCCGCATCCGGGGGGAGCGCTTCGACCTCGTCTTCTGCACCAGCTACTACATCTTCCCGTTGCTTTGCGGAAAGAAGATCGCGCAACGTCTTCATATCCCTTTGCTCGTCGATCTAAGGGATATCATGGAGCAGAACGCCCGTCCGCATGGGTTGGAAAAGATCAGGCAGTTCTTCAAGCTCCGCTGGCTCAACCAATGGCGGCGCAACAGGGTACTCCGCAAGGCGCAGCTCGTGACGACGGTCTCTCCTTGGCACGTGAAGACGCTGCGGAAGATCCAGCCCAACGTCGAACTGGTCTTCAATGGCTACGACTGCGACCTCTTCTCCTTCCAGCCTATCCCTTCCGATAAATTCTCCATCACCTATACCGGCAGGCTGCTCGACCTGAGCCTCCGGGACCCCAGCCTTCTGTTTCAGGCGGTGCGTGACCTCGTAGCGGATAAAGCGTTCGCCAACGACCTCGTTCTCCGCTGGTATGTGGACAATGACAGCAAGGCGGACGTGGAAACGATGGCGCAGGCCTATGGCGTCACGGCCTACAACGAGGTGCATGGCACCATCTCCGCCGATAAGATGCCGGAGGTGCTCAACCGCTCCTCCATTGCGTTGGTCCTCTCCAACAAGGCGACGGCGGACGGTCCTCATGGCATCATGACGACCAAGTTCTACGAAGCGTTAGGCTGTGAGAAGCCTGTTCTTTGCGTGCGCAGCGACGAGGATTGCCTTGCCGAAACCATCCAGAAGACCCGCGCGGGCATCGCCGCCTCCACCGTCGAAGAGGTGAAAGCCTTCCTGCTCGATAACTACCGTCAGTGGAAAGAATACGGATATACGCACCAGGAGGTAGACCTGGCGCAAAAAGAGCTGTTCACGCGGCAGGCGCAGGCAAAACAGTTCGAGACCCTTTTCGACCGTCTCTAAGCCCATTGCCCCACACTTTCCGTAGGGCATCAATCAATCATCATTTATCCAACAAACCCAGTTCCCTCTGCACCAAAGGCACATTGTCGATGAAGGAGCGCATATCGTTGTAGAGGTAACTCTCCTCGTAGGTAGTCTTCCGTATGCCCTCTTCGCTGAGGTGGTAGATCACCGCCCCGGGGTAGGCGAGGAGCACGGGCGAGTGGGTGCTGACGATCAGCTGGCTGCCCGCATCCACGGCACGCTTCATCCAAACCAGGAAGCGCAGTTGGTTCTGGTACGACAGGGCGGCTTCCGGCTCATCGAACATATAGAAACCACGCCTCAGCCTATTCTCAAAGAAGAGGACCATCCCCTCGCCATGGCTGTATTCGTGCAGGCTCACGCCTCCGTACGAACGGAAAGGGTCATCCTCCAGGCTCTCGAGGTAGGAGATCGCATTGTAGAAACTCTCCGCCCGGTAGAAAAACATATCGCTCAGGCGGTAGGGTGTCTTGGCCAAGCGTAGCGATTCGTGAAGGTTCGAGTGGGTCTCCTTGGTGCTGAAGCGGAAGTTCTGTCCGCCCCCCTCCGCGTTCATCCCTAAGTTCACGGCGATCGCCTCCATCAGGGTGGATTTACCGCTACCGTTCTCCCCGATGAGGTAGGTCACATCGGAGGTGAACTCCATGGTTTTCAGCGCTTTTATCGCAGGGATGGAGAAGGGATACCCATCGTTTTCACACGGAACGTGGGTGTTGGTGATGCGGGAGAGGAAGATGTTGGACATTCGTAGTGACTTTGTTTTATAGGTTCTATCCATTCGTCTCTCCCCAGCCATCGCAAGAACCTATTCGCCGATCGCTGGGGAAATCGTTTGCGCGGAATGCGTCACCAAAGGTATAAAAAGCATATTGGAAAAACATAACGCAATTCAAAATTGACTTCGTCGAACTGACGTTTCAAAATTCTCTTGGTTCCCCAATAAAAATGTAAAATATGCTTGTACTTTACTGAAAATGAGTATATTACGAATCCATTCGTCATTTGGCGATTTTTCCATTATTTTTTGAGCCTATTTGATCGAAAATTCGCAACTCTACTGCGAATTTTCAATGAAAATATGCAATACTACTGCGAATTTTCAACCTTTTTTTCGGACGATTTGATGCGTGTGGCGACGCTAAACTTCCCTATTTTCTCCTAAGAATCACACGATAGGATCCGAGCAGAACTCTTTCCGTTTGCACGTTTTGCAGTGTTTGCCCATCCACACTTCATCAAACTGGTTCATGGCTTGTTCGACGATTTGAGGGTCGTCGGTCAGTATTCCGGCCTCGAAGTTACGTGTTGTTTCGGCTTTCATGCCGATGCCTGCGCCTGTGAGGTTGGCACTACCCATTCTAAAAAATGACAATTGCGTAAGGAAATCATCTATAATTGTGTATCTTTGTGCTTGTTCGAGTTGCGTCGAACTTTTTTTCTAGTTTATCTAGTTTGCCTAGTTTATCTAGTCATCTAGTTATTAAGAAATATTATCTGATTTTGTTACATTAAGAAATATGGCATATACTCCCAAATCACAAGGGTTTCTACGAGGGAATGGAGATTGTAGAAACACCTACTTCTATAAAAAATCACAAGTGATTTACGATCTTACTTTTTTCTTTGCGCACAAATACCTGGTGCCAAAGGACAGAACCATTGATCAAATGATACAAGCTGCACGCTCTGGCAAGCAGAATTTTGTGGAGGGCATGGCTGATGGCGTGACTTCTACCGAGATGCAGATAAAACTTATGAATGTGGGGAAAAGCAGCTTGTTGGAACTCAGGGAAGATTATGAGGATTACCTGCGGACAAGAAACTTGACCATTTGGGATAGCTCTCATCCTCGTTACGCTTCTATGGTGAACTACTGCAAATACCACAATGAGCTATCTCATTATCAGCCATTTTTTCAGAAATGGACTGCAGAGGAAATCTCTAACGTTGCCCTGACTTTGATTCACCAAACCGACAAAATGATGGAAAGTTATCTCTCCCGACTTGAGGATTTCTTTGTCAAAAATGGGGGCATCAGGGAGGCAATGGTCAAGGCAAGGCTTAACAAAAAGATGGGCAGAAGCATAAAATAATGCTAAGCTTTTGCTCCCCAAAAATTCACCCAATCGGATCCCCGCAATACTCCCTCCGTTTGCACGTTTTGCAATGTTTACCCATCCACACTTCATCAAACTGGTTCATAGCTTGTTCGACGATTTGAGGGTCGTCGGTCAGTATTCCAGCTTCGAAGTTGCGAGTCGTTTCAGCTTTCATGCCGATGCCTGCGCCTGTGAGGTTGGCGCTACCGACATACACCTCCTTGCAATCGAAAACAATCATTTTGAAGTGGACCCTTGGGCAGAGCGCCCGTTCCAACCGACTGAATAGCACGGGGTATTTATCAAAGTCCTCACGAAAGTTCGGTCCCGGCTCTTTTGCATGGATCAGCCTCACCTCCACACCCCTTCGGATGAGTTGAGCGATCAGTGCCAGAAACGGTTTCTTCTCTTTGCCCATCTCCACATAGAGATCTTTGATGTCAGCTGTGCCAATCCAAAGCGTGTGCTTCACGGATTGAACCCGGGAAAGGACTTCGGTGTAGTGGGCGGTGTTGGGGATGAAGTGGAGCATATACTATTTGTTTTTGCATATCAATTACAACTCCGTCAAAAGGAAACCCATATAGAAGGGTAGGGTCAACAACGCACCTTCCCTTCCGACATTGTAATCGCCTAATTTCAGGGCGTCATACACATGGTATTTCTCGGGGTGCTTCAGCAGTGTGGACATGGACTTCGCATTGCCTGTCCGAGCCTTGCACTCTAAAGGCACACATTTTCCTTTGTAACGAATCACAAAATCGATTTCTATTCCGTCTGTTTTATGGTAATAATATAATTTACGCCCCATCTTGCAGAGAAAATCAGCCATCACATTCTCGTAAATAGCCCCCTTGTAACTGAGCAGATTCCCCCGCAAAACGTCTGATTGCGTCCCAGCATCCAACATGCTGACGAACAAGCCTGTGTCGGTCATATACACCTTGAACGAGTCATGCAACGCATTGCCACTCAACGGCAACTCTGTTGTCGTTAGGTTATAACAGCGTTGGATGATTCCCGCATCCTCAATCCATTGCAGGCTGCCGATATATTCTTTGCTTCGTCCCCCTTTCCGCACCGTGGCGAACGAGAACTTTTTATTATCCTTGCTTAACTGACGAGGAATCGACTCGAAACATTCACGAATCCTATTTTTATCCCCAGGGTTGGCATACTTCACCATGTCGGACTTATACTCTTCCACGATACTCCGCTGAACCGCAACGACTTGATTGATGTCCCGAGTGTTTAAGAAGGTACGAACAGCCGCTGGCATTCCACCAACCACAATATACTCCAACAGTAACTGCCGCATCCGATTGTGGATCGCCTGCGGTACAGGTGTCTCTTCCGCCAACATCTTTTTCAACAAGTCAAAGACAGGGGTCTGCAAGTCATTCGCCCAGAGCCACTCTTCAAAATCCATAGGATACATGTCTACAATCGTCTCGAACCCGACCGGGATTGACGTTTCAGCATCCGATGACCTGTAACCGCTCACGCCAAGCAAAGAACCAGTACATATAACGTCGTACCTGCCATCCAATTTGAAAAACTTCAGCGAAGCTCGAGCTTGCGGACAATCTTGTATCTCGTCCAACACCAAACAAGTCTTCCCCGCTTCAAAACGAGCTGACGGAATAGCGGCTGAAATAGCAACTGTTAAATAATCAACCTGCAAAGAACCCTCGAACAACTCGCACAAATCTTTCTGCTCATGGAAGTCAATGTAGACTACATTCTTATAGTTTTTACGGGCAAATGACAGCACCGAGCTCGTCTTTCCACACTGACGACACCCCTTAATGACCAATGGATTCCTTCCCGGTGTGTTTTTCCATTGCGAAAATAAGCCATCTATCTTTCTCTTATACATGCGATTATAGTTATATCACAATGCAAATATACACTTTTTCGGGCGACTTTTCATTATATCATCACACTTTTTCGGGCGAGTTTTCGCCACATTCACACACTTTTTCGGGCGAGTTTCTCTCTCCACATAGAGGTCTTTGATATCGGCGGTGCCAATCCAAAGCGTGTGCTTCACGGATTGGATGCGGGAGAGCAACGCGGTGTAGTGGGTTTGGTTGGGGAGGTAGGTGAGCATGGTGGATTGTTATATTTGATCAAATCTCGTTTGCTACCTTATTTAAAAATTTGTAGCATTTGTCCAATTCGTTTATTATTACATCTGTTTTGTCCCCGTCTATTTCCGCCACATGTAAATAGACTCTGTTATTTTCATTCTCTGTGCCTTTATCCAAATGACAATCTTTATAATTTTCTGCATTCTTAAAAGCAGTTTCGTATGGTTCCCAACATTGCGAGGCAGATGCTCCTTTAACATTCCAAGTGGTGATGAAAATCCTAAATTTTGCGCAAGGATTGTTATTCTCTTCCTTATAAGAAGCTTCTATTCCTATTCTTTTATTTGTATTATCATTAAAAGAAATGCCCAAATCCCAACCAGACCAAATCCACCATCTATTATCCCCCGTTTTTTCCTTTATTTTATTATATAAGATGGATATAGCCTCTGCTTGTTGTTTAGTAATATCGTTTCTCCATTCGTTGTAATGACAAATTAGGTTGTCAACTTCTTGCCTATGCTCAAAAAAGAATTTTGAGAGCTCTTTGTTCTCCATAAAGTTCATTTTGTTATTTAGTGTTTTCATAAAATCTACCATAAAAGTCAATTGTTTCACGTTACTATCTACAATGTAATCACCTAAAATGGAGTTTACTTGTTCAAAAAGAACTTTGTATGATATTTCTTCGAATCCACATTGACTTGCTTTTTGTTTTTCATTTGGAGAGAGGGAATGCGCAGTAAGAACGATTGCCTTCTTATTAGAATAGTTTTCCTTGTATTTTTTCTTAATATGATCAGAATAAACATTTAAATCATTGTATAACTGTGCTCCGATTTTGTTTTCAATAGCATAAACGGTGTTGTCTGCTTCGATTATTATGTCTATTCTTTTGTTCTCATAACTTTCCGCACATTTCGTGGGTTCTTCCAAACTCAGTCTAATGTTTTTGGGTTTACAATATTCCCCTTCTTGCTTAATGCATTGGTTCAATGCACGAAACCATAAATCTCGGAAGCCGTGTTCCTCGTTAGGGTTAAAATAAAACGCTAATACTCTACTACAAATCTCTTCAAATCGACTTGCAGGATACTGACATATACCCATAAAGGTCTTTTCTTTTGGGGGAATATGAATCTTCGAAAAATCTTCTAGAAGTTTTTTGTATTCTTTTGCTTCCATGTATTTATTATTAGTTATTCATTAAATATTCCATCGCTTGTGTTGCGTTTTCTTGAAGATATTCCCGCCATGCAGAAGAATTATATCCTTGTGCAGAGTGATGAATTATCGTAAGTGGAATGTTTATATTTAGATGACCAGTAGCTGGTTCACAGTTGCTTATTTTTTCATTGGACCAATTCAATTTTCCTAACTGTTGATATTCTAAACCCCACCAATTTCTGATGCCGAACATGATAATTTGATCAGGATTAAGAACTTTTGCCACTTCCACTAAACATTTCCATCCTTCTTTTTTATTCTCGCCCGAAGGTTTATCAGAACTACATCTCATGGTTTCTTGAATGAAATTATAGAAGGCAACTTTTGACCAAAATTCATTTACGTTTTCTGGAGAAATATCTGTATCTATAAAAGTGTTTAATAGGCCATTATACATTTTCCATGTAGATTCATTTTTATGAATGTCTGAAATCACACAGTTGATGATGCCTCGAGTATAATTTTTATCTTGCTGGCTTACGTCGTATTCTTCTTGTGAGAATTTTCCATCCTCTTCTTGAGCATAATGGCTATCACCTAATATCAATACTCGGCATTTACTACTTGCGTAGTTTACTCCTACCCAAGGATACCTTTTGAGCAATGATATTTTATCAAACTCTTCGTCAAATTTCTTGTCGCATAGACTATTAATAAATTCATTTTCCATGGTGAATTTCTATTTTAATTGTTTAGTTCTGATTTTTATTATATTCCCTCCAAATATATCAAAAAAATAAAAATCTTTCAATCACAACACTATTTCTCGACTCCATCATATCGCAAATCCGATGCAGGTGCTTCGCTTTTTCTCCAACCACTCATTTTCGCAATGCTGAACCAAGGAATCGAACGAAGTGGAGTCCTCACCGTTCAGGATACCGTCAATGGCATGTCGGCGAGCGATGTTCTCAATCTGTCCGCCACTGAAGTCGTATCGGGTAGCCAAGATGCGAATGTCGCTTTCATCCAACATTGGAAGCATACTTTGCCAAATGCTCATACGGGCTTCAACCGTGGGTTTCTCGAACTTGACTTTATAAAGGAATCTACGTTCAAAAGCCTTATCCATGTTCCGTGCCAAATTGGTCGTGGCGATCAGGATACCGTCGAACGTCTCCATCTCCTGCAAGATGATGTTCTGGATGGAGTTCTCCATTTTATCAACGGCTCTCTCCGCGCCCTCCTGACGTTTGCCGATAATCGCGTCCGCTTCATTGAAGAGCAGGATGGGCGTGATGTCAGATTCCTTCACCTTCCTCCTATAATCATCAAAGACTTGCTTGATGTTCTTCTCACTCTCGCCTACCCACATGCTCTTTATCTGCGAGATGTTGACCTGCAGGATGTCACGTCCTGTTCGCTTCGCCAATTGAAGAACAGTCTCTGTCTTTCCCGTGCCTGGATCTCCATAGAAAAGGCATGTGAACCCGCAGCGAAAACCCTTCTCCTGCATTCGTTGATGGACAATCCTGTATTGTTCCCGATCCAAAAGTCGCCTCAGTTTTTTTATTTGTGAATCAATCTCCGTGTCATAGAAAAGTTCCTTGCCGATGATTTCCTCGTGTTTGATGATGTTTTTCTCATCACTTTCCAACTCGCTATCGCTTAACACATCACCACAGAGTTCGTTAATGGTTTTTTGAGAAACACGGTAGGTACGGGTACAGCAATATCTCTCTTCACAGCGACAAATTATGCCTCGCTTCTCCAACTCGTCAATGTCATTCAAATAACGCAAGAGGGCTATTGTGCTACAGCCACATTTTTCAGCAATAGTATCAATGCTAATGTAGGACGAGAAACACTCAGAGGCGAAAAGAACAAACACTGCACTTTGCCTCATGGTTAGATTCATCTTCATAGAGATAAATCTAAGGGGTTTTTCCGCCACCTCGAAGAACCCTTTGCTCAATGATGAGTTTTCTAAAAGCTTGTCCACCTGACACACGGCCGAGATCATATCCATCCCTTTGAATGTATCCTCATTGTCCTCACAAACCTCCACTAAGTCCAAACGACTTTTGAGGAGTTCTATACATTCCAATGTTTCCTTTTTCATATGATGACACAAATGGTTATAGAAGATGCACTGTTTGGCAACTAGAATGATGAGGACAAAGAAAAAAGCAACCTGCGCCAAATGATGGCAGAGGCTGAAAAATGTTATGTTATTTTGTGGAGACGCACGGCATTTTATTGTAGAGACGCACGGCCGTGCGTCTCTATCATCCATTGTTTGTTTCGGGGTTATTAGACGCAAAATATTGCGTCTCTACGGGAAGGCAACCAATAACCATTAGACGCACTGACATTCCTATTCCCCCACGGAGACCTCGACGTCATACGCCTTGCGCTTGCCGTTCTCCTTGAGCTGCAGGGAGAGTTGGCCCTTCGTCAGTTGGAAGTGCAGGTCGGCCCCGCTGCCCCAGCTGGTGTAGCGCACCTTGAGGATCAGCTCGGAGGCGTTCCCGCCGTAGCATCCCGCCACGTGGAAGGGACCATGGATCCCCTTGAAGCGTCCCACGGCCCGTATGCTATAGGGTGGATAGGCGTCGGTGTGGGTGGTGAGCCACTCCCCGCGCCCCGCCAAGATCGTGTATCGCTCATCCGTCGCGGTGGTGACGATGATCCGTAGCGTGTCCTTGCCAGGCTCGAAGCGCACTGACTTCCAGTCCAGCCCGTTCGCCCCTAAGGTGAATGTCTGGTTCGCCATCTTCGAGAGGCTTCTGATGTTGCGTTTGCCTATGGCCACCGTCGGCAACGAGTAGGCGGATTGCGCCTTCCGCAGTTGAACATAGCCGCTTGTGTCAGGCAGGGGTTCGCTCTTCACCTTGCGGAGGAAATCCCAGACAAGGTGACGCTCCGCCACACCGTTGCTCGTGTTCGCCTGCGTGATGGCCACCACCATATCCTCGTCGGGTGCCACGATGATGTACTGTCCCAAGGCCCCGTCGGCGCGGTAGGCGTTCGGGTAGTCGCAACGCCATATATGGTAGCCGTACGTGTCCATCATGCCCGTCTCCTGCAGGGAGGAGGTCATCTCCTCCACCCATTCCGACGAGATGAGTTGCTTGCCCTCCCAGTTGCCCTTGTTGAGCAGCAGTTGGCCGATCTTAGCCATCGACTCCACCTGCATGCGTAGTCCCCAGCCGCCCGTGTTGATGCCTTCGGGGCTCTCTTCCCAGTCCACCTCCGTGATGTGCAGGGGGTTGAAGATCCTCTGCTTCAGGTAATCCAATGTTTTCTGTCCCGTCACCCGTTGCACGATGGCGGAAAGCAGGTAGGAGCACATGGAGTCGTAGTGGAAGGTCTCGCCAGGCTTTTCGACCGGTTTGGCGAGGTATCGTCGTATCCAATCCGCACCCGTCGTGCGCATCAGCGGGTCAGGCTGGACGCCTGAAGTCATGGTCAGGAGGTCGCAGACCGTCATCGAGGCCAGGTTGTCGGAGATCGAGTCCGGCAGCAGGTCAGGGAAGAAGGAGGCCACACGGTCCGTCAGCCGCAGGCGGTTCTCCTCGATCGCCAGCACCACCGCCAGACCCACGAAAGACTTGGCGTCCGAGTAGAGCATCTGCGGATAGGAAGCGTCGAACGGTTTCGGGAAGAGTTCACCGATCACCTTGCCGTGGCGAAGAACCATGATGCCATGCGGCTCGCCTGTGGGACAGGAGAGCATCGCATCGAAGTAAGTCTCTATATCAGAAGGATATACGCCTTGTGACGATGGAGAGACACGAGGCAGATCGCCCGTCTGCGGGAAGAGCTGGACGATAGGGATAAATAGCCAAACGAACGATAAAAGTAGACATCGTAATGTTGTCATGTGCCAAAAGAATTTCAAGATAAATTACAGAACAAACTTACGGAAAAGATTTTAGAGATAAACATGACATAAAAGATGGATGATTTTTAAGGAACGGCAATGAAAGCCATTGGCATATCATAGTATATCGATAAATTATATATGATTGATTATCAAATGATTGATATGATAAAAACATACGGATGCCAAGTTCTCGCCTATTTGAATATAGATGAGTTATTAGACCATAGAGTTAATCAATGGTTGAATATGGTATTCCTTAGCAGCGGTTCGATCGGAGTAAAACTCCTATCGAATCACTGTTCCTGAGTCCTTGCCTAACTCGTCCGCCTTGGTGATGACCACCTTGGAGACGCCTGCGTTGATGGCGGCGAAGGAGTTCTCCAATTTAGGGATCATACCGCCTTGGATGATGCCCTTCTGCACATATTCCTCGAAGGTAGGGCGGGTTATTTCAGGGATTACACTATCATCGTCTTGCTCATCGAGCAACACACCTTTCTTTTCGAAGCAGTAGACCAGGGTGACCTCAAAGAAGCGTGACAGTGCCTTTGCGGCTTCGCCTGCGATGGTGTCTGCGTTGGTGTTCAACATGTTACCTTTTCCGTCGTGCGTCAGAGGAGCCAATACCGGCACCACGCCCTTGCCGATCAAATCCGCCAAGAGGGAAGCGTTCACCGCCTTCACGTCTCCGACAAAACCGTAATCGACCTCCTTCACCGGACGCTTGTCCGAACGCATATAATCCAGATCGGCGCCCGTCAGACCCAAGGCGTTCAGACCCAAAGCCTGCAAGCTCGCCACGATGTTCTTGTTCACCAAGCCAGCGTAGACCATCGTCACCACCTTCAGCGTCTCCGCATCCGTGATGCGTCGTCCGTCCACCATCTTGCTCTCGATGCCTAGTTTGGTGGCAATAGCCGTGGCGGAACGTCCGCCCCCATGCACCAGCACCTTCTTACCCTCAATTTTGGAGAACCTCTCCAGCAATTGCTTCAATGTATTCTCCTCCTCGACGATTTTACCGCCGACCTTTATAACCGTCAACTTCTCCATACGAAAAAACTTATACAACAAAAAACGAGGAAGGCCTTACACGACCTCCCTCATTCTATATAGACATTATGATTATTTGTTCTTCAACAAGTCGCGGATCTCCGTCAACAGGATCTCCTCCTTTGTTGGCTCTGGTGCTGGAGCAGGAGCGGCAGGGGCTTCCTCCTTCTTTCTCTTCAGGGCGTTAATTAATTTGATGAACGCAAAGATGCAGATTGCCACGATCAGGAAGTCGAAAGTCACCTGCAGGAAGTTTCCGTAGTTTAATGTTCCAACACCTGCCTCCTGGGCTTTCGCAATTGTGTCATACTTCTGGTCGCCACCCAATTGGATGAACAAACCGCTAAAGTCCACACCACCCACGGCCAAACCGACCAATGGCATGAAGATATCAGAAACCAATGAGGAGACGATCTTACCGAACGCACCTCCAATAATCACACCGACAGCCATGTCGATGACGTTGCCCTTCATGGCAAACTCTTTGAATTCATCTAAAAGTTTCATTTTTTAGTAATTTTTGGTTTTTTTAATGTTCAAAATTACAAATCTTAATCAAAAAAACATACTAAAAATAATTGTTTTTTACGATAAAAATCATCGAATGCCTTTAGATGGGTCATTTCCTATATCTCATTGTGAATCAGTTTGTAAGCGATAGAGCCTGGTTGCGGGCTCGCCGGGCAATTCTCCCGATCGAACCAGCGGGCATCCGATAGCTCATCCTTTTGCAGTTTGATCTCTCCGCTCTCGTATTCGGCGGTGAAGGCCAGCATCAGTTGGTCGGGGAACGGCCAGCTCTGACTGCCCCGGTAGCGTATGTTCTTCACCGTTATGCCTACCTCCTCCAAGATCTCGCGGCGCACAGCGTGCTCGGCGGATTCGCCTACCTCCATGAAGCCCGCGATGCAGGCGTATATGTCCTGGTTGCGTTGCGTATGACGGGCCAATAGAATCTTGTCCCCACGGTTCACTAATACGATGACGCAAGGCTCTATGCGTGGGAAATAGATTTTCTTGCAGTGGGGGCACTCCTTTGCGGTGAGTTCCGCATGATCTTGTAAGGGGCTGCCGCATTTGCCGCAGAACTTCCAATCCCTGCGCCATGCGAGCAATGCGCGGGCACGTGCCAAACGGAAGGAGTCTTCCTCCGCATGCTCCGCAAAGTATTGGCGGATCGTCTTCAACTCATAGCCCGCCGGGAAATCTTTCCCCTCGCCAAGGTCTATCGCACAGACCCCGAAGGATGGCTCGTCGAAGAAATCAGCCTCAACGAATTTAGCCTTCAATTCGCACAAGTCATGGAAGGATAGAGCTTCCCCCCCCTCCTTTAGCAGGAGATTCTTTCCCGACAATGCGAAACATGCGCTACCCGATTCCTTAGGATTCACTATCATTGCCATACATTACCAACATCTGAGATTCATTTTCCACACAAATGTACGACAAATGAATCGAATACTCAAATGGCTTCTTCCTCGTGTAGTGCGAAGCCGATCTCCTCCAATGCCCGACGCAGGTCTTCCGTCTTGGCGTCGCCCTCGATATGCGCCTCTCCACTGGCTAAGTCCACCGTGACGGAAACGACCCCCTCGACAGCGCGCAACGCTTTCTCCGCCGCCTCCCTGCAGTGGTTGCAGGTCATTCCCTTGATGTGGTAGTGGGAATGGGTGGAGGAGTGCGCCTTCTCATGGTCGCAATGGCCTTCCTCGCCGCAGCAGCAATGCGCATGGGCGTGACCGATTCCTAACTTAGGCAGCACGAGCGCATTGATCAGCAGGAGGATGAGCACCGCCGTGCATGCCCATGAGAACCATGAGTCACCCTCCTCGTGCAAGGCGGCACTGCCGACAAGGTTTGAGAGGAAGTCCACGATGCCATGGAACTGCAGGTAATCGATGAATATGCCGCAACAGATGGAGCCCACGATGATGGATGCGAGGTAGGTAACCAGCGTACGTGTGCCAAGCACCTTACGGACGACGAGGATGGAGGCCATGTTGCAGGCCGGACCCGCCATCAGCAAGACCAGTCCCGCACCAGGCGTGAGCCCTTTCAGAATCAATGCCACAGCGATCGGGATGGAGCCCGTCGCGCAGAGATACATGGGTATGGCGATGCAGATCACTAACAGCATGGAGGCGAAGGTATTCCCCTTGAAGACCGCGAAAGCCTCGTCCGGCACGAACACCGTGATGAGTCCCGCCACGATGAGTCCGATCATCAGCCACTTGCCGATGTCCTCCATCATCTCTTGAAAGGCATAGACCAGCGCTTCCTTTATCTTCCCGCCGAAAGAGGAATCTTCATGGGAGTGTGTGCCGCAACCGCATGATTCCTCATGGCCGCAACCGCACGAATCATCGTGGCAACAGGCATGTGAGGCCTCGTGCGCATGCTCCTCCGAATGTGTGTGCTCCGCCTTCTCCTTGGCGAAGATATTCACCATGGAACCGCCGAAGATGGCCGTGACCAGCGCTGCGATGGGGCGGATGATGGCGAAGGCCCATCCCATGAGGCTATAGGTGGCGATGATGGAATCAACACCCGTCTGAGGCGTGGAGATTAGGAACGACGTGACAGCGCCCTTGGATGCGCCCTCCTTACGGATGGACATGGCGGTCGGTATGACGCCGCAGGAACATAGCGGTAGCGGTATGCCGAACAAGGCGGCGCGGAGGACAGACCCGAAAGAGTCGTCCGCTAAATACTTCGTGTAGAATCGTCCGGGGATGAAGGCATGCATCAGCCCGGCAAGCAGAAATCCCAGCAACAGATAGGGGGACATCTCATTCATTAAATGTAAAATCTCACTCATAACTTATCCTTTTTTGTTTGATACAAAAGTAGAGTAAGATTTCTGCAACCCAGTTGCAAAGTTGAGTTGGCAGATCTCCATTTTTATAATAACTTTACATGCGTGAGTCGTTTACACTCTTCGCACAGGGGTTGCGGCTCTTCCTTGTATTAATTATCCATAGTAGTACGAATCAGCATGAAAGCACTTACGATAGCAATCCTCGCATGGACATCCTTCCTTTTCCCGGTGTCTCTTTTTGCGCAAAAGAGCCTTTACATTCCCTGGGAGTGGAAGAATCGGACCGACACTATGATCTATAGTGAGAACGATCCCAACAACCAATACACATGGTCCAAGTCCCGTTCGAAGGAGAGCGACAACTTCATCGTCTACTGGGACAAATATTACGGCAACACGAACCCTACGAACGCACCTTCAACCTATCGGGTGGATATTGACGACCTACTGAAAAAATGCGAAGGCTTCTATGCCAAGAACATTGGTGAGCTAGGCTTCTGTGACGAAGGCAATTCTAATGTGTCGAAATACAAGATGATGGTCCTACTGAACCATACCACCGAATGGGTGTGCTATGGTGGCGGATATGATGATGTCATCGGTGCCCTCTGGCTCAGTCCAAGCACCAGCAAGCCTGTCGGCCATTCCGTCGCTCATGAGGTTGGGCACTCTTTCCAATATCAGGTATATGCAGACCTGAAAGGTTATTCAGGCTTCCGGACCGCCATCGGCAGCGGTTCCACCTTCTGGGAGCAGACCGCCCAATGGCAGGCCAACCAGTCCTATCCCGCATTGAAGTGGGAGCAGAGCTGGAATCTATTTATGAACACCCACAATTACGCGATGACGCACGAGTGGCACAGGTACCAGTCTTATTGGTGGCACTACTTTCTCACTGAAAAATATGGCATCGATGTCATAGGCGAACTGTGGCGCTTCAACCCTGGCTATGGGGCAGACCCGAACGAGAGCTTTATGAAGATGATGAATATGGATGCCTCCGACTTGTATATGGAGTATTTTCTTTATGCCATGAAGGTGGCTACGATGGACATGGATAATGTGCGGGATGAGGCGGATGATTACATCGGCACGCTCCGCTATGATTACATTGCGCTCGGGGCGGCTAAGTATCAGGTGACGTACAGCAGTTGCCCGCAAAGCACTGGCTTCAATATCATCCAGCTCAATGTACCGAAGGCGGGCACTGAAATCTCCGTTGATTTCACCTCGCTGGCGAAGGGTGCACCTCTTCCCAAGGGGGACGCGAAACAATATTTTAACGGGGAACGGTTTGTAACCGCCAATGTATCAGCGTATAATATATCCAACCAATACTCATCCCGCGGTTTTCACTTAGGCTATGTGGCACTTATGGCGGATGGTTCAAGGAAATACTTTTATGACGAGGAGGTCTATTGCACCAGTTCCGATGCCAATGCGGAGGTGAAAGGTGTGGCGAGTTGCGTGGTGCCCGAAGGGGTGAAGAAACTGTTCTTGGTCGTTTCGCCTTCTCCTTCCGCATACATCCAGCATAAGTGGGACGAGGAGATCACGAACGATGATCAATGGCCCTATACCGTTGAATTTAAAGGCACTAACATTTGGGGGGCGGCTAATATCTCCGATACGGAGGATATCAAGGATGTGGAGCTTTCCTATGATGTCTATTTCCCTGCCTCGTCAAGCGTTTACCAAGGCATAACCCTGAAGGTGGAAGGAGCTGCGGCATCCAACCTTGGAACGGCCTTCCAGATGCAAGCCTCCGCAGTGGGTACCCTTCTTACGCAATGGACAAGCTCGGGACCAACCGATGGACATGCCATGTTCTATGCGGTCGATGCCAACGGGGTGATCAACAACTCAGCCTCTTCGGCGAATGGCTACGGACACTGGTTCTCCGCCTCCGGCAACCGTTGCGATTATGCGTCAGGCTACGTCTTCAGCGAATTCGACGCCAACAGCCTCACGTTCTCTCTTGGACAATATCCGGGCAAGGTGGTGAACGGTTCCAACTATACGATCCGCCAAGCCATCAAGTATCAAAAGGGAGGGAAGACAGCGGTGGCCACCTTCGTGTTTAATATCCATATCACTTCCGAACGCACAGGATATGAGCTAATAGAGGAAGCCACTAACGTATTGACATATTCTTCCGAAGGAATCTATCCAATCGCCTACTACTCGATGTTAGGCATACAAATCCCTTCACTGCAGCAAGGCATTAATCTTGTGAAGATGAGCGACGGTAGTGTGAGGAAGGTGAGGAGAATGCCATAGGGTGTACATAGAATTATCTCGATAAAAGTGTAAGCGAACTACATTTTTATCGAGATAAGTGGAATTTCTATTACAAATAGGCCTTCGTCTTCCTAAATATTACCAATTCTAACCGGCAACAAGAAGCGAGACCGAACCGCCTTCCCATCCTTTTCCGCTGGAATCCATTTAGGCATTGATCGGATTGTCGATTCACCACTTTGTGTCCGAACGTCACAAAGGATATTATCTCTTATTCGAAGCGTTGTATAACCGATTGGAGGGGAAGAAGTCCTGAGTAGAGCGCTTTTTTGTTCTCCCGTACCTGCTTCAGCATCTTCACGTAGGCTATCGCAGCTTGTTTAACGACACGATGGCTCTTCGTGGGTATGATCGTGTATAGGATTATCTTCAGGAACGCCTGTATGCGAAGGCGGAGACATTCGCCTGAAGATTTATGTAAATCGTTAAATATAAATCTATTGCGAAGGAATATGCTTTGCACGTACTCTTTGCTGAATTTGTTGTTGATGGTCTGGGAGTGGCAATGCTTGCAGAATGTCTCCTCGGTGTAGTAGCATTTCCAACCTTTCCTCCAAGCCCGTAGGCTGACGTCGAAATCTTCGAAATAGAAGGGTGAGAAGATCTCATTGAAACCTTGTAGTTCCACCATTTTCTCGCGGCTTACCAAGGCGTTCCCTCCGCAGAGGTAGAAGGTGAATGGTCCCTTCGTCTCCTTATTGTCTTCGTAATGGATTCTATGTTTTTTGCATTTAGGTGTCTTCTGCCCTTCTAACTTCTTCTCTCCAAGGCTGTCGCGGATTTCCGAGAAGACGCCGAATGTATCTTCTTGGTCGAAGTAGGGGATGGTCTTCTCGAAGAAATCATCGTTCAAGACCATATCATTATTTAGGAACAGGACCAGTTCATGTTTCGCCTGGTGGAGACCACGGTTGGATGTTTTGGAGAAGCCCATGTTCTCCGTGTTCTTCAGGTAGATGACCTCTGGGTAGTTCTCCGCCAGGAACGCATCGGTACCATCGGTGGATGCGTCATCCACGACAATAGTCTCATATTGAAGGATGAGTTCGCATTCTTTTAGTGTCTTCATTAGACATGGCAGATATTTCTCCAGCAATAATTTACCGTCAAATGAGGGAATCACAACCGATATGCTTCTCTTTTTTTCCATGTTCATGCTCAGTTTTTGAGCGCCTTATTTTTTGGGGGAGGGTGTTGTCCACCCTGTTTCCGGCGCTGTAACGTTGAATGAGTTTGATCGCGAATTTATGGAAATATGTTGATAGGCACGCAATTAGTCCTACCAAAAAGCAGGGATTTTTATGTTGAGGCAAGCAGGATTTGCGGGTGAATGGTCTAAAAAGCAAAAGGGGAAGGCTCAATGAACCTTCCCCCTTTGGAAATCAGATGATTAGATTATTTTATGATTAATCTCTTAACAGTTACATTGCCATCAGCCGTTGTGATCTTCACCAAGTAAGTGCCAGCTGGCAGATTGATCTCTACTGCGTCGCCGTTGCTTTGGCTGTAAACGCTTTGACCTACAATGTTGATCAACTCGATGCTCTCGATATCCTTAGCACTCTTCACTACGAAGTAGTTTTGTGCAGGGTTTGGCATCAGGACGATAGCCTCGTTGGCGATGTTCTCCACGCCAGTTGAGTCCTTCTTCGGTTTGATGGTCACCTTGTAGAGCTTGCAATCCTCGAACGAATCGATAGTGGTCTCCTTCGTATAAGTTACGCCATTATATACAGATTCATTCACTTCTTTCGTCAAGATAGTAGGAGCAGGTTTCCAGATCTTGAAGCTTCCGCACAAGTGGAGCATAGCCAAGTAGTGAACCAAACCGTCGTAGTAGCGGTATTGACCAGTCATCAATTGTCCGTTCCATGCTTTCTTCAGGTTAGTTTTAACCTTGTCATCGTTTTTAGGATCGTCCATCAAAGCGAAGCATCCCACAGCGTTTGCGCCACACTCTCCAAGGGTGTATGACTCAGAACCTCCAGTACCGTCCCAGTTGAAACGAGCGTGAGAGTAACCATCATTCTCGAAATGATTAATCAAACGTGTCATCATGTTAGTTTGAGTACTCTTGTCAGCACCAAATAAGTAATAGTCCATACCCACGTTCATAGCGCAACGCATTGCATCGTACATGTACTTGTTGGAGTTCTGGCTGAATCCTCCAGTTGTAGGCTGACCATTAAATTCAGAATAGTCTGCGAACAAACCTGATGAAGAGTGACAAGATTTCTCCAAGTGACCACGGGTTGGTGCCAAGCAACTTTCCCATTTGTCTTTGTTGGTTTCGGACCATCTTGCGAACAATTCAATGAACGCTGGAAGGTCGTAAGAAGGATCACCAAAGTTCGAGCAGTTGTATGGTTGGAATGTGATGATCTTGTAGGATTCGTTGAACAATGATCCATTGCCATTCTTCCAGAATCTTGACAAGCTGTATTGAGCATCTTTCATGTAGGAATTGTCATTCCAACGGTTTGCAGCCAAAAGCAATGCGGTTACGAAGTACATCTCACCGTCAGGAGCACAGTTGGCATCTTGAGCAGAACCGTCAGGGTTGCATTTCCATTTGAAATAGCCATCCCACTGTCCAGATGTATGGAGCATGTGACTCTTGGCAAATTTCCAAAGTTTATCGAACTCTGTCTTATGGTTTGTCTGAACGCAGATCATCATACCATAGGATTGACCCTCAGAACGAACATCATTGTTGTTGATGTCTTTGATGTAAGCTTCGTTACCGTTATCGTAGTATACCTTGCTATTGTTATCGCCCTTGAAATAGTGATTCCAAAGTTCATCAAGTTTTCCCTGAATCTCATCGTCTGTTTTTCCAAGATAAGTCTTGAATGGAGAAGGATATACACCGGTGTAGTATGCACCAGAAGATTTTTGTACACCATTATCGCATGAAGGGCCGAAGTATGCGCCATCTTCGTCGAAGAAGTTAGATGCGCCTGAAACGATAGTTTCTCCCTCATGGCCTTCTTCTCCCTCATGGCCCTCTTCTCCTTCGTGGCCTTCTTCCCCAGTGCTTGAACCTGCTTTGACGATTTGGACATAATCCACGTTACAGTAGCTAGTACCGAATTTCAATATCAGTGTATGTTCGCCCTTAGTGAGGGATACAGATTTCTTTCCTTTAATGGATGTGTAAGTATCCCAATCGCTGGTTGAGCTGCCTGAAAGTGTGATCAATGATTTACCGTCCAAAGTAAGATTCAGTTCGATGTCGTTGTTTCCGTTGGAAGCGCTAGCGGAGATGTCGTAGTCACCGCTTTCCTCCACGTTGATGGTATATTTCAACCACTCGCTGTCAGTCGTATATCCTACTGCGTAGTTTGATCCACCAGATACGATATCTACACCATCGTTACGATATTTACCGCCTTCGTTCTCGTCATCCGAGTCGCTATATCCGAAGCCGTTTCCACCCTTGTCGTAGTTCTCAGCCTCGACTTTACCAGGAATAGAGATGGCGCCCTTGTATGGCTCCTCTGTCTCAGTTGGTTCTGGAGGTGTTGCAGGTCCTGCTCCGCAGATAGTACCTTTACCCTTGCAGCCGTTCCAGCACATGGAAGCGTAGGTGTACTCGATGGAACCTGATCCACCACCAGCCTCGCACACGATCTTACAATCGTATACACCACCCAGTTCGACACCATTCTTTTGCCAGTTCTCAAAGTGCTCAGATACACTGATCGTTCCACAAGTACGTGCGCTGGATCTTACGGCGAACACTTGAGGGA
>DBYR01000003.1 GCA_002310215.1 Bacteroidales bacterium UBA1181
TGCGTATTACCTCAAGTCGCATCGTGGGGTAAGGGGATGGTGGCTACATATTGATGTTGTGCTGTTGCTTTTTACTGAAAGCTGCTACTAACGACTCATAAATCTACCCTTAATCGTGTATTGGATGATAGTTGCGGATTTTAGGGTTTTTTAAGATGATGAAGCAATTAATTGGATTATCATGCATAATGGCCTCGGTCCTCACGCTCTCTTCCGCTTGCACGGATGCGAACATGAAGAAAGATGCGGAGGGCAACTATGTGGTGGAAACAACAGAGCTGGGCAAGGAGGTGACCGGTTTCGCGGGCAATACACCTCTGAAGGTCTCCATCGACGCAAACGGTAGCGTCGTCAAGGTTGAAGCGCTCGAGAACCAAGAGACCCCAGGGTACTTCAAAATGGTCACAGATGACCTGTTGCCTAAACTTGAGGGGAAAAACGCGGAAACGATAACGCAGGTTGACGCTGTGTCGGGCGCCACATTCTCAAGCAAAGCCGTGATCAAGAACGCCCAAATCGCCCTGGATTATTACCAGAAGCACAAATAAAACGACGAATCAACCATTCTGTCGTCTCGGGCAGGATGCTAAATGCGGCGGGGTCTCCTCTGCCGCATTTTTTCACCGATATTTTTCAAATTATATAATTTATTTATTATCAATATATTACAAAGCATTATTTTATCATTAGGCCATGGAACAAAAAAGGGCTATTTTCTTCCGAAAAAAAAGGTTTTCTTCTGATGCGCGGTTCAGAAAAATAGTTACTTTTACAGAAAATAATAAGAAATAGAAATAGGTTAAAAACAGAGTCATAGACTCTTATATATCAGTTGATTATACTAGAATAGAGATGAAGAGGGGGAAGTTTTGTTTAGGTGCGATTGCCTTAGTGGCATTGTGTAATATGATTGGATGTGCGAATAGTGGGCACCGTCCCATGGGAGAAGGAACAGGCACTTATGTTGAGGAAGCGAATGACTCCATACCCAAGGACTCTGTCGCGACAGACTCTGTTGCTGCAGACTCTGCCCGCACCGACTCGACGCCTGTCGTTTTAGAGAAGATACCTTTCTGCAAGGATTCCATACTGATACAAAGCCGTGGTGGCAGCCCGAATGGTTGCAAACTGCTTATTCCGCCCATCAAGGTGAAGGGTATCTACATCACGGGTGCGATGGCGGGCACGAAGAACATGAAGAACCTCGTGGAATTGGTGGAGACGACGGAGATGAGCGCTATCGTCCTCGACATCAAGAACGACGGCGGTAATGTCACCTACAAGATGAATAACGCCCAAGCACAGGAGATCGGCGCCTGCGTCCGCTACGTGAAGGATATGCCGGCTCTCATCAAAGAGCTCCATGAGAAGGGTATCTACGTCATCGGCCGTATCGTCTGCTTCAAAGATCCTATCTTAGCGAGGAAACGTCCCGACTTGGCGCTCTGTCAGCCAGACAGCACCCCTGTCACGGACGGCAAAGGCAACCCTTGGGTGAATCCGTTCAAGAAGGGCGTGTGGGAATATATCTGCGACTTGGCGGAGCAGGCCACCAGAGACGGTTTCGACGAGATACAATTCGACTACGTGCGCTTCCCTATCGGCAGCAGCGCCAACAAGGCGGTCTATGGTGTGGACCTTAGCACCTATTCCAAGGAACAGGGCCTGACGGACTTCTTCTCATACGTGGAGAAACGCTTGCATAAGAGTAATATCATCTTCGGCGCGGACTTGTTCGGTACGGTCATCGGTAGCCCTACGGATAGGAAAAGCACGGGACAAGACTACGTGAAGATCGCCTCCATGACGGACAATATCTGCCCGATGGTCTACCCTTCCCACTATGCGTCGAGAACCTTCGGCTTGGATGTGCCGGACGCTCATCCGTACACGACGATACTCAAGGCGATGCAATTGTCACAGGACGAATTGGCCAAGGACTCTCTTCCTAAGGCAAGGGTGAGGGCTTGGCTGCAATGCTTCTCCGCCCCTTGGGTCCCGGGCCACATCAACTATGGCAGCGCACAGGTGAAGCAACAGATCCAGGCGGTCTATGACGCCGGATACGACGAGTGGATACTCTGGAACGCATCCAACCGTTACGGCCAGGTGAAAGCTGCCCTCTCCAAATCCAAAGCGCCTGCGGAGAGCTCCGAGAAGAAGGATACGACCACAAACACAAAGGCTAAAGACACGACTGCAGTTCCTGCCTCGAACACCAGTGACGATAAGCCTTCCACCGTACCTGCAACTACACAGACAGACTCCACCCCACAGCCTAACAACTGATGTTGGGTGATCCATCGATAAAAAGACAGGGGATGTGTTTTCGCACATCCCCTGTCTTTTCCTTCCCACAAGGTTGCGGATGCTTATACGCTACGGATTACGAACTTAATTCTTAATTGACTTCGTCGAACTATCGTTTCAAAATTCGCACCATGTATTAATGTTTTTTCGGTGCCCTAGGCATCCTGTGTTTGTCGGTCAGGCGCAGGAGAGACGCAAAATATTGCGTCTCTACAGAACCGAAACACACAAAGGATTCATAATTCATAATTCTTAATTCATAATTCATAATTCTTAATTCTTAATTCTTAATTCTTAATTCTTAATTCTTAATTATCCTCATCCTGCCCATCCTTCCCTATCCAAGTTCCTGTAGTTAATCGCCTCGGAGATATGCCTCGCCTCCACATTCGCGGAATGGTCTAGGTCCGCTATGGTGCGGGCCACCTTAAGGATCCTGTCGTAGGCGCGGGCCGAGAGGTTCAGTTTCAGCATGGCGGACTTCAGTCGGGCGGAGGCCTCCTCACCCAACTGCGCATACTTGTGCAACATCTTAGAGGTCATCTGGGCGTTGCAATGCACCCCTTTTTCTCCCTTGAAGCGCTCCAGCTGTATGTTTCTGGCCTGTATGACCCGCTCACGTATCTGCTCGCTCGTCTCGGAAGGCTGACACTCCGACAGCTTCTCGAAGGGCACCGGTACCACCTCGATGTGGATGTCGATACGATCCAACAACGGGCCGGAGATGCGGCTGAGGTATTTCTGCACCACGCCTGGTCCGCAGACACACTCACGGGTCGGATGGTTGTAGTAGCCGCACGGGCAAGGGTTCATGGCCGCCACTAACATGAAACTAGCGGGGAACTCCACGGTGGAACGGGCCCTGGAGATGGTGATCCGACGATCCTCCAACGGCTGGCGCATCACCTCCAAGACGGTGCGTTTGAACTCGGGAAGCTCATCGAGGAAGAGCACCCCATTGTGCGCCAAGGAGATCTCCCCAGGTTGCGGATTGCCGCCACCACCCACCAGTGCGACGTCCGAGATGGTGTGGTGCGGAGAGCGGAACGGACGCTCCGTCATGAGGGAGGTCTCCTTCCCTATCTTACCCGCCACGGAATGGATCTTGGTCGTCTCCAACGCCTCGTAGAGCGTGAAGGGAGGCAGGATGGTAGGGATACGTTTCGCCAGCATGGACTTACCCGCACCGGGAGGTCCCACGAGGATCAGGTTATGTCCGCCAGCCGCCGCCACCTCGAAGGCGCGCTTCACATTTTCCTGTCCCCTGACATCCGAGAAATCGATCTCAAACTGGCCTAAGTGCGAGAAGAACTCCTTGCGGGTATCGATGACGGTCGGTGTGATCTCCCGCTTCTTGTTCAGGAAATCAATCACCTCCATAAGGTTCACCGCCCCATACACCTCCAGGTTGTTCACCACCGCCGCCTCGTTCGCATTCTCGGCAGGCAGAATCAGCCCCTTGTAGCCCTCCTGCCTAGCCTTTATGGCGATGGGAAGGGCACCCTTGATAGGCTGTAGCGTGCCGTCCAGCGATAGCTCTCCCATGATGACGTACTGGTCCAGCTCGTCCGAGAGGATATCCCCCGCACCCGCCAAGATACCGATGGCGAGTGGCAGGTCATAGGCGGAGCCCTCCTTTCGGATGTCGGCCGGGGCCATATTGATAATAACTTGGAAATGAGGGAATTTCATTCCGCAATACTGAATGGCGGAGATAATCCGTTCGTGGCTCTCCTTGATAGCGTTGTCGGGCAACCCCACCAACATGAAACGGATACCTTGCGACACATTCACCTCAATGGTGATAATCGTGGCGTCTATGCCTTGCACAGCAGCGCCAAAAGTCTTTACTAACATTTTTTCAACGTATTATTAACAAGTAAACCTTCACGAAACAGGCGTATGAGCTCTTTCGCAAACAACTGACACAAAGGTAAGACAAAAAAATGAATTGGGCAAAAGGAGGGGAGAAGAAAAAAAATGTCAGGTTCCTCGAAGGCATTCCCCCTTACGGGTAGTGCCTATGCGAACCATATAGTTTCCGCGTCCTAATAATATTCCAGGTCGCGGAAATTGCCGCCAATGAGGGAGGAGTCCTTGTCGTAGAGATATGCCCTCCGATAGTTTCCACACCAATCGTATCCTTCGTAGCGGATGATTGATTTCTCCGCCAAGGCCGAATAGCCCGAGTAAACGCACTTCTCCGTCATGTTCCCTTCTTTGTCATACTTGTAGGTCTCTTGGGTGAGGAGCATACCCAAGGAATTGTACGCATTCAATTCCACCACATTTCCTTCGGCGTCAAAGTCTCGGTATTCCTTACGGGAGACCGTGCTCTCATCCTCATAGATGCAGATCAACGTGTCGTTCCCGAACGCATCGTAGGCCATGGTGGTCTTACTGACGAACTTTCCGTTGGAAGTGGTGATGATATTCTCCGTCAGTCTGCCTAAACTATCGTAAGCATTGTTAGCCCTATAGATAAGGATGCCTCTGTTGTTGAAGTCCTCGCATTCGGTCATGTATCCCTCCTCGTTGTAAGAAAACACCAGGGTCCTCTCCAACACGTCTTCCGAATCATGCACTTGGGACGTTGTCTTGCGGTTGTTTTCATCATAGGTGGTGCTTCGTTTTTGGTATCGGTTACCCTCTTCGTCGAATAGTTCCACGCAGGTTTGGTTTCCCCGCTCGTCGAAGGTTGTCCTGCAGATAATCTTTCCCCGCACCAGCGAATCTGCGTTCGCCAAGCCCTCGTACTCAGAAAGGGTTTTCACCTTTCCTCTCAGCCCCGCCTTTTCACGGTCGGATTCCTTTGAATCAAAGAAAGAGCATTCCACCATTAGGGCGGAAGTAATTATTAGTAGACAAAATTTCGCAAAACGCATATTACTGAATCATTACAATTGGAAACCAATATCTTAAGCGCGAATGGCTATTGTGTCGTTCCCGCTTACTCGTACCTGATCGCCTCGATAGGATCCAACTCGGAGGCTCTCTTCGCCGGATACCAGCCGAAGAAAACACCCGTCATGGTGCACACCAGGAAGGAGAGCAGCACGGAGTATGGCTGAATGTAGATAGGCCAACCCAATGCGAGCTGCAAGGCGTACGAGGCGCCGACACCGACGACCACGCCTATCAGGCCACCCGTCACACTGATCAGAATGGCCTCTATCAAGAATTGCGAGAGGATATCGATGCCCCTCGCTCCCACGGACATACGCAGACCGATTTCCCTGGTCCTCTCTGTCACGGAGACGTACATGATGTTCATGATACCGATACCACCGACCACCAAGGAGATGCCTGCGATGCACGCCAAAAGGACGGTCATCATATCTGTTGTGGAGGTCATCATGGAGCTCAACTCCTCTTGGGAACGAACGGAGAAGTCATCCTCCGCACCTTCCCTGATTTTGTGGTTCGTCCTCAGCACCTCCGAGATCTCCTCGATCGCTTTGCTCGTGAGGTCTTCCGACTTGGCGGAGGCATAGATGCTGTTCAGGTAGGTGATGTTGCTCACCCTTTTCTGTATCGTCGTGTAAGGAGCCAGCACCACAGCGTCCTGGTCTTGTCCCATGCTGTTGTAACCCTTTGGCGTGAGCACACCCACCACGGTGAGCGGAATCTTGCCGAAACGCACCACCTTCCCGATCGGTTCTTCCTGGTCCGGGAAGAGGTTGTCGACGATGGTCTTTCCGATGACGCACACCTTAGCGGAGGAAGCGATGTCCTGCTCGGTGAACATATCACCCTTACTGATGGTTAACTTTCTGATTTCCAAATAATCCAAAGAAACACCCGTAACGGATGTAGGGTAGTTATTGTTGCCGTAGATCATCTGCCCGCTACCGCTCACGGTCGGAGAGACATACGCCACGTAACGAGTACATTTGTTGGCGATGTCCTCATAGTCGGCGTTCTTCAACGTCTGCATCTCGGAAGAGTTCATACGTGCTCCACCCCCTCGCATACGGTCGTTGTTGCCTGGGTGGACCATGATCATGTTGGAACCCATCTCGGAGATCTGCTCCTGAATGCTCTTCTTGGAGCCCTGTCCGATCGCTAACATGGCGATAACGGAGGCCACACCGATGATGATACCCAACATCGTCAGGAATGACCTCAACTTATTGTTGCTGATTGCCCTAAGCGCAATCTTAAATAAATTCGAAAGATTCATAACACTCTCTATTTCCTATTAGTCTTTCTGAGGAGGCAATGCCTCTAAAGCCTCCTTCGCCGACGCTATATGATCATTGTACGTGTCCTCGATGACCTGACCATCCCGCAGGCGGATGTTCCTGCTGCTGTACTGGGACAATTCAGGGTTATGGGTCACAAAGATGATTGTTCTACCCTTCGCATGTAGCTCCTGGAAAAGCACCAAGATCTCAAAGGAGGTGCGGGAGTCCAAGTTACCCGTCGCCTCGTCCGCCAAGATAATGACAGGATCGTTGACCAACGCGCGGGCGATCGCCACACGCTGCTGCTGACCACCCGACATCTGGTTGGACTTATGGTTCAAACGTTCGCCCAAGCCAACCGCCTTCAGTGCGTTCACCGCCCTTTCATAACGTTCCTCGGCCGAGATGGACGAGTTGTACATCAAAGGGAGCTCCACATTCTCCACAGAGGTGGTCTTGGCTAATAGATTATAATTTTGGAACACGAACCCTATCTTGCGGTTGCGCAGGATGGCACGCTCGTTCTTTCCCATGGAACGCACCTCCACACCGTCCAGGTAATATTCACCGGAGGTGGGTGTATCCAAGCATCCGAGCGCATTCAGCAGGGTGGACTTGCCCGAACCGGACGTACCCATGATGGTCACGAACTCGCCCTCGTGGATGGAGAACGAGACACCGCGCAAAGCGTGGACCACTTCGTCGCCGACCACAAAATCACGCTTCACATTGCGCAATTCAATGATAGGCCTGCCTTTTTCGTACTTCTGTTCCATGTGAGTCCCTTATTTACGTTTACCACCACCTGGACGTTTCGGCATGAATGGGCTGTTGCCTCCCTTGCCTCCCTCCGGTGGCATGTTTCCTTTCTTGAAATCCATATCGGCCGTCTCGATGGAAGAGACGATCAGATGCTCGCCAAGGTTCAAGCCCTCCAAGACCTCCGTGCGGGTACCGTTGCTGACACCTGTTTTGATGCAACGCTGCTCGGCCGTCTGACGGTCTACGATCGCCCATACGGTAGGACCGGTTATCTCCGCTGGATCCAAGTACTTCACCTTCATGCCCGGAGGCAAAATCTTCTCGTCCATCTGGAAACGCAACGCCTTGTTAGGAATGGTCATGATGCTGTCCTTGTTCAGGGTAAGGACGGTGATGTTAGCCGTGAGTCCCGGTTTCAGTTTCAGGTCTGGGTTCTTAGCGTCGACGATCACTTCGTAAGTCACCACGTTAGAGGTTGTGGTAGGCTCCAAACGTACCTGGCGAACCACACCGGCGAATTTGTCGTTCGGGTAGGCATCCACCGTGAATTCCACCTTCTGCCCCTCCTTGACCTGACCTATGTCCGCCTCGTCGATGTTGGCTACCACCTGCATATCCACTAAGTTCTCCGCGATGATGAACAACGTGGGGGTCGTCATGCTGGCGGCCACCGTCTGGCCCTCCTCCACTTCAACGGAGATGACCACACCGTTGATTGGCGATGTGATGGTCGCATAGCCTAAGTTGGTTTTTGCCCTGTCCACCTCATATTTAGCCTTACGCAAAGAGTTGGAGACCTTCATGTACTGGAACTCAATCTCCTCAAACTCAGCCTCGCTGATCAGTTTCTTTTCGTGGAGGGCTACGTTCCTATCGTATACTTTCTTGTAGTAGGCATACTCATTCATAGCGTTGGAGTAATCCGTCTTGGCAGACTCCAACGAGGTGGACAAAGTGGAACGATCCAACTCCGCCAAGAGCTGACCCTTCTTCACCTTCGAGTTATAATCCACATGGATCTTGTCGATTTTTCCGGAGACCTGCGTACCGACTTCCACTTCCGTGACTGGTTCCACCTTTCCCGTGGCGGTAATCGAATTGGAAATCGTCCCCAATTCAACCAACTCGGTCTTCACGATGGTTTGAGGCATCTTCTTCTTTCCGAAAAACAAAAAATATGCGGCTACCGCCAACAGCAGTATCCCGACAATCAAAAGGATTTTCTTCTTGTCCATCTATTATAATATTTTATTCATACACATTAATCGATTAAAGGTAATAAAAGCACAATTACCACAAAAGGAAAAATCGACGAAATGGCATATTTCATCGACCAATCACCCTCTTCCACCTACAGATTCATTTGGAATGGATATCCCTCCATGCGAATCATCCATCGTCCTATATTCCGTTCTGCTCCGATAGGATTTGGGCGACCGCACCCCTCCAGTCTTCCCTATTCTGTGGCTGATAGACGTGGAAGCCCATGGTCTTCGCCGTCTCGACGTTCCTCGGTCCATCGTCCACGAAAAGCGTCTCCTCCGCCTTGATGCCTGCCGTGCGCAACACGTGTTCGAAGATTTCCCGGGAAGGCTTCGACATCTTCAGTTGATAGGAGGCGAACATCTTGTCGAAGTAATGGTGGATCGGTTGCCCCAATTCGGAGAACGCTGGGGTCTCGGCCCACTCGAAAACATACGGGTTGATATTGCTGAGGAGATATAGCTTGTATTTCTTTCGCAACTCCTCCAGGTACAACAGTTTGTTGGGATCCACACGTTCCACGATGGCCAACCATGCGGATGCGATGGCTTCGTCAGGAATATCCCTGCCAGTCATGGCGCAGAGGGCTTCGTTGAACTCTTCCTTGTTTTTGGTGCCATCCTCCAAGTCGAGGAAAAGGCCGTTTTGTCGGTATAGGTTTATGTATTCGGATATGTTATCGATGCCCATCGATCGGAAAGAGCGCAAAACAGCTTCCAGATCAGCATCTATCAGGACCCCGCCAAAATCAAACACAATATTTTTTATCATTTCTTCTTCACCTTTATGAATTTGGCAGGTTTCTCCCCTCCGCAAGTCGGCTTGATGGAGATCTCCACATGCTCCGGGAAGACCCTCATCATATTCATGATGGCTGGAACGCCCAACTCGGTGGCCAATTCAGACAGGTTATAGACGAAGACACCCGAACACACCTTGCCATTCGCCGTCTCATCCAACCGCAACTCCTTCAGATCAGCCTCCATCTTCACGTTTTCGCACTCCACCAGGCAAGTGAGCGCCTGCACACTGTCCGCATTGGTCTCCAAGTTCAGCAAAAAGGACATCGGCAACTCGCCATACATCAAACGGTTCGCATAGATGGACTCCTGCACAGGAGAGAAATCCGGGGTCACACACTCCACGGACATATAACATACGCTCCGCATGGAAAGGTATTTCCACTCTATATCTTTTTTCTCCTGGTTGTCTCCCTTGCCGTTCAGGAAAGCCACGGCCAGTGCGGAAAGTGCGCACAATGCCAAAATGATGAACAACACGTATTTTTTCATATGCCCGATCGTTTTATATGGTTGATATGAGGGATGTTATGATCCAACTTATACTTTTAACGCTCCGATAATCTCCTTCACGGACTTGCATCCATGACGCTCCAGGTAATCGTTGATACCCTCCACCACCTTTACGGAGATGGCTGGGTCGATGAAGTTGGCGGTACCGATCTCAATGGCGGAAGCGCCCGCCAGGAAGAACTCGACAGCGTCCGTAGCGTTCATGATGCCTCCCAAGCCGACAACCGGTATCTTCACCGCTTTGGCCACCTGCCAAACCATGCGCAAGGCTACTGGTTTCACACAAGGACCTGACAATCCACCTGTTACGGTCGAGAGGACTGGCTTCATCTTCTCTGCGTCAATCGCCATGCCCATCAAAGTGTTGATGAGTGAGACGCTATCCGCACCCGCCGCCTCTGCCGCCAAGGCTATCTCAGCGATGTTCGTGACATTCGGGGAGAGCTTCACGATCAATGTCTTCTTATAGGCCTTGCGGACCGCAGAGACCACCGATTCGGCGCCTGCGCAAGTCGTTCCGAAGGCCATACCGCCCTGCTTCACGTTCGGGCAGGAGATATTCAGCTCGATGGCGGGGATATCCTCCAAGGCATTAATCTTCTCGGCCGTAGCCACATAATCCTCCACGCAAGCCCCGGAGACGTTCACGATCATGTTCGTCTGCACCTTACGGATGCGGGGATAGATATTCTCTACGAAATAGTCCACGCCCTTGTTCTGCAGTCCTACGCAGTTCAACATACCGGAAGGGGTCTCGGCCATACGTGGATACGGGTTTCCTTCGCGGTGTGCGAGGGTCGTACCCTTCACGATGATGGCACCGATACGGCTGATATCCATGAAATCAGCATACTCCTCACCATACCCGAACGTGCCGGAGGCGGTCATCACAGGGTTTTTCATCCGCAACCCGCCTATATTAACGCTTAAATCTGCCATGTCAAATCCTTTATGTTAAATACTGGTCCGTCGGAGCAAACGCACTTATGCCCCGACTGGGTCTCGGTCACGCAGCAGAGGCAAGCCCCCAAGCCACAGGCCATCTTATTCTCCAACGAGACCTCACAATCGATGTCACTCTTTTTAGCGAACGAAGCCACCGCCTTCATCATCGGAGTAGGTCCGCACACATAGATCTTATCGAAACGTTCCTTGTTCAGCAACGAATGGTTGGTCACGAAGCCCTTCTCGCCAAGCGAACCATCCTCTGTGGTCACGCAAACACGTCCGAAACGCTCGAACTGCGTCATCTGCAGTAGATCCTTGCCGGAGCGGGCGCCCAACAGGAATGTAGGCTCATAGCCCTTCTGACGCAGATGCCGCCCGAGATCCAACAATGGGGCGACACCCACACCGCCACCCACCAGCAACAAAGAACGCTGGGAAGGCAGAGGCTCGGAGAAGCCATTGCCCAAAGGAAGCACCACGTTCAGCGAATCGCCCGCCTTCAACGTGGCCAGCTTGCGCGTACCGTCACCCACCAATTGGATGAGCAACCATAACTCGTTCTTCTCCCTGTCCACGTAATGGATGGAGATCGGTCGACGGAGGAAAGTCGTGGCGGAATCGTCCACCCGCACCTCAGCGAACTGCCCCGGGCGCATCTCAGGGAGAGGAGCCGACGAGGTAAGTCTCATCAGAACATGTTTGTCGCCTAACTTCTCGTTAGACAATAGGTTCAAGTCCAATATATGTTTCTTCATAAATCAAAAATATACGCCAATGCACAAATATACAAAACAATAGGAGAAAAATGAACCACTCCCATAGAATCAGGGGGTCACAACGCCTTCACCTCCTTGATCTCCACCTTCGCCGAGCGTTCCACTCCGTTTGCCCTGCGGATATGGAGAATCGCCTTCTCATCCGTGTACCTCCCCAAAAGAGGTATCGTCAATGTATGTAGTCCATCCCAATCAAATGTTCCCTTCACCATAAAGGTTATCTGATACCTTCTTTCAATATCAGAATCTGTTTCAGGAACCATGTTTTCGATCCATCTCTTGATGTTATCTATCAAAGCCATAATCCACTTCCGTATAATAAACAAATCAAATGCAAAGATAACTCGTTTTCGTCTGACTGCCCAAATGTTTAGGTCAAAGATTAGAAAATCATCCATACAAGGGCTCCTTTGAATCCATATATATCAGTAGCATTATTGCAGATATAAAAAAATATTGTATTTTTAACACATAAATATTGCATCGTTGAAATTATTGCTTATCTTTGCATAAATAAATTTCAATAACGATAAAAAAAAAGGAGGCATTATGTTAGACTTAAAGACCGGCAAATTCGTGATCGACGCCGAAAAAGGGTGGGAAGTGCACCCATTCATGACCAGGGAGGAATTCCAAAAGTCGGGGTTATTCAACTCGGAGTATCAAATAATCGACAAGGATTTCAAACTAAGCGACCCATTTTTCAGTTTTAGACCTATTCTAATGAATGGTTGCAACATGTATATAACCATCTTTGTGGGTGGCAGCCATGATTGTGTCAAAAGGATAGTTCTGACATCCAAGGAGGCGTACGAACTCCACGAAGGAGCTTACGGCGAAAACTGGAGGGAAGCGGCGCACGACATCAAACGTATGCACGACGAGTTCCTGATGCGCGAAGTGGGCTTAGACAAGGGGAATATAGACTCCGAAAAGAGCGGAAATTGGTTTACCGTTGAATGGGGAGATTTCCATTCCAGTATGAGTTTAAGGTATGAACCCGTTCTCGATATTACAATAAGTTATGATAATTTGACGGAAGAAGATAAAAAAAGATTAGACGAAATACCTGACGATATTTGTTGGAGTTAAAAAGACGAATGACTATGAAAGAAAAAATAAAATCCGCCTCGGAATGGCAAGGCGGAGACCTGTATGCTGGCATAGACTCGTATGAGAAGATAAAATTAAAGGCCGGAACAGAGCTCTATGCCCTTATCGCCTATAACAAGGCGGGGAAGATGAACACATGCGAATATTTCTTCCCTAAGAATGAACTGGGAATGGCAGAAGAGGATGCGACAAAGCTGAGTAGAATGCTGCAGATCGCCCCTTGGGAAAATCCCGAGACAAAAGAGTGTTCGTATAAAAAAGAGTTGATCGTCTTCAAACTGAAGAGTGAGACCGAGGTGGAGACGGGGAAAACGGCAGAAAACACCGCATACGGGGAAGGTGGTATGACGCAGTATTACATTCCAAGCGAAGGGAAAACGTTCAACGACATACTAACCATGTCCAAATTTGGGGATGGAGGAAACAGCAAGACCCTATCTAACAACAAGATGAAAAAAGAAGACTATGGCTATGTCATGGAACGGTTGTCTCAATTACAACTCCGTCGCAATCTATTCTGTGCACAAAAGGCAAAATTAGACACAATAGACATCATACAAAATTCCGCAAAGAAAGATGATGTGGATTTAGCCCAAAAGAATCTCACAAAATTAGACAAAGACATTTTCGAATTCAGTCGTAAAATCAAGGAATCTATCGAGGTGATCGGCAAAGTCCCCTCCCCCCTCTACGACAGCCTCAACAAGCAATTGGCGGTGGAGATCAAACTGCGGGAGGGCAAGGAGAATGTGCTGGTGTTGGGCAATGCGAAGGTGGAGCAAGCCACCAAAGAAACGGCAGAGGTGGTGTTAGGCAATGCAAGCCTCAACGTGGTGACCCTCGAAGAGGACAAGGCGCAAGCAGTGGCACAAAACCTCTTCAAGAAAATCGACGAGTATGACCCGGAAAAGAATTGGAACGATATCGATGTGAAGAATCAGGGCCTGGTGGACGTCATGAACATCAACCGCATCAACAAAGAATGTCAGAAGGTGATGGCGGAGGAGTCGTTGAGGCCTCGTGACTTCCAATCCTTGGAGCGCATCGCCCTACCAACTTCCGACGAGAAGGCCAAGGAATATCGTCTATCCGAACTCTTCGACGAGAAGTCCGTGCAGAAGATACGCTCGGCGCAGAACGGTCAATTGACAGAACCACTCCAGATGAAGAACGGACAGACGGCAAAACTGATGATGCTCGGCAACAAGGCGCACATCTTCCTCGGTCAACCGAAAGAGAACCTCGCCCCAACATTGGACAAAATGAGCCTCGGCGACACGGAGCGCAAACGGCTCCTCAAAGGAGAGACCATCGCACACAACCAGACGCACGTGAAACTGGACAAGGACCTCAACTGCGTCGTGGCAGGCACGGCGGGAAGGCTTTCCCCTCCGAAGGAAAACCAATCGCAGAAAATGGATTCGCCGGAAGTAAAGCGATCGAAGAAGAAAAAAGGAGGCATATCGCTGTAATGATTCTATCATATTTAGGGAAGGAGGCATATCGCTTTTGATATGCCTCCTTCTTCTTGCATCACACTTTCAACAGGAATCAGGCATCGCCACCCCACACGACAGTAGGGAGAGTAACTGCAAAGAACGTCCCGCCCCATACGACAAACGCCTCCAATCCTCTCGGACTGAAGACGTTCTCTTATGCAAAGAAAAAAGTAATTCTACATTTTGATGACCTTGAAGATCATACCATTCACGTTCACGATATACACACCGCTTCGCCATGCGGTCGCATCAATCCGCTCCGTTTTGAGAAGGATACCCTCCTTCACCTTCAGGCCAACCTCGTCGGTCACTTCATAAGGAAGCCCTTCTTCCATATTGGTGAAAACTTCGAAAGAGGTCTTCACAAGGGTTGGTGTCACATCCACATAGAGCGGACCATCAACTGCTTCGTTCTCAAATACATCATCCTCATCAGCGAATGCGGCGGCAACCTTGTAGGAACGCACCGTGCTCTTGTCGATGTACAGAGCGGAGTCTGACATTGTGGATTTGCATATGCCATCCGTCACTTCCAACCTAATGTTATAAGTGCCAGCATTGTAGAAGTAGCATGATGGGGATTGCGACTTGCTGGTCAGACCCTCTATACCCACACTTCCACCAAATGTGCTGTAGTATTTTAGATTGAGTGGTTCTATCAGGTACCATTTGTAAGAGATGTCAGAGCTGCTCATAACGTCGCTCGTCGCCTCCGCAATGAATGACACCTTGCTTCCCTGATTGAGTCGCACACTGTTTTCAGTCTTCCCCATTGGGTACTCGCTGGCTCCATCCACAATATATTTGAACGAAGATGAGAAATGATCAACCACAAAATGCACCACCTTCTTGGAAGTCGCCCCTGTTGCAATAACATGTCTCGTGATGGTCACATCGAATGATTCTCTAGGGTAAAATATTGCTAAACCATCTTCAATTAGAGACTCGTCATTTTCTATGACGGATCCTTTTCCTATCAATTGGTCGTTTGACACAGAACTTTTCACGGCATAAAGCGATATGAAATTTTGTGTGTTTAACGAATAAGAGTATCTGTAGACGTCCGACCTCGGATTTTTATAGGCAATTCTGGCGAATTTATCTCCGTCGCAGATTGTGTCAAGCAGTACTAATTCGTCGTCGGTGATAAGTGGTGCGATATCAGTTTTCACTGTAAAGACTTTACTGGTGTCCGCACCGCAGTCATTCAACCCAATAACTCGATAGTAAACGATGAGTGCGGTGTCGGAGATTCTCATCTCATACAAATTCGTGGAGTTGCGCTCCATCGTCTCCACCGTATTCCATTCGTTAAGGTCATGGCTTTTCTGCCACAGCACTCTATCCGCATTGAAGACGCTGTCCTGCAGGTACATAGGAAGACTCGCAGTTTTCAAGACGCTTGTTTGCGAGTGGTCTAACCCGAAATCATCCAACTCCGAATCGCTGTAGTTTGTAGTGATACCTGTCATGGTCACCAACGATTTGATGGTGATGGTCAGTTCATTGCTTTTGGACATGTATAGCATGGTTTTGGAATAAGCCAATCTTCTATAGGTCGTCGGAATATCTATCACAGAAGGTGTGTAATACTTGCCGGTAGCATTATCGATGTTGATGAAGTCCGCTGTACGTTCGTTTTTATATTGCCATTGGTAGGAGATCGGCCCGGCGTAATCTAATCCACCCTCCAATTCTGTCGCCACAATCGGAGAGATTTTAGAGCCACCACATAGCACAGTGTCTCCATCGATGCTAATCACACCGCCCTTAAATGGATTGAGAACAAAAGGCTCGACGCAGTATGATTGTTTGGCGTAGATCTCAAGTATGCTGTCCTTGTATACGTCATATTTGTATGGCAAGAGTATGTTGTTCGAACTTACGGCAGGCATTTCGCCATCTCCGGAGAAGTAATAACTTTCGTCAAAATTCCTTGATCCTTGAATGTTCAGTACAACACTGCTGTCACTAACATTACTTTCGACCGTCATCGATAATTCTTTGCTGTAGTCGAATGAGTATACATGTTGTCCTTCAAGTTTAAGTGTATTACTTGTGTCTTTAACGCATCCATTGTCCGCCACTCTGAATATTGACATGGAGGCATCTGCGGTAGTGCGCAGATTAGCCCCAAATTCACCCACTTGCTCATTGCCGTTCACATACCATGTGTATTTGATTTGTTCCGGATATAAGCCTCCAAGCACTGATCCGTTGATCCTGATTGTGCTTCCTATACAAGGCTTGTAGTTCTCCGTTGTAATGATGTTCGTGTTCTCAATAATGGCTGGTTTATTATGGGCTGTGACGTAGATAACGTCACTTTGGCATGTCAGGCCCGTCGAATCCGTCACAAAGTGGGTGAAAGGATAACTCATGCTGTCACCTTCAAATCCCTCCATTTGGATACTCTTGCCGATGACGGAGATTGTATCGTCGCCAAGTGTCCAATATTCCGACGAGGCGAGAGAATCCATCTCGGCCACCACTTTAGCGGAGAAGATGCCAAGCGGACATTTGAAATCATCGAATGACAAATCCTCCGGACTTACATTAGCCTTGGAGCGAATGTTGACGAGCACAATGTCCGAGGTATCCGCATCACACATGTCTGTCACAATTCTTCTAAAATAGGAAGCCGTCTTGATGAACCTCGATGAAAGTTGGAGGTCTTCCATCGTGCCATCCACAATGTCCGAAAATTCCTCATCTTTGCCAGTGAGGCTGATTTGCCACTGGAAGCTCTTTTCTCCGTTGCCGCCGGAAAGTGTTCCACCCTTGATCTCCAAGTCGGTGTTCGGACAAATCGCTATAGGTGCGATTGGTGCAGACTGATCCAATTTAGGAAGACTATCTACATAGAAATAATAGAAATCGCTGAAACATCCTGTCTCCATATCCTCGCTTCGTACTCCATAGTAGTCCGCCGGCATGCTGGTATTTCTCTTTATGAAATTGTCATCTCCTGTGCGATGCCAATACATATCTTCCGTATAAGTGCTATCCTCATTGACTTGGACCGCAATGGCATACCAGTGATAGGTCTTTTCGAATTCGTCCTTGTATACCGTAAGTATCACCGATTCCGCATTGCAACTATCGCTGTTTTGGTATATGCTTGGTATGTTACTTGTCCGATATAGTGTTACTTGTACAGGTTCACCTATTGCCTCTTCACACTCGTCTGCATATATGCATCTGACATTGATGGTGTTATTGACAGCCCTGTCAAGACTGTCGGTCAACCATCCTACGTATAAACTATCGATAGCGTTAATTGGTTTCCAATCACCTCCATTGACATTATACTGCCATGTTACGTTATACGAGCCATAGACCTTGCCACCGCTTGCAGTGAGACCTTTTTTTACGTATGGCAAAGTGTCATATGCACAGAATTTATTCTTTGCTTTGTTTAATGATAATGTGCCTGGCGTAAGTTTCTTATATCGAGTCAGTGTCAGTGTGTTACTGTAGCGTACCCTACCTTTGTCGTTTGTCGCCACACGACGGATCAGCAATGGTGTGCTGTCGGTAATGGTGATGGAGGAAATCTCGTTGATGATATCCGCGGAGAGTCCCGTTCCCGTCTCCCCTTCTATGTTGCTCCATCCAACTTTGCTGTCGCGGCTACGTTTATACTGCCATGTGTATGTCCAATTCATTGCCCCATATTTTGGCGCCATATACATGCCTTCTGCGTCTTGCTTGTTCAGAACATCCGAATATGTCTCGTTTTGACAGATGATGGAGTCGAGGATGAAGATGGCTCCTCCGTTCGACTCTGTACCGTACTCGAACGGAATGGCAACTGCCTCTCCGAGACATTCCTCCCGTCTTGCTTTCACATAGACGTATGCACCGTCACCGAATTTCTGCTCTGCAATTTGATTCGTTAGTCTCAAAGGACATGTTCTTTCTCCGGACGCAAGTATTTCCGTACACTCAGGATCCAAATACCATACTAGATCCAGAGTGTTATCATTGCTGAAGAAAACAATGGAATCACCTATCTCATAACCGCTCTTGATGCCATCGCTCTTTTTGAACGAGGTCATTTCTGGGGTGAATGCGTACGTTGTAACTGAGTCTGGAACAAGTTGGTCTTCGAACAACGACAAAACAACCTCGTTGCTTGCGAATGTAGAACAACCGTCGTCCATCACCCTTCGCACCCTATACGTGCCATCCAGCTCGCCTAACGCTGTTTTCACCTCGTAAGGAACACTGCCCGCATATTGATTCAAGGAATAATCATACTCTGTGTCGTGAATCCAATCCCCATTGTTTTTCTGGTATTCGTAATAGGTCTTGAATCCTCCTGGATAACTCTTATCATACAGCCATGGGCCTATGTAATTCTTATAGTCATCCCAATAATCCGCTACTTCCTTTTCAAGATTCCCTGAAATCTTGTTTGGTGAATCTCCAAGACAATAATTCTTCTTTCCATCTATGATGGATATTTCATCTGCCAGTGTTTTATCTGAGTCTGCGAATAATGCGTTGTTGACACTTTCTATGGTAGGAACGATATTGATTTCGACGGTGTCGCTGTATAGGTAGTTCATTACACCTCCAGCTTCGACTTCTGTTCTTCTGTAGATGCGAACGGTTTTCCGCTTTCCCGTCGTGTTCTTTAATGGGAATGGTGTCAATATCATGTCGGTTGTGTCAAGACGCACTTCAGGGGAAGTCACATTGACGCTCACCCTGCCGTCTGCATGTCCCTTAATCCGGATCGATTTGCCATCGGGGTCGTTGACGACCTGATAGAACCAGGTGAAGGAAGCGTTAGGTGCATAGTCGTCACTAGCGATCTGAATATTATTCATGCCACTGCATGTCCAGAACGCACCTTTCTCAGGATCGTAATCCTCCACGTAGATATGTCCTCCTGTCTGGTTGTATACATAGATGTCGATAGGTAACTTGTTTGAACTTGAACATCTTCCCTTTGCCGATTGTACATAGTAGGTCTGGACGTAGCTGTTGTCGTCGTTCGGAACGTTTAACGGTTCAGTCCACACTTCTTCGTTCACCGCACTTCTATCATACTCCTTGTTCTCTGTCTTCCACCAAATGTACTGGATATCGCCCGTTCCGCTTTGACTGAAGTCTGTGATGCCGGTCATTCCTGCGCGTGATCCGTTCGAAGCCACTCTGTCATAGTCAATGTCCTCTGGCAAGATGATGAAGCTATCCTTTACAACCACTTTTTTCACATTGCTATAGAAGAATGTTTTGCAAATGTCGTCGGTCACTTTGCGACGGAAGTAGGTTGTGGTCTTAAGATTATATTTCCCTCTCTCGTTGGTCGGAGCGAAATAAGGGTCGTTCTCTTCTCCCTTCACTATCGTTGCGAAAACAGTATCCTTGCTCCACTCCCATGTGTAGGTGTATTTCCCGCTACCGCCAGTGGCTGCATATCCCTTTATGGTGTCGACGGGCGAATTGTAACATATCTCCTTTGTACTGTTGTCTATGCCGTTGTCCTTCAACGGCGCATAGACGTTCATCGTCACTTCGTTCGATGTGGCATATCCACCAGGATATCCGCCTGCACAGGAAACTATCGCACGGAAGGTGATTGTCTGACTTAAATCTCCGATATAAACAGTTTGTTGGTATTCTCCTATCTCATTTCTTCTTAGCTCCCCAATTTTTGCATCAAACAAATTTAAGTTATTCCCAACGTTTATTGACAACCAATCATCGCTGTTTTTCAACTTATATTGCCATGTCGTCTTATAGGTTGCACTGTCACCTCCTGTACTGTTGTTTAAAACTATGAACATATACTTTGTTTGTCCATCGTTTGGACAGAAGAAATTGTCCGCTGGACCTCCCAACGAAGGTTTAGTCAGTTTTTTATAGATGCTGAACGTATAATCCACCGTATCCGACATGCAGACCTCCTCGGAGATCTTCGCCTTCTCGCTTCTCACCACGCTCACGCTGTTCACACCAAAGTGGAGGTCGTCACCGAAGAAGACTTTCTGTTTCTTTCCTTCCAGGTTCTCCACTTCTCCCCTCCCTAAGAACATATATGGCTCGTCATGGTAGTAATAACGATTAAAGGAGATGCTGTCCGGCAATGGTTGGTCGGAGCTGTACAATGTGCTGCTCGCTATGCTGACACGCGGGTTCTCCACGTCCGTCTTGAAGCTGACGGAAAGATAGTTGTCGCTTTGGCTCTTGGTGTTACAGTTATCCACCGCAGCGACTCGGAAGTAGGTCTTCTTGTTCCCGAGGTTGTTCACACCCACCGATATGCTCTTCGCAACGGTGGTCTTGTTGCCGTTCCATTCCGCAGGGACTGCCGCCCAATCGTCAACTGCCGCCGTATGGGAGTATTCCCACTTCATAGCGACTTTGTCAGGATCCAATCCGCATGACATCGCCACCTCGGACTTGCTTCCCTTGCAGAACTCTATGTAGTTTTGTTCGTACCCTTCAAAGGATATGCCACCGACCTTCATACCGGCGCCACCTTTCACGATGAAAGGCGTGCTGCTAATCCTTCTGGTCCTGCCACCCGCATCCTTCCCGCTGAACACTACCGTGTAGGAGTATGCCCTTCCCGCATCAACAGTGAACTTATAGGTGTTGCCAGTCGCCATAGGGCTATTCCCATAAAACCATTTCCATTGGGCATCCGCCATTTCTAAAATGGATCTTTCTCCGAATGTGATCTCGTTCGCATTATCCACTGAAAGTTCCACCTCCTGACCGGCACATACCTCTATCATATCCGTCTTGTCATTGCTGATGATGATCGGAGTGCCCAAGAATCCCTCGTTCAGTCGGAATGGGTAGGTGGCGCTGCACTCACACTTCCCAACTTTTGCACCCCTTCGTTGTACTTTCAAATCAACTGTTTTTTGGTCCGGGTCAAACATGGTTGAGTCTATCGTTAAGGAGAATGCGCTACCATTGTATGTGATGGTGGTGGATGCTGTCGTGGTGCTGGCATTGCTCAGAAAGTAGGTGATTACATCCCCACTGCTGACATTTTCCAACACGACGGAGACTGTTGTTTTTCCGTCCTTGAAATCCTCAGTGGTAATCATGCTGTTGGCGGGTTTGATGACCATGGTCAAATCCTTCTCCACCGTCACCTTCGCCTTTTGGCTCTCCGCCTTGTATATGTTCTTGTTCGTACACGTGTTGTCCGTCACTACGGCATAGAGCGTACTGTCGCTCGTGAGTTTGTTTACTTTGAATACGAGGGAACCATCCTTTGAAACACTTTTGTCTTGGGATAGATTACCAGGCATCAAAACCAAATCATAGACCGTTCCACTTCCACCTCCCTTGGCGGTGACGGTCACTTCGACATCCTCACCGTTGCAGACGCTGTCTTCTGACAAGGCGATGGCCGGAACCTCAAGCGCACCTACTGTCTCGATGGTGGTGCTGTCAGTCACGGTATAGCATAGTTCAGTACCCTCGTAGTAATAGCAGGTCCTTTTGACCTTATAGCTTTTGCCCGCCTCTGGGAAGGTGAAGTTCAATGTGTTTTTCGTCTCCCCTGTCTTGATGTCCCCGTTGACGCTCCATGAGTATGACGCATACTCGTTGTCATTCTTTGTGCTGGTTAATGGAATCTCTGTGCCAGCACATACATTCGTTTGGGCTGCGACTCCACTCGGGCCAATCTCCACTGATGTCTTACGGTCTTTGATTTCGGATTCCTTGATGGACTTGTGGAGTGTGACTTGACATCCCGTTTCTTCACTTTTCACAATCACATCATACTTATATTCCTTCTTTTCCGTCAGCTTGATTTTCGCCGTCGACACGCCATCAACGCTTGCAAACACCTCGTCTCCACGTATGATTTTACAATCACATCCATCTTCCACCGCCTTGATGGTGACCTCGTTGCCTACAATCTTACATGTGCTGACGGTTGTCGTTGCACTTAATTCCTTATGTGTCTCCACTTCTATTGGTTGAGAGGAGAAGATAGTATCACCGCAGAATTCCACTGCAGAATGAATCATGTAGTATTGCTTGGCTGGCATTTTCCAATCTGTAGCCTTATCTTTGAATGTCTTCAATACAATATATTTTTCTTTTTCTCCGTCGTAGTTGTAGTATCCATAGTTGGTGAGACATTGCCCCGCTTCATATTGTTGAACCATCAGGTCTTGCTGCTTCAGTAGTTTGTTGTTGCCCGCCGACATCGAAAGAGCGAGTGTATCGCCCCAACATCTTGGTGTGATTTCAAATTTTCCGTTTATAGATAATAAAGGGTTGGGGTTTGAATAGGTGGTGATGGTTAGGATGTTGCTCTCGTTGGAGCCAAGCTCAATGTCTCCATCTCCGCTCTCCAGCAAGGGGGTTGCCACACGTTTTATGTATATTCTTTCGCCTTCGTTTACAATCTTTGACCATGAACCATCGTAGTTTTTGTTTGTGAAAATCGTTTCTTCTCCGTTCTCGCTGATTTTTTTCATTGGCGACCACGATATTCCATCGGTGCTGAAAATCCATTGATATTTGAACCTTTGGATGCTTCCCATTTCAGGGTCAGTTATGGCGTTGCCTGAGTTTAATGCAGGCACGACAGAGCCTGGACACACGTAGATTGTGTCGTCGCGGAATCTGTTGCCGCTCACTTCCACCATTCCAACGAACTGAACTTTCACCGGTTTGCTCAAACACAATGTCCCATTTTTGGCCTTTTTATAGAAATACAGGGTAGTGTCTTTGATGTAGGACTTGTGTCCGGCCGATGTGATTTTCGTCAGTTCTGTCCCGTCTTCGTTTGGACTATAGTAGTAATCATGTGTTGATTTTTGTGGGTCGGATATGGTCAGTTTACATTCCCGTCCACGGATGCCTCTGGCGACAAGATAGTCTTCTCCGTCTTCGTCGCTTATCGACAAACTGATATGATTGCTCGTGGTTTTTATATTTTCCACGGTGAATGCCGGCAGTTCACTGACACGTGTCGTTTCCTCTTTGGCGATTTCGTTTCCACATCCGTCCTCCATACTTACAGTATAGAGTATGTCGCTCTGAATATCCGTGAAATTTCTTTTAGTATTTACCTCGTTGTTGGAGGAATCCTTTTCTCCGTTGATTGTATAATTGAATTTAAACTTTTCCAAATTATACTCTGACGGATTTTCATCCTCGTATTTTGCTGTGAAAACGATGTCGTTTAGATTATCTCCCTTACAAGCGCTTTTTTCGCTGATGTCCAATGTCAGGTGCTCTGGCTTGACGGTTTTTGCTAGCCTTACGACGTAATGGTCTCCCATCAGACCTTCGGAAGGTCGTACGATTTTCTCCTCAAAATTTTCTAGTATTACTTTTTGACGGAAATAGTATGTCACATTTTCCCGTAGCGCATAAATAGGAAAGATTAAATCTGGACCATTTTGGTCGTTGTTGAAGTCGTAAATTTGTAATGGCGAACCGGGAACCATATCGTCCGATTCCAGCAAAGGTATGGTTTGAGGAACTGGATTGAAGTCTGTCCAATACTCCCACTGGTATTTGATTCCGTATGTGGACATGTATTGATTATAATTCCCTAAAACGCACTTCTTACCATATAATGTGGCAAATCCATCTCCGTTCGTTGAATAATGAACGCCGACAGATGTCCCTGCAACAGGTATTTTCCCGCTGTGGCAGTAGGTGTGGTCCCTGTCTTCGTTTATACCTTCGATGATTGGTTTCGGTAATACTTTGAACTTTAGCGTGTTACTCCTACATGATCCGTTTACAATCTTTCTTTGTACAGTAAACTCTTTGCCAGGAATGAGTTTTAAACTTGAATATGTGAAATAACTTATCTCAATTGAGTTGTCGATTTGTCCTTTTAGTAATTGACTATTTTGCGGTTTTGATTCTCTGCTATCATCGACGAGGTCCACAACTTCACTTCCTTCGTGTTGTTCCACGAACGATGTCACGTCGATGTTAGATGTTTGCTCCTCATATATGGCATATCCATTTTCCGGGTTGTTGTTGATGGCTGGGTTTTTCCCTTCTCCGTTTACTTTTAGAGTGCCTGCGTTGCATCGGTTTATAGTAATCAATTTTGCATATTCACTTCCTTGATGGAAGTATCCTGTCATTGTCCCTATGTTACCGCTATTCATTTCGTATTTTACTTCCACGGAATTGGAGAATCTGAAATACAATGTTATGGTACCTTTCTCGTCAAATTCCTTTTTTGCATAATCGTTTTTCATCACGCCATCAGTCCATAACTTATTGGCGTCAATTTCTATGGATTTAGACTCGAATGTAAAAGTTACATTGTATTGGTTCCCATATCTCACTTCCGGTAGCACTTCGTTTATGTAAAAACCATTGCAACTATTCCATGAAGTCTTATTGAAACTCCATTCCAAGCCGTCAGTTACTTTAACGCTTTCCCACTTGTATGAATACCTATAATGATTGTTGTCTTTATAGTGACTTCCCTCCGCATCAATCCTTCCTCTTGTTATTTTGATGGAACCGTGTTGGATGAATTCATCTTTGTTGAATTCCATTAGTTTACCTTCTTTTTCTCCTTCTATATGGGAGGATATGTAATCTCCTGTTGGTATTTCGAATTGGGATGCTGATTTTTCGTCTTCATTCCATTGCTTCAATATTTTTGTTGGACCGGGTACATACAATTCAGATGAACTGTTATCAGGTATGCCAACAGTCCCGGAATCTTGTCCCTTTATAATGTTAAAACAAGACAATATATATATAAGGAGAATAATTGTTTTTTTCATAATATTAATTTTTCGAGTTGATTCTATGTGAATTTTTAGTCTTGTTTGGTTATTTCGATTGTTTTTTCCCTCCAAGTGCTCCAAGCCTCTTCGTTGTCCATACATCGGTAGTAGATGGTATGCTTCCCTGGTTCTTGGAATACATGGTTGAATACATTTATAGAAGTAGCGGTAATATAGGTTCCTCCGTACGCAGCCTTACCTCCTTGCCAATACTGATCTGGCGCCACAAGGTCGCTGCTAACCCATTGAGCGCCGAACTTTTCGTATCGATTGTCATTTTTGCTATATTCGACAATGTTCCCATCAATGCATACTTCATATTTGCTTACACTGCCATCTTTGTCATAGCTCTCTTTAAGGCTAATTGTTCTTTCCATCCCGTCTCCGTAAACTTCAATGACAGGTATAGGTGGAATGTTTCCTATCAAGTTTATTTTCATCATTATGGTATATTCATTATAGAATGCATCACAGTATTTCCCGATATAGGTTTCACTTCCCAATTTTTTCGCTGTAGTGTCGGAATCAAACAATTGGATATCGTTTGATTCTCCCCATCCACTAAAAGACGTGTAATAATCTCTGTTGAATGTATAATCGATACGAATTGTGAATCCGTTAACGTGAGCATCGCTCATGTCATATTTGCCCGTTGGGTTTAACGATTCTGGTCTGACAATTTTTTTTTCTCCGGAAGTCTCACAATACGTCTGGAATTCAATATCCTTCAGTCTTATCATGTTGTCGACAACGTTAACCCTTGTCGTATATTCCAGCATGTGTGGTTTGTTAACATCCACGGTGTCTGTCCTGCCGTCTGGGCAGACGAAATAGAAATACACCTCCTCACAATTATCTTTGAACCAATCGTCCCTTGTGTCGCAAGAGGAGAGGATGAATGCGCAAGTGAGTGCACCTAGAATATATGCTAAATTTTTCATGTCCTTCAATTTTATCTGTGGAAGTTAAACCTGACCGCCAAAGAGAAGTTGGGTTTCAAGTAATTCTCTGCTTTACTGAACAGTGCGTATTGCTGCGCTTTCACCACGAATGAAAATTTCGTCCATGGGATGAACTCCACGCCAGTACCTACTTGTGCGCCGAAGCATGGGCATTTCTTCTCCCCATTACTCCAGGTGGTGTACCATTTGTCATATCCGACAGCAGGACCTACTCCCCAATGCCAATAAAACCACCTGGTGGAGTTTATCAGGTTGTGCTCAAACCCAGGAGATACGAGTATTATGTTTCTAAAGTCAGTGCGCCCGAACCGGGCTTTCTCATGGTCTAACTCTACCAGGAACGACATCCTGGTGTTGAAACAGTAGGCGTAGGTTAGTCCGAAGTCGATTATGTTCTTCGTCCCATGACCAGCTCTGAGGCCAACCGATTGGCATCCCTTTACGTGCGAGAGGGTCACTGCCGCATATTGGTTCAGGCGTTCTTCCGCCATGCCCGTTGCCCCGAGCAATAGCGCAACTGACAGACAGATCAACTTGTATGCCATCTTTCTTTTAAATGTATTTTTCATTTTCTACTGTTAATTATCACTTAAACACTTCCGAATGTCCTTCATGGCTCTCTTTCGCCATGTCTTTCCGTTCGTGTGCTACGTCAATAAACCACAACTTACGCCCGAATGGGCAATATCTATGTGTTTTTATTTAAATTCTCTGCAAAAATAATATTTTAATTAATACGAAACAATAGTGAAGTGTTTTTTACGCAAATATTTTTACAACTGCCAGAAATAGAAATATATAGTAATTTTAACACAAAATACTTTGAAAAAGGAGATTTAATCATTATTTTTGCGTAAATAAATTTAAGAAAGGAGACATTATGTTAGACCTAAAGACCGGCAAGTTCGTCATCGACGCAGAAAAAGGGTGGGAAGTGCACCCGTTTATGACAAAGGAGGAGTTCCAAAAATCGGGGCTGTTCAATTCGGAGTATTTGATTAAGGGAGAAAATTTTAAGATGGAGAGAACCATCTATAATTTTAAATCGATAAACATTGACGGATATGAAATGTACATGTGTATTCTTCTTGAATATGGAGAAAAAGGTTATGTACAGGAAATTATACTAACGTCAAAGGAATCCGCTGAATTTCACGACCGACCTTACGATGAGAATTGGAGGAAAGCCGCTTTCGACATCAAGCGAATGCACGATGAGTTCTTGATGAAGGAAGTTGGATTAAGTTCGTCTAACATCGACTCGGAGAAGTATGACAACGATTATCTTACGGATTGGGGCACTTTCAGCTCGAATATTTGTCTGATGCATGAGCCGGATATTTCAATCACCATAAGATATGATAACCTAACAGAAGAAGACAAGAAACGGTTGGATGAAATTCCCGATGATGTTTGTTGGAGTTAAATAGATAAAACACTATGGAAGAAAACCTGAAATCTGCCTCGGAATGGCAAGGCACCGACAAGTATGCGGGTATAGACTCGTATGAAAAGGTGGTGCTAAAAGCGGGCACAGAACTTTGTGCCCTTGTATCATATAAAGATGGGGGAATGTGTCCTTGTGCGTATTTGTTCCCTAAAAATGCGCTTGAAATCATCAAGGATGACGATGTGTTGCTGAATCGGATGTTGCAAATTGCGCCTTGGAAGAAAACTGGAACGGAAGAGTGCTCCTATCGTAACGAAATCGCTAAGTTTACGTTAAAGAGAGACTTGGAGGTGGAAACGGGAAAAACTTCAGAAAACACTGCGTATGGAATGGGCGGCATGACGCAATATTACATCCCCGAACAAAAATTTATAACTCTATTCAATGACAAAGAAAATGGATTGGAGAGAACTCTATTTGAGACTGGCTCAAGTGCCAAAATCCTTAACAATAACACAATTGACATTGAGGAATATGAACGTATAATGAAACAGAAGTCCCAGCTTCAAATGCGACGCAACCTGTTTTGCACACAACGGGCGAAATTGGACACGTTGGATATCATCCAAAATTCGCCAAGGCAAGAGGATGTGAAGTTGGCGAAAAAGAATCTCAAGAAATTAGAAAAAGACATTTCTGAACTCAGTCGTGAAATTAAGAATTCAATAAAACAAATCGGCAAAGTCCCCTCACCCCTCTACGACAGCCTCAACAAACAATTGGCGGAGGAGATCAAAATACGGGAGAGCAAGGAAAATGTGCTGGTGTTGGGCAATGCGAAGGTGGAGCAAGCCTCCAAACAGACGACAGCGGCGGTGTTAGACAAGGCAAACCTCAACGTTGTGACGGTCGTGGAAACAGACAAGGCGGAGTCAATAGCGCAGAACCTCTTCAAGAAAATAGATGGCTACGACGAATCGAAACCTTGGAACGATATCGACGTGAAGGGGCAAGACCTGGTGGACGTCATGAACATCAATCGCATCAACAAAGAGTGCCAAAAAGTGATGGCGGAAGTGGACCTGCAACCCCGCAATTATCAGGCTCTGGAAGGCATTTCCCTGCTTGTTGTGGACGGCAAACACAAGGAGTATAAATTGGACGAAATCTTCACGGCGGAGGCCGTCCAAAAAATTCGTTCCGCACAAAACGGAAAGTTGACCGAGCCGCTGCAGATGAAGGACGGAAGCACAGCTAAATTGATGATGATGGGAGACAAGGCACACCTCTTCCTGGCGCAACCAAAAGAGTGCCTCAAAGCCACATTGGACAAAATGGGGCTCGACGACAAAGAGCGCAAACGTCTCCTCAACGGAGATACAATCGCACACAAGCAGACCCACGTGAAACTGGACAAGGACCTCAACTGCATCGTGGCAGGTGCGACGGGAAGACTATCCACTCCGAAGGGAACCCAAACGCAGGCGATGGATTCGCCAAAGGTAAATCGTCCGAAAAAGAGAAGAGGATTGTCGATGTGAAAGGAATTATTTCTTACCGAAATCAGCCTCAATACGCAACCATCGAATAAGCAGCATGCCAGGAATCGTACAAATACATACCCATACGAAGAAATTCGAGTAGCCAATGTGTTCCTGCAACCAACCCGCGAACATGCCCGGGAGCATCATACCCAAAGCCATAAGGCCAGTGCATATCGCATAATGAGAAGTGGAATATTCACCTCGGGATATGTAAATGAGGTAAAGCATAAAGGCAGTAAAGCCAAAACCATAACCGAACTGTTCTATGCCTACCAGTCCACATATCAACATATAGTTGTCAGGTTGAGACAAAGACATGTAAACATACAAAAGATTCGGGACATTCATGCTTAGCACCATCGGCCAAAGCCACTTGCGCAGGCCATCCCTCGAGACGATGACACCTCCCAATATGCCCCCCACTGTGAGGGCGATCACCCCCACCGTCCCGTACGCAAAACCAATTTCGGACGTGGACAAACCTAATCCACCCGCCTGCACAGCATCCATCAGGAAAGGAGAAGCGATTTTAGTCAACTGCGCTTCGCCAAGCCTAAACAAAAGAATGAAAAAGATGGAAAGACAGATACCAGGTTTTTTGAAGAATGAGCCAAACGAAGAGAAAAAGGACTTCACGGTGTCTCCACCAGCAACTTTCCGATCCTTGTCCGGCCAAGGCAAAATCACCGAATGGTAAATAGCCAACAAGGCAAAAAGCACCGCACATACAAAAAACGTAGCGCGCCAAGCGGACGGAACATCTCCCGTTTTATTTTCCAGATAACCCGCCAACACGACAAGCGCACCTTGTCCGACAATCATGGAGATTCGGTAAAAAGTGCTTCGAATACCCACAAACAAGGACTGATCCTTCTCGCTAAGCCCCAACATATAAAAGCCGTCCGCCGAAATGTCATGCGTAGCCGAACTAAAGGCGACAAGCCATAACAAAGCCAATGTGCTTTGCAAAAAGAATGGAAGCGGTATGCAGAACGCGACACCCGCCAAACCGACCGCAATGAGGGTCTGCATGGCAATAATCCACCACCTTTTAGTCTTCATGATATCCACGAATGGACTCCAGAAGGGCTTGATGACCCACGGGAGATAGAGCCAACTGGTATACAATGCGGCATCCGTATTAGATAAGCCAAGCCTCTTATACATAATTAACGAAAACGTTGTAGCGACAACCGCGTAAGGTATTCCCTCCGCAAAATAGAGGGAGGGCACCCATGCCCATGGTGATTTCACATTCTTATTCATACTATCGAATCTATTAACCACCTCAAAGATATAAAAATTAAGGGATATAAGGAAAACAAAAAAGCCACCTCCGAATGGAAGTGGCTTGCCTTTCTTTGGGTGGGAAATGGGGATCGAACCCACGACCCTCAGGACCACAATCTGATACTCTAACCAACTGAGCTATTCCCACCATCAAATTTGCGGTGCAAAGATATAGCTTTTTATTCGGTTTAGCAAGCATGTTGCGGATGTTTTTTCATATTTTAAAAATATTTATCATACGACATTGTATATCAAACAATTGGAAAATAAAAGACCAAGAATTGCGGGAAAGAGGCACAAAGGCGAAAGGATTTTTAGAGACAAGCGCATGGATAATCCATAGTGAAAATATACCTTTGTAAGAAAAGAATTCAACATGAAAGAATACAAAGATTACCAATTACAAGGAAATAACACCTTTGGGATTCCGGCACGCTGCGACAGATTCATCGAATATGCCGGAGAAGAAGACTTGAAGGAAATGTATAAACAAAAGGTTTTCGCAGGACAATGGATGTCCTTAGGATGCGGAGCAAATCTGCTTTTCTGCGGAGACTACCACGGCACGATTATCCACTCCGTCGCCCAAAGCATAGAGAAAAGGGAAGAAACCGCCCAAAACATTTTGGTGAAAGCGGACGCAGGAATCATCTTGGACAATTTCATCGAGTATTCGGTCTCCAACGGATGGGGAGGCATGGAGAATCTCTCCGCCATTCCTTGCAGTGTCGGCGCCGCACCGGTACAAAACGTCGGTGCTTACGGCGCGGAAGCGAAAGACGTGGTGGAACGCGTACACGTGTTCGACACAAAGGAGGGAACCTTCCGCTCATTTTCGAAGGAAGAATGCACATTCGGCTACCGGGACAGCTTCTTCAAGGCCAATCCACAGTACGTGGTCGTATCCGTAGAATTCCGACTCACGAAAGCTCCGAGCTGGGAATTACGGTTGGACTACGGCAATTTGCGTTCCGCCCTACCGTCGGACTTCTCCCCAGAGGACGCCCTTGCACTAAGAATGATTCGCGAAGCGGTGCGTCAAATTCGCCACGACAAGCTACCTGACCCTGCGGAAATAGGCAGTGCTGGTAGTTTCTTCAAGAACCCCGTCGTGGACCGAACCGTCGTGGACAAAATATTACACGACTACCCCAAGATGCCATTCTACGAAATGCCAAACGGATGTAAAATCCCCGCAGGATGGCTAATTGAACAAACAGGTTGGAAGGGGAAAAAATCGGGCAACGTAGGCGTATACGAGAAGCAGGCGTTAGTGTTAGTCAACCTTGGCCAAGCCACAGGGAAAGAAGTATGGGAACTTGCGCAACACATCACCCTATCCGTCAAAGAGAAATTCGGAGTGGAAATCTACCCTGAAGTAATAAAGATTCCGCAATAAGCCGTAGAACAAACAGAGAAGAAACTTAGAACAATCTCCCTCTCATAAAACAACAAAAAAACGACAAGAGCCTAATCGAACGATTAGGCTCTTGTCGCAAACTAGTTTTTTCACGTTTTCTCTAAGGTTAGACGGATATAGTATATTTATATAATAGGGTCAAATTTTATTTGAAACTTACGGAACGCTTTCCTTATCGTTTCTATTGCAATTTTACGATGAAATCGATTATTTTTTGTGGATTATTCGTTGGTTTTTGTGGAGGAAAACGAGAAAACACACTTTTTTTTATTTTATCCACACATAACCGTCTCCAAAGACGGGTTAGGGAATGACACGACTGAGAAACCGGGTTTTCCCAACCCACCAACCAACAAATGAATGAACGCTTATAAAGCCAAGAAAAGCCGTGTGGACAATGTCTCACACGGCTTATTCTTATTGTGCTTCAAAATGGTACTAAATTAAGGTTTGCATATAGTGTTTATGTTTACAAATAAGGGTCATTAATTTTCTTTGCAATATTATCCCATTAGAGCAGAATCCATGTGTACGATTTGAAAAAAATTGTGGACAATTTTAAGTTTACATGGAAAATCCACAAGGAAAAAGCCATTTTTTCAGCGAAACTTTTCAACTGAAAAAAACACCGACAAAACAGAAGAAAAAAAATCAGGGGAATATCCATAATAAAAAAAATAAATCTCCGTTGAGGAAATGAAGGCAACAAAAATATTAACACACAAAAAAAATGCGTATGATAAGACCCTTTACTCAAAACTCACTCATTTACAATTGGACTGAAGACCGAGGGAGGAACAACTCCGACGAGATCATTTTGGACGCCGAATGTTTGTCCCCTTCAGAGGAAACCATCGCTTTCCTAAAAAAAATCGCTCGCACCTACCCCACCGACAAAAAACGGGAGGCAAACCGTGCGATTCCAACAGCTTAGATTAAAATTAATTGTTTCGTAGAAGAGAGATGCGAAGAGGAGGCAACAGTCTCCGCTCCATCTTTCTTTTTTTTATCCGAAAATTTTCACGACGAGGATTTCCGTTTCAAGACAACTCCAGGTTCAACTCCTTAGTGAGGCGGGAAAGGCTTGGGTTATGTTCCATCATCTTAACGAACAAATCCTTATTAGAAAAAGTCTTCAGGTTTTCGCTCGCCTCGCAAATCCTAATTTCCAACTCAATCTTCCCGTTATGGAGTTCTTTCCGTAGATAATTCACGATTCTGATCCTCTCATCAAGCATAATCTCCTCCTGGGAAGAGTTGTAGACAGCCAACATGATTCGGAAGTCGGTTCCCAAGACAGGCTTGCACTGCTGGATGGTTTGCTGCAAAACAGGTTTTTCCTTCGTGTATTGCGTATAGCCGTTCCAAACTTTCACGAGCATATCCTGAGAGAAAGGCTCCGACTCTGAACTAACGGAAACAGCCTCCTCCACTTTTTTCTGCTCCACCTCCACCTTCTTTTGCATGGCGCCCTTGATGGAAAACGAAGTAATCTTGCTATTCTGTTGATTTACAGGCTGCTGTGTTACCAGTCGGGAGACTATTGGCGAAGACTGGGGACTTTGAGGCGCACTATTAGGCGCAACAGGCTTCCCACCTTGACGCAGAGAAATGGTACTCGGCAGGAAAAGGTCGATAGGAACCACCTCCGTCAGCCAATCCTCTACCTCGTTATTTTTTTTTTTCGTCCGACAATTGGCAAAGTCGGATAAGCGTCAATTCAACGAGCAACCGTTTATTTTTGCTGACTTTATAATTTAGGTCGCATTGATTGCAGACCATCAAGGCCTTATAGAGGAAATCGTTGGTGCAAGCCTCGTTCTGCGCCTGTTTCAGATATTGTTCCCTCACATTACCCCCCACGTCCAGCAACTGTACTGTTTGCGCATCCTTGCAGACCATCAAATCCCTCAAGTGAGCGCTGAGACCATTCACGAAATTCTGAGCCTCGAACCCTTTGTTGAGGATTTCATTGAATGTCAGTAGACATTCGGAGACCTTTCCAGCGAAGAAATAATCCACCAACTTGAAGTAGTAGTCATAATCCAGCACATTCAAGTTCTCCAAAACGCCCTGGTAAGTGATGTTACCACCCGTGCTGGCGGCTATCTGGTCAAATATGGAGAGCGCGTCACGCATACCGCCATCCGCTTTTTGGGCGATGATTCCCAAAGCCCCCGGTTCCGCTTGGATACCCTCCTTCTCAGCCACCATCTGCAGATGTTTGACAGTATCTTCGATGCCCATCCTGTTAAAATCGTAGATTTGGCAACGGGAAAGTATGGTAGGCAAAATCTTATGTTTCTCCGTCGTAGCGAGGATAAAAATCGCATAGGCAGGGGGCTCCTCCAACGTCTTCAGGAAAGCGTTGAAAGCCGCAGATGAGAGCATGTGCACCTCGTCGATGATATAGACGCTATAATGCCCAACCTGAGGCGGGATGCGCACCTGTTCGATGAGGGAACGGATATCCTCCACCGAATTGTTGGAAGCCGCATCCAGTTCATGTATGTTGTATGAACGTTGTTCGTTAAACGCCTTACACGATTCGCATTCATTGCAGGCGTCCCCGTCTGCCGTAGGGTTCAAGCAATTAATCGTTTTGGCGAAGATCCTCGCGCAAGTGGTCTTCCCCACCCCACGCGGTCCGCAAAACAAATAAGCATGCGCCAGATGGTTGCTGGCAATAGAGCGTTTCAGCGTATTCGTCAATGCGCTTTGCCCCACGACCGACAAGAATGTGGTCGGGCGATACTTTCTTGCTGAAACGATGAAATCTCCCATGCTCTATTTTTTTCGTTACGCGAAGATAGGAAATTAATTAGAATTTGGAAATCAGGAAACGCAAATAAGTGAGGAGAAGATATGCGATAGCGATTTCATGCGAAACAGGAAGGGCCACCCTCGTTCGGGCAGCCCTTCAAACACATGTTCTAAACTAACAAAATATGATTAACTATGGCTAATTAACAGATTATCAGATAGCATCCAAAGCATTACTAATATCATCAATGATATCGTCAATATGCTCCACGCCGATAGAGAGGCGAATAGTGGTGGGTGTGATATGCTGTTGTGCGAGCTCCTCGCTCGACAATTGCGAGTGTGTCGTGGTATATGGGTGAATCACGAGGCTCTTCACATCAGCCACATTAGCCAAGAGAGAGAATATCTTCAAATTATCGATGAACTTCCAAGCGTCGTTCTGAGTCCCTTTGATCTCGAAGGTGAAGATAGAGGCGCCCCCTTTCGGGAAATACTTCTTATACAGAGCATTGTCCCTATGAGTCGGGAGGGACGGGTGATGAACCGATTTAACCTTCGGGTGGTTCTTCAAGAAATCCACCACTTTAAGCGCATTCTCCACGTGGCGTTCTATCCTCAAAGGCAATGACTCCACACCCTGCAGCAACACCCAAGCGTTGAAAGGGCTAATCGAAGCGCCCGTATCCCTTAGGATGACCGCACGGATTCTAGTAACGAAGGCAGCAGGGCCAGCCACATCAGCGAAAACGGCGCCATGGTACGAAGGGTCCGGTTTCGCCAAGGTAGGGTATTTATCCGCATTAGCCTTCCAGTTGAACGTACCACCATCAACGATGACGCCGCCCAAAGAGGTACCGTGGCCACCGATGAATTTCGTGGCGGAGTGTACCACCACGTCCGCACCATGCTTTAGCGGTTGAATCAAGATCGGAGCAAATGTATTGTCTACGATGAAGACGATGTTATGGCGATGTGCGATCTCCGCGATTCCCTCGATGTTCAAGACATCAGAGTTAGGGTTGCCGAGAGTTTCACCATAGATCACCTTCGTGTTAGGCTTGATTGCGGCCTCCACAGCCTTCAAGTCGGAGAAATCAACGATCGTATACTGGACTCCTTGCGTGGAAAGCGTATGGGTAATCAAGTTGTAAGTACCACCATATAGGTTATCCGCAGCGATAACGTGGTCACCATTCTGGAGAATGTTCTGAAGCGAGTAAGTGATCGCCGCAGCGCCAGAGGCCACAGCCAAACCAGCCACACCGCCTTCCAATGCGGCGACACGATCTTCGAAAACACTTTGGGTAGTGTTCGTCAGACGGCCATAAATATTACCCGCATCCCTCAGTCCAAAACGGTCCGCCGCATGTTGGGAATTTCTAAAAACGTAGGAAGCCGTCTGATAAATAGGAACTGCCCTTGAATCGGTTGTTGGGTCCGCCACTTCTTGCCCTACGTGCAATGCTAAAGTCTCTACATGTAATTTCTTTTCTGTGCTCATATTCTTCTTTTTTTAGTTAATAATTCTATTTGTTTGTTGTTGCAAAGGTAGCGTATGTAGATTATCAATCCAAATAAATTTAAAAATATAGACACATTAACCATTTAACATATATCAGATAGATAATATTTCTATTTTATAATTCACAAACGACGCCTAAGCAGAATAAAAATCCACATGCGGAATCCAAGCCAAGGGGGATGGGAGGAAAAAGTATGCGAAAGTATGCGATGGAGGGCAGTCAGGGGGATGGCATACCCCACATAACATCAGGCAGGAAGGAGGAATGGAGGATTTTGCAAAGAACACAAAAGACAAGCAATGACAAAAACGAGGGGACTCGAATGAATTGACAATCAGAAAGAAAACCATCATAAAACCATCGGTAAGGGAGAATAAGGGGGAGAGATTTAAACAAAAAAGTTACAATTAACGAAAAATTTATTTTGTTCATTGACATTTTTTGATTACATTTGTAAGGTAATGGATAATGTGTAATACATCATGGGAAGTGTTGAAACTCGTGTGTTTGACGAATTTGTCAAAAAGGTATTCGGGGATAACTTTGACAGCGGCTTATCTCCCGAATCGAAGGTGAAGATGATGAATCGAGGCCAGATTGTGAAGATGGAAAAGGGTGAGTATTTGCAGATCGAAGGAGATGTCAGCAAAGCGTGGGGATACATCTGCAAGGGGCTTGTCCGAGTGTATTATATGCGTGACAAGGAAGAGGTTACGGAGCAATTATCGGCAGAGGGGGAAGGATTCCTCGACTGCGAGAGTTTCTTCAAGCAGACGCCGAGCAAGCGTTACGTCCAGATGTTAGAGCCAACGACCCTATACCTCTTTAATAAGTTGGACAATGAAGAGATCACGTCCGACAACTACGAAATCAGGAGATTCACACGATGCCTGATCGAGAAAGCGCTTCTCGACACAAAGAAAAGGATTCTGAATTCCATATTCAAGTCCGCGAAAGAGCGGTACACGACGTTGCTCGAAGAGAAGCCCAGCCTTGTGTTGCGCACGCCTTCCAACATTGTGGCATCGTACATAGGCATCACGCCGGAGACATTAAGCAGGATCAAATCGAAGAACAATTAAACTTCAGTGTATATGAAAAGAATAATCATAAACAAGAATTTGGTGACGAGCGAGATCCAGCGCTACGTCGGTCCCATTGACCTTAGTGAGGAGTCTTTTGCAGAATTACTGAAAATCTCGACCATCGAGAAGGTAAAGAAACACGATTTGTTCCTAAAGCCAGGAGAAGTAAACGATTACATGGGTGTTGTCCTGAAGGGGATGGTACAGATATACCACTATCAAGGCAACAAGATGATATCGGACTTCTTCGCAGGGGAAGGATGTGGTTTTTTCGACACGCAGAGTTTTTTGTTAGGTACACCGACGGAGTCCTACTTCGAGGCCCTGGAGCCTACGGTGATCGCCAAGTTCAATCGGAAGAAATTCCTCGAGGAGGGAGAGAAAGACCCTGAGATCGACTTAATCTACCGTCGGGTATTACAGTATGCCATCACAATGTCGAACGACAGGTTGAATTCCATTCTACACGACTCGGCGGAAGAGAAGTACATCAATTTGGAGAGCCGTATACCGGGGCTTACCTCGCGTATCAGCTCCATCAACATCGCCTCGTACATAGGAGTGACGCAGGAGACATTGTGCAGAATAAAATCCAAGCAGGAGAGTTTCTTCTAACAGAGAGTCCGACCTAATTGTCGGAGGTGGTATTTTTCGCATGAATATTCATTTTTAGGCGACAATGGGTCTTATCCTGTTGCCGAATGTAAATATTATTTAAACATTATTACATTTAATTACATATTGTGATAATTATCATATCTATATATAAATTTGACCAAATATAATATTTTTTGCAACAAACTTATAATAGATTTTTATCGTCAAAACAGACAATACCGTACCATTTAGGTTTGATTTTGTAAAAAACATTCTCAAAACGTCCATGTTATTGCTCAAATGGATGAATGAGGCGTTTGTGAAATCAATTTTTATGTTTTATTTTTGCAATGAAAATGAAAACTTATAATGGTATGGATGGTATTGAAAAAAGTTCTTTCCGAGACTTTCTCAAGAAACTTTATGGGGAAGGTTCGGATGCAGAGTTGTCTGCAGAAGCAAGGGAGATGTTAAAGGCGAAGACTCGCATAGTACGTCTCAACAAAGGAGAATATTTACAGATAGAAGGAGATGTCTGCAAATATTGGGGTTTTGTGGTTGACGGATTGGTTAGGGTGTATTACTTGCACCAGAACGAAGAAGTCACGGAGCAATTGGCATGTAACGGGGAAGGCTTCCTCGACTATGACAGTTACTTCAATCAGTCGCCGAGTCGGCATTTTATACAAATGCTCGAACCAACGACTCTATATCTGTTTCCTCAACTGGAGTGTGAGGATTTATGTGATAACAATATGGAAATCAAATTGTTCTTTAGAAAACTTACGGAGAGAACGCTTCTCCTACAAAAGAAAAGGATCAAGGAAACCATATTCAGATCGGCAAAAGAGCGTTATGAGATTTTGCTGACGGAAAACCCGAACCTGGTGTTAAGGGTCCCTTCCATCTACATCGCGTCATACCTTGGCATCACGCCAGAGACGTTGAGCAGAATTAAAACAAAAATGAAATAAACAAGGATTGCAAAAAGATTATGAAAAGGATTATAATAAATAAGAAGTTGGTCGCAGACGAAATCCGTCGTTTCCTGGGTCCTGTGGACCTGAGCGACGAGGTATTGTCCAAACTCTTCAAAATTGCGACCATTGACAAGGTGAAGAAGCATCACATCGTACTGCCTCAAGGTGCGCAATGCGACTACTTGGGTCTTGTACTGAAGGGAATGGTACAGATATACCACTACCTCGACAACAAGTTGGTGTCCGACTTCTTCGCAGGTGAGGGATGCGGATTCTTCGACGTGGACAGCTTCCTGACTGACAAACCTGCCGAAGTGACCATCGAGGCTTTGGAACCTTCCGTAATCGCAAAATTTGACAAGAAGAAATTCATTGAGTTGTGCAATGAGGATCCAAGAATAGACCTGATCTATCGTAAAATACTCCAATACGCCATCTCTATGTCCAACGAGAGGCTTGACTCCCTCCTGCACGAGTCCGCAGAGGAGAAATACGTCAGCTTGGAGGATAGAATGCCGGGATTAACATCTCGCATCAGTTCTATCAACATATCCTCCTACATCGGTGTGACCCAAGAGACCTTGTGCCGCATCAAATCCAAACAAGGAATTTTGTTCTAAGGAGATAATATCCGATACGAAAGTGCGTCCCGTTTCCACGAGACGCACTTTTTTTTCTATCCGCACTCCTTTTCGCCCTCCGTCATCGCCTGAATCCACACTTTTTTCATATATTTGTCATATTCGTACAACAGATGCATTTCCACATCATACTGTCCGAAAATCAACTTGGGGCAAAGCCCTGAGTATGACACTCTTAAAGAAAACCAGATGAACGGAAACAAACAAATAGCGAAGTTTACAAGTGGCAGGAAATCGTGGTTCTTTCCAATCCTCGGACTCGTCATATCCTTGATCCTCCCTTGCCTCACCGTCTTATCCGTCCACGCCGCAGGCTGCCCCGACGGGTCCATCCTCTTCAGGGAGGATTTCGGTGGCAATCAGGTGGAAGACCCTGTCGCCAAGGGAACCGGCATACCTGAGTGCACCGACTACACATACGACGACAATCCCGTGGACTACAACAACGAAGGCAAATACTCCATTCGGAAAGTGGGCTACGATCAATACCTCGCATGGAATAGCAACATTATCGACCACACCTATCCGAATGACAAGCACAAGGGGTACTTCATGCAAGTAGATGCGTCCGAACATCCCTGTGAATTCTACCACATACAAATAGACAAGGTTTGCGAGGGATCCGAGCTATACTTCTCCCTATACGGCACCAGCTCAACCCGGAAGACGAGTAACGCAAACGTCACTATCAAGATCATCGTGGAAAACGCCACGACAGGAGCAGAAATAGACCATCTTGACATCGAGATGGAAAACAGCAATAACGGCGTATGGGAACAATACGGACTTTCCGTCACCGTTCCAAACGGATGCCAGGCCATCAACTATCGCATCATCAACAATGCCGATCCCAACACCACACAAGATGGCAATGACTTTTGCCTCGACGACATCGAAGTTCACGCTTGCGTCCCACAGCCCTCCATCTCACCTAAAAAAGGCACCGAGCTGTGCATCGGAGAGAGTGAAACGCTGACAGCAGATTTGGACAACACAAGCAACTTAATGCTCCCAATCACTTACACATGGTACAAATGCACCACGCAAAGTTACAAGTCGGAGGATTGGGTCAAGGTACACGAGGGAAGGGAGATGCTCCTGAACAACGTGGAACTTGCCGACGCAGGCTATTACAAAGTGTTAGCTACGGGTGCGGACCAAAACGTCGACATAAACGCATGCAGCTGTCTTTCTGAATTTTACATATTAAACATAGTTGATTGTGGCAGTCAGAAACCACAAATTTGTCCCAACGGCACTCTCCTTTTCAAGGAAGACTTCGGCGGCAACAGTGAGAACGACCCCAGCGTGAAAAAGGAAGCGATTTCCCAATGCACATACGAGTTCGGAGAAGACCCAAGGGATTCCAATGGCTTCGGCAAGTATAGCATCAGGAAAGTCGGCGTCCTACACAGCCAATGGTACAAAAACATCTACGACCACACCTATCCGGATGATGGCGACAGAGGCTATTTCATGCAAGTGGACGCTTCCGCAACCAGCGGAATATTCTATCAGACAGAAATAACAGACCTTTGCGAAAACTCGGAACTCAACATGTCCATGTGGGGCATGAGCTCCACCACCACAAGCGGATGGGGAAACGCATACCTCAAATTAATTGTTGAGGACAAAAATGGCAATGTTTTGGAAAGCTCCGATATTGAACTAGAGAACGGAAAGGGATTTTGGGAGCAATTTGTACTGTGTTATACTATCCCCAGCGGACAAAACTCCGTCATCTTTAAAATCATCAACAACAGTAACACGAGTTGGGGAAATGATTTCTGCCTTGACGATATCGAAGTGCGTCTCTGCAACCCTCCTATCACAGTCGACTCCCCCGACAGCCTCTGTCCCGGCTCCGACATCTCACTAACCGCAGACTTCGTCAATGACGGCACCTATGCGGAGCCTGTCACCCTGACATGGTACAAGTGCGACACCATCTCCTACGAGCCTTCCGATTGGACGCAAGCGGGAAGTGGCACATCTCTCGACCTGCACAACATCACTGCCGCGGACGAGGGTTACTACCGAGTATGGGCAAGCGGCAACGGGTCTTCCCAACTAATCAGCAAATGTAATTCCGCCTCTGACTTCGCCAAAATCAACCTTAAAGTATGTGAATCGTGTACGGACACGTCCACCGAACTGCTCGACTCCGTGGCCTTGGGCGACGCATATACAAGGAATGGCTTTAACATTCCGGCCCCTTCCATTGGAGAAAACGTCGACACGCTTTACCTGAAGGGCGCAAGAGGCTGTGACAGTATCGTATCTCTGAAATTGTTCGTTTATGAGAACACAAACGATTCGATTCATGCTTCAATATGCCCTGGCGAGTCCTTCCAACAATATGGGTTCAACGAAAGCGCCACAGGCATATACACACAACGATTAAAGAACAGGACAGGGGGAGACAGCCTCGTCACGCTCGTGTTAGAACTCCTACCGACTTACGACGACACCATCACCCAAACCATCAACGAGGGCGACAGCTATCTCTTCGCGGGGAACACATACAACACGGAAGGGTTGTACACCGCTTCGCTGAAGTCCATAAACGATTGCGACAGCACCGTGACACTCAAACTGAATGTGCTGAAAGGAACGTCCGACACCATCAGAGCCGCCATCTGCGCAGGCGAGTCCTTCCAACAATACGGGTTTGACGAAAGCACCGCAGGGACCTTCACGCAACAATTACAGAACGCGGCGGGCACGGACAGCCTCGTCACGCTCGTGTTAGAACTCCTACCGACTTACGACGACACCATCACCCAAACCATCAACGAGGGCGACAGCTATCTCTTCGCGGGGAACACATACAACACGGAAGGGTTATACACCGCTTCGTTGAAGTCCATAAACGGTTGCGACAGCATCGTGACACTCAAACTGAATGTGCTGAAAGGAACGTCCGACACCATCAGAGCCGCCATCTGCGCAGGCGAGTCCTTCCAGCAATACGGGTTCGACGAAAGCACCGCAGGGACCTTCACGCAACAATTACAGAATGCGGCGGGCACGGATAGCCTTGTCACGCTCGTGTTGGAACTCCTACCGACTTACAACGACACCATCACCCAGACCATCAGCGAGGGCGGCAGCTATCAATTCGCGGGGAACACATACAACACGGAAGGGTTATACACCGCTTCGCTGAAGTCCATAAACGGTTGCGACAGCATCGTGACGCTCAAACTGAATGTGCTGAAAGGAAC
>DBYR01000011.1 GCA_002310215.1 Bacteroidales bacterium UBA1181
TTCCCTCAAAGATCTCTCTTTTTCTTCGTCCCCCGTCCCTTTGGCGGGGTGCCTTTCCTGTTCGAAAGCGGGTGCAAAAGTACGGCGCTTCCGCTTACCCACCAAATCTTTTCGCATCTTTTTTTTTCAATATATCACAATAGCCTGTGTTTCAGCGAGAAAAATTTTCATAGGGATTCGTACCACCCCAACTACTTGTCACTGCCGTTCCAAAAGAGTGTCCAAAGTCCTCGCATAATCATTGTATTTCAAGACAATCGTTCCCAATAGCCACGCATCCTTCCCCGAAAGATATCCTCTCCTAAAATCGTTTAAAGCCTAAACGAAAGCTGGCCATGAAGGGAGCCACGAAACATTCTATTTCCTTTTCCAAGCCCCGATGACTTCGCCGATGTAGATGGTGTGGATGCCTGCATTGGATTTGCCGTACCACTCCTTGGGGGTGTTGTTTCGGAAGTCCAGCTCCGCCTGATGCCAAGCGGTCATGGTCTCACACTCAAGGACCATGGAGGCCTCCTCGTAGTATGGGGTACCGTGCTCAGTATAGGCTACATGCAGGTTAAGGGCAGCCGCCTTGTCTCCGTCACGACCGCTGTTGGAACCCATATATTTCCACACTTCCGGGTTATCGAACTGCATCACCGTGAAGCGAGGATATTTCTCCATGAATTCGTACGTATAGCGTGCGGGTGCGACATAGACAGTCACCGCCGGACGGTCATGTCCGAGGTAATTACCAATACCGCCCCACCCGATGGTCATCGCATTGCTCTGCGCCGTGTCGCCACAACAGAGGATAAGGTTCTCCGTGAACCAACTGAAACCGTTCTTCTCAAACGATTCCTGCACATTGAAGGGGGTCAGTTCGCCTTGTCCCTCCGCCACGGCTTGGGGTTCCTCCGCCACTGGGGTGCTCGTCTCTTCTTGTTTCGGCTGGGCACAGCCAATCATACACAGACTCAAAAAACCGATCATTAAATGTTTCATGGTACAATGAATTTGAAGGCAGATACTAAGAATCCACCGCTTTTGTAAAATATTATCCGGAAATCAATTTACTTTAAATTTCACGATACAAAAATAGATATTTCCACACAAATTCAAAGAATTTACTATTTAACTATTTACGATTTACTATTTAATGGATCGGGGAGATTTACTATTTAGCTATTTACGATTTACTATTAATGGAAGCGAGGTTATTTACTATTAAACTATTTACAATTTAATGGATTTGGGTGATTTACTATTTAGCTATTTACGATTTACTATTTTATTGATTTTAAGTAATTTATAATTAAAAACAAGCAAATCCACAACTCTTAACTCTTAATTCTCAACTCTTAACTTAAAAAAGGGATAAGAGAGAAGACCCCTCTTATCCCTCAAAACTAATTTCCCAAAAATTATTTTTCAAAGCTGTAAAAGAACGAAGGGAACCCTGTAACCGTTATCAACTTAGTCTCGATGGCTCCAGTTTTAGGGTCATACGTGCAGAAACCGTTGTATTCGTCGTTGGCGGATCCATAAACGATTTTCCCTTTGTGGATACCCATGGCGATACCATGTCCATTGGAATGAGGGAGTCCGTCGATCACCTTTACGGTTTTATTGTAGAGGTCAACGATCACAGGCGCACCCGTACGAGCGGTAAAGGTGTTGGTGTTCTCAGGATCTAAGCCCAACGCATACCCATAGGCATACAGGATACCGTTGGAGGTGTACTGGCACTTCGCCAGGATGTTGAGGTAGTCGCACTTCAGTCCATCCACCTTCGTATTGGAGAGATTGAACGTATAGCTGGCGTCGAAATCCGTCTCACCCTTCTTGATGCGGGCGATACCTGCGTCAAGGCCAGGAATGTAACCGAAGGAGCCCACGCAATTGATGTAGAGGTCTCCGTTCTCGTCCTCGAAGATAGACTGGTTATCGATCGGACGGGTTGGTCCACAGATGCCGAGCGACGTGTTGCGGATCCGTTTGATGAAACTATCGTCCGACACATTGTAGAGCGCCATCTCGATAGCGTTCTCCACCGGCATCCACTGTGAATTGTATTGTTCCAAAGCAACGTAGAGGATGTTGTCGCGGACATATATCGCACCCGGATAGGCGGAGACGCCCTCATTGTGGAGGGAAGAGAGGTCAATCCTAGAAATCTCCTTCATCGTGGATGGATTGAAGGCGATGATCAGGTCCAAACTCTGGCAACACACGTAAGCCTTCTCGGAGCTTGCCTCCACCACGATCGCCGCGCTCGAATTGGCAGGGAGCATCATCGAGCCCTTGAGCTCAAGCTGCTGCGAACCATTGAGGATGTAACGCTTCAGCTTCAACTCCGTTCCACCCATATAATCAGGGAAGAGATAGATGTTGCCGCTTGGACAGACACATGGATAGGAACCGAATCCGAGCGGTATAGCGTTCTTGTTATCGTAGTTGACACCACCGCTGAACGTGCTTATGGCCTGCAAATAACCACTTCCGCTATCACCGGACGGGTTAGTGACCGTTGTGGAGAAAAGGATCTTTCCTGCCGCAGAGAGTGAATCGGCCTCATCTTCTTCTTTATCACACGCAGTGAATATACCCGCGAAGGCCAATGATAATAATAAATACTTGGTTTTCATCTGTTTAAATAACTATTGTTTATGTATAAAATTTAATTCGAAGTTCTTGTCGTTTCCTATCATTTCATCACATACCGCACCTTGAAAGAGAAGTTTCTGCCTGGAAGTGGGCGGTTGAGGTCTGAATAGACCTTCTGATCGGTCAGGTTCTTCACCTTGAAGGAGAGCGTCCAGCTATCCATCTTGAAGCTATGTTCGATTCCCGCATCGAAGGTGAAGGAGGTAGGGATTTTCCTATCCTGGTACTTGCTCATCTCGAAATCGTAGAAATATTCGTGGATGTAGGAAGCGTCCACCAAGAAGCGGCTGTTCTGGTATTTCCCGCCGAACAGATTCTCCTTGTGCAGTTCGAGTCCGAAATTGGCAAGCAGATAAGGGATATTAGGCATCCGCTTATTGTAGGTCGGATTGGGTGCGGAGGAACCTGTTTCATGCTCACGCTTGTCGCGGAGGTCCTGATAGGTGGCGTTTGCGTAGAGGTAGAGCGCACGGGCGACATCCCCCTTGAACTCAAACTCGACGCCTTTGGTGCGCACGGTTCCGAAATTGGCGTAACGGGCCATGCAAGGAATCATATCCGCTTGGTAACGGATCATGTCCTGCAACTCGTTGAGAAAATAATTTCCCTCGATCTCTATGAATCCATACTTATGGTTACGATGGTAAAGCAGTCCGGCGTTGAGTCCGTTGCACCGCTCCGGTCTGAGGTCTGTGGATGGGAGGATCGAGTATCCGTTGCCCACCAATTCCTCCGACGTGGGGATCCTCACCTCCGAACTGAAAGACGCTTTCGCCAGCAACTTTTTGGTTAACTTATAGCGCAATGATTCGCTACCGCCCCAGTAGTTACGGTTCAGGCTGATATCCTTCGGACTGTTGATGAAGGTATACTCCAGCACCTTGGTGTCGGAAGAGAAGTTGAAGTTCTTGACGGTGGTGGCGCTCATGAATTTACCGTCGAACAGCGTCAGGTCGTAGGAGAAGCCCACGGTGAAGCTGGACATGCGGCTCGGGAAGCTCGTCTGATAGCCGAAAGAGAGGTCCATCAACTCATTCTCAGGTTTTTGTCTTGTCTGGGTGGCATAGAGGTTGAGGTTGAAGGTGCTATGCTTGTTCAGGAGATAGTTCAGATTCAGTTTGGAGACAACATCGTGGGTCCGATTGTCCGAATCGGAAGCGTAGTTGCCTTGTTCCCCACCATAGGCGGAGACTGAATTATAGCGGTTGCCATCCCAGTCGTAGCGGTACTTGGCGGCATCATAAAGACCGTTTTGTCCATAACTATAGCAAGCGCTGAAATCGAAGTCGAGACCGTCGAACAGGAAATTGTCCCGCTTGAGCGTGATGGCGCCGATTCCGGCCTGCCCATGCGTGTACGCCTCACGGATGTCGAAGTCGATGCCTTGGATCTGCGCGTTCGTCGCCGTGTAGATGAGCTCCAGTTTAGCCTCGTCGAAGTACCATTTCGTGGCCTTGAGCGAGCCCCCGACCATGGCCTTCTTAAAGCGGTCGTGGTCACGTTTCACGACACGGTTGTCCAAGTTGGGCAGCTCCATCTCATAGCTGTTGTCGGAGTAGGTGAGCACACCGCCCAGACCGAACTGCAGACCCGTCTTATGGTTGTTGCGCTTGAAGGCGGAATTCAACTTGTGGGTGTTGAAGGAGGCTATCTCATAGCTGGCATCCAAGTATACGGGCGGATATTCCTTGGTGACGACGTTCACCGCACCGCCCAAAGCGGAGCCTCCGAAGCGGTAAGGCACGATTCCCTTGTAAATCTCTATGCGTTCGATCATGTCGGTCGGCACATCATTCAGCGACATATAATCGCTCATCTGCCCGATGGCGGCCTCATCGATGTAGATACCCATGCGCTTTCCTTCCAGACCACGCACCGAGATCCTCGAAGCACTGCCCACACCGCCCGTGTTGCGCACGGTAATGCCTGTCGTGCGGGCCAAGGCATCGTTGATATTGGTGGAAGTACCCTCCAACTGTTTGATGGAGAGGACCGATACGGGCATGGTCGCCTCACGCATCTCACGTATTTCGTTGCGTCCCACGATTGTCACTTCATCCAATTCGATGTCGGGCAGATCGCTGGAATCTTGCGCATAAGCGTTCGCAAGCACCAACGACATCATCATCGCAATAAACCCTCTACTTGTTTTCAACTGCATGTTCATCTTTGTCTAAAATTATCTAATTATTTTTCTATCAATAAATTACAAATCCGCCCCAAAGGTTAAGGGGACTTGGTCCAGCACCATCATCAGGGCAAAGCCCAAGGCGAATCCGATGGTGCCAAGGTTAGAATGTTTGCCCTGCGACGCCTCAGGGATGAGTTCCTCTATGACCACATAGAGCATGGCTCCGGCGGCGAAGCTGAGCAGATAGGGCATGGCCTTCGTGGCGAACGAGGCCAGCAGTATCACCAAGGCTCCCCCGATGGGCTCCACCACCCCGCTCAACGTGCCTACGCCAAAGGCTTTGAGGCGGCTGTTGCCCGCGCTGCGGAGGGGCATCGATATGATGGCGCCTTCCGGGACGTTCTGGATCGCGATGCCCAAGGAGAGCGCCAACGCCTCCGCCATGCTGAACTGGGAGGATGAGGCCCCAGCGATCGCCACGCCCACCGCCATCCCTTCCGGAAAGTTATGGATGGTCACCGCCAACGCCAACATGGTGGTTCGGGAGAGTTTGCTCATGGGTCCCTCCTGCCCTCCCTTAGGATGCATGTGTGGAGTGGCTAGGTCGATCAGGAAGAGGAAGGCGAACCCTCCCAACAACGCTAATGTGATAGGCCCGATCTCCCCCATCTCAAGGGCAGGAATGATCAAAGACCAGACAGCGGCCGCCACCATCACACCAGAGGCGAAACCCAGCAACGCCTTCTGAGGCAGTTCGGGTATCTCTTTCTTCATGAAGAAGACAAAAGCCGCTCCTAATGTGGTGCCTAAAAACGGAATCAGCAGGGCTACGACGATGGCAGTCATAAGTGCTCGTCGTTAGGTCATTGTCCCTTCATCTCACGACGTGAGAAGAGGAACAGATAGATGCCCGCCACGATCATCACGGGATGGATCATCAACTGCACCGGATTGAACTCAGCGATGAGCTCCGACGCATGCAGGATATTGAGTACCATCATCAGGGTGGCAAGCACTAAGTTGATGAGACGCATCGTCTTGTTCGAACGATACTGCATGCATAAGAGCCCACACATCGGAATGAGGAATGATAGGCATATCATGAAGGCGATCATCCCCACGGAGACTTCACCCGTCGCATCGGGCATCGCGATGCTCGCTCCCCAAAAGGCCGGCAACATGTCAGCCAACATGTGCATGGCGAAACCCACCATGATCACTACCCACATAAATGACACTTTACTTATTTCTTTTTCCATGACTTATTATTTTAACCATTTGACTATAATTGAATTCAATTTCCACTGAGTTTTTCGGGCGCAAAAGTAGAGGTTTGGCAGGCGGGCGGGAATCACCATAAATGAGTATTTTTAGGGGCTTATTCACCATTTTTGCGGGTCATGTCCATGCGCAGCCTCTCCTGCCTCCGCGAGGAAACATACCGAGGAAAGAGTCTCCGTGAAAGCGGGGGACAAAACAGACAGGCGGCCCCGAACCGTTTCCGTATTTTTTTTGTATCTTGCAAAGATTTTTTATGGATAGATTTATATTCAATCACAACAACCGACAGATCATGAAGAAGATAATCACATGCTTATTGGCCACCTTAGGCCTGACGACAGCCTGCAGCCAGCAGAAAACGGAGGAGGTGGATGTGTTTCAAACGAAGAGTGGCAAGAGCGTCACCTTCCATGCGCTGGTCCACGCCAGCATCCGCATCCAGTACGACGGCAAGGAGATTGAGATAGACCCGGTGTCCAAGCTGGGCGAGCGGACAATCCCCTACGCCACCATGTCCAAGGCGGATTATATCTTCGTGACCCATGAGCACTTTGACCACTTCGACAAGGAGGCGATCGCCACGCTCTCTTCCGACAAGACCAAGCTCATCACCAACCAACGGTGCGCCGAGATGCTCGGCAAGGGCCAGGCGATGGCCAACGGAGAGACGCTCCGCCTAACGGATGACATCACGGTCGAGGCGGTTCCAGCCTACAACACCACGGAGGGCCACCAACAGTTCCACCCGAAAGGGAGGGACAACGGCTTCATCCTCACCATCGACGGACTGCGGATCTACATCGCCGGCGACACGGAGGACATCCCTGAAATGGCGGACATCAAAGAAATAGACATCGCCTTCTTGCCTTGCAATCAACCCTATACGATGACGACCGACCAACTGGTGCGCGCGGCGAAGATAATCAAGCCAAAGGTGGTGTTCCCATACCACTACAGCCAAACGGACGTCAGCCAACTACCCGCCCAGTTGAAGGACGAGGGGATAGAGGTCCGCATCAGGCATTATGAGTAACACCCCTTTACGAGACAAACTTCCTAACGCCTGACAATATTTTTTTGAATACAAAATATTCCACTACCGTAACCAGAGCCGATAATACCAAAGCGATAAGCGTTTTGATGACGTAGAGATTCATGCTGTACATCTATAGGCAGTTCTGAGAGTGATGACACTTCGGTAATTGTTGTGTCATTGGCTTGTTTGTCGATAAGCAAATAAGAGCTATCTGTTGCCATAACAAGATAGCGGCCGTATGCGGCTATCGAGTCGATAGCATACGAGCATTTATTATTTCTATGACATATGCAAATATATATCAGGAAAACGTCTTGAAAAATAATCAGGCAATTGTTCGCACATCAGCTGTGTTTCTCCATCCTCTATTTGGAGAAGATTTGTATATACCTCGTTATTTACAGAATTATCCACGAAAAGAATCCTATCAAAAAAAGAGTGGTAAAGATTCAAATTTTTGTATCCCTCCTTCCATTTCAAATCTATAGTTTCGTTGTCAACAAAATGTCCATGGAACTCTGATCTGACAAGGACTCTCTCCCTTGCGATTTCTTGATTGTCTAAACAAAAGAAAATCATGTTTAACGTATAACCCTGCTCTTTATAGATTGTTGGCCAATGCAAGGGGAAAGTGTCAAAATTCGTTTCATAACAAAAATCCAGTTTATGGTTCAATGATTCTTTTACTTGCTCCTCGAACAATTGCGTAGTCATATTCCTCGCCATCTCGTCTCTAAACTCACACTCTTGCAAAGAAGAATATATGCAGATAAACTTTGTCATAGTCAAAAGAGACAAGACCCTCTCTCAGGAAAGAAGAAGCAAACGTGGACTTTCCCGACCCGTTACAGCCAGCTATTACAGTAAGTGTCGGCATTAATACCCTTTGATTTTTTTGTTAGAGAGTCGGTTCTCCCGTTTTCTTATGGCATAAAGTTCATTACGAGGGATCACTATGCTGTTGAGTATTTCCTTCGCTTTACTCATCTGAAGAGCAATAGGCACTCCGGTGATGATTCTATCCTTGGCATTTGTTGTCATATACTACGTTTTTCATTGTCAATCTTCTAAACACAAAAATAATCACATCACATCAAAACACCAACCTGTAACTAAAAAATATTCTCTAAGTTCCAATCAAAGCAAAAATATTTATTTTACCTGTAATATGGTCCTTCTCATGAGCCTCTCCTAATCTTTGACCATATTTTTTTTAACAGAAAATATCCCAGTGCAGTAACCAAAGCGGATAACGCCAAAGCGAGGAGGACTTTGATGACGTAGAGATGATTATCGTGGTGGACACGCCAATATAAATCTTTGATATATTTTGGAGCTGAAACAAAACTCATTTGTTGCACATCCACAGGCAAGTCGGTGAGTGATAATATCTTGATGGCTTTTTCCCCTTTAACTCGTTGATCGATGAGTAAATAAGAACTGTCAGCAGCCATAACAATATACTGGTCGTATTCTGCTATCGAGTCAATGCCACCACTTAAAAAACATGGTCTATCATCATCATATCGGAAGAAACTATATACAGGTTCCTCGTTAACTGTGGAAAATTTTCCGTATGGGGTAGATACTTCGATTACAGCTTCATCTATCTCGTCAAAAAAAGAATTTTGAATACCGAACCATCCCTCAACGATGTCAACGTTTATAAAGTAAATGATCTGAGAATTAAAGAGAATCATAAACACGATGCCTCCTTTTCGTTTGAGACACTCGAGACCTTTGATTTTGGAGATCACATGACAGGTCAACACTGTACCAATAAGCGGCAAAATACATAATGCCAGCAATACTATTATTATAGTAAACAACAATTCCGACATAACTGTCCAAACCTTAAAATCCGTTTGTGGCAAAAGTAGCGAAAATTAGATCTATTTATATTTTTCTATCTCCTCGACTCTCTGAGGCGAATAAAATTCCAGGATGACGCGTATGTTTTGTATCGAGCACGGTCTTGTCTAAGAAGCTTTCAATAAGGCTTCCCTCTCTTTTTTGGACAATTTTTTCACCACTTCGTCGTAAGCGTGATGAACGAGTTCAAGAATCAACTTGTCGCCCACACCTCTATTGAAATGGATTTGGTTCCAAAATTTTTTGTTCCAATGGAATGCTCCTTCAATGTCGGAGTATCGTTCGCGGAGATTGACGGCGCGCTCAGGGTCGCATTTCATAACAGCCCAATCCGGGTTACTCATTGATATGCCAGCAAATATCTTGTTGCATACGCGAAACGTCAGCAAATCCTCGTCGAAAGGGAAATCCTCGGTAACGCAAGGCAACGAAAGGCAATATTCGCGGAATTGTTCGATGTGCATGATTACTCTAGTCTGATAGTTATGATATGCGGGAATACATTTCTTTTAATTCTTCCAATCGCTGATACTCCTCCAGCAAATCCCACAGTCCATCTTCACTGAGCACGCCACGCTTGAGGTTGGCCGGCAGCTTGCCCTTCTCGTCGGCCTCGAAATCAGCGCGCCAATTGGTTTTGTAGTAGTTATCCAACTCGTCGATGGTGGGTTGCAGCGCCTGGAAATCTGCGATCGCCTGTCGCAATTGACGGACCACCTCATTGCTTTTGTCAAAGAGGTTCTCCATATGAGTGATACGTTCTTTCCGTGTCATATCCGTTTGATGTTTATAACACAAAGATATAAATTCTTGGGAGGAACGGCACAGGGGAACCTATGGATTGTTCAGCAGTCCACGCAAAAACTCCAACCGTCTCTCTTCCGTCCATTTCTCCGCTCGGGAGAGGGAAAAATAGCTGACATTACCATTCTTTTCGCCCAACAGGAAGTACATATTAACTTTGGCTCCATCTGGTGAGTCGTAGACCCTGAAAATCATATAATGTTTTTCCTCATTCTCCTCGATGATATTATGTTGCAGGCCATTTGTCTTCTCGAAGTAATCCGTCTCCCATTCATAACAGGCCTTCACAAAATCGTACCCCTTCTTTGCGCCATCCAGATTGAACTCATATCCGTCAAACCGAGAAAAAACGACAGAGAGGATAACCGAGTCGCTATTCATGAAAAATTGCTGTCGGCTGACATTGTTGTACGAAGTCTTCTCCCACTTGCCGGGTATCATCACACTACCAAAGGGATAGACAAAATAGGATGTGCTATCTTTCGATGCCTCATACTTCCCTCCCACTATCGTAGAACCGTAACGAGACGAAGAAATGGTTCGACAACCGATGAAAAAGACCACTGCAGATAACAAAAGGAATATTTTCAGAATACGATTCACACTCATTTACCACATGTTTATAATTATATTTACAAACATAAACAAAATATCTTTTCTATCCAAATGCCTCAAAAAGCACTACAAGAGGGAGATTTTTAGTAAAAAAAGCACTGCAAGGGAGATTTTTCGTCCGCCCCTTCTGCAATATCATACAAAAAGTTTTAAGTATAATTAAAACTTTACGAATTTTGCACGAAAGTTTTAATCGTATTTAAAACTTTCAAGTCAAGACACGTCGTCACATGGAATGGATTTGAAGGCAATACATACGAAGGGATTGAGGAACTTTCCGTTCGCCAATTCTGTTCAAGAAAAGATTTCTGAAATATGGCACTAACAGAAGAGCAAATAGTAGGCACGAACAGCGAATTAGCGGCGCAGGCGGTATATCACGAGCTGAAGCAATCGAACGATTTCATCGGCTTCGCCCGGCGTTTCATCTTCAGCACGGAGCACCATGTGGCACGCAACTCCCTGTGGGTGCTCACCAAGGCGACGGATGCGGAGCTGTCGCAGTTGCAGGGAATGCTGCACGAACTGACCGCCCTCGCCATGCGGACGGGCGACTCATCCGTCAGACGCCTCTCCCTGAACATCGTGCTGCGCCTCAAGATGGAGGAGGAGGATCTCCGGACCGACTTCCTCGACTTCTGCCTGGAGCACATGGCGGACGTCCGGGAACTCCCCGGCATCCAGTCCCTCTGCCTGAAACTCGCCTTCCGCATGTGCCAGTTCTACCCCGAACTGATGGAGGAGCTGAAACGCACCCTGGAGGCGATGGAGATGGACTACTACACACCTGCCATCAAATGCGTCAGGAACAAGATATTAAGTGGAAAAACGAAGCGATTATGAAACAAGAGATCAACCCCCAAGAAACCAATCGGGCGTACGCCTTCGAGATGTGGATGAAGTCGCCCATGCCAATGGTGACGCTCACCAAGACCTTCGACGTAACCCACCTCCTCAAGCGAAGCAAACGGGGAGGCTGGAAATTCACCATGCTCCTATGCTGGTGCATCGGCAAGGCGGCCAGCCGCATCGAAGAGTTCCGTCTGCTGCCCGAAGGTGATAAATTGTACCGATACGACAAGCTCGCCATCGACGTGATCGTTAACAACCGTGCGGGAGGCATCAATTCCTGCAGCATCCCCTATACAGAGGATTTGGAGCGGTTCAATGCGGACTACCTCTCACGAACTCAGAAAGTGAGCACATCCTGCGAAAGCATTACCATAGAGGATGCCATGGTGATTGGCACCTCCGCCATGGCGGAGACGGAGCTCGACAGCATCGTCAACCAGTACAGCGGAGTCTTCAACAACCCAATGGTGATGTGGGGGAAGTACCGCAAGGGATGGTTCAAGACCACCCTACCCATCTCATTCCAGTTCCACCACACGCAGATGGACGGCGGGGATGCCGCACGGTTTTTAGAGGAGTTGCAGCGGTGTATCAATGAGGGAGGAAAAATAGGCTAATCACATGAACATACTAATCTTATCAGGAAGTCCACGGAAGGGTGGCAATACAGACCAATTGGTGGAGGCATTCGTCAGGGGTGCGTCGCCACGGCACACGGTGGAGGTAGTCTCCGTCCACGACCACAAGGTGGCGCCCTGCATGGGCTGCAACGCCTGTTTCAGGAGCGAAGAGCACGTCTGTGTGCAGAAAGACGAGATGATAGACATCTACAACAAGATGAAGCAGGCGGATATGCTAGTGATCGCCTCACCCATCTATTTCTACGGGTTAAGCGCGCAGTTGAAGGCGATCATCGACCGTTGTCACAACCCGATTCGGGACACCTTCAGTATCAAGAAGATGGCGCTCCTTTTAGTAGGTGCCGCCACACTACCCGAGCTCTTCGATAGCATCCTCGCACAGTACCAGCTTTGCCTCAACTTCTTCCACTTAGAGGATGCGGGACGCATTTTGGTGCGGGGTGTGAAGGAGAAGGGGGACATCACTTCGACGGACGCTCTGCGAAGGGCTTATGCGTTGGGGGAGGGTGTATAAAATGTTATCTCACCAGCCTGAAAGGCTGAAATACATTTAGCCCAATGGCAACGCCTTGGGTGTAAAAGGCAAATCCGTTTCCCACCACCAGCCTGAAAGGCTGAGACACATTTAGCCCAATGGCAGCGCCTTGGGTGTAAAAGGCGAATCCGTCCCCCGCCACCAGCCTGAAAGGCTGTAACACATTTAGCCCAACGGCAACGCCTTGGGTAAAAGGCAAATCCGTTCCCCCACCATCAGCCTGAAAGGCTGGGACAGATATAGCCCAATGGCAACGCCTTGGGTAAAAGGCGAATCCGTTTCCCACCAGCCTGAAGGGCTGGGACAAATCAATCTCCCCCGTCCTCATTCGCACCTCCACAAATTAGGATATGATAATTTTACAAATCAATATCTGTGCGAGCCTTTCAGGCTCGTGAACAAATTTTGGGGATACGCCATACCTACGGCGTTGCCATAGGCTATATCTGTATGAGCCTTTCAGGCTCGGGAGGGATTACTTCGGGGTATGCCATTTGACCTATGGCGGTGCCATACCTACGGCGGTGCCATAGGCTATATCTGTGGGAGCCTTTCAGGCTCGGGGAGCAAACACCACGGGAAACTCCCTTTACCCGCACCACTCAGTCTGAAAGGCTGAGACACATTTAGCCCAACGGCAACGCCTTGGGTGTAAAAGGCAAATCCGTCACCCACCACCAGCCTGAAAGGCTGGGACAGATATAGCCCAACGGCAACGCCTTGGGTAAAAGGCGAATCCGTCACCCACCATCAGCCTGAAAGGCTGAGACACATTTAGCCCAATGGCAACGCCTTGGGTATAGGAGGCGAATCCGTCCCCCGCCACCAGCCTGAAAGGCTGTAACAGATATAGCCCAACGGCAACGCCTTGGGAATAGGAGGTGGAGTAGATTTCCCACCAGCCTGAAGGGCTGGGACAAATCAATCCCCCCGTCCTCATTCGCACCTCCACAAATTGGGATATGATAATTTTACCAATCAATCTCCCCCATTCAATCCCGAAACACATAATCGGGGTTATATCCAATATGATAGGCCTTCAAAAATGCCTCATATTCTTCCTGAAATGTTCTCTTGCGATGATGTTCCTTTTGGTCTATAATGTACATCTTCACGCTCTCCACCATAGAGGAACTGACCGAAAATATGCCATACCCACTCTGCCATGCGAATTTGGAATAATACGGATTGATAGTCTTAATCCATGAACTGCTGCACTTCTTGATGTCTTCCACTAAATCGGACATGGAAATTATGCGAGGAAGGGTACATAGAATATGGACATGATCAGAAGTTCCTCCAATCTGAAGAACCATCGCATTCTTATTAACGATGATACCATCGATATAGGAGTATAGTTTTTGGCAATCTTCATCTCGGATGACAACAGAGGTATACTTCACATGGAAAACTATGTGCAGATAGACTTTTGCAAGCGATTGTGACATAATAAATCATTTTTTAAAATTATGCGGCAAATATACATAAAAAACAACAAAAAAACACTTCCTCTGGATTTCTACTGTCAATCCTTGCGTATTTTATAGAAGGACATCACACGATTCCCCTTCGCCCTCTTCCAATGCACACTGATAGTTACCGAATCCATCACCGCATAGTCAATCTGAATAAATAAATATGTAAAAAAAGTGTATACTTGGGGGCAAATATACACTTTTTTTTTCGCAAAATTTTTCCGAAAATAATCACATAAGTTCAGCTATGGAATTCACCGTTTACCATGCAGAGTGAATGGATAATAAGTTCCCGGCGTCGGTTCTCCGTCACATGCACTGAAATACATATATCCATCATCTATTCTAAATGCGCCACAACCATAGAAGAAGAGTGAATCGGAAGAAACCTTGTCCAACTGATACTTCACACTTCCCTCATAAGAACTGGTACTACTCGAGCCATTCTTACTTATATTAGCACTCACAGAATGAATCGAGAAGACCTTCTCGGAAAGAACTTCCCATGAGAAATCCACATCAATATGAATCTCGTCTTCTTTGTACTCCCCCATGCTATGCGACCCTCCATTATTCGCATAATAATAATAGGAGACATATCCTGAGTGGTCTGCATTGAAACCATATTCATAAGTTTCATGAGGAATCATATGCCCTCCATTGTAACGCCATTCCCATTTGCCGATAAGCATATCCTCAAGTTCATACCTGACATTTTCAGCGGGTAACGTATCAGCAGGAATCACCTGCGTCGTATCCGAGACAACCGCCATAGTGTCCGTTCCATCCGTCTGCTCCTGCAGAGTGTCTTTTTCCACATTCTCCTCCTGCGGGCTATTTCTCCTCTCATTCTCCAACTCATCATCATCCCCGCACGAATAGACACCAAACACACCTAAACACATGCTCACACAGAGCACCCATAAATTCTTTGTTCCCATAAGCTAATTATTTTAATAATCATTCAACATAATCCATATACACACGGAACAACAACCTTCCTGCTTCAAACAAAAAGTGTATGTCTGAAACTCAAACATACACTTTTTATTGGAGAAAAACAAGGATGAGGGGCAAAAACATTGCCCCAACCTGCTTAAAATCAAAACTTAACGCGCCAACGTCAAACGATAGGATGGATCCGTTTTGGCTTCTCCTCCATCGCAACTCTCAGTAAATACATGATCTTGCCATGCCTTGAAGTAGCCACAAGAATAGAAATCGAGCGTGTCGGTCACCGATCTTTGCAAGAAGTACTTAAAGGTATCCCCTTGGGTAAAGGCAGTGTCCCTGGCCGCTCCCTCCCCATAACGGAGGTTGGCCTTTGAGAGACGGATTTCAAATGTGCTGTCCGACTCAACCTTCCATGTGAAGTCAATCTTAATCCAACTGCGGACATCCACCCTCCTGTCAATTATTGTACCTTCATCGACCACATCACCATAATAATCAACATAGCCCGTATGGTCTTCGTTGAATGTATACTTACGCGTCTCTATATATGGCTGAAAGATTTCAGGATAATACTGCCTGCTCCAATTCCCGACAAGAGTCTTCTCGAGTTCATACTTCACACCCTTATTTCCTTCCGTGTCGTCATCCTCTTTACAAGAGTTCATAAAGCCGCACACTATGGCACACATCGCCATTAACATTAAATGACCTTTTTTCATACAAAACACATTTTAAAATATTAATAAAATCATACTTACATTCGAATACAACAAATATAAACATGAAAATCGGAACAAACAACACCCCAAGCCCACAATTACGTTTTTTAAAGCCACATATTAACACACGGACATAAAACGGACCCTTTACCAACATCAATCAACCAAACATAAGATGATAGGACCACGAAGGGCACACCACCCGACCATCCTCCCACGCAGGGCAGCTCTTCACAGAAAAACAGACATTCTGTCAGACAAAATGACAAAAGGGATGTCCCCAAACCGGTTCCGACCTAAAATTTGGCAGAAAGAAGACCTCCGACACGGCAAAAACACCTTTGGCACAGACTTTGAAATAAGTTAGATGTGCGCCCGATAAGCGCCACTTACATTATAGAATATAATTAACTAAAAAGAATAAAGACATGGGAAAGATTATTGGTATTGACTTAGGTACGACCAATTCCTGCGTAGCGGTAATGGAAGGCAACGAGCCTACCGTCATCGCGAACAGCGAAGGAAAGAGAACTACTCCTTCCATCATTGGTTTCATCGACGGAGGCGAAAGAAAAGTGGGTGACCCTGCCAAAAGACAGGCCATCACCAACCCTACTAAGACTGTTTTCTCCATCAAACGTTTCATGGGCGAGACTTACGACCGTGTGCAGCAAGAGATCGCGCGTGTCCCTTACAAGGTGGTGAAGGGTGACAACAACACCCCTCGCGTGGACATCGACGGACGTCTCTACACACCACAGGAGATCTCCGCCATGATTCTTCAGAAGATGAAGAAGACGGCTGAGGAATACCTCGGACAAGAGGTGACAGAGGCGGTCATCACCGTTCCTGCTTACTTCAACGACTCTCAGAGACAGGCTACTAAGGAGGCGGGCGAAATCGCGGGTCTATCCGTGAAACGTATCGTCAACGAGCCTACGGCAGCCGCTTTGGCTTACGGTTTGGACAGAAAGAACAAGGATATGAAGATCGTCGTGTTCGACTGCGGTGGTGGTACGCACGATGTATCCGTCCTCGAATTGGGCGACGGTGTCTTCGAGGTGAAGTCTACGGCGGGTGATACACACTTGGGCGGTGACGACTTCGACCACCGTATCATCGACTGGTTGGTACAGGAGTTCAAGAACGAGAACAGCGGTGTCGACTTGAGCAAGGACCCTATGGCTTTGCAACGTCTGAAGGAGGCTGCCGAGAAGGCGAAGATCGAGCTTTCCAGCACCACTTCCACCGAGATCAACTTGCCTTACATCATGCCGGTTGACGGTGTGCCTAAGCACTTGGTGAAGACCTTGACGCGTGCTAAGTTCGAGCAGTTGGTGGACGATTTGATCCAACGTACCATCGACCCTTGTAAGAACGCTTTGGACAAGGCTGGCTTGTCTGTCGGAGACGTGGACGAGATCATCCTCGTGGGTGGTTCAACCCGTATTCCTGCCATTCAGGCCGCTGTGGAGAAGTTCTTCGGCAAAGCTCCTTCTAAGGGTGTGAACCCTGACGAGGTGGTGGCTGTCGGTGCGGCTATCCAAGGTGGTGTCTTGACGGGTACGGTCAAGGATGTCCTCTTGTTGGATGTGACCCCTCTTTCACTCGGTATCGAGACGATGGGCGGCGTGATGACCAAGTTGATCGACGCCAACACGACCATCCCTACCAAGAAGTCACAAATCTTCTCTACGGCTGCGGACAACCAACCTTCAGTAGAGATCCACGTATTGCAGGGCGAGCGTCCTATGGCTGCGCAGAACAAGACCATCGGACGATTCATCTTGGACGGTATCATGCCAGCGCCAAGAGGTGTGCCGCAGATCGAGGTGACCTTCGATATCGACGCGAACGGTATCTTGAACGTATCCGCTAAGGATAAGGCGACCGGCAAGGAGCAGAAGATCCGTATCGAGGCTTCGTCTGGCTTGAGCGACAGCGAGATCCAACGTATGAAGGCGGAGGCTGAGGCGAACGCGGAGGCCGACAAGAAGGAGAAGGAGCGCATCGACAAGCTGAACCAAGCGGACAATATGATCTTCCAAACGGAGAAGAACCTGAAAGACTACGGTGACAAGTTGCCAAGCGACAAGCGCGCGACCATCGAGAAGGCTTTGTTGAAGCTGAAGTCTGCTCACGAGGCGAAGAACATCGTGGACATCGACGATGCGATGGAGGCTTTGAACAAGGCATTCCAAGACGCTTCTCAGGACATGTACAACGCACAGCAGCAGGCGCAAGGCAACCCTAACGCAGGCGCCGGCTACAACAGTGGCAACGCTGGCGGCAACTCAAAGGACGACAACATCACAGACGTTGACTTTGAGGAGGTTAAGTAATCAATTATCATCTATTTACAATCCAAAAGGCGTGTTACCCGCACGAGTAACACGCCTTTTTTAGCTTTAGACAGTATGGAACAGGATTTTAATACGATCATCAATAGCGGTCAGCTGGTATTGGTTGACTTCTATGCCACGTGGTGCGTACCCTGCCAAAGGATGCACCCGATATTGGAGGAGTTGAAGGAGAAGCATGGCGACGCCCTCCGCATCCTCAAGATAGACGTTGAGAAGAACGAGAGCCTCGCGACGCAGCACCGTGTCCAAGCCGTCCCTACCCTTATGCTCTTCCGCAACGGTGAGCCGGTGTGGAGGCAAAGCGGCGTGCTGGAGGTGGGCGAACTGAGCGGAGTGGTGCAACAGTATTTGTAAATAGTTGTCAACAAAAAGACAACTGTAGGATGCGAAATGACACGCCACATTACAATGTGACATTATACTAACCTATTAAAAAACGCTGACCACTGGCCAGCGTTTTCAATATACCAACCAATGGTCAGCGAATTCCACCTTCCTGTTGCCATGGACACACTATCATATCATGATGCGCATCGACGATCCGCAAACGAGGAGTTTCTACGAGATAGAGACAAGAGAATTCCTTATATTTGTTATGCCCTTATTTATTCCATTTTTACAACATTCACATGACGCAACAAATTCGAACAAAATGTGTAACTTTGCAAACAAAATATGACAAAAGAAGATATACTCAGACTAAGAGACACGGCAGAACAAACTAAAGTTCAGTTCAAAGAACGTGTTACTCGCGACAACAAATATGACGTGAGTTGCGAGATGGTAGCACAAAGCAATTGTCATGGTGGAATGATTGTGGTGGGCATCGACGACAAGACGGGACACATAAATCCGCTATCATTCCAAGAGGTGCAAGAAACAACAAATCTGTTGGGTAGTTTAGCTTCTGAGGGTGTTGTTCCTCAGATCCTGCTTGACATAGAGAACGTTCAGATGGATGGTGGCGTTATTGTCGTGGCAACAATCAAGCAGGGCAAGAACAAACCATATCGCGACAGTAAAGGTGTTGTGTGGATGAAGCAGGGGGCAGACAAACGCAAAGTTTTCGACAACATAGAACTTGTGGAAATGCTGATGGAAAACGGACAGATGCATCCAGACAGTATGCCCATTAAGGGTACAAGCATTAAAGACCTGGATGAAAATACTGTGCGTGACTATCTGCTGAGTCGTTTCCGCATCGACTACGAAAGGCAACAGTTACCTATCGTAGAGTTGAAACACAAGAGTCCCGACGAGATAGCCACCATTATCAGTCAGACTCCAGAGGGCATCTTAAAGAATAACGGTCTAATCATGGAAGATGGCACGTTGACATTGGCAGCATTGATATTGATGGGCAAGTATCCTCAACGATGGAGGCCAGCATTCACTGTACGCTGCATCAGTTTTGTTGGAAATAGCATTGGTGGTACAGAGTTCCGCGACAAGAGCGGTAATGATGCGGATGGAAACGCGGTACATCTGTTCAACTATATCATTTCATTCCTGAATAGAAACCTTCGGCACAAACAGGTAGATAAAGACTTCAATAGCCTTGGTGAATTGGAAGTATCAATGACCAGTATGTCTGAAATCGTAGCAAACGCCATTCTTCACCGTTCTTATGTAATAGAAGCTCCTTTAAGAGTGTTCATCTTTGACAACCGTATAGAGATCCACAGCCCAGGTCTTCTGCCTGAGGGGGTGAATATAGAAAGTATCATGCATGGTGCGTCTGTACCAAGAAACAAACTGTTATTTAACCACGGCATCAATCTTCTTCCATATACTGGTGCAGGTAGCGGTATCACAAGAGCGTTGAAGTTTACTCCTGACATCAAGTTTGTAAATGATGAAACACTCAATGAGTTTGTGGTGATAGTGGAACGTAAATATATTGATGATAGAGATAATGATAGAGACAATGATAGAGATAATGATAGAGATGATAGAGATAAACCACTAGAAAATAACAATTTACAACATAACAATCGAAGAAACAATGATAGAGATAAGCATACAGAAGTTTCATATAAAACTCTTGATGGTACTCAAAAGGACATCATTCAATTCTGTTCTATTCCAAGAAGTGCAAGGGAAATACTTGAGCATATAGGTTACAAATACCATACGAACCATATTAAAAAGTTTATAAACCCCTTGCTCGAACTAGGTTTCATCGAAATGACGGAACCGACCAAGCCGAACAGCAAGAATCAGAAATATCGGAGAGTGAGGAACTGATTTGTTTAAAAAGTTATTTTTCTTACTTTTTTATCAGTTCTCTCATCTTAGTTTTGGAAGATTTATAAATATTTTTGCGGCACATAACGTATCAAAAAAAACAGTTCGCAGGCGTATAAGGCTTTGCGAACTGTTTTTTTATGCGTATCACTTCCCAATCGACTTCACGGCACGATCCAACGCTTCTTGGTATTTAGGATCGATAAATGCTCTGATGTCGCTATAATTCAGGGATATACGGCTATCTTTGGTGATGAATTCGACAGGGATGAATTCAACCATTTTGCTGAACTTGAACCACCAGGATGTCGGGAACTCTTTCCATCCATTAAACGCAGTTTTTTCTGCGTCAGAATTCATGAGGTGACTACGTAAACTTCCACAGAAGTTCGAACCAAGTTTCACATTCGTTGAATCGAAAAGGAAGCCACCGTAATACATGTTAAACGAGTTGACATAATCCATGAAGCCCTTCTTGTCCTTAATCAGATCCTTCACAGTTATCTCCTCGCCCGTGGTCTTATCGAAGACAATGAACGTGTCCTTGTCTCTGTTACGCTTAGATAAATTTTCAAAGCCAAACGAGACCACTCCTTCACCCTCACCCAAAACCATTTGCATACCTCTTTCAGACTTCGGCACCCATTTCTTGACACCCTCGGCAATCAAATCCTCCGAATCAACATCGGAACTGCCAAACATAACCTCCAACATCCTATTCCGAATCTTCTTGGTGTTCTGGCAACCATTCAACTGAACAGGAATCAGGATTTCTCGGGATTCGAATCCTCCATTTATCTTTTTAACATATATAGTCTGTATTAGGTCTCCATATTTGTTTGTCCACGTGGACGACGTATACCCTTTGTCTCTCTCCATCAACGACCTGGCATACGGGGTCAGCAATGGGTCGTCCTTGGTCAGATAATAACCACAGACATTGATGGATCTACCATTTATTTGGGACACAGAGCCCATCTTTTCCTCCCTTGTTAGGGTAGTGAGCAGGTCCGCCGGCTCAATTCTTTTCCCCCTTTTGACATCATAAAAACCCAACTGTATCGAAGACTCTTCCAACGTCAGGATGCCATTCTGCAACGTTATCTCCAGGGGGTATTTCAGTACAGTCCTACGACAATCGTATGATTTGCAGGTGTTGACCGCAGCGGCGTACGAAGCCGTGTCGTCACATACAAATTGATTGTAACCCTTCAGCTTTTTAAGTCTCTTATAGAAGTCATCCATCTTTTTGGATCCTTTCAGATAGCCCAGCATCACCTTTCCCAGAGAGTCTATATTTTGTTTCTCTCTTGTAACGTATTTTACGATATCCTCCTGCAAATAGCGGTTATTACGGTAAGGATAGGCCTCAACGGAGAATTTCATCTGCACAATCAAAGAGAATTCCTCGTACAAGCTCTTCTCATACTTCAAATATATTTGGTCCGAGTCCGGATCAGAATCAAAGTGTTTTGCTTGCGCGAAATTGTTCTCCTTTATGATTTTCTCCTTCGACCGAAGCAATATTCCCTTGAAAACGGTCTGGGCGGAGACCTCAAACACACCCGCGTTCAACATAAATAACGCGACAAACGATAGCCAAAAAATCCTTGCCTTCATAGATTCTGCTTTTAGGGGTTTACATTAACCGACAATCCGTCCGCCATCGCTTCCATGCGATGAATAGACGATTTAACAAATATAGCATATTTCCCGAATCTAACATTGCAATCCACCAATAATGTGCGACTATAATTTTAGCAAAACGAATCATATCAAAACACAAAACCACCCCCGGAAATACTTTCAGGAAGTGGTTTTGCTCTCTTACTATTATAAGTGATCTACTCTTACTTCACAATCACTTTCTTGCCATTGATGATATATATACCCTTCGGCAATGTGGCCACCATTGTGACGCCCTCTCCATACCGCGCATTCTTCACTACTAATCTGGAGAGGATATCGTAGATGTCAAGCGCACCGGCCTTCGCGGACTTCACATAGATACCATCCCGGTAGGCATACACGAGAACCTTATCGTCGGCAATATCCGCAACTGGCGTGAGTTCACCAGGATTATCTTCACCACCCGGATTATCGCCTCCGCCAGGGTTACCACCCTCCACAAGTTGACTCCAAGTGGCATTCTTACCGAACGTACCAGCATAGCCATTCTGATCCAGCACATTGTTGACATTCACCTCAATCTTGAAGAATCCAGAGGCATTGGTCTTAGAAGCGATATCCACCACATAGGTGTAGTCGTCACGTTGCGTCACCGTAATGGTGGAGTCGCTCAGATTGTCGCCGCCTTGGCAGAAGAGTTCTATGTCTTTGTAATCGAACGTCTCCTTCTGTATCTTACGGTTGAATTTAACCACAACACTCTCCACAGGGGTCAACACCGCATTGGCAGACGTAGGCACACCCGAAATCTCCGTCACCACCAAGACATTCTTCTTCACGCTATAGTAAATGTCATAGTCGTTTTCACCCATCGTCGTCATATAGTCCAAGAAATGCAGATGGTTCACATAAATCGGTTCTTGCCCGTCAGGGAGCGTGACGAATGTTGTCCACACATTGTCCAACGGAATTTCCACGCTATCCTTCACCCTCACAACCTTCTGTATCTCGTAGCAATTATCGCCTGGATCATTCACTCGGGCATAGTTCCAACCCGCATCAGAAGGGGTGGCGGTAAGTCTGACAACCGTGTCTGTCGGCTTCACCTTCTCCTTGTCAAGGGTAACCCACTGAACGACATGGACAGGATCCTTGCCTCCATTGGAATAGTAAATCGTGTCAGGCGTGTCTTCCTCATCCTTCTTACCGTTCACAAGGAAGTCTACAACACCGTCCTCCTTCACACCATATGCGTCAACCGTCTTGATTAACTCATGGATCGCAATTCCTTTCACTAAGCTCAGATCAGGGTTGCCATAGCTGTTCGCATGAACCACACTCGCCTCATACTTCGTGAAGTGGCCAAGCAAGGAGCTTGTCATCCACCACACACCGGTCTTAGCCGTGTGGGCCTCGATATCACCGAAGTCAATATTCTCGGAACCGAGATCGCAATCCTTGCCATTCAGGCTGGAACCGATAATGGCGAAGTCGATCAGCAAGCCCTTCTCATTATCCACGATCTCTGGCTGAGCGGTCTCAAGCTTAACCTTCTTGGCGTCACCATAGCCCTGGTTATCGATCCTCACGCCCAAAGCAGCCGGCACGCTTGGCTCGACACGATCAAGCGTCAAGGCATCGTCACCAAGGATATTACGTTGCATGAAGTAATCGATCTGCAAGTCTGGACAAGGGTTGACGGTCAACGTCACCGGATAGAGTTGAGCCGTCACCGTATCGCCAGAAGATGGATCGACGTAGATAATATGTCCACCGAACGAATAGTTCACCGGAGCGGTAGGTGCCGCACCCTTCTCAGGGATGAATCTGAACAAAGCGGTTCCCTCCGACTTCGGAGCAATCTCGCCCGTACCATCGATGGCGGAAACGCCCGTCAACTTCTCCGTATTGATTTGGAACAAATCATTCGAGAGATTACCCTTTTCGTCACGGACCTCAAGCACGACCTTGAATCCCTCCATCGCACCAGACTCATTGCCGTTGTTAACCGTAAGCGTACCGTCGAATGCCTCGCGGGTCATCGTCAAAGTCTGTGCGATATGAAGCTTGACAGTAGCACATACACCTTTCTGTGAAGGCTTATTGACTTGCTCGTTAATGGAGACCATCATGCCATGGACAGTTCCCATTCCTCTCAATCTCAAGTAAGTATAGAAACTGATAATGCTATCCATGTATGTGTCAATCACCCTTTTATCCACGATGTTAGGATATTCTTCATTAGGAGAATAGACCCCGTTTTCGTTCGCCAACAATGTCTCGTTCCAACGCAGCGCCATTCCGACCAAATCCGTGGTGGAGATTCCTGTCGTCGGTAAATTCCTAATGGCTTCAATATCAATGGCCTCACCGCGGGAATAGTTTTTGATGGTATAATCAAAGTAGTCTAAAATACCATTTTGGGAAAGCAAATCACCCGAACCAGCGAGCTCCTTCATAACATTTCCCCTATACTGCAGGAATCCGGCAAGCTCTACGGCATCATGTGCGGCCAACATGCGGGCATCAGAGGTTTGATAAATGCTACTCGGCATATCATACTTCGCCTTCGCGATCGCGGCGTCCTTCGACTTCTCAGATCTCTTCTGAGCGCTCAAACTGTCTCCATCAGGATAGAGCACATCCACAATTTCGCCATCCACAATCACGACCGTATCACCCTCCGTAGTGACAGTTTTACGAGTGTCTTCATCCTCCGAATTCTTATGATAGAGCCTATCCAGCGCATATCGACCGCAACTCGATGCATATCTACCCTTTTCGCAAGATTTAACTTGGCAAGTCAAATCCAAACAATCCCAAGGGACTGCACTAATTATAGGGATATTAGTCTCCCCTGCCACCGCATCAAAAATATCCCGGCCTTCTTCAAAAACAAGATCTATCGCCTCATAAGAGTCAAATTTATCCGGGTCTTCATCGAAGAAATCATTTAATAATTGTCCAGCCTTATCTAATTTCTGGAACTCACCAACATAATTTAAAACACCGCCAGAAGCCTTAAATTTTTTGAAGTCCGTCAGGGATTCACCAAACGTTTTAGTCTCCACCCCAACAGTAAAACTCTCTGTGCTTTTCGCGATATCTTCTGGGACATCGGCATCTATGAGAGAAGACCAATCATAAGGGGAATCAACCTGATCTTTTTGCTCACAACTGAGTCTCTTCATCCGTCTCTCATGATCTTTCCTCATGGCGTCATCAAATTGGTCGACGCCATAATTAAGAAGAGGCCCTATAATAGGGATATATCCGAGGATATCACCGGCACATTTCCATGGATCGATCTTCGACTGACACGTATTACAAGGAATATCCAAATTAACAGAATATTGGTGGTTCTCAACCTTTCCGAACTGATGCTCGTCCTTATGCGATCCGCCACCATAAGGAGGCACATCAACTCCTCCCCAACCGCCTTGGCCACCACCATGGGTTACAGGTTTCAAGGATGGACAAGGGAAAGTGGTCTCACTAACAGTAGACAACAGCCTCAGCACACCACAAACGTAGGAATACTCGGCATGAACGCTCGGACACTCGGATGTTCCGAACGACTCGTTCTCCAGAAGTAACCCATTGCCACCGCTGATGTCATAGCTTGAAGCGAACTCATTCTCTGTACGGACAATCGTGACTGGCACAAATTCCGTATGGTTCGCCGGCAACGAATCAATATAGTCATATGGCACATAGAATCTGTAATATGGAACCTTAGGCATCGCGAACTTCACATAACGAGCCGCAATCAAACCATGGTTGGTGATTTGAAGGCGGACGGTCTTCGGCACACCCACCTCAAAACGGCTCTTATCAGGCACACCGTTCGGGAACGTCAACGTCACTACCGGAGCAGGCACGTTGGTCTCGTACTCGAGGTCCAAACTGATGTCATACCTGTCTTCAATCTCAACACGCTCCACATTCCAAGTGTATGTAATCGCCTGGTATGCCAAGAAGATGAATCGGCTCGACTTTTGTCCCGCCTGGATCTCTATCGTCTCCTGGTATTCAGAGTGCTTGTCCGCTTTTACGCTCAACAAGTAAGTTCCCTCAGGAATACTGTCGAATCTCACGACACCTGCGGTATCCGTATAGCCTGACGCAACCTCTGCATTGTTGTACTGGTTGCGGACCACCACCTTGGCGTCTCTCAAATGTCTCTTCTCGGCCGTGTTATAGTAGTATTCATCCACGACATCCACCTCCAAGCTACCCTTTGATTCAGATGAGTACTCAACCCTGAACGGAAGGCTGGTAGACTTACCGTTAGCGCAGTTGACACCGATCGTTCCTGTGAACGGCACATTGATAGGCGCCCCATCGAAATAGGCGATCCTCAAAGAGACTCTTGCGGTGTCACCAGATTTGATGCTTGGCAACGTTGTGTTCGGAACGCTGAATCCGCCGAAGTCTGGCAAGGACAACGTAACCGCTCCCGTCTCGCCGAATCCCGCATTCGTCAACTCGATGTTGATGTACTTAGGCTTCTGTTTCGACACATATTCGTTGATGTTCGAAGGGAAGGCCTTAATCTGTCCGTAAGGCTGCTCGCAATAGAAATAGGTTGAGAAGTCACTTGTCGTCTTCTCATCGCAAGAGACGCGGAACACACTCGGGAGATACAACCTACCCTCAGTCAACTTCGTTCCGGTAGCCCTGAATGGAATACGTGCGGTTTCATAGCCGTGAAGGAGTGCCAAGGTATCGAACTCGACAACCAAGCCTTCGGCCAGCTCACGGGACTCAACCACAAGGTTATGAAGCGGAATGTTGCTTCTGTTGGTCATCGTGATCGATCCTTCGATCGTGTCACCCAATTGGATTGTCCACTTCACCGTACCGCCCGTGTAAGACATGCCTGGGATATCGAACTTCGCAAGGGCATCACCATTCGTCTTCGAGCCGACATATACATTCACCGAATAAGTACCGAACTCCGTCTTAGAAGTGGCGAACCTAACCGCAGCCCTTCCTGTCGAATCCGTCACGTCAGTTGTCGAATGGGAGACGCCCGTATTGGAGTTAGCCTCTATCGTAAGCGTTTTGCCCGCCATAGGTGTGCCATAGGCATCCGTCAGGATACCGACGACATCCACAGTGTCACCTGCTTGGTAAACATCCTGCCCAACAGTGGCGGCGTATACATAGTAGTTAGACAACGTACCCGCGAGATAGAGCGTGATTTCATACTTGCCAGAGTTGCCCGACCTGATGGTGATCTCCGCATCGCTGGTCTGTTTCTTCACATCGGTTGGAGTATAATAGATTCTCAGGTCTCCACCATTCAGTTTGTCCCAACCCCTCTCGAAACTTGCAGAGAAATCGGCAGCATCCTTTCCGGAAATCGTGTACGTGATGGAGTCCGTCAGCTCAAAGCCCCTCACATAACGGGTCAAGGAAGAGGTCTCGTTCAACTTCGAGCCGAAGACGCAGTTCACGTTACCGCTCATCGTAAGGCTCACAGGAATATCTATCCTGAAGCTATCGATTTCAGAGCTAATGGTGTCACACGCAATGACAGCCTTCACCATGTACTTGTACGTAGTATGGTTGTCCAGACCTGTCAATTGCTTGCCGTGGCCCTTCACGAAAGAGGCCATCGGATTAGCCGGCACCTTCTGGGAAGCCTTCCATACGTACAAGTCATATCTATCCACTTCGACAGGGAGAGCCAACAGCTTCCAATCGATGGACATGGTATTATTCTGCTCATTCACAAGATAAGCCACCTGAGGTTGAGTGATCGCAACCACCTTCTTAGAGAAATCCGGGTATACGAAATATTTGTAATTGAACGGATTACCTGCCACACCAGCCTTGTTATAAGGAGTGACCTTCAGTATCAAGGTATCGATGTCGCTTCCAGACGTGCGGAGCTGCATGGCCGGAATTGTCGTGCCACTGCCTGAAATGTTCTCGAATCCAGAGACATTGCCCGCATAGATAATCTCCCAATCGATCTTAGAGATGGTAGAATCGAATGTAGCCTCCAAAGAGTACCTGTTGTAGCAAACCGGTTGGCTGTAGTCACGCATCTGAACATATTCGCCGTCAAACTCAACCGCACCGAGGTCGATGGCCTTGCCGTAGATTCTCGCCCCGCCATTGAGATCCGTTTCAGCCTTCATCAAGCTATCAAGACCCTTGTCGATACAAGCGGAGGTAGCATGCAGGCGATAGTCACCGCCCGCCGCATTGATGAAGCATACATAATTCTTGGATGGGTCAGAACCACTGTTGGAAGTGGCCAACCTGATGTTGTTCTCACCCGTCAGCTCTCCGTCAGAAGCGCAGTACTTCACCCTGATATAGTCTGAGACAACCACCTGAGGGCGAATCTCATCCAAAACCTTGTTGCCATAGATGATGGAGTTAGCGACCGTCGCATAGTGGTTGGAAGATGTGCTCGAGTAACCGATCGCGCTATTGCTCCTCGTCGTATTGTGAGCGATTGTAGAGTTGGTGATGAAAGAAGTGTAATCCGCAGAGATCAGATTCTGTCCACTATTACGCACCACATTTCCATACACCAAAGAGTTTTCTAACGTAGAGATAGACAAACGGATTATATTTCTGGTTGATTCATTGTTCATGATCTTACAACATGAAACAACTGAATTACTAGACACACAAATTAGATTTCTTTCTACCGAGTAATCAGAAACCTGAGAGTGAGACATTCTCGTATCACTGATATCGATATAATTGTTGCGGGAGGTCCTATCGCCCATGAACACACAACTATCTATGACTCCGTAAATAATCCTTATTTCCCGAATTATATTATCAACAAACTTACAGTTCTTGAATGTGGTCTTCTCCGCATAGACACCATCATTACCCGCTCTCGCATTTCTAAAGATACAGTTATTAAATGTCGTGTTCTTTTTAGTCATTGCGTTCACACCATCGTTGCCGCTCAAGTATCCGTTCTGGATGGTGAATCCGTCCACCACGATTGCCAACGAGTCAGCGAAATCGTAGTTTTGGATGATACATCTTCTCTTGTATTTACCATCAATTATCGTAACATTCTTTGCCGCATCCCGCTCTTCCAGAGAGGACTCCGTTCCGTCAAATCCTCCATAGACGCTTACTCCCGCAGCGAGTGAGATGGCAGACACCAATGAAGTATCTCCGCAATAGGTACCCTTAGCCACCCAAACCTGGCGTTTCTGTCCCGCAGTGGAAGCGAGGGTTATTGCCTGGTTGATTTCACCAAGGGCGTCATCCCAGTTCACGCCAGAGCCATTAGATCCCGCCTTCACATAGATGATGTTGCCGACAGGAGCCCTTTCCGTGAATGCAGACTCTATCGCACCCATATCCACCGCATCGCTCTGCTTCCTCGCATTCCCGAACAAATCGAGCGAGTCGGCGACATCCGTTCCCGCATTGATACAAAGGGAAGTCGCTGAAAGCGAATAGTCACCCTTGACCGCATCCGTGAACGATGCGCTCGCCTTGGTTCCGTCAATATTGCCTTCGCCATCGGCGCCACCCTCTATCATTGAATACTTAACCGTAGAGCCATAACCCAATGCGATATTCATCGAATTAGCTGGACGTTTGTTACCGACCACAATTGAGTTTAGTATCTGGCTGTTGGAATTACAATAGATAGTTGTTTCACCGCAAGCATTGTCAACCACAGTACAATTGATCAGCTGTGAGCCATAAGCACTAATCAGCTGATTATTGCGGGAATTACATCCGGTTATCAGAGAGTTGGAGACAATCGAATTCCCCTGAAGGCTCATGATATGAGTATTCGCCTCATTACCCTCAATCAGACATCTTTCAATATTTGATTTTGAATCTGCGCTGATGATACAACCGCCATTATACCTGACATCATGATTGATAACCTTACAGTCGGACATTGTAGATTGAGACATACTCACTATATGTCCATAAGAAGATTGGTTCCCGTCGAATATCGAACGGGTGATCTCCGCCGATTTTTCAGCATATAAAGCTGAATTGGAATAGGAGGCGTTATTTTTCACCACACAATTATCGGCCGTACCGCCTGACATATACAATGTCGCCCTCGGAATTGCAGAAGGAAAACTCATGTCTCCATTGTCACAAATCACCACATTGACCAGGTTAGCGTTCCGAGAGTAGACGTAACCTTTATCCCCAGCATAGCAATTCTTCACAATACAATTACTCATCGTAGTGTTCTGTGCCAAACAAGCGCCAGCACCATCCGTCGCATATCCGTTCTGGATGGTGAATCCATCCACCACGACCGCCATGGAATCCACGAATCCATAATTTTGGGAGATCACACGTCTTTTGCCCATACCGTCCAGGATGGTCGGATTCTTTGCTGTGTCACGAGCCGCCAAGGAGGTCTCATTGCCCGCAAAACCTCCGTACAAACTGATACCGCTTGCCAGGTTCACCACCATGTTCAGCGTCGTGTCGCCATAGTATGTGCCGGCGGCCACCCAAATCTGGTGTTTCTTGCCATCTGCCGATGCGGCAACGATCGCCTTTTGAACATTACCAAACGCAGACTGCCAACTTGAACCATTACCCGTAGCGCCTTCCTTCACATAGACGATGTCGCCACACGTGAATGACGGAGCCTTCGTATGAGAGGATTCGATCGCACCCATATCCACTGCGCCGCCCTGTTTCCTTGGGTTTCTGAAGACATCAAGCGTATCGGCGACATCCTTTCCCGCATTGATGCAATAGGAATTAGCGGACAAGGAATAGTCACCGTTTTCAACATCCGTGAATGCGGCATACTCCAACGAGCCATCAAAGTTTCCATCCACGAAAGTTTCCTCCAGCATATTGTTTGTGATATTATTCGTACCATACGTGCGTAGAAATTCGCCATATATAGAACCCATTTGATTGCCGACGATAATCGAATTCATCAAGGTGGCATTGTTCAAGCTCACGACACATCCGCCCTGCGTGCTGTTGCGGACCACGGTACAATTAGACATGGAAGTGTTTCCGTACAAAACAACAACTATACCATTAGATGATTCGCTGGCATTATCGCAAATCAAACTATTCGAAATCGATGAGGAATTAGACAAATCCACCATTTCGTAGGATGCCCTGTTCCCCTTTATCAAGCACCTGTTGACCTTACCATTACCATCAATCAAAGACGACGTAGTCGAGTTGTCAAGGATCTGGCAATCCTCCAACAAAGCCGTTTTGTCTGACATATAGACAAGGTCCCTACGCTCATTCTTGTTCCCCTCGAACAAACAGTTTCGCATCTTCGCGTTCATTCCCAATTCCACCGAAGAACCACAACCTGTCGTATTAATAAATTTACAGCCGCTGACATTCGCTGAGTAGAAATAAGAGCCCTTAGTACTAGCGTCAGAACTGGTTCGATTACCTTCAAGCACACAGTTGCTTATTGAGGAGCCCCGATCACCATAAATTGCACAGACATTATCGCACGTATTGTTCTTCACCGCACAACTATCCATCACACCTTCGTAAAGGTAGATAGTGTATCGCATATTACTCTCACATGTGTTGTCAACAATCTGGGAGTTCTTAATGATCGATCTATACGCATATATCGCCGAACCTTGTTTGGATGCCTTGTTGCCTCTGATGATACAGTTGTTGATCGTGGCGTTTTCGTTGATGTAAAGACCAGCACCTTTCTGTGCATATCCGTTCCGGATGGTGAATCCGTCCACCACAACCGCCATGGAATCCACGAACCTATAATTCTGGGCGATCACACCTCTTTTGCCTTGTCCGTCCAGGATAGTCGGATTCTTCACAGTATCACGGGCCGCCAAGGAGGTCTCGTTACCTGCGAAACCTCCATACAAACTGATTCCGCTTGCAAGATTCACCACCGAGCTCAGCGTCGTGTCGCCATAGTATGTGCCGGTAGCAACCCAAATCTGATGTCTCTTGCCGTCTACCGATGCCGCAAACATCGCCGATTGGATATCACCGAACGGGGACTGCCAACTTGAGCCGTCACCCTTTGCGCCAGCCTTCACATATACAATTTCGCCACACTTGATCGCCGGAGCCACCGTATGGGGCGACTCGATCGCACCCATGTCCACTGCGCCCCCCTGTTTCCTTGGCTTCTTGAAGAAATCAAGCGAGTCGGTGACGTCCGCTCCCGCATTGATGCCATAGGATTTAGCGGACAGGGAATAATCACCGTTTTCAGCATCCGTAAAGGCGGCATGTTCCATTGTGCCGTTGAAGTTTCCGGTCACGAAAGTATTCTGCAACAAGTTGTTAGTGACCACGTCCGAGGTGTTCGAAGCCAAAATGCCTTCGGAACTACTAACGCTCAACGTATTACCAACGATAATAGAATTACTCAATACGGCATTATTCATGCTGACAACTTTTGCTCCAGTCACACTGTTGCGGACCACTGTGCAATTCCGCATGGTGGCTCTATCGTATAAATGAATAGGTTCCGTTGAAGTCGTGCAGACATTGTCACAAATCAAACTGTTCGAAATCGACGAATAGGAATAATACAATTCCACAATACGGGAGGATGTTGTGTTCCCCTTTATCAGACATCTGTTGATTTTTCCGTAATAGTTCAACAAAGTCGAAGTAGTCGAGTTGTCAATGAACTGGCAATCCTCCACCAAAACTTGACTGTGCTGCATTCTGACGAGGCTCTTAGTCACATTTCTGTTCCCCTTGAACAAACAATCTCGCATCACGGAAGAACCTGACAGATCAACCACAGAACCATTACCACTCGTATTCATGAATTTACAGTTGCTGACCATCGTATTGGCAAGAGCAAATCCCACAGAAGAAGAAGTAGAGCTATTGCCTTCAAACTCACAGTTGGTTATCGTGGAACCCTTATCATCACCAACCGCACTGGCATTATAGCACGTGTTGTTCTTCACCACACAGCTATCCATCACACAACCGTTGAGGAATACTGTGTATCGCAGATTATTACCCTCGTATGAATTGTCCACAATCCGGGAGTTCTTGATGGTCGACTTATCCGCACATATCGCCGAGCCCTGGTTGTACGCCCTATTTTCTCTGAGGATACAATTGTTGATCGTAACGTTGCCGTTGATGTAAACGCCACCACCTTTCGCCGCATATCCGTTCCGGATGGTGAATCCGTCCACCACAACCGCCATGGAATCCACGAACCCATAATTCTGGGTAATCACGCGCCTTTTGCCCATACCATCCAGGATAGTCGGATTCTTTGCGGTATCACGGGCCGCCAAGGAGGTCTCGTTACCTGCGAAGCCTCCATACAAGCTGACCCCGCTTGCCAAGTTCACCACCGTGTTCAGCGTCGTGTCGCCATAGTATGTGCCGGCAGCCACCCAAATCTGATGTTTCTTGCCGTCAGCCGCCGCGAACATCGCCGTATGGATATCACCGAACGGGGACTGCCAACTTGATCCGTTGCCTTTAGCGCCAGCCTTCACATATAAGATTTCGCCACACGTGATTGTTGGTGCCACCGTATGGGACGACTCGATTGCACCCATATCCACTGCGCCCCCTTGTTTCCTTGGTTTCTTGAAGAAATCAAGCGAGTCGGCGACGTCCGCTCCCGCATTGATGCAAAAAGAGTTAGCGGACAGGGAATAGTCACCATTTTCAGGATCCGTGAATGCGGCATGCTCCATGGTAGCGTTCAGGTTACCGTCCACGAAGGTCGACTGCAACAAGTTGTTAGAGATTATGTCCGAGGCAGTCGCCGTCAGAATGCCATCGAAACTGCCGTTCAACGTATTGCCGACGATGATGGAATTGTTCAATATGGAGCCATTCAAACGGACAATTTTTCCTCCGTTCACACGGTTGCGGACCACAGTGCAATTCCGCATGGCAGCTCTATCGTATAAATGAATAGGTTCATCTGATGTCGTGCAGACATTGTCATAAATCAAGCAGTTTGAAATCGACGAATAGGAATAATACAAATGCACAATATGGGAGGCTGTTGTGTTCCCCTTTATCAGGCATCTGCTGATTTTACCATAATAGCTCAACAAAGTCGAAGTAGTCGAGTTGTCAATGAACTGGCAATCCTCCACCAAAACTTGACTGTACGATAAAGCAATGAGGTTCAAAGACATATCCTTGTTCCCCTTGAACAAACAGCCTCGCATCACAGAGGAATTCGACAATTCAACCGCAGAGCCATTACCACTCGTATTCACGAATTTACAGTTGCTGATCTTCGTATCGGCAAGATAAAATCCCCTATGAGAAGAAGTAGAGCTATTGCCTTCAAACTCACAATTGGTTATCGTGGAACCCCTATCATCACCAACTGCACTGACATTGTTGCACGTGTTGTTCTTCACCGCACAGCTATCCATCACGCACCTGTTGAGGAATACTGTGTATCGCAGATCAGTACCCTCGTATGAATTGTCCACAATCCGGGAGTTCTTGATGGTCGACTTCTCCGCATATATCGCCGAACCCATGTTATATGCCTTATTCTCTCTGAGGATACAGTTGTTGACCGTGACGTTGCCGTTGATGTAAATGCCACCGCCGTTCGATGCGAATCCGTTCTGAATAGTGAATCCGTCCACAACGCAAGCCATAGATTGGGAGAATTCAGCATTTTGGGTAAGCACACGCCTTCTCTTCTGTCCGTCTAAAATGGTCGGATTCTTTGCGACATCACGGGCCGCCAAGGATGTCTCATTGCCCGCGAAACCTCCATATAAGCTAACCCCGCTTGCCAGGTTCAGCGCCGTGTTCAGCGTCGTGTCGCCATAGTATGTGCCAGCGGCCACCCAAATCTGGTGTTTCTTGCCGTCTACCGATGCCGCGAATATAGCCGATTGGATATCACCGAAGGCAGACTGCCAACTAGAGCCGTTGCCTTTAGCGCCAGCCTTCACATATACGATATCGCCACATGTGCTTGTCTGTGCTGAGGTGTGGGAAGATTCTATCGCACCCATATCCACCGCACCCCCTTGTTTCCTTGGGTTACCTAAGAAATCAAGCGAGTCGGCGACATCCGTTCCCGCATTGATGCAATAGGAGGTGGCGGAGAGGGAATAGTCACCGTTTTCAGGATCCGTGAATGCGGCATGCTCCATGGTGGCATTAAGGTTTCCCTCCACGGATGTGTTCTGCAACATATTGTTGGTGATTTTGTCCGATTCACTCATCAATAGGACACCATCGAAACTGCCGTTCACCTTATTGCCGACGATGATGGAATTGGTCAGTATGGCACCATTCAAACGGAAAATCTTTCCTACTCTCACACTGTTACGGACAAATGTGCAATTCCGCATGGAGGCCTTACCATATAAACAAATAGGTTCATATGATGACGTGCAGACATTGTCACAAATCAAGCTATTTGAAATCGACGAATAGGAATTATACAATTCCACCAACTGGGAGGATGTTGTATTCCCCTTTATCAGGCATCTGTTGATTTTACCATAATAACACAACAAAGATGAAGTAGTCGAGTTGTCAACGATCTGGCAATCCTCCAACGAAGCCGTATTACCCATCATATAGATGATGTTCAAGGTGACATCCTTGTTTCCTTTGAACAAACAACCTCGCATCACAGTGGGGCCTGACAGTTCCACCGCAGAGCCATTACCACTCGTATTCACGAATTTACAGTTAATGACCTTCGTATCTTCGAAATAAGATCCCCTGCTATTAGAAGTGGAGCTATTGCCTTCAATCTCACAATTGGTTATTGAGGAACCTCTAATAGCATAAATGGCACTGAGACTATAGCTCGTGTTGTTCTTCACCGCACAACCATCCATCACACAGTTGAAAAGGCACATCGTATATCGCATATCACCCTCAAACGTGTTGCCCACGATCTGGGAGTTTTTGAAGGTCGACTTCTCCGCATATATCGCCGAACACTCGTTGGTCGCCTTGTTGCCTCTGATGATACAGTTGTTGACCGTGACGTTGCCGTTGATGTAAAGACCACCACCTTTCGCCGCATATCCGTTCCGGATGGTGAATCCGTCCACCACGACCGCAGCCGCATCCGCAAAAGCGTCTCCCTGATAGATCACCCGACATTTCCCATCTCCGTCCAACACGGTAGGATTCTTCGAGGTGTCTCTGGCGGAAAGGGACGTCTCCGTACCAGCGAAACCGCCATATAGACTGACATTCGGCTTCAAGGTAACCACAGCAGACGACTCACTTTGGTAGACGCCCTTGGCCACCCAAACATCAGCACCTATCTTCGCAGCCGAATCCACCGCCTGCTGGATGTTCCCAAACGCTTTACTCCAGGAGCTTCCATCCCCGTTAGCCCCTGATTTCACATAAAAAACATCTTTCGCCGAAGCGGAGAGCGCCACGAAAGAAAACGCCAAAACCATCCACAGTGATTTCGACTTACCGTAAATAGAATTCATTGTTCCAATCATATACTTATTCACAATATTTCACCACTAAAAAGTATGTCAAAACGGACCCGCCGTTTTCCATAAATAATTATAGATTAACACTGTCGTCATAAAAATGCGGCATGTGCTAAAAGCCTTTAAACCAGCTATTCCAATCAAAAGGCAATTCATCCTTACCACGAACAAACTATCCCCTTTGTTGTCCTTGCGATAATGGTTTCCGACTACAAAGATAAAATATTTAGTGAGAAAATATGACATAAGATGACTTTTAGATAGATTTTTTTACCAATGACTTACATTTCACCCATCATTGGAGCATTGCAAATTCATAATATTCCTACCACAAATATCATTTCTCCGCTCCCCTATATCTGAGATATAATTTTGACAAACGATATGCCTTCGCACCTCCTCCATTCCATCTTCCCATAGCCACACCTAACCAATTCACCCCAAAAACCACCTTTTATAGGGATTGCGGAGACACCCCAAACATCAGAAATTTGCAACCGATATTCAAGCGATGAAAAAAAACAGTAATAACCATTAATAGAAAATTAATATGAAACCAGCAATCAAAATTCTTCTCATGGCAATCGCCTACCTTGCCATGTTTGTGATGGGCGCCGCAAGCGGGATGATTCATCCGAGGTGCTACGCCTACGTCGGGGCAATTCTGCCACTCATCTCTGCGTTCATTTACCTTTACACATCGACCCTCATCCGCAAGCTCGGTGCGGCGGTCGTACTGAACGGATTCCTCCTGCTCCTTTTCCTGATAGCGGGAGAGGCGGACGTCACCCTCATCGTAGGCTTTGTCATCCTGACGGCACTCGCTGAAATCATCCGGTGCCATTACGGATACGACACGCTCAAGGGCATTCGTTGGAGCTTCCTACCGTTCGCCTTTTCGTTTTTCGCCTACACCGCACATTGGTGGACCGACACGGAAGGCTCTTTGGCCGCCGCAGTAGAGGAGATGCCCGCAGGATACGACGAGCTGATGAAACCGGTGATCGACAACGTGCCTATGCTGATTGTCGTATTGCTGCTGACAATACCTGTCGCCATCTTCGCAATGCGTATTGCGGAGCGTGCCTTGAAGACGCAAACAGAGGGAATGATAAAGGGTTGAGCAACCGCTCACCCTTTACTCTCCCAATCCACCTCTACCGAAAAAACGCATATAGTCTTTCGCAGATACTAAACATAGTCCAAAGATCCATCTGTCATTTCGTTCCTATACAATGAAACACACATAATGCGGGCAGCCCCCGGCACCTCTTACACAGTCTCACCAACCCGTTTCCCCTTCCGTAGCATTGCCACATCACCTCCGAATTGACTTCACGGCACGACCCGGCAGGTCATGACAATTAGAATCGATTGGTTGCGTCTCCCGCCAACCATCTAATACACAACATATTAATAAATATATATCACTTACCGACGTGGCATTCCGAAATAAAGCCTACCTTTGTGCAGGAATATTGAGTTCAGATGGGAAAGGTTCTTATAGACTTATCGATTTTAAAGCATCTCAACTGCGGGTTGGGACAGGTGGCGTACAATTATGCGAAATACTATCAGGCACATGCGAAGGAGTTGGACTTCGAGGTACACTTGTTAGTGCCCAAATCGTATGTCAACGCATTCGGGAATGACGTGCACTATCACGTCAGCAGGGAGATCTACTGTACCTTCCCGTTCCTTCTGCCACGTTTCGACGTGTGGCACACCATCCACCAACTGGCCAGACTGACGCCCTCAAGGAAAACGACCCAAAACGTATTGACCATCCACGATCTGAACTTCCTCTATGAGAAGAAAGGGAAAACCAAGGAAAAATACATCCGGAAAATCACACGAAGGGTCAAACGGGCAGACAAGATCACATGCATCTCCAACTTCGCCAAAAACGACGTGGAGAAAAACTTCCATCCACAACACCCCATCGAAGTGATATACAACGGCGTGGAATTTCTGTCTCCCGACACGGAGAAACAGCCCAACCTGCCAACCTCAGGAGACAAAAAATTCCTCTTCTCCATCGGGCAAATGCTTCCGAAGAAGAACTTCCACACCCTATTGGACACGATGAAACTGATGCCGGAATACAACCTTTTCATCGCCGGCAAAAACACCACCGAATATGCGAAAATGATACGGAAAAGGATTGAGGACGAAGGCATCAACAACGTGTTCATATTAGGGGAGATACTCCACTCCGAAAAGGTTTGGCTCTACAACCACTGCGAAGCATTCGTCTTCCCGTCCCTGTTCGAAGGATTCGGACTACCCATCATCGAAGCGATGTTCTTCGGCAAGCCCGTCATCTCGTCAGACAAGACATCCCTGAAGGAAATCGGGGCAGGCCATACATTCTTTTGGGAAAATTTCGAGCCACAACACATGGCGGACAAAATTCGGGAAGCCATCCAAACTTACCAGGCAGATCCTTCAATGTCCATTTCTAACAAAGAATACGCGAAGTCCTTCTCTTACGACAAACACCTGAAACGATACAACGAAATATTTCGGGAGATGATGAAAGAGAGTGTTCAAAAGAGCCGTTAATTCACCCCTCCCATGATTCTTTTCAGGTGACAAAAGGAGAGCTCATTCTTCTCCTCGTCCCGCAAATGGAGCCCGTTTCCCTCGCAATGGCTGAAGAACTCGCAATCCTTGCAGACCCCAGTCTTCGTCCACGACCTATCACGCATGATTTGGTAGCGGTTCTGCCACACATCGGCGAAATCATCTTTGTAGATATTACCCTGAATGAAACGTCCGCGCAGGTCCGGACAGGCGGATATGCTTCCGTCCACCAAGATAGAAGCCACATTGATGCCCGCCCGGCAAAAGAAGAAGTTGTCCCGCACCTTCGCCTCGTAATCACCCAAGAAGCCTTCGCAACCATAACTGGCCTTGATTCTGCCCTCCTTACGGGTCGCCTCAATAAAGTCGAAAACCGCCTTGAACTTATCGTCAGGTAGCTGCAAGTCCGGGTTACCGGCCGCCCTGCCGACAGGGAATATGGTAAAGATGCGCCATTCCTTAACGCCACAGTCGATCAGAAGTTGCTTAATCCTCGGCAACTCATCAAAATTTCTGTTGTTGACACAGGTGACCACGTCATGACGCAAGTCTGTATGAGGCAATAGGCGAATGGCCGCCACCGCCCGCTGGAAAGAGTTCGGATGCTGACGCAGCCAATTATGGGACGCTTCCAAGCCATCCAAACTAACCGTACACGCACGCATGCCTGCATTGAGCAAAGATTGCAATCGATGGGGAGTCAACAGGTAGCCATTCGTGACGATGCCCCAGGGGAACTCCATCTCATACAAGGCACGTCCCGCCTCTTCAAGGTCGTGACGGATCAGCGCTTCTCCGCCCGTAAAGACCACCATCGTGTGGTGAGGATCCACGATAGGGACGATTTGCCGGACCGCTTTCAGAAAATCCCCCACCGGCATGTCCTTCACACCAGACTCCTGCCGGCAATCGCTTCCGCAATGCAGACAGTTCAACGGGCAACGCAAAGTGGCTTCCCAAAAGAGGTAAGTCAGCTCGTGTACCTTTGCGGCGTTGTGCCGATAGCTATCATATAATCGTAGCGCCAACCGCTTCCTCAAAGACAATTTGTCAGGGTGATCCATTATCACTATTTCTTCTTAATGACAATATCCAACGTGTTCTCCGAATAGCCCTGGCGCCAATTCCCGTCACCGCCCTTCAACGGAGCGAGATCCGACATGTTCGGGAAAGTATCCACAGAGGCACCATCCCTATCGGTGAAACGGAAGCCATAGGCGGAACTCCAATAATCAACCGGAGGTCTTACACTATATTCGCCTTTCGCATCCGTCGAAGACAAAGAGTCCTGACCCACATAAATAGTATCATTTAGATTCTCTTCCGATCGACCATCGATATTCGTATGTATCCATGACACCTTCACATCAGGGAGAGGAGTTCCCGCCTCGTCCGTCACCTTACCATGAAAGATATAATCAGCTGTCGGACAGCCATACTCTTCACCCCCGAAGGAAGTACATGCGCCAAAGCCACAAAGTGCCATTCCAAAAGTTAACACTCTGTCAATCCAATTCAAAACAGTTTTTCCCATGTCTCTTTCACTATTTTAAAATTAACTCGTCGATTTAAATCATTTCTTCAAAACGATATCCATCGTGTTCTCCGAATAGCCTTCGAACCATTTACCATCTCCTTCCTTTGGTGTGGAGAGGTCCGAATATTTCAGGAATGTATCCACAGAGGCGCCATCTTTGTCTGAGAAAAGCAAACCTTCACCTTCCTCCCAAAGAGAATATTCATACCACTTAGCCTCATACTTACCCTCCGCATCCGTGATGGTTAAAGAATCAACCTGACGTCTGGTTTGCCCCCCGGAATTATATTCATTCACATGGGAGACCTTCACATCCGGGAGTCCATTTCCATTCCCATCCGTCACCGTCCCTCTGAAAATATAGACCGCGCTTGGAGTTCCATATTCCACATATTCATCATCCCCTAAACAAGAAACGAAGCCCAATGCGGACAACATCAACGTCAATAACAGATTCAAAAATCTAAAACAATTCACTTCCATACTTAACAAAACTTATTATATGTTTTTTTGACAAAAATACATTCTTTTTCGTATAAATAGATGATAAACCGCATGCTTTTTCCTCTACAGCAGGAAGATTTAACACACCTTCATTCACATTTATTAATTCTAAACTAAAAATTCATCCATTTCCACCACATTAATCACCCAAACAATGTATATCTTTGCATGAAAAAGGGAAGAGGAGGAAATATGCCATTAAACATACCATCAAATTTACCAGCCGTCGAGGCATTGAAGCGAGAGAACATCTTCGTGAAGGATTCGGAATCCGCATCCACACAAGACATACGTCCACTGAAGATCATCGTCCTCAACCTCATGCCCCTGAAAATCACTACGGAGACCGACCTCATCCGCCTGCTTTCCAACACGCCGCTACAAATCGAGCTGGATCTGTTGAAGGTCAAGAGCCACACCTCCAAGAACACGCCTGTGGAACACATGCTGACCTTCTACAAGGACTTCGAGACAATCAAAAAGCAACGGTATGACGGCATGATCATCACGGGAGCGCCCGTGGAGAACCTCGACTTCGAAGAGGTTACCTATTGGGACGAAATCGTAGAGATATTTGACTGGGCCAAAACCCACGTCACCTCCACCCTCTTCATCTGCTGGGCGGCGCAGGCTGGGCTATATCACTACTATAACATCCCTAAATACCCTTTGGCCAAGAAAAAATTCGGTATCTTCAAGCATAAGATCCTAGATGCGAAGAACCCTATATTCAGAGGGTTCGACGATCTGTTCTATGCGCCTCACAGCCGCCACTCTGAAATAAGGAGAGCAGACATCGAGAAGATCCCTGGGCTGAAGATCTTGTCGGAGTCCGACGAGGCGGGCGTCTACATCGTGCAAGGCAGAAACGGACGTGAGTTCTTCGTCACCGGGCACTCGGAATATGCGCCCAACACCCTCCGCGACGAGTATTTCAGGGACAAGGAGAAGGGATTGGAGATTGAAATCCCTTGCAACTATTTCGAGGACGACGACCCTAACAAGAAGCCGATCGTGCGCTGGAGAAGCCACGGCAACCTCCTGTTCACCAACTGGTTGAACTACTTCGTCTACCAAAAAACGCCCTACAACATCAGTCGTATACGGTAATGCGCAAGATCGAACTGCTCGCACCCGCACGGACGGCGGACCATGGCATCGAGGCCGTGAAACACGGTGCGGACGCTGTCTACATCGGTGCGCCCCAGTTTAGCGCAAGGGCAGCGGCCGGCAACAGCATAGAGGAGATCGAACGCCTCGCACGGTTCGCCCATCAGTACTACGCGAAAGTCTACGTGGCGCTCAACACCATCCTCACCGACCAAGAACTGGAGCAGGCAGGTCACCTCATCCACCAATTATACGAGGCCGGAACAGACGCCCTCATCGTACAAGACATGGGCATCACCCAATTAGCCCTGCCCCCTATTCCACTCCACGCCAGCACCCAAATGGACAACCGCACCCCTGAAAAGGTGAAGTTCTTAGCAGAGGCAGGCTTCGAGCAGGTGGTTTTGGCAAGGGAACTATCCATCGAGCAGATTCGGCAGATCAGCCAAAGCACAGACGTCAAACTGGAGGCATTCATCCATGGAGCCCTCTGCGTGAGCTACAGCGGCGTCTGCTACATGAGCCAGAACGGGTGCGGGCGAAGCGCCAACCGCGGCAATTGCGCACAGTTCTGCCGACTACCCTACACGCTGGCAGACGCCTCCGGTCGCATCCTCGCCAAAGAGAAGCACTTGCTCTCACTGAAGGACCTCAACCTATCCAACCATCTGAAGGAACTACTGGACGCAGGCGTCAGTTCCCTAAAAATAGAGGGTAGGCTGAAAGATATTCCCTACGTGAAGAACGTGACAGCCTACTACCGTCAGGCCTTAGATAAGATACTGGACGGGAAGGAGTACGCACCCGCCAGCTCAGGACACTGCACCTACACCTTCACCCCCAACACGGACAAGAGCTTCCACAGAGGCTCGACCAACTATTTCCTGCACGGCAGGCAGCGTGACATCATCCAACCCGACACGCCCAAATCCATCGGCGAGAAGATCGGGACCGCCTACTCGCAGAGGGGTGAGATCATCGTCCGCACGGACAAGACGCTATCCAACGGAGACGGGTTCTGTTTCCTCGACCATAACGGAGAGTTCCATGGGTTCAGAGCCAACATGGTCCATGGCGATGTCATCGTCCCGGCGGAAAAAATCACCCTGCCACCACGCACCACGCTCTTCCGCAACTTCGACCAAGCCTTCGAACGACTACTCGCCAAAGAGTCAGCCGAGAGAAAGATCGACGTGCGGATCACCCTCACAGAGACAAAGGAAGGCTTCGAAGCCACCGCCACAGACGAGGACGGCATATCCGCCACCCTGCCCCTCCAGGAGGAGAAGACCCCATGCGAAAACGAGGAGCGGCAAAGGGACAACCTGCGGAATATCTTCACGAAAAGCGGCAACACCATCTTCCACGTCACAAACGTGGAACTAAACTGCGGCATCTATTTCACTCCTGCAGGAAAAATCACCCAGTGGAGGCGAGAACTGCTGCAACAGTTAGAAACAGAGCGGGAAGCGAAGAGAGAGAAGTCCAGGCTAATCTTCCCGCAGACCACACATGCCTTTCCGCTGAAAGAGTTGGACTACACAGGGAACGTGCACAACGAGTCGGCAAAGCGCTTCTACCAACAACACGGAGTGGAGAATATCGCGCCATCCTTCGAGAGCCGACCACCCCAAAACGTACCCGTCATGACCTGCAAACACTGCCTACGCCACACATTAGGCTACTGCAAAAAGCTAGACAAAACGGCGAACGACATCCAAGAGCCGCTAACACTTACAGCGAACAATGGGAAGGAGTACCACCTTTCATTCGATTGTCGCAACTGCGAGATGAGCATCATCGATAAAAAATAACACGTCCCGACACCCAGTGGGAAACACCCTCCGCCCCACCCGACACGAGAGCATGAACTTTTGTCAAAAAAAATTGTAGAAAGCGGACTCGGGCGATGGATTGGCACGATTTTTGCATTTTCAAACGGCCGAAACACACCTATTTTCGCAATATTTTTGACAATCCGTACTCTATGCACAAATAACCGATAAACTTCTGCAAGACAATTATATATCCGTCAAAAACAAGGATAACGGCACGCAAGAAATATCGCAACAGGAAGAAAAGTGTGGAATAAAAAGTGATAAAAAATATTAAATTGTAGATTTTTACCACAACACGATTCAGGGAACAGAGATAACTTTGTAATGCAAAAGGCCGATTGCATGAGGGTACTAAGACACTATCAGTAAGCATAAGCAAACAATAGAGCAACGTGAACCTTAAACCCTTTTATTTATTATTATTAATTAACGTATTAACAAAAAGTATGGAAATGAAAAAGATTTTTGCCGCAACCTTAGGAGTTGCAATGTCAGTATGTGTAGCAAACGCACAATGTTGGTGGAATTCAAGTAATTATGGATTGTACAATGGTCCAGCAAGCGGAAGTGCAAGTAATGTGGCAATTGGTATCACACCAACCTCAACCACAGCGAATTACAAATTGTATGTAAAAGGGGCAACCTATCTGAACGGAGCGGTAACCGTTAATTCAACGGCGAAAGTAAATAGCAGCCTCACGGTTTCCGGCACCACCACAATGAACGGGAACCTCATCTGTAAAGGAACGGACAATAGGTTCAATAAATGGTTGAGAGTGTATGCGACGGATGAAGCAGGCAAAGTCAACCTCCTCATTTCGAAGGACAATAGCGTCACTGAGGGAATGAGAATCTCATCATCAGGGAAGAACAATTTTGCGGACTTGGCGATCTCCGCAATGAACTTCTCTTTTACCACAGATGGCAACGCCAAAATAATGACGATGAAAAAGAACAACGTTAACATGCTCGCAAACCTTGACGTTACCGGCAAGATCACTTGTCACAATGAGATCGAGGTGGCTGAGGTGTTGAAAGCCAACCAAATCAAGGCGCAGGACATCAACGTGGAGTTGAACAACGCTGCCGATTATGTGTTTGAAGAGAACTACAACTTGCGTCCACTCAGCGAGGTTGAGAGCTACGTGAAGGAGAACAAGCACTTGCCAGGCGTACCATCCGCTGCCGAGATTTCAGAGAACGGCATGAGCGTATCACAAATGAGCAACTTGCTGCTCGAGAAGGTAGAGGAACTCACCCTCCACATGATCGAGTTAGAGAAAGAGAACAAGGCCTTGAAGGCTGAAGTTGAATCATTAAAGAAATAATTACAAAAAGATTACGGATATGAGAAATAACATTTTTGCATTTCTTACAATCCTAATTTCTTCAGTATGTCAGTTTAGCGCATACTCACAAGGCACATTTGACGAGTATGGGTTTCTAAACAATGGTGCATATGTGAAATCAGGGAAGAGTTCCCCCAACAGTTATGCGGTCATACTGAATGGAGGATGTAGGAAAAATTGTAATTATTCACAATATTGGAATAACTGCGCCCAAACGTATCAATTCCTAACGCAAGTTTACGGATTTAACAAGGATCACATCTATACAATCATAGCCGATGGTATGGACAAAGGTGGGGAGACTGTAATCTATAAAGACACAGTCACTAAGGCGATAAGACACGATTCCAAATTAACCTGGGAAACTCAAATGGAATGGAATAAAGATGCTAAGAAGTACGAAGAATACCGGTACTATTATGCGGATGGTTCTCAGCTCTTCAGAAACAGGCTTGGCGTTAACCGTATTTATACAGCGGTCTTAGACAGCATCGAATATGTGTTCAATAGGATTAAAAACACGAAGAATATCGACGAACTATTTGTATTCGTGACTGATCATGGTTATGAGGGTTCAAAGGATATTGCCATTTGGAATGGAACGGTTCTTTCTCACACGAAATTCGCCAAAATGGTTAACAACGTACAATCGAGCAAAAAAACAATTTTGTTAGCGCAGTGTTTTTCCGGATCATTCATCGAGCACTTGAAAGAATTCGATAATAGAACGATTTGTACAGCGACATCCGCAGACAGTAGTTCATGGGGTAGTAATTTGAGCTGCTTCTTCAGGCCATTCTACAGTGCACTTTATGGCAAAGATTTCGACACAAATTCAAAGATCGACGCCGATTATGACAAGAATGGTGTAGTTTCTTACGAAGAGGCCTTTGTTTACGCCAAAGACAACGATGGGAATTCAAAGCCTACCGCCAAAAACGAGACATGGTATGAAGTACCACGCTATTGGACTTCTGAGTCAGGATACAGGTTCTGTCGTCCTGACGACTGGGGAGTTCGAAACCTCACCGATCCCATTACCCAAAGCAAGACAGAAGAGGCGATGTATCTTCTCAACGCAAGCAATGTGATAAAAAACAAGGCCAAAGTCACATATTCGTGCGGGAAAACGATTCGCCTAAAGAAAGGATTCCACGTAATAAATGGATCAAAATTCAAGACGGAAATCTTTGACTGCGAAAAAGAAAAGCAGGAAAACGAAGCTGAGTTAAGGCTAGGCCAGATCCCAATTGTTGATGATTTATTGACCGGCGAAGAGTTCGAAGACGAGAGTAGTGATAAGGATTCGAATTCCGTTCCTGGCATCGCTCCGAACCCAACCACGGGTGAATTCACCATCTACTTCAGCAAGGAAAGTGAAGAAGGCAACACTGTAGTCATCACTGACATAACAGGCAAACTGATCTATTCGGCAGAGGAAATCGGTAGCGAAATTAACATTAACTTAAGAGACAAGGCCAAGGGCGTCTACATTGTCAAGACCATCTCTAACGGTAATGTCCACACAGAGAAATTGATTTTGAAGTAATTTTTCCACTCTTTATGATGGGTGAGCCACGATTTATCATGGTTCACCCATCATTTTTTATTTAATGACGGATGAAGAGGGGAACGCCTTGTCCATTCATCCCATAAAAGATTCTTCAAGCAAAGGCGGGGATGTGCAAAAACGATGCGCCTCCCTTCGTTTTTTCTCACAAATATCACGCCATACCACAAAACTTCTATTTGTTTTCACTAACTTTGCACCCTAAAATATTCGGAATTAATTTGTAACAAACAATATGGAAGAACTGGCAAGCAAGTACAACCCTGCCGACGTGGAGTCGAAGTGGTACCAATACTGGTTGGATAACGGCTTCTTCAAATCGAAGCCCGATGGTCGCGAACCCTATACAATCGTTATTCCTCCGCCGAACGTGACGGGCGTGTTGCACATGGGTCACATGCTGAACAACACCATCCAAGATATCCTTGTACGCCGTGCCCGCATGATGGGCAAGAACGCTTGCTGGGTGCCTGGTACCGACCACGCATCCATCGCCACGGAGGCTAAGGTGGTGAACAAACTGGCACAGGAGGGCATCAAGAAGACGGACCTCACCCGAGAGCAGTTCCTGGAGCACGCTTGGGAGTGGACCCGCAAACACGGCGGCATCATCCTCGAGCAACTGAAGAAGTTAGGCGCTTCCTGCGATTGGGACCGTACGGGCTTCACAATGGACGAGAAACGTAGCGAGAGCGTCATCAAGGTGTTCTGCGACCTCTACAACAAAGGGCTCATCTACCGTGGCGTGCGCATGGTCAACTGGGACCCGAAGGCTCTGACCGCCCTTTCGGACGAGGAGGTGATCTATAAAGAGGAGCACAGCAAACTCTACTATCTGAAATATTACGTCGCAGACGATGACCTGAAGGGTGAAACCGGTGCGGAAGGCGAAATCGTACACCGTGACGCGAAAGGACGCTACGCAGTGGTGGCTACCACCCGTCCTGAGACCATCATGGGTGATACCGCCATGTGCATCAACCCGAAAGACCCGAAGAACCGTTGGCTCTCCGGCAAGAAGGTGATCGTTCCATTGGTGAACCGTGTCATCCCTGTCATCGAGGACGAATACGTGGACATCGAGTTCGGTACGGGTTGCTTGAAGGTGACGCCTGCCCACGACGTGAACGACTACATGTTGGGCGAGAAATACAACCTCCAAACGATAGATATCTTCAACGATAACGGTACCCTCAGCGAGGCGGCCGGCATGTACGTCGGACAAGACCGTTTCGACGTCAGGAAGCAAATCGAGAAGGACTTAGCAGCCGCTGGCCTATTGGAGAAGACCGAAGACTACACCAACAAGGTAGGCTACTCGGAAAGAACCAACGTGGTCATCGAGCCTAAGCTCTCCATGCAGTGGTTCCTCAAGATGGAGCACTTGGCGAAGATCGCCTTGGAGCCAGTGATGAAGGATGAACTGAAGTTCTATCCTGCCAAATACAAGAACACTTACCGCAACTGGTTGGAGAACATCAAGGACTGGTGTATCAGCCGTCAATTGTGGTGGGGACACCGCATCCCGGCCTACTTCTTGCCTGAAGGCGGATACGTGGTGGCAGACACCCCTGAAAAAGCGTTGGAATTGGCCAAGAAAAAGAGTGGCAACAACAACCTGACCATCCAAGACCTTCGTCAAGACGAGGACTGTTTGGACACTTGGTTCTCTTCTTGGTTGTGGCCAATCTCTCTCTTCGACGGAATCAACAATCCGGGCAACGAGGAGATTAAATACTACTACCCTACCAGCGATTTGGTGACCGGTCCGGACATCATCTTCTTCTGGGTGGCGCGTATGATCATGGCGGGCTACGAGTACGAGGGCGACATGCCTTTCCGCAACGTCTATTTCACGGGTATCGTGCGTGACAAGTTGGGCAGGAAGATGTCCAAGTCATTGGGTAACTCACCTGATCCGCTCGACCTGATCGACCGCTTCGGCGCCGACGGTGTGCGTATGGGTATGATGCTCTCCGCACAGCCTGGCAACGACATCCTCTTCGACGAGGCATTGTGCGAGCAAGGGCGTAACTTCAACAACAAGATTTGGAACGCTTTCCGTCTGGTAAAGGGATGGGAAGTGAAAGCGGACTTGGAGCAGCCTGAATCCGCACAGAAGGCTGTGAAATGGTTCAAGCAGCAATTGAACAAGACAATCTCCGAGATAGATGATTGTTTCAGTAAATATAGGGTAAGCGAGGCGTTGATGGCCGTTTACAAGCTCTTCTGGGATGAGTTCTCTTCCTGGTACTTGGAGATGGTGAAGCCAGCCTACCAGCAGCCAATCGACAAGGCGACCTACGAGGCCACATTGGAGTACTTCGAGACGTTGCTGAAGCTGTTGCACCCATTCATGCCTTTCATCACGGAAGAGCTCTACCAAAACATCAAGGAGCGTGACCAGAAAGACAGTATCATGGTCAGCCTGCTTCCTAAAGCGGAGGAGTACTGCGAGAAGAACATCAACCGCATGGAAATCACCAAGGGAATCATCGCAGGCATCCGTAACGTGAGGGCAAGCAAAGGCATTAGTCCGAAGGAGACATTCGAACTCTACCATAGAGGAGAAGGTTTCGACGACAAGAACAACAGCATCATCCAAAAACTCGCCAACATCAGCACGATCGCCGAGACGACCGACGAGATCAGCGGCACGGCGGCCACCTTCATGGTTGGCACCATAGAGATCTCAATTCCATTGGGCAATAACATCAATGTGGAGGAGGAGATCAAGAAGATGGAAGAGGAGATCAAGTACTTGGAAGGATTCCTCGCCAGCGTGGAGAAGAAGTTGGGCAACGAAAGGTTCGTGGCCAATGCCAAGCCCGAAATCGTGGAGAAAGAGCGTAAGAAGAAGTCTGACGCAGAGAGCAAGATCGCCACGTTGAAAGAGAACATCGCAAAGTTGAAATAACAACGACGCATATCATACGAAAAGCCCCGTCACAATCATGCGACGGGGCTTTTTTATATCCTTGGCTTAACCATCTAAATCACTTTGAACCTGTCAACAAAATCCTTTCCACCAGTTTCTCTCCATTTACGTCTATCGTCACTAAATAGATTCCTGGTTGAAGTGTTGAAACTGGGATCAAGCCATTGGCAGAGTTGCCAGAGAGCATCGGCTTGCCGGTGAGGTCCGAGATGCTGTAAGAGAATATTCCACCCACATTCTGGACATGAAGGGATCCACCCTCCTCGAAGAAGGAAAGATTGTACGCCTTATTCGATGAGAGGAGACCAGTCTCCTCGGATTGCAACATATCGATGGAGATGTCATCGATGGCAAAATCGAAGCCATTTGCCTCTGGGTTTTGCATTCCCACGATGAAATAAGCGAAATCCATATCCGAATTCAGAGTGAACTCGATGGACATTTTTTGCCAATTCAAAGAGGTTGCGTTAGCATCATGTTCATCAGAGGGAATCGTCATCATGGCATATGCATATTCGGCAACCCGTGTTTTCGGTTCAGGACCATTATAGACACCAAGAAACAATACAGGAGGAACCTCTGACGCACTAATATCATCCGGCCGAGTCAGGTTGGCTACATATGCCGTGAAACGGAACTTCGTACCCTTACATAGATTCTCCTGTTTTACTCTATATACGGGCACCGCCCCATCCTGGCTATCAGGATTGACGGCCATGAAATAGCCAATCTCCTTGTCATCTGGGGATGTGTGATCTCCTCCATTGTACCAAGAATGATAGTCGGCTCCTTCCCAATATTTCGTGATGAGATACCCACTCAATAGACGGGCATCATACTCGAGATCATTACACATCTCGTCCTGTGTCAACTCAGGACCTAAATGCGGATCCGTAGCGGAGTTGCCTCCAAAATCGTTGTAATAGACTCTTTTCCAATCTCCTGCACCTGCACTAACATCAAAAGCAGGAAGTGTAGCAAGTAGCAACACTGATAAAGCGTAAAATTTTCTTTTCATAACATAAATGATTTTAACCCATATTATATAACACTAATCCTCAACAGGATTATTCTAAAAATTTCTTACAAAGCCACCCTAAAAGCGAAAGAGAATCCAAGCACAAGCAGACTGGGGATGTTGGACAAAAAAGAGCACATTCGAATCAATGTGCTCTTCTCCATATCAAATAATACCCTTTACTTCTTCTTGAACAACTTGCCCAACGTACCAGCGATATAGCCCAACTTGCCAACCGTAGAATTACTAGAAGCCGCACCCAGAGATGAAAGGATGGACGTGAGGTCCAAACCACCTGTCTTTTTAGACAATACAGCAGACACAAGACCACCGATGATGGTTGGAATCAAGCTTGTGGCAGAAGAGGAAGCAGAAGAGGAAAGTCCCAACTTGCTGGCGAACTGAGACGTGAAAATCTGAGAAGCCAAAGCGGTCACCGAACTATTAGCGGCAGAAGTCTTTCCTGTGAACAAAGCCATCAATTGTTCAACACCACCCTTGGAAGTTGCGGTTTGTTTAAGACTATTCACAATAGAATCAGACAAGCCATTTAAGACATTGTTACCCAAATTACTTCCCGCAGCGGCAGAAGCAACTTGCTTCAAAATCAAATCCGATAATTGAGACATAACTAAAATCTATATTGAAAGTTAACAGTTCAAAAATTAGGAATCATCATCTTATCAGCGTGAAGTGGCCCATCAATTGGAGGTCAGACTCCGGAAGGTTAATCACGTACCAATAATCCGTCGACGGAAGCGGGTTGCCGAGATAAGTGCCATCCCAACCCGCTGCGTTGTCGTAACCATCGACATTAAACACGATGCGTCCGGTGCGGTCATAGATCTTGACATTACATCTCGGATATACATCAATGTTCTCAATCATCCATGTATCATTCAGACCATCATTATTAGGTGTGAAGTACTCGGAAGGAATGACCGGTATCGGAGTGATGTCAAAGTAAGCGCCATCCGAGCACTCATTCGCATCTATGGCAACCAGTTTATGACTACCGATAGGTGAATCATTAAGTACACCAGACGCATCAGATCCGACTTGGTTTTTATCCAAGTATATGCTATATGGTTCCGTTCCACCCGTGACGGTGTAAGTCACCCTGTTTTCCTTTTGGTTGACAGAGTCGATCGACATGACAGGAGACTCCCTCACATAGACATGGATTGTATCCGTGGTGACACAAGTCGAGGTCGCGTCAATCACTCGCTCCGCCTTCACCACACAGTCCAAATCGCCCGTAGGGGTAAATACCTTCTTCGTGGTACTAGAACCACCCAATTCCGGATACCAAGTATATGGAACGTTTTTAGGTTTCAATTCCTTGATATAGATTTCCACCTCTTCGCCCCTACATACCGTATTTCTATCAGACTTGATTTCAAGCTTCAATTGGATTTGGAGCACAGTCAAATTATACCATACGATACTATCGCAACCCGTGACAGACGTATAAGTTTTAGGGTCACGGACCAAAATAGGGGTCGTGGTAGGATTTGGATAAGGCACGCCAAAGAGTTTCGAATCGTAGCAGATCAAAGTATCGATTGGGTTATCCTTATTGTCGTACTTATCCAATATGGTCAGTTTTTGTTGCACGACGCTATCACAACCCGTGGTCGGGAATGACTCTTCAAGAGTATAAACACCCGGATCCGTATAAGTCTTTCCATCGAACACATACGATTCACCATAACAAATCGTCACAGGGTCCAAATAGGTGTACGTCTTACCCGTCACAAAGATGGTGTAACCCACCACACTATCGCAACCGCAATTCTTTGTTTTTAGCGTTTGGGAGTCATAGAACGGACCACCCGTCTCATTATACGCTCTTCCATTGAATGTAGCGCCTTGGCAAAGATAAACAGTATCGGTCCTGTCAAAAGTTGGATTAACCGTCACTGTATACGCATATTTGATACAGTCGTCATCTCCCTCACTCTCTTCCACGGAGAAAACACCCTCCGTATCATAAGTCTTTCCGTACGCAGTCTCACCCTGGCAGATGGTCTTATCGCTACGAGACACCACCATCGGTTCAGTAACGACAAGCGTCCAATTCTCGACAGAGTCGATACAATGGTTATCGTCATCCATATAAACTATTGACACAGGGATACTCTGTTCATCCGAGAAGGACTTTCCCTTATAAGGCTGACCTTGAGAATCCACCGCCACGCCATCATAAACACGATCGACACACAAGTACTCATCGTCCTTTTTAATCTTTTTAGGCTCCTTGACCGTGATATAATAATAAACGTTATTATCTGGGTTCTGTTTGATGTCGCCGGTATGGAAGTTATTGGCATCCAACACCATGCCATCATCCATCACCTTCGTTTCGCCCGCACACAAGACAACCTTCTTTTTATCTTTCGTCTCGTTGATTTGAATCTCCTTCACCAGCGAGCAGACCTCAGAATTCATATTTCCACTTTCCCCGATTCTCACACGATAATATCCGTTATGTTGTGTCTTGTCAAAATGGTCTATCGTATATGAGAAGTTATTATCGCTCGTGTAACTGTTTGTTTTCAGGAGTGTATAGTCATTGCCATTCGGGCTATACTCCCAGCTGTACTCAACGTTGTTCATGTCAGAGAAGAATCCGTTGTTGTCAAAACTTGCGCTCAACGTTAACGGAGCATCGAAATAGATTTCTTCATGGGAGACCTCCACCTTAGGCTGCTCCACCTCAACGGTTATATCGTCGATAGCAAGATCCCAACCACTTCCCTCTGGTTTCACCATCGAGACGATGAAGTATGCATAATTCCTATCCGAATTCAAAGTAAACTCAAGCTGTAATTTCTGCCAATCCAACGCAGGAGCGCTAGGGCTATGAGATGAAACCGGAACGGTCAGTTGTTTATACGCCTGCTCCGACACCCTCACGGTAGGGGTATTTCCCTCATACACACCTACCGACAACACGGGAGGAAAACCCTCACCCGTTTTACCAGGCATGGTCAGATTCGCCACGTAAGCCGTGAAACGGAACTTTACGCCTCTACACAAGCCATCCAACCTCGTCTGATAAGCGACAACATCCTTGTCACTGCCATCTGGATTAATCAACAAGAAATAGCCGGTTTCCCGATTATCCGGGAAAGTGTGGTCACCACCATTATACCAATCAGAGTTATCGTCGAAATGCTTCAATATGCAATAACCCCACTTGCAAGTCTCATCAAATTCAAGCCCTTCATAAATTTCACCGGCCGCTAATGGCGCGCCAATAAGCGGATCCGTGGCCGAGTTTCCCCCATAATCATTATAAAAGACCCTTTTCCAGAAAGTCTCCGCCCCTGCGTCAGCCACGAAAAGAAGCCCGACCGTCATCAAAAGTAATATGTAAAAATTTCTCCTCATAATTCAACAATTCTACAGTGTACAAACATACTATATCTCAAAACAATACAGTTTACCATCAACACTTTCTAACTATAGAACACATTTCTGGCTCGCCATACGCAAATATGCTAAATTTTTTTTTAACAACGAAATTTTTTTTATAAAATTTTCACACAAAAAAGACGAGGGGAAAAGCGACGGATTATTCCGTAAAAACACATGAATTAATACACAAAAAAGCCTATCCAAATCGATGGATAGGCTTTATAACTTGGTAAATATCAAAACAACTAACTATCTATAGCAATTACATCCTCTCAGGCACCTCGATACCCAACAGCGACATACCCGTCTTCACCACGGCGGCAACCTTCTTAGAGAGGAGGAGACGGAATTGCGCCAACTGCACATCTTTTTCCTTCAAGATGGAGAAGTCGTGGTAGAATGAATTATACTGTTTCACAAGCTCGTAGACATAATTCGCGATAAGGGCAGGACTATATTCGGCCCCAGCCTGCGCCACCACATCCGGGAAATTCGACAGGGTTTGGATAAGGTTCGATTCAACCTCAGAAATGTCCAGTCCTTCCGGAAGCGCATTCGGCAGGGAGATATTGCCTTCAGCCGCCTTACGCAGCACCGAGCAAATACGGGCATGCGTGTATTGGATGAAAGGACCCGTGTTACCGTTGAAGTCGATGGACTCTTTCGGATTGAAAAGCATATTCTTACGAGGATCCACCTTCAAGATGAAATATTTCAAAGCACCCAATCCGCAGATACGGGCGATATCATCGATCTCCTCCGCAGTCATGCCATCCAGTTTGCCCAATTCGCGGGAAACCTCCTTGGCGGAGCTAATCATCTCATCCATAAGATCATCGGCATCCACAACCGTTCCTTCCCTTGACTTCATCTTACCCTCCGGAAGTTCCACCATTCCATAGGAGAAATGTACCAGATCCTTTCCCCAAGAGAACCCTAAACGGTCTAACAGGATAGAGAGCACTTGGAAATGGTAATTCTGCTCATTACCAACCACATAAATCATCTTACTGATGTCATACTCCTTGAAACGTTGCGTGGCTGTGCCAATATCCTGGGTCATATAGACGGATGTGCCGTCTGAACGGAGCAACAATTTCTCATCCAACCCGTTTTTGGTCAAATCAGCCCAAACAGAGCCGTCCGGACGACGATAGAAAGCACCCGATTCGAGGCCCTCGTTCACCTTAGCCTTTCCGTCCAAGTATGTCTGTGACTCATAATATATCTTATCGAAGCCAACGCCCAGACGCTTGTAGGTCTCGTCGAAACCAGCGTACACCCACTCATTCATCATGTTCCAGAGTTGACGCACCTCAGGGTCGCCATCCTCCCACTTCTTCAGCATGGATTGGGCCTCAACCATCAATGGAGCCTCACGCTTCGCATCCTCCTCGGATTTCCCCTGAGCCATGAGTTCGCCCACCTGTTTCTTGTATTCCTTGTCAAACTTCACGTAATAGTCCCCCACCAAATGGTCACCTTTTTTCCCTGAAGAAGCCGGTGTCTCACCATTACCGAAAAGTTTCCAAGCCAACATGGACTTGCAGATATGAATGCCACGGTCGTTCACGATGTTTGTCTTCACGACACGTAATCCGTTTGCTTCCAGGATTTTGCACAAGCTATAGCCTAACAAATTGTTACGGACGTGGCCGAGGTGCAAAGGTTTATTCGTATTAGGAGAAGAATACTCGACCATGAAAAGCGGCGCATCAGCCTTCACCTCCTTCGTGCCGTACTTCTCGTCGGCAAGCATAGCGTTCAATTGTGCCACCCAATTACTCTTCGAGATGGAGATGTTCAGGAAGCCCTTGATCACATTGTATTTCTCCACCGCGCTGTTCAATTTAACCAGTTCATCCCCAATCTCGGCAGCTGTCTCCTCTGGTTTCTTCTTGGACATTTTGAGGAAAGGGAAAACGACGAGGGTCAAATCGCCCTCAAATTCCTTGCGCGTAGCCTGTAACTGGATCAGTTTCTCGTCAACGGGCTGGCCGTAGAGTGTCTCAACCGCCTTTTTCACGGATTGGACCAAAGACTTATCTAAACTCATTTTCAAAAACAATGTGGGAGATTGACCACGGCTCCCGATTTAAAACAAATGACGCAGAAGATGCGAGACGCCCTCCCTGTAAGGTCATCGGAAGGAATCACGCGAAACGTTCCGCGAAAATACATAAAATCCATGATTAAAACCATAGACTTCGCAGAAAACAAAAAGGCGACCCGAAAAACGGATCGCCCCTTGTAGGTTTGTTTAAAACAATCAATTGAGAGCCTTGTTCAACTCCGCACCTGCCTTAAACTTAGCAACTTTCTTAGCTGCGATTTTGATCTTCTTACCTGTTGCAGGGTTAACACCCTCACGTGCAGGATTCTCCTTTACAGAGAAAGAACCGAAACCGATGAGAGCCACCTTGTCATTGGCTTTCAATGCAGCAGTTACCACTTCTGAGTAAGCATCAACAGCCTTCTTGCTGTCTGCAATAGTCAAACCGCTCTTCTCAGCGATTGCCTTGATAAATTCTGATTTGTTCATAACAAAAAGTAATTAAATATAATGAATTATCGTAATATCACATCAAAAAAAGTCACCATCACATCATTGAAGTACTGCTCTCAATCCTCGTTTATTTCCGTTACAACGATGTAAGCGCAACAAAGATAATCCCGAATATTAATTTTGCAAAAAAAAACGATAGAAAAATGCTATGAAAACGAAAAAAGTTTACCTCGGATACGATTTAAGCGACAATTTTATGTTCATAAACATAATATGAGAGGATTTTATTTATTTTTGTGGCATTAAATTTCGAGAAAAGACATGGGAATAGAGACTAACAAAAATAGTGCGTCCATCACGATCCATTTGATTATCATCAATGTCCTGCTTTGGGTGGCTGCCCAACTGTTGCCAAGGATCCACATAGACCTCTACGAACACTTCGGGTTGCACTATTGGGCAGGAACGGACTTCAAACCGTTCCAGTTCGTGACCTATATGTTCCTGCACGACCCTAATACCATCGTCCACTTGCTCTGCAACATGTTCAACTTATACATGTTCGGCCCGATCGTCGAACGCACTTTGGGCCGAAATAAATTTCTCATCTACTATTTCGTGACGGGCATCGGCGCGGGAATCATCCAACAAATCGCATGGGCCTACGATTTGGCGCCACTCACGGCAGAAGTCAATCGAATCGTCGAAGAGGGTTTGCCGAAACCAATCGATGTGGGCAACAACATAGTGCTCCACACAATCGGCGAAGTGACGAATCACGCCAATAACATATACAACGCATACATCACTGTCGGCGCATCCGGTGCCATATTCGCGCTCCTGCTCGCATTCGGCATGTTCTTCCCGAACCAACCGCTCTACATCATGTTCATCCCGATACCTATCAAGGCGAAATACATGGTTATCGGCTATGCCATATTCGAGTTGTTCTTCGGCGTCGGGAATTTCAAACTCGACAACGTGGCGCACTTCGCGCACCTGGGTGGATTATTGTTCGGTTTATTGCTTATCCTATACTGGAGACATAATAACAAGAAAAAGTTCCAACAAGAAAAAACAATATGAGAGGAGAAATAAAAGAGGAATTGATTGAATCGTTCAAAAACGGGACGACGCTGACTAAATTAATATACATCAATCTTGGTGTGTTTTTAGTCATCAGCATCGCCCAAGCCCTATTAGGCCTCTTCAACGTCAATACGGAGTGGGTCGATTCACTCATGCTACCTGCGCAGGTTAGCACATTTGCGCATAGGCCTTGGAGCATCCTCACCTATATGTTTTTCCACAAAAGTTTCATCCACATCCTCTTCAACCTGCTGATGCTCTATTGGTTTGGCAAACTTTTCATGCAATACTGCTCGCAACACGATTTGGTCGGACTTTATATTTTAGGAGGAATCGCAGGGGGTGCCACCTACATTATCGCCTTCAACCTCCTTCCAAAATTTGCCCCGGTTGTCGGATTATCCATGTTGTTGGGCGCTTCCGCATCGGTCATGGCGATCACCATCGCGACGGCGGTCTTCGCCCCCAACCAGACCATGCGCCTGGTCCTCATCGGCGACGTGAAAATCAAATGGATCGCCCTCGTCAGCGTACTGATCAGTCTGATGCAAATCAATGCGGAGAATGCGGGAGGGGAACTTGCCCATATCGGTGGAGCGATCGCCGGATATATATTCGCCATAGAATACAAAAAAGGGAAGAATATAACGGACTGGATCAACAATATACTCCATCGGGCCGCCAACCTGATCCATGGTGCGGGAAGGAAACCCAAAATGAAGGTCTCCCACACGAATATGGAGAGTGACCAAGAATATAACTATAGGAAGAAACAGGAGAACGACGAAATCGACAAGATACTCGACAAGATAAAAAGCAGTGGCTACGAATCATTGAGCGACGATGAAAAAGGAAAACTCTTCGGAAAGAAAAGGTAAAAAACTGGGGGTCATACGGTTCACAGTCTACACCTTCGCGATTCTATTGAATGGGATCGTGGCGCTTTGCATGTTCATTGGCAAGATGGCCTGCTTCATCAACCCGGCCGACCATATTCTACCCTCCTACTTGGGGTTGGCGTTTCCATACCTGTTGCTCGCCAACGTGGCGTTCCTATTGTTCTGGATAGCGCGGAAAAAGATTTATTTCCTCATCCCGATCATCAGCATAGTAATCTGCTACAGCGAGACACGTCGGACCTTCTCCATCGGCCACGACCACAGGGCGGTAGGGGATACATTGTCCGTCACCAGTTACAACGTGCAGATGTTCCAGTTCTTCGCCCCAAAAGAGAAGAACAAAACGGTGCAATACATACTAAACTGCGGTTCAGACATCGTTTGCATCCAAGAGTTCGGGCACAGCACCCGCAGGGGATACCTTTCCCAAAAGGATATCACGGACACGCTATCCACCCTATACCCATATTGCGCCGTCTACGAGAACCAACTCACATGGAATGCTCAGATAGGGGTCGCCATCCTCTCCAAATACCCGATCGTGAAGAAGGGGGTGATCGACTATGAGTCAGAGCACAACAGCGCCGTCTATGCGGATATCGTCGTCAAGGGCGACACCATACGTGTCTTCGATTGCCACTTCGAGAGCAATAAGCTAACAGAAGAGGAGAAGGCGAAACTAAGGAAAATCAAGGCCGTGTCTAAAAACGACGCAAACAGCGTCGTGAATTCCGTATCCACAAAGATGAGCACCTCCTATAAAATCAGAGCCAAGCAAGCGGAGATTGTGAACAACTTGATCAAGCAAACGAAGTACCCCATCATCCTCTGTGGTGACTTCAACGACGTGCCAGTCTCATACACCTACCACACCGTCTTGGGTGAGAAACTTGTCGACTCCTTTGAGGAATGCGGGTCCGGTTATGGCTACACCTACAACGGCAAATTGTTCCACTTCCGCATCGATCAAATCATGCATAGCAAAGAAGGGAAAGCCATCCAGTTCCACATAGAGAAGGAAAAATACTCCGATCACTACCCTATCTCATGCAAAATCGTCTTTTAGCCATCTTATGTCTCGTCGCACATTTGTCCGTCGCGGCACAAGCATTGGAGAACCCGACACCGAACAGCGACATGCTGGACGAGGTGACTGTCTCTGGAGAGAAAGAGCGCAGCACGTCTGATTTCACCAACGCCACCCCTTACAAGGCAGACTCCACCATCCTTCGTGAGAAAGGGCACACCTCCATCGCAGACCTCATCACGCAAAGCACCCCTTTCGTCGTGAAGCAGAACGGCAATGGCATGATGACCACCATCTCGCTGAGAGGCACATCCGCATCGCATACCCAAACATTATGGAACGGCATCAACATCAGTCCCCTCACCATGGGACAGACAGACTACAGCCTCATCCCCGTCTTTTTCTTCGACCAAATAGAGATTTACCCTGGCGGGGAAAGTTCCGTCTTCGGCAATGGCACCATCGGAGGAGCCGTCACCCTCACCTCCAAACCCGACTGGAGCAACCGATTCAAAATCTCCCTCCAAACCGACCACGGATCCTACCAGAAGGATTTCAACGGCCTCAAGATGAACATCGGCAACGAGAAGGTCCAAAACCATACCGTTTTGTTCCATCAACGATGCGAAAACAATTTCACCTTCCACTTCAGGGACGAGGAATTCAGGCAAAAAAACGCCGCCTACAAAAGTTACGGAATACTCAACGAGACCGATGTTAAAATAAATTCGCGCAACACCCTCGGGGCAAGCATCTGGCACACCCTCTACGATCGACGCATACAACCGATGATGCAAAACAATGAAGACCCCTCCAAATACGAGGACATAACGGACCAAAGCAGTAAAGTCATCCTCCGCCACGAAGGGAAAGGGAAATGGATCACTTGGCGCAACAAAGCCGCATGGAACAACGACAGGGAACACTACAAAGAGGACCTCATCGCCACACACGACATCTCCGTCGCATCCAACGTGAGGAAAGACATGAAGAAAAGCACCATAGAGGCGGGAGGAGACATCCAATACATCCATCCTGAAGTAGATGCCTACCAAGCAGGGACCCACGAATGGCGGGGGTCCATCTTCCTCCTCTCCCGATTCCGTCCCTCCTCCAAGCTAACCCTCCATGGGAACATCAGGAAAGGATTCGCCAGCAACATCCACATTCCGCTATCCCCCTCCCTTGGCATATACATCACCCCCATGCGGCTAAAAAAGAATGATTGGGGGATCGGTTGCAACATATCGAGGAACACCAAGATTCCGAACCTCAACGACCGATATTGGGGACATTTAGGGAACATAGACCTAGATCCGGAGAACGCACTCAGCTGGGAGGTGAAATGTCATTGGAACACCACACTCGAGCATTACCGATTCACCTCAGGCGTCACCCTCTACAGAAACGATGTGGACAACTGGATCATGTGGATGCCCAGAGGAATCATTTGGAAGCCCATCAACATAGAAAGGGTCTTGGCCAAAGGCATCGAGTCGGGCATGACACACGCCTTCCCGATCTCCCGGGTCCAAAACAAGATCAGCATCCGCCACAACTACTCCTTCACGGAGATCAAGGCAGGATTCGTGAACATAAAACCATTCATCGGTCATCAGATGCCGCTACTACCCCAGCACACCCTATCGGGAAGGTGGTTGGTACAGCAAAAGCGCACCAGTTTTTCCCTCAATGTGCAATACACGGGAGAGCGTACCTCCTCCGATATATACGACATCATGCCCGCTTATCTCTTGTGGAACCTATACGGAGAGTTCAGAATTCCCCTGCGAAAGAAAAAATGTACGACTTGCGATCAGGAGATCATTCTCAACGGGCAAATAAACAACCTATTCGACACCGACTATCAGAACATTCCATACAGGGCGATGCCAGGACGAAACTTCTCTATCGGTGCGCAATGGAAACTTGGCTTGAAGAAATAAGCGCGACGAGCCACAATCTGCAGAAAAAAAAATTATTCGCTGAAAAACAAATAGTTGTTTCAAAAAAAAACATATATTTGCCCTCACCAACTATATAGCAAATCTTTTTTATAAGATGAAAAACACTAAAAGTTATTCAGTTTTATTCCTGCTATTGCTGTGCCCTCATGTTACGTTTGCGGGCGGCACACCAGCAGCGAAAGTGACCGTGGATTCGAGAAGCGGCACAAGAGAGTATTCAATGTATGAAACCGGCAAAATCTTTTTCTCCGGCGAGTACTTAGTAGTGGAACCAGACGGGACAAGCACCCCCCAAAAAGAGAAGATCAGCGAGATCCGGAAACTCCAGGTTATGGAGTACTCCTCGTCTGGCACATCTCTTCTTCAAGGCGACTCCGATTTCCGCATCTATCCGAACCCTGCTTCGGATTACTTGGAAATCAATCCGCCATCTTCTGCGCCCGTCCAATATGCGATATTCAACCTGAAGGGCGAACAGATCGCTTCGGGGAAGATCCAAAGGGGAGAACGCATCAATCTAAGCGACATTCCCCAAGGCATTTACACTATTAAGTTAAACAACACATACATTAAATTCAGCAAGAAATGAAAAAGTACATATTATTTGCGGTTCTGTCGGCTGTGAGCATTCTCTCATGGTCGGCACAGGAGATTTTGACCATACATTTAAAGGGCGGTCAAAAAGAATCGATGAGAACAGAAGAGATCGACACCATCAGATTCAAGAGGAACGAGATGCTGATCGAGGGTGACCAAACGAAGAAATACAAGATCGCCGATGTGGACAGCGCCACATTCACAGACAACACGATCCATCCGAAAGGAGACTTCTCCGACACCGTGGGCAAAGTCGTCATCGAGATGGTCTACGTGGAAGGAGGCACCTATACCAGAGGATGCGACGATTGCGCAGAGCAGGACAAGAAATACGAGACACCTTCCCATCAAGTGACCGTAAGCGACTTCTTCATCTGCAAGTATGAGGTGACCAACGAGCTTTGGAACGCAGTCATGGGCACCACATCCAATTTCTGGGAGAAAGGCAAAGCCCCGAAAATTGGAGTCAGCTGGTTTGAAGCAAACGACTTCATTTGCAAGTTAAACGAGAAGACAGGACGCACCTATCGACTATTGACCGACGCAGAGTGGGAATTCGCGGCAAGAGGAGGCAAGAAAGGTGTGCCATTGAACCACAAATACGCAGGAAGCGACGATGCGGACGAAGTGGCATGGCATGCCGGCAACAGCGGAGACTCCCCTCATGAAGTGGGTACGAAGAAACCCAACGAATTAGGGATCTACGACATGAGCGGCAACTCATGGGAGTGGGTATACGATTGGTTGATTGCCTATACTGACACGCCAAAGACCAACCCTATCCAGCTCACAGGCTCTGGTAACAAGACCCGTCGAGGCGGACACTACAGCGAGCCGGAAGAGTTCGCGAGGGTGAGTCGAAGAGCGATACGTTCAAGAGATGGCGCGGCCGGAATGGGTTTCAGACTCGGCTACTCGGAGAAGATGCCAGAAGGCATGACTGCTCCTTGCAAAGCCGCCAATCCACAAGCCTCCAACTGTGAAGGGAGCGAATACCGCGACTGTAGGCTGATCACCACCGATGAGGAGGCTTGGATTGGAGAAAGCGGCACACTCATCGTCCAAGAAGATGGAGCAGGTGGCGTCACCGGCTACCCTGACGTTACAGGAGATTGGTACACACTCAACAACAGATCCCTGAACATTGTATCCAGTTCAGGTAAAACAACCACCTACGCATACTATGTATTCAGCGAAGATGAGATGACAATGATCGGGAACGACGGATTGCCATATCGTCTCTATAAGCGAGCTAAATCAGAGGCCACAAAACTGCCAAAGGTCAACAAACCATTCTCCACATTGGACGACCTGATCAAAAACGTCGAGCCAGAGAGATTCGTCACGCCAGAGCAACTCGCACATCCAGACACATCCGTACGCGACCCAAGGCTCATGCTCGAAAACGGATATACATGGTTCATGGACGGACGATGCTGCGGTGGCAACCACAAATACAGGTACCATCTCTCACCCAATGGCGACGCCGAATTCGTGGTGATGGACTATGACGACAGCCACAAAGAGAACATCCTTGCCAAAGGGCGATGGTTCACCGTCGGCAACATAGCACTCCACATCGTCTTCAAAGACGGATACTACAATTACCTCTACACGGTAGGAACCCGTACCATGTCCCATAATGAATACCTGCCAGAAGGACCGATCTACTGTCACATTTCATTCCAAGACTACGAACGAGGCGATTTCCGAATATTCAGCAAAACACGCTACGACGAAAATGTCAAACGTCCAAGAGGATTCAACGGTGAAAATCCGATACACGAGCCCGGGAAGTACCAAACATGCTCGGAATAAAGACTAAGAGTAAACGAATCCTGCCAATTCATTTTATTTTTTAATTTTTAAGGTGAGAGGTCATCCTTCTTTACGGAGAGGATGACCTCTTTTTTTGAGGCACTAAACAGCCAGAACGGCCTCCTATTTCGTTCGTCACTGAAAAAAAATGGCATTTCGTCTAAAAGAAATTGCCCAATCGGGAAATATATAATAATATTACAGCCAAATTGGATTAATCGGTAATCAGCCAGTCTTAGTGACATTAACCCTCGGTTTTCTAACTGACACGAACTATCATGAGGATGCAAGAAAAGGGTACGATTCCCCCGCTCCACCTTAGAAGAACACTAAGTTAGGCCATGAAACGACGAGACGAACCTATATAAAAAACACATAAACTCAAATCATATGAAAAGGAACATTATACTTATCGCATGCTTGTTCATAGGGCTGTTCGTTTGGGCACAGACTACGATCATTTTCCACTTCGGAAGTGACAAGACATCTCTCCCCGCCGAAAGTGTCGACACCATTCGATTCAAAGACGGGAAAATCCTACTAGAATCCCTGAACGGAAAGACGACGGACTATGACCTTAGCAACATCGACAGTGTAACCTTCAACATGTCAAAAGGAGACACCGTGTTCGTCACCTATAAAGGAAGCTCTGTCACCATCGACAATCCATTTGACAACATCGACGCCTATGCTGATGGTTCAGATGTGACCATCATCTCCTCCGAAGGGCAGAAAGGCATCGTCTACTATCTTTCAGGATCTTCCGACAATGGCTCGTTCAACTTCACACCAGACAAGGGGTATACGCTGGTGTTCGACAATCTTTCGCTCTCGTGCGAGACCGCTCCGATCGTCCTAAACAAAGGATTGGATGACGAATCCTATGCGGCCACCGTATACCTCAAAGGAGAGTCCAGCCTCACAGACAGTGAGAATAACAACCTGAAAGCGGCGCTCTACTCCAAATCGAAACTTAAGATCAACGACATCGAAGAGGGAGAAGGAAAGAAGGTCGGCAAGCTCACTATCAAAGGAGAGAAACAACATGCCATCAACTCCGCCAAGCGCATAGAGATATATAGCGGAGAGGTTGCCATCAACGGTGCGAAGGGAGATGGCATCAACGCAGACGGACTGGAGATGTATGGCGGAGGATTGTCCATCAAAGGGACTACCAGCGACGGTGTGGATTGTAGCGAGCTGATCCTCGTCAATGGAGGAACCATCGACCTCGACGTCGCATCGGATGACACCAAAGGATTGAAATGTGATAGCATCATTGAAATCAACGGAGGCTCCGTCAACGTCAACGTGGACGGGAAAGGGTCCAAGGCCGTTAAAGCGAAACAGACAGTAACCGTCACGGGAGGAGACCTGATCGCCGCACTCAATGCGAAGGAACCATTTGCAGGAACAAACAACGAATTCAATTACAATGCAGCCATCGCTTGCGACGGAGACATAGAGATCAACAACGACGCCAATGTGGAGATCAAAGGAGCTGGCATCGCTGCCAAGGGCCTCAACTCGGACGCAAATGTGATCCTCAACGGAGGAGAGCTCTCCATCGATCTGACAGGCAAGCAATACGACGAGAAAGCCAACAGGGACACTGTCTCCTGCACAGGTATCAAATGCGACGGCAAGTTCACCCTTACCGACGGTAAAGTGGACATCCATATAGGTTCAGACGCATACCTCTGCAAAGGCATCAAAGCGGACGATGACATGACTATCAGTGGCGGTGATCTGACCATCAAGATAGAAGGAGGCTACTACATCACCGGGCAAACCCAATCCGGCGGTGGTGGCGGTGGTGGCATGTGGGGCTTCGGAGGAAGCTCTAAGACAACCTACAGCTACGCCGCATCGAAAATCATCAAAGCGGGCAAGAACTTCACCATGACAGGCGGATCGGCCAACTTGACTGCCACATTGGGTAAAGGACTCATGTGCGACGGAAACGTCACCATCGGAGAGAAAAACGGTGACGACAACAACCTGAAACTCATCATCAACGCTGGTAGCCAAAAGAACGAGACCCACACCCACGACGGAGGATCCATCGAGGGAATCCGCACCAAGGCACATGGTTCACCGAAGGGTATCAAAGCGGATGGCAACATCACCATCAACAGCGGATGCATTGACATCTACGCATACGACACGGGTATCCTCGCAGAGGGAATCCTCACCATCAACAACGGAAACATCGAGGTGGATGCACCATACGACCAAGGCGTATTCGGCAAGAAAGAATTGAACATCCTCGGCGGAAGTGTGACGGTGCCTTCTTCTTACGAGGCATTCTCCGGCGCCTCCATCACCCTTGACGGAGATAGCCGCACCTACGTGGTCGCTTCGGACGACGCTTGGAACGCCACCAACGGCCAAGAGAAATCTGACAACGTACATATTTACCTCAAGGGCGGAATCCACTTCGCACAAGCGGAAGGTGACGGTCTGGACTCTAACGGAGACATGGTCATCACTGGTGGTATTACCGTAGTAGCTCAGAGACACTCCCTGAACTCTCCTCTGGATGCGGAAGGAATCACCCACAAAGGTGGCTTCGTCTTGGCAGTCGGCGGAAACGGAATGTTCAACGAGTCTATTCCAGTCGCATCGGAAGGCCACATCTACAACAACAGCTTCACCTTGAAAGCGGGACAATACATCGTAGTAGCGAACAACTCCGGCAATGTCATCGCAGCGTTGAAGATGCCTCTCGACCCATACAACGCAAACAACGGGAATGGAGCCATCTGCGCCTACAATGCTAACATAAGGAACTACAACTTCTATGTGGGCAACAACTTCAACGGAGAGTTGAACTACTTCGATAAATTCGGGTTCTACGATCCGGAGCAGAACTTCAACCTCAACCAATTCCAAAGGCTAGAAGTCAAGACAGAAACCGGCAATGGCAGCGCATTCGGCGGCGGTGGCGGCCAGTGGGGCGGTGGCAGCCAATGGGGCGGTTGGTAAGCCTCATAAAGCAGGAAAGGAAGGAAAGAAATTTCCACAAAAATATCCACACCCCTTGCGGATCGAAAAACAATGCCGCAAGGGGTGTGATCTTTATTTTTTGAAAGGGGGAACGAATTTTATCATAAACATTGTTTTCTACAGTCCCATTCGCTAAATTTGCGCAAACAAAACTTTATTTAACATGAAAAAGAAAACATTATTCCAAAAACTATGGTTATTTATTGTCAGCGCTCTAATCATAGGTAACTTCAGCAGTTGCAAGGATGAAGAAGAAAGCAATGGAAACGGCAGCGTCAGTGAGAACGACCGCACATGCATCATCCTGAACCAAGGAAACTTCAACGAAGCAAACGGAAGCATCAGCGTCATCGACAAAAATGGAGAAATCACGAACCAAGTGTACAAAACAGCCAATGGGCATCACCTCGCCGCCATCATCGAATCAGGGTTCATCGACAGAGGCAAGATGTTCATCATCTGCAATAACGAGGATAAGGTAGAGGCACTGAACCTAAGCGACTTCAAGAGGCTCTTCACCATTAAAGGGATCATCACCCCAAGATATGGAACGGTCGCAGACGGATACCTCTTCGTGACTTCCGTGCCAGATTGGTACACACCTGAAGGACGCGTCTACAAGGTGGACATCGCCGCAGCGGAGATAGACACCTTCATTGAACTGGACGGACAACCGGAAGGCATCACCACCCTAAACGGAAAGATCGTTGTGGGAGAAGGCAACAAAGTGAAACTCATCAACCCGACCACCCTCGCCGTGGAGAAGACAGTGAAGGTTCCAAGCGCACTCAATGTGAAGCATTTCACAAAGGATGCGGACAACAACATCTGGGCATCCCTCAGCGGATATGACGAGAACTACAACGCTTTCGGAGGCATCACACGGTTGGATTTCAGCAAAGACTCCGTCGACAATTACACGCAACTGGACAACTTCGCGGGAGAAGGCCACCTAAGCGTCAATCCGAGCAAGACAGCCATCCTCTACCGTACCATATCAGGAGCATACACGGAAAATGAGAAGAGCGGCATCGGAAGCTACGACATCGCAACACAAAGCGCCAAAGAGATAGTCGAGGGCGACGGATTCTACGGATTCAACGTGGACCCGAAAAGCGGAGACATCTACACCGCCAATATCAACGGATGGATCACCAACAGCACCCTCCTCATCTACGATGCGCAAGGCAACGCCAAAAGCACGGACGAAACAGTCGGAGTGGGAGCTTGCCGATTCATCTTCCAATAAGACTGAGAAGTTAGAAACGAACCATAAAGAGTGCAGATTCGTTCCGCACTCTTTTTTTTGTCAAAAATGACTAAATTCGCGCACAGATTAGAAAAAGGAAAGGCGAAACAAAAGTGGAGATCAAGAAAGAACAAGGAACTGGATGGATAGACGTCTACGGCGCAAGGGTACATAACCTGAAGAATATCGACGTGAGCATCCCCCGGGACAAATTGACCGTAATCACAGGACTGAGCGGAAGCGGCAAGTCCTCGTTGGCGTTCGACACCATCTATGCGGAGGGACAACGGCGCTACATCGAGACCTTCTCGTCCTACGCAAGGAACTTCTTGGGCAATATCGAACGTCCGGACGTGGACAAGATAACCGGACTTAGCCCCGTCATCTCCATCGAGCAAAAAACGACCAACAAAAACCCACGCTCCACGGTAGGCACGACCACGGAGATCTATGACTTCCTGCGACTACTCTTCGCCAGGGCCGGAGAGGCCTACTCCTACGTCACGGGAGAGAAAATGGTGAAATACACCGAGGATCAAATCCTCAGCCTCATACACGCGGACTACAAGGGCGAGGCCGTCCTAATCCTCGCACCGCTCGTCAACTCCAGGAAAGGACACTACAAAGAGCTCTTCGAGCAGACCCGCAAGAAGGGTTACCTGAACGTGCGCGTGGACGGAGAGATGAGGGAGATCACCCACGGCATGAAGCTGGACCGTTACAAGAACCACACCATCGAGGTGGTCATCGACAAGCTCATCATCACAGACAAGAACGAGAAGCGCATCAAAGACTCGGTACGGATCGCCATGAAGCAGGGAAACGGAACGCTCATCGTGGTCAAGAAAAGCGATGGCAGCAGCCGCCACTTCAGCCGCCACCTCATGTGCCCCACCTCCGGCATCTCCTATGCGGAACCCGCCCCGCACAACTTCTCCTTCAATTCGCCCCACGGGGCCTGCGACAAATGCAAAGGTCTAGGATACGTCAACGAAATAGACCTGGATAAAATCATACCAGACAAACGTCAAAGCATCTACAACGGAGGCATATCCCCGTTAGGAAAATATAAAAAATCTCTCTTCTTCTGGATGTTGGAGTCCATCGCGGAGAAATACGAATTCTCCCTGAAGGATCCAATAGAGGAGATTCCCGAGGAGGCATTGAACGCTATCCTCAACGGAACGGACGAACGTATCTGCGTGAAAAACAGTTCATTGGGCGAATCACACTGCACCTATAGCTTCGAGGGCGTCATCCGCTACATCGAGATGCAACGGGAGGGCGACACCTCCGCCACCTCGCAGAAATGGGCGGAACAATTCAGCAAGACGATCGTCTGCCCGGAGTGCGGCGGTAGCCGTATCAACCAAGAGGCGAGGAACTACAAGATCGCGGGGAAAAGCATAGACCAACTCGCCAACATGGACATCGCCGAACTGCAGGAATGGACAGCCAATGTGGTCGACAAGTTGGAAGAGAAACAACGCACCATCGCCACGGAGATACTCAAGGAGATACAGACGAGGCTACAATTCCTTGTCGACGTCGGACTGGACTACCTCTCCCTCAACCGCGCCACCGCAACGCTTTCCGGCGGCGAGAGCCAACGCATCAGACTGGCGACACAGATCGGTTCACAGCTCGTCAACGTGCTCTACATCCTCGACGAGCCCAGCATCGGCTTACATCAGAGGGACAACACCCGACTCATCAACTCGCTCAAACGATTACGAGACATAGGCAACTCCATCATCGTGGTGGAGCACGACAAAGACATGATGCTCGAGTCCGACTACATCGTGGACATGGGACCACTGGCAGGCCGCAAGGGAGGGAACGTCGTCTTCGAAGGCACCCCTGCTGACATGTTGAAAACCAATACGATGACGGCGGAATACCTCAACGGCAAACGCAAGATTGAGGTAAGACCAGAGAAGCGGGAGGGAACAGGCAAGAGCATCCGCCTCTACGGAGCGAGAGGAAACAACCTGAAGAACGTGGACGTGGAGATACCTTTGGGCAAACTCGTCTGCGTGTCGGGCGTGTCGGGCAGCGGCAAGTCCTCGCTCATCAACGACACCCTGCAGCCCATCCTCAGCCAACACTTCTACAACTCCTTGCAAGACCCGTTGCCATACGACAGGATCGAAGGATTGGAGAACATAGACAAAGTCATCAACGTGGACCAAACCCCTATCGGTCGCACACCACGGTCCAATCCAGCCACCTACACCGGCCTATTCGGGGAGATCCGCGAACTATTCGTCACCCTGCCAGAGTCCAAAATCAGGGGATATAAGCCGGGGCGGTTCTCCTTCAACGTAAAAGGCGGAAGGTGCGAGACCTGCGGAGGAAACGGATTCAGGACCATCGAGATGAACTTCCTGCCCGACGTGCTCGTGCCATGCGAGACCTGCCAAGGCAAACGATACAACCGAGAGACCTTGGAGGTACGTTACAAGGGAAAATCCATCGCCGACGTGCTGGACATGACCATCAACATGGCCGTCGAATTCTTCGAAAACATACCATCCATCTACCATAAGGTCAAGACATTACAAGAGATCGGATTAGGCTATATCCGTTTAGGGCAACCCTCCACCACCCTTTCAGGCGGAGAGAGCCAACGCATCAAGCTCGCCACCGAACTGATGAGGAAGGAGACCGGCAACACGCTCTATATCCTCGACGAGCCCACCACAGGACTTCACTTCGAAGACATAAGGATATTGCTGGATGTATTGAACAAACTGGCGGACAGAGGCAATTCCATCATCGTCATCGAGCACAATCTGGACATCATCAAATCAGCGGATTATGTCATCGACATGGGGCCCGAAGGCGGACGAGGAGGTGGAAAGATTTTGGCGACAGGCACGCCAGAGGAAATTGCACGGAACCAACGGAGCGCCACCGGGCTCTATCTGAAGAAAGAACTATAGTAAAGAAATACAACGCATTTATTTTCAAACGATTAATAAGACACGAAAGAGGGCATCCCCCCACGTTGTTAAAAACGTGTTAATCCTTTTTAACCACCGAGTCAAGTAATCGCAAGAGGGTATGAAAAAAAATAATTATATTCGCGTTGAACAAAACTTGGAGTTCGTATGGGAAAGATCATAGCAATCGCAAATCAGAAGGGCGGCGTGGGGAAAACCACGACAGCCGTCAACTTGGCGGCTTCTTTGGCAGTGCTGGAGAAGAAGGTGTTGATTGTGGACGCAGATCCGCAGGCCAATGCCTCATCTGGACTCGGATTGGATGTCCGCAAACTGAAAAAGACCGTGTACGAGTGCATATCCGGTGAGATTGACCCGCACGAAGCGATCTACGACACTGAGCTCGACAATCTGAAGATTATTCCTTCCCATGTGGATTTGGTCGGTGCGGAGGTTGAAATGATCAACCTGGAAGACCGAGAGAAATACATGAAGGCGATGTTGGAGAAGTTGCGGAACGACTACGACTTCATCTTCATTGACTGTTGTCCATCCTTAGGACTGATCACCATCAACTCCCTGACAGCGGCAGACTCCATCATCATCCCTGTGCAATGCGAGTACTTCGCCTTAGAGGGAATCGCCAAGTTGCTCGCCACCATCAAATTGGTGAAGAGCAAATTGAATCCAGGTCTCGAAATCGAAGGATTCCTTTTGACCATGTACGACGCCCGCACCGCACTCAACAGAATGGTGGTGGACGATGTTCGGAAGAACTTCAAGGACATGGTGTTCGAAACCATCATACAACGAAATGTACGCTTGGGTGAAGCTCCTAGCTACGGAAAACCCGTCATCACCTACGATGCGGACTCCAGGGGCGCCATCAACTATATGAGTCTGGCTAACGAATTGTTAGTAAGATGTTCAAAAGATGTTAACGTAGAAGCATAAGAGACATGGCTAAGAAATTCGGAGGTTTGAACTTGAACAGAGGGATTAGCTCAATGATCCCGACAGATGACGAGCATGAGCGCGTTTCAGGCGCATCATCCATCAACGAAGTGAAGTTGTCTGAGATAGAGGCCAACCCTGACCAACCACGTCGGGACTTCGACGAGGAAGCGCTCCAAGAATTAGCGGACTCCATCAAACAGATAGGGGTGGTACAACCCATCACATTGCGCAAGATAGAGGACGGAAAGTACCAAATCATTGCGGGAGAGCGTCGTTTCAGGGCCTCCCAAATCGCAGGAATAGAGAGCATACCAGCCTACATCAGGGACGTGAACGATTCCCAATTGATGGAGATGGCCCTTGTGGAGAACATCCAGCGTGAAGACCTGAACGCCATAGAGGAGGCACTCGCCTATCAGAACCTCATGGACAAGTGCGACTACACACAAGACCAACTCAGCGAGCGTGTGGGCAAGAAACGCGCGACGGTGGCCAACTACCTCCGCTTGCTCAGACTCCCCGCAGAGATACAGATGGCAGTGAAGGACAAGAAATTAGACATGGGCCATGCCCGCGCCCTGATGGCCATCGAGAATCCTGTCGCCCAACTTGAAGTCTACAACCGAATCATAGCGGAGGGACTATCCGTCCGCAAGGTGGAGGAGTTGGCAAAGAACATTAAGGAAGGCAAAGCGACAGATTCCATAAAGAAAGAGACGAAGAAGGATGAACTCCCTGAAGATTACGCCGCACTGAAGGACAGGCTGAACGGTTTGTTCAACACGCCAATCAGCATGACCTGCGACAAAAAAGGGAAGGGAAAAATCACGATACAGTTCAGCAACGACGACGAGTTGTTGCAGATCATGAGCATATTCGACTCCATAAAAAATTCATAGACAGGAAGGGGAAGGATTGAAAAAGATTGTCACCATATTTGTTCTGCTAATCGCTTTGTTGTCCATAGCTATTCCCTCCTATGGAGAGGAGACGACGGACGCTGTCGCCAATGCGGAGACACGGATAGACAGTGCGGCGATGACAACGGTTGACACGACCACCAAGGAGGTCACAGTCATTCAAGAAGAACCGACTCCCGTAACGGCGGAGTCAGTCAAGACATCTAAAAAGGCGAAGAAAACCAAACCTGAGGAAGAGGCATTTAAGCCAGACCCGAAGCGAGCGACATGGTATGCCATCGTATGCCCGGGATTGGGACAAATCTACAACCGTAGTTATTGGAAACTACCCGTCCTGTACGGTGGTGTTTTAGCCTGCACCTACCTAATCACATGGAACGGACGAATGTACAACGATTACCGCAACGCCTACCACGACATCATCGACAGCGACCCCAATACGGAGAGTTACATGAACTTGTTTCCCTCCTATGACGGATCACAATCATGGCTGCCCAACACATTGCGCACCAAGATGAACAATTACAGGCGCACAAGGGACATGAGCGTCTTCGCCATGGTAATGTTGTATATGGTCAGTGCGGTAGACGCGTTTGTAGACGCCCATCTATACGATTTCACAGTATCAAACGACTTATCGCTCCGTGTGGAGCCAGTCATCAATAGTTACAGTACGGATTACGTGAACAAAAACAGATCTTTCGGATTCCGCTGTAACATTACGTTTTAGGAGAAAGTAATAATGTTGAAGCATTTATGGACAATCATTGCGTTGGTATTGGCAAGTACTAACGTGATGGCACAAGACGAAGAAGTAACAGAGATCGAAAACGATTCGACAGAGGCTGAAATCATGGCCCAGGAAGAGGAGTTTGAGGAGCAAGAAGATTTAGCTTTCATCGATTCCGTCGAGACCGCGAACGCCAAAGGGGATACCATCAAAACCTACACTGACCTCCCCGTCGGGTTCGACACCCAAATGGATAGTCTTCTGAACGAATACTACCAATCCGTCATCGTACAACCTAAAAAACGCAAATGCGTATCGGACAGCATCGGCGTCGGTTGCAGCGACGAAGTCTACATCGCCAGACTGCAAAAAATACCCGCCATCATGGAGCTCGCCTTCAACCCTATCGTGAAGAAACACATCGAGTTATATGTGCTGAAGCGCCGCAAACAGGTGGAGAACATGCTGGGAATCGGAGAATACTACTTCCCGATCTTCGAGCAGGAATTGGAGGCAGCAAAACTTCCCATCGAGCTAAAATACTTGCCGGTCATCGAGTCGGCACTTAACCCACTGGCATTCTCCCGCGCGGGAGCATCCGGACTATGGCAGTTTATGTACGGGACAGGCAAACTGTACGGTTTGGAGGGCAATAGCTTAGTGGACGACAGGCGCGACCCGATCAAAGCCACCCATGCGGCGGTGCGTTTCTTAGGAGACCTTTACAAAATATACGGAGACTGGTCGTTAGTGATCGCCGCCTATAACTGCGGTCCGGGCAACGTGAACAAAGCCATCAAACGGGCGAACGGAAAGAAAGATTATTGGGCCATCTACCCTTCCCTGCCATTGGAGACCAGAGGCTACGTGCCGGCCTTCATCGCCGCCACCTACGCCATGACCTACTACAAAGAGCATAACATCTGTCCAGCGAAGATGCAGATACCGGTTCTCTGCGACACAATACGCCTGAACGAGCGCATCCACCTGGAACAGATCTCCCAAGTGCTGAAAGTCGACATCAAGCTACTCCGCAGCCTCAACCCTCAATACAGGAAAGACATCATTCCTGGCAACGGACAGGTATACACGTTGTGCCTCCCACAAAAGAGCATAGGCAAATTCATCGACATGAAGGACTCCATCATCGCCTACAAGGCGGATTCGTTCGCCCTGAACCGTGCGGTGGTACTTCCTGCCAAAGCAGACCCATACTACAGAGGCATGAGAGGCGGAGCGGTCGGTAAAGGCATCTACGTCGTAAAGAAAGGAGATTCCCTCTCCTCCATCGCAAAGAGAAGAAGAGTATCCGTCGCCAAGTTGAAGCAATGGAACAACCTGAAATCTGATAGGATACGTGCAGGACAGAGGTTGAGGATAAGATGATGTGAGTTAAGAGTTAAGAGTTAAGAATTAAAACCAACCAAAATAGTAAATTGTAAATAACTAAATAGTAAATATTTACATATATTCTATATGACAAATAAATTTCCCACAAATGTAGTCACATCAATTTCTCGTCGATTCCCTTGCATTTCAAAAATTAAACGATTACATTTGCGGTGTAAAATTTGCAGATATGGCATACAAAGTAAACACAAACATAGCTAACAGCCTTTATTGGTGGCGCCCGACTCTCTTTCAATCCCGGAGGTGAGCGAGTGCTTGTGTGTATATCTAAACAATATAGAAGCCCGTTGGAAATCTCCAACGGGCTTTCTTTTTTTAGCATTCCAACAAGAAAAAACAAATAAAAAATAATACAGTAAAAATGAAGAGATTTAGTTATTCCATTCAAAGCAAGAAGATACTTGCAGACATGTACACTCCAGTCAGTGTATACATGCGCCTACGCGACATGTACAGTTGCAGTGCGCTCATGGAGAGTTCCGACTACCACAGCATGGAGAACGCCCGTTCCTACATAGGCGTCTCCCCTATCGCCTCCATCGCCATCGGGCATGGGAAGTCAGAGATGACCTTCCCGGACGGTTCGGTCGTGAAGGGGGAGATCTCGGAGAAGTGCCACGTGGACAAGGTGATCCGCGAGTTCATGTCGTGCTTCGATATCCAAGGAGGCGAGGACCTACACTGCGGCCTCTTCGGCTACACCTCCTTCAATGCGGTGCGCTACTTCGAGAACATCGCCGTGAAGGATGAGACCCAGACCAAGAACGACGCACCGGACATCCTGTACGTCTTGTTCAAGAACATCGTCGAGTTTGACCACTACAACAGCTCACTCAAAATCATCTCCCTCTGCGCCGACGGAGAAGCGTCTGACTTGGCGCTCATCGAACGTCAAATGAACCGCACCAACATCCGGGCGTATGACTTCCATCCTGTGGGTGAGACCACCAGCACGCTGACTGACGAGGAGCACAAGGCAAACATCCGCAAGGGTATCGAGCACTGCCTGCGAGGCGACGTCTTTCAAATCGTTCTTTCAAGACGTTTCATCCAACGCTTCGAGGGTGACGACTTCAAGCTCTACCGTGCTTTGCGCAGCATCAACCCTTCCCCTTACTTGTTCTACTTCGATATGGGAGGCTTCCGCATCTTCGGATCATCGCCTGAGACCCACTGCCGCATCATCGGCAGCAAGCGCAGGGCTTACATCGATCCGATAGCGGGCACGACCAAGCGCACGGGCAATGCGGAGATTGACGCACAAAACGCGCAATACCTGAGAAATGACCCGAAAGAGAACGCCGAGCACGTGATGCTGGTCGACTTGGCCCGCAACGACCTGAGCCGCAACTGCCACGGTGTGAAGGTGGATTTCTACAAGGATATGCAATACTACAGCCACGTCATCCATTTGGTGAGCCGTGTGAGCGGAGAGCTCGACGCGGACGCGGACCCGATCCGCACCTTCATAGACACCTTCCCTGCCGGCACACTCTCCGGTGCGCCTAAGGTGCGCGCCATGCAGCTCATCAGCGAATACGAGCCCCATAACCGTGGCGCCTACGGAGGTTGCGTGGGCATCATCGGCTTCGACGGTTCCCTCAACCAAGCAATCACCATCCGTACCTTCGTCAGCCGTAACAATGAACTCTGGTTCCAGGCGGGCGGCGGTATCGTGGCGAAGAGCAACGAGGAATATGAACTTCAGGAGGTGAACAACAAACTGGGCGCCCTCAAAAAGGCTATTGAGATGGCAGAAACAATGTAAAATACTTAAAAAGAAAAGATTATGAAAATCGTCATAATAGATAACTACGACTCATTCACCTACAATTTGTACCATTTGCTGCGTGAAGTAGGTGCCGACACCAGCGTCGTGCGCAACGACAAGTTCGCTTTGCCCGACCTTGAGATATATGATAAGATCGTGCTGTCGCCTGGTCCGGGCATCCCTTCCGAGGCGGGTCTGCTGCTCGACACGATCGATCGGTACGCAGGCAAGAAACCGATTTTAGGCGTGTGCCTTGGTCACCAAGCCATCGGTCAATACTTCGGAGCGGAGCTCACCAACCTGACGGACGTGTTCCATGGTGTGCAGACGGACGTGCGCCGCACCAACGACGACTATCTGTTCAACGGATTGCCGGAGAGATTCCCTATAGGAAGATACCACTCATGGGTAGTGGACGCCAAGACGATGCCTAACACGCTGGAGGTGACCGCCAAGAGCGACGAAGGCCTAGTGATGGCGCTGAAACACAAGGCGTATGACATCCATGGCATACAATTCCACCCCGAATCGGTACTCACCCCCGACGGGAAAAAAATCATCGAGAATTTTATAAACAAATAAACCCATACGATCATGAAACAGATATTATCACGTCTGGTGCTCCACGAGGAGCTGACATCCGAAGAAACAGAACAGATACTCATAGGCATTACGCAAGGAAAATATAGCAATGAGCAGATCTCCGCACTCATCATGGCGCTCCAAATGAGGGGAATCAGCGTGGACGAACTACTTGGGTTCCGGAAGGGAATCCTCAGCACAGGTGTACATGTGGATCTATCCCCCTATAAACCCATCGATATCGTAGGAACGGGCGGTGACGGAAAAAACACGTTCAACATCTCCACCTGCGCCTGCTTCGTTGTCGCTGGTGCCGGCTACAAGGTGGCTAAGCACGGTAACTACGCCTCGACCTCCGTCAGTGGAGCGAGCAACGTGATCGAAAACCACGGCGTGAAGTTCACCAACGACAACGACAAGCTCAAGCGAAGCATCGAGGAGTGCGGCTTCGTCTATCTGCATGCGCAACTCTTCGCCACCGCCATGAAGCATGTGGGTGGTATCCGCAAAGCCTTGCAGATTCCAACCTTCTTCAACCTGCTTGGCCCATTGGTTAACCCATGCCAGCCAAGCTACCAGTTGCTGGGTGTAGCCAACCTCGACCAAATGCGTCTCTACAGCAACGCATACCAGAAAATCGGCATCGGCTATGGCATCGTGAACAGCCTCGACGGCTATGATGAGATATCGTTGACGGGCGACTTCAAGGTGGTGACCAACAGCATGGAGAAGATTTACAAGCCAATGGACGTTAAGATGCCTATCTCCAACGTGGCAGACCTCAGCGGATCGAGCCGTCAAACCATCGAAGACGCGAAGAAAGTATTCGACGACGTTTTGGAGGGCAATGCGACAGAGAGCCAGATGAACGTGGTGATCATCAATGCAGCCTTCGCCATCAAGGTGATGGAGCCTGAGAAGGAAATCGACGAGTGCATCGCGATCGCCACGGAATCGCTCAAGTCAGGCAAGGCATTGTCCGTCTTGAAGAAATACATTGCCTTAAATTCTTGATTATAAATATTCTATTTAACGATTCAAGACATGAACAATTATCTGGAAAGAATCATGGCAACGAAAGGCGAGTGTGTGGCCGAGGCGAAGCGGAAGGTCTCCCTTGAGGAGGTGAAGGCTATGTGCCGCGACGTACGCCCCTGCTTCTCCCTCTCGGAGAACCTGCGGAAACGCAACGGTATCATCGCCGAGTTCAAGCGCCAGTCACCTTCGAAAGGAGTGATCCACGGAGGCATAACGCCCAAGCAGGTGGTCGGATTCTACGAGCAGGCAGGCGTGAGTGCCGTTTCCGTGCTCACGGACACCCAGTTCTTCGGAGGCTCCATCGCGGACCTGCGGGAGGCGGCGTCGGTGCTCAACATCCCTATCCTCCGCAAGGAGTTCATCAATGACCCGTACCAGGTCTACGAAGCCCGTGCCAACGGAGCCTCCGCCATATTGCTCATCGCAGCGGTGCTCGAACGTGCGCAGGCACAGGATCTGGCCGCCTTAGCCAATGAGCTCGGGCTCGAGGTGTTGTTGGAGCTCCATGACGAAGAAGAGTTGGCATATATCACACCAGAAACCAGTGTGGTAGGAATCAATAACCGAAATCTTCGTACCTTTGAGGTCGATTTGAACCACTCCATCTCCATGGCCTCCTCCCTGCCCAAAGAGACGCCTAAGGTGTCTGAGAGTGGCATTCGGAGCATAGACAACATGGTGATGCTACGGAACGGAGGGTTCGACGGATTCCTGATCGGTGAGAACTTCATGGCGGCGGAGAACCCTGGGCAAGCCTGCATAACGTTCTGCAAAGAGTATACGGACCGTTTATCACAAGGGAAATGAGCGACGCACCGTTGAAAATAAAGGTCTGCGGAATGGCCGAAGCAGAGAACCTGGCCCAACTAGCCCGCTTGAAGCCGGACTACGTAGGGTTCATCTTCTATCCGAAGTCCAGCCGATACGTGGTGGGACGCTTGTCCGCCGAAGCGCTCAACGTGTTGCCAAGCGCTACGAAAAGGGTGGGCGTATTCGTCTCCGAAAAGCCAGAAACGCTCCTCGCCCTCGCAAAGGAGTATGGGCTCGACTACGTGCAGCTGCACGGTGACGAGAGCGTCGAATACTGCCAGAGCATCAGGCAACAGGGATTGAAGGTGATCAAGGTCTTCCGTGTCTCCACGGCGGACGATCTGGCGACGGTTGCGAAGTATGCCCAATGTGCCGACCTCTTCTTGTTCGACACCAAGACACCGCTGTATGGCGGGTGCGGGCAGGAGTTTGACTGGACCATCCTTGAGCAAGCCCAAGTCCCTCTGCCATGGCTGATTTCGGGAGGCATATCCCCCGACAATATCCTGCGGGCATGCCAAACAGGCGCATTCGCCGTAGACCTGAACAGCAGGTTCGAGACCGCCCCAGGCGTGAAGGACGTTCCATTGCTTGAAAGATGTTTTGAATTAATACGTAAATAACAGATTTTTAAATTATTAAATAGATAAATATATGTCGAAATACGATGTCAGCAGCGAAGGATTTTACGGACGTTTCGGAGGCGCATACATCCCTGAAATGCTCTATCCTAACGTTGAGAATCTGAAAAAGATTTATCTTGAGATATTGAACTCCGAGAAGTTCAAATCGCAGTACAAGCAGCTCATGAAGGACTATGTGGGGCGTCCTACCCCACTCTTCTACGCAGAGAAGCTCTCGTCTATCTACTCGACCCATGTGTTCCTCAAACGTGAAGACTTGGCGCACACGGGAGCGCATAAGATCAACAATGCGATCGGTCAGGTGTTGATCGCCAAGGAGATGGGAAAGACGCGTATCATCGCGGAGACCGGAGCCGGACAGCACGGAGTGGCCACCGCCACCGCATGCGCACTCTTAGGCATGGAGTGCCACGTCTATATGGGCGAGGTGGACATCGAGCGTCAGGCGCCTAACGTAGCGCGCATGCGCATGCTCGGAGCCGAAGTAGTGCCAGCCAAGAGCGGTAACAAGACACTGAAGGACGCCACGAACGAGGCATTGCGCGACTGGATCTCCAACCCGGAGAACACCTTCTACGTGATAGGCTCCACTGTAGGACCATTCCCTTACCCAGACTTGGTCGCAAGGTTGCAATCCATCATCAGCGAAGAGATGCGTTGGCAGCTTAAGGAGCAGACAGGCAAGGAGTTGCCAGACTATGTGATCGCCTGCATCGGTGGAGGAAGCAACGCCGCAGGTTCGTTCTACCACTTCGTCAACGACGAGCAGGTGAAGCTGGTGGCTGTGGAGGCCGCAGGTCACGGACTCGACTCGGGAGATACCGCCGCCTCGATCGCAAGAGGCTCGGAGGGCATCATTCATGGCGCACGCACCATGCTCATGCAGACGGACGACGGGCAGATCATCGAGCCATATTCCATCTCGGCAGGACTCGACTACCCGGGCATCGGTCCAATGCACTCCTACTTGGCGGAAGTGGGCAGGGAGACCGTACTCTCCGCAACTGACGACGAAGCATTGCAAGCCGCACTGCAGCTCACCAGGGAAGAGGGCATCATACCCGCACTCGAGAGCTCGCACGCCTTGGCGGCACTGCCTAAGCTGAAGTTCCGCAGCGACGAGAACGTGGTCGTGACCATTTCAGGCCGAGGCGACAAAGACATGGCAACGTATATTAACCATTTAAAACTATAAGAGACCCATGAAAAATAGGTTAGACAATATATTAGAGAGCAAGAAGGACTTGCTATCGATCTATGTGATGGCTGGGTATCCACAGCGCAATGACCTCATGACCATCTTGCGCGGGCTGGAGAAGGCGGGAGTCGATTTCGTGGAGGTCGGCATACCCTTCAGCGACCCGTTGGCAGACGGTCCCGTGATACAAGACGCAGGCAACGTGGCGCTCGACAACGGCATGAGCATCAAGGAGTTGTTCGCCCAGATAAAAGAGATGCGCAAGGAGATCACCATGCCCGTATTGCTGATGGGCTACATCAACCCAGTGATGCACTACGGCATAGAGAAGTTCGCCGCCGATGCGCACAGTGTAGGCGTGGACGGCCTCATCATCCCCGACCTACCGTTCGACACCTACGTGAAGAAGTACAAGGCGCTCTTCGACGAGAACAGCCTGCACTTCATCCCGCTCATCGCGCCACAGACACCGGACGAGCGCATCAAGCACATCGACGCGCAGGCGGAAGGCTTCATCTACACGGTCGCATCCGCGGGAATCACCGGTAACATCAAGACATCGGAAGACTACCGCACCCAGTACTTCGAGCGCATCCGCAACCTGCATCTGCGCAACAAGACCGTCATTGGCTTCGGCATCAAGGACCATGCCAGCTATGAGCACGCTTGCAGCCACGCCGACGGAGCCATCATCGGAACCGCCTTCATCAAGCACCTGAAGGAGAACGGAGCCAGTGAAGAGGCGGTCGGGAAGTTCGTGAAATCAATACGTTAACCGCTATTCGTAAACTTTTAGCGGGAACATAAAAAAATCACGGCGGAAGGCTAAACACCCTCCGCCGTTCATTTCACAAGGCACTCTTTCTCACAACTCCACCCGTACCGTCGACGACACCGACTTCCATCCCTCGAAGGAGAAGGTGACGGTTAAGTTGTGCGTTCGGGAAAGGGAGGGAAGAGGAAGGTAGATGCCAATACCACCATACCAAAGATAACGTTCAAAATCAGAAAATTCAGAGAACGGTTTCTGACTTATCCATTTCACCCGAACATTATCAGGAGTGGAATCCACATAGCCACTCAACACGAAGTCACCCAACGATCCTGCAGAAACCTTAACGATGTCGGAAAGTTCACTGCCCGCAGGATGCCGCTCATCAAAGTCGGCATCCGAGACCACAGAGACTCCACTTACAGGATATGCACAGGCATCAATCTCTTCCGAGGATTTATATTTCCATCCCAAATCCCTGTTCAAAACAGCAAGAGAATCAAAACGAGCATCTCTATTCCATGAGACATACTCACCCCCTATCATTGTTCCTATAATTATATTTGAAGAACATTCCGCAGAAAGTTCCAATGAATCAGGGACAATATATCTATTAACATAATGTCCAGACATAACCCAAGGCACATCAGCATCCTTTTCGCACCCAGTCATAAGAGAGATTGCACCTATAAGGAAACCAATCTTTCGAAGAAAAGAACTTAATATATTCATAATCGATTAGTTAAATAAATATTTTTTTACTATTTCCATGCAACATGAAATTTCACATCATGTTTGTAATTATACACATCTTTTCCTTTCTTAGAATCATATTCTGTCGCCTTTGAAGTATCGAAACACCCAGCAGCGAAATAACCATTACTTGCGCCCCTCCATCCCCAATTGATATGAAGAAGAGGATTGTCATATGTAGATTTCAGGCATCTCTGAACCATTGTATTCCTATCCGTATCAATCTCGTACCAATAACTTTCTACAGGAATGGCAGAATAACCATCCACCACCCAAGCATGGCCCCTAAAGGATGCAATAATTCTTCTTCTATCTCCTGACATCATTACAGGGTGGCCCTTGTCCAATTGATTCTTCACCCCTTGGAAATCATATGCTTTGGTTTCACACCCCAAATAACCAATCCTCTTCAAAAACATCATTGCCCTATCTCTTTTAGCGCCGCTTCCATCACAATCATAGTCCATGTCAATACTTCTACCAATATAGATAAACAATTGGCTTATCATTCGACGTGCGGATTCATCAAATAAAGCATATGCATCTTGGTAAAAAAGCATTTTATCCCAATCTAAGACAACATTGTCGCTTCCCGTAGAACTATGGCGGAACACTCTGGGACTTCTATAATAAGCCATCACTTGAGCAATGGCGGTCGCCCAACATCCCGCAGGTGCATGTCCAGAATCATGAGATCTACACAACGGCGTCATGTCATTATAAGGAGAGACACTCTGTCCCCATATGGTTGGCAATAGTGGCCTTACTTCCTCCGTAGCATGTAGTACACTATACGTCCCCGAATATTTTCGTTTCAGCCCATTTCTATGAGAAATACTATCATTGGTTATCCTCTGTTTCGCCACCTCCAGCAACGAATCCTTCTCCACCTCGAACTTCATAATGGAGTTCCGCATGAAGACCTGCGCATTATCCAAGAAGATGGCAAGGCCAGGGTTATCCATAACCTCCCCCAGAGTCCCGTTATCCACGCAGGCCAGAATAGGGCACCCCACACGATCGTCCGCACAAATAATCGCAAATCCTGCACTATCGGCGAAGTTACAGACATATGCCAACGTATCTGGAACAGGGATCTCTTCGCCAGAGCCAGACCGTAAGGTGGTCTCCTCCGAATGGAGCACGCGGACGTCACAAATCTGCCGCACCTTTCCCGACTTGAGACCACTACTATCCCCCGAAAACAAAGATGAGGCATCCAGCGCCAACTCCTTCGCCTCCTCCTCGCCAATCGTATGGTGAGTGGAGAATAATGCCCTATAGTTCAAGGAAGGCTCCTCCTTCCGCTCTTTTGGGACATCAGAGGTGCCGTTCAAATCTTCCACCGCATCGTCCGTCTTACATGACATGAATTGGGTCGCCGCAAAAATCCCTATCGGGAACAGCAACCTTCGCAAACCAAAACCTTTCATTTTTAGATACATAATTAAAAAAAATAAAAAAATAAAAAAATTCATGGCAAATATTTTTCAAACCACAAATAGTTAATTTTTCAGAAAACACTCACGTTATCGAATTCGATGCGACAAATATATAATTTTTTTATAAGATTCTGTGTGTTTTGTAAAAAAATCACACATTATCATCACGGCGGAAGGTCACATACCCTCCGCCGTGTTGTTTAGCAACCCACCTTAACACGAAGGGTGTGCCGGAGATTCGGTACACCCTTCATGCTTAGAGATGACGGAGCCCCCCGCATCTATTTATTGTGTTAAAAAAAATACCCCCTTCAACGAGGAAGAGGGTATTTTCATATAATCAGGTCAAATAATTACTTGATGTAGAATGTCAATGTTCCGAAGAGAACACCGTTCTTGTTCTTGAAATCAACGTTATCGCCTCTGACGTTGTCGAGGAGACCAAGGTCGTAACCTACAGTAAATTTGAGCTTCTCGCTGAATGCCAAGCCAAGGCCCAAGCGAACACCGAAGTCAAGTTTCTCCGCTCCGTCATCGCCGAAGGAATCGTATTCAGAATCCTCGCTACCCATTTGCTCCAAATACTTTTTGATAGTTTCATTGTTAGTGTCAAACTCAGTTGAAGACTTCGTCTTACCACCAACGCCGAATGCCACGTATGGACCAGCCTGAGGGATCAAGCCCATATCACCAATAGGAATACGATAGTTAAGTGTAACAGGCACCTCAACATAGAACATGTTGGCTGTCATAGTTGACTTGGTGGAATAGCTTATACCCATAGCAGAAGCCTGAAGTTCAGCGGTCTGCTTGTTACCCTTACGTTGGAAAGTCGCACCTGCCTCCAAGAAGAAGTTGTCAACAAATGCGTAGTCAATTACCACACCACCCTGAATGTTGGCGATCGATTTTCTCTCATAAGTAACATTCTTTTGATCATCCATTCTAATGTTTGACAAACCACCACCGGCAACAATACCGATGTTAAAATCGCCTGCATTGGCTTCCTGCGCAAATGAAGATGCGCTAACCGCCAATAAACTCATTACAGCTAATAAAACTTTTTTCATACAATAAAATTTTAAGTTTTTAAAAATGTAAATTAAAGTTAGCAAGATTTTCAATATACGGATTAAAATATGAGCATTATTTTTAAATATACAAAATATTAATTCATAACCAATTAGAAATAAAGCACTTAAAAACTCATCAAAGTGCATCACACACGTAATCATCCTAACATTTGGACGAAAATATTTTTTTATGCATCTTTGCGTCATGAAAAAACAAAACTTGTCTTTAGCGCAAAATCAGGCGGTTGATGACCTACATTCGTTACTTCGTGACCTTCAAGGGAAAGATCCGATGAGGGTTCGTTACATGCGTTTAGGCAGGATGCTACAACGCACGGTGAGTGAGTTGAGCAGCCACCTGCACGTGGTCTATTCCAGCCAATCCTCCTACATCGATGCGATATGCAAAGAGCGCAACTATCCGCAACGGGGGTCGTTACAGGTGCTCCGTCGGCACGTGTTCGCCCTCATGCAGAATGAATTTGCCCCGACAGCGGACGACTACCGCTTCGACGTGAAAGCGATGGCGGAGGCACTCTCCTTCTTTTTCCGTGTCGCGATACCGATTGGGCTGACCGAACTTCTGCCAGACGCATGGCGCAAACTGGACTACACTCCCGACCCGCACCGTCAAGTGCGATTCACCTGTCTGCGCATGACCGTCAACCGATGGACAGACAACCTGCTATACGGAGAAGTGGAGAACAAGCGCGGAGAGGCTCTCGACGGCGAATATGCCGCCGCTTACACACAAATAGTTGGCGACGAAACCATTACGCAGGCCACCCGCCATCTCGGCGACACGTTCGTCGACCTACGCGAAATCCTTTTCGAAGGTGCGCAAGTCAACCTTCTGGATGTCTCCTTTGAGGATATGGGGAAGGATGTCCCGATAATCGTGCCGGAGCTGATCGTCTTCGAGCCGGACTTCCTTGTGGACATCACCTCTATTACAGGCTGTATCCGTCCCCATGGAAGCACCGCCCTGAACCATCTAGTGCAGAAAGTGGAGCCCGCAGCCCGCTCAAGCGCCATCATGGTGGGTAATGTGGCGAACCAATTCCTCGACGACTGCGTGAACCAGACGAAAGAAGCCCCAGCCACCTACGAAACATCCATACGGAAAGTTTTCACATCCGACCCGATCCAATTCTGCACACTAAAGGATATAGGCAAGGATTTCTTCAAGACGACAGAAGAACAATTCGGCAAGATTAACCAAATCGTGAAGAAGGGGTTCAACGAGGCAGGCATTCAACTGGGAGACAGCGTAGTGCTGGAGCCCTCGTTCATCTGTGAGGCGTTGGGCATGCAAGGACGTATGGACTTGCTGTCGGCGGATTACCATAAAATCGTGGAGCTGAAATCAGGCAAGGCGGACGATTGGAACAGGGCGGAACCCGATGTGCGCGACGAACATCTGCTGCAATTGACCCTATACTATGAATTCCTCCATTACAACCTTGGACTTGATTATGCCGAGGTGAAAAGTTTCCTTCTCTATTCCCGCTATCCCCTGTTGAAGGAATGTCGTGCCTCCCGGCAGAAAGTACGCGAAGCCCTGCAGCTCCGCAATGGCATTGTGGCGAACGAATGGAGGTTGATGAATGGAGACTCACAACATCTCTATTCCGAACTCACCCCCAGTCAATTGAACGTAAAGAACCTTTGCGGCAGACTCTGGACAGACTACATCAACCCAACACTGACCGGCATACTCACCCCCCTACATACGAACGACGCATTAGCGATGAGCTACTTCCACACCTTCTTCACCTTCGTGGAGAGGGAATTGTTCTTGGCGAAGGTAGGCTGCACCTCCGCAGACAGAAGTGGCGGGTTCTCCGACGCATGGAACACACCTGCGGAGGAGAAACTGAGAAATGGTAACATCATCATGGGACTCACCATCAACCAATTCAACGTGTCGGATGGGCTGGACGTTTCAGACCACTCAAAGGCGATACGCAACATACGTTTCCACTGGGTGCAGGACAAGGAGAACTTGGCCAATTTCAGGGTGGGAGACTTGGTGATGGTCTACGAACGGAACACCGATGAAGACAATGTGACCAACAAGCAACTATTCCGTTGCGCAATCGAGTCGTTCGGTATGGACGAAATCGTGGTGCGCCTCACGTACAAACAGCGCAACCGATCCGTATTCAAGCGAGACAGCCACTATGCGATGGAACATGACATGATGAGTTCCTCCTTTAACGCCATGACACGCTCGCTACGAGCATTCCTCGTAGCCCCCCAAGACCGTAGGGATCTGTTGCTCGGCAGACGGGACTTCAGGTTCTCGCCCAAACGTTCCTTGCCACGTCCATCTGGGAAAAGCGAAAAGGTGGACAGCATCGTGGAAGACGCCCTGCGCGCCGAGGATTTTTACCTTCTGGTAGGCCCTCCTGGGACGGGCAAGACCAACTTAGCGATGCGCACCATGGTGGACAATTTCTTGGCGGATCCGGGGTGCCGCATCCTGCTCATGGCCTACACGAACAGGGCAGTGGACGAAATTTGTAGGATGCTATGCCAGTACGACCCGACGTTAGATTATATCCGTATCGGGAACGAGCTCAATTGCGAACCAGCCTTCCGCCCCCACCTGCTGAAATACGAAATGGAAGCGTGCGCCAACCGTTCGGCTGTGGTACAAAGGCTTTCCCAATGCCGCGTTTTTGTGGCGACCGCAGCCTCCATGGACGGCAAGGCGACACTGTTCGACCTGATCCGTTTCGACGTGGCCATCGTGGACGAAGCCTCACAGATTCTGGAACCGCAGCTCTTAGGGACGTTGTGCGCCACTACAGAGACGGGCGAGCCAGCCATCCGCAAGTTCGTCATGATTGGCGACCATAAGCAACTGCCCGCCGTAGTGCAACAATCGAGGGACGCTTCGGAAATCGACAAGCCTGAGCTACGGGCTATCGGTTTGGAGAACTGTGCGGACTCCCTTTTCGAACGTCTACATCGCCACATGACGGCACACAGCGAAGTGAAACCGGGAATGCTCGATACCCAATGGCGCATGCATCCGACCATCAGCGAGTTCGTCAGCCGCTATTTCTACAACAACGCACTGCTCGTGGGAGAGAACGCACACCAGCGGAGCATCGCACTTCCCTTCGCCAGCGAAGAGGAGACCCGGCAAGTGGCCTGCTTCCCAAAGAACATGGAGATGAACGACAAAAACATCCATGAGTTCGTGCGTACCGTACGGATGGGCTTCGTGGACGTGAAGAAAATCACCCGCACCGACAACAATAAAATCAATGCGGAGGAGGCGGAGGTGATAGCCCGGATGGTATGCGCCATCGCACAACTAAACGCAGGCGACCCCACCTTCAAACTGTCCGAACATGTCGGCGTAATCGTGCCGTTCCGCAATCAAATCGCCGTCATCCTCAATTACTTGCGCGAAATGGGCGTCAAAGAGGCTGACAATATCGTGATAGACACGGTGGAACGGTTACAAGGCGGGCAGAAAGATTACATCATCTTCTCCACAACTATTAGCCAATACTACCAGTTAGACACTTTGAGTGAACCCGTCGAAATAGAAGGTCAGAACGTGGACCGAAAGCTGAACGTGGCCATCACACGAGCCAGGATGCAACTTTATGTGGTAGGTAACGAGTCACTTCTAAGAATGTCGGACATTTACGGAAAACTAATCGACTACTGCACAGGAGAAGGCTCATAGATTAGGAGACTAATCCGTTGGGAATATCATCCTGGCATCACGGTAATATCATCCAGACGAGGCAGAAGACGATTGGATTTTCTGCGTCTCTCCTGTGAAATAGCAAATTGTAAATGAACAATATAAAAAATGGGACCTTCCTGTTATGAAATTTTTTGTGTAATTTATACTTTGTATTAAAAATTATTTTTATCTTTGCGAAGAATTTGACACGAGGATACGTAGATGTGAAGACGCTTGTTAGGTTTGTCAAACAACGATTACCTGTTGTATCCACGATATCGATCTTGTTTTGTATAAATAATTAAAAGGATGAACAAAATCAGATGTGCCCTGATGGCCTTATTAGCCTCCTGTTGGACTGTTTGCGACATCAACGGAAGCGTACTTATCAGCTCCGTGATGGCAGATCCCGCCAGTTACGATAACGTATACGAGTATGTCCAATTCATAGTGTCCGAACGCATAGACTTTTCGGAGAATCCCCACACCGTAATCATCTGCAACAACGGAACGATTCTGCACCCGAGCGGATGGCTGACAGGAAGCACACTAACCTATGCCATCCAACTCGATTCAGGAGTAGTGGAACAGGGGGAGACATTTTACGTAGGAGGTCCCACCCCTAAACTGAACGGACCAAACAGCGAAGAGATGCATCCCAAGAACTGGTTTGGCGTGGAATATACCGTCCAAAGCGGAGCAGCTGGCATCGGACTAAACCAGCAATGGAGGATAGGGTTGGTGGGCAACGGAGGACCATCAGCAGACGGTATCGCCGTGTTCGCCGGCAAGGCGGAAGATCTGACGGAAGAGAGCATTCCACTTGACTGCGTCTTTTACGGAGATGCAGTGGGCGACGCCGCAGCCTACGGATACCGATTGACGGACGGTTCGCTACTCGATGAGGGCACAGACATCTATCCCTCTTCGGCAAAGGAAAGCCTCATGAAGTTCGAAGGCGTATACGATTACATAAACGACACCTGGGTGAAGGAACGCACCGCCACAAACATCCCATCCTTCTCGGAAGGAGATCTCACACCCGCGATCAGATTAGTACCCACAGTCTACGACGTGAAGGTAACATCCCAGACGTGCGAGACTTGTATCAGCTGGAACAGCATATTACCAGACACGACACACTTCACCGTGATATGGAGGGACGATTCGATAAAAGGCAACGAGCTACCGCTCATCTATCAGGAAGACGCCACATACACTCTTGACGAGACGATCGAACTACAATTCTCCGCAGAGAGGAATGTCTGCTCGAACAATCCATCGCATCCGCAACGCACTGTCCTAATCTTTCCGATGGAGAAGGGACGCACCGACACGTTAGGATTCAGTTTGGGATACAACACCGCAAAAGTTCCCGCACTAAGTCCAGAAACACCCAGTCTACGAGACTGCACGAAAGACACCCTGCTATATCTTCCCATAGGGGGAAAGAAGGTTTGGGTGGAACTTCCGACACCCCACTTCGATGATCCCTGCAAACGTTACCACCTGGCAAGCACATTCCTGCCCGACTCATTCGCCCCAGGCATATATGAATTTGAGTTCACCCTGAGAAACGACTCCAACCAAGCCGTAGATAACTGCCACACAACCATTTCCGTTGTCGATACCACGCCCGCCTTCACAGACTCCATACCCGACGCACCTGAAGTGCCTGAATTACCCGACACGCCTGAAAGCACGGACACCAT
>DBYR01000004.1:0-61894 GCA_002310215.1 Bacteroidales bacterium UBA1181
GGAAGAATCTTTCGGTGCAAAGATAGAAAATTAATTTTGAATTATGAATTTTGAATTGGCTCGATGCGAACAGTGGCGGGTGAATCAATTCTCTATGCACGGAAGGGACAATATGGCACGGAGGAAGGCGTGAACGGTCACGAATAATCCGCAACCGACACAAAATACCAAGAAATTCATTATCTTTGCGAGAAAGGTAGCATAACCCCCAAATATAAACATGCGCATTATGAACCCGAAAGACAAATATGAGTATTGTCCCACAGAAGACGAACGAATCGCCATTTTTGTCGCCTCATGTGTCGAGTCTGTGGCAAAAGCCTTAGATGTCGCCCCGGGAACCATGTATCAACGTATGGCGAGAATAGGATTAATCAAGGATTATATCATTCCGTGCTACAATGTATTGCACACCGAAAGTCGCCAACATGTGACGGAAGACCTGATTAAGACCATCGAGATTTGGGAAAAGAAACAAGGAGTAGCCATATGATAGAAGTTTACCATGGAGGTGTGGAGAAACACTCACCGAATAATCAAATATGCATCCTGAGCCAAGAGGTGATAGACCAATGTCTGACATTTAAAAACATTTTATGATATGCTGAGCGACTTGAACATGTGGAATAAGATCGGACGTGTCGTGATGCGCCTCTCCGAACGTCTGGACATAAATATGGAAAAGGCCTTTGAACTTTTCTATACCTCTAAAACATGCGAAGACCTCCATGATCCACAAATGGGACTATATCTGTTAGGAGATAACTGCATCGTGGACGAATTGATCGAGGAAATCCGGTCGAGACACAGTTAATTAAGAGTTAAGAGTTTAGAATTAAGAGTTAAGAGTTAGGGTGAATTAACTTTCTATCCCTGAAAGGGCGTAACAGCACAGGCAGGGGTGTGAACCCCTGTGAAGCACGAACGTCTGTACGGTATCCCCCTGTTGACGACACGCCCCTTGCATATTGAAAAAAACCGCCGATAAATTGACAAATAAAAAAACATTTCCTATATTTGTACCGAACGATGTTTGGCATTTACCCCAAACAATCTATCTACTATTTTAACCTGAATTATTAACTTTTAAACCAATTAATTGTATATGAAAATCTTAGTGACAGGTTCGGCGGGATTCATAGGGTACCACCTGACGAAACGTTTGCTGGAAGAGGGCCACGAGGTGGTCGGTCTGGATAACCTGAATGAATACTACTCCGTATCGCTGAAACGAGCGAGATTGGCCGAATCTGGGGTGGTGGACCCGATGCTACCGTATGGCGTCCACATCTGCAGCGAGACAAAACCCAACTATAAGTTCGTCCGCATGGACCTCCAGGACAGGCAGCAACTGCCGAAACTATTCGTCCAGCACCACTTCGACTGCGTCGTCAACCTGGCCGCCCAATGCGGCGTGCGTTACTCCACCGAGAACCCGTTCGCCTACATCGAGAGCAACCTGCTCGGCTTCGCCAACCTGCTCGAATGCTGCCGCCACAACAACGTCAGACACCTCGTCTACGCCTCCTCCTCCAGCGTCTACGGCGGCAACGCCAAGACCCCTTTCACGGAAGAGGATAGGGTGGACACCCCGGTCAGCCTCTATGCCGCCACGAAAAAGGCGGACGAGCTCATGGCCAGCTGCTACAGCAAACTATATAACCTCGCCTGCACGGGCCTCCGCTTCTTCACAGTATACGGTCCGTGGGGCCGCCCCGACATGGCCCCCATGCTCTTCGCCGACGCCATCCGCAGCGGCAAGGAGATCAAAGTGTTCAACCACGGCGACATGCTCCGCGACTTCACCTACGTCGACGACATCGTGGAGGGTATCACCCGCGTCATGGGCAAGACACCGAAGCCACAGGAGGACGGCAGACCGCATAAGATCTATAACCTCGGCTGCTCCAACCCAATCCGCCTCATGGAGTTCATCCAGACCATGGAGAGCATCTTCGGCAAGGAAGCCAAGAAAGTCTTCCTCCCTATGCAACCAGGCGACGTCTACCAAACCTACGCGGACACTTCCGCCCTGGAACGTGACTTCGACTACAAGCCGTCCACCGAACTCAAACCCGGTCTGGAGAAATTGGTGGAATGGTACAACGCATACTACAAGTGAATTAAGAATTAAGAATTATGAAACGATAGTTCGACGAAGTCAATTAAGAATTATGTAGGGGGGGTCATAATTCGCAATGTTTTTTTGAAATCTTTTTTGTGGTTAACTTTTTTTGAGATAACTTTGCTATCTCAATTCGGAAACACACAGATAAGATGATGCATAGAGGATATCTTTCAGCAATAGGGGCGGCGCTCCTCGCCATTTCACTGAATTCCTGCAAAGAACAGCCGGAATACGTGGAGAAAGTCTATCCCATACAAGAGGAAGTGGAACTCAAGCTGGCGGGCAAGTGGGAGATCGCTACCGTGGACAACGTGCCGGTGCTGACCAACGAGAAGCAGGTGGTCACCTACCAAGAGGGGTGGACCGCCTTCAGGAGCTACGCCAACACCGCCGTCCAACCGGTATGGATGAACCATGCGGAGATGAGGTGCACCATCTATGGCCACGACATCACGGAAGAGAGCAAGTCGGACAAAGCCCAACTCCAGAAAGTCACCTCCAATGTCGAATCCGTCAACGAGAGCCAGATGACGGCCGTCATGAAGGAATTCTATTCCGAGACCGACACGGCGCAACAAAAAAAACACTACATCGTATACAGGAAAATAGACAAGGACTTTCAAGAAGGAATTGTCGGGCTATGGGAGGTTAAACTGGCCCAGCCTGGCATCCCGGGCATCACAGACCACCGCCTCGCTTTCCGTGAGGACGGTACATTCCTCACGTTCGACCGTGACACCACCGAGAACGAGTGGGTGGAGAACCGCGTCACCACCAACCGCTACATGGTGGACGGAAGCTGGCTCGCCCTACGCAAACAAACACTGGAGCCCGCCACCGATATGAGGGAGTGCTGGGACATCTCCATCGAGGGTGACAAGATGTATTGGAGCGCACTACGCGCCGACAGCGCCGACGTACGCCACGAAGATCAGATGGAACTGACCAGAATCACGGAATAGGTCGCCCACTCGGCAAAGAAGGAGGAAGGACGCGACACGCTTCCTCAAACCGCGGACTTGCGCCCGTAACGGCGCATGAGTATATTTTATATAATGATTAGGAACGTACTAAAACACATACTGAATCCGGCGTTGAAACGTAGGATCAAACGCACCATCCGCAAGATGAGGAACAATCTGAAGCATGCGGAGAAGACATCCTTGGCGGACTTCAGGCTTGCGCTCACGAAAGACCTCGGACTCCAAGCGGGGGACAAGTTGTTCGTGACATCCAGTTTCGCTAACCTCAACGCACAAGACTACAGTCCTGAGGAGGCCATCCGCGCGTTAATGGAGATCGTGGGACCGGAGGGACTCGTCATGATGCCCTACTATCCGCCCGTATCTTCGATGGATTGGGTAAAAAGCGGAGAGGTATTCGATATGCGCGCCACGAAATCGGGCATGGGGGTCCTCACCAATGTCTTCGCCCACATGGAAGGCGTCGTGATGAGCGAACACCCCACTAAGGCGGTTTGTGTATGGGGAAAGGACGCGGAGGCGTACATCAGCGGTCACCTCGAATCGGAAGACCCCTACGGCGACGAAACGCCCTACGGAAGGCTATTGGCTACGGACCACTCCAAGTCATTGTCGCTCGGCGTGGTCAACTTGCCGATGTTCCATGCTGTAGAAGATAAATACCAACAGCCGGAGACACTCTACTATAGCGACAAGCTATACGATGTGCCGATCCGAACTCTCCATGGCGATGTGCTCGTATGCCACACGATGGTGCACGACCCCGAGAAATGCGCGCACACCATGATGGGAGGCGAATTCGTGAAACGATTCTCCGAACCACTCCGGAAGGTGGTGCGCTTCGGCTACGACTATCTTTATTTAATCGACAACACCCTGCTGAAAGAGGCGGCCATCAAAGAGTTCGCCGCAGGGAATACACGAAGAAAGTAATTTATGCGATGAAAGAGATTATTCTAACATTAGACTATGAATTGTACGGCAACGGACAGGGGGATATCTTCCGCCAAATCGTTGAACCGACCGACCGTATATTGAAAATCGCCAAGAGGCATAACGCCCACCTGACCATCTTCCTCGAGGTCGTCGAGTACTGGCGTCTGAAAGAGGAGTGGGAGCGTGGCAATACAATGGGCTACACGGGAAACCCTATCTCAGCCATGGAGAAACAGATCCGGGAGGCGGTGAGGGAAGGCCACGACGTGCAGCTGCACCTCCACCCGCAATGGGTGAACGCGCGGTGGACCGAAGAGGGATGGGTCGTGGACCCGACATCCCACCGTCTAAGCCACTACGAAGGAGAGGGGGAGAACTCCCTCGTCGGACTTCTCCGCAGGGGCATCGAGACATTAGAGAGACTCATCACACCCGTGAAACCTTATTACCGCTGCCAGGCATTCCGCGCCGGCGGCTTTAATGCCCAACCTTCCGAAGCGATCGTCAAGGCGATGCGTGAGGTGGGGCTGAAACTGGACTCCTCCCTCTTCCCCGGTGGATTCGCCCAAGGAAGCATCTCCTCATACGACTACCGCTCGTTGCCGAAGGATCGGGGAATATGGAATGTGGCCGACCGTTTGGATCTGCCCACGGAGGAGGCTACCGGCCTTTATGAGTTGCCAGTCTGTAGCCTCGATATCACCCGCTGGCGCAAATACGCCTCCCTCGATAGGGTGAAGAACATTTTATGTAACACCAAGAAATCCAAGGAGATGTACATCGCCAAGGTATCCCAAATGAACGACGGGGAGAAAAAACTGGGAGTGATGGATAAGATTCGGTTCATGCTCGGGAAGGAGTGCCAGACATGGGACTTCTGCTTGTTGCCGGAGGCTGTGCATGACCAATTCATCGATGAAATGGCGCGACAGAATGACCGCCAATACTTCACGCTGGTGGGCCACCCGAAGAGCTATTTGGGTGACCAAGGCTTCTCGGCCTTGCTGAAAACGCTCAACGACAACAACTACCGCTTCGCCACCATCCAAAAAATATTGTCTGACTTAGAAAATAAATAATTCCATGGTTAACGCAATCTTCTTCTATCGCATCGCGAGATGGTTCTATCTGCACCATATACCGCTCTTACCGAACCTGATCACCCTCTTCATCTTCTTGGTCTACAACAGCAAGGTATCCTACAAATGTGAAATCGGAGCTGGAACAAAGTTAGGCTATGGAGGCATCGGCGTGGTCATCCATCAGGACGCGAAGATCGGCAAGAACGTATCCATCGGACAACAAGTGACCATCGGCGGAGGCAACAACCATTACCCGGGCGTGCCTACCATCGGAGACAATGTCATGATCCACAAGGGAGCCATCGTCTTCGGAGGCATCACCGTGGGCAATAACGCGGAGATCGGAGCAAATGCGGTGGTGAATAAACCTGTGCCAGAGAACGCTGTGGTCGTGGGGGTGCCGGGAAAGGTGATAAGAATTAAGAGTTAAGAGTTAAGAGTTAAGAATTTTGAAACGTCAGTTCGACGGAGTCAATTAGAAGCGATAGGTGGCCCAGAGTCCAAAGGATTTAATGCCGATGGCGGGAGACCATGTGCGATCTATGTATTCTTGAACGCCAAAGATACCTGCGTCGGCGGTGATGTCCCAATGCTCGGAGAGGCGGAAGCGAAGGGCAGGTATGAGACCATGCTGCGCCATGAGGAATTTATCCTCTTCCCCTGAAGGAAGCCAAGCCCATGCTGAATTTAGCCTCAAATCCAGAAAGAAGAAATCATTGTGATAAGGAGTGAAACGGACAAACGGCTCCGCAATCATGAATATATTCACCACTTCCGAGTTATATCCGGCTCCCAATCCGGTGCCGACTGCGATGAAATCATTGAATTCCAAGCCCACAGTGGGTTCAACCGAGGCAGAAAAATAATCGGTGTAGGTAATCGCTCCCGTAAAACCTAAATCAAAGTGCTTCTCCGCTATAACTGAAAAGTGGCAAGAGACCATCACTATCAGCAGAATACTTAATTTCCTCATTTCTAAATACTTTTAATTTGTAACATGAAAAATTTCCCCAAATATAACACATCTCTCTTAACTCTTTATTCATAACTCTTAATTTCTTAATTCTTTTTTCTATTTTCGCGCCAATAAATAGATTCTATGAGCGCATTAAAGAAAATTTGTAAGTTTATATTCGACCGAATCGGCTGGAAGGCGCAGCTAAATGTGGCGATTCCACCGAAATGTGTATTCGTCGTGGCCCCTCACACGAGCAATTGGGACTTCATCATGGGCGAAATCATGTACCAAGCCTTCGAAGGCGATGGAAAGGTCAATTTCCTCATCAAGAAAGAGTGGTTCAATTTCCCTTTCAACTACATCATGGGACCGATGGGCGGTGTGCCGGTGAACCGCGGACACAGCACCTCACTGGTGAACCAATTGGTGAACGAATTCCAGACTCGGGATCACATGCGTCTGGCCATCACGCCGGAAGGAACCCGCAAGCCGAACCCGAAATGGAAGATGGGCTTCTACCACATCGCCAAAAGCGCCAACGTGCCCATCCTGATGGTCTATCTGGACTACGAAAAGAAAGTGGCTGGCATCGACGAAATCTTCATCCCGACGGACGACGAGGCGGCCGATATCCAATACATCAAGCAATACTATACCCAATTCAAGGGCAAACACCCTGAGTCATTCGCCATATAACAGACGATGAGAATAGCGATCGCACAGATGGATCTGGCATGGCGCGACGAAGCCGCCAACCTTCGGAAGGTGGAACAACTCGCCCAACAAGCCCATGAGGCGGACCTCCTGGTGTTGCCGGAGATGTTCACCACGGGCTTCTGCATGGACGCGGCCGAACTAGCCACCACCATGGGAGGCGCTGTCATCCAGCAATTGAAGGAGATATCCAAGCGATACGACCTCGCCCTGTACGGCAGCCTCATTATCGAGGAGGACAACCGCCACTACAACCGAGGACTCTTCATCACCCCCGACGGCGACGTGCGCACCTACGACAAGCACCACCTCTTCAGCCCCGGCACCGAGGCGGAGACCTACAGCGCTGGAAAAGAGAAGGTGATCGTCCCCTACAAGGGATGGAACATCTGCCTGCAGATATGCTACGACCTGCGATTCCCCGTCTTCGTGCGCAACGTCGGCAACGAATACGACCTCATCCTCTACGTCGCCAACTGGGCGGAGTCCCGGATCTCCTCTTGGTCCCGGCTATTACCCGCCCGCGCCATCGAGAACATGGCCTACGTCTGCGGCGTGAACAGGGTAGGCGAGGACCCCTACGGCGCACAGGGAGGCGAGTCCGTACTGCTCGATCCGTTAGGCAATAGTCTGCTCAACTGCGGCAAGGAAGAGACGCTCCTCATCTCGGAAGAGCTCACCAAGGAGCGCTTGGAAAGAATGCGCCTGAAATTTCCCGTACACAAAGACGCGGACCATTTCACAATTCAATAAAAAAAAATTATATTTGCGTATAGGTGATGACGGGTCGGACGCAAACGGCTCATCCCCATCCCCGCAGATATGAGTATGAATGGTTTCGCTAAAATAATCACAATAACCGCTTTGATGGCGGGCGTTTCCCTGACGGACGTGGTCGCCGCGGATACGCTGACGGTGGATCTGACGCACACGATCCGCCCCGCGACCCATTGCGCTTCCGGTTCCCTCTACGGTCTGACGGAGACACTTCCGGCAGACATCAACGAGATGGTCGCTCCCCTCAAACCCAACGTGTTCTGCCAACCCGCCTCGGCGTTGTCAAGCAACCAGCATGACTTCGGCGACGGATTCGTGGTGGCCGACAGATTGAAAGGAACCACGGGAAGCGTGCAGTTCCTGCTGGCCGACCTGCTCCCCAACTGGCCCTACCAATGGCCTGGGCAGAAGAAATGGCTGGAACTGGTGGAGGCGGTCCTGAAGCGACACGAAGAGGCCAATCCATCGAACATAGACAGCTACGTCATCTGGAACGAATCCAACGAGACTTGGCAGGAGTCCAACGGAGATTTCCTCAAGGACCTTTGGGAACCCACCTACCGATTGATCCGCCGCTATCAACCCAACACCAAAATCGTGGGGCCCGCCACCTCCTTCTACAGCAGGAGTTACTTCAAGGAGTTCCTGACGTTCTGCAAGGAAAACGATTGCTTGCCAGACCTGATCTGCTGGCACCAATGGGGCAGTGGCGGATTCGTCGCGGCCGTGGAGGACCTCCACAAGCTGGAGAAGGAGCTGGAGATACCCGACCTGCCCCTCTGCATCAACGAGTACAGCGCTAGTTCAGACTACGAGATGAGGAAGTACGAAGGATGTCCCGGCTACTGCGTTCCCTTCATCTCCAAGTTCGAGCGCAACAACGTGGAGAGCGCCACCATCTCCTGGTGGTTCCCCCACCTGCCCGGACGCATGGGCAGCCTGCTGACGGAAAGCAACGAACGGGGCGGCGGCTGGTGGCTCTACAAATGGTACGGAGAGATGGAGGGCGACATGACCATGGTCACACCCCCTAACGACAAAAGCGATGGATTGGACGGTTTCGCCTGCGTCAACAAGTATTGGCACACCGCCAGCGTGGTGCTGGGAGGCAACTATGTGGGAGACGTGGACGTCGTATTCCCGCGACTGCCACAATGGTTGCAAGGCAAGGCGAGGATAAAGATAGAGCGTGTCACGTGGGAAGACAAAGACATCCCCGTGGACGGCACCGACCTGATCGACGAATATGAGACCACCCTCACAGGGAAAACCTTCACACAATCCGTGAAGGTCGAGAGCGAGCTATACGCCTACCGCATCACGCTGACCGCCATCGATGTTCCCCGCAGCCCATACAAGAACACGATCGCCACCGTGCCAGGCATCATCGAGGCTGAGAACTTCGACGAGTCAGGGCAGGCCATCTCGTATTACGACACCGACGACAAGAACAACGGAGGAGAATACCGTGATGAATGCGTGGATATCGTCACGACAGATGGGGAAGGATACGCCATCGGATACACGCAAAAAGGAGAATGGGTGGAATATACCGTCCAAGTGGAGGAAACAGACGACTACGACATCACCGCCCGCATCTCCGACGCATGGGAACTGGACGGGTTCCATCTCTATGTCGACGGGAAGGAAATCACCGAAGCCTACACGATTCCGGCGACCTGCGACGATTGGAGCCAATACGAGGAAATAAGCGTTTCCACCGCACATCTGACCCAAGGGAAGCACATCCTGAAAATGCAGATAGAGGGAAGCTACGTGAACATCGATTGGCTGAAGTTCGAGCCAGACCAAAAAACTAAAATAATGGAAGTGCTGGCCTTCGAGGAGAGGTTCACCCTAAAAGACACACAGTTCTATGACCTGCAAGGAAATAAAATAGCCACAGAGAGACTGCAACCCAACATGCTCTACATCGCCGTGCAGGCAGGACAAAGCAAGTTAATACTAATAAAACAATAGCCTATGAACCGTCGGGAAATCATATATAGTGCAGTGAAGGCATTGCCCTATGTCGCCATTTTACTCATATCGAGCACCCTTCTTTTCCTCATCACCCCAGAAAAAAGCAGCGCGCATTGCTTACCACCGTGCTTCTTATACATACCCGTATTGTTCTGCATCTCGCCCATATTCTTGTTCCTGCTGAAGAAATATCCCTATATACCAGGAATCATCTGGGGCATTATAGTACCCATATTGGCCTTTTTTTCATCAAACTACAAAAATGACCCATGGGTTTTGGTCCCTATCATATTGTTCCCTATAGGGGTATGAGCCTTCACATACTATTACCATAAAAAAATGTACGATGAAATGGAGAATAACCGGCAAACGCTGGTAGCATCATTAACACTCTTTTTTATAATATCGTTCATTGCAATAATATCCACAGTGATCTTTTTTAGCGTGATATAGGCATTGTCCCATGCCACACCAACCACTCATCCCACCATCAAATAGGATACTTCTTACAATCAAAAAGTAAAATAGTGGAAATACCACTAATCCATCACAAATATTCCCTTTTAGGAAATAACGTATTATCTTTGTGGTACAAAATTAAACCAATAAAAAGGAGGTATTGAAATGTCAGTACACAGTGAAATCAAGAAAGTGACCACGAAAGTCCTCGCAGACATGAAAGCCCGTGGCGAGAAAATCTCCATGTTGACCGCCTATGACTACTCCATGGCGAGCGTCATCGACCAAGCCGGTATGGACATCATCTTAGTCGGCGACTCCGCATCCAACGTGATGGCAGGCAACGCCACCACATTGCCCATCACATTAGACCAGATCATCTATCATGCGCAATGCGTGGTACGTGGTGCGAAACGAGCCTTCGTGGTGGTCGACATGCCTTTCGGCACCACGGAAGTAGGCAAGGAAGAGGCTGTGAAATCAGCTGTCAGAATCATGAAGGAGAGTGGGGCGGACGCAGTGAAGATCGAGGGAGGCGAAGAGCTCATCGATTCCATCCGCGCCATCATAGCAGGAGGCATACCCGTCATGGGACACCTCGGCCTCATGCCACAATCCATCAACCAATACGGATCCTTCGCCCTGCGCGCCAATGACGACGCCGAGGCACAAAAGCTCATCAACGACGCCCTATTGCTCGAGAAGGCGGGATGTTGCTCCCTCGTCCTCGAGAAGATACCCGCGGCGCTCGCCAAGAAGGTGGCCTCACAGCTCCATATACCAGTCATCGGTATCGGCGCCGGCAACGGAGTGGACGGACAAGTGCTCGTCATGCACGATATGTTAGGCATCAACAAAGGCTTCTCGCCTAAGTTCCTCCGCCGCTACGCCAACCTCTTCGACGTGATGACGGAAGCTTTGCAACACTACATCTCTGATGTGAAATCGGGCGACTTCCCGAACGAAAACGAATCCTATTAAGCTGTTAATAAGTAGATAAGAATAGAAAAAAAGGGGAATCTTCACAGACTCCCCTTTTCTACTTTATTTAACCTAAACCATAACTAAGAAAATATAATATGTTTATGCATTTGTAAAGTTCCCATATTTTTGTGATATTTGAAAGTGCTTAACAAAAAAAATATGGGTGTAATCAAAAAAAATGTTAATATACTTAGGATTTTTGCACAAAAGCCGAATATCAAGGGGTGGAAAGGAATCCTGAAATACGTGTTGAAGCGTGTGGTATTCATTTTTTTCGCATCCAGCATATTCATGACCCTCCTGTATCGTTTCGTGCCCGTGCCAATCACGCCGCTCATGGTGATCCGATGCATGGAGCAACTCGCAGAAGGGGAGGATCTGCAGCTCCAGAAAGATTGGGTCTCCATCGAGAAGATTTCCCCGAACATGGTTAACGCCGTGGTCGCCTCCGAAGACAACCTCTTCATGAAACACTGGGGCTTTGATTTCAAGGCCATCGCCACGGCCAAGAAGAAGAACGAAAAGGGCAAGAAACTCTATGGCGCCAGCACCATCTCGCAACAGACCGCCAAGAACGTCTTCCTATGGCCCGACCGCTCCTGGGTGAGGAAAGGGCTGGAGTGTTACTTCACCGTGCTAATAGAACTCTGCTGGCCCAAGGAACGCATCATGGAGGTCTACCTCAATGTGGCGGAGACCGGCAAAGGCATCTACGGCACAGAAGCCGCCGCCCAGCACTACTACAAGAAAAGCGCCAAGAACCTGACCCCGGAACAGGCCGCCCTCATCGCGGCGTCGCTGCCCGCACCCCGCCGGTACAACCCCGGCAACCCCACCGCATACATACGCAGCAGGCAACAGAAAATCCTCCGCCTCATGAAACTGATCGGACCAGTTCAACTGAAAAAGACCGATAAAAAGGAGGAAACGAAGGAGTCACCCCAAATAACAAAGCCGAAAAGCACAAAAAGCAAGAAGAAATCGAGCAGAAAGGGGAAGTGAAACCAACGACAAGAATAATGCGTGATGGTAAAAAAATAAGCCATTTCAAACGATTCCGAGGAAAACTCTTTTATCGGCACATAAGGAATTATATACCATACAACCAATCATCAATTAAAACGAATATTGTTAAATAAATTTGGAAGATTTATTTTATAAATACGTACATAATCCGTAAATTTGCGATGATTTATTTCTAATGGACCCTTTAAGGAGCATGTAAATATGATGTATATAGATAATTTTATGTTATGGTAAAAAAACTACTCATTCTCGGATATCCACACCCTGACGGCACCTGCACAAGGCATCTATCTCGTCAGAACCAACGGTGAGACCTTCACCACTGTCGTGAAGTAAACCGACAGTTCGAATTGATTTCAACAAAATTTATATTATAAATAACTATCATTATGGTTAAAAAATTACTAACATTTATGCTGCTGCAATGCGCAATCAATTTCGCATTCGCAGCAAACTATCTGACTTTCACCGCCGAAAAGGCAGGGTCGAAATTCGGAATTTACAATAGCGAGGACAACGAGCCTGACGTGCAGTATTCGCTTGACGGCGGAGCGACATGGAAGGTCCTACAACCGAGCGATCGTGTGGAACTGAAAAACGTTGGAGACAAGGCATTGCTAAAGGGCAACAATCCCGATGGATTCAGCACAGCCTTTGAGCAAGACGGTAAATATTATTACGATTTCACCCAGTTCATGATGACTGGCAAGATCGCGGCAAGCGGAAGCGTGATGAGTCTGATAGACGGAGAGGGAACATCTACCACTATTCCTTCCAATGGTTGTTTTTACAGGCTATTCAACACTTGTATAGCGTTAACCACAGCACCAGAGTTGCCGGCCACAACATTGAGGAACCAATGTTATCAGGAGATGTTCTATGATTGCACGAGCCTTACAAAAGCCCCGGAATTGCCTGCGACAACGTTGTTTCCAGGATGTTATATGTATATGTTCTATTTCTGTGAGAATTTGGAAGAATCCCCATATTTGCCAGCGACGAAATTCTTCAAAGACTATAGTGGAGACGCATCCAGATTCTTGCCATGCTATGGAGGCATGTTCGGGAAATGTAGATCATTAAAGAAAATATCGGTGAATATCCCGGATTGGGGAGAAGAATATGAAGTCAGAGATGGTGTATTCGGCTCGAATACTGGCAGTTGGGTCACTGATGTAAACACCCAAGGAGGCATATTTGTCTGTCCAGAGTCGTTGCCTCTCGAATATGGAGTGGATCGAATCCCCCGTACATGGATAGTGAAATCCTTAAAGGATGAGTATGCTAATTATCTGACATTCAGCGCAGAGGAGGATAACTCTACGTTTGGTGTTGAAAGCCATGGTGAAAATACCCCTAACCTACAGTACTCCTTGGATGGAGGAAAGACATGGATCGATCTGAAAGCGGAGACCGCAATCACATTGAAGAGCAAGGGAGACCAGGCGTTGATCAGGGGAACAAATCCTGATGGATTCTCTATAGCAGAAAATCAATATACAAAATTCACGATGACCGGTAAGATAGCGGCCAGCGGAAGCGTGATGAGCCTGATTGACGGATCCGGAGAGACCATCGAAATTCCGAATGGTTTTTGCTTCACCCATTTGTTCGAGGATTGCGCAAGCCTTATCCAAGCTCCTGCATTGCCAGCGAAGAGGTTGACGAACAACTGCTATGAGTATATGTTCAGCGGTTGTACAAACCTTGCCCAAGCACCTGAATTGCCAGCCAAGGCATTGGCGGCCGAATGTTACGAGGGAATGTTCATCAGATGCTCAAAATTCAGAGTCGCACCGGAGTTGCCTGCCACGACGTTGGCTGATTATTGTTATTATAATATGTTTGCGGGTTGCAAGGGTATCATTAATGCGCCTGCATTGCCAGCCAAGACATTAGCCGATCATTGCTATTACAACATGTTCTCAGGTTGCACATTCACGAAAGCGCCTGAGTTGCCGGCCACCACATTGGTTGACGGTTGCTACAGCGGAATGTTCTCGGGTTGCGAGAATCTGAGTCAAATTAAAGTGAACTTTACAGAATGGAATGAAACCTCAACGTCTGAGTGGGTATATGGAGTGGCTCCTATCGGTTATTTCATTTGCCCGAAGGCACTTGCCGAGGAAACTGGAGTAGATAGAATTCCTAAAGGATGGATATTGAAGCATCATATCAATTACCTGACATTCACGGCAGAGGAGGATAGCGTCACGTTTGGTATTGAAAACCACGGAGATAATATCCCTGACCTACAGTACTCTTTGGATGGAGGAGAGACATGGCTCGATTTGAAGGCGGATACCGCAATCACATTGGCAAGCAAGGGAGACCAGGCGTTGCTTAGGGGAACCAATCCAGAAGGATTCTCTAAAGCATACTATCTATACACAAGATTCTTGATGACCGGTAAGATCGCGGCCAGCGGAAGCGTGATGAGCTTGATTGATGGATCAGGAGAGACCACCGCCATCCCGAACGATTTTTGCTTCACACATTTGTTCGAGTTTTGCACGGGTCTGACCCATGCACCTGAATTGCCAGCCAAAAAGATGACAAGCAATTGCTATGAATATATGTTCAGCGATTGTTCAAGCCTTGTCGAAGCACCAGCATTGCCAGCCAAGACATTGGCAGCCGAGTGTTACAAGGGAATGTTCATCAGATGCCCGAAAATCAGAGTCGCACCAGAGTTGCCTGCCACGACGTTGGCTGATTATTGCTATTCTCAGATGTTCGGTGGATGCGATGGAATCATTAAAGCCCCAGAATTGCCAGCCACTACATTAGCCGATTATTGCTATTATAAAATGTTCGGAGGGTGCACATTCACGAAAGCCCCAGAGTTGCCGGCCACCACATTGGCTGAGGGTTGCTACGATGGAATGTTCATAAATTGCGAGAATCTGAGTCAAATTAAAGTGAACTTTACAGAATGGAATGAAACCTCAACGGCTGAGTGGGTATATGGAGTGGCTCCTATCGGTTATTTTATTTGCCCGAAAGCACTTGCCGAGGAAATAGGATCAGATAGAATACCAGAAGGTTGGATATTGAAATATATAGATGATATGAAACCTAACTATCTGACCTTCACCGCAGAAGAGGAATCATCTACTTTTGCTGTACATTATAGCGGCTCTGTGGCTGGAACAAGAAATTATAACCCAGACATACAGTATTCCTTAGACGGAGGAAAAACGTGGACCGATCTGACGGAGGAGATGACGATCACACTGAAGGAAAAGGGTGATAAGGCGTTGCTGAGAGGTTATAATCCAGAAGGATTGTCAATAAATAGCAATAAATATACGAAGTTTATAATGACCGGTAAGATAGCGGCCAGCGGAAGCGTGATGAGTCTGGTTGATGAACGAGGAAATTCCACCGTCATTCCGAGCGCATATTGCTTCAGTCATTTGTTCGAAAAATGTACAAGTCTGACACAGGCTCCTGAATTGCCTGCCACAACGTTGGCTGAATATTGTTATTACAATATGTTTAATGGTTGCTCAAGTTTAGAAAAAGCTCCTGAGTTACCAGCGACAACTTTAGCGGCATCTTGCTATGATTGTATGTTCTATGCTTGCAAGAATCTAACACAAGCACCAGAATTGCCAGCTACGACGATGACAGACAGGTGCTACATCGGCATGTTTAATCGCTGCTCAAGTTTGACACAAGCTCCTAAGTTGCCAGCCACCACATTGGCATATCGTTGTTATTTTGATATGTTCGTAGGTTGCACAAGTTTGACTCAAGCTCCTACATTGCCTGCCACGACAATGGCTAATGAGTGTTATTTAGGAATGTTTTATGGTTGTACAAATCTAACGCAGGCACCTGAACTGCCAGCTACGACATTGGCAGAAGCATGTTACTGGCAAATGTTCTATTATTGTAAAAATCTCACACAAGCACCAGAGTTGCCAGCCACAACGTTGGCCGAAGGTTGTTACAGAGCAATGTTTGAAGGTTGTTCAAGCCTCACACAAGCACCAGAATTGCCAGCCACGACATTACAGAAAGGATGCTATAGGGAAATGTTCAAGAATTGCTCGAATCTGACAGAAGCCCCCAAATTGCCATCTAAGGTATTAGCTGGTAATCTCGCCAATGACTGCTATATAAATCTGTTTGCTGGTTGTCAAAAATTATCCCAAATCGAAGTAGGTCTTACGCGATGGGATTGGTATAGCACGACTGATTGGGTGAAAAACGTTGCCCCAACAGGCACCTTTATCTGTTCAAAAGAACTGGCACTTGAATACGGAGACGACAGAATCCCTGTAGGTTGGAGAGTGGAATATATAGAGGATATTATCGAAGATTGCGTCGATCTTTCCAATTACACAACAGCATATTCCGGCGGAGTAAGCTACACCGATAATCGTGTATCGGAGGTTCTTGACAATGGCTACACCGCAGAGATAGGAACATTCACTCTGGTAGATTCATTTGGTATAGCAACTATATTCGGAGGGAAGGCAGACTGTGCCTTCAAGGCAAACTGGGGGGCTAAAACTTCCGATGACTACATGGTTGGCGTAGGTTATCAAGATAATACTGCATCTAAGAGATATACTGATTTAGGGGATATCTACGCAGTCTACAAATATACTAAGAGCGGAAAAGCTGGAGCCTATTCTTACATCGGTGTTCATGGATGGATGAAGGATCCACTTTATGAGTACTATATTGTAGATGACACATTCGAACCTAATGCAAACGGATTGTTCTATGGCGCAAATACGAAAGGCTATTATATAGTGGATGGCGTCGAATACAAATTGATGGTCGCACAGAGATTCTCCACTCCTTCAATCGAAGGAAATACAAATTTCCAGCAGATCTTTGCAGTCCGTTCATCCTACCAGACAAGTGGTGCCATCAATGTGACAGAACATTTCAAGAATTGGGAGAATTTCGGATTGGAATTGGGTAACCTCTATGATTGTAAGATTCTTTGCAACGTAGGTGGTGGAACAGGTTCCATCGAATACACTTGCGCAAGTATGTCTTGGAAAGGACATAGGAGCTCTCTTGGAGATTTGAGTTGTAGTATTGTTGAATTAACAAATGTAAGCACTGCTACAGCAAGTGGCGTAACCGTATGGACAAGCGACTATACGATCTACGTCCGTGGTGCGGAGGGCGCAGTTTCCCTCTATGACTTGGACGGAAGATTCATCTCAACCTCCACCGCCACATCAGATATCCACACCCTGACGGCACCTGCCCAAGGCATCTATCTCGTCAGAACCAACGGTGAGACCTTCACCACTATCGTGAAGTAAACCGACCGTTCGATTCGGCGATAATCGCTTGAACCCCGGAAGCGTGAAATGATTTAGGTTTCACGTTTTCGGGGTTCTTTTTTTTAATAATAAAGACCCGCTACAATTGTCGGTGCCATCTATTGCACGAATGAAAAAATTGTTTATATTTGTATGAACAAGTTTTACAATTAAATCAGTGCTTATGTTGAAACGTATTCTAATACCATGTTTGGCAACTTTGATGATGGCTTGCGGAAATTCCAACACGAACGAACAAGCGGGCAAAGATGCGAAGGAGAGTGAAGGAAAGAGTGTAGAGAATAAGGAAACCAAGAAAGTGTCGGGCATCGGCGTGATTACGGAGGATGCGCTGAATGCGGAGATTCTTCCGCCGATGGAGTATCCGGCCAACTCCCCTGTAGGCAAGTGGGGCAAGCTGAAGGTCGCCCCGAACGAAAAGGGCGTACGCGTGCTCTGCGACGAAAAGGGCAATCCTGTCCAACTGAAGGGCATGAGCTCGCACGGACTGCAGTGGGCCGGTGTGGCGGACATCACAGAAGAGAACATCAAGGCATTACGCAATGACTGGAACTGCTCCGTCTTCCGTATCGTCTTCTACGTGGACGAGGAGGGCGGATACGCATACAATGAGACCCACCGCTCCCGTCACCTCGAAAATGCGGTGAAATGGTGCGGCGAAAACGGTATGTACCTTCTGATCGACTGGCACGTGCACAACCCGGGCAACCCGGAGGCCAAGCAGTACCGCAAGCACCCATCGTCGGGCATCGACTTGGCGGGCGACTTCTTCACCTATTGCGCACGTCGTTTCCAGAACCAGAAACATATAATCTACGAGCTCTGCAACGAACCGAACCCTCGTAACGGCGCCACGACTTGGCCTAACCACATCAAGCCTTACTGCGAGGATATGCTGAAGATCATCCGTTCCTACGACAAGGACGTCATCTGTATCTGCGGTACGCCGAATTGGAGCCAGGACGCCCACGTGGTCATCGGTAACGAGCCTCAGGACGAGAACGGAAATGTATATGACAACATCATGTACTCCTTCCACTTCTACTCCGCTTCCCACTACGACGGCATAGACCCGGATTCCCCTTACAGAGGCCATGACTACATGAAACCGTTGCGCGAGGGAGATTCCGCTTCCCATACGCCTTGTATTTTGGCTACTTTGCCTATCTTTGTGACAGAATTCGGAACGACTGACGCAAGCGGTTGGAACAACTTCAGACCTGACATCACAGACCGTTGGTTGAAGATCCTGGACGGCGATAACCTCGGCGGACAAAAAGTCAGCTGGTGTAACTGGAGCTTCAGCGCGGAGGGTGGCGCGAGCGCAACCCTGAAGTGGAACGAGGGTAACCTCCTGATCTGCGACAAACGTATCCTTACGGAGTCGGGCAAATATATTTACAAGAAACTACATGAAAAATAAAAGAGTTATATCAGAGGCATTCGCGATCTTCTTTCTATTATTCACCTTCCTCTCTGACGCTACCGCACAGAAAAAGAGGGAAATGCGCGGCGCTTGGGTGGCGACGGTCGCCAACATAGACTGGCCGACGGACAGAACAGCTCCCGCCGAAACGCAGAAAGAGGAATTGGTTAAAATGATCGATTCGCTGCACCACTGCGGTGTCAACGCTATCATGTTCCAAGTGAGACCTACCGCCGATGCCCTGTATAAGTCTAAGATAGAACCGTGGTCGGAATGGTTGACGGGGGAGCAAGGAAAAGCCCCGTCAACCGACTTCGACCCCCTACAGGTGGCCGTGGAGGAGTGCCACAAACGATGCATGGAACTGCACGCTTGGATCAATCCCTACCGTGTGACCAACACGCCGACCGCACAACTCGCCGCCAACCATATCTACCACAAAAAGCCTGAATTATTCATAACCTACGGGGAGAAAATCTATTTCGACCCAGGGAAGGAGGAGACCGCGAAGTTCCTGCTGAAAGTGCTCAAGGACATCGTCACACGCTACGACATCGACGGACTGCACCTCGACGACTACTTCTATCCATACCCCATCAAAGGGAAGGAATTCCCCGACGAGGCCACCTTCCGCGCCAACAGCCACGGATTCAAGGATAAAGGTGACTGGCGCCGCGACAACGTCAACCGTATCGTGAAACGCATCCACGAAATGTTGCTCGACACCAAGCCTTGGGTGCAGTTCGGCATCAGCCCGTTCGGCGTGTGGCGCAACAAATCGCAAGACCCGAAAGGCTCCAACACGAAGGCGGGATGCACCAACTACGACGACCTCTACGCCGACGTGTTATTGTGGGCGGACAAGGGATGGATCGACTACATCGCCCCTCAACTATACTGGGAAGTGGGCAAGGCCGTGGCGGACTATGCAGTGCTGGCTCCTTGGTGGCGCGAGAACGTGAAGAACTGCAACCTCTACTTCGGACTCTATGCGTCGGGCCTCGCCGTGAACAAGACCAAGGCGTGGAAGACCCCGAACGAACTCGCCCGACAGCTGCGTTTCAACGAACAATGCGTTGATATTGAGGGCGTCATCTACTACAGCACAAGTTACTTCCTACGCAATCCACAAGGTCTATTGGATAGCCTAAAGACCACTTTCCAACCTTATCCGGCCATGACGCCTACCCATGGCAAGGGGCCGGAGGCGCTCTTCCCCCTGGAGGTGCGCATCGATACGGACACGCTCCGCTGGAAACCAATCGTGGCGGATGGGGGAGAGTCCATATCCTACTACGTGGTCTATGCCTTCGACGACACGGAGGTGTGCGACTTCGACAACCCGAAAAACATACTCTGCTTAACCCCTCAGACAGAAGTAAACCTGTCTCAGTATAATCTCAACGATACGATTTACAATATCGTCGTCACAGCTGTGAACCGCTACGGGAACGAGTCCGAACCGGAGACCCTCCTGTACTGGAAAAAACAACCAGCGGAGAAGACGGTTCCGATAAAAATATACAAATAATGGACAATAACAGACCTATCATACTGATTACCAACGACGATGGATACGAAGCGGACGGAATCACCCAGCTGACGGAAGTGGCGCGCCAGCATGGGAAGGTGGTGATCGTGGCCCCGGAGCAACAGCAATCCGGCAAATCATGCGCCATCACCCATAGCGTACCCTTGCGTATGCGCCTCGTCTCCGAATCCGATGACATCACCATATACGCCTGCAACGGGACACCCGTGGACTGCGTGAAGCTATCGCTCTACACCCTTTTCAGGGAGAGACGTCCCGACTTGGTGATCTCTGGCATCAACCACGGTTCCAACGCCTCGGTGAACGCAGTTTACTCAGGTACCGTAGGTGCGGCTGTGGAGGGGTGCGTCAACAAGATATCCTCCATCGCCTTCTCCAGCCTACAATACGACAAGAAACTCGATCTGGGCAATGTACTGCCCATCATCTCCCAAATCATCGAGGATGTGGTGAGAACGCCTCTACCATTAGGCACGCTGCTGAACGTGAACTTCCCGGTGGGGGAAGTGAAAGAGGTGCGTTTCTGCAGACAAGCCAACGCACGGTGGAGCGAGGAATACGTGCCCCACGACACCGACAGTTTCCTCCTGGCAGGAGAATTCTACAACCGCGAGCCAGATGCGGAGGATACGGACGAATGGGCGCTCTCGCACCACATGGCATCCGTAGTTCCACTGCTCGTTGACAGGACAGACTATAATTATTTACATAAATTAAATTATAAATATGGCAGATAAGCAATTGAACGAAGATTACTTGGACAAGGACCATCTGGAAGACGACGAAGAGGATGAGTTGGAAGAGGGCATGTTCGGCGACAACATGGTCGAGGAACAATTCCAGGAAGACTGGATGGAAGAGAAGAAGCCAACGATTCCGTTCGACAACTTCTTCATCGGACTTTTCGGTGCGGTTATCCTCTCCATCCTCACCATCCGTCTGGTGACACTATCCGAACTGCCGGACGTGGGGCTGAAAGACCTGCTCAAGCAAGTCTATGACAGCAGCAACTTCCAAACCATCATGATGTCCGCCATGATTCCGAACCTCATACTCTTCTTCATCCTCTACAAACTGGAGAGATGGAAGACGAACTACGGAGTTGTGGTCGCATCCCTCTTGATCACCGCGTTCTTATTCCTACACATCGTATGAAATACTTCATCATAGCGGGCGAGGCATCGGGAGACCTGCATGCCTCCAACCTCATGGCCTCCATCAAAAAGAACGATGGAGAGGCGGATTTTTGTTTCCTCGGAGGAGACCTGATGTCGGCGCAAGGCGGAAAGTTAGTGCGCCACTACAAAGAGATGGCCTTCATGGGCATCATCCCCGTGTTGCTCCATGCCCGTACGATATTAGGTATCATCAAGCAGTGTAAACAAGCCATCCTCGACTACCAACCGGACGTGCTGATCTTGGTCGATTACCCCAGCTTCAACCTGAAGATGGCGCAGTTCGTGAAGGAGGAGATGCCTTCCGTCCCTGTCTATTACTACATCTCGCCCAAGTTATGGGCATGGAAGGAGTATCGCCTGAAATCCATCCGCAAATATGTGGACAAGGTCTTCTCCATCCTGCCATTCGAGGTGAAATGGTTCGGTGATAGAGGATACACGGTCGAATACGTGGGCAATCCGTGCGTCGATGCGGTAGAGAACCGCAAACATAAGAAGGAGTCCAGGGAAGAGTTCGAGGCACGCACCAAGGTAGGCGCACAACCCATCATCGCCCTGTTGGCGGGTAGCCGTGTGCAGGAGATCAAGAGTTCGCTCCCCATCATGTTGGAAGCCGCATCCCGTTACAAGGATTACCAACCGGTGGTCGCAGGAGTAAAATCGGTCGATTCCACCGTATATGAACCCATCCTGCGGAAATACGGGGCGAAGATTATCTACGACGAGACGTACGAGCTGTTGCAACAATCCGAGCTGGCATTGGTCTGCTCAGGCACCGCGACGCTCGAAACCGCCCTGCTCAGGGTACCGCAAGTGGTCGTCTACATGATCTCGGGAGGGTGGTTGGTCCACCGTTTCCTCGAACTGTTCATCCGAGTGCCATATATCTCCTTGGTGAACCTGATAGCGGACAAATGGTTGGTGAAGGAACTGGTGTCCGAGAACTTCACCGTCGAGAAGGTATGTGCGGAAATCGATCGCCTGCGGGTAGGAGAGGAGAGAGAGAAGATGTTGCGGGAATACGACGAATTGATCGAGCTTTTGGGGCACGAATCCGCCTCCGACAGAGCCGCCAACGCAATCCGAAAAGCAATTGAGGAAAGAAGACTTCACTCATAAAGAAGGCGGCAGGTGATGCCCAAACAACGCCACATAGAAGAGGAGAACCCCCAGAGAACTTAATTGGTCAATAAAATTCATATTATTAATCAATTCATACAAAAAAAGCCTACCGACATAAAAAGAAAGCGTCTTATTTGGAATCATGGAAACGATTTCGTATATTCGTAAAAGTGTGATGTAAGATTACAAATAAGGGTCACAAATTGGAACTGATGTAAGTTAAATGTGTATATGATGTAAAACAATTACGTGACTTTGAGTGAGTTTTTAATTCAGTGTCATTAATTTATTTTTGTGCTAATGGTAAGTTATAGTAAGTTTCTAAAACCTATTCAAGGTTTGTTCGCCTCATTGTCGCATTCGATAGCGACAGAGTCGAAGTATTTGACGATAGAGACGTCGTCAGGAAAGAAGATTTCCTTTTCGATAGCTGACAATCCGATGATTTCCATCGGGAGAGGGTCCCTCACCGTGGAGAGTTCATCCGACCGGTCCTATAGGGTAGAGGACGTGAAGGGCTACCACTTCAGTGAGAACAAGCCATCCCTTCCTGAGTTCCTATCCGATGCCATCCGCGTCATCTCCAGCAAAAGCAGGGAGATCCAACTGATGGGTGTGCCACCATCCTGCGAGATAGCCATCTGTTCAGAGAACGGCAGCATACGCGACAGCATCCATTCCGACCAACAAGGAAACGCATGGATCTGCGACCGATTCTCCGCAGGCACCTATCTGATTACCGTCGGTAACAAATCATTCCATCTGATAAAAAAATAAATACAGCGAGTAGCCTATGGGTATATCATTACGCAAACCTTAATAAAATACATATAATAAACTCAGGCATCCCCTGACTCCTATTCCGATAGGGACAGAAAACATATCCGAAGGAATATGAAAGTCCGTATGGGAAGACACCCTCCACATGCGAAAAAGACGTGGAAGAGGGATATTGGAAAACCCGTGGGTTGGATGACTCCCCGAAACATGACGGAGAGCATCCGTAAGCTACTATAACAAACGCAATATACAACATGGGACCAACAAACCGTTGGTCCCACCGATGCGGTCGGAGAACATCACCGAATCGCCTTTCCTATTTGTACATGAAACGTTTAATGCTCTTCTTGGCAGTCTTCTCGAAAGGCTCAGCCTGCACTTCGATGGCGCTGAGGTACTCGTAGGAGGCTAAGTTACGGTTGACCTTGAGCCTCATATCCTCCATCATCTCCGCCACTCTCTGCGGATCGACATCTTCCCCTATGTTCGGGTAATTCGGGTAGACAAGCGCCACCAAACGGTTCTTGCCACGCAGGACGACCAAACTCTCTGCCACGATAGGCTGGTGGTTCAGACGATCCTCGATCTCCTCCGGATAGATGTTCTGCCCCGTCGACATAAGGATCATGTTCTTCGTGCGGCCCTTGATATAGAGGAAATCGTCCGCATCCAAAATACCCACATCCCCGGTCTTGAGCCAACCATCCTCGGTGAACACCGAACGGGTCGCCTCCTCGTTCTTGTAATAACCTTTCATCACGTTCGGTCCCTTCACAAGGATTTCGCCCGCCTCCGTATATGGGTCGGACGAGTTGATCTTCACCGTCACCTGATCGATGGCCTTACCCACCGCATGCGGCTTCGGATGCTTGTAAACCAGACTGACGAGCGGCGAACACTCCGTCATGCCATAGCCCACCGCATACGGGAACCCGATCTTATGGTAGAAATCCTCCACCTCATGGTTCAGACCCGCACCACCGACGAACATCAGCTTGATGTGGCCACCATAAGCCTCCATCACACGTTTCTTGAGCTTGGAGCATACAATACGGGAAAGCAACGGAAGCCTATAAAGGATTTGAATATGTTTTTTCTTCAAGGAAGGCAGGGCATGTTTCTTGTAAATCGCCTCGAAGAACATCGGCACCATCGAGGTCCATTCCGGCTTCACCTCCTGCATCGCCTTGATCAACACATTCAGACTCGGCACCTTGTAGAGGTAGACGATGTAGGAACCCAAGACCACGGGCAGGAAGAGATCGTTCATCAGGGCCATGCCATGCGCAAGCGGAAGGAAAGAAATCACCTTGTCGCCCGGACCCGCCGCAATGGAGTGACGAAGGAAGTCCACCACACAACGGAAATTGCCGCCAGACAACATGACACCCTTCGTGAAACCGGTGGTGCCGGAGGTGTAGATGAGCACCAACATCTCATCGTCACCCTTTCCCGGGAAACAGATGTCTTGGGCCTGAAATCCGTTAGGATAGCGTTGCTCGAACATCCTATCGATCTCACGCAACGCCTCCTCGCCACGCTCGCCCCGCAATTGGCGCATATCTTTTAATTCAGAAAAAGAAAAGACCGTGTCGATCCGCTGAATATTCTCACTACGAAGACGCTCCCAGTTCGCATCGGATATGAAGAGAATCTTACTCTCCGAATGGTTAAGGATCTCCTCGATGACGTCAGGGTGGAAATCCTCTTGGATAGGCACCGCCACCGCACCATAGGTGATGACCGAAAGGAACGAAACAGCCCATTCCATCGAATTAGGACCCACCACAGCGATTTTATCCTCACGTGTGACGCCGAGTCGCTCGAAAAGCAGATGCATCTTGGCGATTTCCTTCGCCACTTCTCCATAGGAATAGCTCACCTGCGTCGAATAATTGTACAAAAAACGTGAACCCCAATTCTGTTTGAATGAACGTTCAAAATACTGAGTAAAAGAATCAGACATATTCTGCGCCATATACATCAAAAAATATCCATTGCCTTATTTTCGAAAATCAATTCGAATTATCGTAACGTAAATCATCGGAATGAAGATCAAACAACGGACGAAGCCATACGATTCTTCATAATCCACCGCGAATTTATTGAAAAAAATTCATGATTCAACAAATAAATAAAAAAAGCGATTACCTGAATCTTTTACGATAAAAAGGGAAAAAACAAAGAGAAATCCTTACCTTTGAGAATGAAATAGGCAAGCAGATGAAAGACTTAAATATATTGTTCATCATTATCTTTATCCTCTTCTTCGTGATTTGCCTTCTCGTCTACTTCCGGTCGAGCGACCGATCGTACGAGAAGACCAAGGAGGGCAGGGTGGCGCGTGACATCATCGCGCTCTTCTCCATCGTGATGAAGATGAACGGGGTGGTGGACAAAGTGGAGCTCAACATCGCGAGGAAGTACTTCTTCCACCACTTCCATGGCCACCTCATCTGGGCGGTCAATATGCTGAACGATCTGAACGCTAAAAAACTGAAACAATACCTGTACTATTGCACGGAGATACTAAACCTCCATATCCTGAAATACAACGAACGCCTTGAACTGCTCAATGTCCTCTTCGAGATCGGGTACACCTGCAACGGCATAGACGACCAGAAAATCGAACTGTTGCGCGGCATCGCCAAATACCTCCTCATACAAGATTGGGACCTCGCCTCGCTGGAGTACAAATACGAATGCGGGAAGTACAGCAACAGGGAGAAGCAACAGCAGGCGCTCGAACAAGCCTACAAATACAAGATGGAGGTGGCCTACACCATCCTCGGACTGAAACCGGGCGCTCCGCTCAGCGCCATCAAAGCCGCCTACAGGGACTTGGCGAAGAAATATCACCCCGACCATATCCCGGCGGAGCTGGACGAGGAGATGAAGGAGATGTCCGCCACCCTCTTCCGACAAATCACCGAGGCTTATAATTACTTGAACGAAATATTCAATCCAAGTAACAGATAGGAAAAATGAAACACGAACTATTTTACCACATGCGGGGGAAAAGATACCCGACGCTTCCTGATATACTCCTCTCCCTAGTCTTTATAATAGGGATACTATACTCCTTCTTAATGGGTTATTGTGCATTAGCGTCACCATTATTCCTTATCTTCCTTGTCATGGGTTTATGCTTTCTCTTCATATTCATAGATTATTGGAAGGGGCGCAAAAACACCAGGAAATACTATATGTTTGTGAGTCAAAGAGGCATTTTTATCCGCCAGGAAGACACGATGGACATACTATGGTCTGATATCGAGCGGATTACCATGAACCGGGGGGGCATGTACATTTACTGCAAGCCCAAGGAGAACGAGGAGGAGCAGGAGACGGAGAAAGAAGGGAAACCCATTTACATCGACTTTGAAGACTTCAAAATCGACAAGAAGGATCTATGCGTGGAGATGATGCGTTACAATCCGTCGCTGGAACTGGAACATCCCGCTTGGGAATCGCCCCTCGACAACTTCTACCACACCAAGCACGATGTCCAGAACGCGAAGGAGCTCAAATCCTTGGGCATATCGCAGGAAAAGATATCCCGCATCATACATTTGCCCGAAAAAGAGATTGAAAAACTCTAATATTTACGATTTAACAATTTACAATTTACTACTTTAGAAGATATACTGTTTTAAGATACGGGGCACACAATCTTTACGTCCTCTTCCGAAAGGAACCGCTGGGACGGTTATCGTTGTTAATTTTCATAACAGTTTGAAAATTAAATATTTTTTGTAATTTCGCATCGTCTTATGACAGATGTGAGAATATTGAAATATAGTTTCCGACACGTAAAAAATTAGAACATAAGAGATGGCTACAGAAAGTTCACCCCAACGAAACTACGGATTAGACAACCTAAAAATGACCATTTGTCTCATCGTGGTGATGGCCCACACAATGTTGCCCTACACGCACATGAGCCTGCCATGGTTTTTCTTCCCCGCGCTTCCCAACGAAGAAATTTCCTTTAATCTTCTGACCCAATTCAACCATCAGCACAGCATGCCTATCTTCTTCATGATAGCAGGCTATTTCATCCCCTCCAGCTACGATAAACAAGGGTTCGGGACATTCCTATGGAAGAAGACCAAACGTCTGCTGATCCCGGCCTTCGTCATGCTGACCTATTGCTTGGTGTTCATCCAACCGATATACCACGTCTGGTTCCTTCAGATGCTCTTTTTCTTCTGCCTACTTTATGCCCTTTTCAGGAAACTGACGCAATGGAGGACACCAGAAGGCTGCAAGGTGCCGCTAACCATTCCTCTGCTGTTGGGGATATGCTTTATCGTCTGCGTCATAACCCTCATTGTACGCATAAAATACAACGTCACCTACTATTCGATCCCCTTCGGCATATTATATTTCGAACCAGCGAGATTGCCCCAATACCTCATGGTCTTCATCTTCGGCATCGTCGCCAGGCGGTTCGACTGGTTCAAATTCAATTCCAAGCGGCAACTCATCTCGTTGGGAATCTTGGTCTTCATCGTCACGACCATCATGTTCGTCCGCATCAATGAATTCAACTACATAGGCAGCAGACTATACACGATATTGGATTCAATCCTCTGTATATGCACCAGTCTTCTGATCATCTGGATATACAACCACTACATCACCCAAACCAACCATTTCATCGCCTCCTTCACCGAGAATTCGTTGGGCATATATCTCTTCCATATCCCGATACTCTATTACATACAGACCTATACGAAAATGTGGGAAATCTATTTCCCGCTCAAACTGACGCTCATCCTAACCGTCACCCTCACCTCCGCCTATTTGCTAAGCTACTTGCTGCGGAAACTCAAGTTCTTCCGGAACTTCCTGTAGGAGGAAGGGTTGACAAAACCCATGCGCGCTACAGATTCAAACAGACGCTCCACGTCCTTATATGGTTGTAGACTAATTTTTTTGTTGTAAATTTGCATCGTATAAACATGCGAGAAGCAGATTATTGAAGATTTTTATCCGAACGAGATTAATTCAGAGAAAGATGGTCAACGAAAACGTTCCTAAGAGAATTTACGGATTAGATAACCTAAAAGTTTTGATATGCTTGATCGTGGTTATCTCCCACGTGATGATTCCCTACACCAACATCAATATTCCATGGTACTTCGAACCGGCATTGCCGAACGAGACGCTTGAGGTGAATCCGCTCATAAACTTCCTGAGGATATGCGGTATGTCCATCTTCTTCATGGTTTCAGGCTATTTCATACCCACCAGCTACGACAAGCAAGGCTTTGGCACATTCCTCTGGAAAAAGACCAAACGCCTCCTGATACCCGCCTTCGTCTTCTGGGGACTCAGCATCCTCTGCACGCCATACCCGATGCACCACATGTGGTTCCTTCAGCTGCTTTTCTGCTTCTGCCTCTTGTACGCCCTCTTCAGGAAACTGACCAACTGGAGAATCAAGGGAGGGAGTAAGTTGGAGCTCACCATGCTCATCTTAGTGGCCTACTTCACGCTGATCTGCGTGACGTCGCTGATTGTCCGCCAGAAATTTTATATAGACCAATTCACGCTCTATTTCAACTTTTTTCTGATCGAGAAGGCCAAATTACCACAATATATCTTATCGTTCATATTCGGCATCATCGCCCGTCGTTACGACTGGATCAACTGTGTCTCCAAAAAGGTGGTCATACAGACCGCCATCGTCATCGCCATCTCGTACATCATCAAGGAGTGGCGCATTACCGAGCTGAACTACGTGGGAAGTCGTCTCTACACCATCCTCGAATCCTGTCTCTGCCTCTTCGCCAGTCTCATGATCCTATGGATATTCAACCGGTACGCCAACAAAACCAACCGATTCATCGCGACGCTTTCGGAAAATTCCTTGGGCATCTATCTGATCCACATGCCCATCCTCTACTACGTCCAGACCTACACGAAGATGTGGGAGATATACTTTCCGCTCAAACTCGTGTTGATGATGGCTTTCGTCATGGTTACCGCGTTCCTATTGAGCTATCTGCTACGGAAGTCTAAATTCATCCGTAACTTCTTGTAGAGACGAATTTCATCGAACTATCGTTTCATAATTGACTTCGTCGAACTCAAAATTCATAATTCAAAATTCATAATTCAAAATTCATAATTCCCCATGTGGTACACATACCTTATACCTCCCATCGTAGGAGCCATCATCGGCTATTTCACCAACCAGTTAGCCATCACGATGTTATTCCGTCCCCACAAGCCGAAATACTTGTTCGGGCATAGACTGCCTTTCACACCGGGCATCATCCCCAAGGAGAAGAGCCGCATTGCGACCGCCATCGGCGAGACCGTGAGCAACCACCTGATGGACAAGGAGACGCTCGCCAAGAACCTTCTGTCGGACGAGATGATAGCGAAGGTGGAGGCAGGCATCGACTCCTTCGTGGAGGGACTGAAAGGGACACAGGACAATCTGCGCACCTACGCCACGCAATACATCCCAGGCGAGGACATCGACATCGCCGTCAGAAAACTAACCAATGAATTCTCCAACAGGATAGGGGAGAAGATCGAGGAGAACAACCTCAGCCAAGGCATCTCGCACAAGGTGGTGGAATACGCCCTGCAACAGACCGGGAAGGGATTCCTCGGACTCCTGCAGACCGACAAGCTGGTCGGAATGCTCTCCGAACCCATCGAGAAGGCGTTGAGCAAACACCTCGACAATATACTGAAAGAGAATGCGGGGGAAATCGTCACGAAATTGGTGGACCATGAGATCACAACCTATCTCGACAAACCCGTCTGCCAATTCATAGAGAACAAGGAAAACCTTGTGGAGAGAGGGAAACAAATCGTCGTCTCCACCTACAAAACCATCATAGAGGAACAACTGCCGAACATGTTGGAATCGATTGATATACAAAAGATTGTGGAGACTCGTATCAACGACATGAACGTAGCCGACACGGAAAAAATCACCTATACCGTACTGAATAGGGAACTCAAAGCTATTGTTTGGCTGGGGGCGCTGTTAGGCGGCATCATCGGGACATTCAATATCATCTTCCTATAGATTCTTTCAAGGTATTTGCGGAAAGACAGGGATTCGAACCCTGGGAACAGTTACCCGCTCACCGCATTTCGAGTGCGGCCCGATCGACCACTCCGGCATCTTTCCTTTATGCTTTCAACAACGCTCGTTTAAAACAAAAAATCCGAAGAACACTTCGGATTACGCGGAGAGAGAGGGATTCGAACCCCCGGTACCTCTCGGTACGGCGGTTTTCAAGACCGCTGTAATCGACCACTCTACCATCTCTCCAAATCTTCTAAACTCACTTGTCGCCACAAGTTCTTCGCTTGTTTTTTTGTGACCCAGCAGGGGATCGAACCCTGGACCCACAGATTAAGAGTCTGTTGCTCTACCAGCTGAGCTACTGAGTCATTGTCCTTTCGTTTTGACGTTGCAAAAGTAGTGCTTTTGCCATGTTCCACCAAATTTTTAGGAGACTTTTTTTCGCTTTTTTTCCAATTTATTTTTTGAGGCAATCTATTTTTTTCATTATCAATAAAATAAGAAAATCGGGCAGGCGACAGCAAAAGGACAAAAAGAGGTGATTGAGTAGCCATGGTATCCATCAACGCCTTTTTTTGAACATGATTGACCATGAAAAATTTGGTCAGACCTTCCTCTTCGACACACCAAAGGCATAATAGGCTACGATTCCAGAGCTAACTCCCGTGACTATCTCTTATATATTTTAAATACCATTCGATTATAAATGGAACGGCTTATTCAGCTCTTCAAGCAATTCGTTAGTCACATCCTTGCCTTTGAATGCATTGAAAATGGATTGAATGGTGTAGATTGGTCCCCATGGAATACCCCACCATCCCAAAAACAGGCTAATCAACAGATACTTGTATCCGTACTTTATAGGCGATTCATTCGATTTCAGGAAGAAGATATCACTACTCCTCTTAAACGTCATAACCAATATGGATATCGCATAAGGAAAGACCACGAACTTGCCACCTAATTCAAGCTCCTTGTTTATCTCCTCGTTCGTCAAGTTTTCTAATCCTTTGATTTTCATTGTAGTAAATTATTTATTAAACATACGTTCCAAGAAAAATTCCGCCAATCTCTCCATAGGAAATTAAACAAAGTTAATCATATTCACCAAAAAACAAACTTTTTCCCCTAAGATCATTGGAAATCACACATGAGTAAATTGTAAATGGTTAAATAGTAAATACAGCCATTCCGGAACATTGCAACCTGGTTGCAGAACCCTCTTCCTACATTTGTGCCGTAAACATAAAAACACTATAAGATGAACGAAATACGGAAAGAAAAGATCAAAGACGCATACCACGACTCCAAAAGCATCTATGACGGCGTCTTGACGCAGGGGAACCTATTCGCCAAGGCTTATATACGATTCTTTTGGGGAGGAACGGACGATGTGGCGCTCGCCCATAAGTTGCTGTCATACATTCCGGAGGGTTTTTCCGGCACAATACTGGACGTCCCCTGCGGCACAGCGGTCTTCACCGCCGAGAAATGGAAGGAGCTCAACGCCTCGAAGATCATCTGTCTCGACTACAGCGATGACATGCTACGGCAAGCGGGCCAACGACTAAAAGGGGAGGGGCATATCCAACTTTACCAAGGAGACGTGGGCGCACTGCCTTTCGAGAGCCAAAGCGTCAATATCGTCATGAGCATGAACGGATTCCACGCCTTCCCCGACAAACTGAAAGCCTTCGACGAGACCTGCCGGGTGCTGAAAGAAGGGGGGAAATTCATCGCCAGCTTCTACGTCCGCGGCAAATTACGACGGACAGACTGGGTCGTGAACCACGTACTGGCCCCGAAAGCTTGGTTCACTCCGCCGTTCCAGACGGAAGAGGAGGTTAGGAAGATTCTGGAGGAGCGTTATTCGGAGGTGGAGATCCATACAGATAATGCGATACTCTGGTGCGTGTGTAGAAAGTAAGTCCACAACCTGCTTCACCGCCCGCCACAATAGTTCCACATCAGGATCCCCTTAGGCGATCCGTCGATGAGCGCCTTGGCCTTCCGGAAGCCCTTGGAGGTGATCGTGACGCAACCCGAACAGGAGGCACCATTCAACGGAAGGTGTTTGCGAGGAATAAGCGATTGGCCATCAAGGAAATAGGAATCATGAATCAACAAGCCACGACGCAGGGCATTGCTGTTGGAGGGGTCCAATCCCACAATCGCCCGGCTCCGTTTTTTCCCTAAGGCCCTGCCATATTGTTTTTTCCGCACGGCGAACCTTCCCAAAGAGGAACAATTGCTCCCCAAATCATTGCTGAAGATAGGGGTGCTCTCCGTGTTACCCTTCCCGGCGCCATGCATGCAAAAGTCCGCGAAATCAATCTCATCGGTCGCGAAGTTCCAGATGAAGAATCTGGGCGTACCCGACGGCAGGGAATAATCCACCAAGAAGCAATGACAAGTGTCGTAACCATTCCGGACCGCATAGGCTTTCAAGGCATGCGCCTTCCCCTTCGCCGAGGCATAGACCGCACTCCCGCTACGGGGCGGAATGCGTTTGCATTGATGGATAATATAAAACACCCCCAACACCAAGGCGAAGAACGCCAAGCAACCCAATAGTGTGCGAATGATGGTCCGTTTTACGAAAATATATTTTACCATATCTTAACAAGTCTACGTTTCAATTCTCCGACTATTGACCTAACATACAAATTATTTCCTACCTTTGCCTCCGGAAGTCTCATATACTTTATGAATTGTAAAACATGAAAAAAATTCTTTTTCTATTATCGATTCCCGCCTTGTGCCTCTCGCTGCTGATAGGCTGCTCCTCCGTACAAGGTGTGAAAAACTTCTCGAATTGCCAATTCAACTATAAGGATGTCACGAATATCCGTTTGGCCAGCATCGATGTCTCCCACATCCGATCGCCCAAGGACCTGAGCTACGTCGATCTGCTCCAACTGATCCCAGCCTTCAAGGACAAGAGCCTCGGACTGAACATGAACGTGAACATCAACGTGACCAACCCCAACACTGAAGAGGCGAAGCTGGAAGGGGTGGACTACATCGTCTGGGTCGATGAGCGGGAGGTGCTCACAGGCAACATGGACAAGAAAATATCCATCGGCGCCAACCAGACGGAGGTGCTGTCAATCCCTGTCTCCGTCAACCTCCTGAATATGGCGACCTTCTCCACGATAGACGCGTTGCTCGAGTTCGCCATCGGACTCGCCGATGACAACCCAGACGCCAGTCGCATGAAAGTCTCCTTGAAACCCTACTTCAACGTAGGCAACAAGAAGGTTAAGACGCCTTTCTACATCACGGTTGGAGGGGATAAAATCATGCCTAAAAAAGAATAAGAATCATCCTCTATACCAGAGATGCTCGCCGACCACCTCGATCGGACGATCAACATTGTTTACATACAGGGCGCCGGTGCCAAGTCCCTGAGGAATCGTTATGCCTAAGGTGGCCGCCCACTGGGCGATGGCGTTGAGCCCCACATTCGACTCCAAGGCGGAGGTGATCCAATAGCCGATGTTTCTTCGCTTGGCCAAAGAAATCCACTCCTCCGAGCCCCATATACCTCCATGCAAAGAGGGTTTTAGGATAATATATTGGGGACGTATCACATCCAACAATCGATTCTTCTCTTCCGTGTCGTTCACACCGATCAACTCCTCGTCCAGTGCGATGGGCAAAGGCGTGCGGGCGCACAAACGGGCCATATCTTCCCATTGTCCCGCCATGATGGGTTGCTCGATGGAATGGATGTCCAACGCGGCGAGACGCTCCAACCGTTCCATGGCCTCGGCGGGCTTGAACCCACCGTTCGCATCCACACGCAAGGTAATGATATCCTTGGAAAATCGTCCCCTGATTTTTTTCAACAGATCCAATTCATCGTTAAATCGTAACGAACCGATTTTCAGCTTAATGCAGGAAAATCCAGCCTTTAATTTCTCCTCAATCCGTGCGGACATCTCCTCGTATGTGCCCATCCATATCAACCCGTTGATCAGGATGCTGCTCTTGCCCTCCGTGAAAGGGCTCTTCCACATCACGCCCGCCTCCGATTTCAGGTCACGGAGCGCCGTCTCCAAGCCAAAGAGCATCGAGGGGTAATCCCTCATCGCCTCGTAATCGATTGTACCGTCGAACCGATCGCAGAAACCCTTCAAAACGGCCTCATAATCAGGCAAGTCGTCACAACTCAGCTTCACTAAAGGGGCACACTCGCCCCAACCTACCTTGCCGGGACGATCCGTGTCTGTCATCCGCAGATACCACACCTGATGGTCGGTATAAACCCCGCGGGAAGTGCCCGCAGGCTGCTTGAACACTAATGTTTTGGGAATAATGGTTACGTGATACAAGATAATTTTGAATTATGAATTATGAATTATGAATTAATGGTTCGTCCTGTAGAGACGCAACATATTGCGTCTCTAACGTATCCCATATCTAACATATTGCGTCTCTAACGTATCCCATACCTAATGCATTGCGTCTCTAACGCAACACCCCCTTAACGCTACATCAAGGGAATTTAGGGTAATCCTTGAAATTAGGCTTGCGTTTCTCCAAGAAGGCCTTGCCGCCCTCCTGCGCCTCGTCCAAGCAGTAGTAGAGCATGGTCATGTCGCCCGCGAACTCCTGCAGACCTGCCTCGCCGTCCAGCTCGGCATTCAAGCCACGCTTGATCATGCGCAGGGCAAGAGGGGAGTGCTCCATCATCTTCTCCGACCAAGCCACGTATTCGTCCTCCAGCTGGTCGAAAGGCACCACCTTGTTGATCATACCCATCTCCAAGGCCTCCTGAGCGGTATATTGCCTACAAAGGAACCATATCTCACGCGCCTTCTTCTGACCCACTAAACGAGCCAGATAGGAGGAGCCGAAACCTGCGTCAAAGCTGCCCACCTTAGGGCCCGTCTGACCGAACTTAGCGTTCTCCGAAGCGATCGTCAGGTCACAGACCACCTGCAACACATTACCGCCACCGATGGCATAGCCGTTCACCGCAGCGATCACAGGCTTAGGCAAGGAGCGGATCTGCTTCTGCACATCCAAGACAGAGAGCCTTGGCACACCCTCCTCATCGATATAACCGCCACGGCCCTTCACATGCATGTCACCACCGCTGCAGAAGGCCATGTCGCCCGCACCCGTGAAGACCACCACCTGGATGCGCTGGTCCTCCCTGCAACGCAAGAGCGCGTCGCTCATCTCGGCCGTCGTGGTAGGCGTGAAAGCGTTCCTGTAACGGGGACGGTTGATTGTGATACGGGCAATGCCGTTATAAAAATCAAAGAGAATCTCCTTGTACTCCTTGATCGTTTCCCAATTTCTTGTCTGCATAATATCTTTCGTATAAATTTTTAATCATTCAAATTGACGATAGAAGAGCTGATGCGCCTGCTCGTCGGTCTGGGCGTCCGTGAAGACCTCCATCACCTTAGGTTGGTCTCCCTTTTCCAGGAAGGCTGCCACCTCCCGCAGGAAATCCGCCTCGTCGAAGACAGGGTAGTAAGCGCAGCCAATCGACTCCACCCAGCCCTTGGCGGAAGCGTGGTGCGTGGCCATCACATACGTTCGCGTGGCATCCGTGTCCTTCAAGCCCTTGAGATTCCTGAAGATTCCACCCCCTCCGTTGTTGAGCAACAGGATGTGGAGATTAGCGGGCAGATGGTTGTTCCACAAAGCGTTCATATCGTAGAAGAAACTCAAATCACCTATGAGCAAAAAGACCTCTTGGGAAGGATCCGCCGAGGCGATTCCCACTGCGGAGGAGAGTGAACCATCTATACCGTTCACCCCTCGGTTACAATAAACGGTGACCCCTTGCGGCATATCCGCCAACTGGGCGTACCGCACAGCCGAACTGTTCGCCAAGACCAAGACGGACGGGTGGGGTAGCCTCGAACAGAAGTTCATGGATACGCTCACGGAGGAGTAGAGCGACGGGGCGATCCGCTTCGAAAGCGTCGCACGTTCAGCCGCCTCCCACTTCGTCCGATACTCCTCTTGCGCAACAGATGCCTTGCCCGCCAGCGAGCCTATGAACGTAACGATATCCGCCACGATCACATCCGTCAGACATTGGAAGGTATCCGCCACAGCGCCCTCAGGGGAGAGTCGCCAGCACAGGCTCGGACGTAACGAACGCAGCCATAGCTTTAGGCGTTTGGAGACCAGATGACCGCCGACGTAGAGAACCAAGTCAGGCGCTAAAGCCCTACGGTTGGCATCGGATATCAGGGTCAGGTCGAAGTTTCGTATCAGGTGCTCACCACGCAGATTAGACAATGATTCGCACAGAACCGGGCAAGGCAGCTCTGCCAATACAGCAGAGAGTTGCTCGGCGGTAGCGCTATCCAGCTGGCCCACAACCAGCAAAGGAGCCTTTGCCGCTTGCCAAGCAAGGCTCAGAGCCTCACCATCCAACGCCCCTTTGCGTAAACGGATCACACGCTCCTCCGGCAAGTCCGTCGCCGAGCAATCGAAGAAAGGCTCCGTGATAGGCACATTGATATGGACAGGACCCTTCGCCCCTGCGGTGAGGGCGATCAGCGCCTCGTTGATCAGACGATTATTGTACCAGCGTTGCGTGTCGTCGGACGGTTCACAGAGGTTCGCCTCCATCCGCACCAGTGTACCGAACACGCCCGTCTGCGGCAATGTTTGGCCATCCATCTGACCAATCCAAGCCTGCGGACGGTCCGCCGAAATCACCAGCAAAGGGACCTGCTGGTAGTAAGCCTCCGAAACGGCTGAAGCCAAATTGAGCAGGGCGGAACCCGAAGTGACACAAACCGCCACCGACACATTCCTGCGTTGGGCGATCCCCAAGGCGAAAAAACCAGCGCTCCGCTCATCCGTCACAGGATAGCAACGCATCTCATCCATAGCAGCGAACGTCTGCGCCAAAGGCATATTGCGCGACCCAGGAGAGATGACCACATCCTGGATGCCATGCTGAAGCATCAGCGCCGCGAGTTGTCTTATGTTATATTTTACAGAATACATATCAATCCAATAGGAGACGTTTCATGGTAGCCATCTTCTCCTCCGTTTCCATCCATTCAGACTGGAGATCCGAAGAGGCGAGGATCCCCCCGCCAGCGAAGAAGTGCGCCATGGAGCCCACCAACTTCATGCAACGGATATTCACATAGAGGTGCATCTTGCCGTTTTCGTCCGTCCAGCCCATGAAACCCGAATAATACTCCCTGTCGTACCCCTCATTGTCTAGGATAAAGCGCAGGGATGACTCCTTGGGAAGTCCACAGACCGCCGGAGTAGGATGGATGGCGGTGATGAAGTCAGAACGGCGCTCCTGCTCCATGAAGAAGTAGAAATCGGTTCGGAGGTGGGAGACGTGTCCAGCCGAGACTGGATAGGGTCCCCATTCATCCTTCAGCGTACCGAAACACGAAATGCATCCACGGATATAATCCACCACGATGCTTTGCTCCAAGCGTTCCTTATCGCCCCATTCGGAGAGTGCGACCGGAGCGTCATCCCGATTGCGCATCGTGCCCGCCAAGGCCACCGTACGCAACTGAGCGTCATCGCCCGTCAAGAGCAACTCAGGCGAGGCGCCCATCCAATCGCCCGTTTCGGAAGAGTGGAAGAGGTAAACCATCGCATCCGGATTCTCCGCACAAGCCCTGAGGAAAAGCGACAGAGGCTCTTGGAGAGAGACAAGGCAACTTGAGGTGCGGGACAAGACCAACTTCTCGAAAGCACCCCCACGGACTGCGGAAACGAACTTATCGAAAGCCTCACAATAGGCAGGCGTGGGACGAGACGGCTGAGCCTCCGACTTCAGAGGGGCACGAAACGAATCGTCATCCAGCTCGAAAAAGTGCAAATTCTTCGATGAAATCGATAAAATTGGATGATTACCCAATGAAAAAGGGAACATCAGGAACGAATTCTTCAACTGCTCTAACGAAGAGGGGAAAGCTTCAGACACATCCGTATGGTCAGAAACGATAAGACGTCCCATCTCTTCGTTCGGCAAACGGAACAACACATAATTTTCACTCGTCCGCAAAAAAGTTCGTACCTCGTTCAAAGTCATCGCATAACAGAAATTACCCCACAAAGATAGTCTAAATAAATAAAAATTGTGTTATCTTTGTTTGTGCAACCGTGAAAAACAAAATGATGTGATGTTTTTCAGAAAAAAACTCTTTGTAGGGCAAAAATTGATGAGATGAAGAGACACCATGTAATATGGATCTTGGTACCTATGTTGTTGGCATGTATCTCAAAGAGCGACAAAGGTACAGCCTGCTCGGATTTGGAGAAAATCCTGGCGGAGGACACATTGCGGGTCGTGACATTGTCCCGTTCCACATCCTATTTCGACTACAAAGGGGAGGAGATGGGGTTCGAATTCGAATTGGCCCAACGTTTCGCCCAGTCGCTTGGCGTCAACCTGAAGGTGGTCACCGCAAAAGACGAGCATGAGATGATCCAAAAATTAAACGACAAAGAGGTGGACCTGATTGCCTATCCGGTCGCCATATCCAACGAAAACAAAGAGAAAGTAGCCTTCGTCGAACATACGTTCAACACCTACCAGGTGCTTGTGCAACGGAAGAAGAAGAACAAATATGAGCAGATCAGCGATGTGGTGGATTTGATAGGCAAGGAGATATACGTCGTGGAGAACTCAAAATACCACAAAAGGTTGGTGAATCTGGACGATGAAGTGGGAGGGGGCATCGAAATTATTTTGGAGTCGAACGAGGAGGATGAAGAGACCCTCATCGAAAAAGTATCCAAGGGAGAAATCGACTACACCATAGCGGACGACAACATCGCCCAAGTGAACAAGACCTACTTCAAAAACATCGACATAGGCACACGAATGAGCTTCACACAAAGGTCCGCATGGGTACTTCGCAAGAACTCGGACGAGTTGGAAAGCACTATAAATAAGTGGTTTGAGACAACAAATGGAGATTACACCTGCCAATATCTCCACCACAAGTATTTCGAACAGGAAAAGAAGTATTCCAAGGAGAAACCCAAGTATATCAACAACAAAAAGATATCCGAATACGACGCCTATTTCAGGCGATATTCGAAGGATTTGGAGTGGGACTGGAAATTGCTCGCCTCCGTGGCGTACCAAGAGTCGAGGTTCAATCCAAACGCGAAATCGTGGGCGGGTGCGATCGGGCTGATGCAGTTGATGCCGAACACAGCGAAAAAATTAGGCACAGACAGTCTCTCCATGCGTAAACCGGAAGTGAGCGTCAAAACAGCCGCCACCTATCTGAAGAGGGTGGACAATATTTTCAATTTCATCGAAGACAAAAACGAAAGGACAAAATTCGTCCTCGCCAGCTATAATGCGGGAGTCGGCCATATCCGAGACGCAATGGCACTGGCCGAGAAAAACGGTAAGAACCCGACCAAATGGAAGGATGTAAAATTCTTCGTGTTGTTAAAGGCCAAACCCGAGTTCTTCAATGACCCTGTCGTCCACCACGGCTACCTTAGGGGTGAGGAAGTGTACAATTTCGTAGAAGAGATAATGATGCGTTATCAAGAATATGTCGATGTGATTATTGATTGATTCACAGCCTATCAGACTATCAGAAAGGACAAGTTGAAATGAGTGATTTGATTTTTTACAGTATGGCTACGGGAAGTAGTGGCAACAGCTACTATTTGGGCGACTCCGAATGCGGATTTTTGGTGGACGTGGGCATCCCGTTCCGTACCATACGCAAAAGGATGGAACAGATAGGTGTGCCGATGACAAGAATAAAGGCGGTGTTGGTCACACACGACCACTTCGACCATGTGCGTTCCGTAGGCTATTTCAGCGAGAAACAACACATACCGATATACGCCACAGAGGCTTCCCATATAGGCATCAACACCAACTACGGAATCACAGAGAAAGTTTCCCCCTGGAACCAGAAGATGCTGACGAGAGGAGAACCGTTAGTGATCGGCAACTTCTCCATCACACCCTTCACCATCCCCCACGACAGCAAGGATAACAACGGGTTCTTCATCAAACATGGGGATGTCCGATTCACCCTCGCGACGGACATCGGTTGCGTCACGGACGATCTGCGGAACTACATCTCCATATCCGACTACCTGGTCATCGAGGCGGATTTCGACGAAGAGAAACTCCTGAATGGCCCCTATCATCCCAAACTAAAGGTCAGAATCATGGGAGAAGGCGGACACCTCAGCAACCGACAAGCGGCGGAGGTCGTGGCACAACACGCTTCACCCTTCTTGAAGAAAGTTTTCCTCTGCCATCTCAGCAAGACAAATAACGAAGAGGCGTTGGCGCAGACAACAGTACAAAGTGCGCTCAAGACAGATACTGAGGTTATCGTGCTCAAACGAAACGAAGGCATGCTATTCAACCTGTGAACGGATAACAAAGGAATGAGCCTTCCCAAGTTATTTAATATCACATAAAAAACTTATTTTCAATAATATGCAGAAAGAAAACATTATCCTCCTGACAGGAGGAAGCGCAGGTCTGGGTAAATCGACCGCCGAACTGTTGATGCAAAACGGATACACGGTCTACTCCGCGTCGCGCAGACTAACGGAGGAGAAAGAAGATGCGGTCAGCCATGGAAAAATCATCGCGCTACAGATGGATGTGACCGATATCCCAAGCATAAAGCGTGCGGTTGCCCGCATCATGGAGGAGTCGGGTAGAATAGACGTACTCATCTGTAACGCTGGGAACGGCATCGCCGGCGCCATAGAGGAAACCTCGTCGGAAGAGTGCAAATACCAATTCGAGACCAACTTCTTCGGCACCGTCAACGTAGTGCACGCCGTATTGCCTATCATGAGGAAACAAAGGAGCGGCAGAATCATCACCACCTCCTCCGTGGCAGGGTTCATCCCCATCCCTTACCAAGGCTTCTATTCGGCGAGCAAGGCGGCGGTGAAAATATTCACGCAAACCCTCTCCCTGGAGATGAAACAGTTCAATGTACAATGCTGCTGCGTGTTGCCGGGAGACGCGAAAACGGATTTCACACAGACAAGAAAGTTCACCCAAGCTTCCCAGTCTTCCGATTCCGTCTACACGAAAAAAAGGGAAAAGGCGGTAAGCATCATGGCATACGACGAACAGAACGGAATGCAACCCATCGAAATATCCCAAGCGATATTAGCCCAAATCCGCAAGAAAAAAATGGCCATAGTCACTATTCCAGGAGTGAAATATAAAGTGATTTCCTTCCTCTTCAGATTAGTGCCCAACCGTTTTCTGCTATTTGTCGTCGACAAACTATATTCATAAAAAAACAATATATATTTATTTCATTATCAATATTTTACAAAAATCATCCATGCGTTTCGTCCATGCATTTTGGCAAAATTATCCATGAATTTGGGAAAATATTACATGGAGAAAAAACGAGTCGGGTCTATCTTTGCAAAAGTGAACGGGAAGAAAGGTTGAATAAAAAATAGACACGGATTCTCGCAAGGTTGGACGGATGTTGTAAAAAGCGATTTTATGAAAACTATATATTGAATAACTTTTAGAAAACCACGTAACTAAACTTTGATTGTGGAATTCTACGGTTTATTTGCAAAAAAGAGGGGTTGAAAAACTCCTTTTTTTTTGCCCCTAACATATCTCCATTGACAGAAAGAATTGAATGTTTGGCAAAAAAAACGGACAAAAAGTACCATATTTTTAAAAAATTAGTAAATTTGCGGTGCTAGTGAAGAAGATAAAGTGAAGAAAAGAGAGGAAGAATAAAATCAGCGAAAAGAAGAAATGAACCCAAACTCCCCGTGAGGGAGAATATTTATTATAATTTATTACATATAGTTTTTTTGTTTTTTATTTAAAGATTAATTTATGTATCCTAACGAAGAAGAATGGCAAAAAGATTCCGGGAGGAACTACAGTGCCGAGAACAATGAGGGGGAACCTCAACGAGAGAGAAAAAGTTTCAACCCTAACTTCAGCAATGATAACCGGGTAGTGAGAAACAATGCGGACCCTTCGGTGAAACGTCCAAGAAGAAGGATAGGAGAGTCCACCCGTTACAATATGGAGAACGACGGCGAATACCAAAACAATCGCCCATATCGTCCGAACAACCGCTACAACAACAATGGTGGCGGATACAATAATCGAGGTGGATATAACAACAACGGAGGCGGTTATAACAACAACTACAATAATTACCGCGACAACGACAACCAAGGGAATGGTAATTACGACGGAGAATTCCGTCCGAACAATGGCGGCTACAACAACAACCGTGGCGGCGGATATAACAACAACCGCGGCGGCGGATACAACAACAACCGCGGCGGCGGATACAACAACAACCGTGGCGGCGGATACAACAACAACCGCGGTGGCGGATATAACAACAACCGCGGCGGCGGATATAACAACAATAACCGTGGCGGCGGATTCAACAAAAAAGGTGGAAACAACAATAGGCAATTCAAAAACATCACAAGGCCAATTGAATACCGCTCCATCGTGGAGGATCCGAACGAGCAGATCCGTCTGAACAAGTTCCTCGCCAACGCGGGTATCTGTTCACGTCGTGAGGCTGACGAACTGATTCAAGCTGGTGTTGTGACGGTTAACGGCGTGACTGTCAGCGAATTGGGAACGAAGATTCTCCGTGGCGACAAGGTCATGATCCACGACCAATTGGTTTCCCCGGACAAGAGAATTTACCTCTTGCTGAACAAACCAAAGGATTGCGTCACCTCTAACGATGATCCATACGCAAAATTAACAGTGTTGGACATCGTGAAGAACGCTTGCCACGAACGTATCTACCCTGTAGGTCGTCTCGATAGAAACACGACAGGTGTGTTACTCCTCACCAACGACGGTGACTTGGCTGCCAAATTGACGCACCCTAAGTACAATAAGAAGAAGATTTACCAAGTAACGCTGGATAAGGGTCTCGCTCAGGATGACTACGACAAGATTATGTCAGGTATCATGTTGGAGGACGGAGAGATCAAGGCCGACGAGATCAGCTTCTTGGACGAGGACGAGCACAGAAAGATCGGTATCGAGATCCACTCGGGAAGAAACCGTATCGTCCGCAGAATCTTCGAGCACTTGGGCTACAAGGTGGTTCGCCTGGATAGGGTCTACTTCGCAGGTTTGACAAAGAAGAACCTCAAACGCGGACAATGGAGATTCCTCTCCGAAAAGGAAGTGAATATGTTGCGCATGGGCGCATTCGAGTAAAATAAATTGCATATCAAATGAAAGTTGACGTATTGTTAGGTCTTCAATGGGGAGACGAGGGTAAGGGAAAAGTGGTTGACGTGTTGACACCCAGCTACGACGTCGTTACTCGTTTCCAAGGAGGACCAAATGCCGGACATACTCTCGAATTCGAAGGTCAGAAGTATGTGTTGCGCTCGATTCCGTCTGGTATCTTCCAAGGCGGAAAGGTGAATGTGATCGGTAATGGTGTGGTGCTCGACCCTGCACTCTTCAAGAAGGAGGTGGAGGAGTTGGAGAAATCCGGCCATGACCTGAAAAGCAGATTGTACATCTCCAAGAAGGCGCACTTGATTTTACCGACCCACCGTCTGCTGGACGCCGCCTACGAATCCGCCAAGGGTTCCTCTAAGATCGGCACCACCGGCAAGGGTATCGGACCTACTTACACGGACAAGATCAGCAGAAACGGCCTCCGCGTGGGCGACCTGCTGAATAACTTCGAGGAGAAGTACAACAAGGCTATATCAAGACATAAGGAGATCCTAAGCCATTACGATTTCCAATACGACTTGGCTCCAATCGAGAAGGATTGGTTCGAGGGCGTACAGAAACTGAAGGAGTTCCAATTCATCGACAGCGAATATGAATTGAACGGCATGCTCGCAGAAGGCAAGACCATCCTCGCGGAGGGTGCACAGGGTACCATGCTGGACGTGGACTTCGGTTCTTACCCGTTCGTGACCTCCTCCAACACAATCTGCGCAGGCGCTTGCACAGGCTTGGGCGTCGCTCCGAACAAAATCGGTGACGTCTTCGGTATCTTCAAAGCTTACTGCACACGCGTGGGCTCAGGTCCGTTCCCTACCGAATTGTTCGACGAGACCGGAAAGACGATCCGTGACCTCGGACATGAGTACGGAGCTGTGACGGGTCGTGAGCGCCGCTGCGGTTGGATCGACCTCGTCGCACTGAAGTATGCGGTCATGATCAACGGTGTGACCAAACTGATCATGATGAAGAGCGATGTGTTGGATGGCTTCGATAAAATCAAGGCTTGCGTGGCCTACAAGGTGAATGGTGTCGAGACCGACGAGTTTCCTTTCGATGTGACGGAAGGCTCGGTGGAACCAATCTACCAAGAGATGGATGGATGGAAGACTAAAATGTCTGCCATGAAGAGCGAAAACGAATTCCCTGAAGAATTCAACGCTTACCTCGATTTCTTGGAGGATTACCTCGAAGTGCCTATCAAAATCGTCTCCGTCGGTCCAGACCGCGAACAGACGATCATCCGATACCGCGACTTTGAATAATAGGTACGGTTGGAACGAAAAATCTTTCGTTACGATACCATCTCGTAGGGGCGAAAAATTTTTCGATAAAATACCGTAGGGGCGAAAAATATTTCGCCCCTACATTTTTTAAACATAATTGATACATCTATGGAATTCATCATCAATCTTTTTGCGGGAACAAACATTGCCTCGACATTGATCTACCTATGTATCACCGCCTTTTTAGGTCTGACATTAGGCAAGATATCCATCAAGGGCATTCGTTTGGGCATCGCTGGCGTTCTGTTCGTGGGAATATTCCTGGCCCACGCCAAGGGATTCTTCGGCTCCACGCCGCTCGATGCGCAGATATTAGGCTTCGTAAAGGAATTCGGACTGATACTCTTCGTTTATTCCATCGGTATAGACGTGGGTCCTCGCTTCGCGGGCTCATTCAAGAACGATGGTATGAAACTGAACCTGCTGGCCGTCGGCTACATCGTCGCGGGTGTGATCGCCACGATCTGCGTCTACTACGCGACGGGGCTGGACAAATCCGTGATCGTGGGTATCCTCTCCGGAGCCGTCACCAACACGCCTAGCTTGGGCGCCGCGCAACAGGCTCTCGGCACGGACGCCTTGGGCATCGAGCAATCGGGTATGGCTTACGCGATGGCTTATCCTTTCGGCGTGATCGGTATCATATCGACCATGCTCCTCATCAGGGCTATCTTCAAAGTAAAGGTCAAGGACGAGGCCGACAAATATACCGAGCAAATAGCCAACAACAAACGTGGCAAACTGGAAAGCGTGCAGGTGAAAGTCACCAACACCAACCTGATCGGCAGGACCATAGGCGACTTCAAAAACATGTTCGGCCAAAACTTCGTGCTCTCCCGCGTGTTGCACAACGACCGCTTCGACATCCTGCACGACGACGATGTGCTGCAGGAGGGCGACGTCCTCTTCGGTGTCTCCAACAAGGACTACGTGCCTAGCTTGGAGATGGCGGTGGGTCCTGTGGAACTAGGCATGAAACGTGAGGTGGACGGGGCGCTGGCCATGTTCGAGGTGTTGGTCACCAACAGGAAGATCGCAGGAAGGACCATCGAGCAGATCGGTATCTACAGACGCTACGAAGCCAATATCACCCGTATTTTCCGCGCCGGCATGGAGATTCTGCCTACACTGGATACCACGGTCGAACTGGGTGATACCGTGCGCGTGGTGGGAAAGAAAACGTTGTTGCCTGAGATCCAAAAGGAGATAGGCAACTCGCTCCAACAATTGGCCGTTCCGAACGTCGTGGCCATCTTCTTAGGCATCTTCCTCGGTATCCTGCTGGGAAGCATTCCGTTCGCTATTCCAGGGCTTCCAGCCTCGGCCAAATTGGGCTTGGCGGGCGGTCCACTCATCGTGGCGCTGATCCTCGGCCACAAGGGTAGGGTGTTCGACATCAATTTCTACATGACCCCAGGCGCGAACGCGTTGATGAAGGAATTGGGCATCATCCTCTTCTTGGGTAGTGTGGGACTCTCCTCCGGTACCAATTTCGTGGAGACATTCTCCAACGGAGGCTACGTTTGGATGCTCTACGGTATGATCATCACCTTCGTGCCTGCGATGCTCATCTCGGTCACCGCACGCATCATGAAGATCAATTACCTGAAAATCTGCGGACTCCTCTCCGGTGTGACCACCAATCCGCCGGCCTTGGAGTATGCCAACTCCATCGCACCCGTGCAGGCGCAATCCACCGCCTACGCCACGGTATATCCGTTGACGATGTTCCTGCGCATACTATCCGCACAGATATTGGTTTTGATTCTGTAGGGAAGATATTTAATCATACAATTAGGGGCGAAAAATAGGGGCGAAAGATAGGGACGAAAAATGTAGGGGCGAAAAATTTTTCGCCCCTACATTTTTAAACATAATTGATATATCTATTTTTTCTTCTTTGAATGATCTATCATAGCCTTTCAGGTTGGTAGCACCGACAAATTGATCCTCCCGTGATATTGCTCCTCGAGCCTGAAAGGCTCATACAAATATAGCCTATGGCATCGCCATAGGTTAGGCATATACCCCAATCACACTTGAGCCTGAAAGGCTCAAACAGATTCATGAACCATCTTCTGCCACAAAAAAACAGGTTGATTTAGATATCGAGGATTCTCGAAATATCCTTTAGCCAAATGAAAAACATATCACCGAACGATCTTCTGTCCATTCACCACATAGACGCCCGACTGAATTGGCTTCACGACACGCATACCGGCCTGCATATAGAACTGATCCACCAACAGACCACGCATATCGTAAACCGTCACCCATTGCGCCTTGCCCACCGTCTCGAAGCAGAAACCATCCTCCACGTTGTAGACAAGCAGGGAAGTGGTCTCGTTCCGCAGTTCATCCACAGCCGTCAAATCACCCGCCAAAGCCTTCACTTCGGCCTTGGAAAGGATGATCCACCTTTGCTGGCTCGCAGAGTTCTGGTGGTCGAATCGCGCGGCGGAAATACTGTTGTTCGCGGAGGATAAGGCCATCGGACGGTTCGTTCCGTCGGCGAAGACCATCCAATAGGACTTCAGATTGAAATACTGGTTCGTGACATTCTGGCGGGAACCCATCAGCTGCACCGCATATTTCTCCTGCGAGCCCAAGGAGAGCCTTGAATTGGCGCAGGAGAGCGATTTATCCTCCGAAACGTTCCGGAAATCATACAACTGCGTTTCAGGCTCGAAATGGATCTTCCAGGCGTAGGCGTTCTCCTTCAACAACGTTTTCCAATCCGTGGCCTTCACCGAAAGATTGCCGTTCTCCAACCGTAAAGAGGTCGGTGTGCTTACATTCTGAGCAGCGGACAAAAGGTAATAGGTCTCGTAATCCTCCTGCGTGAACGTGTAGGCTGGGGAAGCGAAGGCACCTGACACCGGCGGCAGGTTATCCTCGCCCAACGCTTGGATAATCAGCGCATTGGCGTAATAAAGGATACGTGTGCCGTCATCCTCATGCGCCCCATTGATACCATACGGCCAGAAGTGCGTGTTATCGCCCTTCAATTGGGCGGAGTTGTCATTCTCCAGAAAATGCAGGATCTGATCCGTACGTTCACCCAACCAGAAGCCTTTGGTCGTCTCCTGACGGTAGACGGAGGAGTTCATCCAATTATCCGTCGTGCCGACACCTGCGGCGTGGCACATCTCATGCTGGATCGTACCCGTACGCTGGTAGCTGGCGTTCGGTCCGACCCTCATCCAACCTCCATAGCTACAATCTGCGGTCTGCGTGCTCGCCCCGTACGAAACGGTCAGATGCAAGCCTCGGATGCTCGTGATGTTGTTCCACACATCACATGCGTCCGCCACAGCCTCGTTGATACGCTTGTTCTCCTCGTCGGAGCCTCCGTTGTTGTACGACCAGGTGATGTCACCCTTCGGCAACGTGCAGATCTTGATGCGCTCGCCATAGCCCACTGCATTCGACCTCGTGATCGCATAAGGGCGGATATAATAAACCGTGGAAGGGGTCAAACCTGTCATGACATAGATGGTCCCGTTGTTACTGTAGGATAGGGAAGAGCGGTCGTCCAACACCGTCGGGTTGGAGGAGGTGGACCAGCAGAAGCCCCGCTCCGTGATGTTATTGCCTGAGAACGTGGTGCGTCCGAAGGCCATCGTCGCACCCGTCGCATGACGAGGATCCGTCACGACCGTAGGGATATCCCCCGACGCATTCGCCACCTGAAACGTGAATATAGCGTCGTCGAGTCGCTTCACACACCCGTCAAGGTCATCCACACCCATCGACTCATTGCCTAAATACCTCTTCGCCTCGTCTATGGCAGCCTGCAGTTCAGCGCTACCATTCTTTCCCTCCTGATAGGTGTTCTCAGCCAAGGCTATCTCCTCTGCAAGGCGCTGGAACGCCGCGGCCGACGAACCCGCCAGCTCGGTATACTGACGAAGACGCGTCGCGATGGAGGAGAGATCCTTCTCGTTCGGATTCCCCAACCACTCCTTCGCCTTGGCGACCTCACCCTCCAATTGGGTACGGTAAGCCTTGTAGATCGTTCCACTCAACAGATTCTCAGCCACATCCACACGTCGCTGAATCTCCGCTTCGTAGTCGTCCATGCTAGCCGCACTGTACAATAGCCTGAAATTATCTACCGACAGCCAGTTGCCGGAAGCGTTTTTGGCCACAAAACCTATTGAAAAACTCTCCTCCATGTGGGTGAATTGTAGGGTATATTCCTTCTTCTCGGAGACTGCCACACTGTCACTGCCTGCGATGATCCATGCGCCTGTCTGACCACTCCTTCCGTCCTGCGTGTTCTGCGCCGACACCTTCAGCGTATAGACACCGTTGGGAGCCTCCTGACCAACCTCTTGGACAACACTCGCGCTGCCCACCTTAGATCCTGCGGAAACCCATTTCTCCGCATAGTAGTTGCCTGATTTCAGCGAGAACGACGTGTTAGACTGCGTCTGTAGGCCTGACACGCTCCATCCCTCGAAACCATCCTCAAAGCTTGGGTTCACGATGAAACGGGTCATGTCTGAAGGATGATCCGAGGAGGAATTGGCCCAACCATACACCTCCAGCTGCGCCTTCAACGCCTCGTCCGCCCTGTATAGGTCCGCATAGGAAGCGCTCTCATCGTCGCACACACGCTGCACCTCGTCCATCGCAGCCTTCAGATCGGCCGCACCGTTCCCCGTACCGCTACCATAGGTGGTGCTGGCGGTGGAGAGGGTGGTCCGCAATGTGGAACGCATCCCGGCGATCAAGGTGCCATTATCACCCACCAAATAGAGTCTCACGAAATCGACCACCACCTTGGCGGAATTGGCCGAACCGTTCGCCACGCCCTTGAAACCGATCTGCACCTTTCCCTCCTTCTCCGACGAAAGGGTAAAGGTGACCTCATCCAGCGTCCAATTCATGGGGAAAGAGGAGAGGCGGGAAAGGGAAGAGGATCCGTTGTCCGGAATCCATCCCAAAAGGCTATATCCATTGGTGGAGTTGCTACCGTTGTAGAAGGCGGCCTGCAGCTTGTACGAACCCGCCGGCAAAGTGATTTTCTGATAATACTTCAAAGACTCCTCCCAGCCCGTGCTGAGCACCAGACAGCCACCCTTCGAGCCCTGATAGCCCGACGAAGGAACCTTTCCGTTGGTGTTGAACGTCTTGCCCGTCCCCAACTCATAGACACCCGTCACGGTGTAATCCACACCGATATCCTTGCTCCAACCATAAACGGGGAGAATCTCCTGCGCCACATTCCCTAGCTCATTCGCCTTATAATCAAAGTGTTCCGAGTCGTCGAACCCGTAGTTCTGCAGATAAAGGTCCGAGATGTCAATATCAGCCCACGCCGAAGCGCAGAAGGCCAAAGAGAACGTAATAATGGATAATAAACGTGTTTTCATGATATGTACAATATAAAGGACAAACGCAAGACGCATCGGCCTCGCATCTCCCCAACGTTCAGTATAGCGCAAATGTAAAATAAAAATCCTTAAATGACGAAGAATCCGCTGAATTTTATAGGATGGACAACCCATACCTCACCCCCTTCAACGCCAACGAAAGAATCATGTAACGCATTGAGATAGAGTAGGGTAATATCCCTTCTTAGACTTCCCCTAATTGAATAACTTATCCAGTTTCTGTATGCTGGAGGACAAACAGAAGACAATCACATCGTCGCCCGGCTGGATATGGGTATTACCGTTCGCGATTTCCCCCTTGCCGTCACGTATCACGCCACCGATGAAGATGTCGCGCGGTATCTTGAGTCCCTTGATCTCCGCCTTGGTGATGTAGGCCCCCTCCTTAGGCGTCAGTTCGACAACCTGCGCGTCCACGTGCGTCAGACCCTTCACGTTCCTGACGTCGGCGTCCAGCGTGTATTGGTAGATATAGCTGGCGGCGATCAGTTTCTTGTTGATGACCGTACCGATATCCAAGTTCTCCGCCAACGGTATGTAGTCTATGTTCTCCACCTCCGAAATGGTCTTCCGAAGACCGAATCTCTTAGCGGAGATGCAAGCCAATATATTAGCCTCCGAGTTGTCCGTCAAGGCGACAAAAGCGTCCACATCCTCGATGCCCTCCTCGCGCAGCAGCTCCAGGTTCGTGGCGTCGCCCAAGATGACCAACGCATTGTCCATCTTCTCCGCCAGCTTCATGATCTTGCTCTTATCCTTCTCGAGGACCTTCACATGGATATCGTCATGGAGCATATCGACGGTACGTTGCGTGATGTTTCCGCCTCCCATGATCATCAGATCCTTCACTTGAATCACCTCCTTACCCGCCTGTTCACGCACATTGGCGATGAAGTCGCGCGTCGTGATGAAGTAAACAATATCGTTCGCCAAGATCTCGTCATCACCCTTAGGGATGATGGTGGACAAGTCTCGACGGATGGCTACGACACGATAGAACTCGCTGTGTTTCAAATCCTTCAGCGGTTGGTTGATGATAGGAGCGTTACTCCGCACCTTCATACCGATCAGGGTCAATTCACCGTCGCTGAACTCCATCCATTGGCGGACCCAGTTCATTCTGAGCGAGTTGACGATCTCCTTAGCGGCCAGCACCTCAGGATAAATCAGGGAATCGATACCCAGATCTTTAAATCTGGCGGTATTTTTAGGAGAAAGATATTCGTAATTATTGATTCGCGCCACCGTCTTTTTAGCGCCCATGTTATGGGCCAGTATGCACGAAGTGATATTCTGGCTCTCGTAAGGTGTAACACCGATAAACAAATCTGCCTGGGAAACATTCGCCTCTTCCAAATCCTTGATGGACGTGGTGCAGCCCGTGACCGTCATCAGGTCATAATTGGACTCCATCCTTTGCAGTTTCTCCTCATCATCATCCAAAAGGATGATGTCATGGTTCTCCCTCGATAACATCTTAGCCAAGTGAGTACCCACTTCTCCAGCACCTGCAATAATTATCTTCATATAATATATAATTATGACGCACAAAGGTAGTGAAAAAAATGGACGATTCTCTTACCCCATCATCATTTCCATACCTCAGAAATTTTTTTCAAAAAAAATATAAACCTGTGCCGTGATATGGCACAGGTTGCACTTAGATTTGCGGTCTGAACAATAAAATATAGTTTTCATATCTTACTGCACACAAATTTTGCATAATGATAAAAAAACGATAATTTTAGAGGATTGTTCACCCTAAATGCTCCCGAGCGGATTAGCAGGTTCTGCCGGTTGGGGAGAAGTAGAAACAAAAGATAAAATTAATATAATAACATGAGACTACACATTAAAACATCTCAAAATCAAATTAAGATACCATTTGATTACCAACAAAAACTAACAGGAGTATTGCACAAATGGTTAGGAGAAAACAACCAAGAACATGGAGAGATTTCTCTCTACTCTTTTTCTTGGCTGAGGAATACGCAAGTATCTGAAAATGGATTGATTTGTCCCCAAGGCGCCTCATTTTTCCTTAGTTTCTATGACACACAAAGGCTTAAAGATGTATTAGCAAACATTAGGAAAGAACCCGAAATGTTTTGTGGAATGGACGTAGAAGATGTTGTCATAGAAGACACCCCTGATTTGACTCAACAAGAAGTATTCAACCTGGGAAGTCCTATCCTTATAAAAAGAAATGAGAATGGCAAGATCACAGAGTTTTATTACGACAATTCAATAAGTGGGAAATTGTTGGAAGAAACACTACACACAAAAATGAGACTTGCAGGAATCCCCAACGATGAATCATTAAGCATTGCATTCGACTTAAACTATACAAAGAAAAAAACGAAACTTGTATGGTATGACAATATCAGCAACAAAGCGAATATGTGCCCTGTGATTATTAAAGGAAGTAATCTGACAAAACAATTTGCGTGGAACGTAGGCTTGGGCAATAGTACAGGAGTTGGTTTTGGTTCAATTTATTAGCAAAAGATTATGTATTACACGGTTAGATATACAGGAAAATTCGGGTTCATTAAGCCCTGGACAGCCGTCAGAGATGGAGAAACATTCAGCCAACAGTTTCTGACACCATCAATAATTGAGGGAATCGAAAAGAAACTTTTCCCAGAATTATTGGCTAACAACGGTTGTATCTGTAAGATAAAGCGACACAAGTTGAGTTATGCTGCTATTGAGAGTCAACAGGAAGTAACACAAACAAGAGGCTGGAAAGTATCGAAAAAGGAGATGATGCGTGAGCGTTCAATTATAAAACGAGGTGTAATGCTTGATCCGATTTTGTATCTTGCATTCAACAATAAAACTGACGCCGAAAATGCCACAAAACAGCACATCTGCCTTTGCCGAAACGAAGATGTCATGCTACCAGATGCTGAAGTATATGAATTTACAGACGAAGAGTTTGCTGAACTTAACGGTTTTGAACTACGCTTCGGCGAATCTGAACAATCTTTTCTTGTCGGCTACAATCGATTCAACAATGGGAAACCAATGTATGGTTGGATAGAATATAACGGAAATAAATTGCTATAAAGATGTCAGGAAAGTTCGACTACATATTAGCAAAACACGAGGATAACGGAGGAATGCCGCTGACTACACATTTGAGAAGTGTAGCCGACGCTGCTGTTGTTATTGCCCGCCATTCGGGGCTTGATGAAGATACAGCTCGAAAAGGCGCAATTCTGCACGACATAGGCAAAGTAAGCCCGTTGTTTCAAAGCACATTAAAACACGGTTATGTACGGCAGCCTGGCTTTTGTTTCCGTCACGAAATTGCTTCCATATTGTTTCTTTCGTTGTTCGCTGAAAATGAAAGAAAAGCAATTCTTGATATGATAATCGCCCACCATAAATCGCTCAAAAACGATGTGTCGGAAAAAGGCTTTTTGGATTTGGACGACAATATGGACAGTTTTGTCCGACACGCCGCCAAATTTGAGCAGTGGAGCCAGATTGCGCTGGATATTTTGAACGAAATGGGCATTGAAACTCATTCAATTGACATTGACGAAGCTGAAGATAATTATGAATATGCGATTGACTATTGTTCAAAGAAACCACTTAATTACTCACGTTGGAAAGGTTTACTAATGGCAGCCGACCATTTTGCTTCGGCATTGGAGGAAAAGTCGGAAAGTTCGCTTGAAAAACTATTCATCAAACCTGATTTGAGTTTCTACAATCGTACGCATCATCTTTATCCATTATCATTTGTTGACATTGCCGACGAACGCAAAAACACGTTGGTTACAGCTCCGACAGGCGCAGGAAAAACAGATTTCTTGTTGCGCCGTTGCAAAGGACGCGTGTTCTACACTCTGCCATTCCAAGCATCCATCAATGCGATGTATGACCGAATAAAAGGTGACTTGAAAAATACTGACGCACAAGTGTATTTATTGCACGCTGCATCAAGTTTGAAAGTGCGTGATAAGGGTATTGAGGAAAGTATTCTGCAACATCATTTAGGCGCGTCGGTGAAGGTTCTTACACCGCACCAAATGGCGTCCATCGTGTTCGGAATCAAAGGGTATGAGGCAATGCTACTCGATTTGGAGGGTTGCGATGTGATTTTGGATGAAATACATACATATTCAAGTGAAATTCAGGCTATTGTCTTAAAAATAATTGAAATACTCAAAGCAGTTGGTTGCAGAATACACGTTGGAACAGCAACAATGCCAACTGTGCTTTACAACAAAATTCTTGAACTGTTGGGCGGTAAAGACGAAGTGTATGAAGTTTCGCTGCCGAACAACATTTTGGCGACATTTAATCGGCACATCATTCACAAAGTGGCTGATTTCGAATGTTGTGGCGACATTGTAAAACAAACGGTTGCTGAAAATAAAAAAATACTTATTGTCTGCAATCAGGTGAAACGCTCACAAATGCTGTACAATGAAATTGGCGAGAAATATCCCGAGGTTGATAGGATGCTGATTCACAGTCGTTTCAAACGCTGCGACCGCGCACGGCTTGAAACATCGCTGAAAGCCGATTTCAACACATCGAAAAATGCTTGCATTGTTGTTTCAACGCAAGTCGTGGAGGTCAGTCTCGACATCAGTTTTGATGTGATGATAACCGAATGTGCACCGATTGATGCTATGATTCAGCGTTTTGGACGAATCAACCGCAAGCGCACCAATGAAACCATTGGTAAATATAAGGATATTTATGTGATTCAACCGCCAGAGGATAAGAACGATGCGCTGCCATACGATTTGGAAGTTCTTCAAAATAGTTACAATGTTCTACCCAATGATGCTTTGCTTGAAGAAGCCACTCTACAAACGTTAATAGATAAGGTTTATCCTGACACGAAGTTTATGAGTCTTGATTATTCGGGCGCAGTTTTCGTTGACAGACATTGGATAATTACAGAATTGTGTCATAATGCAAAATCGGCTTTGCTCGATGTGCTTGATATCAATTCGGCAGTGTGCATAAAAGAAGATGACAAGGAAGAATACTTGAAAAATCCGACCGTAAGGATGGATTTGGAAATACCTTCCAGTTACAAAAGCATTGCATACAGAAAATTGGATCAACTTGATGCTGGCTCACGACCGTTTGTGATACCAAACAAGGCCTACGATGATGAGCTGGGGCTTCTGATTGAATATGCAAAGCCAGAGTTTTTTACCAAATATGAAATATTATAAAATACTGATTATATGATTACAGCAACAATTGGAAAGATATTTTTGGAAGCCTACAACAAGAAGTATGGTACAAAATACGATGCCAAAATATTTTTTGTCGAGGTGTATCATCCGTTGTTTTTCGACAGCAACAAATATCTGCAATGGGTCCAGAACTCGCCTTTTGTGCAAATGAAAAAAGGTCAAAAGGTGGAGACTCTGACAGCGGAAGAACGGAAAGAGAAATTGCAGGATTTTTTCGCAAAAGTTGATGAATGCAAGAATCCTGATGCCAGCATTGCCCCAGGATTCCCCGCTTCGGAAGAAAAGGAATTTGCAACCACATCGGGGCAGGTTACCAATCTGAATCTTGCAACTGGCAAGGATGATATTTTCCTTTCGTGGATTGGCTCAAGTTTGGGTGTGGGGCTACAAGGCGGATTGTCGATTCTTTTCCCCGAACCAGTGATTCTTTTGGATTTGTTTGAAGGCTGGAAGTTGTACAGAAAAGTTATTGGCGAAAACGATAAATTGCGAGGGAATCAGGTTAATACTTGGAACGGCCAGTGGCTTGCTCACCGCTATAGCAAAGATTTTCGTCAGGGACAACCTATGGCTGATTTTTCCCCTTTTGAAACCACAAACGACGGTATGAGCGTAGCAACCCAATCATGGACAAAAGTGTTAATCGGCATTTCCCGTCAGTTCGATAATCCTAAAATGATGGGGTATGTTTATAATTTGGGACAAACCAACACCACAATCGGTTTTATCCCATTCTGTCTTGAACACATTCGACGACCAATCCAACTTTATGCAAAACTGTTTAATACCGATGAAGGAAAGAAGGCAGAAGATTTATGGGGAACAGAGAAAGGCCTAAGGGCTTGTTGCCAACGTGGTGCAATAGGCATTGAGGCTATGCAACCCAAAGGGTTGCAACAATATATGAAGGCAGAAAAAGACAGAACAGTCAAACTGCCTAAATACGATGATAAACAAATAATTAATTTTCATTCATATCAAATTTGGTTATTGGCTATGTTAAACAACGATGAATTATGGACAAAGTCCATAGAATTTGCACGGACGTTGCAATCGCACACAGAAAAAAGCAAAAACGGTAAAACAACAAATTCGCGACAGATTGATGCAGTGCTTGCAGCTACGAACAAAAAAATGTTTATAGAAGCACTCACAGCTATAGCATCAGAATCTGATAAAGTTGACGGAATTGTGGAGATGGCACAGATTATAAATCAAATGCCAAACGATAACGTTCCGTATCTGTTAACACTGATCAAATTTCAGTTTGCAACATTACAAAAGAAATAACAAATGTCTAACGATAAAATTATTTAACAATGAATTCATACATTTATTTAAGAGCATTAAAACATGCTGAACACACGGTGTTTTGCGTTCAAGACGGGCAGAAAACTTATTTTGACCCGCAGTTTAACAGAGTTGTTGCCTATTCGAGCGGACAGCAAGTGAAAAGGTCGATTCTTCAATCGTTGACTGATGAATTGGGTGTACAAATCGCCCCAGTAACATTTAATTACAACATTAATGCAAAGAAAGAATTGGAGAACAAAGAACCATGGTCGCCTTGCGACCCTAATTATGTCGACCAATTACTAGGAGGTTGGATGCGTGCAGGCGATGGTCCGACAAAAAAGCGCCGTAGTCCACTTTCTATTTCTGCGATGCGCCCAATTCACCCGTTGCTAGCTGGTGTTGACAAGGAAAACCTAACTTTTGATCGTAGCGACCGTCCCGACCAACATCCTGTAAATGTAAGAATGGGCGATAAATTACTGACTGAAGAAGAGATAGAGGCTTTTCTTCAGGAAAACGATCGTACTTTGCCAAGACGTAACTGGATAGCCGACAACGCTCGCACATCAGGTCTGTTTGTATATGACGTTGCTATCGATTTACGCACATTGTTCTGTGTGTCGACAAATCAGCACGAACCAGAAATCTCAAAAGAAATGATAGAGACCTTGAAATCCAAAGGTTGGAAGGAAAGTAAGAATGTCTTTGGCGAATGTCTTGTATTACCAAAGACAGAACGTGATAAAGTAATACCGGCCTTAGCTAAAGCTCTTGTTAACTGGCGAATCACATCGAATCAGGCTCGCACCTTCAGTTTGATGGAGACATTGGCTATTGCTATCAGTGACAATGCCAATACATTGGCGGGAGCAATACGAGCGAAACTAATTGATGACGGAGAAAAACCAAAAGCAAAACCAATTGTAGATGAAACCGCTGGTGCAGATTTATTCATTACACTACCATGTGCAAACTACATTGTAACGGAAACAGAATCAGTTGATGCATTGAAAAAAGCAGAGGAAAAACTTATTGATCTCATGAATGCTTTTGACTACGAGAATCAATTGTAAATTTTGTGATTCAAAGTGGTTGTTGCATTTCTTGCGACAACCACTTTTCTCTTTTTATAATATTAATTATGCCCGATACAGAAAGCAACATAATCATCTACAACACCATTGACGGCAAAGCCTCTGTTGCTTTGTACGCCAAGGATGGCAAGATTTGGCTCAACCAAAAACAGATGGCGGAACTTTTTGCCACCTCGATTGCCAATATCAATATGCATATATCTAACATATTGAAAGAAAAAGAATTGGATAAAAAATCAGTTATTAAGGATTACTTAATAACTGCCATGTATAGTACCATTTCAGCATACAATTACACTATAAATCAAGCAATCATATAAATTTGCATTTACAATAAATATCATATTATGACTAAAATAAATGCCACAGAATGCCAGAACGTTGAGTTCAAACGAATCTGGAAAGACGAATACCTGAAGTGGATTTGCGGATTCGCAAATGCTCAAGGTGCCGTCATGTACTTCGGAGTGGATGATGAAAGAAATCTCTGCGGTTTGCAAAATGCGAAACGATTATTGGAGGATATCCCTAATAAAATCACTACCTCTATGGGGTTGGTCGTGGATGTTGACTTACACGAACAGGAGGGATTGGACTATCTGAAAGTTACAATACCCACCACCAATGTGCCTGTCAGCTATAAAGGGAAGTACTATTACCGTTCCGGCAGTACATTACAAGAATTGACGGGTACTGCATTGACTGATTTCCTGATGAGAAAGTTGAACACCACATGGGATGCTACAACTGTACCATCAGCCACGCTTGACGATATCGACCCTCAGGCAGTGCAATACTTCCTTAACTCTGCTATCAGTGAAGGTAGAATCAACAAGTCAAGCAAAGATGAAACCATAGAACAACTATTGCGCCGTTTGCACCTCATCAGCAAAGAGACTGGAGAACTGACAATGGCGGCGTTACTTCTGTTTGGTAAAGATGTTGAACAATGGAACATGACTGTGGCCTTTCGATTGGGCCGCTTCGGGAACAGTCAGGCAGACTTGATTATACAAGACCGCATAGTATGCCCATTGATAGAAATGCCCGGCCGAGTTATTGATACATTGAAAAGCAAATACCTCGTCTCTCCAATCCATTATGAAGGGCTCCACAGAAAGGAACCTTTGGAAATTCCAGAGGATGGATTAAGAGAGATGATCTGCAACGCCGTTATTCATAAAGACTACACTGGCACGTTTATCCAAATGAAAGTGTTTGATGACCATATCACCCTATGGAATGGAGGTACCCTGCCTCCCGATTATACGGTGGAAAAACTGATGAAGCAACATGAATCCCATCCTAGGAACCGTCTGATGGCGAATGTTTTCTATCTGGCTGGATTCATAGAGGCTTGGGGACGTGGATACGAGAAAATCCAAGAAGCCTTCAAGGCAGAGAAACTCGAAATGCCTACGTTGGAGGAAGTACGTGGCGGAATTTTGGTTACAATAAAAAGAGAAATATTTTTATCGTTGCAGAATAAAGAGGAAGTAGATAGTACAACTTCCACTACGGAGAAAGCCGATTCTACTACACAGAAAACTACACAGAAAACTACACAGAAAACTACACAGAAAACTACACAGAAAACTACACAGAAAATCTTGGAAGCTATTAAATTAGATCCATTTATCACAATAGAAAGACTTTGTGAAATATGTGGCTTAACTCGTGATGGTTTAAATTGGAATATCCGAAAAATGAAGAACGAAAATATTATCCGTCGTGTCGGTCCAGACAAAGGCGGCTATTGGGAAATATTAAAATAAAAACTTATGCAAATCACCGGCACCCACTTCAACTATTACCAGATATGTCATCGAAAGCTATGGCTCTTCGCCAACGGCATCAACATGGAGCATAACTCCGACCTCGTATTCGACGGTAAGCTGATCCACGAGGAGAGCTATCCGCAACGGTCGGAACGTTACGAGGAATTGGAGTTGGACGGTATCAAGATAGATTTCTACGACGCCAAGAACAAAATCGTCCATGAGATCAAACGCTCCAACAAAGTCGAACAGGCGCATGTCTGGCAGGTGAAATACTACCTCTACGTACTGGAACAAAACGGCATAGCAAACGCTACAGGAATACTGGAATACCCTACACTCAGGAAAACACAGGAAGTGATTCTATCGGATGTCGACAGGGAAACAATTCTTGAAATGACCGAAAAAATAAAGGGAATCATTCATTCGGATACTTGTCCGGAAAAACAGCCAAAGAAGATCTGTGAATCATGCAGCTACTACGAATTCTGCAACATTGACGAAATAGAGGAAGGAGGTAATTCATGAAACGCACGTACTATTTATTCAACCCAGGGATGTTGGAGCGGAAAGACAACACCCTCAAGTTCACTCCCTACGAGGAGGAGGTGGACGGTGTACTGATGAAGGCGGGACAGACAAGATATCTGCCTGTCGAGGATATCTCCGAATTTTACGTTTTCGGATCACTTCACGCACCCAGTTCGCTCTTCAACTTCTTAGGTCAACAGGATATCGCCGTCCACTTCTTCGATTACTACGAGAACTACACAGGCTCGTTTATGCCGAGGGACGGACTATTATCCGGCAAGATGCTCCTCGCCCAAACGGCGGCCTACCAAGACAAAGAGGAACGCCTCTCCATCGCACGGAAATTCATCGAGGGCGCCGCCTTCAACATGGTGAAAAACCTGCGTTATTACAACAGCAGAGGCAAGGACACGCAACCCATCATCGACATCATAGAAGGATATGCCCAAAAACTGCCGGAGACGAAGGACGTTACGGAAGTGATGGGGCTGGAAGGCAACATCCGACAGAGTTATTACGAAGCGTTCGACCTGATCCTGAATGATTTCCGGATGGAAGGACGAAGCAAACAACCGCCTCAGAATGAGGTGAATGCATTGATTTCGTTCGGTAATATGATGTGTTATTCTCAATGTCTGAGGGCAATACACCAGACACAGTTGAACCCAACCATCAGCTATCTGCATACACCAGGGGAACGGAGGTATTCCCTTTCGTTAGACATTACGGAGATATTCAAACCGTTATTGGTGGACAGAGTGATTTTCAAGATACTGAATAAGAAGGAGTTGCAGGAGAAACATTTCGACAAGAAGATGAATCGGTGTCTATTGAATCAGTCGGGGAAAAAGATCTTCGTGCAAGCGTTTGAGGAACGCCTGAATGAGACCATCAAACACCGCACATTGAACAGGAGCGTCAGTTACAAACACCTGATGAAGCTGGAGTGTTACAAACTCGCCAAACATCTGTTGGGAATGGAAGAGTACAAACCCTTCAAGATGTGGTGGTAAAAAAAGGAGGTACTATGTATGTGATATTAGTATATGATTGTGGAGAAAAAAGAGTGGGGAAGATGCTAAAGCTCTGCCGCAGGTATTTGAATTGGATACAGAATTCAGTGTTCGAAGGCAACATAACAGAAGTGTTGTTAAAGAAGCTGAAGTATGAGGCGAAAGAGATCATGGATGAAGAAGAGGATAGTTTAATTATCTTTGCGTCTCGACAGGAGCAATGGTTGGAGAAAGAGGTGATAGGCCAGAAGAATGTGGAGATTGACAATTTCTTATGAATTCATAAACAACACAATATCAACGAAAAAGGCCAGATTGAGTTGTCAATCGGCACCTATTTCACCAGAGAGAGATACGCTCCGCAACCCAATAGATCTTTGACATACTGGAAATCAACCATTTAACATAGTTGTCGAAGCAAGGCGAATTTCATATAATTGCACATCGACAACCTGCGAGATGAATTTATGGCGAAAAAACATGCGAGAAACCGTGTTTTTTCGCCATAATATTCCTAATTTCGCACCACTATTAATCGAACCATTTTGGAA
>DBYR01000004.1:61948-66287 GCA_002310215.1 Bacteroidales bacterium UBA1181
TCGAACCATTTTGGAATTGAAACTTTATCACAACATATCCGTATTTCTGTCGCAATATGGCTATTAATCGAACCATTTTGGAATTGAAACTCGCAGAGATGAGGTCTTACCTGTCCGGGCGATACGCTATTAATCGAACCATTTTGGAATTGAAACAGAGCTTCAACACCGCCTCAACGAGTACCTGACTGCTATTAATCGAACCATTTTGGAATTGAAACCAGCGTTGAACTTCATGACCAAGAGCCAACTGATCACTATTAATCGAACCATTTTGGAATTGAAACTAAATTTGCACAGACAAACATAAAAGACGGAACTATCTATTAATCGAACCATTTTGGAATTGAAACAGATGTAGGAATTGCAAGCACCTTACAAACAATCCCTATTAATCGAACCATTTTGGAATTGAAACACATTGTACTCCGCATGGATGACGAAGCGCACCGTGCTATTAATCGAACCATTTTGGAATTGAAACTCCGCGGGAAATGCGCCAAATTGGCGGGCGAATGCCTATTAATCGAACCATTTTGGAATTGAAACAGATCCTCGATAAGGCTAAGCAGGAGGCCGTGTCTACTATTAATCGAACCATTTTGGAATTGAAACTTGAAAAGTGTACCTGCTTTGATGTCGTAATTTTGTCTATTAATCGAACCATTTTGGAATTGAAACGAACGAGAAGAAGGTGGAGCCGCTCAAGCAGATGAGCTATTAATCGAACCATTTTGGAATTGAAACTACCTGCGACATCGTCCTATATCCCGCGAAGACTCTATTAATCGAACCATTTTGGAATTGAAACCAACGACCTGAGGAACATCACCTTCTCGATGCAGAACTATTAATCGAACCATTTTGGAATTGAAACTCACGAAGTGGATGCCCTTCGAATTAACGGAGACTCCCTATTAATCGAACCATTTTGGAATTGAAACTGAGGTTCTCGTATTGGTCGAATTTCGTGTATATCTATTAATCGAACCATTTTGGAATTGAAACTATCGAACGGCAGTAACAAATATACGATATATTAGCTATTAATCGAACCATTTTGGAATTGAAACTCGTGTGGTTCGGCACGGGCTGGAACCTCGAGCTACTATTAATCGAACCATTTTGGAATTGAAACTCACGACGTGCGATTTGGTGTCGTATTCCGTTATCGCTATTAATCGAACCATTTTGGAATTGAAACGTCGGCGCCCTCGTTGTACCCGAGGTTCTTCGGCCACTATTAATCGAACCATTTTGGAATTGAAACGCAGATGGGCGGGCAGGCTCGTACAGGTGCAGAACTATTAATCGAACCATTTTGGAATTGAAACTAGCGTCGCACATGGCCAACCATAAGGACGTGCTGCTATTAATCGAACCATTTTGGAATTGAAACCAGGTTCGGAGTCATGGACGAGGACAAGGACGAGGCTATTAATCGAACCATTTTGGAATTGAAACCGAACACGCCGACGCCTTTCTCTTGCATCAGGCGGGCTATTAATCGAACCATTTTGGAATTGAAACCGGGCATGTTTGAATCCTCCGCCCATTTCGCCCGAGGCTATTAATCGAACCATTTTGGAATTGAAACAAGTTCCACGACGAGCCGTACGCCGTCAAGGGCATGACTATTAATCGAACCATTTTGGAATTGAAACCCTCGTAGCTCCATCCGTCCGTCAGCACCCTGTTCACTATTAATCGAACCATTTTGGAATTGAAACGAGGAGGACGAGCGGAAGAGCATCCACGCGAGGCTATTAATCGAACCATTTTGGAATTGAAACTGCGCAATGCGTAAGGGTATTCCTTTGCGTTCTCCTATTAATCGAACCATTTTGGAATTGAAACTATTTTGCGGCTTGACCGTGTTGCCGTAGGGCTAACCTATTAATCGAACCATTTTGGAATTGAAACTACGTCTCCATGCGCTCCCACTTCTTCGTCGTCTGGCTATTAATCGAACCATTTTGGAATTGAAACATTTCTCCAATGCGGTACGTGTAGCCTTGCTGGCCTCCTATTAATCGAACCATTTTGGAATTGAAACCTTCATCCCTCTCAGGGAAACTGTAGCGTCGAAAACTATTAATCGAACCATTTTGGAATTGAAACGGACTATGGTTATCCGAACACGACGAATACGGGAGACTATTAATCGAACCATTTTGGAATTGAAACATGCGACCACCTTCAACGCACCTACATCCGTGCTCCTATTAATCGAACCATTTTGGAATTGAAACAAAGGAGTATGGCAGAGAGTCCTCAACATAGAAGCTATTAATCGAACCATTTTGGAATTGAAACTGCGCTTATCCAGTATGCATCTGATTTGACTACCCTATTAATCGAACCATTTTGGAATTGAAACCCTCGGCAGGATGAGGACGGAGTACCCGGAGGCGAACTATTAATCGAACCATTTTGGAATTGAAACAGATCACGCCCGACTGGGTGCGCAAGTTCAGGGACTATTAATCGAACCATTTTGGAATTGAAACTCGTCTCCGTGATGTATCCGGCATGGCTGTGGACGCACTATTAATCGAACCATTTTGGAATTGAAACATGCTTGCGGAGCGCCCACTTTGCCTTGTATCGGCGACTATTAATCGAACCATTTTGGAATTGAAACTCACGTTCAGCGGTGGGCAGACGGCTACGGTCACTATTAATCGAACCATTTTGGAATTGAAACGACCGCCTCTGCCTCCTGCCCGGAGGGGAGACCTTCCTATTAATCGAACCATTTTGGAATTGAAACTGCCCTCGTCGTTCGCTTCCACGGCAGTCCCTCGGCCTATTAATCGAACCATTTTGGAATTGAAACCAGCGTGGCGACGCTGGACATCGACCACGGCAAGACGCTATTAATCGAACCATTTTGGAATTGAAACTGCCGATTAAGTTACACTCACTTATTCGAGAAGTACACTATTAATCGAACCATTTTGGAATTGAAACTAAGGTGAACAAGGAGAACACCCCCGTCGTGACGACTATTAATCGAACCATTTTGGAATTGAAACCTCGAGGTAGGCACGCAGATTCGAGTCGTCCTTGTCTATTAATCGAACCATTTTGGAATTGAAACACCGCACAGGAAGGCAGGTACACCTACCGCAAGGCTATTAATCGAACCATTTTGGAATTGAAACGGTACTCCTCGTACATCGGTATGTAGTCGATGTCCCTATTAATCGAACCATTTTGGAATTGAAACATGGATCCGGATAATATGTTTTCTATTCAAGACATACTATTAATCGAACCATTTTGGAATTGAAACCACTTGAAGACGACATAAACCTTAGCCCCAACAGGGACTATTAATCGAACCATTTTGGAATTGAAACGTGATAATGTTTAGCGAGTTTTGCATATTTGTCATTCTATTAATCGAACCATTTTGGAATTGAAACACAAAGGGCACAATCCTGGCAAGGGACAGGCATCCACTATTAATCGAACCATTTTGGAATTGAAACTTGATATTTCGTACTCTAATCTCTCGCCTATTGACTATTAATCGAACCATTTTGGAATTGAAACGGTCTTGTCTACCAGCTCGTCCTTCGTCTCGTTGGCGACTATTAATCGAACCATTTTGGAATTGAAACCGAATACAGAGCCTCCGCAGCTGTTGATACGGAGAGACTATTAATCGAACCATTTTGGAATTGAAACAACGGAGATGCGTTTGCTGTTGCAGGCTATAAAAACTATTAATCGAACCATTTTGGAATTGAAACAAGTTTAGATATATTAATGACAAGCCTGAAATGGCTATTAATCGAACCATTTTGGAATTGAAACTAATATTATTTTTTAGGTTTTGGGCAGTCTCCTGTGCTATTAATCGAACCATTTTGGAATTGAAACTGCGAAGCAATGATTGGGGAACGGTGCCAACGTTGCTATTAATCGAACCATTTTGGAATTGAAACAAGCAATTCTAAATGAATGTGTGGACCTTATTAACTATTAATCGAACCATTTTGGAATTGAAACTACCACGAAATTAGCGGGGTATTATTTTTTGTTTGCTATTAATCGAACCATTTTGGAATTGAAACGATACAGGCGATTCAGGCTGAAATACGTAATAAGAACTATTAATCGAACCATTTTGGAATTGAAACGGAAGAGTCGGAAAGCGGAAAAGGTATGCCGTCGAACTATTAATCGAACCATTTTGGAATTGAAACGGAGTAGGGAGAATCACAAAGAAGGTCCCTATTTAACTATTAATCGAACCATTTTGGAATTGAAACACAATCATATATCTTGCGTATCGTATACGCCGAACTATTAATCGAACCATTTTGGA
>DBYR01000004.1:66437-117840 GCA_002310215.1 Bacteroidales bacterium UBA1181
CATTTTGGAATTGAAACAGAGGCCTTTGGCCGATTTATTCTTGCTTCTTCTAACTATTAATCGAACCATTTTGGAATTGAAACTCGTTAAGTCCTTTGATTACGGACATCTTGCCAGCCTATTAATCGAACCATTTTGGAATTGAAACAGGCGGACAAAGGCTCGACATACGGCGAACTGCTCGCTATTAATCGAACCATTTTGGAATTGAAACAAGGATACACGTATGTTTGTCGACAAGGATCAGGATACTATTAATCGAACCATTTTGGAATTGAAACCAACCTTCATTCTAACATAGAGCATCTGGTCTATGACTATTAATCGAACCATTTTGGAATTGAAACCGGGGAATCATACGCATAGCAGTAAAAAAAATAAGCTATTAATCGAACCATTTTGGAATTGAAACCCAAGCGTAACGTCCGCACCACGCTGAGTGGTAGGCTATTAATCGAACCATTTTGGAATTGAAACTTTGTCGGTAATGTTTCGAATTACACTAACCTCCTTCTATTAATCGAACCATTTTGGAATTGAAACGGCTGTATTTGTCGCCTGGTTAATTGCATCTGTCGTCTATTAATCGAACCATTTTGGAATTGAAACCACCTTCGCCACGCTGATGCTCGACATAGGGACGGCTATTAATCGAACCATTTTGGAATTGAAACAGGCGAGCGGGTCGGGATTCTGCACGAACGCCCTGCTATTAATCGAACCATTTTGGAATTGAAACAACGGACTGGGACATACTGAAAAGCGACTGGGACGCTATTAATCGAACCATTTTGGAATTGAAACGGAGCTTGCGTAGTTTTTCTTTCATACCCTTCTTCTATTAATCGAACCATTTTGGAATTGAAACAACTTGTGGATGCGGACGATGTCGAAGGCGTTGCAGCTATTAATCGAACCATTTTGGAATTGAAACCACTCATGAAGTGTGTTTCGAAGGCGCTCGCCTCAACTATTAATCGAACCATTTTGGAATTGAAACTCGTTCCTCTTGCCTTCCCTTCGACGAACTTACCTTCCCTATTAATCGAACCATTTTGGAATTGAAACAAGAATCATATTGACGAGCCTTGTCGGCTTCAGTCCTATTAATCGAACCATTTTGGAATTGAAACAGAAGCCCCTGGATCGAGAGATTCGGGGGATTCCCATCTATTAATCGAACCATTTTGGAATTGAAACTGCTCTATAGACTCTACAGGGACGACGACGGGAAGCTATTAATCGAACCATTTTGGAATTGAAACGTCTAAAAGTGAATTATAAGGCGGAAACTCATTCACTATTAATCGAACCATTTTGGAATTGAAACTAAGCAAAAAGATGATGCCGAAAAGAACCGCATTGCCTATTAATCGAACCATTTTGGAATTGAAACAATTGTAAGCTATTCGGAATATTAGGCAAAAAACACTATTAATCGAACCATTTTGGAATTGAAACAATCGATTATTGATGCGTGACGCTTGGGAGGATTCTATTAATCGAACCATTTTGGAATTGAAACTAAAATGCGTTTCAAACGCCGATGCGCTCATGGCCTATTAATCGAACCATTTTGGAATTGAAACAACAAAATCTTCTATCTACAAGGAATGCCTGCAAACTATTAATCGAACCATTTTGGAATTGAAACCACATCCGCTCGTATTCAATGCTAGTGTGACCTCGCTATTAATCGAACCATTTTGGAATTGAAACCTCTGCGCCCGCGATTTCTGCACCGCTCGCGTCGTCTATTAATCGAACCATTTTGGAATTGAAACCGTTATGAAGGTCGGAAAAACAGACGCTTCCCCTGCTATTAATCGAACCATTTTGGAATTGAAACATGAGATAGCGTCGTGCGGTATGCCTAACGCCTCCTCCTATTAATCGAACCATTTTGGAATTGAAACTTATTTGAGGATATGATAACAACATTCGTCTAGCCTATTAATCGAACCATTTTGGAATTGAAACCGCATAGAGTGCGGGCGGGTGTACATCGTCGAGGGGACTATTAATCGAACCATTTTGGAATTGAAACGAGGCAAGAGCCTCATCCGCCGTGAGCCAATGGTCCTATTAATCGAACCATTTTGGAATTGAAACGACTATGAGAACCGCGTGCCGGTTGAGATAGAGTATCTATTAATCGAACCATTTTGGAATTGAAACGCTGGAGTGTCTGTCTGTTGCGCTCCTTGTCCGCCTATTAATCGAACCATTTTGGAATTGAAACGAAGATCACTTCACCTCTCTCCAACTTTGCTATGTCTATTAATCGAACCATTTTGGAATTGAAACTAAGGTGGGCTTGTCTGCTTTCTGCAGAATATAGCTATTAATCGAACCATTTTGGAATTGAAACTGGGAACGTGGTGACCGCACCTCGTCCGAGCGCGCTATTAATCGAACCATTTTGGAATTGAAACTTCGAAGATGAAGGCGCAAACATCTTTATGAGATCTATTAATCGAACCATTTTGGAATTGAAACAATGAAGAACCGCTCGTCCATTGAAATAACGCATTCTATTAATCGAACCATTTTGGAATTGAAACTGATATTATTAATTTTTTGGCAGTCTCCTGTGAAGGCTATTAATCGAACCATTTTGGAATTGAAACTAAGTATAAGTATTTATATTTAACAATGAACAAATCTATTAATCGAACCATTTTGGAATTGAAACAGAGGCCTTCGGCCGATTTATCCTTGCATCTTCTAACTATTAATCGAACCATTTTGGAATTGAAACAGGATTGCGAATTGCGGGAAGAACATCCACGAGTACCTATTAATCGAACCATTTTGGAATTGAAACCACAATCATAGAACTGAATCAGTCGAAGAAACTTGCTATTAATCGAACCATTTTGGAATTGAAACCGACGTCCCCGCACTGGCTGGCGAACTCCTTGTACTATTAATCGAACCATTTTGGAATTGAAACACCGAAAAAACTGGCTCTATAGTTATGAAAGCAAACTATTAATCGAACCATTTTGGAATTGAAACATTTTCAAAGAGAATTGGGCGATGTTGGAGGATGACTATTAATCGAACCATTTTGGAATTGAAACTGACGAGATCCTGGACGCATTGACCCGCAACGACGCTATTAATCGAACCATTTTGGAATTGAAACCCGAAATTGGCAAGGGGTCAGCCGTGCAAAGTCCATGCTATTAATCGAACCATTTTGGAATTGAAACGACTTCCCTCCTGCCTCGATGAGGTTCATGCCTGCCTATTAATCGAACCATTTTGGAATTGAAACCCAGTTCAAAGTAATCATCGCCAACGCGGAAAAACTATTAATCGAACCATTTTGGAATTGAAACAGCGGAAGTTGTTCGGTTTCAGATTGCTGGGTGAGCTATTAATCGAACCATTTTGGAATTGAAACATTCGGATCGAATCCGATAGCGTTAGCGATCTGGACTATTAATCGAACCATTTTGGAATTGAAACCGATTGGCTTGATACTCGTATGTATTCAGAGCGTCTATTAATCGAACCATTTTGGAATTGAAACTTATACAACTCATTCAACCACACTTCTTGCTCTCCCTATTAATCGAACCATTTTGGAATTGAAACTAGTCATAATAATGTCATTAATTCGATGCGTGACCCCTATTAATCGAACCATTCTGGAATTGAAACGAAGTATTTGGCTTCTGACACAACTAAGGAGTTGCTATTAATCGAACCATTTTGGAATTGAAACTTGTGAAGCAAATCATCAGCGAAAACAACATTCCACTATTAATCGAACCATTTTGGAATTGAAACTTATACAATGCTTCAATGTCGCTTGTCTCAAAACCCTATTAATCGAACCATTTTGGAATTGAAACAAACAACGCCATCGGCATGATGATAGCGCAGGCTGTCTATTAATCGAACCATTTTGGAATTGAAACCAGGCAAAGAAGGAAGAGATGGAGTGGCTGGATACTATTAATCGAACCATTTTGGAATTGAAACGCCCCCTGCTGATCTTTGAGTGGCACCGTAAAAATCTATTAATCGAACCATCTTGGAATTAAGAACCTATAAGTTGACGAGGAATATCACACGTTGCTATTTATCAGAGCAATAGGAGAGTCCATACAACCTCCTACAACGTATGTATTCCCTCCCTGAACGTCGGATATTTCAGCTGAGGGAGGAGTTCCGCCCTCATGCGGCTCGTGTCCCCATAATAAGGCACCTTCCCGATGGTGATGAAGTCCTGCGTCAATGGCGCGCGACAGCCCGTGAGACTGGAAACCGTCTCGAACACCCATGCGGCGGTGCGGATCATCCACATCGGCATCACCCACGGACGGCAGGTTCCCCATTCCTTCGCCGCCTCGTCCAAGAACTCCTTCAGCGTCTGTACACCTTCGTCGCCGAGATGATAGATGCCCGATGCGGTCGGGGAGAGGATGGCCGCCTTTGTCGCCGCCACATAATCGTCCTTGGAAATCAAGTGGATATAGTTCGGTTCTTTCCAAATGCCCAACATGTAATGGCGGGAAAACCAGTGTGCGGCGTCTATCATCAGGATGCCCTTTCCATAGACCATTCCGCAACGTAATATCACCTTTTCAAAGCCAGTCTCCGCCAACAAGAGCTTCTCCTCCTCCAAACGGGTCTTCGCATGCACCGAATTGGGCGTGCCGTCCAACCTGCCTGTCGCAGGGTGCTCAGGGGTGGTATCCCCCTCCACATGCGGGAAACTGAACAGGATCACCTTCTTCACACCGGCGGACTTCGCCGCACGGAGCAGGTTCGAGAAATATTGCGTGTTGGTGGTCGGAAGAAACTTCTCAGGATTTCCTTTGAACAGGATGCCTGCGAAATGAATCACCGTGTCCACACCTTTCAGTGAATCGAGCAGGGAGTTCTCATCCTGCAAATCCACTTGGAAGGGCTTCACCTTCTCATGATTCAGCAACGACTCCGGCAGAGGATTCTTATGCCATAGGAGATGCAACTCGACCTCGTCGGAGAGAAGCCCCTCCGCCAATAGGCTACCCAAATTACCAGCCGCTCCGGTTATCGCTACAACTTGTTTTTCCATACCTGCTTAATTTTTAGAATAATGAATAGATTCAATACGATGCGCATCGCGGACATAAACGCATCACTTCGAAGGAATATCCAGCGTCAGAAGAGGGTAGGCGACCTCCTTCATGTTATTGCAACGGCTCACGTTGTAGAGGGTCATTCCCCTCCATTTCACCCTTTTATGATTGCCTTGGTGGATATGTCCGCAAAATACGTAACGTATCTTACGAGACTCAAGCGCGGCCGTCAGCTCCGGACTTCCCACATCCAGACCATCCTCCACACCCGCCAATCCACCGATTTCGAACGGTGCGGCGTGGGCGATCAGGATATCACACCTTTCGGGTATCTTCTGGAACGTCTCCATCAACTGCGCCGACTCCTCGCTGAAGGCGATGTTACGCTTCGGCGGCAGGGTATTGGGCGTCCCGTAGAAACGAAGCCCCTCCAATGTCATCGAATTATTGCACAATATCTTCAGCTTGGACGAGGAGAGCGAGGTGAGCCGCTTCCCCTTGTAGAGTTCCTCGAAATAGTAATCATGGTTGCCTGGCACTAAGATAACATATTTGCAGGGCAGTGCACGTACCCATGGCTCGAAATATTCATAGAACCAATTTTCCTGTGCGGGAATATCCCTATCCATCTCCTTAGGGAATACGTCCCCCCCGATAATCACGATGTCACATGCGCTGATATTAGGCAAATGACCATGTATGTCCGATGTAACAGTAAACTTCATACGCTCTCTCATCATTCACACAAAGGTAACAATTGTTCACCATTGGAATAGACATTTTCTCCATATTTAAATCGTTTTTCCTCCCATTTTTAGCCTAAAAAATTCCCCTACGAAACGCTCTGCAAAGAATTTTTCTCCGAATACGCTATTTTTAACTATTCCAAGCCATTTTTATTTTATCATAAACAACTATAAATCAACAAATAAGCATTAATACACGGTTTACAATTCCCCACTACGTTAAACATTGTTAAATACGTATTCAACTATTGTGTAATTATGTTTTATAACATATTTTTGCAACATCAAAAATAAAGGATAGTTAAACATAAAATATTAGACAAAATGGTTTGCTTGAACATGCTCGTCATCGCCTTGATTAAGAAATACAAGAAGTTCTAATCACAGACGGAAAGAAAAATTCTTCATTTTAAGGTTATTAAATTGTAAAAGCACATCCACCTATCATTCACAGGCTGGATGTGTTTTTTTTATTCAACAAAAAAAAGCGACCCGCAGGCCGCTTTTTTATTCCAGATGGAAGCACATCAATTCACGTCAGCTTGAAGATATGGACCCGGGACAATAACGCCGGCATTTCCTGTCTTAAACTTTTTAACAACAGAGAACAAACCCTCATTCTTGCTTGGTTCAGTGATTGCCCAAACACAATATTCAGTATTAGGTTTCAGTTTAGGGAAAACATAAAAACCGTTATCATCTACCCTGCAATCGTCATAAGACAAGGAGTTTTCCTCACGGATGTAAACCCTTTGGTCAACACCCGGCATATACTCATAACCCTTTGATGCGATGGCCTCCATATAACCGACAACACCACACAGATTGGCATTCTTTCCATCATTGATATAAAAATCGCCGCCATAAACCAAGTCACCATCGATTTTCACATCATAAACGACAGCATTTTTCCCATCCACATTGTCATTATATGCGAAAATCTTGTAATTACCGTCATTCAGGTAATCGAATCTATAAGTACCATCGAAGGAAGTCTTCACCTTATCATCGAAGCCGTATTCATGGGTCCCATAGATAATGAACACATCCTCATCACAGCCCAAAATCGTATCCTTCCCAAAATGGAGCATCTTATTCACAACACTTGTATAGTAGTTGCTACGGATATACAAAGAATCCAACGCCGATCCGGTTGGAGCATTCTTGCTGAAATAAATCTTTTGCAATATCTTATTATTCGAAATTATGGCAGATCGGAGATCCTCCACAGCCTTCGAACCGCCGTTAAAAACTGCGTCATCAAAATAGATGTTCCCGTCATCAATGATTTTATACACCTTACCAACAATGGATCCGTCACCACCTTCTCCCTCTTCCTTCTCGCATGATGCGAAAAACACAGATAAAAGCGATAATCCAATAAAATAAATAAAAGTATGCTTCATATTCTATAAAATAAATTCCTTTTAAAATACCACCCCAAAAATAAAGAATATACTCATCATACAAAAATATTTTCAACAAAAGAATTCATTAGGCAAAAAAGGTTCAATCATTTTTCTATCATCCGGTCATGGAAAAGTAAATATCCGATGTTTAGACCGACATTCCAGTTCTTCTCCGGATAGGAGTATCGATTCACATAGAACGCAGCGGAAATGAATTTCAAGTTTGCCACAAACGTCAATTCATTAAAGAAATAGAGCTTGGACAAAACCGGTCGATAATCGGCGCGGTAACTACCCGTGAGCGCAAACGCCCTATAGGGTAAATACGCATAATTCTCGAACCTCAGATGAAACACTTTGTTGAATTTATAGATAGGGCCCAATCCACCCGCCCAATAGGTACTGGAGCAAAAAGCCGAATTGAAAACGAACTTGTTGTGCTTTGAAGGAGTGAACATAGGGGAAATCAACAAAGTCTGCATATAGTTGTCCATCATCGGGACCATGGAGAAGACCCCATCGAAATAGACCCCCAAGGAAAAACGCTTCCCTAAATCAAAATAATTGTCACTGTTGTAGGAGAATTGAACCCAATGCAAGCCTTCCTCCGCAGTTCGATTCAACTCCATGATGTCATTCTCGTCCTTTTTGTACTTTTTGGTCCACTGGCTTCCAAAAATATATTGGGCGGTTATGCTGATGCGCATTCCGTCCACAGGATACTGCTTGTGGGACAATGAATTATGCTTGTATTGCAACAATGCGATACCCAAGTTATAATTCGTCTCGTTCCATTTATTCTTTTCATCCGGCAAATAGTGGTAATGGTCATCCTTGTGGCCATACCCGAAACCGATGTCCATTTTTCCCTTCAGATTGAACGGCACCATCATCTTGACCTTACCGTAAAACTCGGAAGTATATGCCTCTGTCGATATATTATTTTTTATATCATTCTCATAAAAGGGTTCCTGCTTATTGAGATAGTTGATGTGACAATAATCCGCCATCACCTTCAAGCCTATCGGCAGGCGACCGGGACGGTCCAAACGCGCCTGCATGTGGACATCCTTATACAACGAGCCTATCTGTCCGTCCAACGCCACATTATAGCCGAAATGGTGGACACCTCGCTTTTGCACTCCCAAAAAGAGATTATTAGCGGCCGTCGAAGAGATATTTCCGCCAAATAACACCTCAAAGTCACTGTTCATCTTGACATCAAGGTGGAGGTCATAATTCCCTAACGAATCATTGTAATACGCGTGCGGTATGATTTCAGATATCTTTTCGTCCGACAACAACTTGAAATATACCTTCTGGAAACTGTTCAAGTCCAACACGGAATCCTTTTTATTCGGACTAAAGTTATGCAACAGATAGTTGCGCTGGACGGAATTGACGCCACGGATATTCACAGAGCCAAACACAAGTTCCTTCTCCTTTCGCATAAAATCCGCACGACGTTTTTCCACCTCGCTCAATTCAACCCGACGGGACACGCGCTCCTTAATACGATGGATCATCGCTTTGGTGGAGTCATATCCCAACTTCTCCAACTCCTTCATCCTGTTGAAGTCAAGCAGTCCGACATCCGTGAAATGGAAATCTATCAAGATACCCTTCTCGTCTGGAATCTCATAGTTGGTCTCGTCCATAATCAACTTTTCGAGCAAAGTCACAGGACTCGACGGGTTCTTGGCGTCAAGGGAAGGATTGTCACTCACAGCACAACCAATTATAAAGTCTGGATGGAAATCCTCCTCCATCACGTCCACAGGAAAATTGTTGTAAATGCCACCATCCAACATCAGCAATCCGTTCACCTGTATCGGCCTGAAAACAAACGGGAAAGACATGGATGTACGCACGGCATCACCCAAATCACCATTCCGATGGACATAAGCACGTTTATGCGCCACGTCGGACGCCACACAGCGGAATGGAACAAACAAGCTGTCAAAGTTTCCCCTGCAGGCCGCATTCGCCTTGGAGAAAAGATCCATGAAAGCGATATTCAACTGATCGGGAGGCAATACACTGCTTGGAATAAGGAAGTTGGCACCTGTCTTGGACGAATCGCGCACATTGACCTTGAAACTGATAAACTCCGGAGTGGGGTCGTCCCGCTTGAAAAAGAAGAGATTCCGCTCATCTATATTTCCACTTTGCCAACGCATGAACTTGTCGGAAAGGATCAATGAAGCCATCTCATCAGGCGAATATCCCATCGCATACAGGGAACTGACAATGGCCCCCATGGAGGTACCCGCCACATAATCGATAGGAATGCCTTCCTCCTCCAAGGCGCGGATCACACCGATATGGGTACAGCCTTTCGCACCTCCTCCGCTAAGGACTAAGCCAATCTTTTGGGCGGAAAGACCCATCCAGCCGCCCCATAGCATAAGGAGACAAACGATCAATAGCCGACAAACAAAACCTCTCCGCATATAATCAGTTTTCTTGGACATCAACGGTGCATTCCGTCGTGTTCTTTTCCCTATTCAACACAATAGTAAGCCGATCACCCGCTTTCGGAGCATGACCTAATATCGCCTCCGCCACAGGATCCTCAATGTACTTCTGCAAGGCACGCTTCATCGGTCGAGCACCATACTGTGGGTCATATCCCTGCTCGGCGATGAACGACTTCGCATCATCCTCCAAAGAGAAGGAATATCCGAGATCCTCCATCCGCTTGTAGATGTGAGAAAGCTCCAAGTCAATAATCTTAAGAATCGATTCCTTGTCCAACTGGTCGAACATGATCACATCATCCACCCTGTTCAGAAACTCGGGCGAGAATGTTTTGTTCAACGCCTTCATGATCACGCCTTGAGCCAGTTTCTTGTCCTCGACAGGGTTCGCCATCGAGAATCCGATTCCCTTGCCGAACTCCTTCAACTGACGGGTACCCGCATTCGAAGTCATGATAATCACCGTGTTACGGAAATCGATGTGACGGCCCGTACTATCTGTCAGACGCCCTTCGTCCAACACCTGCAACAACATATTGAAAACGTCCGGATGGGCCTTCTCTATCTCATCAAACAAAACGATGGAGTAGGGCTTACGCCTAACTTGCTCGGTCAATTGCCCCCCTTCGTCATATCCAACATAACCCGGAGGCGCACCATTCAGCCTGGAGACGGAATATTTATCCATGTACTCACTCATATCCACACGTATAAGGGCATCCGCACTGCCAAACATCTCCTTCGCCAACGTCTTCGCCAAGTAAGTCTTACCCACACCCGTCGGGCCTAAGAAAATGAACGACCCAACTGGTCTGTTGGGGTCCCTCAACCCGATTCGGTTGCGTTGTATCGCCTTCACCGTCTTGTCCACCGCCTCGTCCTGACCAATGATCGTCGACTTCAGCACAGTGTTCATCCTCACCAGTTGCTCACCCTCAGAACGGGCCATACGCTGGACAGGGATGCCGGACATTCTCGAAACCACCTTCGTCACATCGTCCGCCGACACAAGAAGACGATTCTCCTTTTGCTCTTCCAACCATGCCTTACGCTCCGCCACCAATTGGGCGGAAAGGGACTTCTCCTTGTCTCGGTAGTCAGCCGCCAACTCGAACTGCTGCGAAGTGACATATTGCAGTTTCATCTGCTTCACAGACTCGATCTCCGCCTCAAGGTTCAATATGTTCTCCGGCACAGATATATTCGCGATATGCATAGCCGAACCAACCTCATCCATGGCGTCAATCGCCTTGTCCGGGAAACAACGGTCCGTGATGTAGCGGCCCGTCAGGCGCACACACGCCTCCAAAGCCTCCTCCGAGTAGGTCACGTTATGATGGTCCTCGTAACGTTCCTTCACGTTCTTCAATATCTGCAATGTATCTTCTGGAGAAGTAGGCTCGACGAGTATTTTCTGGAAACGACGCTCCAAGGCGCCATCCTTCTCGATCTTCGTGCGGTACTCGTCCAACGTCGTGGAACCGATGCATTGGATCTCGCCCCTCGCCAAAGCAGGCTTCAGCATATTGGCGGCGTCCAAAGAGCCCTGCGTGCCACCCGCACCCACCATGGTATGTATCTCGTCAATGAACAATATGATGTTCGGATTCTTGGACAACTCGTTCAGAATCGCCTTGATACGTTCCTCGAACTGTCCACGGTACTTCGTGCCGGCCACAACGGAACCTAAATCAAGCGATATGAGACGCTTATCATGCAAAATCCTCGAAACATTCTTATTTATGATCCGGGTCGCCAAACCCTCCACTATGGCGGTTTTACCCACACCAGGTTCGCCAATCAGTATCGGATTATTCTTCTTCCTACGGCACAGGATCTGCGCCAAACGCTCCGTCTCGTCCTCTCGCCCCACAACAGGGTCAAGCTTTCCCTCCTCGGCGGCCTTCGTCAAATCAACGCCAAAGTTATTCAGCACAGGCGTGTCGGTAGCCGTAGGGACGGAATCAAAAGCCTTCTTCACGTTCGTGTACGAAGGGGCGCCCTCTTCGCCCGAACGCGCTTTCCCCCCCGAAATAGGAGAGCCCCCATACATCTGATCGTCCACATCATCGTCCTCCTCATCCATCTGATCCGGCTTAATGGCGAAATCCAAATCCTCCAGATTCACAAAACCCTTATTCTCAGCCATCAAGAGTTGGTCGTAAGTGACGTTCTGCTGACGGAGAGCCTCCGCCGCCAGACTCGTATTCTCCCGCATGATGGCCAACAAAAGATGGTCAGTCCCCAACTCGTCACAACGAAGCATGCGAGTTTCAAGATTAGCGTACTTTAATATCTTTTCGGTCGATTTCAAGAAAGGCAAATCACTATCGATAGCCACCTCGTTCACCTGACGGAGCCTATCTTCCAGAAATGCTTTCACGGCATTGACATCCACGTTCAAATACCTTAAAAGCACATTCGCGGGCCCCTCGCCATCACGGATGATACCTAACAGCAAATGTTCGGGAGCGACACACGAATCGCCCAAACGCTGCGCCTCCTCCCTGCTATACGACAAGACATCCTTTACGTTTTGAGAATATTTATATAGAGCCATTTTTCTTCTTAGTTTATTCGGCAAATATAAGAAAACGGACAGACTCATACAATATAAAAAGGTGGGAATGCGACGAAAAAAGCCCCGTTATTCATTTTTTAACCAAAAAAGCGCAAAAATAATTCCATGGTTTTGCTCCGTAGTGTTTTTTTTGTACTTTTACGATATTTTTACGGAGTAGAATAAAGTTGAATATATAATGGTTGATCAAGACAGAATTATCCAAATCGACATTGACAAAGAGATGCGCTCTTCGTACATCGATTATTCAATGTCAGTGATTGTGTCCCGTGCGTTGCCAGACGTCAGGGATGGCTTCAAGCCAGTTCATCGCCGCGTCTTATTCGGTATGAGCGAATTGGGTTTAGTATCCAACAAGCCAACAAAGAAATCAGCAAGAATAGTAGGAGAGGTCTTAGGAAAGTATCACCCACACGGTGACTCATCCGTATACGGTACGTTAGTCCGCCTTGCGCAGGACTGGACCTTGCGTTATCCTCTCGTCTACGGACAAGGTAACTTCGGTTCCATCGACGGTGACTCCGCAGCGGCAATGCGTTACACAGAGGCCCGCCTGCAGAAAATCACAGAGGACATTCTGGTCGATTTGGACAAAGACACGGTCGACTTCCAAGACAACTTCGACGGTGAGCACCAAGAGCCTACGGTTCTGCCGACCCGCATTCCACAATTGCTGGTGAACGGTGCCTCCGGTATCGCCGTGGGTATGGCGACCAACATGCCACCCCACAACCTTTCCGACACAATCGACGCCTGCGTGGCTTACGTGGAGGATAAGAACGTCGACATCGAAACATTGATCAAACTGATCAAGGCGCCTGACTTCCCGACGGGTGGTACCATCTACGGCTACTCTGGCGTGCGCGACGCTTACCTGACTGGCCGTGGACGCGTGGTCATCCGCTCTAAAGTGGAGATCGAAAACGAGAACGGTCGCGAGAAGATCGTCGTTCGCGAAATCCCTTACCTGGTGAACCGCGCCGAGATGATCAAGGATATCGCTAACATGGTGGCCGAAAAGAAGTTGGAGGGCATCTCCAATATCAACGACGAATCGGACCGCGAGGGTATGCGTATCGTGATCGACGTGAAACGTGACGCCAACTCAAACGTGTTGCTGAACAAGCTATACAAATATACAGCACTCCAGTCTTCCTTCAGCGTGAACAATATCGCATTGGTTCACGGAAGACCTAAATTATTGAATCTAAAAGAATTAATCGCTGAATTCATCGACCACCGCCACGAAGTTGTGGTTCGTAGAACTAAATACGAGTTGGCAGAGGCCGAGAAGAAAGCGCACATCTTGGAAGCACTAATCATCGCTGTGGACAACATCGACGAGGTGATCCGCATCATCCGCGCCTCCAAGAACCCAGCCGAGGCGAAGGAGAACTTGATGAAACGCTTCGGATTCGACGAGGAGCAGGCAAAGGCAATCGTTGAAATGCGCCTCGGCGCATTGACCCAACTCTCCATCGACGAATTGAGGGCTAAGTACGATGACCTCATGAAGCTCATCCAACACTTGAAGGATATCCTCGCTAGCGAAGACCTCCAAATGCAAGTGGTGAAGGAGGAACTGCTCGACGTGAAGGCTAAGTACGGCGACGAAAGACGTACAGAGATTAAATATACTTCGGAGGAATTCAATCCTGAGGACTTCTATTCGGACGATCAGATGGTCATCACCATCTCCCACCTCGGCTACATCAAGCGTACTCCGCTCGACGAATTCAAGGCACAAGGCCGTGGCGGCGTGGGCTCCAAAGGAAGCAGCTCACGCGACGAGGATTTCATCGAATACATCTATCCGGCGTCTATGCACAATACGATGTTGTTCTTCACCCAAAAGGGTCGTTGCTACTGGTTGAAAGTATATGACATCCCTGAGGGAAGCAAGACGACCAAAGGCCGCGCCATCCAGAACATGCTCAACATCGACGCAGACGACAAGGTGAACGCATTCATCAAGATCAAGTCGCTGAACGACGAAGAGTTCTGTAAATCACACTACTTGATGTTCTGCACCAAACGCGGTATCGTGAAGAAGACCTCATTGGAGGCCTATTCCCGTCCTCGCGCCAACGGTGTCAACGCCATCACCATCAGGGAGGACGACCAGGTCATCCAAGTAAGACAGACAACAGGAAATAGTGAAATCATCTTGGCGAACCGCAACGGACGCGCCATCCGTTTCAACGAAACGAAAGTGAGGGAAATGGGTAGGACGGCGACCGGCGTACGAGGCATGACGCTCGACGGTCCGGAAGACGAGGTGGTAGGAATGATCACCATCAACGATCCTCAGACGGAGACTGTGATGGTCGTATCCGAGCAAGGCTACGGAAAACGTAGCGACATCGAAGACTACCGCATCACCAATAGGGGCGGTAAGGGTGTCAAGACGATGAACATCACGGACAAAACAGGTCTTTTGGTCGCTATCAAGAGCGTGACGGACGAGAACGACCTGATGATCATTAACAAGTCCGGCATCACCATCAGACTGAAGGTGACCGATGTCCGCGTGATGGGCCGCGCCACCCAAGGCGTCCGTCTCATCAACCTCACCAAGAAAAACGATCAAATCGCATCCGTATGTAAAGTTCTTTCCCAACCAGACGAGGAGGAGGAATTGGAGGGTGAGGAAAACCCACAAGAATCAGGAGATGAGAACAATATTAACGAACAAAACTAATTATTAAATATCATGAAGAAAATAACAATCACGGTTTTCGCATTGGCATTGTCCATGTGCGGATTCGCCCAAAAGAAATTGGTAAGAAGCGCTGAAGGATACCTATACGAGCAGCCTATCAACTTTGAACAAGCGATCAAGGATATCGAAGCAGCGATGAAAGACCCTTCCTCCAGCAACATGGCATACACTTACGACGTGGCAGGTCAGATTTACTACAAATTGTATGAGACAGAGGCTGTCAAGAGGGAAGGTAAGATGCAATATAACCAAGACATGATGAGCGAGAATCTGGTCAAGGCGATCGACGCATACCTGAAATGCGGAGAATTGGACCAACTACCAGACGAGAAGGGAAAGGTTAAGTCCAAATATCTGAAAAACGTAAAAAAGAACGTGGCCACCTATGCCAACTATCTGTTGGTGGAGGGACAACAACACCAGGGCAAGAACGAAATCGACAAGGCATTTAATTTATACAACAAATACCTTGACTTGCCATCCAACAATATCATGAAGGATGAAGGGATTGATAAGAGCGATGTATACAACGACGTGAAGTTCCTCGCCGTTAACTTGGCCGCACAGGACGAGAAAAAGCGTCCGATCATGATCAAGTACATGGAAGAGCTGAAAAACGCGTCATACAAAGAGGAGACCATGTATGAGTGGCTTTGCGACGCATACAGCAAGGACAAACAAAACGACAAGATGATTTCGACCGTCAACGAAGGTCTTAAGAAATTCCCTTCCAACAAGTACCTTATCGGCAACCTGATCAACTTCTATTTGAACAACGACAAGAAGGATGAGGCGACGAAGTACTTGAACGAAGCGATCGGCAAAGATCCAAGCAACCCTCAGTATTACAAGATCAAAGGTATGATGCTCTTGAAGGAGGAAAAATTCGACGAGGCTGTCACAAGCCTCTCCAAAGCTGTTGAATTGAATCCAAGCGATTTCGACGCACAGTTCGAGTGTGGTTTGGCATACGAGAAAAAAGGTGAGAAGATCATCGAGAAAGCCAATAGCATAAAGGACATCAAGAAGTATAATGCCGAGAGAAGCAAGGGAACAGCAGAATTGAAAAACTCACTTCCTTTCTTCGAGAAGGCTCGCGAAATCAACGGCGAAGACCTGGATAACCTCCAATTCCTCCGTTCCGTCTACTACAAATTAGGCATGAACGACAAATACAAGGAGATTAATAAGAAATATGAAGAGGTGAAGGCTAAGAAATAAGCCTAAAACACAAACGACAAAAAAGAGGCGAGCAGCAATGTCCGCCTCTTTTCTGTTTGCAATATTTCAGGGTAGAAAATTGCAAATCTCAACTATTTTTTTTATATTCGTTAGAAACGAGGACGGATATGAAAAGAGTAACCATCATAATTGTCGGCTACAATTCTTGGCATTACCTGCAGAAGAACTTCGCCTCCCTTGAGTTCCTGATGGAAAACAAGGAGGTCGAAATATTGTACATAGACAATGGATCGACGGACGAGACAAGAACCGCCATCGAATACTCATACCCGAACATCAGGATGATTTGCTGCACGGAAAATAACGGAGTCGCCGCCGCCAAAAACGTCGGAATCGTCAACGCATTTCCAAGCGAATACCTGCTTTTCCTCGATTCCGACACTGAGTTCAACGCCGAAGCATACGAAACGATGCTGGCCTACATGGACGAACACCAGGATGTCGGGTTATGCAGCTGCAAACTAAAAGGTCAAAGCGGGGAAACACAGCAAAGCTGTAGACGATTTCCGCGCATCCGCCACATAGTCAAGGCATATATCCACGACGTCTCACTGCGCTGCAACATGGAATTGTTCAAAAAAGACTACCAACGCACAATATACGACATGAACCAAACGGAACCTTTCGAGGTGGATTACACGATAGGGGCATGTCACATGATCAGACGCAGCGCTCAGATCGCAGTGGGGTTCTGGGACGAGAACTTCTTCTTCGGACTCGACGACGCCGACTACTGCTTCAGGATGAAACGGGAAGGATACAAAGTAATGTGTCTACCGCAAGTGTGCATCCGCCACGCCTACGAACACAACACGACCACCACGCAGAATTTTTTCTCTAAACTGACATGGAAAAAGATTTGCGGATTCTACCACTACTTCAAGAAAGTTCGGCTGAGGAAATACGCTAAAATAAAAAGCAAAATTCATCTTCCACTGAGAAAAAAAAGCTGAAAAACCCACCTTCAATCGCAAAAAAGATGTAACTTTGCGATAAATAAACGTATATAGAATATGTACAGGACAAGAACATGTGGAGAGTTGAATATAGCTGACGTGGACAAAATCGTCACACTGGCAGGGTGGGTACAGAAAGCCCGTAAAATGGGTGGCATGACTTTTGTCGATATCCGAGACCGTTACGGAATCACTCAAATCGTCTTTAACGAAGAAATCAACGCCGATTTATGCGGGAAAGCCAATAAATTGGGTAGGGAATGGGTAATCCAAGTGACAGGTAAGGTTGCGGAAAGAAGTAGCAAAAACAAAAACATACCAACCGGCGAGATTGAAATCATCGCCGAAAAACTTGAAATACTGAACTCTGCGGAAGTGCCGCCTTTCACCATAGAGGATAACACGGACGGTGGAGACGATCTCCGTATGCAATACAGATACCTGGATTTGAGGCGTGGATGCGTACGCTCCAATATTGAACTGAGACATAAAATCGCCTTCGAGGTGAGACGTTTCTTGGACGAACAACATTTCCTCGAAGTGGAAACACCCGTGTTGATTAAATCAACGCCAGAGGGTGCGAGAGATTTTGTCGTACCATCCAGAATGAATCCGGGTCAGTTCTACGCATTGCCTCAATCCCCACAGCAGTTCAAACAATTGCTGATGGTAGCAGGGTTCGACAGATATTTCCAAATCGTAAAATGCTTTAGGGACGAGGATTTACGTGCCGACAGACAGCCTGAGTTCACACAGATAGACTGCGAAATGTCTTTCGTAGAACAAGAAGACGTGCTAAACATCTTCGAGGCCATGATCAAACATATCTTCAAATATGTGAAGGGAATCGACTTCAAAGAGCCTTTCCCTCGCATGACATGGCATGAATGTATGCGTCTTTACGGTTCTGACAAACCAGACATGCGCTTCGGCATGACATTCGTCGAACTGAAGGATTTGACGGAAGGCCATGGATTCAGTGTATTCGACAACGCAAAAATTGTCGTAGGCATTTGTGCGGAAGGATGTGCCGAATACACACGCAAACAGTTGGATCAACTGACTGATTTCGTCAAAAAACCACAAGTGGGCGCCAAAGGCCTTGTCTATGTGAAATACGAAAAAGACGGTTCCTTCAAATCCAGCGTGGATAAGTTCTATGCGAAAGAGGATTTGCAAAAATGGGCAGAGCGCTTCAACGCAAAACCAGGCGATCTCATGCTGATTCTGTGCGGTGACGACGAAAATAAGACCCGCAAGCAGATGAACGAACTGAGACTTGAAATGGGCGAGCGTCTGGGTCTTCGCGACAAGAACAAATTCGCTCCGCTTTGGGTCATCGATTTCCCTCTCTTCGAATGGAGCGAGGAAGACCAACGCTTCTACGCAATGCACCATCCATTCACGAGTCCGAAAACAGAAGACATTCCTTACTTGGACAGCGATCCGGGACGTGTTCGCGCGAACGCTTACGACTTGGCGATGAACGGAGTAGAGTTGGGTGGGGGGTCCATTCGTATCCACGACTCCCAATTGCAAAATAAAATGTTCCAATTGCTTGGATTCACGCCAGAAAAGGCAATGGATCAGTTCGGTTGCCTGATAAACGCCTTCAAATACGGAGCGCCACCTCACGGAGGGTTAGCTTTCGGTTTGGACCGCGTCGTCTCCATGCTGGCAGGTCTGGATTCTATCCGTGACTGCATCGCATTCCCTAAAAACAATGCGGGAAGGGACGTGATGATCGACTCCCCTTCTTCTATAGATGAAGCCCAACTGAAGGAACTTAACCTCAAGGTAGAATTATAATATTTTCCATATATTCATAGTTTTATTATTTTACTGAGACACTGCTTCGTGAGAAACGGTGTCTTTTTTTTGTGGATAACTAAAACGCCTTCAACTTAGGAAAATACAAAAACTTTACTATCTTTGGTAAGAAACGTAAAAAATAAAATAGGAGACCATGTCAAACAGAGTAATACCACCATCCGAGCTGATAATCAACGAGGACGGATCTATTTTTCACCTTCACGTCAAACCAGAGCAATTGGCGGATACGGTGATTTTAGTCGGAGACCCGGCCAGAGTCAATATGGTCGCTTCGTTCTTCGACAGCATCGAGTGTGACGTCCAAAGCCGAGAATTCCATACAATCACAGGAACCCTCAAAGGAAAGAGAATCTCCTGCGTCTCCCATGGTATCGGAACAGACAACATCGACATCGTCGTTACAGAGTTGGATGCGCTGAAAAACATAGATTTCCAGACAAGAAGCGTAAAGGAACACCACACCACACTGACAATGGTTAGAATCGGGACCTCTGGCGGACTGCAGGATTTCACGCCAGTAGGCTCTTACGTGGTCTCTAAGCGCTCTATCGGCTTCGATGGCATGCTTCGGTTCTACAACCTCCCGAAAGGCACTACAGACGAGGATTTTGAGTCCAAATTCTGCGAGCACACCCAATGGAACCCTAAGCTCTGTGTTCCTTACGTTGTTTCGGCAGACGAAGGCCTAATCGAACAAATCGGCAAAGACATGATCATGGGCGTCACCATCTCCGCACCGGGATTCTATGGTCCACAAGGGAGATACGTACGCGTTCCGTTAGCCGATCCTCAACTGAACGAGAAGATCATATCCTTCGACTACGAGGGAGAAAAAATAACAAATTTTGAAATGGAGAGCTCCGCAGTGGCAGGCATGGCAAAATTATTGGGACACAAAGCCATGACGGTCTGTTGCATCATCGCCGGACGAGTCGACAAAAGCATGAACACCACATACAAAGGATCGATGGAAGAGCTCGTTAAAACTGTGTTGGAAAGGATTTGAAAGAAAAAGAAGAATGGGTAAAATAGCAGAATGTTCCTTTGAAGAACTGATTCCCAAAGGGGCAAAAATAATAGTCGGATTGAGCGGTGGAGCTGACTCTATCACACTATTAGATTCGTTGCACAAAAAGGGTTACATGTGCATTGCAGCACATTGCAACTTCCATATTCGCAACGAAGAGGCTAATCGTGATTCTAAATTTGCACATTCGCAAGCAAGTGTGCGAAAAATACCCTTCTATCAGATAGATTTCAACACCAACGAATACGCATCCATCCAAGGGATCTCCACCGAAATGGCCGCACGAAACTTGCGGTACCAATGGTTCGCGGAACTAAAGATGAGGGAGAAGGCGGACTATATCGCTGTCGCCCATCATGCGGACGACAGCATCGAAACCTTCCTCATCAACCTTTCCAGGGGAACCGGACTGAAGGGATTGAGTGGCATAAAATTTCAGCAGGGGGATATCATCAGACCTCTGCTTCAATTCACCCGAAAAGAGATCCTGGAATACATTGAGGAACAACATTTAACGTATGTGGATGACTCCACCAACTTTGAGAACGTCTATTTGCGCAATAAGTTCAGGAACCAGGTCATTCCCTTATTGGAAGAGATCAATCCCTCTTTCCGCCAGAATATGATGCAGACCATGTCACATCTGCGGGAAGCGGAGCTATTTGTCTCGCACCAATTATCCTCCATCACAAAACGTTCATTGGAAAATGGAAGATGGACCATCTCGAAAGAGGAGGTATTTTCATCCCCAGACAGCCACTTCATACTATTCGAGACACTTAATCCGTTGGGATTTTCGAACGATGTGGTGAACGACCTGATCCATTTAGGGATGAACGGCACGGGTAAACATTTCTTTTCCGACCAATACGAATTGCGCTGCGAACGAAAAGAGTGGGAGATAGTCCCCATCCAAAAAAAGAGGGAAACCATTTACGAAATTAAGGGGCTCGAAGATGTCCAAAACTTGCCAATTCGGCTCAAAATAAGCTTGGTTCCAGCCGAAAAAATCACCTTTCAGAGGGATAATCGGAATTGTTATGTGGATTTTGACAAAATAGCCTTCCCATTAACGCTAAGAAACTGCAAATCAGGAGATTATTTTTATCCTTTCGGTATGAAAGGACGTAAGAAGACCAGTGATTTCTTTATCGACAACCACTATTCGCAGTCAAAAAAGGAGAATACGTGGGTTTTAACCACCTCGAACGACGAAATCATTTGGATTGTAGGAGCAAGGGCGGACAACAGATTTAGAATCGGGGCGTCAACCCAACAAGTCTATATCTTCACAATAGAATAATCCTTTATCTTTTCCTCACCGCCACCTCTTTTTTTATCTTCTCAATCCATTCGCCGAAACGAATGAAGATATTTTTAGGATAGGTATCATACGGTTTATCTTGCACGGGAGCGACATAGGAGAAAGCGTTGCCGGACTTCACCTGAAGATAGATAGTGGTCCAATCCGGCACACCTCCCAAATTGCGGTCGTCTATAAAGAGATGAGCGTTCACCTTATGGGAAAGAGAAGGAATAGAGTCGGGCAGCCCCTCCTCCCAATAATGCGTGTTCACGGCGTCAAACACCAAACCACGTTCCTCGCACCACCGCAACGCATCCTCCAAATATGCGCCATCCCTAACCGTCCAAAGAATCAGCACATGATGCTCCTCCTCCCTGAATTTCTTAAGGACATCCACCGCGAAAGGACGCTCTTCCCCTATTTCAGGGAAACGATCCTCGACTATCGTTCCGTCAAAATCCACCGCTATTCGCATGTTTTTTCCTCCCTATCATTCCTCAGCAAATAAGACAAGTCGTTCCTATTGGGTCTACAAAAGAAGACGAGGAAAACCAGGCATATCACCACACAAAGGAAGCCAGACTGAGAACCGAAGACCACAAAAGCGATGAAATTCAACGTCAAGGCCAACAAGACGACCCCAATACGCAACAAGAACCACTTGACGATATGACGGATCATCCGCCGCTCGTCCGTCTCTTTCGGCAACTTATCCCGCGTATACACATGGTACAACTTCAGAGATATGGGTATTCCCAAAAGCATGGTAAGGATAGCGATGGATTCTCCAATCGTCCTGTCCGACTGATCTGTCACCACCGACACGCCATAACACGAGTAAAAAGCTGCGGCAACAGCTACTATCACTATACCGACAATGATCCAAAACGTAACTGTCAATTTTTTTATCCAATCCATTTCCATGGCATCAAACATTAAGAATTATCACATTTTATAGGGCGTACGGTTAAGGATGGAACGTCCCAATGTCACCTCATCCGCATATTCCAACTCATCACCGATGGAGACTCCCCTGGCTATCGTAGTGATGTCCACCTCATACTTGGAAAGCTTCTTATAGAGGTAGAAATTGGTCGTGTCTCCCTCCATCGTCGGACTCAAAGCCAAAATCACCTCCTTCACACCGCCCGCATCCAATCTGCCGATTAATTCATCAATCGCCAAATCAGACGGACCAATACCATCCACTGGAGAAATAACACCACCGAGCACATGATATAAGCCATGGAATTGCTGGGTATTCTCTATCGAAATCACCTCGTTAATGTTCTCAACAACGCAGATCTGCGAAGCGTCCCGCCGTTCGTCCGCACAAATACCACAAATTTCAGCATCCGAAATGTTATGGCAAACCTTGCAGTAATGGATTCCGTTACGCAAAGCAATAAACGCATTGCCGAACTGCTCCACATCCTCACGGCTTTGTCGCAGTAAGTGGAGCACCAGTCTAAGTGCGGTCTTCTTCCCGATGCCAGGCAATTTAGAAAACTCTTTCACCGCATCATCCAATAGAACCGAAGAGCAAGGATTATCCATTAACCGTTATCTGACTTAATAAACAATGTACAAATTTATAAAAAATAGGGGTATGTCCTAAAAATATTTAACTCCACGAGAATCGAATATTTGCAGTCATTCGTAATTCTCACGGCAAAAATCCAAATTTTAAAAATAGGGGAAGATTACGCCCGAAATATAAAAATTAATGAAATAATGTACAATCATAAGAATTTACAAACGTAAACATGAATATTTACAATTACACACGTTACAAATGTAAAATTTAGTAAAATTATGGTATTACACTCATGTAAATATCGTGTTTTTACATTATCCGCAAAAGATAACGAGTACAATTGTAAAATTTTACAAATGCGCAATTTTAATTTTAAATCATGAAAAATATAACGAAAAATAAACTACATTACACATTGTATATTAACGAATTAAATATAAAAAAGCAAACTATTACTTTAAAAATAGTCGAAAACAAACAGACGATAACGAAAAACACATACTATTTAATCATTTAATACAGATATAAATAAATATAAACAACTAAATATGAATATTTTACATTGTTAAAGTAAAAATAAAACTTTAAGAATATAAACAGAGGCGGAAGGATATCAACACCAAAGGCATTGATATCAAAGCATTAAATATTATTTAAGAAGCTTACGGATGAGCTTTTCATGAGACTGAGGGCGCATTCCTTGCCTTTAAATGGATTATCACCTCCATACGGTAGATTTCACTGCCAAATTTGATCTGAGAATCGATATACATCCGTAAAGAGAGTATAACATCTAAAAATCAACGCACGTGAAGTTAAAATCGACGAGAACATCCCCCAGAACAAACCAAATACACACAATACATCCATTATTTAGATTCATAACTTTAATCCGCTCATTTATAAATGCAAAATATGGTTACACAGATGTAAATGTATAGTATTCGATTTTACAAATGTATTTTACAAAATTCACATACTATGTTACATTTGTAAAGAAAAAATATATTACATTTGTAAATCGAACATTTTACAAAATAAAAATGAATAATCGCATTGCTGAAATCATAAAAATGGAGAATTTGACCAATTCTCAGTTTGCGCAATTAGTCGGAATACAACCTTCGGCTGTAACTCACCTACTCAGCGGTAGAAATGAGCCCAGCATACAGGTTACGAAGAAGATTCTTGACACTTTTCGAGGAATTAATCCAGAATGGTTTCTTTTCGGCGTAGGCGATATGTACCGAAAAGCACCGGAACAAACTGAAAACAAGCAAGATACGCCCAAAAAGGCGCCAAGTTATCCTTATCAGCAGTCGTTATTTCCTGAGATTCCGATACCTCCACAGGAATTTGGCAAGGAAAACGAGTTAAGTGCGAAAGAAGAATCAGAGGAAAATTTAGGGAATCAACCAACGTACGCACAGAACATGCCCCAACAAGAAAATTATCCTCAGAGCGGAATAAACAACAGCCATTCACAGCCTGCGGCGACATCTGCTCCGGTAAGTCACCCTTACGAAGAAAAAAGGGAGAAACCGGAACCTACTCCGGTCGCTCCCCGTATCGTGAAAAAAATCATCGTATTCTATTCGGACAACACCTACGAAGAATACGGTGCTCAATTAAACAACTAATCAGTTGAACATACTTTTAAACCTGGACAAGAAATTTCTCTTCGCACTTTCCGTCGGAACCATGTTGTCCGACTTATCCAACTCCTCGAAAATCTTCTTCTCCTCCTTGGAGAGGTGTTCAGGAATATAGACCCCGATATTAACCAACAGGTCACCATTGCCATACCCATTCACGGAAGGCAATCCCTTCCCTTTCAGGCGCAAAACCTTACCTGGCTGCGTACCCGCCTCGATCTTCACCTTCACTTTTGAATCCACTGAAGGAATCTCCGCCGTACCACCGTTCACCAGCATCGGTACAGAGAACAGAGCGTTGTAAATAAGGTCGTTTTCGTCGCGTATAAGCTCATTATCCGGCTCTTCCTCTATCACTACCTGTAAATCCCCGTCAATGCCTCCATTTCGAGCCGCATTGCCTTTCCCCTTCACGCTGAAGTACATTCCATCCGCCACACCGGCAGGTATCTTCACAGGGATGATCTCCTCCGCCTGGACAATGCCCGTTCCGCCACAATGCTTACATTTCTTCGTGATCGTCGTACCCATACCATTACAGTTAGGGCATTCCGACTGAACCTGCATGGCACCGAAAAGAGAGTTGGTGACACGATTCACCACGCCAGCGCCACCACATGTGGAGCATTTAACGACAGAATTGCTGTCTTCCGCACCGCTACCATTACATGCGGCACACTTGACATATCGTTTCACCTTCAGTTTCTTTTCCACGCCAGAAGCGACCTCTTTGAGGGTGACTTTCACACGGACACGCAAATCTGATCCCTTGCGAACACGCTGACCACCGCCACCGCCGCCGAAGCCGCCGAAACCGCTAAATCCGCCACCGAAATGGCCGCCAAATATATTTCCGAACTGAGCGAAGATATCCTCCATGGACATGCCGCCGCCGTCGAAACCGCCGCCACCGCCGCCGAAGCCATCCAAACCAGCATGACCGAAGCGGTCGTAACGGGCACGTTTGTCGGCGTTACTAAGAACATCATACGCCTCAGCAGCCTCCTTGAACTTCTCCTCCGCACTCTTATCGCCCGGGTTCTTGTCCGGATGATACTGAATGGCCAACTTACGGTAAGCCTTCTTTATCTCGTCGGCAGAAGCATCCTTGGAAACTCCTAACACCTCATAGTAATCTCTCTTTGCCATAACCTAAAATATTATTGTCCCACAACAACTTTAGCAAAACGGAGCACCTTGTCCTTCAACATATACCCCTTCTGCGTGCAGTCGACAACCTTGCCCTTCAGATCATCTGACGGAGCAGGAATCATCGTGATAGCCTCATGGAAATCAACATTGAAATCAGCACCTTGCGTCTCGATCGGAGTGACACCATTCTGAGCCAGAAAAGCATTGAACTTGTTGTATATCAGATCGACACCCTCCTTTACAGAAGAGACCTCCGTAGCGTTCTCCATGGCCTTCATCGCGCGTTCGAAATCATCCACAAGCGGAAGCATATTCGCAAAAATGCCCTCTCCCGCGGATTTAATCAGCTCCGCACGAGCCTTCATGGACTGCTTCTTGTAGTTCTCAAAGTCCGCATAGAGGTGAATGTACTCGTCGTGTAACTTGGCGCACTTCTCCTCCAACTCTTTCACCTTGTCCTCCTCGGAGCCCGATTCAGATGCGGTGTTCCCAGCATCGGCCGTCGCTGACCCAGCGGATTCCGCATTCGCAGTCTCTTCCGCCTGATTAGCCATCGTCTCCTCAGCCTTTACTTCTTCGTTCTCAATCGGCTGTGATTGATTGTCCATTGTTGTATTCTCTTCCATCGTATATTAAATTTTCATTATTAGCGTAAACATATAGTGACTCATAAATAACCTATCAAAAAATTTGCCACCCCATCATTCCTCCTCAAAAAGTGACAGAATGGCACAATCACGAACGGTTTGTCACACATCGGACTGGCATCCATGACAAAAAATCACTTGCCGAGGTTCTTCAGATGAGCGTATTTCTGCAAAATTTTCTTTTCGCCTAAATTTTGGAAATTGATGGTGAACTTCACATCGCCCCCCACATTCTCTATCTCAAGGACGGTTCCCCGACCGAACCTTTCGTGTTCCACCCAACAGCCCACCTCAATGCCATCCGTATTCGGCATAGGCTCTGGAACGGACACAGACGGAGCAAACACCTCTGCAGACACCTTCGGAAGGGGTTTCAGATTCCTCGGCGCCACGTATGTGGTGGAGCGGGGCATAGGCTCCGGATCCGCCTCTCGAATCGAACGACTCCATGGCTTCGAGACGGCATTCCGGCCTGACCGGTAAGAAGAGTAGGAGCTCTCCCCGTCGTCCCACAACGAAAAGTTTCGGCTCGAAGTGGAACGGGACATGTAATCTTCGGGAAGATCCAATAGTTTCTCGTCTATATCCTTCGTGATGAAACGGCTCGGCAAAGTACTATTCGTGACACCATTCCGGAACCTGAGTTTAGCATAACTGATAACGCAATTCTCCTCCGCGCGGGTAATCGCCACATAGAACAACCGACGTTCCTCCTCGATACCATCCTCACTCTTCAACGACATATCAGAAGGGAAGAGTTCCTCTTCCACACCCACAATGAATACATTCTTGAATTCCAATCCCTTAGCAGAATGGACCGTCATCAGCGTCACTTTATCGTCATTGTCTTCCGTATCCTCATCGACATCCGACATCAAAGAAACTTTTTGGAGAAATTCGGATATCGTAGCCTCCTCGTCTGACTCCTCCCGTTTCGATTCGCAAAACTCGTGAATACTGTTCAACAACTCATCCAAGTTCTCTAATTTGCTCAACCCCTCAGCAGACTGATCGCTCTCCAAATCCGCACGTATGCCCGCACAATCGACCACCTTCTTGGTGAAGTCATAAGCATTGTCCGAATCGACGATCTCACTCAATCCGTGGATTAACGCACGGAAATTCGCCAGTTTAGCGGCGGTACCCGCATTCACCGGCAAGTTATACCGCAAAGGGTCTGAAATGACTTCCCAATAAGAGATTCCCGCGCGCAAGGCCACTTCCGAAATCTTACCCATGGTCGTATTGCCGATTCCCCTCGCAGGATAGTTGATGACACGGCGAAAAGCCTCCTCGTCATCCGGGTTCAATACAAGTCTGAAATAAGCGAGGACATCCTTGATTTCCTTACGCTGGTAAAAAGAATGCCCCCCATGGATTTTATAAGGAATGGATCGCTTCCGCAAAGCCTCCTCGAAGACACGCGACTGGGAATTGGTGCGGTACAGCACCGCCATATCCTTGTATTTATACTTGCCAGAAGAGACGAAACGATCAATTTGGGCGACAACAGAACTGGCCTCGTCAAGGTCTGAATAAGAGCTGATCACCTTCACCTTGCTGCCCTCCTTCTGCTCGGAATAGACATTCTTCGGCAATTGCTTCTTATTCTTTGCGATCAGGCTATTCGCCACCTTGACAATATTCGGGGTCGACCGATAATTACGTTCCAACTTAAAGACCCTGCAATCAGGGAACACCTCCCTGAATTTCAATATATTATCAATGTTCGCACCACGGAACGAATAGATGCTCTGCGCATCGTCACCCACCACGCAGACATGATGATGAATCGCCGCCAACTTCTTCACCACCAGGTGTTGGGCGAAGTTCGTGTCCTGATACTCATCCACCAAGATAAACTGGAACAAATCCTGATACTGCGCCAACACCTCCGGAAAGTCGCGGAATAAGATGTTCGTATAGAGCAATATATCATCGAAATCCATGGCACAAGCCTTATAGCATCGTGCGAAGTAGGTGGAATAGATCTCCGACAGGCGAGGAATCTTCGCATAAGCGTCATTCTTCTGCCAGTCCGTGTGGTTACGGTAGACATCAGGAGTGACTAAACTATTCTTCAACTGGGAGATGCGGGAGAGAACCGCCTTGGGTGTATATTTCTTCTCGTCCAAAGCCATCTCCTTGACGATATTCTTGATCAGACTCTTCGAGTCAGCTGTGTCATAGATGGAAAAATTAGATTTATAACCAATCTTTTCGGCCTCGTGACGAAGAATCCTCGCGAAAATAGAGTGGAAAGTGCCCATCCACAAACGACGGGACACGCCAGCGCCCACGATATCGTCGATGCGGACCTTCATCTCGTCCGCCGCCTTATTCGTGAAGGTCAGCGCCAAGATACGCCCAGGTTCATACCCGGACTGCAACAAACCAGCGATTTTATACGTTAGGACGCGAGTCTTACCGGAACCCGCACCCGCCACGACGAGGGAGGGTCCATCGTTATATAGCACAGCATCTTTCTGACTATCATTCAGTTGGCTCAAAATCTCTTCCATACGATTACAACTCACATTATGCACTGCGAAGATACGGAAAAATCTCGTAAATTCGCGAGCGGAAACGAAACGATAAAAACGATTATGTTAGAACAATATCATGTCATATTAGCATCCAATTCACCACGCAGGAAAGAATTATTGTCCGGACTGGAAATAACGTTCGAAGTCAAGACCATCAAAGGGTTGGAGGAAGATTATCCCGAGCGTCTTCAAGAAGGAGACATTCCTCTTTTCCTGGCACGACAGAAGATGGATGCCTACAATTCCCTCATTCAAGGTAACGAATTGATTATCACCGCCGACACGATCGTATGGAGCGGCAATAGGGTAATGGGGAAGCCCAAGGACAGGGAGGATGCCATACGGATGCTACACAAACTATCAGGTGACACGCACCAAGTATTCACAGGCGTATGCGTAAGAAGCAAGGAGAAGGAAGTCTCGTTCGTCGCACGGTCGGATGTGCGGTTCGCCACCCTGACAGACGAGGAAATCACCCATTACGTAGACCACTACAAGCCTTTCGACAAGGCAGGTTCGTATGGTGTGCAGGAATGGATCGGCTACATCGGTGTGGAGCACATCAACGGCAGCTTCTACAACATCATGGGACTTCCGATACAGAAACTCTACAATGTACTTAGGGAATTTTGAAACGTAGTTCGACGAAGTCAATTATGAATTTTGAATTATGAATTAAAATCATAGTTGGTCCGCTCGTCAAAACCCTGGAAGGGCGACACAAGTGAATTTTGGAACGTAGTTCTACGTTGTCTAATAAAAAATGGGAGGTGGGGAATCACCTCCTTTTGTATTTGGAGGAGACCCTGACCTTCATCCGCAGTTCATCCCAATCCATCGCATCCAATGCGGCGGTAGCGTCCTCATAGCCGATTTGAAAGACCTCCTCGGCCTTGGAGGCGTCAAACATGCCATACGACCTCGCGCGGAAGGTCTCAATCAGGATATCACACTCTTTTTTCTGTTCGATGGTATTACCATTCACGGAAAGGTGGAAAACGCGCTCAGAAACGTCCTTTATCCCCTCAAATTTGTCCTCATGGGTAATAGGGTTGACATGCACACCAATCACGATGTCACAGCCCTTCTTGCGGAGGATTTTAGCAGGAAGATTGCAGAACAAACCACCATCCACATATAACTTTCCGTCAATGCACATCGGTTTGAAGAAGATAGGCACGGAAGCGGAAGCGATGATACAATCAAGGAGAGGCCCCTTGTCGAAGTAAACATTCTTGCCGTCATTCAGTTCCGTAGCGTTGACAACCAACGGAATACGCAGATCCTCGAAGGTCTCAGCTTTGATCTTATCCTTGATGAACTTACCGAACTGGTCCATTCGGGTTATGCCTCCATGACGAGGCATGGTCAAGGAGAGCATGTGGTACATATCACTCTTTTTGATGTATTGGCATATATCCTCGGGCGTATTACCATCCGCATACAACGCACCCATGATGGCGCCTGCGCTCACACCAGAGATATGATCGACCTCAATGCCACGCTCCTCCAACACTTTCAGAACTCCCAAATGAGCGATGCCCTTCGCACCACCACCACTCAACGCCAAACCAACCTTGTAACCTTCAAACATAACCGAATCAAAAATCTAATTACTAAATATGTTTTTCCCTGACAATAGGGGGAAAGCTCCCTACGGAAAACCTTTGTAAAAATAGAAAAAAGATTGGATTAATCCATCTAAAAGAACTTGTTTAAATAATATGAAATCATTATTTTTGCGATGTATAGTAAACGTTTAGTTTACGCCTTTAACCTATGATAGGGACGGTTTGTCCCATTAAACTGACAATTGTCTGACTGTTGCCAGACGCTGTCCTTAAACGGTTTGCTTTTAGTTTGAGGACAAAAAAGAATGCCAGAGGAACCATTTCCCCTGGCATTTTTCGTATGAAAAGGTTACCTATCGAACCTTCCACGTAATATGGTCAATCGTTGATCAACGAATAATAATGGTCTTACGTCCAATGATGTAGACACCACGTTTCAAGTCAGTCACCTCTGTGATGCCCTCATCGTATTGAATCCATCCAAGCACTTGACCAACATGGTTATACAACGGAGTTACGCCTTGGTTCAAAGCCTTTATATACAACGTTTTACCATCCGAATATACATTAAATGACAAAACATCCAACTTGCCATTCATGACATTCACTACCGCAGACTCCTCCTCCGGATTGAACTTAGGGTAATTGGAGAATTGTCCCGCCACCCATTTCGTGTACTCGATGGTATCCTGCACGCTATTTAGGGAGTCCACGACATGGTTCAACTGATTGATGAACGCCTCGGATTTAATATAATCCGTTGTGGCCGCGATTACGGAGTCGTTCACCTGTCCCCAGTAATCCGTATTCGTCGCATAGAAGAGTGTGCTGTCATAATAGCAATTGTCTATCGTCTCAATCGCCTCCTCAAACGCGAAAGGACTGCTCAGACCCGCCGTCTCCGAGGTGTTTTTCACCTTGCAGGAGGAATAGCAGTTGATAAACCTGCAATTATCCTGTTCAACGCCTACAAAACCGCTGGCCTTACCAGCTCCCTGCACATCACCCAGATTATAGCAATTATAGATATCGCAATCAATGGCGACACCGATGAAACCTGCCGCACCATCGACAGACATGCCGACAGCCGTCGATTCACTGCCACAATTGGCGAATGTGGACGATTCCGCATGTCCACAGAGAGAACCTGCATAATAGCCCGTGAACACGGACTTCTTCACGCTTAAATTCATTATCAAAGCATCCTTGACGCTGGAAAACAATCCCACGAACTCCTGCTCTCTGGAGACCTTCAAGCCTATAACCGAGAAATTAGCTCCATCGAAGACTCCACAGAAAGGTGTTCCGCAACAGAGGTCATGCTGGCCAATCGGAACCCAATCGCCGGAGGAAGACTCCTCCGTCATGTCTATGTCATTGGCCAAGCGACCCTTAATGGTTGTGGCGCCGCCATTCACCGCGTCACGGAACAGTCCCAGATCCTTTCCACTACTAATCAGATAGAATCCATCCTTATCCTTTTTCAGGAAGTTTTCCTTTAAGACTTTCGTCACAAGGACCACGGTATCTCCCGTCACGTTCTTCCCATCAAACGAGTTGGAGAATTGGTAAGAGAAAACCGACTCGGCGCATATCGGCAAAGACATTGTCTCCGAATAAACATCCATTCCGAAATAGTCTCCACGATAAGTGACGATGAAAGCTTTTCTGGGACGAAGCACAACCTCCTCAAAGCGCGGATAATCATCCACACCGGAGACTTGGGTCCACGTCTTGAAATAGACCGTACTACCGAACAAGGATTCCTCCTGAGAAGGAGCGCTTGCGATGAAGTTATTCAAAAGTTTTAGAATCGAACCGTTTTTAAAGTAGGATGAAGCATAGGTCTTAAGCCCTGATTCGAAATCGTTGACGGACGCCATTCCATCCAATCCGAAACAATTCGAAAAGGTGGCCTTCCCGTTGCTCCGAACCTGCCCCGTCATATTTCCACTTGACAGACCACTGATTTTATTATAGTTATAGCAATTATAGAAAGACCCTCCATCAAATGTTCCGGCGATACCACCGGCAATACCTTCGTAGATCACTTCATTGTCTGAGGCGATGTTCGGAACCGCCTTCACGCGTCCCAAATTGTAACAATTGATAAAAGAGACGCCCCTCGTGTAGCCGGATATACCGCCCACATTGTTGGCACCCACAATCGTACCGCTATTGCTGCAATTGGCGATGTAAGCCGAAACCATATCCGCCCCGGAGGTTATACCTCCCACATTGGACAAACCGATAACCGACCCATCAAAATGGCAGTTGTCTATCAGGCACTTACGAGCAGAGCCATAACCACTCGAAACGATTCCAGAACAATTGTCCGCCCCCTTCACATACGCATTTTTGACTGTCAGGTCACGTATCACATCCGCACTGAAGAAAAGACCTTGGCCCGCATTCCTCGTAAATATGTACAGATTGGACACGGTGTGATTCGCTCCATCGAATTTGATGGAAAGACGCTTCCTATTGATTGGCACCCATGTCACTTTCTTTCCGTTGATCGTGCCACACACCGAGCTCATGTCAATGTCGCTCGCCAATCGTCCATCCATAGCCGTACCACCATTGACAGCGTCACGATACTCCACCAAATCTGCCGCACTCTTGATGATATAATAGCCATCAGCCGCCTGCTCCAAAGCCGCAAAAGAGACGTGACACGATAAAATCGCTATAATAAAGGCACTTAAATGCCTGATCCTTTTATTCATATACTCATGAAAATATTAATCATTCTTTTATGATTCAAATTTAACAAAAAAAATGAATTATTTCAAAAAAGGATGAAACATGCAATATCTTTTGTGGAAACAAATTCCATGAGGGAAAAAACTTTAAGAAAAAAAATCCGAACCCCAAAGGTGGGATTCGGACAAATTATGCTATGCAATTCATTAGAAATCCGCAGTCTTTGGTGTTCTTGGGAAAGGAATGACATCCCTGATGTTCTGCATTCCCGTCACGAAGAGCATCAATCGCTCGAAGCCCAAACCGAAGCCTGCGTGAGGGCATGAACCGTACTTGCGGGTATCAAGGTACCACCACATATCCTTCATAGGAATGTTCAATTCCTGGATCCTTGCCATCAGTTTGTCGTAATTCTCCTCCCTCACGCTACCACCGATGATCTCACCGATTTGTGGGAAGAGGACGTCCGTACCTTGAACGGTCTTGCCGTCGGTGTTCTGTTTCATGTAGAAGGCTTTGATCTCCTTCGGATAATCGATCATGATGACAGGCTTTTTGAAGTGCTCTTCCACCAAGAAACGCTCATGCTCGCTGGCCAAGTCGCAGCCCCAGAACACAGGGAACTCGAACTTCTTGCCCTTGGCGATTTCCGCCTCCAGGATCTTGATTCCCTCCGTATAAGGCAATCTGACGAACTCCGTCGAAACCACTGATTTCAGACGTTCGATCAGACCCTTGTCAATCATATTGTTCAGGAAAGTAAGGTCGTCCATGCAGTGCTCCAACGCCCAGTTCACGCAATACTTGATGAATTCCTCCTCGAGGTCCATCAATTCAGCCAAGTCGATGAAGGCAACCTCAGGCTCGATCATCCAGAACTCCGCCAAGTGGCGAGGCGTATTGGAATTCTCGGCGCGGAAGGTAGGACCGAAGGTGTAAATGGCGCCCAAAGCGGTGGCACCCAACTCGCCCTCCAACTGTCCCGAAACGGTAAGGCTGGTCTGTTTGCCGAAGAAATCATCGTCGTATTTGATGGAACCGTTCTCGTCCTTCTTCAGGTCGTAGAGGTTCTGCGTGGTCACTTGGAACATTTGTCCGGCGCCCTCACAGTCGGAAGCCGTGATGATAGGGGAGTGCCAATAGAAAAATCCCTTCTCGTGGAAGAACTTGTGGATGGCGATCGCCATGTTGTGGCGGATCCTCAAGACTGCGCCGAAGGTGTTGGTTCTTGGTCTCAGGTGGGCGATCTCACGGAGGAACTCCATGGAGTGGCCCTTCTTCTGCAACGGATAAGTATTGTCGGCCAATCCATAGATTTCAATCTCACTTGCCTGAATCTCAACAGCTTGACCAGCTCCTTCAGACTTCACCAACTTTCCTGTCACGCTCAAACAAGCGCCCGTAGTGATTGACTTCAGCAACTCCTCATCAAACTTGTCCACATCCGCGACAATCTGGATGTTATTGATGGTGGAACCATCGTTCAACGCTATGAAATTCACCTGTTTGTTGCCACGTTTGGTGCGAACCCATCCCTTCACGTTCACTGTCTCGCCGTACTGAGTCATCTTGACAGCCTCAACAATCCTCGTCCTTTTCATTTCCTATCAATATTTATGTATTTTTCTTCCTATTTTTTTAATAACTCGCGAATATATAAAAATGTCTCGAAAGAACAATCATTCAGACAAAAACGCCTCCGCCCATTTTAAATCGGACATCGTCGTGATTTTTATGTTCTCACGGTTCCCTTCCGTCAGGCTGACCGTATGACCGGAGTACTCCACCACGCTGGCATCGTCCGTAAACGCTTCGCAATAAGGTTGTTCGTACGATTTGCGGAGCATGTCCGCACGGAAAACCTGCGGTGTCTGAACCAACCGATACGCAGCGCGGTTCTCCGCCTTGTTGGTGCCGTCTTCCGCTATTTTTCGAATGGAGTCCACCACCGGAATGACCGGTACGGCGGCCCCGGAGCGCTCCGCTTCGTTGAAGGCTTCGTTGATGACCGATACCGAGACGAACGGACGAACCCCGTCATGGACGGCCACATACGCGTCCGAAGCGAACTCCACGTGCGCCAATCCGTTCTTCACGGAATGGAACCTTGTCTCACCCCCTAATGCCAATTGGAATGGGACGTCGAAGTGATATTGGGCACATAATTCGTTCCAGTAGGGGATTTGATGCGCAGGTAGCACTACGATGATGTTCATTTGCGGATCATACTCATGGAATCTGCGGATGGTCCGCATCAAAATCGGTGTACCCGCCACTGGCAAGAACTGCTTGGGAATGTCGGTACCCATCCGTAGTCCTTTCCCTCCCGCCACGATGACAACGTATCTCTTCATTCGGCAAACGTGTGTGATTAGGATAAACAAAAGAGCCACCCTTCGTAGGTGGCTCATCATTCTGTGGTCCCACTAGGATTCGAACCTAGGACCCTCTGCTTGTAAGGCAGATGCTCTAAACCAACTGAGCTATAGGACCTTCATCATTTTTTTCGATGGCATCTGGCGATAAAACCTCTCGGAGCGCTCTCCGCATCACCCGACGTCTGTTTGTCGTGGTCCCACTAGGATTCGAACCTAGGACCCTCTGCTTGTAAGGCAGATGCTCTAAACCAACTGAGCTATAGGACCAAAAATCTTTTCCGATGACATCATGGCGTTAAAAACTTCCGGAGCGCTCTCCGCATCACCCAATGTCTGTTTGTCGTGGTCCCACTAGGATTCGAACCTAGGACCCTCTGCTTGTAAGGCAGATGCTCTAAACCAACTGAGCTATAGGACCATTATATAGAACTACATCATATGTCTTCTCGCTTTCTCTAAAAGCGTTGCAAAAGTAGTGCTATTTTCGTAACATCCAAAGGAAACGACGTATTTTTTTTCAATAAAATGCGTTTTTGGATGTTAGGAAAGAAAATAGGGTTGACGCTCATAATGTTAGCCCGTCGAGTGGAATCATGTGTGGTCTCGAAAAAATCCATGTGATTCCATACCCTATGTGAAAAAAAGAAGTAATTTTGCAATATAATTTAAGTTTAATTAATTTTTTGCGACATGAAGTTTGGAAAAATTGCTTTTATCTTTACTCTATCTGTCATCACACCTGTAGGATTAACAGCGTCTTTTGTATCCGAGGAGTTCACGTGCAAAATCGCAGACAACTTTTTCTCACAAAAAGGGGTAGCCAAAGGATTCATCTCATCAACGGTCAACTGCCAATCAGGCAATCGGACCGTGGCTTACGTCCACAACTTCAGCCAAGGAGGTTGGGTCATGGTTGCGGCGGACGATGCGATTGAGCCTATTGTAGCTTACAATTATGACAACACCTACGCATTGGACACGACGGATGACATACAGGCCTCTATCTTCAAGGGGCTGAGTGATCGCATTGAGCATCTAAGCAAATCGTCCACCCAGAAGTCCGAGAAATGGAGCATCCTATCCAAGAAGCCATACCCTAGTAATACGTTGAGAGTAGCGAGTTCCACCGTTTCATACAGAAACCTGTTGGTAAACGATAAAAGGGCAGCGATATTATGGAATCAATCAACCTTTTACAATTCGCTCTGTCCTGTCATCGACGGAAAACATTGCTTGACGGGATGTGTCCCGACAGCCGCAGGCATGATCATGTATATGTGGCAATGGCCAGAAAGGTACCCTCGGGAAGATGTTGACGGCGATGTGGCGATAGAATGGGACAAGATGGAAGGCAAACTGACGGACGAAAACCAACATGTCGCATTATTATTAGCGTCAATAGGCAAACATACGGAAGTCGAATATGGAGTGGACAGCACATTTGGGAATATAAGCAAAGTGGAACAGACGCTCCGCGACTACGGATATTTAACAATAATGGAGGATCCATATGTGAGCAGTGCCGAAAAGGCCGAGGCTGCTCAAGAAGAACTGGTGACGTTGATACGTTCCGAAATCAAACAGGGTAGACCCGTATTGTTCTCCGGAAGTTCTGCAAGGACCCCCTCTGGGCACGCTTTTGTTGTCTGTGGAATAGACGATGAACATGAAGAATATTTCTACTGCAACCTGGGATGGGGTGGACGCAACAATGCGTTTTACAATTTCTCTGACAGGGGGAATGAATACCTTCCTTATCTGGAAAAGTTCAGATTCATACACCACATAATGCCTATACATTCGTCAAATGACAAACCCGTCATCAGCAATGCCACAAGCAAGACGGGGCCAAATGGTTTCTTCGAGGCAGAAGTGTCCAATGCGCAATCGTATGTTTTCATGGCGATTAAAGAATTTGAAGTCATGGATACCCTCATAATCAACGGAAATATGTATGTTAACGAGGTCAAACGTCCCAAAATCATCCTCAGAAAATTCGGTATTGTAGACGAGAGCCCTTCCTCCATAAGGATCGATTGCGGTTCCGATTTAATCGATGATGCGACCCTTTACTGCTTCGTGGCATACGACAAAAACGGGCAATATACCCATAAGCAATGTTTTTTTGACGGAACCGAATGTGAAATTGAGGAACCCGACGAATGGGGCTTCTCGGCTGGCAGCATTTGCCAAGAGACATTGGCGCAGGACTGGAGCTACTACGAACTTGACATAAAAAGTGAGCGTACCTCCGTCGCTCTTCGAAAAGAGGTTGGAGGGAATAAGTTCTCCATATATTCAAATGCCGAAAACAACGAGTTTTGCGTCGTCTCGGAGGAAAAGGATTACGACATCTCCATCCTAGACATGACCGGAAAAAACATCGCAAACTTCAGATCCCTCAACGGTAACAAAATTTTCAAACTGGAACATACCGTGCCAGGAATTTACAATGTGATCATAAGCTGGAACGGGAAACAGCAGACACATAGAATTGTGAAAAAATAAGTTGTCCGACCCGACAAGCAAAAAAGCATCTGCAATGTCCATCAGGAGCATTGCGGATGCTTTTTCCTTCCGTCAAAACAGACAACAGACAGCCTGTATTTTAATCGTTTTATCTCCCCAAAATCTAACGAGGAAGGAATTTATACGATTTCCGCCACCACATAGGTGCTGCCGCCTACATAGACCACATCCTCATCGTCGGCATCGTCCAATGCGGCTTGGTACGCCTCAGGGACGCTAGGGTAGGTATTGCCCTTCAACCCTTTCTGCTCGGCGAGTTCCTTCAGCTTCGTCTCCGGCATCGCCCGTTTGCTGTTTGCCTTCGTGAAATAATAGACCGCTTGCTTAGGCAATAGCTCCAACACGTGGCTCACGTCTTTGTCGCCTACCATGCCGAAGACGATGCGTAAGGTCTTGTATGGCATGCTCTCCAATTGTTGGACGACATATTGGATCCCTCCCACGTTATGGCCCGTGTCGCACACCACATAAGGGGTCTCCTTCAGCTGTTGCCAGCGTCCCATGAGGTGAGTCTGGTCTAACGTGTGCTCAATGCCGTGGCGCATAACTTCACGAGGAATATGGTAGCCTAAATGCCGCAACTCCTTCACGGCGCATAGGACAGTCGCCATGTTCTTCCGCTGGTAGATGCCTAGCAGAGGCGTGCGTACCAATTCCTCCCCGATACGGAGCAATTGGTACGGTTGCTTGTACGAAGCCTCCATGCCGATGAACTCGCAATCCTCCTGAGGTGCGAAGCAAATACGGGTGTTCACCTCCTCCGCCTTGCGTTGGAACACCTCCTTGACGGAACCTTCCGCTTCACCGATCACGACTGGGATGCCCTGCTTGATGATGCCCGCCTTCTCCGCTGCGATCTGCTCCAGCGTGTCACCCAGCAGGTTCATGTGGTCCATGCTGATATTGGTGATGACGCACAAGTCTGGCGTGATGATGTTCGTGCTATCCAGCCGTCCGCCCAAACCGACCTCGATCACGGCCACGTCCACCTGCTCCTGCCTGAAATAATCGAAGGCGATGGCCACGTTCACCTCGAAGAAAGAGGGGCAAACCTTCTCGATCAAGGCACGGTGCGCCTCCACGAACTCCACGACGAACTGTTCCGGCACCATCTCTCCGTTCACCCGTATGCGCTCCCGGAAGTCACGCAAATGGGGCGAGGTGAAGAGTCCGACCTTATAGCCAGCCGATTGCAGGATGGAAGCTAAGGTGTGGGAAACAGAGCCCTTTCCGTTCGTTCCTCCGACGTGGATCGTGCGGAAGGATTCGTGCGGATGCCCGAAATAGGCGTCTATCGTCTCCATACTCTCTATGCCTGGCTTGTATCCGGACGTGCCAACAGTCTGAAAACTTGGCATGCGGCTGAATATGTATTCAATTGTCTCTGCGTATGTCATTTTTAGTCCAATATGCTTTGTTTTTTCAAAATAATCACTAACTTTACCACTACGAAGGTAAGGATTATTTCCTTCATAAAAAATTTCTTTAAACACTTAAATTGTATGACCATGGGCGCTAAGAAAAATTTCGTATTGGATACCAACGTTATCCTTCACGATTACAAGTGTATTTACAACTTTCAGGACAATGATATTTTTTTACCGATCGTTGTTTTAGAAGAGTTGGACAAATTCAAGAAAGGAAATGACCAAATAAACTTTAACGCGCGTGAGTTCGTACGCGAGTTAGACTCCATAAGCGGAAGCAAGGACATTTTTCAGAAAGGCGTAAGCTTAGGTGCAGGGTTAGGTAAGCTCTTCATCGTGACGAACTCCGATTATCCGGAGAAGATTGCGAAGGCCTTTTCGGAGAAAATTCCGGATCACAAGATTCTTGCGGTGGTGGATGTGGTTGCCACTAAATTTCCAAAGACGAAGACCATCCTCGTGTCTAAAGATGTGAACCTTCGCATGAAGGCGAGGTCCCTTGGCATGGAGGCTGAGGACTATAGCACGGACAAGGTGACCAACATCGACGTGTTCGACAAGGCACAAACCGTGTTCGAGAATGTGGACGCAGACAAGATAGACTTGCTCTACGCTTCTCCGACAGGACTTCCGATCGAAGAATTCAAACTGGATGCGGAGGTCGGAGCCAACGAGTGTTTCATCATGAAGAGCACCCGTTCGACCGTGATGGCACGCTACAACGCCAATACTAAATTGGTGGAGAAGGTGAAGAAGGAGAAGGCTTTCGGCATCGAAGGAAGAAATGCGGAACAGTCCTTCGCCCTGAACGCATTGCTGGATGACGACATCAAACTGGTGGCCATCACAGGAAGGGCCGGAACGGGTAAGACCTTGCTGGCCTTGGCTGCGGCGCTGCAACAGCATGAGAAGTACAAACAAATCCTCTTGGCGCGTCCGATCGTGGCGATGTCCAACAAGGACTTGGGCTTCCTTCCTGGCGACGAGAAGCAGAAGGTCGCTCCTTACATGCAACCTCTGTTCGATAACCTGAACGTCATCAAGCACCAGTTCGGTCCAAGCAGCAAGGAACTGAAGCTCTTGGACGACATGCAGAAGAGCGAGCAACTGATCATCGAGGCGTTGGCCTTCATCCGTGGTAGGAGCTTGAGCAACACCTACTTCATCGCCGACGAGGCGCAGAACCTGACCCCACATGAGGTGAAGACCATCATCACGAGGGCAGGAGAGGGCTGTAAGATGGTGTTCTGCGGTGACGTGCAGCAGATCGATACCCCATACTTGGATATGCAGTCCAACGGACTCGTCTACATGATCGACAAGATGCGCGGACAGAACATTTTCGCCCATGTGAACCTGATCAAGGGCGAAAGAAGTTACCTATCCGAATTGGCAAGTACATTATTATAAAACAGCAAGTTACAAATAAAATCTCGGAGGACTGTTCAAATAAATTGGGCAGTCCTTCTTTATTATCCCCCATGGGGAATTTTTCCTTGTTCTACCCACACAAATGTAAGAGTCGTATCCTTCATATCAGAAAAAACACTAAACTTTTCGCCCATATATCCACGGGACTCAAAAAAAATACATATCTTTGGGGGATATTTATTGCTAATTTTAAATGGTAAGGATACGATGGATAATTTTTTCATGGCCCTGCAATTAATGGGCATTGGGTTGGCGACGGTATTCTCCGTTTTATTACTCATTATTTTCTTAGGAAATATGTTAATCAAGTTGATTAACAAGTATGCGCCGGAAGAAGAGGCGCATAAATCGAATGCTTTTTCAGCAGCACCTAATCCAGTGGATGCCAACGTGGCACAAGCCATCAGCATGGCAATCAGTAAGATCACGAATGGGAAATCAAAGGCTGACAAAATCGAAAGAATTTAAGAGAAAAACAATCTAATAAAATGGCTAAAGAAGTTAAATTCAGTCTCGTATTCAGAGACATGTGGCAGGCTGCAGGCAAATATGTGCCGCGCGTCGACCAATTGATGAAAGTAGCGCCCGTAATCGTGAAAATGGGCTGCTTCGACAGAGTAGAAACAAATGGTGGTGGATTTGAGCAAGTGAATCTCCTTTACGGAGAAAATCCGAACAATGCAGTTCGTCAGTGGACGAAGCCTTTCCATGAGGCTGGCATTCAAACCCACATGTTGGACCGCGCCTTGAATGGTCTTCGTATGAGTCCGGTTCCTGCAGATGTCCGCAAACTCTTCTACGTGGTTAAGAAGAAACAAGGTACTGATATCACCCGTACGTTCTGTGGTTTGAACGATACCCGTAACATTATCCCTTCCATCAAATATGCACACGATGGTGGCATGATTTCTCAATGTTGTCTTTGCATCACCTATTCTCCAATCCATACCGTGGAGTATTACACGAAAATGGCCAAGGAGTTGATCGATGCCGGATGTGACGAGATCTGTTTGAAGGATATGGCTGGTATTGGCCGTCCTGCTTTCTTAGGCGAGTTGACCAAAAACATAAAAGCGATCAAGGATATTACCATCCAATACCATAGCCACGCTGGTCCTGGCTTCAACATGGCTTCCATCTTGGAGGTCTGCAAGGCTGGTTGCGACTATGTGGACGTTGGTATGGAACCTCTATCTTGGGGTACTGGTCACGCTGACGTGATCGCAGTACAGGCCATGTTGAAGGACGCCGGCTTCAAGGTGAAGGAGATCAACATGGAGGCTTACATGGAGGCTCGTACCTTGATTAAGGAGATGATGGATGATTTCTTGGGCTACTATATTCCTCCTCGTAACCGTATGATGAACTCCTTGTTGATCGGTCCTGGATTGCCTGGCGGTATGATGGGTTCCTTGATGACTGACTTGGAGACTAACCTCGAGTCCATTAACAAATGGAAGGAGAAGAACGGAAAGCCTAAGATGAGCCAAGACGAACTGTTGATCAAGTTGTTCGACGAGGTGAAATATGTATGGCCTATGATGGGTTACCCTTGCTTGGTGACTCCGTTCTCCCAATATGTGAAGAACATGGCGTTGATGAACGTTATGCAGATGGAGAAGGGCAAGGAGCGTTGGTCTATGATCGCCGACGATATTTGGGATATGATGTTGGGTAAGTCCGGTAACTTGCCTGGTCCGTTGTCACCTGAGTTGGTGGCTAAGGCGAAGGAGCAAGGCCGCGAGTTCCATACAGAGGATCCTCAAAGCAACTATCCTGACGCTTTGGACACCTTCCGCGAGGAGATGAAGAAAGAGGGTTGGGACTTCGGTCAGGACGACGAGGAGTTGTTCGAGTTGGCTATGCACCCACAACAGTACAGGGCTTACAAGTCTGGTAAGGCTAAGGCTGACTTCTTGGCTGACCTTGAGGAGCGTAAGGCGAAGAGAGCCGCTTGCAAGGGCGGTGTTGAATTGCCTCAAACCGTAACCGTTGAGGTGAATGGTGTTAAGTACAACGTCACGATCGGTGCGAATGATGGTTCAGCCGCTCCTGCGGCAGCGACGGGTGCGGCAGTGGCTGCGGCTTCTGGTGAAGGAACCGAATTGACCTCTCCATTGGAGGGTAAGTTCTACTTGGTGAAGAACTCGGGTGACACACCGGTTAAGGTGGGTGACACCGTGAAGAAGGGCCAAGTGGTTTGCTACGTAGAGGCGATGAAGACGTTCAACGCTATCGCAGCTGAGTGTGACGGCGTCATCACGCAGATTTGCTTGACGAGTGGTTCTTCTGTATCAGAAGATGATGTTTTGATGAGAATTAAATAACAGGAATCATGGGAGAAATATTAGAAAAAATATATGGCATGACGGCGATCGGCAACTTTGTTGACAATCCCTCATACCTCATAATGATTCTTTTGGCCTTCTTTCTGCTCTATTTGGGTATCAAGAAGGAGTATGAACCGTTGTTGCTTGTTCCAATCGCTTTCGGTGTGCTGATCGCCAACTTCCCTGGAGGTGGCATGGGTGTGCTGGCTGTGAATGGTGTGGGTGAGATTTTCCGTATCTCGAATGAATTCCTGAACAATGGATTGGATAGTGGGTTCCAGGTCCTCTCTTTCGCGGAGGGTACTGAGGAAGCTAAGGAAGGTTTCGTCCAACTTGGAAAACTGTGGTATAATCCAGCCTTGGAAGGCAATGCGATACTTCAGGACGCTAATTTGTTGAACCATATTGAGGTGTATGATATCTGGCAAATGCCTTTGCATGACATCGCTCATGAGTTCGGTATCATGAACTACATCTATTACGCATTGATCAAGTCAGGTCTTTTGCCTCCGATCATCTTCATGGGTGTGGGTGCGTTGACAGACTTCGGTCCGATGTTGCGTAACCTGAAGCTGGCTATCTTCGGCGCGGGTGCGCAATTCGGTATCTTCGCTGTGTTGTTGGTGGGAAGCCAATTCTTCACAATGAAAGAGGCTGGATCTTTGGCCATCATCGGTGGTGCGGATGGTCCGACCGCCATCTTCACGACCTTGAAATTGGCTCCTCACATGTTGGGTCCAATCGCCATCGCGGCATATTCATACATGGCCTTGGTGCCTGTGATCATTCCGTTGGTAGTGAAATTGACCTGCTCCGAGAAAGAGTTGAAGATCAACATGAAGGAGCAAGACAAGTTGTATCCTAACAAGCAGGAGTTCAAGAACATGCGTGTGTTGAAGATCCTCTTCCCAATCACGGTTACCACGATTGTGGCGATCATCGTTCCAGATGCGGTATCGTTGGTGGGTATGTTGATGTTCGGTAACTTGATCAAGGAGATTGGTAACAACACTTCACGCTTGTTCAATGCGGCTTCCAATGGTATCATGAATGCGGCCACCATCTTCCTCGGTTTGTCTGTAGGTGCTACCATGACGGTTGAAGCCTTCTTGAACCTTAAGACAATCGGTATCGTTGCCGGTGGTTTCTGCGCATTCGGCTTCTCCATCTTCGGAGGTATCATGTTGGTGAAGATCATGAACCTCTTCTCGAAGAAGAAGATCAATCCATTGGTTGGTGCGACAGGCTTGAGCGCCGTTCCTATGGCTTCGCGCGTGGCTAATGACATCGCCTTGAAGTACGATTCCCGCAACCATGTGTTGAACTATTGCATGTCATCCAATGTGGCAGGTGTGATTGGTTCCGCTGTGGCTGCCGGTATCCTGATATCGTTCTTGGGCTAAACGTTCGTTAATTATAGTTTAAATCCCCTGGTCTTAGGATCGGGGGATTTTTTATGGTTTATCCATCTTGAAAATTTAAAGTGTAAATGATTCAAAATCTAATTTTTGACTGGGGCGGCGTCTTAAGCGTCAGTCAGCATCAGGAAGCCGTGGATCGTTTTTCCGCCTTGGGCTTACCCCATGCGGAAACATATTTCGTGGAAGGGAAAAACTGGGGAGGCATCTTCGGACAGGTGGAAGATGGCACTATCACGGTTGATGATTTCCTGAAAGAAATCTCTACTTTGTGCCGACAGGAAATCACCTTTGAGCAGATTGCCTATGCGTGGTGGGGATTCTTCTCTCATCTTCCCCAAGGAATGCTAAGGCAGTTAGAGGCATGGAAGAGTCAGGGATATCGTATCTACATGTTGACCAACAACAACCCGTTCATGATGAGTTACATCCGAAGTGAAGGATTCGCACCAGAGGGGAAATCCTTTTATTCCTACTTCGACAAGTTGTTCGTCAGTTGTGAGATAGGCCTCTCCAAGCCAAACAGAGATATTTACCAGTATGTGCTGGACGATGAGAGTTTAGATCCCGCGGAAACAGTCTTCGTTGACGACAGGAAACAAAACTTGATCGGCGCCGAGGCGGTCGGCATGCACACATTCCTTGTGGAGGACAGCGAGAATTGGATAGGGCCGTTTAAGACGTTTTTACGCACTTTCTCATAGCCAAGAGACAGTTATGCCTCCAATCCCAATACACGTTACCACAAGCCAGAAAAATGCTATATTCGCGTCATATTAGCAATGCCACAACATGAGACCGAGATACTCGATTGAAAAGTATTGGTTCGAATCAGCGACACAATACAAAGGGAAAACGGCAGATATATTCTACATATATCCCACCATCAATTCGGAACCTCTTTCGAACCGGGGAAGCGTGCCCACCTATACGGATATCAGCAGGGCGGAGGTGAGAAATGCCGCGAAAAAGAACCAAGTGTACAACAAAACCGTCTATGCCGCGGACGATTTCAATTTCTTCGCACCCTATTACCGCCAAATGACGACGAAGGTGTTCGCCATGAGCAACACGGAAAGGAAGTTCAGGGCGAAGCTCTCCGCAGCGGATGTGAAACGCGCCTTTCAGTATTACATGCGCACGTTCAACAATGGTCGGCCCTTCATCTTATTAGGACATAGCCAAGGCTCCCAAATGTTGCTGGAGTTGCTGAAACATGGGATGACGGACAAACAGTACGAACAAATGGTCGCAGCCTACTTGATGGGCTACGAAATCACAGCAAAGGATCTGGAAAAATATCCACATAGGATTAAACCCGCCACAGGCGAGATAGACAAGGGCGTAGTGATCTCCTACAACTCCGTCACTTCTTTGGAGGGGAAATCCCCCCTGTTCGCACAGACTGTAGTCTGCATCAATCCGTTGAATTGGAGAACCGACGGGGCATTGGCGACAGCCGATAAGCACTTGGGCATTGTACGTTACAGCAAAAAGGAACAGGCTTACGTGACAACGCCACATTACACCAGCGCGCGGATACAAGACCATCTGCTCGTATGCGAAGACGTCAATCCGAAGGTATGCTACAACGAGAGCCTCAAAGAGCCGTTTCCTTGGGGCAATTTGCACTTCGCCGACACATGGCTATATGCGGAGAACATTAAGGCGAATATGAGGAAAAGAACAGGCATTTCGGGATAGTTTAGCACGCACGGCACATAGCAGAAACAAAGAAGCACTTTCGAATCATCGAAAGTGCCTCTTCTTTTGTTCAAGATATTTTTACAATTTCACAAACTTTGTCATGTAGGTTGTGCCCTTGACGGATATCGTCACTATGTAAACGTTGTTCTCCAAATGGCTGATCTTGATAGGAGAACCATTCCTCACACTCTTAGACATGAGGATACGTCCATTCAAGTCTGACAAAACGATGTCTGCCTCTTCTCCTTCAAAAGCGAACCACAAATAATCCATTGCAGGATTAGGATATACATGAAGGGCAGGGGAGTCAGAAATCTCAATGTCCTCAACCAAAGTAGAACCAGGTTTATGAACCAACTGAGGCAAATAAGCGTTCTTCTTGGCGTAGGTCGGACGTGAAGTGATGGCCCATGACCCATCGCCCGTATAGGAGAAGCGGCTAAAGGATTCCCCGTCCGTATGAGGTTGGTAACGAATGGAATCGACAACTTCGATTATTCCGTTCACCTTTCTACTCAGCGAGATGGTTTGAGCCTTATCCTTAGAGAGTTCGAAATTCGTGTGCAGAGGACCCTGTGAGGAGGAATCCGCATCAGCCCAGAACACCAAGTATCCCTTGGCAGGAACCGTTGTCTTGGCAGGGTTGTTGGTTGGGATTTGGAACCTATCCAATGTCTTTCTCTTATCGGAGAGGTACATGCCACCCAAGTCGACAGGCACATCGCCGTCGTTGTAGATTTCGATCCAATCCTCGTCTTGGCGGAACTCGTCCACATACTGTTTGTTGGCGGCGCACACTTCGTTGATGTACAGTTTGCCGTATGAAGTGGAGGTGCCATCCTTCTCAAAGACCGCACGGAGAACGCACGCTTCGTTCACATTGCCGGTATATTCCACATTAGTGGACGAATTAGAGCTGGTCACACCTGTATTCTCATCCAACATAGAGAGGTCAAATGCGACGGAAGTGGAACTCTTCGCGCTATGCAATTCCACTGCGACCACGTTTCTTCCTTGGTTAAGGTCGCTTCTGCGGATTTTGAAGGATACCGTAGCGTAGGAATCCATCTCGTAAATAGCTCTGGTCGTGTCGCTCACGTTGTTAGGCAAGTTGTAACGATAAATCTCTTTGCCATTCAAATAGATGATCGCGCCGTCACCGATATGGGCCAAGCACTGGATTTCGCTGTCCATGGAGTTGAGGTTGTCAATGTTGAACTCTTTCCTCAGCAAGATGGTCTTTGCGGCTTGTGATGTACCGAATCCACCGATACCGCCCCAATCGCCACCGCCAATGCCACCGATGCCACCACCAATACCATCTCCAGGGGCAGGTTGGATACCCATATTGCCACCGTTCCAGTTACCACCGTTCCAGTTACCATTGTTGCCACCAGTGTTACCACCAGTGTTACCACCAGTCCAATTGCCACCATTCCAGTTTCCATTGTTGTCGCCTGTATTGCCACCTGTATTGCCACCTGTGTTACCGCCGGTCCAATCGCCCATACCACCAGGCCAGTCGCCCATACCACCAGGCCAAGTGCCACCACCGGACGTTCCAGTGACGTTGGTCTTCACGTAGTAGGACATGCTACCTCCGAGAGGAGCCTCGCCAGACTCCCAACTGGAGTCGTCGAATGAACTCTCCTTCCAGTTGTAAGGCGTGCTTACGGAGTCACTCAAGTAGAGATACTTCCAGGAATCGTTGGTGTTGACAATGTAGTTTTCCCTACATACTTCCCACTTGCTGAATTTGTAACCTACAGGAGCGATAGCTTTCACGGATATTTGTGTGCCAGAGAAATATTTACTTCTGAAATCACTCTTGTTGATTGGCTCCAGTCCATTCAGCAAATATGAGGAACCAGGGGTATTGGAATAAATCCTCAACGGAACAGGCGAACCATAATTCAAACTGCTGGACACATGGTCAAACACCACGTTCTGCCTTGCGACAAGGAAGTTACGTACCTTCATGGACTCATCCCTCCAGGTCAAGGAGGTCTCCTTGATGTTCTTTTGTGCGAGGAAGTTCCTGAAGTAGTCCGCCTCCTTGTCCAAAATGGTCATCATACTGTCCAAGATATAGGCGGTGTTCTCCGCTCCGAATGTGGTACCTGCGTGGGCGACGAACTTCGTCATGAGGCGTCTGCTCATCTCCGGGTTCTTTATTAACTGACTTAAATAGGACAATTTCCTCGCCACATTCTCTTCAAAACCGTTTCCGGTCATGTTCTCCTCGTATAGGGAGGTGGAATACTCCGTATCATACAAAATCCAACGCCACTTGCCGTTCTCATTGCGTTTCCACGCTTTGTTGTTGTTGTCGGACCAGTCTCTGTTGAAGATGTATATTTCCGTCATCATGTAGTTCAAGAACTCATCCACATCGATGATTTCATCTATTTTGCTGAATGCGTCAGCCGAGCTGGCGTTGCTTGCGATGTTTTTAACTTGTTGGAAATCATCACATGGTGAATTACCCGTTTTAGAGGTGACATCAATGCAGAACTCACCTTCTTTCAGTCCATGGTTGGAGTAGACGAAGTCTTTATTGGTACGTTCGCGCATACCCAACATCGCATAATATTCACCGTTCATGAAGACAACGGTTGGCTCGTAGGCTTGGTGGTCCAAGTCCATACCGGAAGCCGCCACAGTTTGGATATAGCCATCCCTGAACAACATTCTTCCGAAGTCGTTACCCGAGTTACGGAGCACGAGACCTTTCCATTTCAAGGCAGGTTTCTCTCTGAATATCGAGCAGTCGAACTTGTTATTTCCAACCGCCTTGCTTGCTTTGACAGCCACAGACTTGATGGCTTTTGTACGTGAGCAAGCACCGAATGCACTGATTTTCACCTCTTGGTTGACCATGGACTCCTTGTTCTCGTCATACAGCTCGAAGTTGCATGGTCGGTCCCAATCGTTCATGTAGTTGGCCGTTTTGTCCATGACTCCACAGTTGGAAGGGACTGTTTTCCCGTTTCGACCCACAACCAATGCGCCAAGCGTGTCACCATATACGTAGTCACGGTCCGTCACCAATGATACGACCTTGATGGAGGTCGGTATGTTGTTGATACCGATGAAGTAGGTCGCCGTTGTGATGTCGCTGGCGACTTCCCCATTCACGACCGCAATGGCACGCAACGGTGTGGTCGTGTTGATCTGGATAGGGGAGGAGTATTGCATGGAGTTGACGGTTGGCTCCTTGCCGTCCGTCGTGTAATAAATCTTCGCGCTCGGATCATCCGCATAGATCTTAACTGACTGTGAATTAGAGTAGAAACCTCCGTCTATGCTGAACTCCGGCGCCGCTGTTTGTACATCGGCTACTCTCGCGTTGTTGTTCGTTCCCTTCATGGTTGGTGTGACGAAGTGGGACAAATTAGTTCCACCGTCTTGCGCTCTTCCATAGGAGGCGTTCCTGAACGGCTTAGGGTAGGTCATCTTGTCAACGAGATGACCGCTTGGATCGGAAAGAATCAACGTGCCGCCATCACTGTCCAGCTTGAAGTTGGCGTGGTTGGTTTTATCCTCTTCATCGAAATAGAAGATGGCGTAGTCCTTTGGCGGAATCTGGATGTTGATGGCCCGATTCTGCCATTTATATATGTTTGATTCCGAGTCGGAAAAAAAGTAGTTGCTCAAGTCAACCGTATCGTTCCCGGAATTATATAGTTCCGCCCATCCCACAAAATTGTAGTCCTCATTGACTTTGAAGGATGAGTTGCGCACCATGATTTCATTTATATGAATGGATGCCCACGTTGGACTCGCTATCAGGGTCGTTAATAATAAGTAATTCTTTAATCTCATGACATATATCTTTAAGTAAGTATACATACGGTTTGCTAATACTACAAATGTATGTTTTTCTTCTCCTTATTCCCAAAAACAATCAATCAAATATCCCTTTTCCTTTTCCAATAGTATTTTTTTTTCAAAAACCATATATGAAATTCCTTCAACCGCAAGTATTTATACATAAAAAGGGGAAGCTATGCCTCCCCCTTTCTATTTTCTAGACAAGTGACGACTTTTTACAGCCCTTTCACCAAAGTCGCTATAGCCAACAAAGCAAATGCGGCGCTTACAAGCCAAAAGCCATTGGCGGTGACGAAAGGAATCGCTACAAAATAACCTAAAATACCTAATACGCCGAGTAGACGGCTATAACCCAAATAATTTGTTTAGGAGCTGAAAGTGTCATAATACATTAAATTTTAGTTAATAATAAAGTTCCATTTTGCGAGATAGTTTTTTTCTTTCACAATCTCATTTACAATATTACTAATTTTATTTAATAATTGCAAATAAATGTTAGAATTTTTTTTCGGACGAAAGTGAGAAGATAATATATCCCATCTATAAAATATGCATGCATACATAAATCATAAGGCATTGATTTACAAAATAAAACAGCAGACCGTTCAATTCATAATTCATAATTAAAAAAGAGACACCCGCCATGCGGATGTCTCTTTTTGTTGCATAAAAAGGTCTGCTATTTACTCAGCTGCCTTCTCTTCAGTTGCAGGAGCCTCTGCTGCTGGAGCCTCAGCCTCAGCGGTTGCAGCGGCAGGCNNCAGCCTCTTCTGCAGCAGCCTTAGCGGCAGCTTCGAGAGCGGCGGCAGCCTCTGCTCTTTTCTTGGAAAGAGCCTCAGATTTAGCTTTGTTGATAGCTTGTTCCTCTTCCAAACGTTTCTTTGCGGAAGCGATCTTCTTGGAGTTTTGCTCAGTTACAACAGCGTTGTTCTTCTTCTCCTTCTCGTTCAACCATGTTTGGAACTTCTTGTCAGCCTCAGCCTCGTTGAATGCGCCTTTCTTCACACCACCCAACAAGTGCTTCTTCAGGTATACACCCTTGTCGCTCAAAAGGTTTCTTGTAGTGTCAGTTGGTTGCGCACCAGTCATCACCCAATACAACGCTCTGTCGAAGTTTAAGTCAACTGTAGCAGGATTTGTGTTCGGATTGTA
>DBYR01000004.1:117854-128943 GCA_002310215.1 Bacteroidales bacterium UBA1181
ACTTACCATCACGTGGTGCCCTGCTATCTGCTACGACGATGTGGTAATACGCGTACCCCTTACGGCCGTGTCTTTGCAATCTAATCTTGGTTGCCATTCTTTTTTAATTAATTTGTTAAACTTCATCGCTTAAAAAGCGGCGCAAAGGTAGTGTTTATTTTCCGAATTATAAAACATTTTCTTATTTTTGCGCTGAAAAAGTAAGAAAAAGGTAAAAAAAAGGCTATGCTTTCACTACTAAAAAAAGAATTCTGCAATTTCTTCTCCTCCCCAATGGGTTATATCGTCATAGGCGTATTCCTATGCCTGACCGGACTTTTCTTATGGGTTTTCCCGGGAGAGGAAAACATTTTGGACAATGGTTACGCCAATATAGACGGGCTTTTTTATTTCGCGCCATGGCTTTACCTCTTTCTTGTGCCTGCCGTCACCATGCGCCTCTTCGCGGAGGAGCGTAGGACGGGTACCATCGAGTTGTTGAAGACCCGCCCGATTTCCAGCTTGAGCATCGTTCTATCCAAATACTTCGCCGGCGTATCGCTGGTATTGTTTTCCCTTGTTCCCACATTGATATTCTTCCTGTCTGTTTGGATCCTGGGCGATCCAATGGGCAATATAGACCAGGGAGGCACCTGGGGCTCTTATATAGGGCTATTCTTCTTGGCTACCTTCTATACGGCGATTGGCTTGTTCGCCTCTTCGCTCACGGATAACCAGATCATCTCGTTCATTGTGGCCGCTGTACTTTGCTTCTTCGCTTACATTGGCTTTGACATTGTCTCCGGCATGGCGTCCGACGGACAGACGGAGAGTTTCATCGCCTCGCTGGGCATCAGTGCGCATTATGAATCGATGAGCCGTGGCGTGATCGATAGCCGTGACGTCACCTATTATATTATCGGCATTGTCATCTTCCTCTTTTTCACGAAGGTAATTATCGATAGAAAGGGATAATTTAATCTGCCGCTTATGCTTTACCTCTGTGACAGGAACGATAGTGGGGAAGTACTCTCCATCTGGAAGATGGACGAATCCATCGAAGATTTGCTGGCTCTCTTCCACGAGAAAAGATCACTTTACGAAAGGGAGCTGCGTGAATATCGATCGAACAAGAGAAAACTGGAGTATCTTTCCGTGCGCGCCCTGTTAGCTCAGGCCTTGGGCCATGATTGCGTCGTCTCTCACGATGAAAACGGGAAACCTGCCTTGCCGGAAGAGAGCCATCTGCACATAAGCGTCACACACACAAAAGGATATGCCGCCATACTTGTCAGTCCTCACCGAGAGGTGGGTCTGGACATCGAGCAGTTCTCCGACAAGATATTCCGTGTCAAGCATAAATTCCTGAATGGGGAGGAAATGAACACCATCGATTCCACCGACAAAACACAATTGCTACTGGGCTGGTGCGCCAAGGAGGCGGTTTATAAACTATACGAAGGCTTGAGACCTGAATATTGGGAGCAAGTCATAATCAAGAAGTTGGATCTGCACGACGGCACGATGTCCGTGGAGGTGGAGGATCGGCCTTCCGTCTGCTTGCGGTTCCGCATGTTCCCAGACTTCGTGATGGTGCATAATTGATGTCCTACGATGAATTGCCACTATTTTAATCCGGAAAATGATTTGGCGTTGGCGCATGGCACTGGACATTACAATGCGCCCGCTTCGGCTGTGAGACTCGCCACTGACCTCTCTTTGCTTCCTCTTTGGTTCGCCAAAAACGGGGAGATTGTTTTGACAAGGAACCATGTACCGTGCGATTGGCAGGCGGACGTACTCGCCCAGTTGGGAATAGCGGTGGAATGGACCCCTTTCGAGGAGAGAATCCGTCACCAGTCGGCGGACGACATTTTAGTCCCTTGGGGATGGAACGAATCCCTCGTCAAGGAATGGAACAAATATGCGAAGGAAAAAATATCGGTCGATACGGGAAAATTGAGGGAACTGTCCCATCGCCGCTTCTCCATCACGACACTTAAGCATTTGGAAAGTAACGGATTGTTGCCTACCTCGTTCACGATGCCACAAGAACTGACCACACTACAGGAAATCCGCCAATTCATCGAATCGAATCACCATTGTGTGCTAAAATCACCATGGTCATGTAGTGGTAAGGGATTGCGGTGGATTGACGGATGTTGGGAGAGTGCGACGGAAGCGTGGTGCGCCAATGTGTTGGCAAGGCAACATAGCGTTGTCGGAGAGGTAACTTACGAAAAGGAGACGGACTTCGCTTTGGAGTTTCTCTGCGATGGAAAGGCGGTTTCGTTCGCGGGTTATTCGCTCTTTTCCGCCGATAAAACGGGCACCTATCGCAGCAATCACATGATGTCCAACAAACTGATAGAAAAGAAATTGTGCGATTCCATCGACGGAAAGTGCTTCTTAGATATCGCACAATGTCTGTCGTCATTCTTTTCTCAGACCGTGGCGCCTTATTATCAAGGTTATTTCGGCGTGGACATGATGATTGTGCGCGAAGGTGAGAAAAAGTGGATCCACCCCTGTGTGGAGGTGAATCTGCGGATGAACATGGGTGTTTGCGCGCGAATCATAACAGATCGGTACCTTTCCCCTTCATCTGTCGGTGAATTCGTGATATGGGCAAACAAATCGTCCGATGGATTGGCGCAAATCTGTTCCGATTGTTCAAGGAATTATCCTCTTGTTATTCAAGATGGTAAGATACGATCTGGCTTCTTGCCACTCACTTTTGTCGGTGAAAACGCCCGTTATGCGGCGACGATCCATGTGAAGGATGCATTGTAGAGACGCAATGCATTAAGAGACGCAATGCATTGCGTCTCTACAGTGGACCGAATGGGCAATATATATGTGCGCGTTTTATTGTTAGAGACGCAAAATTTTGCGTCTCTACGATGATAATCTTCCGGAATCCAATAAAATACCGATAAGTGATTAACGGATAGAATAGGGTAGCACACCGCTATCTCATTCCGACATGATATTCAACTCCGACAAGCCACTGAGCAAAAAGTCCGTAAGCGCTTTCTTATTCTCCGGTTGTGAAAACTGGGCCAATTCACCACGCATAAACGGCACCTCACATCCTTTCAGCGCGCATTGGAACAGGACAGCGGCAAACTTAGGATTCTTCACGTTGAAGACGTTACGGGCATTGCCCTCGATAAAAATCTTCTCCAACATCCTGCGCTCCTGCAGGTCCAACTTATGGCGGACCCTCTCCACCAAATGAATATTGCTGAAGAAACTGGCGCGCAGGTTTCCGTTCCTGCGCACAGCCTCCTGGAAGAGGCTCATCCTCATATATATATAATTAATCAGATTCTCCGATGGATTCTGGCTTTTCTGCATCTCCTCCTGCAGTTTATGGGCCAGTTGGAACAATTCGTTCTCTATGACCGCAGAATAGACTTCCTCCTTCGATTTGAAATAGGTGTACAATGTTCTTCTCCCCTTTTGGGCGGCCACGGCGATATCGTTCATCGTCGTATTTTCCACACCCTTGGCAGCGAAAAGTTTTCTTGCGACATCAATTAATAAATTTCTTGTTTTAATTGTTCCCATGTCATTTCTTAGTCGTATATCCATACAAAAATACACCATTTTTCCCAATTCTTGTATAACAAATCCTAAATTTTTAAATTCGCGGTATGTTAGTTCTTCGTAAAATCAAGCGTTTCACCGTGCTCTTCGCAATGGGTTGTCTGTTTCTGCTTCCCTCCTGTCGCGAGGTGAAGAGAGAGTCTGTACACGATGAAACGCAACTTCAACCCATACCTTTACAACATGCGACGCACTTCCGTGTGGAGGAGGCCCCGTTCGGCTATGTAGCCACCATCTTTGCGGGCAAGACGGAACAAGACGTGTCGTTCAAATATGCATTGGTGCGTGACGATTCCGACAATCTGCCAGATGATGCGCAAAAGATCAAAATACCCATTACCCGAGTAGGAACCAATTCGGGCACATTATTCGGGTTCCTCGGCCTTTTAGGAGAGATGGAAAAAATTGTCGCGACATGTGATGCGAAATATATATTCTCCGATGAAATCAGGGATAAAGTGCAAAGCGGAGAAATCATCTCCTTAGGCTCCAGTTTCGAAATGAACGGAGAACACATCCTGATCGCACATCCCGATGTCCTATTTCTCTCCGACCTGCGTGATAACCCTCACTCAAACGCATGCCCGATCGTCCACAATTTCGAGTGGAAAGAGACCTCCGCCCTCGCCCGAACGGAATGGATCAAGTTTTTCTCCCTCTTTTTCGACAAATATACGTTGGCAGACTCCATCTTTCAAAGCATCGAGCGACGTTACACGGCACTGAAACAACTAACCGACACCATATCGAACCGTCCGACCGTCATCTCGGCGGGTAATTACGGAGAGACTTGGTACATGACGGGAGGGGAAGGGTTCATGTCCAAAATGTATGAAGACGCAGGAGGAGATTACCTACTCGCCGACACCATGGTGCCCACCGTCACATGCGGCACGGAATGGTTGCTCGCGCAATATGCGGACGCCGACTACTGGATGAACTGCGGAACCACACGTCTGGAGGAACTGGACCCCCGTCTCCACCAAATGAAATCCTATAAGAGCGGCAATATCTACCACTTCCAGAAACGGGAGAGGAGGGTAGAGAACATGAACATCAGCGATTTCTACGAAAGTGCGGTGGCGCAACCGGATGTGGTGTTGGAGGACCTGATTTCCGTGCTCCACCCGGCATTACTGCCCCATCACGAGACCATCTATCTCGGACGATGCGGCGACAACGAGGAGAGGAGGTAAACATGGGCTGGAGAAGCATCGTATTACCCGCGCTAATTTGCCTTTCCATCGTTCTTTTCGGCGTGGATGTGCTGTTCGGAAGCGTGGATGTGCCTTTAAGCGATTTCATCGGGCTTTTCAATGGGCAATGCAGCCCCATTCACCGCACAATTCTGGTGGATATCAGAATCCCCAAGGCCATCACATCCGTTCTGGTGGGACTCTCCCTTTCCGTCTCAGGGTTGTGGATGCAAACCCTTTTCCGAAACCCTTTGGTCGGTCCATACGTTTTGGGCATCAGTTCTGGAGCCTCATTAGGTGTGGCGATTTTCATTCTACTTTTCTCATTCTTAGGCATTTCAGCCGTATACGTGTCCAGCTGGGGGATTGTCCTTTCCGCCTTGGCGGGTGCGTTCTCCATCTTTTTGCTGGTTATCATCGTATCGTTCAAGTTGAGGGACAACGTCTCCCTTCTGATCGCAGGCATCATGTTCGGATGCTTGGCGACGGCTGCCATCTCTCTGCTACAGAATATCAGCGACCCCGATTCCGTCAAGATGTTCGTCAATTGGACCTTAGGGTCCGTTTCGGGTGTCACATGGGAAAAGTTGCGGATCATGTCCGTCTTCGTCTGCATAGGGGTCGCCATGGCGCCGTGGCTACTCAAACCACTGGATGCCTTATTGTTGGGAGACGATTACGCCAACAGTGTCGGCGTCAACGTGAAACATGTACGATGGTGGATCATCCTATCCGCCACCATCCTGACGGGAGCGACCACCGCATTCACGGGGCCAATCGGTTTCATCGGCATAGCGGTGCCCCATATCGCAAAGGGGTTGTTGCGCACATCCGTACACTATAAATTGACTCCTTGCTGTATGCTTTGCGGGGCTGTGCTCATGCTCACATGCGACATTCTATCACAACTGCCTGAATCGGGCTACGTATTGCCCATCAACGCCTTATCCTCCCTGTTGGGGGCGCCCATCGTGCTTTGGATTCTCTTGGGGGGCCGAAAATAATCGTTTGTATTTTTTCAATATTTTACAAAAAAGTTTTTTATTTTTACAGCCAAAAGTGGAACATGACTACAAAAATCGGTCCGAAATCAAAGATTCGGGTTATGCTTTACTGAAAAAAAAAGGCTGTTCACTGAATTATTCTCGGACAATGTCAAAAAATGTAAAAAGATAAAAAATAAATATACACCTTTGTATGGTGAAGAAGAAGAGTTAGGAAGATTTCCCATTATGATGGAATAATGGTTTTCGTAGACGCGAAGTTTAGAAGAGGATGCTAAAATAAGGGAAGTGTATGTATATTTTTAAATATTATTGAACAAAAACACACATCTTGATGACCTGAAAAGGATACATGCGCTGGTGTCTCTTCTATCCATGAATAAAAAATGAATATGCGCAATTAAAAAATTGAGATTATGTCCTTAAATCTAATTACTGGATTGTTCCAGACAAAAGCGATAAAGAGAGCGATGGTCGCCGGACTGTTACTCAATCAGTTTAGTGCCTTCTCGCAGGACACCAACATCGACACGCCGAATTTGAGCTTCGAGAAAGGAAATCTATCTGGGTGGGAACAGTATACGGGAGGTTTTTATTATGACAAAACAACTGACGAATACAAGTTCCAACCTTGGCAATCAGTCACAAACACAAACAGGATTTCGGTTGTAAATGGTTTCTCTGATTCGAATGACCCTGTCATTCGATGCTGGGATTTCTTGACCAACCCAGATGGTAAAACCACCGTTAGAATTGGTTCTACCGGTTTCCCTGAAAACAACAATTCAGGAGACGGTAAACCAGCAGCGGCAGAACGTCTTGTGTATAAATTTAAGGTGACGGAGAACACGACGCTATTCACTTATTGCTTCGCAGCTGTCTTGCATTGTCCCGACTTGACATCAGCAGGTGGCGGCACGCACGGATTTGGTGGAATCGGTGGAATCGGTGGAATCGGTGGTGGTACGACTGGCGGAGGAACAACCGGTGGTGGTGCGACTGGAGGTGGTACAACTGGAGGTGGTACGACCGGTGGTGGTACAACTGGAGGTGGTGCTACTGGTGCTGCGACCAACAGCGGACATTCGGGAGATCAGTTGCCTACTTTCGCCATTGCGGTCTCATTAGTGGATCCTGTGACAGGCTTAGACACAAAGCCGCCATGCGGTGAGTTTATGGTCAATGCAGACGGACACAATGCGGACGGTCTTGAATTGGTTGAGGATCAGTCCGTTACTTCATGTAACGGTTCAGCGGATGCAACCAATATTTCCGAATATGCATTCCGTCGCTGGACGTATGGTAATTTTGACTTGTCCAATCATATCGGACAGGATGTGACGATTGAAATCATTGTACATGATTGTTTAAGAGAAAGCAACAATGGCGATATTGGTCCTGGTGGACACCGCGCATACGGTTATTTTTGGGCGGAAACTAAGAAATTGGAATTGAAAGTGAAAAACTGTATTGACGAACCAGCAAGGATCATGGCACCAGCCGGGTTCGGTTCGTACAAGTGGTCACGTTCGGACGGAATTAACGTTGATACGGACCCGAACGATCCATCCGTGGCTGTCATTCCGAACGATTTGAAAAGGACCAATGTCGATTTCATCTGCGAATTAACCAGTGAGACAGGTTGTACATCCGTACAATTGACGACCCAATTACATGAGATGGGAGCGGCACTGGATTTCGACTACGAGAATGATTGTGGCGGTTTAGTCCATTTCAAGGAAATTAAGGATGATATCGTAGGAGACAAGGTGACTGGATATACGTGGGACTTCGGAGACGGCTCCGTACCCCAAAACGTCAAGACTCCGGATGCTCGATACATGGCTCCTGGTCCATATACCGTAAAGATGACGGTGAAGACGGATTTGGGTTGCACAAAAACCATCGAAAAGGAAATCTATGTACGTAGATTCCCTAATTTGAGCATCAGCTCCCAAAAGACCGTATGTATTGGACATGAGGTGGAACTTGAAGCTATAGGGGCCTCTGCCAATAGCCGTTATGTATGGAACACGAATCCGACAGATACTTCCACATCTTCTTCCCTCAAAACGGTGATCAATTCTTATGAAAATGATTTTCACGTGGATGTGATAGACGAATATTACTGTAAGTACGAGAAAGATTGGAAGGTATATGGTGTCGAGAGCCCACGTCTTGCCATCACCGGTGAGAAGGAGGTTTGTCTGGGAGATACGGCGCATTTGGAGGTCAGTGATACTTACCTCCCTGATTCGGCCATCACGTACACTTGGATATCGATGGGCGTGAATTCCGATTTGCTGAAAGCTTGTCCGACGACTGATACCACATATACGGTGAGGGGAACCTATGCTTATGGTCCTCGTTGCTTCAGCGAGGCATCGTACAAGGTCAATGTGTTGCCTCTCCCTGTAGTGACTGTTGACGGCGACAGACAGGTGTGTGAGAATGACCCGGCGAACTTGACCGCCAAGCCGGTCTCTTATAACGGAGGGTTCACTTCATGTATATGGGAGGATGAGGTTACAGTGGGTGAGAACCGCGCAGTCTATCCGACTGACGAGACTACTTATTCCGTCTATTGCGTGGACGAAAAGAATTGCAAGTCCCGACCAGCCTCCATCACAGTCAAGGTGAAACCTTTGCCGAATATAAAGATTACGGGTGATTCCGCCATCTGCGAGGGTAAATCCGCCAAGTTGACGGTGAATGGTGTGGGTACGAATGTGGAGTGGTACGATGGTACTGCGGGACAGACTACCATTACCCGAACCCCGACGCAGGATACCACCTATTGGGTGGAGGGATACTCTAACGGTTGTAAGGGTAGGGCGGACTTCACCGTCAAGCTTTTGGATGTCCCTACGGTCTGGATCGAGGGTGTTTCTACTATTTGCCGGGGTGATTCGACAAATCTGATTGCCCGGGGCGCCGACACATACGTATGGAACACATCGGACAATGTGGATTCCATTTGGGTTTCCCCTTATTCGGAGTCCGAGTATTCAGTGATAGGTACTGTGAACAATGGTGGTTGCGTGGGCACGGCTACCTTCAAGGTGAGTGTCAATGAACCTCCGGTCCTTGTCTTGTCCGGTAATTCGGATGCCTGCGATGGAGACGAGGCTAAAGTGTCCGTCACGGGTGCGAACGAATATTTTTGGAGCAACAATGCCTACGGATCTAACGTTTCCGTGAAAGTGACGAAAGATGACACGCTTACGGTACGAGGTGTGGATATTAACCAATGCGAGTCGACCGCCACATGGACTATCAAGAAGAAGGAGCTTCCGCAGCTCTCCTATTCGGGTGATACTGCCGTGTGCGCAGGTGACATATTGACCATCACGGCTTCCGGCGCCAACACGTACGAGTGGCAGGATGGTTCTGGTACTTCTGTCTTCAGCCAAGTATTGGAGAAGGATATGGAACTGAAGGTGAAGGGTGTCATCAATGGATGCTCCTCCAGCATCATAATCCCTGTCAGTGTTTCTCCTGTTCCGTCCCTTTGGGTTTCCGGATCTGGTGTGACGGGGGTATGTGCGGGAGATTCCGCCGTGTTGATCGGACATGGCGCCGACCGTTACCAATGGAGCAATGGCGAGACGGCCGACACAATCGTGATTTTCCCGACCAACTCGACGGATTATTCCTTGTATGGCTATTCCGAGAAGGGTTGCGAGGTCCTTATTCCTGTGCCGGTCAAGGTGAACCCTAACCCTATGGTCTATACAAAGGGAGACACGAAGGCATGTCTGGAGTCTATCGTCACTATCGAAGCGATGGATTCGAACGGTGAAACGGCAAGTTTCTCATGGGACAATGGGAACATGGGCTCTATCATCACACCGAAAATCATGGGTGACCAAACCTTCACGGTGACTGCCCAGAACAAATATGGTTGTAAGGGTCAGGCGACGCATACAGTCTATCTGACGGAACAACCTGTCCTCTCTTTCTTGGGCGAAACGGCCATCTGCTATGGTGAAACGACCACATTGCAAGGCCAAGGTGCCGTGAACTATACGTGGAACGATGGCGAGAAGGAATACACGGGATCTTCCATCAATGTCTCTCCGAAAGAGAATACGCTCATCCGCATGACGGGTAGTAACGTGGGTAATTGCCCTGCCACCATCGACATACAGTTGACCGTGCTTTCTTTGCCATCCATCTTAATAACGGGCGATAGCGCAGTATGCTTCGGCGATGAGTTCACACTCTATGCTTCCGGCGCGTCAACATACAAATGGAGCACAGGGGATGAGACCTCCAGCATCAAGTATAACACGGGCTCATCTTCCGAGTACACGGTATGGGGCACGAACGAGTCGGGTTGCGTTTCCCAAGCCACCCATGTGGTGGAAGTGCGTCCTAACCCTACTATCCAAATCGAAAAAGGCTCACAGACAGGATGTCAGGGAAGACCTGACACGATACGTTTCTCCGCAAAAGGTGGTGTGATGTACAAGTGGTCCAGCGAGCCTTATAGCGCAAGCGTGGCGAAGAACGGAATCACCTCAGACTTAGTGGCTACCATCGACGAGCCGGTTGTGTTGAATGTGGAAGGAACGGACGAGTTCGGTTGTAAGGGATATGCGGAATATAGTGTTGACCTCCTTCCGAGACAAGACATCCGTTTTGAAGTATATCCAACCTTCATCGAGACGGGTAGTTCGAATGTGCGCTTCTCAGGTATCACTCCGAAGGAAAGCAAGTGGTATTGGGAACCGGATGATGGTGAAAAGGTATACGAGGGCGTGAACACATCTCACTTCTTCGATCCGAACGCCGCAGACTCCTTCGTGGTGAAGGTTCGGGCCATCGATAAGTTTGGTTGCGAATATGTGGGCAGACAAACAATCTTCACGTGGCTCGATTTTTGGGCACCGGAAGGATTCACGCCGAACGGTGACGAGATGAATGACGCCTTCAAATTCTTTGGAGGCGAGTACATGGATCACTTCGAATACATCATCTTCAATCGTTTGGGAGAGATCGTCTTCGAAGGAAAGAGCATCGAGGACGAGTGGGACGGAACCATCAACGGCGAGCCTTGTCCTTGGGGCGTCTATGGCTGGTATTGCAAATACAAAAGCAACTATATGGGCATCACGAAGGAGGGCGATCGTCGAGGATTCGTCTCCCTTATTAGGTAAACAAACTATTCGAATGGATTGAAATGAAAAAGTTTTTTTTAATATTGATGATGGGTCTTGGCGGAATGGTTTCCGCACAGGACTTCTCTTTGGTGAACCATAACCTGACGCCTTTCAGCATCAACCCATCAGCGGC
>DBYR01000027.1 GCA_002310215.1 Bacteroidales bacterium UBA1181
AAAACAATGTTTGTACTCACGCCTACGACAGCCTCGACCGAAGGATTAAAACCGTTAACTATGATGCAGGTTACAACGTGACGGATAGTGTCATATACACATACGGACACCCGTTATACTGGGGGAAACCTTATCTTTTGTCTCTCAGAGTGGATGGCCATCCAATACAAGATTTCGCACCCGACAAGTTTCAGTACGACTTGCCCAGTTCGATTACATATAATGATATATATTATATAGTCCCGTATGGTTCGTCAGTGGAAGAATTCTCCTACGATTCGGAGACAGAACAACTGACAATTTCTGTCCATGGGGGCGGATCTTCCCGAGACTCGTCCAACACGAACACTTATACGATCAGGTTCTCTACGCCCGAATCGTATATTACCTCCATGACATGTGACGGAATACCTGTCGAGGGTTTTTCGCAGGACAAATATGAGTATGATTTCTTGGACTCCACTTCCACATGGTTTTGGGGAATCGACCACGAATTCTCGCCAGGTTCTACCGTGGAAAAAAGCTATGATGACTCAACCAACACATTGTCGATTCGTGTATATGGCGCCGATTTCGAACAAGATTCAAGCAATGTGCACACTTATTCCATCCGCTGCAAAGCTCCTGAAGCTTATCTGACTTCATTGAGTTTTAATGGGAGCCCGGTGGACAATTTCTCACCTACCACATTCAAATACACATTAGGCAGTCTCTATTCGCCACAAGAAAGGGCCATTTCTTACACAGCATCTCCGGGATCTATTGTGACGAAAACAGTCAGTGGGGCTACTTTGTACATCACAATTACGGACGAACTACATATCCAAAAGAATGAATATGCCATCAATTTTTTAACAGTAGGCGCATGCTTGACTTCATTGAGTATCAATGGGAATCCCGTGGATGGCTTCTCGTGGGACAAATACGAGTATGATTTCTCGGATTCCTTAGAATATCAGGAGGATATTGTCTCATACACGACACAACAATTTGATGTGGTAGTTAATGGTTTACGCATAAATTTTGCTGACTGGGGAATTCGCACGGAAACTAAATATGATGAAGCGGTAGGCACATTAAAAATCTTTGTGTATTATGATTATGTTGGTGAAGGACAACAGGGCACCGTTGATCAGAAGACGTATGTGATGAAGTTCATAAGGCCTAAATTAGAATCCTTCTTGACCTCATTGAAACTTGATGGGATGCCAATTGACTCCTTCTCTGCAGACAAGTATGTGTATGATCTCTCGGATTATTCATTTTCTTCTATCATATACAACACCAGTCATGGTACGGAGTACCTCAAAAGCCTCTCGGATGTGGATGTCAATGGCGGTTTTTATAGCATAAAGTTGTCAAAACCGAATGATTCAAACGATGGCATTGAATGTTGCAGATTGAGATGGACAGGATCAAAATATGCGATAACTGATCTTTTCTACGAGGAAGAGACAGGCATCTTTTCTATTACTGTCAAAAGTTATGACTACGCTGAGGATTCGAGCAATATCCATGTTTATAAAATTCTCACGAGAAAGATTGACAGCCTATCTATATATTCATTTAAGGTTGTCTATTTAAGTGAAGGAGAATGGAGCAACATTGTAAATGTTGTTGCCAATGAGCACAAATACAAGGCATTTTTGACTCCCTCTTCTCGTTTCATATACGAAAAACCATATTACTATGATATATCTGCAAACATACCTGATGTTGATATGACCATCCAGTATTCGGAAGCTTCCCGCATGTTGACTTATGCGTTCTCCCACAAAACAATCCAATCGTTGGTAGATACGTATTATGTGGCTCTCCAACCATATGTAACCTCATTATTCATGAATGATAATTTTATATGTAAGGCTTTTGATAAACTTGAGCACTATATTAACAGGGAATATAAGGCAGAGGAATTCAAATATGAACTGCCGGCGGGAGTTGTCGCTACAGAGTCCTATGATGACTCCACACACATCCTTACGCTCACAGCCCGGTACAAAACGGGTGATACTACTTCGAAGACGGAATACCACATCCACTTCCTCCCGTTAGACGGTGTCGTCTATGTCACGGACAGGACCATCTGCGTCGATGGCGCGACGGAGCCAGTTTACGTCTATAATTTCCGGGGTGCTTTGGTCGGCATTAGCCGTAGCGAGGAGGTCCGCATCCCTGTGCGTCAGGCGGGCGTCTATGTGGTGAAGGCTGGCGGGAAAGCCGCGAAGGTGGTGGTGAAGTGACGATTCGGATTCGATAGATTTCTATTGAAACTAAAAACGGCGGGTAGTATCCGAACTACCCGCCGCTTCTCTTTTTATGCCTTTTCATCGAGGAAAATCAGCCGTTCGATCTTGGATAACCTACTTCGGAGTTTCTCCTCGTCCCGCTTTCGGATGGAGATCCGCATGGTACAGTCATTGTCGAAATTCTGGCTGACGATGGTCGCATTCTCCTCCTTCACGACACGCATCACGTCGTTGAGGAAGGGATACTCGAATTGGATGTCGCAACGGTTCTCCACGATCTTCTCCACTACTTCGTTCTGCTCCAAGGCATCGAGACAAGCCTCCCGATAAGCGTTGATCAGTCCGCTGGTGCCTAACTTCGTTCCGCCGAAGTAGCGGACCACCACTAACAGCACGTTGGTCACCCCCTTCGAGACGAGCGTTCCCAGCATCGGTTTACCCGCCGTTCCGGAGGGTTCTCCGTCGTCGTTCGCCCGGGTCTCCTCCCCTTTTTCGCCCATCACGTAGGCGAAGCAGACGTGCCGCGCGTCGTGATACTCCTTCCGTTTATCCTTCAGTATTTCCTTGACTTCCTCCACATCGGACACTGGAATAGCGAAGGCGAGGAATTTACTCCCCTTCTCCTTGTAGAGACCCTCCGAGATCCTTGCCAGTGTCAGATAAGTATCCATCCTATATCTTAGCGTTTTCTTCTGAAACTATCCTTGTTCCTTCTGAAGCTCTTCGAGTCGTCATCACGGTGTCTGCTCTCCTTCTCGTAGGAGCGTTCCCTCTTGGTGGCGTTCTTTGCGCCTTCCCAAAATGCGGGTTTGCTCTTCTTGTCGGACTCCCACTCCTTGCCACGGCCGGAGCGGCCACCTTCCATGCCACGTCTCAACTCTTCACGTTCACGCCTGTTCTTGCGGTCCTTGAGCACTTCCAGGAGCTCGATTCCCTCATTCCTCCTGCGCTCGAAAGCAACCATCATCTCCTTCACGACGCTCTTATCCACGTCGAAGAAAGAGTAACGCGGCGTGATTTCGATGTCGTGCACGTCGATATCCTTGTTGTTGGTAGTGTCGTTGATCAAGCCCAAGACACGTTTAGGCGTGAATCCGTCGCGCTGTCCCAAGTTGATTTTCAGTCGCATTGTCTCACCGCTGCCGCGCTTCCGTGAGCGTCTTTCGCCCCTTTCACCCTTCTCTCCACGCTCCCTGCTTGGCTTATCCTTCTTGTCAGGGATGTTCAGATCCACCGCATCCTTGTAGTATTCAAGGAAACGGTTGAACTCTTGGGAGACGAAGTTGACGATCAATTCCTCGCGGGTCATGTCCTTGAGCTGGTCCATGATCATAGGCAGATATGGATCGATTTGCTTCTTGTCGACGTTCTCGCCGGACTCCTTGATTTTGTTCACGAGGGCGAAGAGCTGGCTTTGGCATACCTCCAATCCGCTCGGCACGCGTCCTTGGATGAAGGTACGGTTGATCTCCTTCTCGATCGCTCTGATCTTATGCTTTTCCTTCACATGGATGATGGCGATGGAGACACCCTTCTTACCGGCACGGCCCGTACGTCCGCTTCGGTGGGTATAGCTCTCGATATCATCCGGCAAGTTGTAGTTGATGACGTGCGTCAAGTTGCTGACGTCCAGACCTCTGGCTGCCACATCCGTTGCCACAAGGATCTGCAGGTTCTTGATGCGGAAACGTTGCATGACCGTGTCACGCTGCGCCTGGGAGAGGTCTCCGTGGAGCGCGTCCGCATTATAACCATCCTGCATCAGCTTATCGGCCACCTCCTTCGTCTCCTGGCGCGTGCGGCAGAAGATGATGGCGTAGATGTCCGGGTTAATGTCCACCAAGCGTTTCAGACAGTTGTAGCGGTCCTTCGCCTGCACCATGTAGTAGATATGCTCCACGTTCTCGGTGCCTGAGTTTTTCCGACCGATAGCGATCTCCACGCTATTCTTCATGTACTTCTTCGCGATGTTAGCGATCTCCTTCGGCATGGTGGCGGAGAAGAGCAGCGTACGGCGCTCCTCCGGTGTCTCCTCAAGGATGCGTTCGATATCCTCTTGGAAACCCATGTTCAGCATCTCGTCCGCCTCGTCCAACACGAGGTGTTTGATGCCCGATAAATCCACTTTCTTACGTTCGATAAGATCAATGAGTCGGCCAGGTGTAGCCACTAAAATCTGCGGAGGCACGTCCAATTGCCTAAATTGGGTGACGATGCTCTCTCCTCCGTAAACAGGTACGATCTTCATTCCCTGGATATACTTCGCAAATTTCTTAAGGTCGTTGGAAATTTGGATGCAAAGTTCGCGCGTAGGAGATAGTACCAATGCTTGGATTTTGTTCACACTGCTGTCCGTCAGCTGTAGGAGCGGCAGACCAAATCCCGCCGTCTTTCCTGTTCCTGTTTGGGCCAATGCGACTAAATCCTCTGTTCCTTCCCCAAGAAGATAGGGGGTCACCTTTTCCTGAATCGGCATCGGTTCCACAAAGCCCAAATCTTCAATTCCGCGTAGGATTTCTTCGCTCAATCCCAGTTCTCTAAATGTTGCCATAAAATAAAAATATCCGCTCTCATGCGGCGTTAATTGGGGGAAAAAGGTCCCCCTTCCTTCTAAAAAACAGCGCGAAGTTACATAAAAATAGTATCGGTTGCAAACAAAGCAGACGCTTGGCACGAAAACAGGCATACGCCCATGCCCATATTTGCTCATATCTTCATTTATATATGATTTTTATTTAATTGATTATCAACTTTTTAATAATTATTTCGATAATTCTAATGTATTTTTTACGTAATTTATTTTGTAGATTCAAAAATATGCGTTTACTTTGCGTACAGATAACACGATATAACAATTATAAACATAAAGTAAAATAGAAATGAAAGCATTAAAGTTATTACTGATTTCGCTGCTCCCCACAGGAGCCATGGCACAAGATTACATATTCAAAGTGGATGAGCAGCTCAACGCAAACGTCTCCGACACATTCTACTATGAGGGAGACAAGATGGACGCCTACCAAGACGCTAAAACGTGGCTATTAGAGCAGAAATGGAAGGTGAACACGGAAAAAGATGAATTAGGAGAAGGATTTGAATTCAATGCGAACATGATGACCAAATTCCGCTACAACCCAATCATCAAAACATCGTATGCGGATTTTGTTTCGTTCAAAGGGCAAGTCATTGTGGAGGAAAAGCGAGTGATCCTTCATTTTAGGGACATCCAATTCGGTGAGGCCGTAAAAGGAATCGGTGAAAAGAGCAAGTCACAGCCGTTGGCGCAGAAAATCCATAAGTTAAACAAGGAGAAAAAGCAAAAATCCTTGGTTGAGACAGACGACTCTTTGGACAAGAAGACCAAAAAGAAGAAAATAGCCGAACACAATGACGTCATCAAAGACATCGAGAGTTCGCTAAATGAGGTGGACGAGGAGCTCAGAGAACGTGTCAAGAATCTTCATAATTCCATTTAATACCGTAACATTAAATTTTCATATACGCTTACAAACTATGGTAAAGTGATTCTTCCTTAATTATGATCGAGTCTGCCTGCTTTGTTTGTTATTTGACGGATTCATCAGGATGGAAACATACAACGAGAACATCTTTTCACGCAAGGGATTGTTCGGGAGCGTAATCTGTCTGTTTGTATTTGCGTGGATACCCTGCGTTTCGTAGGCAGAGATTGGGAGTGTACCGCATAATATCTTTCCCTTGCCGCTTAAGAAAGATATATGCCGGCTCCCAATTTTTTTTGTGGTCCTATGTTCGACGCCGTATCTCCTCCTTGGCAGGTGGCGGGGGATATCTGCCAGAGGATATGTGGCCATGATGAAAAAATAAATGGGTGAAATGTTGTATATACAGACAAATTACCCGAAATTTGTATTCAAATGAGTGGACAATATTTCCCGGGAGGAAATACTTTCTGTCATCCCGAAACCCTATTTGATTGAATTTGAAGCAACAGGAAACGCATGGACACGATTGAGATAAAAAAATATGCGCCGATAGCGATACCCACATTATGCCGTAGTGCTCACTTCAAAAGGACTGTGGAAAGCCTGAAAAGGAATGGTTGGGCTAAATATACGGATGTGTTTATCGGATTAGACTATCCACCTGCGGAGAAATATGAACAGGGGTGGAAGGAGATTTGTGAATACCTGGAAACCGGCGACTTTTCCGCCTTCAATCGCTTCACTGTAATCAAAAGGGAGCAAAACATGGGCTCATGTGAAAACTCCTTGTCTCTTATTCGCCACATAAAGGATTTGAATTATGACCGTTGGATCTATTCGGACGATGACATCGAATATGCACCCAATTTTTTGGAATACATGAACAAATGCCTGACACGTTATTACGATGATCCTAAGGTCTTTACCGTAACCGGCTATTCTTACCCTGTGGACTGGACCCTTGATGATGGTTGCACATGTTTTATGCAGGACTTTAACGTGTGTTCATGGGGAGTGGGCTTCATGAGGAAGAAGGAGGAGGAGTTCTATCAATACGTGACTTCCGGCAAGTTTATTAAAGCCGCCCCGGAAATCATCAAAACCCAATCCTATAAAAAGATGCTGGATGCCTGCTTTTACGACTATTTCTATGCGGCATTGTCTTCCGACCCGAATAAGCCTAACCTGATGAAATACGAGACGGATGTCTCCATGCGGGCTTACATCGCCCACAAAAACATGTATTGCATATCACCAGCCATTTCAAAATCAAGGAATCACGGGTTTGATGGGTCGGGACAATATTGCCAAAAAACAGATGGCGAGAATGCTTTTAACGCAAATAATTACAATTACGGGGAGCAGCCTATCGATACTTCGGAGACCTTTGAGTTGGTGATGGACCAAGACCCGGCACACATGGATATCAATCGTCGGAAATTGAACGAGTTCGATTATAGGTCGCCCGAAACAATGGCATTGGCTCATCAAAACTTTAAATTGATAGAACGCTTTGGATTACCTATCGCCAAAATCATCCATCTCGGACATTTCGTGGTAAGGAAAGTGAAGGATTCCCTTAAACGAGGCTGATTGCAGCCGCATTTCGCACACTTCGTCGAGTGGCTCACGGGCTCTTCCTTAACGGAATGGTGTATCGGTGCGCTTCTTATACAAGTGGGTGAGTCGTGTCGGTTCGTTAATTTTATGGCTGTTCCATTTACATGTTGAACCATTATGTGCTAACTTTGGGTTGTTTTTAAGGCCAATGGTTATGGAATCGTATGATTTGAAACAGATCGGGGAGCAAACCGAATTGATTATCAACGCTTTACTGGACGAACATCCCTTGAGGGAAGGTTCAATCTTCGTGATAGGTTGCTCGTCGAGCGAGGTGGCGGGGGGCGTGATGGGCAAGAACTCGAGTGAAGAGATTGGAAAAACGATTTTCGAGGTTTCCCGCTCCATCCTCTCCGAGCGGGGGATTTATCTCGCATGTCAATGCTGTGAGCATCTGAACCGTTCGCTGGTGGTCGAGGAGGCGTGCGCCGACAAGTATGGTTATGAGCCAGTTTGTGTGGTGCCTTGGTTGCATGGCGGAGGTTCCTTCGCCACGGCGGCATATTATGGATTTAGTCATCCCGTCGTGGTGGAGCATGTGAGGGCTTCCGCCGGATTGGACATCGGCGACACGCTGATAGGGATGCACCTCAAGGATGTGGCGGTGCCGGTTCATCCAAAACCGAACCAAATCGGGCAGGCTCATGTGGTCGCCGCCTATTGCAGGCCTAAACTGGTTGGGGGAGAAAGAGCGAGATACGAGAGATAAGCGTACTATGCCCATGCCTCTTCTCTGTTTTCTCCGCTAATTTTGTACATTTGTGCCTGAAACATATCGAGCATGATGCTGAATCTGTCGGATAAGCGGAAGACAATCGTCACGAATTTCTTCTCCTTGGGTCTCTTCCAAGGAGCGAATAACCTTATTCCAATCTTAGCCATCCCCTTCATTGTCCGCGCACTGGGTGTGGAGATGTTCGGAATGGTTACATTCGCCCAAAGCGTCGTGCAATATTTCACGATTATCGTCAATTATGGTTTTGATTATTCGGCCACGAAGACGATAGCCATTTGTCGGGACGATAGGGAGGATACTTCCCGCACATTCTGGGGGGTCATCTCGGCGAAATTCACCCTGTTTGTCATCGCTACCGCTGCATTTTTCCTCCTTTCCATCGGATATTATAGGATTCAGGAGGATTACATGCTCTACCTTTCCATCTTCGCCATCAACGTTGGATACGTTCTCTTCCCTTCCTGGCTTTTTCAGGGTATGGAGAACATGAAGTGCGTGGCTCTACTGAATTTCGTCATCAAATTGTTGGGAACTGGATTGCCCGTTTTCTTGATCGCCGCCCCGGAGGACTATCTGATTTACGCCTCGATGCCTTCCGTCGCCTATTTCCTTGCGGGTCTTTTCGCCTTCTTATACGCTGTCCGCCGTTATGGCATAACCAAACCCTCCGCCGAGGAGATCCGAAGGGAGCGTGATGTGCAGCTGCGGAATGGGTTCCCTGTTTTCCTGAATACATTGTTCGCCGCACTTTACACGGTGGCGAACCTAACCATTCTGGGCTTTTTCAAGGATAATTACGAGGTGGGGATCTATTCTGGCGCATACAAGATTATCTGCGCCATCATGATGGTGACCAGCATGCCGCTCCACATGGCGATTTTCCCCTCCGTCGCGAAAGAGATGGAGCAATCGCCTCGGGTGGGTTGGATTTACTATAAGCGCATGGTTATTTATGCCGTGTTGTTCGGTGTCGCGGTGAGCCTATTCACCTATTTATTGGCGCCTTGGGTATCGCGGATTCTATTGGGGGAGCAATTCGAGCAGTCGATTCCGTTGTTGCGTCTCCTTTCCGTCATACCGGCTTTGGTCATCATCGCCAGTATGTTCACTGTGCAGGGCCTATATGGATTAGGCTTCGAGAAATATGCCCCGTTCGTGGGGTTGTGTGTGGGAGTTATCTGCATCGGACTCAATCTGTTATGGATTCCACAGTTGGGCGGTTATGGTGCGGCGTACGCTTGGATCGTGGCGCAGGTGTTCGAGATACTTATCTCAGGGGCCATTGTGGTTTGGAACGTGCGGATAATAATCAATGGAAAGTCATAGGAAAGGAAATATGGAACTAAGGAGAAACATCATGACATGGTATACTTGGTTGGGCTATATTTTTGCCCTTTCCATCGCACTTCCAAGACCTTTTTCCACTTGGATCTTCGCTATATGGGGTCTTTTTACCTTAGGCATCATTATTTACGATTTCATCGGGGGAAAACACTCTTTCGGAGGGTGGAGGAGAGCCGATCTTCCGTGTTTGCTGTTGCTGGCTCTCGCCTTGTTGGGGTTGGTCAGCGCGGGAGTGGCGGAACAGCCTGATCTTGTGTTTCGGAAGACCTTTGGACCTCGTTTCTCGTTGATTGTCCTTCCAGTGTTCGCATTGCTTCTGCGGAGAGCGGTCGACACCCGTGGCATGCTGAAATATTTCGTGGCGGGAAATGCCCTTTCCATCGCACTTTCCGTATACTTTGTCGCCTATAAGGTCTTCTCCGGGGAAGAGCTTGAACTCTATCGCAATTTCTTTTCCAACTTCACCGAGGTTTGCACGGGTTTCATACATCGCACTTATTTGGGCTTGAATATCCTGCTTTCTTATGTGGCGGTTGCCTATCTGACCCATGGACGAACTTTGGGACGAGGCGAAAGATGTTTATGGGTACTCTACCTAATGGTTTCCCTCGCCTTCTTGTTGATGAGCGGTTCAAGGATTGTTGTATTGTGCATTCCTATGTTGGCGGTCTATTATCTGATAATCGGGATATGTGGTGTCCAAGGCGGGAAACAGAAGCTTGTTTTCCTCGGTGGAATCGCTATAATTGTTCTTGTAGGCGTCTTTTTCATGCCTACGCGCATGGGTTATATGCTTTCGCAGGAAGGTGCGTGTGGCATGTTGGCGAATGATCCGAGGGCGGAGATCTGGCCCAATGTGTGGGCAATGATTCAGGAGCGTCCGTTGCTTGGTTTCGGGTTGGATAACATTGAGGCTCCACTTGTTTCGAGCTATTTGTCGCACGGATTCTTAGAGGGGGTTGCGTTCCGCTATGCGCCGCACAACGAGTATTTGAGCGAGTGGGCGCAGATGGGTTTGGGGGGCGTACTTCTTCTGGTCGCCATCCTTCTCTCGCTACCTTTATCGGCCGGGAGGACGGACCGGAAGTTGATTTGGCCTATTAGCATCGTCTTCGCCATCGTCTTTCTATCGGAATCCATGTTGGACAGGTACATGGGTTGTCTCACCTTCGCCTTTTTTGTGTCGCTGATGGGGCGTGGGCGGTCGGATGATGGAGAGAGAAACATCGGCGGCAGGTATATCAAAATCTTGATCCCGGTTCTTTTGTTGATTCCAGTTCTCTTCCTGATATCTGCTTTGAGGACAAGTTGTTTCGCTCCGCAAAAACTAATCAATGTACCCAATAATGACGATGGAAAGGACATTTTTGAGATGAGGGAAGGGAATTTTGCCTCGTTCCTACATGGCGGGCAATGCGTGAAACGCCTCCCGATCGCCTATTGTGATTTGAGGGAAGGTGAATCGACGAGTTTCTCCATATCGTGTAGGTGTGGTGCTGAATTTGACGGTTCATCCATCCGAATCATCGCGGAGAGGGACATGGCGGATGGCACACACATCCCAACGCAATGCGCCTATGACCTGAACAGGAAGGGCGAGTGGCAGGAGCTCGGATTGGAGTTGTCCGGTCGGCAGACCATCCTCATATACCTTACGGGCGGACCCGAAATCCATTCCAATGGTTTTAGGGGAAGTATATTCTTTAAAAAACCATATTTTATCAGCAATTAATTCATTACATTTGTGACATGATTTTCGTGATTATAGCAGTATGTGTTTTCTTCATTTATGGTGGATTATATTGTTCCAAAAATAATCCATTCGCCCCTTCTGTGATGACCTCACTGCTATGGGCGTGTTGTATGCTTCTCTATCTGACCGTCGATCATCACTTGCCTTCGTTGAGCAATTCGTTTTTAGTGGTGTTGTTGTGCTGGATAATCTCCATGAATGTCTCTTCACTGCTCACGCAATCAGTCACCTATAGGAGTAATCAATACAATGATCCTGGTGTGTTGGTCCGCAACGTGTATTTGATTCTCGCGATCGCATTCCTTCCCTCGCTCTTCCGTTTCGCACAGATAGCGATAGTAAACGGTACGTCGGGCAATTGGGCGCTCGACCTGCGCCTCGCCTCATTGGGGAAGGGTAGTGGTTTCAAGGAGCCGTACGGAGGATGGCAGATCGTCATTTGGCCTGTATCCTATATGCTGGAACTCCTTTGTTTCAAGAAGAAGACATGGTGGCGCCTCGCCATCCCGCTGACAATCTTCATCCTATTCGGAGCAATCACAATGTCGAAGATGGTCTTCCTATCCATCTTCCTCTATACGGGCTCCATCCTCCTCTTCAAGAGGGTCATCAAGCTGAAACACTTTGCTATGGCGATTGTGCCATTATTCATCGTCTTCACATTGCTTCAAACGACTCGTCACGCCTCACAATTTTCCGCGGTTATATCGGACTTCGTGAGGACATACATAGTGGGTAACATGTCCGCTTTCGAGACCCTTACGCCGGGCAGCTCGGAACATTTCGGAGAGAACACCTTCCGCCTCTTCTATGCGGTTCTTTACAAGACAGGGTTATCGTCGACCGAGCCCATTGATGTGATTCTTCCTTGGATCGAAAAGCCGCTCGTGACGAACACCTACACCGGGATGTACCCTTTCTACGTGGATTTCGGCCTTATAGGGGTCATCCTCTTCGCCCTCATCTTGGGAGGCATCTACGGATGGACCTTCAAGAAGGCACAAAACGGAAGCAACTTCAGCATATTGGTTTATGCGGTCTTCACACAGATCATCTTCACCCAATATGTGGCGGACATGTTGTTTTCCAACACCGCCTTCTACATCAAATTGATTCTATTGTTACTCCTGCCTTTTTATATCACCAAGAACAATCTATTGTCTTGCAAAGAGAAAGTGGAGTTGATCATTAGGAAATAGCCTATGGATGTATCCGTCATCATTGTAAATTATAACACCTCGCGGCTGACACAGCAGGCCATCCGCTCCCTCTACGATTGCGTCGACGAGGGTCAATACGAGGTCATCGTCGTGGACAGCTGTTCTACCGAGGACCTCACTTCGCTCAAATCCTTTTGCGAAGAAAAGGAGATCAGGCTCATTTTACTCGATGAAAACGTCGGTTTTGGTTCGGCCAATAACGTAGGGGCGCGACATGCGATAGGAAGAAACCTATTCTTCATGAACCCCGATATCATCTTGCAGAACAATGTGCTGAAGATATTGTCGGACCATCTGGACACCCATCCCAACGTGGCGGCTTGCGGCGGCAATCTCCTCACAAAGGATCTCCGCCCTTCCCACTCCTACAGCCTCTACCACCCCTCCATCATACAAGAGGTGGATTTTATATGCGGAAGAATCATATCCAAGCTGGCGCACCCCAAGGACGCGAATTACAATCCTACGGACGAACCTCGCCAAGTCGCCTATGTCTGTGGGGCGGATTTAATGGTGAAAAGGCAGATTTTTGAAGAAATGGAGGGGTTCAACCCCGAGTACTTCCTCTATTATGAAGAGAGCGACCTGCAAAGGCGGATGGAGGACGCCGGGTATGAAATGCACTCCGTTCCACAAGCAAGGGCCATACACTTGGACGGGCAGAGTTTCCGATTCACGGAAGAGAGAGAAACCCACGTTTTCAACGGAAGAAACACCTACTTCCGCATGCATCATTCAGCCGTCTACCACTACGCCTCCAATCTCATAAATAAGAGCGCTTTGTTCGCAGGCATACTCCTCTGCTCGCTCATTGGCGCGAAAGAGAAAAAAGAGAAGTATCGCTTCAGGCTAAACCTATACCGAAAGTCATATGCCCAATAAAACGCTATACATCAACGGGCGATTCCTCACCCAACCGATGACGGGAACCAACCGGTTCGCCTATGAACTCTGTATAGCCCTCTCGAAGCGCCAATACCCTTTCGTGCTGCTCGTGCCGGACGATTCGTTGCGGACCGACACATACGACCTCTCCCATCTGAAAATCGAGACGGTTCGCCCATTCAAGTCCCACCTTTGGGAACAGGTGTCGCTGCCTTGGCATATGCGGGGGAAGAAAGACTCTATATTATTGAGCCTGAAGGGATTAGGACCCGTCTTCATGAGGCGTCAGGTGGCGACCATCCATGACATGTCCTATCGGGTGAATCCGCAGTGGTTCTCCTTGCCTTACCGGCTCTTCTATCGGCTGATGACCCCGTTATTGGCTTCCCATGCCCAGCATCTCATCACCGTCAGCGAGTTCTCGAAAGGCGAGATCGTCAAATGGTTGGGAGTCTCTCCCGACAAGGTGAGCGTCATCCACAATGCACCGTCGGGTTGCTTCCGCCAAGAGGAGGGCGTGCGGGGAAACATTTCTGAAAATGACGATTCCACCGATAATTTCATACTGACAGTCTCCTCTTTGGATCCGAGGAAGAACCTCTCCTTGGTTTTTGAAGCCTATGGCAAATCCGCCCAACGGTTGCCCCTGTATGTGGTGGGGGAACGTTACCCGGTTTTTGGGAAGTTGGAAGTTCCGTGGAACGATAACATCAAGTTCCTGGGACGGATCTCTGACGAGGAGTTGCGTAGCTATTATGCCCACGCCTCTTTGTTTGTCTACCCATCCTTGTACGAAGGGTTTGGCATGCCGCCCATGGAGGCGGTCGCTTGCGGTTGCCGCAATGTTGTGCTCTCCGACATACCCGTCTTCCGTGAGGTTTACGGCGACTTGGCACATTACGTGAAGGTGGACGACTCCGATGCCTTGGCGGCGATGTTCGACACGTTACCCGAAGCGCTCCATCCTGAAAAAATATCCGATTTCATCGGAAAATTCACATGGGAGGCCAGTGCGGAAAAGTTGATAGAGACGTTGCGTAACGTATAGACGTTTTTTGCCAATTGACAGATTTATATTGTATTCTGACCTGAAAATCCATTGTTTTTGCGCTATTATCACATACGAATAATACAAAAATTCAATCCATAATCAATGCTTATTCGTATATTTGTGACATTAACAACATAATTTTTACGCCATGAAGAACATATATGCATTTTTACTGTCGTTATGCCTCTTAGGGTTGGCGACGACAACAAAGGCGGATCCAGACCCTAATTTCCACATCTATATTTGTTGGGGACAATCGAATATGGAAGGAAATGCACCAGTACCGGAATCAGAACAAAAGAATGTGGATGAAAGATTCCAATTGTTATATTCCGCGAATGATTGCGGTCGGGGAGACCGTAAAAAGGGACAATGGTACACCGCCATTCCGCCTTTGGCCCGCTGTTTCCACGGATCACAAATGAACGGACAAAGTATGGGGTTCGGTCCCATTGATTATTTCGGACGTACCATGGTCGAGAATTTGGACCCTGCGATCAGAGTGGGTGTGATCGTGGTGGGTGTCGGTGGCGCTGACATCCAGCTATTCGAAAAAAACAACTACCAATCCTATCTCAACTCTGCGGCGGATTGGTTGCAGAATTATGCCAAGGAATACGGAAGCAATCCTTATGGACGAATCATCGAGATGGGAAAAATAGCGAAGGAAGTGGGTGTCATCAAGGGCATCCTCGTTCACCAGGGAGAGACCAACTCAGGTCAGTCCAATTGGCCTAACCGATTGAAAGGCGTTTATGAGAACATGCTGAATGACCTTGGACTGAAAGCCTCCGAGGTGCCTTTGCTGGTGGGTGAAGTGCGCTATACGGGCCCTTGCAGCGGCCATAACAATGTTATAAGGAACGTACCGAATGTTATATCGACCGCGCATGTCATCTCCGCGCAGGATTGCGAAGCGGCCGGCGATCAATATCATTTCTCCGTCAATGGATATAAGCTGTTAGGCAAACGATATGCTGAGAAGATGTTAGAGCTCTTAGGTGACAATCCTGTCCAGCAAGTTGACCTCTCTGTCGCAGCCGCTGTCACAGTGGAATCTGAGCCAGGAAAAGTGGAGATTTCCGTCAGCAAGGAAAATGATGCGATCAACAGGGTGGATATCTATGCCGATGGCGAGAAGATAGCCAGCGACCAAATGTCTTACGTGTGGGAAGAGGTGGAGCAAGGCGACCATACCATTTGGGCTGTCGGATACGACAGTCAGAACAAGGAATACACCTCCTCGAAGATTAAAATAAACATCATGAAACCTCAGACACCTTTCAACGGCACGCCGGCCAAGATCCCAGGGAGAATCGAAGCCGAGGAATTCGATTACGGTGGTGAAGGCAACGCATACCACGACATGGATGAGGAGAACCGTAACAAAGGGGATCGTAACGAGGGTGTGGACATGAACAATACGGCTATCGGATATACCCAAACCGGAGAGTGGATCGAATACACCGTCGAAGTGGAGAAGGATGGTGATTACGTTGTGGAGTCAAGAGTCGCTTCCGGCAGCAACGGTGCTGCTTTCACCCTCTATATGGACAATACATTCATCATCCCTGGTGACGATGGAACGCCTGGCGGATTTGTGAATGTACCTAATACTGGCGATTGGGAAACCTTCACCACCGTGGAGACGAAACTCAACAAACTCTCCAAAGGTGTCCATGTCCTGAAGCTCGAAATCACAGGAGACTGGGTAGACTTGGATTATATGGATTTCAAATTGGTCAATTCGGATGAATCCCACGTGGTCGATTACGTCTCTTCCGGGAATAGCCTTCCTGACGGGTTCTACTTCGCATACGACGCATCCGGCAAACTAGTTAAGACCATTATCATTCAGAACGCATACAGCAGTGAATTGGGACAAGGATTCTATATCCTCAAGAATGCCGAGGGTAAATCCTACCCTATCGTTGTCAAGTAGGAGGTAAGTAAAATATTCTTATAACGAAAGCTCCAGCTTGCACAAGCTGGGGCTTTCGCATTTTTTTATACGACAAGAGGGCATATCAATTTTGATACACCCTCTTCCCTATAATCAGAAATCCATATTAGTTTCTTCTGGAACCAAAAATTCTCAACAGATACAGGAACAGGTTGATGAAGTCCAAATAGAGCGACAAGGAACCCATCAGGGCCAATTTCATGTTGTCGTCACTCAAATCCGTTCCATACTGATGGATCATGTTCTTGATTTTCTGGGCGTCATAAGCCGTGAGTCCCACAAAGACCGCCACGCCGACATAAGAGATGATGTAACTCATCATGCTGCTCTTCAGGAAGATGTTCACGATAGTGGCGAGGATAAGGCCAATCAAAGCCATAAATAAGATTTGGCCGATTGACGAGAGGTCCTTCTTCGTGACGGTACCCACTATCGCCATCGCCGCGAATGTGCCAGCTGTGATGAAGAAAGTCGAAGCGACAGATTCCATCGTGTAGGCAATCAGTATGGAACTGAGTGTCAAGCCATTCACAATAGAATAGATGACAAAGACAATACCAGCGGTGACAAACGACATCTTATTGATACGGGCGGACAATACGATCACCATGATCAACTCCGCAATGATTAGGCCAATGAAAAGACCCGAACCGAAAATGGCATCCAAAAGTCTTGGAGAAGAAGCCGTATAAAAGGCAGACAAACCTGTCACCACCAAGGCGAGAGCCATCCACCAATATACGTTTTTCATCAACGTACGCTGTGCGGACTCGACCACGCTCTGGTCTATTCCACTATTTTCAATGTAGTTTTCCATATTATATCAATTAAGTTATTATAATGATTCCAAGATACGTTTGATGACGGTCTCCGCGGAGATCTCACGGTTGGCAGCCTCAGGGATCACCAAAGACTGAGGGCTCTCGATCACATCGTCCGTCACGATCATGTTGCGTCGTACCGGCAAGCAATGCATGAAGTATGCGTTGTTGGTGAGCGCCATCTTCTCCGTGCTTACCGTCCACGACATATCCTTGCTCAGGATCTGTCCGTAATTAGGGTCTTGGTAAGCCGACCAGTTCTTCGCGTAAACGAAGTCAGCACCCTCCAACGCCTTGTCCTGATCGTATTCGACCTTCGCATTGCGGACAAACTTCTCGCTCAACTCATATCCCTTTGGATGAGTGATGACAAAATCCACATTCGCCTCGTTCATGAAGTCCGCGAACGAGTTAGGCACAGCCTGCGGAAGGGCACGTGGATGCGGAGCCCAAGTCATCACCACCTTCGGACGCTCTTTTTTCTTGTACTCCTCAATGGTGATGAGGTCGGCGAATGCCTGCAAAGGATGGGCGGTAGCCGACTCCATGCTGAACACAGGCTTGCCAGAGTATTTGATAAACTGGTTTAATATAGTTTCCTGATAATCAAACTCTTTATTCTCGAAACGGGCAAACGAACGCACACCGATCACATCGCAGAACGATGCCATCACCGGGATAGCCTCGAGCAGATGCTCCGACTTGTCTCCGTCCATCACGACGCCCCTCTCCGTCTCCAATTTCCAAGCGCCTTGGTTCACATCGAGCACCATCGTGTTCATCCCCAAGTTCATACCCGCCTTTTGGGTACTGAGACGTGTACGCAAACTATTGTTGAAGAAAACGCACAAAAGGGTCTTGTTCTCTCCCAACTTCTTGTACGCATATCTGTTCTTCTTGATTTCCAAGGCCTCTTGTACCGCCTTGTTCAAGTCGCCCAAGTCCTGGGCCATTAATAACTTCCTCATCTTTGTTCTTATGTTGTTAATGTTTAATACATATCTTTCCGCAAAGTTAATGAAAAAATGTTTTCCACAACAGAGGATGGAGAAACGGTAGGCCATTATCCATTCAACATACACGGCAGTATCATTTGCCGCATTAGGTGTTCCCGCATTACTGTTTGCCGTTTACTCATTGCCTAAGAAAACAACAGGAGGCATACCAATCGGCACACCTCCTGCGGGGGAACCCGTTATGTTATTTCACGCCACCCTTATCATTTGGTGAAAACGTTATGCACTTCGATATTAACCTCCACGTGCCCCAATTTATCTAACCCATCCAATAGATCGGACGGTATGTCATCCTTCGCTTCCTCCATGCTCTTTCTCCAATCGTCCCCCATGTCTTGTACGTAGAGGATGTGGTTGGTAATGAGGAGTTTGCCTCCCTTTACGCAGAACCTGATTTTTTGAGGAACGTAGGAAATAAGTTCATCTACCGAATCCGTTAAGTCCTCCTTCAACTCTTCCTCATTGATGCCTGCCCCTTCGAGATCTCCGTAGGAATAGTAATGCAGATTCATAAACTTTTTCCACTCCTCACCCTTCGCATACTTGAAGGGATTGTTTCTGAACGTTCCGTACAACGCTAATTCTCCATCCGATAGTTCGTAGGTGCCGGTTCCAAGTTGCGTGGACTCAAATTCGCCATCCTCCTTGAAGGTTATCGTGCCCTCCAAGCAGTATGTAAGTGCGGCGTCACTGCTGTTTTTTACCTCTTCGGCGGGAACTCTCTGCCCATTAGCGGTATAGTAGGATTCGGATGACGAAAACCGCCATGTTCCGATAACGTCCGCGGGGTTTGTGCTTCCAACCTCTTCTTCGTCGTCATCACCGCAAGACACAAAAGAGATGGCTATACTGCTCAACAGAATAGCGAGAAAAGAAAATTTTAATTTTTTCATACTGTCGATAATTAATTTTTAATCTAATATAAGTGTTTTTTGTAAGAATAGCAAGAAGAAGTGGAGTCTTATTTTTTCTTTTTATAGTAAATATACACGCCTACGCAGATTGCCACGGAGAGCAGCGAACCCAATGGTGCGGCCATGCCCATCGGTGTGAGGTTGTCGGGATACCAGATGGAGGCGTAATAGGATCCTGGGATGCGTATCAGGACGATGGAGAGCAGGTTGTGGATGAAGGAGACGATAGACATCCCGCAAGCGCAGAAGTAGCCGCTGAAACAGAAATGGACGCCCGCCAAGGCGCAGTCTGTCGAGTAGGGTCGTAGGTATTGGCCTCCGAAGAGAATCACGTTCGAATCGTCCGTGAACCATGAGATGACGGAATCGGATGTCGGCTGGAGCACGGAGGAGAAGAGGAACCCGTATGCCAGGCAGACGAATATGCCTAAACGCAACGTGGCGCGCGCCCTTTCCGGCTTGCCCGCTCCGATGTTCTGCGCTGCTATGGCGGATATGGCGGATAGCATGCTGGACGGCACGAGGAAGAGGATGCAGATGATCTTCTCCACGATGCCCACGGCGGCCGCCACCTCCACGCCCCGCCGGTTGGCGATGATCGTGATGACAATGAAGGAGACTTGGATGAAACCGTCCTGCAGGGAGATGGGTAGCCCGATTTGTAGTATGTTCCTCATGGGTCGACCCTCCACCCTCAGCATGCCTATCCCGAAATGGAACATGCCTTTGTTCCGCCTGATCCATCCCGCCGAAAAGAGCACACTGCATAATTGTGCGATGACAGTCGCATAGGCGGCGCCCTCCGCCTTCATGCCCATCACACCGATGAGCAGGTAGTCCAACAACACATTCATGACGCAGGCGATCGCCACGAAGTACATCGGCGACTTCGAATCGCCCAATCCCCTGAATATGGAGGAGATGATATTGTAGGCCACGATCAATGGTACCCCCACGAAACAGATGGTCAGGTAGCGACGTGTCTGCTCCACGGATTCTGGTGGGGTGGACATCAGCGAGACGATGTCATCGACAAAAGTGAGCAAGGCCAGGCAGGCGACCATGGACAATATGCCGAAAAGCACAATGGAGTTGCCGATGGTTCGTCCCACGGTGTTATAGTCTTTCCCTCCCACCGCACGGCCAATCATCACGGTGGTGCCCATGGCCAGCCCGACCACCATCACCGTCAGCATGTGCATCACCTGGCTACCGACCGCTACGGCTGTGATCTCCGGCGCACCCGTATATTGCCCGATGATGAAGAGATCCGCCAAACCATAGAATGTCTGGAGGAAATAAGCCAACAAAAATGGTGCGGAGAAGGAGACCAGTGTCTTGAATACTCCTCCTTGGGTCAGGTCCTTTTGCATACAGGGGTCTTCATGAGTGGTTAATACCTCTTCGTCAAACTGGAATGTGGGTAATAGTGCGACAATATGGAACGATAGCCGATGCCTTGGCTCGCCATCACGGCCGCACCGATCTGGCAGAGGCCCACACCATGTCCCCATCCCGCACCACGCAATACGAAGTGGTGGGTGCCCTCCCGCTCTTCCTTGTCCACGACAAAGGCGGAACTATATAAATGGCTGGTGGATAGAGCTTTGCGGATCTCCAGCTCCTTCCCGATCACCATCGTCCGTTTCTCCCCCACAATCTTCAGTTCGATGATTCGGGCGGAGGCGCCTCGTTTCAATGGTACCAAGTCTATGATTTTTCCGAAGTCGATGCCCGTCTTTTCCTTCACCAGGGCGGAGAGCTCCGCTTGGGAGTAGTCCACCTTCCAACGGTAGAAGTCGGGCGTCTCTTGGTCGTAGTTATTGAGCACTTGCGAAAGGACCGTTTTATTCTGTGTGTTGCAGTAGGCCTCTGGTGAAGAGAGGATCCATTTCCTCGCCACCGGCTCTTGGGTAAGGTCCGGCAGCTTGTCTTCCGCAGTATCCGCCACGGGGAGTAGATAGGGGTGATGCACCTCCTCCCAGCAGTTCTCGAAGAGCTCGGTAGCACCGCCACACGCCTTGTAGAAACGGGCGTCGCAGATCTTCCCGTCGTAGGTCAGCACCTCGCCGAAGGTGGCCTTGATAGCCTCCCTCACCGCTTGCGTACTCGCCTTGGTGATGCCTTGGTAGCGCTGGCAATGGTCGTCGGCGCAGACATCGAAGAGTGTATGGTCCTGGTGGTCGTACCAGCGTATGATCCGCTCGTCCGTCACCACCATCGAGGCGGCATGGCTCTCCGTCTCCTTGTTCTCCAATTTGTTCAGCAGCCAGCTGCGGGATATCACGGCATGCGCCTTGAGCAACTCTAACGAGGAGGTGGCGCTCATCTCGGAGGAGATGACGCTCGTGAGGTAATCCTCCGTCGGAACGATATCAATCGCCTGCACCTCATCGTCGATCACGATGAACTTCAGCGAACCGTTGAAGCGTTGTGTCTCCTTCCTCTCCCAGTGAAAGTGGATACCGATGACCACATCCAAGAGGTCGAAACTATCTGTCGTAAAGGAAGGAGAGAAGATTATCTCGTCATATAAATCATTGTTGTATAATATCTTACCATCTTGAACGGAAACCGTTTGGTCGCCCGTCACCACAGAACCGTTGCCGTTGATGCGGAAATCCCCGCGGAGGGTGAAACGGATTACTTTGCTCCGCAGAATGCCGACGCTGATGGTGGGTTGAGTCTCCTGTCTCTTCATCTTTTGTACTTTTTATTCTGTGCGTTGTTGCTCCTTCTCCAATCGATTAATGAGTTTCATGCAAAATATGAGCGGGATAATGCCGAAGACGCCGAACGAGCAATCGATGAGAGTCCAAAGAATAGGAATCTCTCTGATGGGGCCGCAGATGAAAGCCAGCGGAAGGATCGCCACGCAAGCGATCATGCCCCATTGGATGACCCACTTGTTGCGGACAGGGTCGCGGAGCGGACCGATGAACATCAGTGCGATCACCAGGTGGGCGAAGGCCAGCCAATCATAGCCATACGCCAGTTGCGGGGCGTTTTGGTTCATCTCTGTGATGCTTCCTTTTATGCTATAAACGAATCCGAACACGGAAGGGAAACTGTTTACCGTTTCTTCGTTAATACCCAGCAGGGAACACAATATATTCAATTCAGTCTCGACAGGGAAAGCTGTCGCTCCCGCCACGACCAACGCCACCATGTAGAAGAGGATGATACCGCGTATCTTTTGTAAAGTGCTTAACTGCTTCATGTTGATTCAGTGTAGTTATATGATGAAACAAAATTAATGCATTTATTCGAAATAGAAAGCAAGTGTAGCCGTAAGATCATATTTCGGCAAACGGTCTATATTCTTCAGAAAGACGAAGGTATTGTTCTGTGAACAGATATTTTTTTCAGTAATTTTTTTTGTTGTTAAGAAAACTTTTCTACTTTTGTCGCGTCCATCCGCGGAATCCGAGGATGGGCACCATAAACTAAAAACCAAACATCTAATAACATTAACATTAAATTTTGTTATTACACTTCAATTAGGGAGAACCATTGAAAACCGCCGAAGAGCATTTTCGGCAAAAACCAAAAACCAAGCGGATTTCCACATTTCGTTCGGAGAACAACAGAAAGGAGAAATGGAAGAAATGTATTTCCGCCATTTAGACATCAGAGGATGCTAAAAAACCATTGCAACAACGCATTGACCTTACATTTAAAACACCATTAATAAGTAAAAACCATGAAGAAAGTATTCTTTTTTAGACGAGCTTTCTCTTCATTGACGCTACTTGCATTAACAATGGCGGCGAATGCCGAAGTGTTAATAGTCGAGCAAAACAAAGAGAACTCTCAGGAAACAGAGAAGACTTGCTATGATTTGGGCGATAAACCCGTCCTGACATATAGTGAAGCCAATCTCGTCGTGAAAACAAACATCGCCAGTGCGGAGTTCCCGTTAGGGAAAGTCGCGAAGTATTACTTTGCAGAGTCAGATCCAACAGGAGTAGTGACGACACAGGGGGAAATGGGATACCTTTTCGTAACGGAAGAGGGCGTTCGGATGACCGGATTCGAGCCATCCCTTCAGGTGAAGCTCTACACCGTCAGTGGACAGTTCCTCCAGGAGTACAGGACCTCGGAAGAGGGTTCCCTGGAAATCAGTCTCAAAGGACAGCCTCAAGGCGTCTATCTCATTCAATTAAACACCACCACTATTAAAGTAATAAAGAAATGAAAAAGATCATCACAATTATGGCGATTGGAGCGCTCTCGATGGGGGTCTCCGCCCAAACAACTTACAAAATGCGTGTCCTCAAAACGGACGGTACCGAAGAGTTCTACAAGACATCTGACGTAAAACAGGTCGATTTTGTGGAGGAAGAGGAGCAACAGCAACAGGAGGAGCCAACCGTCAAGGTGTTCCTCTCAGGAGACAACCCGAACTATAACGGACAATGCCAGGTGCAAACAGACCGCTACACGGGTCCTGACGGACAATGCTTCCTGAACTATCCTTCCCAACTCTCTAATGACCCGAACGTGAAGCATGGCGTCATCATCTGGGGTCCTGGTGGAGGTGAGAAGCCAGGCAACTATCCGAACATGATCAACCGTTTGGTTTCCCACGGTTTCGTCGTGTTGGAGCTGAAGGAGTCTCCAGGTAGCGGAGATCCGGCGATCGCCGCGATCAACTGGTTGGAGAAGGAGAACAGCAATCCAAACAGCAAATTCTACGACAAGCTCATCATGGACCGCGTCGGCTGCGCCGGACACTCCATGGGAGGTTTGGAGTCAGAGCAGGCATGGTTGAGGGACTCCCGCGTCTACACGGCGTGTCTGAACAACAGTGGCGACTTGAACCATTCCGCTATGGGTAAGATGAAGGACGGCAAACCTATCGCCATCGTTTACGGTGAGGCCGGAATGGAGCGTCCAAATGCGGAAGGCGACTACAACAACGGCGTATCTTGCCCTGCCTGCCTTGTCATGCTGACGGGCGGACCTGACCAGGGTGAAGGCGGATACGGACATGGTTCAGGCCCTTGGACGGGACATGCGGCCACTTGTGCATGGATGCGTTGGCACATCGGACATGAATCGTTCAGAAAGGATGCTTTCACCACTCCTAACGGAGAGTTCATGAGCGGTAACATCGTAGGAGCCCAGGGTAGATGGTCCGGCAAGTACAAGAACTGGGAAAACTGGACAGAGGAATAAAAAGTAGTTTGTTATTTGTTAGTCTATTTTTTCGATGGGGTCGGCTGGCCATGGATGGGTCGGCCGACTCTTTTTTATCGTAGGATAAAAGGATTGCGGGGGAGATGAAACCACTTTTATTTCGTGGTATTCATCTCATTCCATAGCGCAAGGGCATCGTTTTCGTGTTTCTCCATCACTTCCCGTTCCCCTGGTCCTTTGTCATTGATGCCGCAGAGATGGAGGATGCCATGGATAATCACGCGGTGGAGCTCCGTCTCATAAGGAGCATGGAACTGCTCCGCATTCGTGCGCACGGTATCCAAGCTGATGAAGAGGTCGCCGGAGATCTTATCCTCCTCCGTATAGTCGAATGTGATGATGTCCGTGAAATAATCGTGCTGGAGATATTGTTTGTTCACCTCCAAGATCTTCTCGTCGGAGCAGAAAATGTAAGAGATATCCCCCACCTTATAGCCATGGCGCTTAGCTACCTCCTTCACCCAAGCCGATACCTTCCGCTTGGCGATCTTAGGCATGCTGATATCTTCAGATTGGTAATATATCATAACTGATGAAAAGTGATTGTTAGCCAAAGAATGCGTAGGCGGTCAATATGGCTGCCACCACACCGCCGAGGTCCGCGATCAGACCTGCCGTCACCGCATAACGGGTCTTCTTGATACCCACAGAGCCAAAATACATGGCGATGATGTAAAATGTGGTGTCCGCCGCGCCTTGGAATAGGCAGGTGAGACGTCCGACGAAGGAGTCCGCCCCATACGTCTTCATGGTCTCGACCATCATGGCCTTCGCCCCACTGCCACTAAGTGGCTTCATCAAAGCCGTCGGCAAGGCATCCACGAAGCGCGTGTCATTGAAGAACATGGAGAAGAGGGAGGTCAGTCCGTGGCATATCAAATCCATGGCGCCAGAGGCCCTGAAAACGCCGATTCCGACCAACATTCCGACCAAGTAGGGGAGAATCTTAACCGAGGTGGCGAATCCTTTTTTAGCACCATCTATGAACGCCTCATAGACATTGATCCGTTTCCATGCGCCCACACCCACAAAAATCATGATGACGAGGAACAACAAGAAGTTACCCCCCACCTTGGAGAGACCGAACGCGCTCTGGCTATTCAGTTGGGAAAAGAGGAAAACGACACCCATGATAAAGACGGCGATGCCAAGGATCCATCCGATGACCACCTTGTTCCATATATCCAGTTTCTGTCGCACACCCACATATAGGATGGCCGTGACCGTCGAGAAGAAGGTCGAGATCAGCAACGGGACAAATATGTCCGTCGGGTTTGTCGCACCCATGATGGCGCGTTGGGCTAAGATTGTTATCGGTATAATCGTCAATCCGGAAGTGTTCAGCGCCAGGAACATGATTTGGGCGTTCGAGGCGACATCCTTCACCTTGTTGCAATCCTGCAAGCTCTCCATCGCTTTTAATCCGATTGGGGTGGCCGCGTTATCCAGTCCCAACATGTTGGCTGCGAAGTTCATCACTAACAAGCCATGGGCGGGATGGTCTTTCGGAATTTCAGGGAATAATTTCGAGAAGAAAGGACGGATTATTTTAGACAAAGCCCTCACCACGCCAGCCTTTTCGCCGATATTCATCAGTCCGAGCCACAAAATCATCACGCCACTCAGTGGCAAGGCGATCTTCATCACTGCGAACTCAGCCATTTCAAACGTGCTGGAGACGATTCGCTCATACACCGCGAAGTCATGGTAAAAGATGGACTGGAACAATGCCACCAGCATCGCCACGATAAAGAAACCGACCCAAATATAATTTAATACCACAACGTTATAGATTTAAAAATGCGTCTTTCGTCGCACGTTCGACAATATCCAGTAGGCGAAGTGTTTGCGAATGGCTCCACACATCGCTCTCTATTTTACCTTCGTCAATGCACCGCATCACTTCAGCCGCTTCGTAGTTGTATCCATTTCCCTCCATTTCAACGGGGATTTCGGTCTCTGCCTCTTCCACATTACGTCTGAGCATGAGCTTGGTTGGTGTGTGGAACATACGGCAGAGTCTCAGCCTGCCAGCGTCACCTGTGATTTTCGCATCGGATTCCAAGTCGAATGCGAAGGAAGAGGTGAGTACGCTCATTCTCCCTTCTTTATGGGTCATGACAATGGATGTTGTCATGTCCACGCCGGTTGGGGCGGGGATGGAGGAGACATCCATGGAAAGTGGATCACCAAATAGGAAGAGCGCTAAGAAGATAGGGTATATGCCGATGTCAGCGATGGAGCCGCCGCCCAATTTAGGGTCAAATAGCCTGCTGTTCTCATTGTAAGTCGGGTGGATGCCGAACTCCGCCTGCAGCAGTTGCGGTTTGCCAATCACTCCTTGGCTCAGTAACTGCGCCGCGGTTGTCATGGAGGGGAGGAATCTGCTCCACAAGGCCTCCATGAGGAATAGGTTTTTTTCTCTGGCGACACGCATTACCGTCATGGCTTGGGAACACGTGAGTGCGAACGGTTTTTCGCATAGGACGTGCTTGCCCGCGTCCAACGCCATCATCGTATGGGTGTAGTGTAGGTTATTGGGCGTAGCCACATACACGATGTCCACTTGGGGGTCATTCAGCATCGCTTGGTAGGAGTCATAGTCTTTCTCGAATCCATATTCCGCCGCGAATCTCTTAGCTTTATCCCCATCGCGGGACGCTATGGCGTAGCATCGGGCGTTAGGCAATATTTTCAAACCTTTAGCAAAAGAGCCGGCGATATGTCCGGCTCCTATTATTCCCCATTTATATACTTTAGACATTAGACTTGTTTGTTTAAGTAATCGCTCATCCTTTGTTTAAACTTCCAACCGCCACAAAGGATTATACTGAAAAACAAACCCCATAAGATGTATTTTGGAAGTGTCTTTATTTTGCCATTGATCGGACGAGGGTCGAAGTTGAACTCGTTCTCGAAGACAAAACCTTGCGAGTAGAAATTGCGTTCCCACTCCAGTTCTTGTTTTACTTTGTTTAAGTCCAACAAATCGGAATGGAATAGTTTCATATCCCTTTCGTTTAATAAAATGGCTTTATCCATCGAGACGGAGATGTCCCTTTCTTTTTTGAAATACTCTTTTCTACGTAAGCTGTCCAACAAATTGATCTCGCGGTCAACGAACGCAATACGCTCGTCCAGTTGGTTTGTCCTTAACTCATTCTCCCGCTTCACTTGCTCGTTGTTGGTTAACAGGAACGACACCGCATTCGCCATTTTGTGGATTACGCTGGTGTCCTTACCTTCCACCCTTACCCTAAGTCTCCATGTGAGGACCGACATTGTTGTGTCGTTCGCGTTGAAATCTCCTTTGTAATCAATATAGTCCGGAGTCCCATTGTTTTGTATGTCGATGTAATAGAAACTCTCTATGTTGGTAATTGTCTTGGCGTCGTGAATTGGCAGATTTAATGCTGATGAGAGGCTCACAGAGTCGCAACTGATGCTCTGTAAATGCAGAGGGTCAAGGATGTCCTTTACAAAGTAGGAGGAGTAGGAGTTCAGTTTCAGGTCTGTCTCCGCTCTATAAATCTTCTCCTTGTTTAGGTAATAACCTAATATCCCGAATAACAGCATGCATGCGATGCACACGTATTTGTATTGGAAAATCAGTCTAAATACCAATCCGATAACTTTCAGCAAGAACATAAAACCCTTTGCGATCGCGTTGCCGATGCTTTTTAATACATCCAACAGATCCAACTCCTGACTCTCTTTATTATCCATAATTAACATTCCATAAGTTAAACATCGCGTAAAGATAACAATCTCCTTTTATTTTTTCAACCATTGTTGCGGATTAAGTAGACTTTTTTCTTTCCATACCTGAAAAAATAGAGTCGCCTTGTTTTTGTCGTCCGAATCCTCATATATTTTGCCGATAGGTGCACCCTTCGCTACTTTTGCGCCACTCTTCACATATATGTCCGTTAAATTAGCGTATACTGTGAGGAAATTGCCGTGTCGGATGATGACCGCATTATTGTTTCCCGGCACGGAGAAACATTGTGAGACCGTGCCGTCATAGACCGCCGTCGCCTTCGAGCCTGGCGCCGCGGTGATGTATACGCCTTTGTTGTTCACCGTCACGTCTTTCAATACGGGGTGCGGTTGTTTCCCGAAGCTGCCGGTGATGGTTCCTTTGACAGGCCAAGGCAACCGTCCTTGGTTTTTCTCGAATCCGCCCGCCACGGTGGTCTCCTCCCGGGTCATCGCATATCCTCCACTTGACGATGGTTGCGTTTTCTTGCGTTTCTTGGCGGCCTCCGCCTGTTGGGATATGATGTTTTGTATTTTCTGATTCAGGCGTTCGGAGGCGATTTGTTGCTTCTCTAATTCGTTTTTCAGTAACTTCTCCTGCGCTTTCAGTGAAACAAGTAGCTTGTCTTGTTTCTGTTTTTGGTATAGGGCGAACTCCTTCTCTTTTTCCTGTTTCGCCATCAGTGATTTGGTGGTGGATTTCAGGCGGTCCACCTTATCGCGCTTCACTTGTATGTCTTGTTTCGTCCTGCTCAACTCCGCGGATTGCTCTTTGCGGATGGTGGCTAAGTTGCTCAAGTAGATGACACGGCGGTAGGCCTCCTGGAAGTTCTTGCTGGAGAGGATGTAGATAATGAAGTCGGACTGCGAGTTCTTTGTCATGAACGCATAGTAGATCATGTCAGACTGCTTCTTCTTCAGTTTGTCATATTCCACGGAGAGTTTGTCGATGCTAACATTCAACGAATCTATCTGCTCGGAATAGCGGTTCAGCTCGTCCGCCTGTTTTTTGATGATCTGATCGCGGTAGACGATATCCTCGTTCAACCGCTCCAACTCGCGCAAGGATTGCATGGTGTTCTTTCGGGTCTCGGACAGTTTCTTGTCGGTGTTCTGCATCTGCTTTTTCAGCTTGTCCTGCTTGTTCTTCAGCGCATTGATGTCTTCTTTTTTCCTTGCGTTTTGGCTGGCTGTTGGTTTCTGTGCCGCCGTGTTCTTCTTTGTTGTTGTTTTTTTTGCCGCCGCGGAGTTTTTGGATCCCGTGTTCGTGCTCTTCCCGGCGGTTGTTCTTTGCGCCGGTTTCTTCGCTTGGGCCCAAAGGTCACCGCCCTCATCGATGTTTGCCAAACAACCGACGATCAATGTCATCATGATTATGAGGAACCTTTTAATGCACATTTCCTAACGATTATAATTTAAAACGCTCAGCAACTCTTCGACAGGGACTTTTTCGTATCCCTTCGGTATGGGGTTGGAGAAGCTATATTCTTTGTTCAGTTCTATTCTTTTGTAATAGAGGGTTATCTCCTGTCGCGTGTGTGATGAGGAGAATCCTTCGCTCGTTGAGGCTTTCGACATCGACAGATTCACCTTCATCGGGAACATATACCCGGTTTCCAATGCTTCATATTGACTATACTCCCACCGCAATGTGCCGTGGACTGAGGATAGTGTCGCGTTGTTCACACGGTAATGCTCGTCTGTCGTAAATTCCTGGCTGAATCGGCTTTTCGGGTTGCTATACTGAAACAGCAACAGAGAGGCGATCTTCGAAACGGAGAAGTCGGAGAGCCTTGTCACTCCGTTTCCCAATAAGAATATTTGTCCGGATAACATCGCTTGCAGTTTGTCGACGCCTAATAATTCTCCATAATCGGGGATTTCCCTAATGCCGAACTGGGAGTATCGTTTGTTCATCCTGTCGATAAGTGTGACATCCTTATCTGAGACGAATATGCGGGCCACCTCGATGCCGGCGAACGGTTGTACGGAGATGAAGAGGAAACTATCTTTTTTCATGCGGAGTGTGGCGTTCAAGTTCATGTTCCCCGCGGATAAACTGATCTTGGCGCCGAGGGTCTCGTAGGTGAACGCGGATGGTTGGTCGGCTCCACTTTCCCCTGATGCTCCCCTCCTTGAGGAACTGCAGGAAAAAAGGACCATTAGGGCCACACCTAATAACGCTATCGTCACTTTACTCGACATATTCTCCTGTTTCAGCTTTATGTTTCAGATTATTGTAATTGTTATAGTTTTGCAACTCTTTGTTTTTATCCCTCATGAACATTGCCTCTTGCCAATATTTCTGGCAATCCGCCGCTGGTGTGCCGGCTTTGTACATGATGTCACCGTAGTGCTCCAGCAATTCAGGGTCTTCCTTCCCCCCGTTCATATAGGCTTGTTCTATGTATACTTTGGCGATGTTATACTCCCCTTTCTTGAAACATATCCATGCATAGGTGTCCAGAAAAACAGGACTTTTGGGGTTTGCCTTCAACGTTTGGAGGCTCATCCTTTCCGCTTTGTCAAGGTTGCGGTTTTGAACGCTTAGGTAATAGGCATAATTGTTGAGCACCATCACATTATTAGGGGCATAGGCTAAAGAGGAGTCCATCATGGCAAAGCAGGAATCCACCTGGTTTCGCTGCATCAGCACATCGGCTGATTTCGCGAATAGTTCCGCCGCCAACGAATAGTCTTCGTCTTCAATGGCGAAACGGATCGCCTTCTTCCACATGGCGAGGGCTTCCGCATTCTCTTTCATCATGAGGTGTGCCATGCCGCGTACATCCAGAAGGCTGGCGCTTTCGGGAAATTGATCGATGGCCTCCTGCGCGGCGTTTACGAAATGGACCGTGTCGTTTTTCCCCACGTAGTATTTTATCAGAAGCATCCATGCCTCTTCGTGTTTCGGATTGACCTTTAATGCCTTTCTGATGTATGAGATACCCGTCGTGTCGCCTCTGTTCAGCAAAACTGTCGAATAGATGAGGCTCGGATACTCTTCGCTCGGGTATTGTTTTATCGCATTGAGGTAGTAGGAGTCGTCGACCGTCAGTGCGCTGTCCTCCGCGATGCGGGTGAGCAGCCCTTGCTTTAGGACATAATCCGCTTTAGGGTCTTGTAAAACGGAAAGCAGTTTGACCATTCCTTCTTTGTTCCGTCCCACTTCCATCAGGAAATAGCCATATTGGATGGTTAGTGTAGGGTCTCCCGGGAATTTCTTCAATCCATCCAAGTAGCATTGCTCGCCCAGTTTCTCCTTGCCGATGGCGAGGTACAGGTCTCCCTTCAGGGCGATGTATTTGGTCTCCTTCGGTGCGGATTTTATCAGTTTGTCCATCTCGGCGAATGCCTTCTTCTCTTTTTTCAGTTTTAGATATAGTTTGAATTTCTGCTGTGAAATCGTCTCGTTGACACCCTCCTCTTCCTCAAATGCATCCCATGCGCCTATCGCTTTCTCATGTTCGTTCATCGTCGAATAGATGTTGGCGAGGTAGTAGTAGTAAATGTTTTTCCGCTTATGGTCCTCTTTCACGAGCTCCTCGTATAGCTTGGCCGCCTCGCGTAGCTCATAGACGTTCACCAGATAATTGGCCAGACTGATTTTATAGTCGATGTTGTGGGGCTCCAATTCTGTGGCTTTCCGCATCTGGTCGATCGCGGCCGCAGTGTAGTTGTTGTTCATGTTGATGTCCGCTAAGACTGCGAACACCTCGCTGTTGTTGTTGTCCAGCGAATTGCAGCGATAGAGGTTGTCGACCGCTGCACTGATGTCTCCCGCCTGCCTTTGCTTCAGGGCTTCCAGGAAGTAGTACTGCAGTTTCATCCTCTTCTGGGCGTCACTATCCACCGCCATGACGGAGGAAAAACCCCATAAGGATAAAATAACTATGGATAATATTTTTGTCAGCCTAATCATTTCACACCAGTATGACCGAACCCGCCGGCGCCACGTTCCGTCTCGTCCAGCGTCTCGACCTCCTTCCACTCCACATGCTCGTGCTTCGCGATCACCATTTGGCAAACCCTTTCGCCATCCTCGATGATGAAAGGTTCAGGAGAGAGGTTGACCAAGATGACCTTGATCTCGCCCCTATAGTCGGCGTCGATCGTGCCGGGTGTGTTCAACACTGTGAGACCATGCTTGGCGGCCAACCCGCTACGTGGGCGGATCTGCGCCTCATAACCCTCCGGCAAGGCGATGAATATGCCAGTAGGCACCATCACACGCTCCAAGGAGCCAATCTTTATCGGTTCGTCGATGTTCGCGCGCAAATCCATGCCCGCGGACAATGGCGTGGCATATTGTGGCATCGCGTGCTTCGACTTGTTTATTATCTTTACTTCCATTGGTTTAAGAATGTTTTAGATGCAAAAATAATAATATTTTTTCGATTACGGAGAGCGATTCCGCACCGACTTTATAGGCTAAAATTTAAAACTTATAAAAAAACACACTTTCCAGTTTCTTTTTTTTACCTTTGTGGATTATAACCGCTGAAAAAAATTTTAACATAACATTTATATAGAAAATGGAATTGATTGAAAGTGTTATCAAAAGGGCTCAGGCTAACCCACAGCGCATCGTCCTCGCGGAAGGAACTGAGGAGAGAACGTTGAAAGCCGCCGACCAAATTATCGCACAAGGCATCGCCAAGATCACCCTCTTAGGCAACAAACAAGAGATCGAGGGATTGGCTGCCCAGTTTGGTTTGAAAAACATCTCTAAGGCTACGATCATCGATCCGGCCAACAATCCTAATAGCAAGACGTACTCTGACCTCCTCTTCAAGCTTCGCCAGAAGAAGGGTATGACCGAGGAGCAAGCCATCGAAAAGGTGAAAGATCCTTTGTACTTGGCATGTTTGATGATCAAGAACGGCGACGCCGACGGTGAGGTGGCCGGCGCAAGGAACTTCACGGGTGATGTGCTTCGCCCTGCTTTCCAAATCGTTAAGACACGTCCGGGCATCGGCGTGGTTTCAGGATGCTTCATCATGATCTTCAAGGATAAATCAATCGGTTACAATGGATTGATGTTGTTCGCTGACTGCGCCGCAACACCTAACCCAGACGCTGACCAACTGGCTCAAATCGCTGTATGCAGCGGCCAGACGGCTAAGAACATCTATGGTTTCGAGGACCCTCGCGTGGCGATCCTCTCCTTCTCTACCAAGGGTAGCGCTAAGCACGAGATGGTGGACAAGGTGATCGAGGCTACCGAGAAGGCTAAGGCTATGGCTCCTGACATGAAGATCGACGGTGAGTTGCAGGCGGATGCCGCCATCGTTCCTTCCGTAGCGAAGAGCAAGGCGCCTAACAGCGAGGTGGCTGGTACGGCTAACGTATTGGTATTCCCTGAGCTGGAGGCTGGTAACATCGGTTACAAGTTGGTACAACGCTTGGCTGGCGCAGAGGCGATCGGTCCGTTGTTGCAAGGCTTGGCCGCTCCGATCAACGACCTCTCCCGCGGTTGCTCCGTGGACGATATCGTGAAGATGGTGGCCATCACGGTGAACCAAGCTATCGAGGCTAAGAACAATAATTAATCACGAGTAATAGAAGACCACCCATGCCTCCTCCAAGGGGTATGGATGGTCATTTCTAATAGATTGCAAGAAGTAAAATGAAGATATTAGTAATCAACTGTGGTAGCTCATCCATCAAGTACAAATTGTTCAACATGAGCACCAAAGAGGTGATGGCGCAGGGTGGCGTCGAGAAGATCGGTATCCCTGGCTCATTCCTCAAATACACCAAGAAGAATGGTGAGAAGGCGATCATCGAAAAGGATATGCCAGACCATTCTGACGGTATCGAATTGATTTTTAAAGTGTTGACTGACCCTACCGAGGGATGTATCAAATCATTGAACGAGGTGGATGCCGTAGGTCACAGAATCCTCCACGGAGGTGACAAGTTCACCGAGAGCTGTATCGTCAACAACGTGGTGAAGGAGCAGATCCGCGCTTGCTTCCCATTGGGTCCGTTGCACAACCCTGCCAACCTGAAAGGTATCATGGCGGTTGAGGCTTTGTTGCCTAACTGTCCGCAGGTAGCTGTCTTCGACACCGCATTCCACCAGTCCATGCCGAAGGAGTCTTTCCTCTACGCTATTCCATACGAGCTCTACGAGAAGGACAAGGTTCGTCGTTACGGATTCCACGGCACCAGCCACCGCTACGTGTCGAAACGTGCGTTCGAGGTATTGGGCATGAAGCCTGAGGGTACCAGGATGATCACCTGCCACATCGGTAACGGTAGCTCCGTCACCGCCATCAAGGACGGTAAGTCTTTCGACACCTCCATGGGTATGACCCCGTTGGAGGGATTGATGATGGGTACGCGTTCCGGCGACATCGACACGGGTGCGATCACCTACCTGATGGAGACGGAGGGTTACAATGCGAAGAAGATCTCCGACATCCTGAACAAGCAGAGCGGTATGTTGGGTATCTCTGGCGTCTCTTCCGATATGCGTGAGATCCGCGCCGCCATCGCGAAGGGTAACGACCGCGCTAAGTTGGCATTGGACATGGTCATCTACCGCATCAAGAAGTATGTGGGCGCCTACATGGCTGCTTTGGGTGGTGTGGACGTGATCGTCTTCACGGGTGGTATCGGCGAGAACGTCGAGGTAGTCCGTGAGGGTGTTCTCGCTAACATGGAGTTCTTCGGCATCAAGTTGGACAAGGCTGTGAACGACAGCGTCCATGGCGAAGAGAAAGTCATCAGCGCTAAGGATTCCAAGGTGACGGTGATCGTCGTTCCGACGGACGAGGAGTACACCATCGCTTCCGACACATTGGAGTTGGTGGGCAAGAAATAATCTTGCCCTTACAATCAATCATACAGGAGATCATTGTGGAGATGTTCGCAATGATCTCCTTTGTTTTGGATAAGACATCACTGTTCGACAAGGCGGATTGGGAGGAAACATTCCGACAAATGACAGCCTTTGGATTGTCGTATTCATCAAAAATTCAATGTTAATTTTACTTAAAAACAACAAATCATGCAATGTTTATCGAAAATATATTTTATTTTTACACAAATTAATCTTTAAATATTGATTCAGCATGAAATTAATTAAAAAGTTCCTAATCACGGCAGTCGCTGCAATGCCTGTCTTTTTGTGTAGTTGTCCGGGAGGATCGTATACTAATAACGAACCAGAAGACCCTCATGGATATATCGTGAAAATGGGAAAGGATTATTCAGAAAATGTGATGGCATACATGTGTGCCACGCAAAATGACACTGTATATAGTATAAATGAATACATTTCAAAAATAAAACACACCAATAAACTAAATAATGATTACTACCAAATTACTGGGGTTGCGTATAATCAAATTGCATATACTTCTATTCTATTGTCAGACTGGGATGATTCTACGATTTATACTTACGAGCCAATTGATAATTATATAATAGATGCAAATCCATTTGAGGAAATATATGCATACTATAGAAACTACACGGTTTCTGATTTGTTAGAAATAATAAAGAAAGGCGACTTTTCAACTTTTGAAAAAATAAAATAAAAACGATGAAGTGCGATATGAAGTCTATTAAAGTTTGTTTGGCAATCTCCATCCTTTTCCCTTCGATTTGTTCCGCCTATACTCCGGGAGATCACTTGTTAAATAAAGAAGGGAAAGAATGTCTTTGGGGACAATATAGAAATGGGTATACAAATTCAACGGGTGGCTGTCACCCCTCTTACAACTATTTCTGTCCAATGGATTTAGATGATGACGATCAGTGTGGGTTCACCTTGGCGGGTTGCGCTGCGGTGGCGATGGCACAGATTATGTACAAGTGGGGCTATCCGGAAAAGTCTAAATATAACAGCTACAATTGGGATAGAATTCCACCCGTTTTAACGGACGGTTGTTCCTACGACTGTCCCCAACTTATTCGTGATTGTGGGACCGCCTGTAACATGCACTACCAAACCTTTGCGGGAATCTATATCACAGGTTCGTGGGCGGTGCCCTCAAAAGTGGCTGAAGGCTTCTCCGATTTTGACTATAGTGCGCATTTGGTCGATTTGAAGGATTGGCGGTTCGGGTCGGCGTGGGCGGATTTGATACGCTCGGAGATAGACTGTGGAAGGCCTGTCCTGATGCATGGACAGAAAAATGTCATAGACATCAAAGACAGACACTACTTCGTCATCGATGGCTATTCGAAAGAGGACAAAGACCAATTTCATGTGAATTGGGGATGGAGAGGGAAAAACAATGGCTATTATGATTTGCAGAGTTGTGGCTACTCGAACGGACAGGATATCATCATCGGCATTGCGCCCAAACACACGGGAACGTCCCATCCCCGTATAACTTTCGCCCAAAAGACAGAGGTGTTGACTCCTGATTGCCCAGATGGTATCAACGACAAAATCCGCTACGAGGTACATAATGCGGACTCCTACGAATGCCACGTCTTCGACCGTTCCGGAAAGAAAATATGGGCATGTGCTGGGCTTGTGAAAGATGGCTATGCGGACATGTGGGATTGCTCCTCCAATACGCCCCTCCCTTCAGCGGATTATTGGTATATCGCTGTCTTCAAGAACAACTTCGGAGACAGGGTGGAGCATGAAGGAAACGTGACCCTACTCCATGTCAAATGTCCACCTGGTTATGACCCCACATCTAATGAGTCCACCCAAGAATCAACCGACCTCTTACAAATCGCTTCCGATGCAACCAAGCCTGTTATTTCCCCGAATCCAACAAATGGACATACACAAATTACAGCAAATGCGATCATTCACAGAATCGATGTCATGGACATGGACGGGAGAGTCTTGCTATCCGAATCACCTGTTTCAAAAGATTGCATAATTGACGTAAGCGGTATTATCTATGGCGTTTATATCATTCGTGTGGTTACGGATGAGGGAGCTTCTGTCGATCGATTAATAGTGAAATAGTTAAAAACAACTTCTGAATCTACAGAGAGGCACTTTCAGAAATAGGCTCCTTTTAACATCCCCCATACTACCTGATCCTTTCATAGCATATCACCGCATTGCTACCTCCGAAGCCCGAAATAAGCTTCAGGAAGCATGATTTCTCCGTAGCGATAAGACGTTCACAGATGGTCATGGGCTGCACCACACCATATTGCTCGTACCCTAAGGTAGGCAAAATACAACCGTCCGACAAGGCGGATTGGGAAAGGATGCATTCCAACAACCCTGCGGCGCCTAACGTATGTCCGTAGTATCCTTTCAGGCTGAAGGTGGGCACCTCGCTCAGTCCTGCCCGACTGATGGCCCAAGACTCCATGTCGTCGTTGTAGCGGGTAGCCGTGCCATGCGCACAGATAAAGGCGATATCCTCCTTCTTCACATTCTTCATGGCGAGCGTTGTGGCGTTGTAGAGGCCCTCTCCCGTGCGGGAAGGACCTGAGATATGGTTTGCGTCGTTTCGGTTGCCGCCGCCTCGCCAGACGAAGCTATCAGCAGGCAGGGAGGTCGAATCCTCCACCTGCTCAAAGACCATTGTGGCAGCCGCCTCGCCAAGGTTCAGTCCCACCCTCTCCGCATCGAACGGTTTGCACCGCGAAGGGGAGAGCGCCTTGAACGATTGGAAGCCGGAGACCACGAACTTGCTCAATATATCTCCGCCCACCACCACGGCATAGCGGTAGCCATGGGCGCGCATCCGGTCGAAGGCTAACAATTGCGCCGCCACGCCCGATATGCAGGCGTTGCTCACCACCACCACCTCGTTCGGGTTGCCGAAGTAGTCGCCCAGTATCTGCGCCGAGCGCCACAGCTGCGCCCTATCCGCCTCAAATCCCTCATCATTGTCTAATAGCGACACATTGCCCTTCGTGGTCGAAAGGACAAAGAGCACCTCGGGGCTACAAGGGTCAATACCTGCCCTCTCGATTGCCCGCTTAGCGGATAGTAGGATGATTTTCTCGAAACGGGTGAGACGCACGGAGGGAGCTAATTCACGCTCCACCAATCCATCGATTTCAGTCCAATTGAGCAACGAACCGAAGAAGGGTTCCGGCAAATCGAACATCCCCTCGTGGAGCGTTCCCTTCGTCACGCCAGCCTTCACGTTCGCATAATTCTCTTCCGTCGTATAGCCCAACGAAGAGATAATATTGTTAGATAGCACCTGTATCATGATACTCAATAATTCATTGTTCAGTAGGGACATGGTCCGTCAGGACGACGCGCATTTCCCCTTGCGCCACAAGCACGCCTTCGGAAAAGACCTTCGCCTCATAGATGGAGACGGAGAAGATAGGTTCGCCCTGCTCCTCCACCGTCGTCTCTAAGAGGGAACCCACCTTAGGCAAGGAGAGGATGCTCATATTCTTCACCGAAGCGACCACCCCGATACGGATAGGGAGATGGCGGGAGAGATAGCCGATATGCGTCGCACAAGTCTGGGCGATATTCTCCATAATGCCTCCTTCGCCCAAGCGACCATCCCGCGCCATCGGATGCTCCGCCGGAACGGTAAAATCGGTGCGGCAGAAGTGTTGGTCGCACTCCAAGAGCCTATCGACCAGCAGGAAAGGCGCACGGTGAGGCAAAAAAGCGGAGGCGGTCAGCGGACTATTCATCTCTGAGCGATTTTACAGACGACAAGGCTATGACCCATTCCTAATCCGTCGTGGATAGCCTCCACCTCAAGACCCGCCTCGTTGATGCAACGGATCATATCATTGGAGTAATACATCTTACTGTTGCCGTTCGCCATAGCGGTGAAATAGAGGCTGATCTGCGCGAGGCAGTACGAAGCGGTCTCGAATCGTTGCCTATCCCAAAAGGTCTCCATGATGAAGAGGCGGGTGTTGTTGTCCATCGAAGCGGCGGCGCGGCGCAGGATGCTGACCACCTCCGCCTCGCTGAAGCAGTCGAGGAACTGGCTCATCCATATCGCATCGAAGCCCGTAGGGAAAGGCACACGCTCGTCCAAAAGGTTCGCGCCATGTCCGTGGATCCTATCCGCGCCAGGCAGGTCCTTCGTCTGGGCACGCATCATCTCCAGTTGCTGCGGAAGGTCCATGATGGTCACCTCGGCCTCCGCGGAGTGCGTGACGCAACGTGTGGCGAAGCGCCCCGTATTTCCCCCGACATCCAGCAAACGCTTGCGATGTCCGTCGAAGACGATGTTCAGCGCCTCGTCGAACGAGCAGTCCGAATAGTAATGGTCGAAGCCGAACCAGCTCTTCTGCACCTGTTTAGGCAGTTGGGAGAGACCCTCGTAGATCGTCGGCCACTCGCCGAAGACCTTGAGGCCTTCAGGCTTGCCGTTAAGGATAGCCTCCTCCAGGCGGAATAATCCCAGATAATTCACATCATGGTTAAAATCCATGTTGACGCGCACCATATCATCGTGCAATAGGAACCAGCCCGCCTTCGCCAAGCGGAAGCGACCATCCTTCAAGATGATGGTTCCGATCGTCAGGGAAGACTCCAACAGGCATTGCGCACCATATTTGGAGAGATGGGCACACTCCGCCACCTCCTCCAACGTCAGGCCATCCTTGTTGTCATCCAACAACTGGAGGATGCCGAACTTAACCATAAGGCGGGAAACCTGAAACACGACCGGCCCTGCGGCGATCTCCTGCGCAAGCCGTTGAGCCTGCAACGCCGAGAAGCGTTCCTTCCCGTAGATTTCCTTTTGAGGGGATTGTAATTCCATACGCAAATTTATGATTTCCAGAATTGATAATAATTGAACCACTGAAGCGGGTATTGCCGGACGATTGCCTCCAACTCCGCCACAAACTGCTTGGCGAGGAATTCCGCCTGCTCCGTCGAATTCGCGGCCTCAGGGGAAGTGCGCAACAACCTGCTATATCCGTAATATTTCGAATGGCTTATCTTTACGATGAAGAGAGAGACGACCGGCACGTTCAGCTGTGCCGCGAGGCGGAAAGTCCCGACAGGGAAGTCGGCCTCACCATCCAAGAAATCCAAGGAGACCTTCTTCTTTCCACCCAGGAAACGGTCGCACGGGATAGTGACCACCTCCCCCTCCTCCAACGCATTTTTGATGGTGAAGAGGTGCGACATATCCTCCGAGACAGGAATCAAATTAATATTCATCTTCCCGAAGGCCGAGTCACGTCGGTCCTGAAAGCCGCCACGTTCGCCCCCGAAAATGATGCCATTCATACGTTTCTTTTCCTGACGAATGGAGAGTCCGGCCATCTCCAAGTTGCCGAAATGAGCGCTGACGATGATAAAGCCGCTCTCGCCATCCAGGTATTCAGAGACGACATCCTCTCCCTGCATCTCTACCTTGAATTGGGAGGTGTACCCCGCGAGGATGGCAAACTTATCCAATACGACCTCGCCAAAAAGGAGATGGTTGCGACATGTGGCGACGAAAGCCCTCCATTTGGAATAGTGGAGATGGTCGTGGAAGTAGGAATAGATGGTGCGATAACCCTTTCTGGCGAAGACCAAGTAGAAAGGAATGACGAGGCACAAGACAGGGTAGAGCCATACGACCCTCACCTTACCAAGAAACATCAGCAGAAAATTTTGGCCAAACCATCCGCCCCCCGTTTTGCCTTTCCAATCCTTATTCTCCATCCGTCATGGGAGCATTATTAGATTCCACACAATCTTGGAGCAACTCGCGCATCTCCTTGAACATACGTTCGCAGTGGCACATCTCGCGGGAGAGGAACGGGTAGAATTCCGGCCACTGCTCCTGCCTATGGATATCAAGTCCGCCAAGATGCCTATAGATGCGTGACACCAACGTCCCGCACGGCTTCTCGAACTGCTCCTGCCATTCGGCGTCGGCGAAGAATTGATCCACCACCACCTTATACTTTTTCATCAGTTCGAACATCTCAAGGCGTTTGCTCGTCTTCGGATGATTCAGTTCGAAGATGACGTAGGCGCCATCGCGGGCGGCATCGAACTTCAGTTCGACCCCTTTGATTTTGGTATTATACAATATCCACTTACGCTTACGATACTTGAAGCGGGGAAGTTCGGCGCAAAAGGCGTCGAAGCCCGTCCAGAAGTTGCGTTTTAATATTTTGACCTCTTCCCTTGAGTACATGGATAAACAAATTTACACGCAAAAATACGATTTCCCGCTGAAAAACAAAAAGGCGCACAGGGTTGAATCACCACCCGCACGCCCATATAAAGCGATTATAATATGTTTTTACTTGACACTTGAACGGATCCTGCTGAGCGTCTCCGGCGTGATGCCCAAGTAAGAAGCCACATAAATGGAAGGCACCCTCAGCACCAAATTAGGCTTCTCGTCCATCAGGATTTGGTACCTTTCCTTGGCGGATTTGAAGATGGTTTGCTGAATCCTTTTCTTTTTCATAAGAAGAACCGTTTCTGTCAGTAGCCTGAAGTAGCGACGGATTTCCGCGTTTTTATTGCATAACTCTTCGCATTCCAACCGCGGAAACAGATAGAGCGTGGTCGGTTCCAACATTTGGATGAAACGGCGGCTGGGTGATTGCGCGAAGAAACTCTCATAGTCGAGGAATCCATCTCCTTCGTGGGCAAGTTGCTCGATAATCTCCTTGTCATGTTGCAGATAGTAGACGCGGACCAATCCTTCCGACACATACCCCCAATATCGGCTTACATCCCCCTCAATCTGCAAATACTCACCTTTATTGAGCCTAATTATGCGTGAATAGGATTTAATCAGCTCCTTGGATTCGTCGGAGAGGATCAAATCGACATTCCTTCCCAACGCTTTTTCCATGAACCCATAAAAAAATACCTTATCCAGACTCTCCATATTGCATATATTTTATTTTTATTCGCAAACATAAATAAATATATTGCATTTTGCAAATATTTTTTTGATTATTCTCGATGAATAACAAAATAGACAATGTTTGCCGAGTGCCTTAGTGACCTCCCTGCTCAAAACCGCGTCGGTCGAATCCTTCAGGTCTTTCTCCTCTGAAGTCTGGACGAGGGCCATCGCCTCGGTTCATACGGGGTTCCCGGCCTTGGCGTTTCTCGTCAAATTCGGGAACCTCGTCCATATCCTTAGATGCTTTCGAGCCTAAGGTGTTGAATTTATATGTGAATTGGAGAATGAAGTAATTGCCTAACGTGTTGGACTCCGTCTCGACGATGGAGCTCTCGCTGATTCTTCGGGTGAGGTTGCTCTGCTGACCTAAGATGTCGAATATCTTGAACTTGAGGGAGCCGGCATTGTTCTTCAGGAAATTTTTGGTGAGTGAGGCGTTCCACAGAACCGCATCCTTGTCGAATGAATCGCTGAAGCCGCTGTAGTAGTGGTATCCTAAGTCGGAGGAGAGGATAAGCTCCCATGGTAAGTTCACCTCGAAGAAAAGGCCCGACTCCAACTCCTCGCTCTGCGTCGAACTGTTTTGGAAACGTCCCCCCACATATAAGTTCGTGTTGAATTTGTCGTTTCTGTATCCTAATTGGTATTTACCGTATAGGTCGAGCATGCCCATGACTCGTCGCATTCCGTCGCTTTCGAATGACACATCTTTGCTATAACCCACTTTCGTGTTGCTGGAGAATAGGAAGTTGCGGTGTTTCCGAAATGGTGTGCTGTTGGAGAATTGTGTGTTGAGGTCCCAGTTGCCGTTCACGTTTGCGCGGTGGTATTCCTGGGCGCCTGTGGCCTCGTCGTACAGAATGATGTTGGTGATCGCGTTCACGACGTTGCGGAACGTCACATTCGCCATGATGCTGCTTTGCTTCGCCTGGTTATATTTCTTGAACCTGGCGGAAACCGTGTTCGTGTACGATGGTTTCAGGTCAGGGTTACCATACCGCAGGTTCAGCGGGTCGCTCTCGTCGATAACTCGTTGCAGGTCTTCCACATTTGGGGCGGAGCTTTGTCCGTTGTAGCGGAGCATCAGGTTCTGCTGCTTGCTGAATCGGTACATGTAGCGCAGGCTTGGGGAGAAATTGAGAACCGTTTGTCTTGTGTCTTTGCCTTTGTTGGCCCCCAAAAGGTTTTCTGTTGAGGAAATCTGCGGTTGTAGTGCGAAGCCAATGTTGTATTTCATTTTCTCGCCCCTGCCTTGGAAACCCACTTCGGCTCGGTGGGTGTTGTAGTCATTTTTCACCGAACTGCTGAGCGAATCGAGCATGCGGGATAGGTCGTTTGCTTCATAAACGTATGAATATGAATCGGAACCACGGTGTTGGAAACGGTATTTGAATGTCAAGAAATGCTTCGGGAATAGCGGTTCCGTGTAAGATGCTTCCGCGGAGTAGTTGAATCCGTTCTTCCTTTTGTCCGTCCACCGGTCTGTCATTAGGGAAGAGTCCACAGCCTCATCCATGTCGTATTCATCCTCATAGAAGCGGAAGTCCGTGCGTGACCTTGAACTTTGGTCGGACGGTGTGTGCGTATAGCCAGAACTCAGGTTCAACCCGATGTTCCTGCCTTGCTCGTTTAGTTTGCGGGTGAAACGTAAGGAGCCGTTTAAGTTCAGGTTGTCACTGTTGTTTCGCCGGGAGGATGATTTGGAGTAGTTCATTTTATGTGAACTATTATAGTTCGAGGAGATATTCTCCGTTTTCCCGAAAGAGTGGGAATAGCTCACGTTGGGTCTGAACACGATGTTGGTCATGGAGTCTGGTGTCCATTTGAATCGGAAGCTTCCGGAGACATTGTCCGTATGTTTCAGTGATTGGTCGTTCTCGTCGGCGTATGTGGTTCCGGTGCGGCGGTAAGTCTCACGGTAAATGCTTTTCTCCACCTCGTTTTTGACATGGCGGTACTGTACGTTGCCACCGTAATCGTAGTGCGCGCTCTTCTCTTTTGCGAAGGTGGCCCCTAACGTGGTGGAGGTGTTGATGCCGTTATCCTGCGAAGAGGCTCTGTCGCTATTACTGTCATAGCCATTCTTGTTCGTGTTGTTGGAGGATGCGACCAAGGAGAAGTTGGTGTTGTCCGTGAATTTGCTGACATTCCCGCCCACTTCATAGCGCAGGTCAGGATCATCGACACGCAGGTCGGAACCCAATCCGCCGTAAAGGTTCCCGATCCAGCCATCCTTCATGCCTTTCTTCACGCTCAGGTCGAGCACCATCTCGTCTTCATCATCGTCCACGCCGGTCAGTTGGGCGGATTCGCTCTTCTTCTCGTAGGCCTTCACGTCCTTCACCATATTGGCCGGTAAGTTCTTAAGGGAAACTTTCGGATCATCGGAGAAGAACTCCTTGCCGTCCACCAATATCTTCTTCACCTCCTTGCCATTGACGACCAGCTTGCCATCGGTGGTCAATTCGGCGCCAGGCAACTTCTTGACGAGGTCTTCCAACATGGCGCCATCGGCTACACGGAATGATGAGGCGTTGTAGATCAACGTGTCTTCTTTCACCTGCAGAGGCGTCATCGTGGCCAGGACCGCCACTTCCTCAATCAGTTGGTTGTCAGGTTTCAGGACTATCTTGTTCATGGTGACAGAACTGCTGTCTGCCGCCAACTTCACTTTACGGTAGCGGTCGATATATCCCACGTATGAAGCACGTAGCAGGTACTCGCCCTTCTTGATGTCCTCAAGGAGGAACGAACCGTCCTCGTTGGCCATTTCACCCCTCACGAGAGAACTGTCCGGGAGTTGAAGAAGTTCCACATTCGCGTATGGTAGTGTCACATTCGCCTCTTTATCCCACACCACGCCCGAAAGGCTGGCGGCAATAATGGAGGATGATAAGGCATGGAAAAGAATGAGAAGTAGGGATAGTCGACCGTTAATGATGTTCATATACAACTATTTATGCTTTTTATAAAGATTGGTCCATGGACACACTCCGTCCAATGACGGGCAAATATACTACTTTCACAGATGAAAATGCACTTTTCGAGGAATAAGTTCATTTTTCTTTGCGTATGAATCAGTTTTAACTAATTTTGCGGAGATAAACACGATGAAAAATGCGAGAGAATTCCGATAGATGATGTGTGGAATTCTAAAAGGAGATTTGAAATAGAGTATTAATCATTATACACTTATTGAAATATGAAAAAGAAATTCTTTACACTTATTGGCAGTGTGGCGTTATGCGTATCAGGCATGATGGCGCAGGAAGTGGCCACATGGGAGAATTGGGCCAAGTCGGCGATAACCTTCACCTTTGATGATGGTGCTAACGAGGTCAACTCTCACTCATGGGCCGCAGATGAATTGAACAAATATGGGTTCAAAGCCACATTCTATGTGGTGACGGGATGGACTCACGATTGGAGTGCCTATAAACAGATGGCACAAAAAGGACATGAAATCGGAAGCCATACTGACTCCCATAGCGGAAATTCGAGCGAGTTGTCTTCTTCTAAGAGTACAATCGAGAGGCAGATCGGACAGCCTTGTTTGACCATTGCCTACCCGAATTGTAATGAAATCAGCAATACGCTCAACTACTACATCGGTGGACGTATCTGCGGTGGACAGACCAACAGCAAATCCCCACAAAACTTGGCAAGATTCGACTGTCAAATCTGTGGTGATCAGGGTATCAACTCACAAAGCCAGATGACCAGCAGATGTTCTGGCGCCAATGGAGGATGGATGGTATTCCTGATCCACGGTATCCAGGGTCGTCAAGCGAATGGTAGTTATTCTCCTACAAGTGCGGATGCCTTCACTGGTACGCTGCAATGGTTGAATCAAAACAAGAGTGACTATTGGGTATGTACGGCACGTGACGCCATCATGTATTTGAAGGAGCGTGACGCCGCTTCTTTCAAGAAGATCGCGAGCGACGCATCCAGCGACACCTACTCTTTGACGCTCAACCAAAGCCTCACCAGCAACACGCTGTGTAAGTGGGATTACCCATTGTCTGTCCGTGTACCTATGCAGAGTGGCTGGTCCAACATGAAGGTGACCCAGAGCGACAAGGAACTTGAATTCGAGGAGAAGAACGGCTATGTATATTTCAAGGCTATTCCAGGTGGTGGTGACATCGTGGTTGGCTCCGGCAAACCAGCCGTTCCAGAACCAGAGTTCACTTTGACCGTTGCATCCGCCGAGAAGTATTGCAAGGATTCTTCTTACTCCATCTCTTGGACTTTGAGTGGTGATGTGGATGGCAGAACCTACTCTTTGAACTTCGGTTCAGGCTCTTCTTCCACTGAGGTTACCATTTCTGACGTTAGCGCTTCTTCCGAGTGGGAGAACAATGGTACTCCATACTGGACAGTCGACAAGATCTTGAGCGATGACGGAAACCACGGAGGTAACAGCCGTTGGGGAACCAATACGGGTACTGACGAGTGGGTCGCTTTCGTCTTCGACAAGACTCAGACCATCGGCGGTATCATGATCGATGAGTGTACCGAGTATGACATTATCTCAAGCTTCGAGGTACAATATGATGAGAATGGTTCATGGAAGACCGCTTACACCGGCAAGAAGGTAGGTCATGACTTCAAGGCTACATTCGATCCTGTTTCAACCAAAAAGATGAGACTCTTCATCAAGTCCACAGAAGGGGGTGACGGATGTAACATCAACTACGTGCAGTTCACTGGCGTGGCTGGATATGTGATCAAGGACGGCATCAACGCTGCAGGCAACGTTACTTGGAAGCCAAAAGCTGCCGGAACAGGCGATATCACTATCACCAACTCAAGAGGTACGGTCTTGGCTAAGAAAGCATCCGTTAAAGTTGAGAACTGCGGCGGTTCATCCGAAGGTGGCGAAGGTGGCGAAAGTGGTGAAGGCGGCGAAAGCGGCGAAGCCATCGACCCATGCCAGCAAAAGAATAAATTGTCTGGTAACGGAAAGACATTGACCAGCAATGGTGTGCAGGAAGTCGGAAACGGCTACAATGTTGAGATGTGGAACGAGAAAGGTAACGGATCTGTTACATGCTTCG
>DBYR01000030.1 GCA_002310215.1 Bacteroidales bacterium UBA1181
GTAATAGTGTTGCGGAATTAAGGAAAACTAAAATATAAATTAATATTCATCATTCTATTCATGCGAGGAACAACCTGTGAGGGATTCCCTTAGAAATTATCCACGTGCACTTCGAAGTAGGCTTTCGGGTGGGCGCATGTAGGGCAGATCTCTGGCGCCTTGGTTCCCACTACGATGTGTCCGCAGTTGCGGCACTCCCACACCTTCACTTCGCTCTTCTCGAATACTTGGGCAGTCTCCACATTCTTCAGCAGGGCGCGGTAGCGCTCCTCGTGGCGTTTCTCGATGGCTGCCACCAAACGGAACTTTCTGGCGAGGTCCTTGAATCCTTCCGCTTCCGCTGTTTTGGCGAACCCTTCGTACATGTCGGTCCATTCGTAGTTCTCTCCGTCAGCTGCGGCGGCCAGGTTCTCCGCGGTCGAGCCGATGCCTTCCAACTCCTTGAACCAAAGCTTGGCATGCTCCTTCTCGTTGTCTGCCGTCTGTTGGAAGATGGCCGCGATCTGTTCGAAACCCTCCTTTTTCGCCTTCGACGCGAAGTAGGTGTATTTGTTACGTGCTTGGCTCTCGCCTGCGAAGGCGGCCTCTAAATTCTTCTCAGTCTGTGTGCCTGAATACTTGTTTGCCATAATGATATAATTTTAAGTGATCTTCTTCTACTTGCCACAATGGTGGATGCCTTTCTCCTCGTTGTTGAAGGATCTCTTCCCTAAAGGATGTAGGATGCTTCGTCTTCTGAAGCCTCTTTTTGTCGCTGGTAGGCAGAGTGTATGAATCGTATGGATGGGTGAATTTCTTCCCATGCACTTCGCAAATTTAATGAAAAATTACTTTTTGACAAACAAATCCGTGATGGAAGAACTTTATTTCTCCGAAATGGGGCCGCCCCTTGTCGAAATGTTTCAAAATATGCGGTGATGAGGGTTTGGTGATTGGATGAGCGTTGCGTGAAATGTTATGAGTTTAATTTTTTTAAGTGTTTGATATTTAGTAAATTGTATGATTTTTATATAGTTCTTGAATGGCTGGAATAGGGTAGTCGTATATGGCTATTTATGGGGATGTTATACCTAATGTTAGCTATCCTCAAAAAGTCTTTCGTATGTTATCTTTGTGGTCTAAATGATAGCTTAGGGAACTATGGCACCTAAAAGGAACGATATTTGCGCGAGAGTGCGTCGCATGTTGTTTTTTTCGCTGTATCTTTGTGAGATTTTTGGAAGGGTAATGGCGAACCGACTTCTGCAGACAGGAGAGGAGCCTCTTCTCTATGTTGTCAAACTAACAGAGGAGCATGAATGAAATATGAGTTGGAAGGAGAATGATATGAAAGAGGACGATATAAAAACCTTGGCGGATGTCCGTGAAGGCGGGCAGTGTGTCATCGTGAAGGTGAACGGTCATGGTGGTTTCCGCCATCGTGTGATGGAGATGGGCTTCGTGAAGGGGGAACGTGTCACGGTCTTGAAGAATGCTCCTCTACAGGATCCTATCGAATATAAAATTATGCAGAGCCACGTCTCATTGCGTCGTAGCGAAGCGAGCCATATCGAGGTTGTCGCGATGGATGATGTGACGGAGGGCATCGTGCCTGATTCCAATGGTACCTTCTCGGAGTCTGTACAGCGCAGGATCACGGAAAAGACCAAGACCATCACGGTAGCCTTGGTGGGTAACCCTAACTGCGGAAAGACCTCCTTCTTCAACCATGCGACGGGACTGCGTGAACACGTGGGCAACTACAGCGGCGTGACGGTCTCGTCTAAAGTGGGCACCTTCTACAAGGACGACTATACGATTCATTTGGTGGATCTCCCCGGCACTTATTCCATCACGGAATATTCGCCGGAGGAGCTCTATGTGCGTGAATATATCACAGAGCAACACCCTGACGTGGTGCTCAACATCGTGGACGCCTCCAACCTGGAGCGCAACCTCTTCCTCACCTCGCAGCTGATCGACATGAACGTGCGCATGGTGATGGCTTTGAATATGTTCGACGAGCTGGAACAGAGAGGCATGGTCTTGGACGTTGAACAACTGGAGAAGATGTTGGGCTTCCCTTGTGCGCCGACCAACTCTAAGTCGGGCAAGGGTATCGACCATGTGCTGGACCATATCATCTCCGTCTATGAGGAGTCTGACGAGGTCACCAAACATATCCATATCAATTACGGGACCGAGGTGGAGGGCGCCATCCGTAAGATCAAACCGCTTATCCAGGAACATTCCGAGGTGGCGGTGGATTTCCCTTACCGCTACGTGGCGCTCAAGCTGTTGGAGAATGACTCCGTCACTTATAAGCATTTGGAGAAACATATCGGAGACCTCTCCGCGATCCGTCAGGTGGTGGATCAATGCCGGAATGCGATTGAGGCTGAGTATGGCGAGGATATGTCCAGCGTCATTACGGGCATCAAGTACGGTTTCATCCGTGGCGCCTTGGCCGAGACGTTGGTGGCGCCGGAGGAGGATTCGGACGATTCCGCCTATAAGATAGATAAGATATTGACTAACAAATGGTTGGGATTCCCCGTCCTGATATTCTTCCTGTGGCTGATGTTCCAGGCGACCTTCTCATTGGGTGCTATCCCGCAAGGGTGGATCGAGTCTGGTGTGGAGTGGCTGGGCGAGTCCATGCGTAGCCTGCTGGGCGAGGGAATGCTCTCCGATCTGATCGTGGACGGTATCATCGCGGGTGTGGGAGGCGTGATCGTCTTCTTGCCTAACATATTGATACTCTTCTTCTTCATATCACTTCTGGAGGATACGGGTTATATGGCGCGTGCGGCCTTCATCATGGATAAGCTGATGCACAAGATGGGTCTGCATGGCAAATCCTTCATCCCGTTGCTGACGGGCTTCGGATGTGGTGTGCCTGCCATCATGGCGACGCGTACGTTGGAGAACCCTAAGGATCGTATCATCACGATGATGGCCATTCCGTTCATGTCCTGCTCCGCCAGGCTGCCGGTCTACCTCCTCTTTGTGAGCGTGTTCTTCGAGAACCATCAGGCGTTGATTCTGCTGGGTATCTATCTGTTAGGCATCATAGTGGCGGTTCTCACCGCGCTCTTGCTGAAGAAGACGAAGTTCAAGAACAATTCCGAACAGTTCGTGATGGAGCTTCCTCCATACCGTATACCGACGGCCCGCAACACCCTGCTGCACATGTGGGAGAAGGCGGTTCAGTACCTGAAGAAGATGGGTTCGGTCATCTTAGTGGCTTCGGTCATCATCTGGGCGCTCTGCTATTTCCCTACGCACAACGAGGAGACGGATAAGATCGATGCCTTGGTGGAGGCTACGGAGAGTGATTCGTCGTTGTCGCAGGAGGAGAAGGAGACGAAGCTGGGCGAGCTGGAGCTGAGCCGTGCGTCGGCGCAGAAAGAGAACTCGTATATCGGACAGATGGGCAAGTTCATCGAGCCGGTGGTTCGTCCGTTGGGCTTCGATTGGAAGATGGGTGTCAGCATCCTCACGGGTGCGGCCGCGAAGGAGATCATCGTGTCGTCGTTGGGTGTCCTTTACCATGCGGACCTCTCCGCCGACGAGGAGTCGGAAGGGTTGAAGACCGCCCTTGCCGCCCATCGGGACAGTGACGGGAACCCGATCACACCGTTGGTGGCGTTCGGTTTCATGGTCTTCGTGTTGCTCTATTACCCGTGCGTGGCGGCGGTGACGGCCATCGCCAAGGAGTCGAACCGCAAGTGGGCGCTCTTCTCCGTGGGCTATACCACTATGGTCGCGTGGATAGTCTCGTTCATCATCCATCAAGTCGGTCAATTATTCTTTTGAGGAGGGCATGCGATGAATGAGACGTTACAATCGGTTGTGGTGGCGGTGATCGTCGTGGCGGCTGTCGCTTGGAGCGTGAGGCGATTGTTAAAGCCTAAACGGGGCTGTTGCTGCTGTGATGCGGAACAACCTGACGGGAAGTGTGACGGAAAATGCGGGTGCGGGGAGAATTGCCCGATGAAGAAATCATCTGAAAAATAGAACATTTTATTAGGAATATCCCTTGAGGAAGATATGTTGGCATGCCCATTGCTTGGGTATCTGACCGTATACTGCCCTTCCTTGGGGGAAAGTTTGCGCCACTATGAAAAATTTGCGTCGTAAGCATATCCTTTCCAGAAGCGATAAGGGGAACGCCATGCGTGTGGAGGGGGTAAAAATGATTATTTTTCCGGCATACGATATTGATAATTTTTATAACTTTGTAGTACAGTGTTAGCATAGTGTGTGTTATTAACTTTTTAAATATTAGTGTGTAATGAAAAAGTATTTAGCTGAAATGGTAGGAACCATGGTCTTGGTTCTTATGGGTTGCGGAACTGCTGTAAGTTTGAGTTGCGGTGTGGACACCGCGAGTGTTGTAGGTACTGCGGTAGCCTTCGGTTTGGCTGTCGTTGCGATGGCCTATACGATTGGTGGCATCAGTGGATGTCATATCAATCCTGCCATCACGTTGGGATGTCTGCTCACCAAGAGGATTTCCCCTAAGGATGCGGGCATGTACATGTTGTTCCAGGTGATCGGAGCGTTCCTTGGCTCCACGATCCTTTATCTGCTCACTTCGAACGCAGGTTTGGAGGGCACAGGCGCGAACAGTTTGCAGTCTGGAGTGAACACGACGGGCGGACTCCTCGCTGAGGTCTTCTTCACGTTCGTGTTTGTCTTCACCGTGTTGGGCACCACCGACTCCAGCAAGGGAGCAGGTAACTTCGCAGGCTTGGCGATTGGTCTTTGCCTCGTATTGGTTCACTTGGCATGTATCCGTTACACGGGCACATCCGTTAACCCAGCGCGTTCCATCGCTCCAGCCTTGTTCCAGGGCGGCGATGCATTGTCCCAGCTCTGGATCTTCATCGTAGGTCCATTCATCGGTGCCGCTTTGGCGGCTTTCTCCTGGGGCTTCGTGGCAGGTTGCGACAAGAAGTGATCGCCTGAAGTGACATACGTATAACAGACAAGAAATCCGATGTCGCATGTTGCACTTCGGATTTCTTTTTTTATCTTCGCGGAAGATTCAATAAAACATAAAAATATATCAAATGGCTGAAATGAATTTTGGCGGTGTAATCGAGAATGTTGTTACCCGCGATGAGTTTCCTTTAGAGAAGGCGCGTGAAGTTCTGAAGAACGAGACGATCGCTGTCATCGGCTATGGCGTCCAAGGACCAGGCCAATCTATGAATCTAAGAGACAATGGCTTCAACGTGATCGTCGGACAACGTCCGGGCAAGACGTTCGACAAGGCAGTCGCTGACGGTTGGGTGCCGGGCGAGACCTTGTTCGGAATCGAGGAGGCTTGCAAAAAAGCTACCATTATTCAATTGCTTCTTTCAGATGCCGCACAAATCGAGTGCTGGCCTATGATCAAGAAATATTTGACCCCTGGTAAGACTTTGTATTTCTCTCATGGCTTTGCTATCACTTGGAACGATCGTACGGGCATCATCCCTCCGAAGGATGTGGATGTCATCATGATCGCCCCTAAGGGTTCCGGTACTTCCCTCCGTCGTTTGTTCGTTCAGGGCCGTGGCTTGAACTCTTCCTACGCTATTTACCAGGATGCGTCCGGTAAGGCTTGGGAGAAGGTGATCGCACTTGGTATCGGTGTTGGTTCGGGTTATCTCTTCGAGACCACTTTCGAAAAGGAAGCCACTTCCGACTTGACAGGTGAGCGTGGCTCTTTGATGGGTGCCATCCAAGGCTTGCTCTCCGCACAATATGAGGTGCTCCGCGAGAACGGACACTCTCCTTCCGAGGCATTCAACGAGACGGTTGAGGAGTTGACGCAGTCCCTCGGTCCATTGTTCGCTGAGAACGGTATGGACTGGATGTTCGCTAACTGCTCCACTACCGCACAGCGTGGCGCTTTGGACTGGATGGGTCCTTTCCACGACGCTATCAAGCCGGTTATGCAGAAGTTGTACAAATCGGTTATCACAGGCCAGGAGGCGCAGATCTCCATCGATTCTAACTCTAAGCCGGATTACCGCGCTAACTTGGAGAAGGAATTGGCCGCTCTCCATGACAGCGAGATGTGGCGTGCCGGTGAGGTGGTTCGTAAGCTTCGCCCTGAAAACAATTAATGGATTTTTCCCTATAGGATGGAAGGCGGCTCGATGTGAGTCGCCTTCTTTTGTTATGCAAAGGCGCATCTCATGATGGTTTCATTTGCCACCTTAACGATAATTACTATTTAACTATTTACAATTTACAATTAGTGATGGTGTGATAATTTCGCATCAAACTCCGTGAACTCTTTTCTCCGCGAGGAATAATAGTTGTCCTCTGCCTCGTCTATATGAAAGAACCGAGAGAGGACCGTGTAGTTAGAGAAATTACGTACACGTTTTAAAATTGACTACGTCGAACTATCGTTTCATAATTCTTAACTTTTAACTCTTAATTCTTAAAATTCTCGGTGGAATCGCACTTTTTTGAATTTTACCGCCGATTTTCTACCACTAATTGCCGAATAAGTGCAAGTTATTCTACGATTCTCCGCCTATATTTGCAATGTTGTCAATGGGGATTGACGAACCGGATTTGGAACGGTCCAACCATTTGACGACAGTTTGGAATAAACCGACATATATGCTTACATTAATACAATAGTCTGCTCATTAATTGACAATCGAAAAAGGCTTCTCCATTTCATAAACCTTGGGGGAAGCCTTTTTGTTTTTCTCTTTTTTTCCTTTTGTGATACAACGTATTAAGTTTTATTATATATTTGGGGGGTTAAGACTATTTTAATGGGGCAAAAATGAAAACCACTAAGACAATACTCTCAATAATGCTGTGTGTGATTGTTTCTCCGCTTTCGGCGGCTGTCACCATGGAAGTGAGGCCCTCGACGACGTATCAGTCGGTCGATGGCATCGGAGGAGGTATTGTCTATTATCTGGATTGGATCGCGAAACATGAGAAGTGCGAGGAAATCTATGATACGATATACAATGGCTTGGGTCTTTCCGCATTGCGCATGGGTAATTGGGCGCAGGAGGAGGATGCCGACTTGACGTTGGATTCGCTCATCTATGCGGCGGCCAAGAAACGCTTGGGCGACGCTTTCTTCCTGAATCTCACCTCTTGGTCCGCTCCGGCTTCTCTCAAGTCTAATAATGATATGATGGGTACTAACGGAAATGGCCGTTGCTCTTTGAAGTGGGAGAACGGTAGTTTCGTCTACGATAAATTCGGCGCATGGTGGAAACGCTCGCTGGAGCAATACAGGGCCGTGGGCATCTATCCTGATTATGTCAGTTTACAGAACGAGGTGGACTGTAATCCTTCCTATTATGGCATGGAGCTCGAACCGGACGAGAGCACCAATGGCGTGGCCTCCTATGCGAAGTGCTTGACCGCCGCTGCTAAATCTATCAATTCGCTGGATAACCCGCCGATGATCATCGGACCGGAGGTGCTGGGAATTGGTTGGGACCGTGTGCAGAACTACCTCTCCAAGGCGGACACGAAGCTGCTATCCGCTTATTCCTTCCATTACTACCACAGCGGTAGGAAGGAACATGAGGCGATTGAACAGCGTTATGCCTACCCGGACGATTTCAAAGAGGCGATGAGTAGCCTCTACGATACATACTCTAAGGAAAACAAACCTTTATTCATGACGGAGAACAGCCCGTTGAGGGACCCTGTCGAGAAGGACCCTATCTACACGGCTTGGTTCATGACGCTGGCTTTCACCGTCAACCATGTCACTTCCTACATTCATTGGAACCTGATATGGGGCGATAAGGGCGATGCATGCATCAACATCGATACGCTGCTGGTCGACGGAGAGTACCAGAATATCGAGGGCGGTTATCGCGTGAATGGTGATTACCATGCGTTGCGTCATTTCTCTAAATTCGTGAAGCGTGGCTGGAAACTCTTATACGCCACATCTTCCGATGCGGATGTGCTGATTACCGCTTTCAGGAATCCTGACGATGACGAGTATACTGTCATCCTGGTGAACAAGGGCAGGAGCGCTAAGTCGCTCGAATGTTCCTTCTTCCCTGAACATTGCAAGGCTACGGTGATCCAGTCCGATGTGCCGAACAAGAAGTGGAGCGAGGTGCTGGGTGTCTACGACTCGTTGGATGTGGTCGCATTGCCTGCCAATAGCATCACGACCATTGCCTATACGCCAAAGATCTCTAAGTATATCTACGGGTCTGACACGCTTTCTTCTTGGAATAATCCAGTCTCATGGATGCCGGAGGGTGTGCCTTCCCGTCATGATACGGCTGTGGTCAGCAGGGGAATGGTTTCATTGCCCGCAGACATAGATGCCCCTTCTCCTGTTATTATAGAGAATGGCGCTGTCATCTACTTGGATAGTGCGGACTATCATCTGGGACAGATTGTTTCGAATGGTGGCGGTCTCTCGACGAAGACGCATTGCAGCCTTATGGTGGATACTCTCTTCGTGAATGCGCAGACAACCATTGGTGTCATGTCGCTTGATACAAGTGCCTTGATGGTCTTGAACGGTGCGATTAAGGGTTCGGAATACTTGGTGAAGATTGGTACGGACACGTTGGTGCCTCGTGTGGATGCCTCCGCCTTCGAGGGTGGTTGGATCGTCTCGGGCGGTGCGTTCCGTCTTGAGGACGATAAGGCGTTGGGCGCAGCCGGCATCGATGTGGTGCTGGGTACGATGTATGTGGATTGTGATGCGGTTACCCGCCATCTCTATATCGGTGATAATGGCAATGTTGTTCTGAATGGCACGATTGAGGTGAAATCCGCGATGATCGGTCCTGATAACATCTACGGTGGCATCTACTATGCGGAGGATTTCCCTGAATACCTCTCCGGCGAAGGTATGCTCATCGTCGATGCGCCTCGTCCGGTGTTGACGAGGTCGGTTTCCCACGATACGGTTCAGGTGGTTACGACGAACGATTCCATTAACCCGCTTGTCTTCCATTGGGAGAACGCTTCTACCGTCGAGGTGGATTGGAATCCGATCCGTCCGCGCGGAATCAATGTATCAATCGATGACTCGTCATCCTGTGCGACTATCTCAGGGAAGTCCGATACGGTGGGTACGTTCCTTTATGAGATCTCCACGGTGGGTGAATACGGACCTGTTGCCAGCGATAGCGGACGTCTCGTCTTTAACCTCCCTGACACTGTCTCTTCCGTGCGTGTCCAGATGTTGCCTCACTTCTCCGTCTCATATCAGGATGGTGTGGTGTCCGTCTTTTCGGATATCACTTCCGAGGTGAACTGCTATGCGGTGATTTCAGACATGTCGGGTAGGGTAGTCGGCGGAAACAGTATCGTCCTTCTCCCAGGAGCCAACTCCTTTGACGTGGATGCGTTGGAGTGCGGTGCCTATTTGTTGCAGATTCGTGGCAAAGGCATATACAAAAACACCAAGTTCGTGGTCGATTAGCCACTGACATTTTTTTACATGCTTTTGACTTTATATTCTCAATCATATTGTTTAAAATAGATTTCTTTTGCAATCGGTGGATCAATTGATTCATCGTTTGTTTTTTTAAATTGTCTGGCGATGAGAATTGTTGTTTGTCTTTTGTCTTTGGTGGCTTCCTTGTGGAGTGCGAGTCTCTATGCCGCCACACCTGCTTTCCCTGGCGCCGAGGGCTTCGGTATGTACGTCACGGGCGGTCGTGGGGGTAAGGTTTATCATGTGACTTCCTTGTCGGATGACGGCTCGAAGGGTACGTTGCGCTATGCGGTCAATCAGTCTGGCGCAAGGACGATCGTCTTTGACGTCTCTGGTACGATCGAACTGACCTCCCGCTTGAAGATCTCCAACGGAGACTTGACCATTGCAGGACAGACTGCCCCAGGTGATGGTATCTGCCTGAAAAACTACGAGACCTACGTCGGGGCGGATAACGTGATCATCCGTTTCATCCGTTTCCGCTTGGGCACGGATAAGCCTGACGTGAACAGCGACGGCTCTGTCACCTTGGATAGGGATGCGATATGGGGCCGCAGGCAGAAGGATATCATCCTTGATCATTGTTCCATGAGTTGGTGCACGGATGAGTGCGCCTCCTTCTACGACAATACGAACTTCACGATGCAGTGGTGCTTGATCGCTGAGAGTTTGCGTGGCTCCATCCACCCGAAGGGATACCATGGCTATGGCGGGATATGGGGCGGAAAGGGCGCTTCGTTTCACCATAACCTGGTGGCCCACCATGACAGCCGTACGCCCCGTCTCTGCGGTAGCCGCTACTCGAACGAGGCGAGCAATGAGTTGGTGGACCTCCGCAATAATGTCTTCTATAATTGGGGTGCGACGAACAGCGGTTATGCGGGCGAAGGGGGTAGCTATAACTTCGTGAACAATTACTACAAGTCCGGTCCTGCCACGAAATCCTCTATCAAGTACCGTATTTTCGAGGTGTGGGCGGATGATGGTAAGAATGACCAGCCCCAAGGCGTCTATGGCCATTTCTTCGTGAGCGGCAATTACATGGAGGACAAGGGCAATGGCTGGGACTGGAATGGCTTCGATATCAATAACTCCAACAATGGTTCCATGAACCAGAACTCCGTGCGTTCCAATGCGGAGTATAAGGTCACTCCTGTCTCTACCCAAAGGGCGGATGTCGCCTACGAGAAGGTCCTGAAGTATGCGGGCGCCTCTTTGCATCGTGACGCGGTGGATGCCCGTGTGGTGGACGATACGAGGAGACGTTCCTATACCGCCAAGGGCTCCGTCTTGGGCGGCTTGGGTATCATCGATAAGACTTCGGATGTGGGTGGTTGGCCGAACCTCGCCTCTGTACCTGCCCCGACGGACTCCGACGGTGATGGTATGCCTGACGAGTGGGAGTCTACCTATGGCTTGAATCCTGATGATGCTTCGGATGGCGCGAGCCTCGCTTCGGATGGCAGTGGTTATACGAATTTAGAGATATACATGAACTCGCTGGTCTGCGAGATGATGGCGGACGGTGTGGCGGATGCCTTGAACGATGCCTCTGCCATCTCATGCGACCTGCCTCAGCAACATGGTCCGTCGGGCGATACGACGAGCTCGGGTGACGATCTATATAATCCTTCCCCTACCGCCCAACATGTGAAATATGACTTCGTTGTAGGTGTCGACGGTGACTTTGCCGCCGCTAAGGCTGCCGCCGAGGCTTCTTCCTCTTCCCGCTTCATCATCTTCTTCCCGAACGGGGAGTATAATCTCGGCAGACTGACGGGCGACGAGAACCAGAAGACTTCCTTCGGCAAGGCCAACGTCTCCTTCATCGGACAGAGTACACAGGGCGTGACGCTCTACAATGCGGCGCAGTCGGAGGGCATCAGCGTGACGGCTACGCTCTGCCTGAACACCTCCGCCAAGAACATGTACTTCCAAGATCTGACGCTGCAGAACCGCGCCTATAACGATCCGAATGCCAAGGCGAACCGTTTCGTGGCGCTGCAGGACAAGGGCGACCGCAACATCTATAAGCGGGTGCGCCTGCTGAGCACGCAGGATACCTATTACTCGAACAATACCTCCGGCCGTATCTATTGGGAAGAGGGTGAGATCCATGGTACGGTCGATTTCATCTGCGGAGGCAGTGACGTCTTCTTCGACCGTTGTCTGCTCTTCCTGGAAAACCGCTCGGGCGACTGCATCGCGGCGCCGGCCGGGACGGGTCAGTGGGGCTATGTCTTCCATGATTGCACCATCGATGGGTATGATATCTCGAACAAGAACTATACATTGGGTAGGGCGTGGAATAAATCGCCTCGTGCGGTTTACTTGAACACGACGATGAAGAGGCTCCCGACGGATGCCGCTTGGGGGAACCCGATCAATGATGTGATGCCGGTCCTCTTCGCGGAGTATAACAGCCGTGACGCATACGGCAATGCTGTGAACCTTTCCAATAGACGTTCCTACTACGAGAAGAACGGTAATACAGCTTACATCAACCCTGTCCTCTCCGCTGATGAGGCTTCGAAGTACACCTTGCGGAATGTCTTGTCGGGTAGCGATAATTGGCATCCCGACGAGGAGGCAAGGCTCGTCTCCGCTCCACAAGTGGTCATGCGGAACGATACGTTGCGCTGGGTGGACAATGATTCGGCGCTTTGCTATGTGGTCTTCAAGAACGACGTCTATGTGACGAACGTGGCGACCAACTCGTTCGCTGTTCCGTCAGGCTCATCCGAACAAGATGTTTTCACGGTGCGTGCGGCGAATAAGATGGGCGGATTGGGTGACGCATCCGAAGGCCTTTCCATCCGCGACAATGTCATCACGACTGGTGTGACGACCGTGATTCCGACGCTTGAGGAAGGTGATTCGCCTATCTATGATCTTTACGGCAGGCCATTGAATGAGCCGAGGCGAGGCACCCTTTTCGTCAAGGGAGGCAAACTATATTGGCAAGATAGATAATTGAGCAGATAATTGAATTTTATGTAATGGTGTGCATGCGGGGTTTCCGTATCCCGCAAAAAAATCCCTGACGTTTCCGCCAGGGATTTTTTATCTATGCATGTTGGCTTATTTCTTTCTGAAGAAAGTTGGAGTTGCGCCTTCGCTGATAGTAGAGTTTCCAGCAAGCGTACCGTCGATGATGATGGTGTTTGTTTGGTTACCCTTCAAGCACAAAAGCACTTTTGCGGGATCGGCTTTCGCATCAGCTGTTTTCCACTCTTTGAAGTCCTCGCTCAAGTAAGAAGCACCAGCGTCGCTCAAAGTCACTTGCTTGCCGTTGATCTTGAGAACAACCTCGCCAGCCTTTGCGGATACGACAGAGAACTCCTCGTATTCATTGGTGATCGTACCTTTCTCCACTTTGGCGTAAAGGATTACGTCGCCTGCCTTCACCTCGATAGAGTTGTCCAAGAATTGGTAAGATGGTACAGCCTCATCGTCTTCTTTGAGTTGCTCGTTATTTTCTCCGTTGTTCTCCTCCTCATCGTCGTCGTTACCACAGGAAGAGAATGTCAAGGCCGTAGCCAAAGCAGTAAACAAGACTGCCCATTTGAAAAAATTCTTTTTCATTTTCTTTTTAGATTAAATGTTAAACAAATATTACTGTTTTAAATGTTGAATTCTTTTTTTTGTATGTCTCTCTTGCGTCACACAATTCAAAGTTAGACATATTATTTCCTTTGTCAATGCTTTTCTTCAATATTTTTTTCTGTAATTACTTAAAATGTGTGAAAATTATCATGGGAACGAACCTCCCATAAGTGGTGTCTCCGATTGACTTCGTCGAACTAACGATTCAAAATTGACTACGTCGAACTGACGTTTCAAAATTCAAAATTATCCATGTTTCGCCCCTTCAGGGCTATATCCGCATGTGCCGCCTTGCACACAGGGGTTAACACCCCTGCCTGGAGAATGTCGCCCCGAAGGGGCTCAGGGTTTGCGCATCATGTAAGGAAACGTACGCCTTCAACCTTTATTTGACCACGTCGAACTTATAATTCAAAATTCAAAATTCCCAACTCTCCGCCTGTCGTCGTTTCTCCTTTTCATTGATTTTTCTTCGTTCCTGGTGTTGATAATGATCTCCAATGCGTTTTTTTTCGTCTGAAAATTTGCGCGGGCTGCTCTTTTTTATTATATTCATATCGTTACACATTAACACTGAATGTAAATTTACAAAGTATGTCTAGGGTGAGACTGCTTGCGATAAGTCGTCTCCCCATTTTTAGACGCTTTGTTTGATATATGAAATGGTCGAAAGGCCATCAGGCTGAAAAGCCTTCACGACACGCCGGGAAACCGGCAACCCCTTAGGACTGAATCGCAGTCCTAATTCCGACGAAACAGATGAACGGATTGGCCTTGGGCCGATTCTTGAGGTGAGCGGGAAACTCTCCCCCTTCGCATGGATCTGCCTCGCGGCTGGGAAATCGACGCTTGTACTTTGTCTCAATTGCCTTCCTGCTATTCCCTGTGGTTGGTGGAAATGCTCCCATATTGATTTTTTAGCCCTTTATTCGTGTTTTCTGCCCCATGTTGGATGGGGAGGATGAATTTGTACTCTTAGACCTAAGTTCAAATTAGAAGTGCAAA
>DBYR01000038.1 GCA_002310215.1 Bacteroidales bacterium UBA1181
ACGCCAACCACCTCCACCGTCACTGTATCGACCTTACTCTCCGGGTATGGAATCTCGGTGCTCTTTTGCGTCACGTAGAAATTAGACACACCCGGCACATTTGTCGGCACACTCGGTGCTTCCGGCAACAAGTTTCCAAGCTCGTCGTACCAATTAAGTTCATAAATATTATCCGTCTTCTGAGCCAAGCTATTCAGGTCCACCACTTCGTTCAGGCAAACCGTTGTGTCTCTCGTATATGGACGTTTAGCAGAGCTAACCTGGACATTCACATTTACGGCAGGGCCTTCACAGCCATATTCGTTCACTTGGCGCACGAAGAAGAAATAAGTTGAATCGTAGTCCAAGGAGACGAAAGGCTCATCAGAGCTCCAACCCGTAACAGGAGCTGACGAAGCCGTCGCCAACGTCGGAACCCACTCCAAGGTATGGTCAGGTTCCGCAGTAGCGGCAGCCTTCACAGAAGCACTACTACCCGCCTCCATCACAAAGCTCAAGGAAGGCGTTGTAACGGCAGGTTCGCCCGGAATAGGTTTCAGGATAAATTGATAAGCATTATCGAAATTATCACAATAGCCTGTAGCCGTACCCAAAAGTTCCACGTATTTCATCGTGGTAGGCTCCTCGTTCGGCGACAACATCGTCTCATCATAAGTGAATTCATCGCCCGGATAATCGTCACCATTATATGTCCATACGAACGCCGCGTCTGTAGGAGTTTTATCAATGATCCTAAAGGTAGTGAGGCCACAATCCTCCACCTTATCATAGTCGAAATCCACAGTTGGTTTCACATCGACCTCGTACTTACGTTTGCCATTGCAACCATCAGCGGTCTGGGCGTTGAAATAGTAAGTCTCCTTCTCCGCGCTCTTATGGGCTATTTCATAAGAGAGATTATCCTGGTCATCGGAGAGGGCTACCACAGCGTTTCCCGACTCGTCGGACCATCCCCAAGCGACCACCTCCGTGAAGTCGAGGGTGTTAGGAGCGTTCAGTGTCACCGCCGCGTCCACGCAAGCGGATGTCGTCACCGGCGCGCCAAGGTCCAAGTCGCCCGCACGGGTGATGGTGAAAGGCTCCGTGATGGAGTAGTTACGGCAAGCGTCATCGATATCAGCCTTGTTCGGATCAGTCACAAAGTCACCCAACACATCCGGGGTAGCCACCACCACGCGGAACTGCATCTTATCGTCACTTCTATAATCCAATGTATTGATCGTAAACTCGTTGCGATCCTCCAAGCCGGATATATTGCGCCATGTATTGCCCATATCACCGCTATACTGGAACAAGAACTTATGGTTACCGCCAAAGAAATTCTCCAACATCTCACTCACAGGAGCATCAATCACAAACTCCATATCCGAACAGATGGTGGAATCCTTCGCCAAGGTGGCGATATCAGAGTATGCCTCCAAGGAAGGAGGAGAGCAGACCATGAACTTGATATCATCAATAATAAGGTCATTACCTTGTTTCCAATACGAATGGTCGGTCTCTGAACCACTCGTACTCAAAACCTGCATTTTGATAGACCTCTTACCAGAACCCTGCAAATGAAATCTCCGTTGTCCATCAGATGTCAAAGGAGTCCAGCCTCCACCCCGTTTTGCCTCTATATCAGCTATTTCATCCAACAATTCACCAGTAACAGCATCCAAAATCCGAACTGTAACTTTAGGAGAATGTTCAGTTCCTCCTGTAGCATTAGCGAACCATGTTTCATAAAATATGTCCTTCCCCTCACATATATCGGGGAATACCGCTTCAAATACAACCCCCACATATCCTTCATCCACATTAATGGCAAGCGCACCACCTCTCGACTCTCCTGTAACTTCCGAAGTATGGTCTGCATCCACACCATCCATCCATCCCACATATCCTTGACCTGTACCATGACCTGGCAGACAAGGAAATCCATTAGGTGTCGGAGTCACGATGGCATAGTAACCATCATCGACATTTCCAACACTTGGGTTATTACAAGAACACTTAGGAGAGCACTCAGTCACACCATCATCAAATCCATGACTTGGAATGTCGTATGACACATCTTGTCTATAATCAGGCCAAGAACTAGGTGTCTGGCTGACATTGCCATCCTTGTCCACATAGGTATGAGCGGCAGTGAAACGACCGAAAGTCTCCCACAAAAGCGTCTGTCGCGAAGTCGGTTGATTATTTTCATTAACACAACAGACAATGCTCTCCACCTTCATCACATTAGAGGAGTCACCGCCGACCAAACAGCGGAAAACCTCATCTCCATTCTTCAACTCGTAAATCACGCTTTTCGTAGAACCGATTTCCTTCCAAGAATTTCCGTCCTTCCTCTGCCAAGAGTAAGTCTTCGCATTATACTCCTTATCAAGGGTGAGCACCGTCTGTTCTCCCTCACACACCTTCAATCCTTGGCTCGAACGGATAAACGGATCGAGCGTACCTTCCACCTTGATACTGGTAATACCAAGTGCATAACCCGCTTTTTTTCCGTAATAAGGGAACTTGAGAACCAACGACATGTCTCTACTTGTCGCCTTTCCAGAAACCGTCACCGTAATTTTCTTCTGAGTCGATCTTAAATTAACGGTACCATCCGTCTGGACAGCATCATTAGTTCCTCCTCCGCTCACCTTGTAAGAAAACACATTCGTTGAATTTTGGGCTGGAGCCGGATTAAGAGACATCACAAAACCCAATGGGTCATCAGAACTAGTATTCGTAGGGTTCAAAAAATAACATTCGAGCGTAACGGTGAAATTCTCGCCCTCCTTCAAACCACCAAAATCGTAGGTAAAGAAAGAGGTCATTGGGGCCATCGTTCCAGCATACTGAATGACACAAATGGACTCATCCGTCTCCATGTAGTCTGGATTCAATATGCTCGGATTGTTTGTCACACAATAGACAAAATCCAATTTATTAGTGGCCCCTGTTCTATAGTTCTTTCCATCACCCGAATAGGTGGCAGATGAGGAAAGCGCATTACCAGAAATACCCCCTTGCTTCACCGAGATTAAATCCCAAGGGATAGAATCTCCCGGATTCACTTTAGGCTCAAAATCCGTACTCGCTATCACCGCAGCGGAGACATCCACCCACAACGATGCGCAAGTCCCTAACACCAACATAGCGAAGAACCTGCAATATTGACATAACTTTATAGTTTTCATAACGTTACAGTTTTTCATACTTAAAAATTATTCCCTATTATCTGCATATATACTAGTCATACCCATACAAATGTAATACAAATATTCAAAATAAAGAAACATTTACACTATGAAATCTATTTTTGTCTTTCGAACACCTAACATCACATGCAACCATTTCATATGGCGGAATCATTTGCGGAAGACGAAATAGACCGCCAACACCAGACAAACGAACGCCGCCGCATGGTTCCAATGGAACGATTCCCCCTTGAAGACAAGCGTCACTATGCATGTGAAGACACAGATGGAAATCACCTCCTGCAACACCTTCAGCTGCATCAAGGAGAAAGGGCCGCCCATGATCTGCGAACCGATACGGTTGGCGGGAATCATGAAGAAATACTCCAACAAGGCAATGCCCCAGCTGAAGAGGATGATAAGGATCAGCGGCCAATCCGTCGAGATCTTCATCTCCTGCAACTTCAGATTACCATACCATGCGAAGGTCATAAAAACGTTCGACACCACCAGCATAAGGATGGTCAATAACCCTTTAGTACCCATTTCCATCAAAATTACAAATGAACCAACATCTGTTTTTTCGACCGCGAATTTAATGAAATTGTCATACGAATGGAAGGTGAAAAGAATAAATGTTAAATTTCCAAAAAAGATTACGGTCCAAACCATGCATCCCCTATCTTCGCGACGTTATGGAAAGAGGGAACCGCACATATATCGCCATCGATCTGAAGTCCTTCTTCGCCTCCGTGGAGTGCGTAGAGCGAGGACTCGACCCCCTCACGACCCACCTCGTGGTGGCGGACAGCAGCCGCACGGAGAAGACGATATGCCTCGCCATCACCCCCGCATTGAAGGCCTACGGGATAGGCGGACGCGCCCGGCTCTTCGAGGTGGTGCAGTTGGTGAAAGGGGTCAACTACCGACGCGCGATGGAGTCGCCTCAACGACGGCTCACGGGAAAATCGCACTTCGAGACAGAGCTCAAAGAACATCCAGACTGGGCATTGGACTATATCGTCGCGCCTCCTCGCATGTCCTACTACATCGATTACAGCACCCGCATCTACAAAACATACCTCAAATACGTCTCGGAGGAGGATATCCACGTCTACTCCATCGACGAGGTCTTCATCGACGCGACCAACTACCTCAAGAGCAACCATCTGACGCCAAGAGGGTTCGCCATGAAGATGATCCGCGACGTGTTCGAACACACCGGCATCACCGCCACGGCTGGCATCGGCACCAACCTCTACCTCTGCAAGATAGCCATGGACATCGTGGCGAAACATATCCCTGCGGACAAGGACGGGGTGCGCATCGCAGAGTTAGACGAACTCTCCTACCGCCAACAACTTTGGGACCACCGTCCCCTCACCAGCTTCTGGCGGGTGGGCAAAGGCATCGCCCGCAAGCTGGAGATGTACGGTATGGACACGATGGGCAAGGTGGCACGATGCTCCCTGAACAACGAGGATTTCCTCTACCAACTCTTCGGCGTCAACGCGGAACTGCTCATCGACCACGCCTGGGGCTGGGAACCCTGCACCATCGCCGACATCAAAGGATACCAGCCAGAGAACCACTCGATCGGCAACGGGCAAGTGCTCTCCTCCCCCTACGACTACAAGAAGACCAAGGTGGTGGTCCAGGAGATGGCGGACAACCTCGCCCTCGAACTGGTGGACAAGCGCTTGGTCACCAACCTAATCAGCCTCTACATAGACTATGACGCGGAGTCGCTCACCCGCCCCGAAATCAAGGAGGCCTACCATGGAGCGATCACCACCAGCTACTACGGCAAGCCCGTGCCCAAGCCCGCGCATGGCAACTGCAACCTCTCCGCATACACCTCCTCCACCCATGCGATCATCGAAGCCGCAACCAGCCTATTCGATAAGATCATCGACCCCAACCTATTGGTCAGGAGGTTAAACATCACTGCGGGAAGGGTGTTGCACGAAGGCGCACAAGAGAAGGGAAAACAACCAGTCCAACTGGAACTCTTCGTCGACTACGAGGCGCAGAAAAAAGAGAACGCCCGAAAGGAAGCGGCGCAGAAGAAAGAGCGGAAGGTGCAAGAGGCTCTACTGGACATCAAGAAGAAATTCGGCAAGAACGCTATCCTGAAAGGGTTGAACTTCGAGGAGGGCGCAACCGCCAAGGAACGTAACCAACAGATAGGAGGACACAAAGCATGACGCATGAATACGACGACATCATCCACCTGCCCCACCCCGTCTCCGCGAAACATCCACAGATGTCGATGCGAGACCGGGCGGCACAGTTTTCCCCCTTCGCGGCCCTGAACGGTCACAACGACGCCATCCGAGAGACCGCCAGGGAGACGGAAGCATTCATCGCCCCGGACGAATCGACACAGAAGGAACTCGACCAGAAGATGGCCTACCTGCTCGCCCACATCAGCGAACAGCCGATCGTCACCATCACCTACTTCGTGCCCGATAAGCGGAAAGAAGGCGGCAGCTACGAGACACTCACAGGACGCATCGCAAAATACGATGAATACAGACAAGAGGTAGTGATGGAAGAAGGGAAAAGAGTCGCGACGAAGAGGATTGTAAAAATTGAAGGAACTATCGTCCCCTAATATTTTCGCAAATTAAAAAAAATCCAAAAACGCGATTTAAAAAGTACAATAAATGGAGGGCAAGCGTCCTCTTTTTTTTAGGGAACAACACAAAAAAAAAATCACAAATCATCCTCAAAAACTTGAAAATACCGCAAAGAGAGGGATGGTGGACAGTAGCACTCCATCCTTCCCACAATCGACGGATCAGGACGCAGAGATCGACGCACAAGTTCACCGGTTTCATAAGACACCATAAAACATTATAATTCAATTTATTAAGATGCTATTTTGTGACTTTCTTCGGCAAATACGCACCATCCATTTGAGGGAAGGAGGAAAGGGTGGGAAGACAATTTTTTCACAGCGAGCATTTGATTTTTAAATTTTTTTAGTAAATTGCAGAACCGAAATAAATGATTTTGCATTAACTTTGCAAAGTCAATGACAGAACGATTATTGATAAAGTGTAATAATGGTTTATTCTGAACCTAAATTTTGGAAAGTACCTGCGTGTATTGTGTAAGCTTTGCAAAATTGGGCGGATCCTTTGGGGTTCGCCCATTCTTTTTCCCGAAAACGTAGATTTGCGAGACACAAACACCTGATTTACAAGCAAACCAAATGCGCCGTGGCATAAATACGCCGAGGTCCGTGGCGCAATCTTAACCTATGGATGTGAGCGACCCTAACTTTTATGGCTAATGTCGGAGGGGATGGTGTCCGTGGCGCTTTTGGCTACCCTTTGGCTACCCGATGAATTGTCCATAAAAAGAGAAAGGCCGTCAATCTTTCGATTAACAGCCTATCCTTTTTTGTACCCAGACCCGGGGTCGAACCGGGATGGAAGTGAATCCACTGGTGTTTGAGACCAGCGCGTCTACCGATTCCGCCATCTGGGCGAACTGAAGAACCATCGTTCTCAATTGCGGTGCAAAGATAGGTGTTTTTCCTGATATGCAAGCGAATCGGCCCCACTTTTTTTCGCATATCGAAAAAATAAATTTTAAAACACTGTGAATCAGAGTAAAAAAGTTCGCATCGGGACAAGCCATTTTGTTCAGGCGACCCAACAAATTATATTTTGTGTATAAAACTTGAGTTATTCGAGAAAAATAGTAATTTTGCGCGCAAACTGCTATTTTAAAACCTATATGATGAGTAACAACTATTGCGTAATAATGGCGGGCGGAGTAGGAAGCCGTTTCTGGCCATTTAGCACAAATAACAAACCGAAACAATTCCTTGATTTCTTTGGAACGGGACGGTCGTTGCTCCAAATGACCTACGATCGTTTTTTGAAGATTGTTCCCAAAGAGCACATATTGATAGCCTCCAGTAGCCAATATAGAGACCTTGTGTTAGAGCAACTGCCGGACCTGAAAGCGAGCCAAGTATTGCTGGAACCAGCCCGTCGGAACACCGCTCCTTGTATTGCCTATGCGATGCACCGCATCAAGTCGGAAAATCCGAACGCCAATATCGTCGTTTCCCCATCAGACCATCTGATTTTAAAGGAAGATGAATTCGTTCAAACGATTCTGAGTGGTTTGGAATACACAGCCAACCACGACGACATCTTGACGTTAGGCATCAAGCCAAGTCGCCCGGAGACAGGCTACGGCTACATTCAGGTGGAAGACATGTCGTCGGATAGTAACATACTGAAAGTGAAGACATTCACAGAAAAACCAAATATCGAGTTGGCGAAGATTTTCTTGGAAAGCGGTGACTTCTTTTGGAATTCGGGTATGTTCCTTTGGAACGTGCGCACGATTATCGAGGCTTTCGACCTCTATCTGAACGAGATGAACAGGAAATTCGAAAGCGGCGCTTCTTTCTATGGGACGGACAAAGAACAAACCTTCATCGACAGTATTTACCAGTCTTGTACGAATATCTCCATCGACTACGCCATCCTCGAGAAGGCGAAGAACGTGCACGTACTGGCCGCCAACTTCGGCTGGTCCGACTTGGGCACATGGGGTTCCGTCTACGAACATTCGAACAAGGATGCGGAACGAAACGTCACGTTGAAGTGCAAGACGCTCTTCTATGACAGCAAGAACAATGTCGTCGCCCTCCCAGAAGGCAAATTGGCCGTGATTCAAGGCTTGGACGGCTATATCGTCGCCGAGGCCGACAAAGCCCTTCTCATCTGCAAGAAGGAAGAGGAGCAGCATATACGCCAGTTCGTGAACGACACGAAAGTGAAGATCGGAGAAGAGTTCATTTGATATTGTATCAAAAAACAAACAGGTCCCATTGCTTGATTGAAGTCGGCAATGGGACCTTCCTTTTTATGGTTAATCCACCACTATAACGGGAGGAGGCTCTTGGCGGCTCCACCCTATGCGGGGATACGTGACGCTTATTGGACATTCTCCTTCTTCTCCGGCTTAATCGGGAAGAGGATGGAGGCGATGATGCTCAGCAAGAGTATGCCTAAGATGACCAAGAGCGAAACGCCTGGACCGATTTCTATTTCAAGGAAGGTATTGAGCAACATCTTGACACCGATGAACGCCAACAGAATACCCAAACCGGTCTTCAATCTGCAGAACATGTTCATCACATTGCTCAGCATGAAAAAGAGCGAACGGAGACCCATGATGGCGAATATGTTCGAGAAGAAGACGATGTAAGGGTCTCTTGTGACGGAGAAGATGGCGGGGATGGAATCCACCGCGAAGAGTATGTCCGAGAACTCGATGACCAGTAAGACAAGGAAGAGGCTCGTCATGTATAGTTTCCCCTCATTGCGGACGAAGAAATCATGGCCCTTGTAGGTCTTGTCCAGACGGAAGTACTTGGCGGCGAACCTGACGATAGGATGATTCTCCGTGTCGATTTTCTCCTCCTCGTCTTTCCCGAAGAGCATTTTCGCACCCGATATGATGAGCAGTCCGCCGAAGATGGCCAAAATCCATGAGAAGCGCTGGATGAGTGCGGAGCAGAGGAAAATGAAGGAGAATCGCAGGACAATGGCACCGATGATGCCCCAAAAGAGTACCCTATGGTAGTATTTCTTGTCGACACCGAAGCTCATGAAGATCATGATCATCACGAAGATATTGTCCACGGAGAGCATCTCCTCGATCACGTAGCCTGAGAAATATTCCAGCGTAAGGGCTTTCCGATAGAGATGGAGAGCCACGTCTATCCCTTGTTGAGGGTCAATCTTCAGTCCGTGCCCATGCCGTTTGTTGATGTCTATGAGTTGGTCGATTGAATCGACGCCATGGATATACTCGCCAAAGAAGTAAATGAGGCCTCCGAAAAGCATGGCCACCGCCACCCAGACGCAGGTCCAAGTGAGGGATTCCTTGAATGTGACGACATGGTCATCCTTATGAAACACACCTAAATCCAGTGCGAGGAGAAAAGAGATGATCAGTATGAAACCTCCGAACGAGGCGAAATCATATACGTTCATAATCGACTATTTTTTACGATTCTTATATTCTGTAGGGGTGACCCCGTATTTTTGTTTGAAGCAACGGCTGAAGTAGCGCGAGTCGGACATGCCGATCATGTAGGTGATCTGCGTCATGTTGTAATCGCTGTTATCGATTAAATCCGCCGCATGGGAGAGTCGGGTCTCCCGTATAAACTCCATCGGCGTAAGACCCACGAGCGCCTTGACTTTAGACGTAAGGTTCCATTTCCCTATCTTCAGTTCATTTTGCAGATCTTCCACCGAAAACTCGCTGTTATCCATGTTCTTGTTGATGATCTCCACGATGGAGCGCATGAAAGCGTCATCCTTCCCAGCCAAAGGTTCCTGGGTGATGGATTCGTCGTTTTTCTCTCCCCTATCAGCCATAGGAGCGACACCGATCAGGTTGTTTTTATAGCGTTCCTGCCACTTCTCCCTTTCCGAAAGAATATTATCTATCCTTGCCTCCAGGTAGGCCATGCTGAACGGCTTGGTGATGTAATCATTCGCCCCGATCTTCAGACACTCTATCTTGCTCTGCATGTCTGTCTTTGCGGTGAGCAGGATAATCGGAATGTGGGAGGTCCGTTCGTCGTTTCGTATGCTCCGCACCATCTCCACACCATCCATCACAGGCATCATGATATCGGTGAGGATGAAATCCGGAAGTTCCCTCAATGCGGCCTCAAGGCCCTGTTCTCCATTGGCCGCCTCGATGGTGAAGAACCGTTTGCCTAATACGGAGCGGAGGAACTCCCTGAGTTGCTCGTTGTCTTCCACAATCAGTAGTTTAGGCTGTTCCTGCGCATCGTTGGCGTGTCGTTCATCCACCGGATTGGTTGTCGCCTCGGCGGCTGTTCCCTTCGTTCCGTCGTTGATTACAATGTCCACGGTGTTGTCGAAGTGGTCGACGCCCGGCTTCAGCCTGATGGAGAAGGTGGTGCCGACATTCGGTTCGCTCTCTACGCTCACGGTGGCCTTATGCAGGTCCACGATTTCCTTGACGAGGGATAGTCCAATGCCCGTTCCGCTCTGTTTGGTGAGTGAGAAGTTCTGGAGCGTCGTATATCTTTCGAAGATGATGGATAGCTTATCCTTAGGCATTCCGCATCCTTTGTCCGCCACCTCGATGACGCCTTCGCCCTTGTCCAAGTAGGTGCGCACGGATACGGACTTGCCGTCTGGCGTGAACTTGAAGGCGTTGGACAGCAGGTTGAAGATGATGGTGTCAATCTTGTCACGGTCCACCCAGAAGGTGGCTCCGTTCGTCTCATCGTTGACGGTGAACTTTATCTTCCTATTGTCCGCCAGTTTGAGGAAGGTGGTGCTGCAGGAAGCTATAAATTCTCCCAAGCGTGTTTGTTCCACCCGTAGCCTCATCTTATTGCTCTGTATCTTCCTGAAATCCATGATTTGGTTCATCATTCGGAGCATCCTGTTCGTGTTGGTCCGCACAACCTCCAATTGGTCTCTGTCTTCGGGGCGTAGCGTACCGTTTTCGAGCACGTTCTCCAACGGACCGTTGATGAGGGTGAGCGGAGTGCGCAGTTCGTGGGAGATATCCGTGAAGAACTGCAACTTAGAGTCTGAAATCTCTTGCTCCATCTTCATCTTCGTCTTGGAACGATAGAAGGAAGCGGATGCAAGGATGATCAAGGCGATGATGAGGGTGTAAATGAGGTAGGCCCAACCCGTCTCCCAGAAGGAAGGCAGCACCACTATCTTCATCTCCTTGATGTTGTCGTACCAGATGCCTTCGCTGTTGGTGGATTTGACGAGGAAAGTATATTCCCCTTTCGGTAGGTTCGTGTAGGTGGCGAGCCGCTGGTTGCCCACGTAGTTCCACTCCTTCTCGAAAGGTTTCAGCATATAGGCGTATTGGATGTGCTCGGGGAATCTGTAGTCGAGCGATGCGTAGCCGATGGAGAACACGGATTGATTATGCTTCAGCGTGATCTCCTCCACGTAGTTGGCGGAGGTGTGGATGACCGAATTCTCCTCATGTATGTTCGGCTCTTTATTGAAGAGCAGGAATCGCGTGATGACGATCTGAGGCATGTAATCCACTGATTTGACTTCTTGGGGATTGAAGGAGAAGTAGCCCGTATTGGTGGCGGTGGAAATGAACCCCGAGTGTCTTCTCACCAACTTCTCTCCTGCGTCTTCAGAGCATCGGAAATCCTGCACTTGTCCGAATGATTCCGTCGTCTCTGTTTCCGTGACGAATTTGACGATCGCCTCCTCCGTTAGGATCCATAGGTTGTTTTGCGCATCGTCCACTATGTCGTACAACAGGTCGGAAGGAAATCTGTTGTTGCTTCGGCTGAATGGCTTGAATTCCGGGGTCTGGAACAGTACGAAATCACCCTCCAAGTGGAATAATCCGCCACCGAAGGAGGCTACCCAGATGTCCCCCTTCTCGCTTTGGAAGATATCGTAGATGCAGCTGTTGGAGAGGTTCGTGTTTTCGGTGTTATAGAAGAAGAAACGAATCTCCTCAGGCTTGTCGAAATCGGAGGAGAATATGGTGAGTCCTTCGCTGGAGCCCAGCCAGATATTGCCGTTCTTGTCCTCCATGATGGAGTGTGATTTCTCCACGGTTGGAGGGTAATTGAACTTGAGGAGGTTCTCTTTGTGGATAAACCTGTAGCCACTCTCCGTTTGTTTCAGCAGATGGAGTCCTCCGTTGGAAGAGGCCAACCACAGGTGGCCTTTCGAGTCCTCCATGATCTCGGAGAAGTAGTGGGACAATGGTTGGAATTCAGGTTCTGAAGCTTGGCACTTCTTAATGGAGAAATGATTTTTATCCAGTTCGATGAGTTCTAAGAGTAATTTGTCCGTGGATATCCAGATGTTTCCTTTCCGGCCTTGGTAAATGACGGATATATTGCCGAAGTAGGATTTGTTGGCGCCCACCTCACCTTTGTTGTTTACGAACCCAATGAGTTTGTTTTCCGTGTCGAAGAGGCGTAGCGCACCATCTTCAGTGGCCACCCATAGTCTTCTGGCGTCATCCTCGAAGAGGGCTTTCGCTTCGCTGAAGAGATTTGTGTGGATGGTAGGGAGGTCGGCGTCCAGGCCTGTTGCGCTGACAAAGTTCACGACTTTCCTGATGCCCGCATTGGGTTCGGCGGTCCAGGAGACCCCCATCGTGTCCCTCAGGGTGGCGGAGCTCGTCTGTGAATGGGTGAACTCCTCCCGTATGGCATGAGAGCGTGCGTCGATCTCATAGATGATGTTCTTACTTTTCAGTTTGGCATAGACGTTTTTCCTTTCGTCTTGCCAGATCTTTTCGGTGGAGCCATCCATGGTGCGTGTTCCCTTGACGGTCCAGTCCTTCAGATCCACCACACGGATGGTGTAGTCACTGCTGATGGTGCAGAAGTGCGCATCGTCGAGCGAGAAAATATGGGTGATCTCTTCACTCGGGGCTCCTATCGGAACGGAGGAGAAACGCTTCTTGGTCTTGTCGTAAAGAATCACCTTGCCTTGTGCGGATGCGATGAGGAGCTCTTGGTCCGTCTCGATCATCTGGAAGGCGGGTAGACTATCCGGTAGTGGAATGTAGTTCAGGGTGAGGATTGTGTCCTGCTGGCTGATGGTGGCCGCTCCCTGCTTCGTCAGGGCCCAGCGTTGACCGCTCTTTTCCATGAAGACATTGTTGACCCTTGTGCCTTGCGTCTCGTCCGCATCCCTGCCAATGTGGTGGATATGAGCCTCCTCGGTGGAGTCCACGACGATTTGCAAGGCGCCGCTCTCGCCCGAGCCGATGATCCACAGTTCGGAAGGACTGAGTTGAACGAGTTTGGCGGCGGAGAAGTAGTTGTCTCCCTTGTTGCTATCAGCGGAAGGGTACAGACTAAAGGTCTCGTTTTTAGGGTTGAACCGCAAGACCTGACCGATGTCGTTGAGGATCCACAGATGGTGGAACTGGTCTTGCTTTATATCTATGAATTGGTTACTGATGCTTCGGGAAAGTTCTTTGGAACTGGCTTTGAAGTTTTTGAAATCATATCCGTCAAAGCGGCTAAGGCCATCTAACGTCGTGGCCCAAACGAAGCCAGAATGTCCTTTGATGATACCCGTGACGTTGTTTTGGGAAAGTCCGGCCTCCGTCGAATAGGTTGAGATACGTGTGCCTATTTGCCCCAAGGCGAGCAAGTGGGCAAGGCACAAGGTCACTATTGTCAGAAAGACTCGTCTGTTCATTTGGCTTCTTGTAGTTCTGTGAGTTTAAATTTCTCGCTGTCCGGACCGACGATTTTAGTCCGGAGGTGGTCTTCCTCGTCCGAATAGATGAAGTAGGCGGTGACGGGAAGCACCTGTTGGTTAACGAAGTCGCAGGCCTTCTCAAGCCCCATCACCATGAAGGCGGTGGCGAGTGCGTCTGCGGTCATGCAGTCAGATGCGAACACGGTGGCGCTCAGTAAGTTATGCTCCACGGGGTAACCCGTATGAGGATCGATGGTGTGCGAATAGCGTTTCCCATCCTTGTAGTAGAATTGGCGATAGTTGCCAGAAGTGGCGGTGCCGATGTCACCCAAGACCACCTTCGCCTGGAGCGTAGGATTGTCCAAACTGTTTTCCTCCGTCGGTTGGGTGATGCCGATGCTCCAAGGCTCGCCCTTCACGTTGACACCGCGGGTCACGATTTCTCCCCCAATCTCCACCATGTAGTTCTTGCAACCTTTGGAGCGAAGGAACTGCGCCACGACGTCGCAAGAGTACCCCTTAGCAATCGCGGAGGCATCCAGCATGACCTCTTTGTCAGACTTCTCGACGTAGCCATTCTTCAGTTCCACTTTTTGATAGCCGACGTGCCGGAGGATCTCCCGGACATGCTTGTCGGTCACCTCCTCTCCTTTCTTGAAGCCGAAGCCCCAGAGGTTCACAAGCGGGGCAACGGTCATGTCGAACGCGCCGTCCGTCAGTCTGGAGATCTCCATCCCTCGATTGAAGACGTTGAGGAATAGGGAGTCGGGAGCCACATATAGTTCATTGTTGTTGATGCGTGAAATGATGGACTGTTCATCGAAGGTGGAGAGGGAGTGCTCGAAATTGTTGAGGCAAGCCATTAGTTCTCTCGGGTCAATCGGCACACTATCCACGGAACATTTTATGTTGAAGTAGGTGCCAAGCGCCTCCCCCTTGAAATATTGTTCCGCCAATCTGGCGTTTTTACGTAGAAAAAATAGCCCCAGCAAGACCGCTAAAACACTTACTGCGACCACCCCTATTATTATCTTCCCCTTCTTATGGATCATCGTTTGTCTCTTTTGTTTTATCTCCTACAAAGTTAATAAAAACGGCCCTAAATAATTTTAATATTGAAGGAAAAATTCCTCTATTAATAAAAAAATTGTACCTTTGCATGGATTGGTCGTGGCCTCGACCGATGGAGCCGGCATTTCGGCTTCATTCCATGATAAGAAATTGGAGGTAATTATTTTTAAATATGATATATAACACCAAAATGAAACGCCTTGCACTGCCGGAATACGGCAGAAACATACAGAGCATGGTGGATTATTGTCTGACGATTGAAGACCGGGAAGAGCGCACGAACTGTGCCTACGCCATCGTTGCCACGATGGGTAACCTTTTCCCTCAACTGGGGGATTTATCCGAATATAAGCATTTGTTGTGGGATCATCTCGCCATCATGTCCGACTTCAAGTTGGACATCGACTACCCTTACGAGGTGGTGAAGAAAGAATCCCTCAATAATTGTCCGGACAGGGTGCCATACTCCTCTCCGAAAAATCTCCGTTTCAGGCATTACGGCAAACTGATACAGGGCATGATCGACAAAGCCGCCGAACTAACAGACCCTGAGGAGAAGAAGGAACTCTCCGTCTACATCGCCAACTACATGAAGAAATGCTACATTCTCTATAACAAGGACGGAGTGGCGGACGAGAAGATATTCGACGACTTGCGTAATTTGTCGAAAGGCGACATCCGTTTAACCCCAGACGAAGTGACGTTGGAGGACTGCAGGGATCTGATCGCTTCGCAGACGCCGGCCTCCTCGAAGAAGAAAAAGAAGAAATGACGAATTCCTAAAGTGGTTTTGCTATGGCGAAGTTTTTGATTGAAGGTGGTCATTCGTTGTGTGGGGAAATCATTCCGCAAGGAGCGAAAAACGAGGCGTTGGAGGTTATCTGCGCCATTCTCTTGACACCCGGCAAAGTGACGATATCCAACATTCCGGACATATTGGACGTGAACAACCTAATCTCCCTGCTAAAGGACATGGGCGTGAAGGTGAACCTCATCAAAAAAGGATGCTATTCCTTCCAAGCCGACGATGTCAATTTGGACTATATGGAAACCGCGGACTTCTATCGGAAGTGCGCCGCCTTGCGTGGCTCCGTCATGCTGGCTGGCCCGCTGGTCTCCCGTTTCGGCAAAGCGATTGTTCCTAAACCGGGAGGTGATAAAATCGGCAGACGCCGACTCGACACGCACTTTTTAGGCATACAGAAGTTGGGCGCCGAATTCATCTACGACGACGAACGCAAACTATACCGCGTCTCTGCGGAGCAACTGACGGGCGCCTATATGCTCCTCGACGAGGCCTCCGTGACCGGCACTGCCAATATCGTCATGGCCTCCGTGCTCGCCAAGGGCGTCACTACAATCTACAATGCGGCATGCGAACCCTACATCCAGCAACTGTGCAAGATGCTGAACAGAATGGGTGCGCACATCTCAGGCATTGGCTCGAACCTCCTGACTATCGAGGGAGTTGAATCCTTGTCGGGATGCGACCATCTGATCCTTCCGGACATGATCGAGATAGGCAGTTTCATCGGCATGGCGGCTATGACACATTCCGAACTGACCATCAAGAATGTCTGCTATGACCAACTGGGTATGATCCCTGACTGCTTCCGCAGATTGGGCATCGCGCTGGAACGAAAAGGTGATGACATCTTCATTCCGAAGCAAGACCATTATACCATCGACACCTTCATCGACGGATCCATCATGACCTTTGCGGACGCTCCGTGGCCGGGTCTCACACCCGACTTGCTTAGCGTCTTCCTCGTCGTGGCCACCCAAGCGAAAGGTAGCGTGTTGATTCACCAGAAAATGTTCGAGAGCAGACTCTTCTTCGTCGATAAGCTCATAGACATGGGGGCTCAGATCATTTTGTGCGACCCCCACCGCGCCACGGTCATCGGACTGGGCAACGAGAACCAACTGAGGGCTTCGAAAATGAGCTCCCCGGACATCCGTGCCGGCATCGCCCTGCTGATCGCCGCCATGAGTGCCCACGGCACAAGCACCATCAGCAATATTGAGCAGATTGACCGCGGATACGAGGATATCGACGGACGATTGAATGCGATCGGAGCGAAGATCATGAGGGTCGAATGATTCGATTCATCGTCCCGAACGGATTCGTTTTTACGTTTTTATTGTTATTTTTGCTATTGATATAATTATTCAGATATGGAGAAGGAAACTAAAAAGAAAGGGAAATTAAGCATTGGGAAGAAGATCCTGATCGCTTGTTGGGTGCTTTTCTTTGCCGGTATATTCACCGTTTATAAAATCTTCGATATGATCGCGGATGGTAAAATCGGATACCTGCCGCCTGTCGAGGAGTTGTTGAACCCTAAAAGCAAGTTCGCAACAGAGGTATACTCTTGTGACATGAAGGTTTTGGGACGTTATTTCCAAAAAGGGGAGAACCGTCTATACACCCCCTACTCGGAACTCTCACCCCACCTTACGGACGCACTGATTTCCACTGAGGACGCCCGTTTCTACAACCACTCCGGCATCGACGGGGATGCGCTGTTCCGTGTGGCGATCAAAACCATCGTGATGCAAAAGGACGCAGGTGGTGGTAGTACCATCTCCCAACAGCTGGCGAAATTGCTGTTCACCAAGAAACCGGAGTCCGGTCTCGAACGTGTGAAACAGAAACTCACGGAGTGGGTGGTGGCCGCCAAGTTAGAGAAATACTACACGAAGGAGGAAATCATCACCATGTACCTGAACAAATTCGACTTCGTGAACAATGCGGTAGGTATCAAATCCGCATCCCAAATTTATTTCAGCAAACAACCGAACGACTTGAACATAGAGGAAGCGGCTCTGCTCGTGGGTATGTTGCAAAACCCCGCCAAGTATAACCCGAACAGGGAATCCAGACGCGAAAGATGCAAGAGCAGGCGGAATGTCGTACTTTCCCAAATGGTCAAGTACAACAAAATCACGCAGGCGGCTTACGACTCCATATCCCAGTTGGACATTCAGCTGAAGTTCCAAAACGTGGACCACAAACTGGGTCCGGCCCCTTATTTCCGAGAGTACCTGCGTACAATCATGACGGCTCCACGTCCCGACTACAGCAAATACCCTAAGTGGATGCACCAAAAGTATTACGAGGATTCCTTGGCATGGGAGACGAACCCGCTTTATGGCTGGTGCAACAAGAACCTGAAACCGGACGGAACGCCCTATAACCTCTATACGGATGGTCTAAGAATCTACACGACCATCGACTCCAGAATGCAACAATATGGCGAGGAGGCCATCAAAGAGTATGTGGGAGGATACCTTCAACCTCTTTTCCATAAGGAAAAATACAACCAAAAACACAAGAAGGCTCCGTTCTCCAACAAATCCACACAGGCACAGGTGGATTCAATCCTGGCAAAGGCTATGCGAACGTCGGACAGATATCGCGTCATGAAGTACGACGGCAAGATGAAGGACGCTGAAATCAAGGCGTACTTCGACACCGCTAAAATCGCCATGCGCGTGTTCGACTGGACGAAGGGAAGCAAGGATACAGTGCTCACACCGATGGACTCCATCCGTTACGCAAAGTCTTTCCTGCGCGCAGCCTTAATGTCGATCGACCCGTTCAACGGACAAGTGAAAGCGTATGTGGGTGGCATAGACTATAATTATTTCCAATATGACATGGTGAGTGTGGGACGTCGTCAGGTAGGTTCCACCATTAAACCTTTCCTCTATTCCTTGGCAATGGAAGAGGGCCATTCCCCTTGCGACTCCGTTCCGAACGTACAGCCTCAAGTTCTCCTGCCTTCCGGCGAAATCTGGGAACCGAGGAACGTGCCTTATGGAGAAGAAGGCAAGAAGGAAATCGGCAAGATGATCACCATTCGTAGGGGTCTGCAGACCTCCAACAACTGGACTTCCGCCTATTTGATCAAGCAATTGGGGCCAGAAAGCTTCGTGAAACTACTCCACTCTTTCGGCCTCAAGAACCAAATAGACCCGGTTCCTTCGCTCTGCTTGGGTATTGCGGACGTTTCCATCAGTGAGATGACCTCCGCTTATACGGCCTTCGCCAACAAGGGTATACGAAGCGAACCTTTGCTCGTGACCCGAATCGAAGACAACCAAGGCAATGTAATCTCCACATTCATTCCACGCATGAACGAGGTCTTCAGCGAACAAACAGCCTATAAGATGATCTCCATGCTGCAGGGCGTAATGAACGGAGGAACTGGTCTCCGCTTGAGGACCAGACGTTATGACTATTGCATCGGTTGGGAGACGCCTGTCGCAGGTAAGACGGGTACGACACAGAACAACTCGGACGGATGGTTCATGGGCTTTGTGCCAAACCTGGTCACGGGTATCTGGGTCGGCGGAGAGGATCGAGACATCCACTTCGACAACATCAAGAATGGTCAGGGTTCCGCCACCGCATTGCCAGTATGGGGAACCTACATGAACAAGGTTTACAAGGATGAATCATTGGGCTACTCCCGCACCGAACCGTTCATCGTGACGGATAATTACACTTGCTCCAAGGCGGACGACCGTCCGAAGGCAGAGGGAGAGGAAATCCCGGAGATGATTCTGTTCGAATAAAGGATTTTTACGATGAATATCTTAGATAGAATTGCGGCTAATCCAGGCGCACTGGGGCAATGGAGCAAACAGGCTTACGGATACTTCATGTTCCCGAAATTGGAGGGCGAAGTGGGTCCCAAAATGTCTTTCCGTGGCAAAGAAGTTCTGAATTGGGGAGTCAACAACTACTATGGACTCGCCTCCAACCCTGAAATAAGGGCAAAGGAAGTCGAGTGGGTTTCCCAATATGGATTGTCACACCCGATGGGCTCACGTCTAATGACGGGTAACACCTTCCTGCACGAGGAACTGGAGGAGCGCATCGCCGACTTTGTGAAAAAAGAGGACGCCTTCGTATTGAACTCCTTCTACCAAGGGATGATCTCTGTCATTGATAGCCTATGTGGCCGTAATGATGTGATTGTCTATAACTCGGAAGCTCACTCAAGCATCCATGATGGTATCCGTCTGCAGTTAAGCCATCGTTTCGCCTACCATAAGAACGAAATTGATGTCATCGAGACCCAACTAAAAAAAGCCGCAGAAATGGCGAAAGAGTCTGGCGGTGGCGTCTTGCTGGTGACGGAAGGCGTGATTGGCGTCACGGGTGAATTTTCCCCATTGGATAAAATCGTAGCCCTCAAGGAGAAATACGACTTCTTGTTGGTGGTCGAGGACGCGCATGGTTTCGGCACTGTAGGGCCGAACGGTATTGGCGTGGCGGACCACTTCAATGTGATGGATAAGGTTGATGTGCTTGTCGGGACATTAGGCAAGGCTTTGAGCATCTCTGGCGGTTTCGTCGCCGGAAGCGAGGACGTCATCAATTTCCTGCGCTACAACATGCGTTCACAAACCTTTTCAGAAGCGTTGCCTTCCGCTATCACGGCCAGCGCCATCGCACGATTGGATTACCTGGTGAAACACCCAGAATTGAGAAAGAACCTATGGGAAATAACGAATGCGTTGCAGAAGGGCCTACGCAAGAACGGCCTCGACATCGGCAACACGCAGTCGCCCATCACACCGGTTTACTTAAGCGTGGAGAACATGCAGGAGGCAATCCATACCATGATGCACATGCGTGAGGAGTTCGGTATCTTCTGCGTGAACCTGATCTACCCTTACATCGAACAGGGCAAGGTGATGGTTCGCCTGATTCCTACGACACAACACACCATGAAGGACGTGGAGTATACCATAGAGTCCCTTTCCACCATCTGCGAGAACGCTAAGAATGGTATGTACAAGGATTCTACCCCGATTATTGCTTCGCCATCAGCTAAGGATAAAGACGACGAGGAGGATTGAGTATGAATAAGGACCAACAGAAATTCATGCGGAAGGCGATCGCTATTTCCCGCAAAAGCGTGGAGACGGGCGGCGGACCTTTCGGTGCGGTTATCGTGAAGGACGGCGAGATCATCGCTTCGTCCAACAACCAGGTGACGAAGGGCAATGACCCTACTGCTCATGCGGAGGTGATGGCGATCCGTAAGGCCTGCAAGAAACTGAAGACGTTCGACCTCTCCGGTTGCGAGCTGTACGCCTCCTGCGAGCCTTGCCCGATGTGCCTCTCGTCCATGTATTGGGCGCATATTGACCGCTACTACTACGCGAACCAGAAGGAGGACGCTAAGTCCATCGGCTTCGACGACCAGTTTATCTACGACGAGCTGGATAAGCCTGCCGGCAAGCGTAAATTGCCTCGTGAACAGATGCTCAGGGATGAGGCGATGGAGGTCTTCCGTGCCTGGACGGAGAAGGAGGATAAGGTGGAGTATTGATGGATGAAACGATACTTGAGTGGTTCCTATGATCATTCAACTAAAGATAAGGCGTGATAATCCACGCCTTTTTTGTTTTTTCTACCGTCTATGTTTATTGTTGGCAGGTCCGTTCCCCTTGTTTCGCCTGTTGTTGGACGGGTTATGGTGATCGGGACGATTGTGAGGACCCTTCTGGAAGGAACGTTCTTCCTTTTTGCCGCTTTCCTCTCGGCGGAACCGCTCTTTCTCTGGTGCGGGATAGGTATTCCCCTTAGGATGTGAGAATAGTTGTTCGATCAGGTCGGGGCGTCCCATCTTGCGTAGGTCGTTGATGATGCTCCGTTGGTTCTCTTTCAGGTACCAGAAGAAGAATTTGCGCTGCGCCAGCTTGTCCTCCTTGCTGTGTGGCGTCCATACCTTCTCCAGCGTGTAGGGGTGGATACCTGTGTAGTATATCTCCGTGGAGAGGGTCATCGGGGTGGGCGTGAAGTCTTGTATCTGCTCCAGCTTGAAGTCCAGATTCTTGGTGATGCAGGCCAGTGAAGCCATATCCTCCTCCGTGCAGCCGGGGTGGCTGGAGATGAAGTAGGGAATAAGCTGCTGCTTGAGGTTGTATGCCTTGTTGATGCGCTCAAACTCCTTGTTGAATTCGTGGAAGAGCTTGAACGAAGGTTTCCGCATGATGTTCAGCACATTGTCCGAAGTGTGCTCCGGCGCCACCTTCAGACGTCCGGAGACATGGTGGGCGATCAGCTCCTCCATGTAGTCCTGGTGGCTCTTGTTGACGCGCTCGTCGTCGCTTTTCTGCAACAGGAGATCGTAGCGCACACCGCTTCCGATGAAAGATTTCTTGATGAAGGGAAGCGCATCCACCTTCTTGTAGAGTTCGAGCAGCGTCGAGTGGTCCGTGTTCATGTTCTTGCAGATGGCGGGGTGCATGCACGACGGGCGCTTGCACTTGGCGCATAGGTCAGGGTTCTTTCCCCGCATCTTGTACATATTGGCGGATGGTCCGCCCAGATCGCTCAAGTAGCCTTTGAAGTCCGGGTGCTCGGAGAGTTCTTTCACCTCCTTGAGGATGGACTCCTCCGAACGGGACATGATGAACTTCCCTTGGTGGGAGGAGATGGCGCAGAAGGAGCACCCTCCGAAACATCCTCTATGGATATTGACGGAGAACTTGATCATGTCGTAGGCTGGAATGGTTTTCCCCTTGTATTTCGGATGGGGAAGGCGTGTGAAGGGCAGCTCGTAGGTGGCGTCCAAATCTTCGGTGGAAAGCGGTGGATAGGGCGGGTTGATGACGGCCGAGTGCTCTTTGTCCACACCCTGTATCAGCCTGCGCGCCTTCAGTTTGTTGGATTCCTCCTCCACCACACGGTAGTTCTTCGCCTGTTTCATTTTATCCTTCAGGCATTCCTGGTGGGAGAAGAGGGTGAATGTCTCCCCTTCGTATTCGGGTATCTCGTCGTTCCGGGCGATGTAGACGGTCTGTGGCACGTCGGTCAGCTCCGCCACGCTTCGCCCCGCCTTCATCTTCTGCACAATCTCCTTCAAGGGTAGTTCCCCCATGCCGTAGATGAGCAGGTCCGCCTTGCAGTCTTGCAGGAGACAGGGTTTCAGCTCATCGTCCCAGTAATCGTAGTGGGTGATGCGCCGCAGGGAGGCTTCTATTCCTCCGATGACGATGGGCACGTCGGGCCATAGCTCTTTCAGTATCTTCGAGTAGACGATGGTGGCGCGGTCTGGACGGAACCCGGCCTGCCCGTTGGGGGAGTAGGCGTCGTCCGAGCGGAGCCTCTTGTTGGCGGTGTAGTGGTTCACCATCGAGTCCATACAACCGGCTGAGATGGCGAAGAACATACGGGGTCTCCCTAACTTCTTGAAGTCCCGGAGGTCGTCCCGCCAATTGGGTTGCGGAACAATCGCCACACGTATTCCCTGGTGTTCCAGGATCCTGCCGACCACAGCCCCCGCGAACGAGGGGTGGTCCACGTATGCGTCGCCGGAGAATAGGATGACGTCCACCTCTTCCCAGCCCCTCAGCTCCAACTCCTTCTTGGTCGTCGGGAGAAAATCGCTTAATCGGTACTCTTTCATGTCGCTAATATAGCGCTTTTTCTCTTCTCGTCCGCTTCTGCACAACCCTGTGTGAAACTTTTTTTCAAAAAATCATTGTAATGCTTTTGCGGGAAAAGGAAATGTAGTATATTCGCGGTCGTAAATGGTATTGCCTTATGGTGTAATGGTAGCACATCAGTTTCTGGCACTGCTTGTCTGGGTTCGAATCCTAGTAAGGCAACAATACATTAGAAAAGCTGTCCGACTCTCGGATGGCTTTTTTTATTACCCCCAACATGAGAATTGAACGCTCCTGAATCTCCGGATGGATTATCCGAAGCAAGCCACATAGGAGTATTCTGCGTGCGAGCAGGCAAGGAGAAACCAGGCGAGGCAAACAAGCGATTATTCCTCCTGCGAAGGCGGATAACCGAAGAACGAGCGGTATTTGCGACTGAAATAGAACGGATCGTTAAACCCGACAGAGTAGGCCACGTCAGAGACACTCTGCCCCGTTTTCAACATTTCCTGAGCTCGATGCAAGCGGTACTCCGTGATGATCTCCAAAGGAGTCTTGTCCGTGATAGACTTCAATTTGCGGGAGAGGGAGGATTTACTCATAGCCAAAGCATCCGCCACATCGTCGACGGAGAAATCCGAATCCTGGTAACGTTTCTCGACCACCTCAAGGAATTGCTTGAGTACAGAGTTTGTCTCCTCATCGATACGATTCACCGTCAGATTGCGGGAGAGCACCTCCTGCTGCTGTTGTCTACGCCATTGCAGGATATTGTTCAATTTCATCAACAACTCTCTGGAAGCGAATGGCTTCGTCACATAATCGATGGCTCCACTGGACAATCCCCTCAATCGATCGTCTTCCTCACTGCGGGCCGAAAGGAAAATCAGAGGCACCACCGCAGATTGGATGGACCTCAAACGTTTATACATTTCTATGCCATCCATGACAGGCATCTCAACGTCAGAAATAATAATGTCAGGATTCTCCTTGCAAGCCAGTTCAAAGCCATTTTCCCCATTATTCGCCTCTATCACCTGGAAGTACGGTTGCAACATCTCTTTTAAGTTATTGAGAATCAACGGATCATCATCCACAATCATAACTGTGTTACCCTCCATCAACTCGACATTGACCTCGAAATCAACCTCCGCATCAGGTTGTACGGATATCTCGACCAATTCATCCGACTTTGGCAGTAAAATGGTCACGGATGTACCCTTCCCCACTTCGCTGGACATAGAAATCTCACCCCCACTCATACGGATAAAATCCTTCGCCATCTGGAAGCCCAAACCTGTTCCTCGCTCGTTATTCGTACCCAAAGTGGACTCATGCTCACCATCCTTCATCACATCATCCACACGTTCACGGGTCATGCCGACACCATTATCCGAAATCGTCAGACATATCTGCTGGTCCTGCTCCTCCGCCACCATCTTGATTTCACCCCCATCAGGCGTGAACTTGACAGAGTTGGACAATATATTGCGGATAGCAGTGCCAACCATACGAGGATCCACATAGATTTTGTGGGCAACATCACAGCGGCATTCAACACGGATGTTCTTTCCCGCCACAACACCTTTCAGCAGATCTGTCACTTCCGTCATAATTTGCCGTAGACTCACGCTCTGCAATTTACAAGCCACATCCGTCTGCTTTCCCCTCGCCCACTCCAACAACTTGACCATCACAGACTGAAGATTAAAAGCTGACAAATAGGTGTCGTTCAACACCTTCCATGTATTAGGGGAAGTCTCTTTCTTTTTCAGTACGCCTTCCAACGCACCCACGATAGCGAACATAGGATTCTTCAGGTCATGCGCCACAACAGAAATCAGTCTATCCTTTTCCCTCAGCACGTCCAACAAATCCTGATTTCTACGTTCAATGATTCCCTGCTTCTGTTCCAGCAGTTTATTACTCTCATCCAACTCCCTCGTGCGTTCCGCCACCTTCGTCGCCAAGAGTTCCCTCTGCCTAACTATAGCCCTAAATCGGAGGTAGAGGATAGCCACCACAGCAGCCACTACAGAAAGCAACACAGCCATGGTAAACCACCACGTCTTCCACCACGGCGGCAGCACCTTGATCTTCAACGATATCACCTTAGACTCACCCACTTCGTCACGACGATGGGCTTTTACCTCCAGCACATAATCGCCGATAGGCAAGTGTGAAATCTTCACCTCTCGTTTCTCACCCAAATCCACCCAACGACGATCCAAGCCATTGATGCGATAGGATGCGTCCACATTATTCAACCCTGAAAAATCCAATATATCAAAGGCGATTTCTATGTTCGTCTCATCATGGTTCAGCACCAATTCCTTCGTCTGGGAAAGAGGGGCAGGCAACAATTCACTATTAGGTGCGACACGCTCGCCGAACAGGTATAGATCCGAGAACGAGAAGTAATCCACGCTCAGAGCCTCGTGAATCAGTGCGGGATCGAATACAAGGAATCCCTCCGTACTACCAAAATAGAAACGCCCCTTCGAATCCTGGAATGCGGCACGGGCCGTGAAATAGTTGCGATTACGACACCGCTCATCCAACAACACCAATTGGTATAATCCGGCATTGTAATCAAAATGCAGGATTCCATTCGAACCACTCGTCCAGAACTGTCCGTCCATTCCCCTCACAATAGACGAATAATGTCCGTCCGGAAGGAAATCCAACCACTTGTAGGAAGAACCATCCGCCTCGAAACGCAACACGCCCCGGTTGCTGACGACGAACAGGTTACCCGCCTCGTCGCTTGCGCCTTGGAACATCATCAAAGGACTATGGGACTGGTTGGCATCAACATCAGGGAAAGCCGCCCTGTATGGGCCCCCCTTCTCGCTACGCCATACGGTGCGGGATGTAATCACCCAACGCACTCCCTGTTTCGTCTCCATCACATGCTCCACCCAACGGTCTTCCGACAAAATCTTAGGGTCATTTTTGAAACGTTGGTGGAACCACCTCGTCGAATCCTTCGGGAGGAAATAGACGCCGTCACCAGCCATACCCACACCCACATCTCCATTTTGGGAACAGAACAACACCTTACTGGTGCTATATGGGAACCCAATTCCATCAAAAGGATACTGTTTGATTTCCCCTGTTCGGGTATCGTAGGTGCAAGGCACTCCTCCCCAAGAAGCAAGCCAAATCTTCCCATCCACGGACTTTTGCGCGGAAAGGACATTATTGGAAGCCAATCCGTCGTCCGTTTGTATATGTTTCAACAGTTTCAAGTCGGGAGAAAGGAGGTATACCCCATGGCCATCCGCACAGACAACGATGTTCCCCCTATCGTCCTCAGCGAAAGAGGTGCCGTCGACCAACGGGAAACCGATATCCGACGAATGCAACGCCCCAGAGCCCTTGACCGTACCATAACGCCATAGCCCGGCATTCTGCGTACCAATCCAAATATCACCATCCCTATCCTCAAAAAGAGTATGCACCTTTTTCAGTTCATCAGCCTTGATGTTGATCGGCTCCAACTTCTCAAAGCGCCATTTACCGTTCACAAACTCACTCTTCCACAATCCATCTCCACTGGTTCCTAACCATACCCTACCCTTTGAATCTTTCAACAGAGAGGTGATGAATTTGAAAGGTGTGTCCAATATCTCCATACGGTCAACCCTGCCATCCTCGTGCAGATACACTATACCCAAAGAACCGATGGACGAGGCGAACATAATCCGTTGCTTGTCTATACGCACCATGGAAGAGACCATCTCGTTGATCCTGCCCAAAAAGTCCGGGCCACACAACTTATAATTTTTATCCCAGATATGTATGCCAGGGAAGCGGCCTATCCATATACGCCCCCATTCATCGTCCATAAGACTACAGGTGAACACCGTTTTCGTGGCCTCGTACATCAAAGGGGACTTATCGAAGATACCCAAACTATCATTATAGAGATAAAGACCTTCGTTAGTGGAAAGGATAGTCCTGCCATTACGTATAGGATAAATACCGGTTACACATTTGAAGTAAGTCGTGTCGAAATCCTTCGGAGCGAGATTCTTGAATGAATCCGACTGCTCGTCATAAGAAAGAACTAAACCATTATTTCCGCCGAAACAGGCTCTACCGTCGGGCAACATGGTAGCTCGGGTGATGTCATTGCGGAACAAGGTAGGATAATCCTCGAAGAAATAATTCTTGAAATGGACACCATCGAATTTATTAAGTCCATATTCCGTCGCCACCCACAAAAAGCCATTCTTGTCCTGTGTAATAGCATGTATATAGTTACAACTCAAGCCATCCCCCACTGTGTAATGACGGAAAACGGCCCACTCCATCGCCTTGACGGGAAAGAGGAGAAACAATGAAAAAAAAATACTTATAACTATTCTTGAAAAAACCATGTACACGTCCCTAAACTTGACACAAATATAGGAAAAATACACGAATTAGGCATAACATCGGGAAGAAAAAACTTTTCCCCTAAAGCACGGAGGCTTCATTCAGATATTTTTCGAAGGGAAGAAAACGCCTAAACCATGTAGAGGATGGGGTGATAAATTAGAAGGAAACTTCCACCACAACGGACCAAGCGCAAAGAACGGCAGTCTCGATTATCCACAAAGGAAATGCCTTTTAAATGTATTTTATTGATTTTTAGACAATTATTTTTTTTCGCTAACAATTCATTTGAACCGCATATTCCTGCACGCAATCATCCGCTATATAAAAGAGTTATGTCCCCATAGGCAACCCATATAGATCCAACAAGGATCCGACATCCTATGTATTACCCCATCAATCAGCAGAGAGAAATGTCATTTACCTCCGCAAGTTTCCTGAGATTCATGATAGCATAACGCATCCTGCCTAATGCGGTGTTGATGCTCACACCCGTGGCATCGGCGATCTCTTTGAAACTGAGGTCTTCGAAGAAACGCATACGCAACACTTCCCTTTGATTTTCAGGCAAATGGTTCATTAAACGGACAACATCCTCATATACCTGTTCCCTAATCATCGTATCCTCCACGTTATCATCATACAAACGCACATTGTCGAAAAGGTTCAGTTCGTCATCCTCATCATTGGAAACGGTATTCTCCGCCTTCTCCGTCCTGAACTGGTCGATGATGAGGTTATGGGCTATACGCATGATCCATGAGGAGAACTTGCCCTGCTCAGTGTATCGTCCCTGCTTAATGGTGCAAATTGCCTTGATGAATGTGTCTTGGAAGATATCATTGGCGATGTCCTTGTCTCGGACCGCCATGTAGATGTTAGCAAACACCTTATCCTTATGACGCATCAATAATGCGTCAAATGCCTCATTGACACCACCCTCATATAGTTTAACCAACTCATCGTCGGTCATAGATTTCGTATTAATCATACCCGTTCTATTTAAAAATGGAGTATGCGTGTGTCAATAGGCGTTTCGTTTTAATGTTATACTTTATAGTTTCGTTTGCTCTAATAACGCAAATGTAGGCATTTTTCTTATGCCGAAGCTTAAAAAAAAGTTAAAAGTTCGGGGTCTCAACAAAATTTCTCTATCTCCTCCATCTTGAATCCACGAAGGAACTCCTCTGCCGTTAGCCTTTTCTTTCCCGGATATTGTATTGATTTTATGCGCAATACGCCATCCGAAGTATTCACATCGATATTCTTTTTGTCAAAGGAGAATGTGCCTGGGGCACCGTTTGCACCACTTTGGATAATCTCCGTCTCGAAAATCTTAACGGCCGTGGCACCCCCATTTTTATCCTGCAGTTCACACCAAGCGGCGGGATAAGGAGAAAGTCCCCTTACAAGATTGTGTATCTTGCGGGGCTCACCGTTGAAATCTATTTTACAAGTCTCCTTGAATATCTTAGGCGCAGGCTTCAGGTCTGCCTCGTCCTTGTATAGTTGGGACTGTTGGGTAGTGGATATGGAGCCATCCAATATCTTGTCCACCGTTTTTGTCACGAGGTCCGCACCGATCGTCATGAGTTTGTCGTACACTACACCCACATTGTCCGTCTCTTCGATAGCCACACGTTCCTGCAGGATGATGTTGCCGGTGTCGATGTCATGGGTAAGGAAGAACGTGGTGACGCCTGTCTCCTTCTCTCCATTGATGACCGCCCAGTTGATGGGAGCAGCACCTCTATACTGAGGAAGCAAGGATGCATGAAGGTTGAAAGTGCCTAAGCGGGGCATGTTCCAAACCGACTCGGGCAACATACGGAAGGCCACGACGATTTGCAGGTCCGCATTCCACGCCCTTAAGTCTGCTTGGAAAGCCTCATCCTTAAGTTTCTCAGGCTGAAGGAGAGGGATACCGTTCGCCAAGGCATACTCCTTTACAGGCGAGAATTGTATCTTGTGACCTCTACCGGCGGGCTTATCTGGCATGGTGATGCATCCCACGATGTGATAGCCGCCCTCCACCAATTTTCTGAGAGGTTCGACAGCGAAATCGGGGGTACCCATGTATACGATTCGTAAATCCTTCTTTTCCATACTTTTATCGTTCTCTTTCGTCGTTGCCCCATCTAAGTTTGGTACGTAATGTACAGAAGAAATCCTGGTCTTCCCTCTTCACCGTTTTTATGGTGAAGTCAGCCTTCCGGATGGAGAGCGTCGTCTTGTCGTCGAAAATATTGTTACGTCCGTCCAAAGCGATGAGGAAGTGCTTGTTTCGGCTTTCCACTTTCAACTCGATGTCCCAGGTGTCCGGAATGATGATCGGTCGGACGTTGATGCTATGCGGAGCGACAGGCGTCAGGATAAAATTGGATGCTTGAGGCACCACGATAGGACCGCCGACGCTCATGGAGTAGGCGGTGGATCCGGTGGATGTAGCCACGAGCAGACCATCGGCCTGATAGGAGTTGACAAACACGCCATTAGCCCAAACATGGATGGTGATCATGGCGGAGGAGTCGCGCTTCAAGACTGCGATCTCGTTCAGAGCGTAGTTGAAGTCCGTATAGAGTCTGTCTTCCGTATGGAGACGGAGGAGCGACCTCTCCTCGATTTTGTACTTGCCATCCATGATTTCCTCCACTGCATTGCCGATTTCGTCGCCGGAGACATCCGCGAGGAATCCGAGACGACCGGCGTTGATACCCAGCAAAGGGATACCGCTTTTCCCGATCTTAGCCGCCGCCCTGATGAAGGTGCCGTCGCCACCAATGCTAAAAGCCATATCCGCTTTCCCGCACTCTTCGTCGATGACCGTGTGAGGGTAGGATAAATCGCAACCCTTCTCGATGAGGAATTGGCAAAAGTCCTTTTCGATGCCGACTTCCACACCTTTCTTCCTAAACGCATCCGCAAGGATTTTAGTGTGTTTGATGACTTCCTCTCTGTATTTGTTGCCGAATATGATTATTCTTTCCATGTTGGCTGGCTTTTGATTGTATAAAAAAAGGGTACCGATTTCCGATACCCTTTATCTTCTTTCCCGGAAATTTTATTTCTTACGGTTGCCGTAGCGGCTCATGAACTTATCGACACGACCTGCTGTATCCACCATCTTAGCTTTTCCTGTGAAGAATGGGTGGGAAGAGCTGGAAATTTCTATCTTCACCAACGGGTATGTCTCTCCATCGATATCGATTGTGTCTTTCGTGTTTATTGTGGAACGGGTGAAGAATGTGTCACCGTTCGATAAGTCCTTGAACACCACCGTACGATAGTTCTCTGGTTGAATTTCCTTGTTCATTTTCTTTTATTTTTAGTTGTTATTATTATAATCGATTTGTATTTCCGCTTTTTGCGGTGCAAAATTACAAAATTTTTTGTACAGAAAAACATTATTCGTATTTTTGTGAAATAAATTTTGAGGCTTATGAGGAAAAACTTGATAGTAACATTTTTATTGACTCTATTTTTTATGACAGGACAAGCTGCAGACAAGGAGACGATGGTCTTGATTTCCACCGAATTCGGCAACATGAAGGTGAAGTTGTATAATGAAACGCCGCAACACCGCGACAATTTCATTAAACTGGCGGAGAAAGGATTTTATGATGGGCTATTATTCCATCGCGTCATCAAAGGTTTCATGATTCAGGGCGGTGATCCGGAATCAAAGAATGCGCCAGCCTCTAAGCAATTGGGCGCCGGTGACGTGGGATACACGATTCCAGCCGAGTTCGTATATCCTAAATATTACCACAAGAAAGGGGCGTTGGCGGCTGCTCGTCAGGGAGATCAAGTCAACCCCGAGAAACGTTCTTCCGGCTGCCAGTTCTATATCGTGCAAGGTGACAAGTTGGATGATTCCAAACTGAACCAGATGGAAAACATGTCCATCAACAAGGAGAAAGAGACTCGTTTCTACCAAATAGTCAACCAAAGGAACGACGAAGTGAAAAAGCTCAGGATGGCCAAGGACCAGGAAGGTTTACAAAAACTTCAAACGGAGATCTTAGCGCAGTTGGAAAAAGAGTTCGCAGGAAAATCCGCCACGAAAATGCCGGAGCAAATGCGGACAGATTATAAGACAATTGGCGGCACTCCTTTCTTGGACAATCAATACACCGTCTTCGGAGAGGTGGTCGAAGGTCTTGAGGTCATCGACGCGATAGCCGCAGCCAAGACCGCTCCGGGCGACCGTCCGTTGAAGGACATTCAGATGAAGGTGCAGGTCCTGAAGTGATTTTTAAAACTGAATTTGTAGTTGTAATATAATATATCTAAGGTAATGGCTTCACAAGAAGAAGTTTTCAAACAGTTGGTTTCGCACTGTAAAGAATACGGGTTCGTATTCCCTTCGAGCGAAATATATGGTGGGTTGGCCGCTGTCTATGATTATGGACAGAACGGCGTCGAGTTGAAGAATAACATAAAGAAGTATTGGTGGGATAGCATGACGTTGCTCCACCAGAATATTGTGGGTATCGATGCTGCGATCTTCATGGAGCCTACGACGTGGAAGGCTTCCGGACACGTGGATGCGTTCAACGACCCGTTGATCGACAACCGCGACTCCAAGAAACGTTATCGCGCGGATGTGCTGATCGAAGACCAAATCGCTAAATACGACGACAAAATCAACAAAGAGGTCGAGAAGGCCGCGAAGAAATTCGGCGACGCATTCGACGAGGAGAAGTTCAAAACAACGAATCCTCGCGTGATGGAACATATCCAAAAACGTGATGCACTTCATGCCCGCTTCGCCAAGGCATTGAACGACAACGATTTGAACGAGCTAAAGCAAATAATACTCGATGAGGAGATTGTATGTCCGGTCAGCGGAACGAAAAACTGGACCGACGTGAAGCAATTCAACCTCATGTTCAAAACAGAAGTGGGATCCACTGCGGAGAACACGATGTCCATCTACCTCCGTCCGGAGACTTGCCAGGGCATCTTCACCAACTTCCTGAACGTGCAGAAGACCGGTAGAATGAAAATTCCTTTCGGTATCGCCCAAATCGGCAAGGCCTTCCGTAACGAGATCGTGGCCCGCCAGTTCATTTTCCGTATGCGTGAGTTCGAACAGATGGAGATGCAGTTCTTCTGCAAACCAGGCACTGAAATGGAATGGTTCAAGCACTGGAAAGCGTTCCGTCTGAAGTGGCACAAGGCCCTTGGCTTGGGCGATGACAAGTATCGCTACCACGACCACGACAAATTAGCCCACTACGCTAATGCGGCTACCGACATCGAATTCCTGATGCCTTTCGGATTCAAGGAGGTGGAGGGTATCCACTCCCGTACGAACTGGGATTTGTCCCGCCACGGACAATTCTCCGGCAAGAAGTTGGAGTACTTCGATCCAGAGGAGAACAAGTCATACATCCCTTACGTGATCGAGACATCCATCGGTGTGGACCGTATGTTCCTCTCCGTCATGGCGGCTTCGTACAAAGAGGAGCAATTGGAAGGCGGAGACAAACGCGTCGTATTGTCCTTGCCACCAGCATTGGCACCTGTAAAATGCGCCATCCTGCCGCTGTTGAAGAAGGAAGGCCTTCCTGAAAAAGCCACGGAAATCATGAACGAATTGAAGTTCGATTACCGCTGCGCTTACGAAGAGAAAGACACCATCGGCAAGCGCTATCGCCGTCAGGATGCCATCGGTACTCCGTTCTGTGTGACGGTAGATCATCAGACATTGCAGGATGACACGGTGACGCTCCGTTACCGCGACACAATGGCACAAGACCGCGTGAAAGTCTCCGACTTACACAAAATCATCGGCGACGCCGTCAGCATGCGCAATCTCTTCAAAAAGATGATGGAACAAAACTAATTAACTAAGGTGGAAAGGCTACTTCGTCTTTCCACCTTTTTTTTACATCTGACGGTTCAAAAAAAAAAGAATCTTTAACGACTTCCGCCTGTCCATTTTTTTTGCACATTTTCTCTCGTTTTGTGCTCAAACGGATTGTCTAAGACTTAAAATGACACTTTGGAACACTATTTTTTTCAGAAAAATTTATAAATAGAAAAATTTAGTTTAATTTTGTCGGGTGTGCGGATTATGTGTTGATGCTATTGAAGGTCATAAATGTTTTATGTATTTTTGTTGATACGAAACTGGTGAAAAACATGCTTAAAAAGTTGTATATTAAATGCTATATATAGAAAGACATAGAGAGGGTAGAATATTAAAATGTGAAAGGCTTATGATATATAGTTTTGAAATAAGAGATTTTTTACGTATATTTATATATATAGACTGATACTGAAAAACAATGAATAATTTTAATTGTTATACAATGAACTCAAATATTTTTAGCGGGTTGAAAAAGCTGACGCTACTTCTATGTGTCCTTTTGTTTCCTTTGGGTGTGTCGGCACAGGCTGTGACGAATCCATTCGAGAATGCATATCTGTCTTCCTTCGGGATAACTAAGGCATGTTTGAACGAGCCTATTGCATTTGAGGTGATGGGTGTGGAAACTAATCCAGACTTGAAGTTATCTTACCAATGGTTCTTGTCATCGGATGGAATCAACTGGACACCACGCGGTACGATAACTGTGCCATCCAACACATTCCTGATGGGAAATGGAGACTTGCATGTCAAGGTGGAAGCCCATGCTAAGGATGGTGCAGGAGTTGTTCTTTTCACCAGGGACTTTCAGACGAAACTTACTCAGAAAGAAGATTGTAGGTTGATGGAGTGTCACCAAACCACGACGGGCGAGTATTTTGGAGGAACAGATTTCAACCTCTTAAAGGGAGCGACACATGTTGATTGGCATCAAACTCCGCCTACAGGATTGGAGGAGTATTTCACCGAGCAGGGTATTGTCTTTTCAGGCATAGACGGGGACATCAAGTCACAACGCGAACTGAACATACCACTATACATAGATAGTATTATGGGAGTGAACCCTAATAATAATTTCTATGTGAAAGAGCACGTGAATAATGATTTCTTCACGATTAAGTTTCTTAGAACACGTTTCCAAGGCAGTCGCTATCGTTTCACGATGCGGTTCTATATGATTATGCCAGAGGGCGTTGATTGTAAAATCGACGACCAAGGAAAGATGATTGCCCGTACGGGGCATGGAACACAAACAAATGACTATTTGCAAATTGCCATATACGATGATTTAACAAATAGGCTAATTGTATCGGAAGATATTTTCCCGCAATTGAACCAAAACGGTCAAAATGATGCGACGAAATTCATTTTCGGAGGGTACATCGCCCAGAATTACCGGAAAAAGGAATTGAATATATTCCGATTCGAAATGACCTATTATGGATACTTACCATATACAGGCAATGATCTGGATTATTATTCTTTCAACCCGTTCTTTGAGCAATTCTCTGACTGCGCAACGTTAGCCGTGGATTATATCAGTGCGGAAGTTGAAGGTGCATGCGTTACCCCTTCCATTGCTTGTGTGGATAGTGTGACTGTGGTAAATGCTAAAGGATTCGGACATAACGCCGTTTATACATGGAAGAAGTACACTGACGTAAACAGGACAACGGAAATGGCTTGGGAACCAGGCGAGTTGGAAACCGAACTCGACGAGTTGGGACAGGCTAAAACCGCATACATAAAGATGCTAGACAAAGGAGTATTCTACTATAAACTCATTGGCGTCACACAGGAAAGACAAGATGATGGTTCGTATAAGCCGAGAACCACAGAGGTTGAGTTCGCCTTGGGTGGAAAGCTGTGCTCGGTGTCCGAGGGTCCAGGAATAAAGGGTGAAAATATATGCGCCACATCCTATCCGCATGTCCAACATTATTCAGTGGTGGATCTATCTGTCCTTGATTGGATTAGAGAAGGAGGCGATGACTACGGACTCAAGTGGGAATTGGTCTCCCCTACCGGACTGCCATCGAATGTCACGAATGTGAGTCTTACAGTATTGCCGGGCGACACATCTGCAGATGTACGCGTGGGAGAAAACGCCATGTTGAGCAGTTCCTATACACCGGACAAGCCATATAAACTGTACCTCACTTCCCACATGAAGGATAGAGTGACGGGGGAACTTTCCAATGTGGCGGAGAGTAAAGATAGTTTCGACGTGTGGATTTACGACCAACCGGACATCTCCCGCTTGAAGTTCACAACGAAAGGCGGAGACTCCGTGATTTGTGCAGCTACAGCTTCGGACACTATCCTACTCAGAAACTTCGAAGATGTCAAAGGCTACACTTGGAATTTCACGGGTGCCACAATGACCAATGACAGTATCATCCATATCGATGGATTCGACAAACAAGCATTGTGCGGCATGGTGGATGGAGAATTCCCGGTTTCCTTGGAAGTAGTGAACGGGAAATGTAAGGCTAAACTTGACGACAAGTTCACCATGCACGGCACAGACGCTCCAATCGTCGATTGCAGCAAGTTGTCAGGAGATTCCACTTACATCTTAAACAAAGGCCAGTTGGACACAACCATCTACTTGCCGATACCAGATTACAAAACCAGTTGCGATACCAACCCGGCATTGATGGTGCAAATCCACTACAAGGCTGACGAGGAAATCCATAGTTTCGACTCTTCGTACGTATTGCACAACGAGCACTTGAGGGACTTGTCGAAAACCGCGCTAACCCTCTTCTCTGGTGTGGGAGAAGTGAAATTCAAGGTAGTGGACGGTTGCGGTAAGGCAGACTCTTGTACCTATACATTAAGGGTAAAGGACGTGGACCCAGCCATCGTGGACTGCGATTCATTGAAAGATTACAATGTGAAAGTATCTGCGGAAAACGGCTGTGTGGCTCGTCCTGGCAGGGATCTGGACATTAAAGAGCCTATATTGAGAGACCTTTCTTTCCAAGATACGATTATCATGCTGAAGGGCGTCTACTCAGGACGGTCTAAAGTGATGAAGGATGGCATGGCAGACCCAGGTCTTGACCCTGCGAACTATTCCATGAATAAGGCTATGACGGATGATTACGAAGTAGGTACCACATTTATACTTTGGAATTTCGTCGATCCAGCAGGTAATCCTAGCTATTGTCATAGCAGGGTAAATGTGATGGATAGCGTTGAAATGTTTAAATGCGACAGCCTTCAAACCATAAGAAGCATAGTAAACAGGAACCCTTACAGGGAATACCGCTACGCATCCGCTCAAGCGCAAAGCACTGTTAACCCGGATACGGATTACAAATTGGCGAAACTGCTGAAAGTGCCACAACCCGATCCATTGTATTGCGGAAACGTGAAACTTGAGATGTGGTTCACCGGCAAGTGTGTGGATGACAATGGAGACTCCACCTCGTATGCGGTAGATTCAGTCATCACGGGAGAGGAGCTCTTGAAACATCGTTTCCCTATTGGACTTACCACCATCTATTATCAATTCTCGAGCGATGTCTTCAATTTCGACACGCAGAAATATGATACGGTTCGTTGTACCCAAGAGGTGATTATCTCGTCAGGTGGACCTACATTTATCGATTGTAAGGATACCGTTCCACCATTGCCGACAGATCCGCACTCTTGCTCAGCACCGTCTCCGTTCACCTATGATAATATTCCAACAGGTAGGGTTTCCTACTTCTGTGAAACGAAATACACGTATGACGCATGTTCTGGCACTCCATACAGCTACGAGAACTTAGGCATCAGCGAGGCCTTGTCTAAAGACTATGACACGACGACTTACCCGATTAGAGTGGTTCGCCTGTCAAATTTGGATAGCACATACACATTCACGGATGCTTCCGTGAAGGAGGTATGCGACATACTTATAACAGAAAATGATTCCGTAGCAGTAAAGAAGGTTCAGCACCGCAACGGACAGTTCGGAACCGTCTGTGCGGAAGACCCTATCGAGAAAATGGCTCTTAAGGTGACGAATACAGGAACACTTCCGGCATGTGTTTCTGATTCATTCTCTCGTGGATACCACACAGTGATTTGGTATTTCAACAATGGCAAGGGCGATCTGGATAGTTGTATAACGCACATCAATGTGGTCGACAACACTCCTCCGGGTTTGGACTCTGTCTGCAAAGACCCTGAAATGCAGGTGTTCGCCACAGAGTGTGAAATACCTTATGACGACCTTCATTTGCCGGAAGGCATGAAAGCTTATGACGCTTGCGATGGCTGGATATACCCTGAACTAATCGCTTACGTCAAGCAAAAGGATAGCTCCATCATCGTATATCGCGGAGATGAAGTTCGTAAAGCCAAGTACCCTACGGAAGTGCACAAGTTCGTATGGTTGTTCACGGACAAATCGGGCAACCAAGACTCTTGCGTAACCTATTTGGACGTGGTGGACTCCGTCTCCCTGAAGTTGGAGGGTTGTGATATCTACGGCGACACAATTCCTTTCACGTTGCCAGAAGGAGAATGTACATTGGATCCAAGCAGACTCCAAGACAGTTTGACATTCCCAAGGGCAATCGACATTTGCGACAATGATACTATTATCCCTATTATAGAGCGCCGTTTCAATGGCGAACTCGTGACGGACGGAAACGGCAAACCTATCGCTTGGGATGCCCAACCATTCCCTCTCGGTACGACCAACTTGAAGTGGATCTTTATCGACAAGAGGGGTATCATGAAAGATTCCTGCGAAAAGAATGTGAAGGTAAGAACCAAGTTGTTCGATTGCTCAACATTGGCAGATACAGTACGGCTTGAGTTGATGGAGAAATTCTATGCGACGGCGGAAGAAGTCAGACTGGCAGGTTTGGAAAAACCTACCATAACCATCGACGCATGCCATGCAGCCACGATTGACTTCTCCCGTAGCGACGGTTTGGGTGACACGGCCGATTATCAAATTGGCAACACGACAGTTTATTGGACATTCAACTATGTCTTTAAGGAGGTGAAGACCTGTCAACAAGTCGTGAAAATCATAGACATGGTACCTATCGTACTTGAATGTTTCGAACCTCAAAAGACCGATTACGAGTGCTATGGTGAGATTGATGCCCCAATCACTTCATTCGAGGATTTCTTGGCAGCAGGTGGTAAGATTTCTGAAATAAAGAAATACAAAGAGGGCTCATTCCGTTACGAGGAATCCGAGCAAGGATTAGCGCCTTGTGATTACACGTTAATTCGCACCTATTTCGTCTCAGACATTAGAGGCCAAGAGGTGTCATGTGATCAGCGTTATACCATCAAGGACGTCACTCCTCCGACCATCCATACGCGTCTGGACACCATCAAGATCGCCTGCGACCAGGATTCGTTGATCGAGATCGCGCTTAAGATGGAGGATGTAGTGATTGACGCTACTGATAATTGCTCCACAAAGGATGAGATAGAAATCGTGAAGAATATCCAAAAGAACCAGTCTGAAGATACCCACGACTGCGCATACAACAACTATACGATATGGCGCACATGGATCGCTAAAGACAAGTGTGGAAACGAAAGCACACCTTTGATCCAAGTGGTTCTCGTGGTAGACTCCATCGCACCTAAGTTCGTCCTTCCAGAGAACTTCAAAGATACAGTTCTTGCCTCTAACATCAAGAAATGTACAATGACAGTTCCTCCTTTGTACACGAAGTTCAAGAGCTATGTTCAAGACGAATGTACAGAGACGGATGACATAGACGTCTGGCAAGTACCAGCCCCAGGCATCGTGATTACGGAAGACACAGAGGTTTGGATTTATTCAGCTGACAAGTGCGGCAATAGGGATAGTCTGAAAATGTTCGCCCGCGTCATGAAACCAAACAATGTCGTCTCCCTTTCCGCCAGCGACCTTACGATATGTGCGGATAAAGATTCTTCATATATCGACTTGTGGTCTCAGGATGCCCGATTCGCAACTGGATACGTGCTGATTGAGTCTGGAGGAAAGATCCGATCAATTCCAAGTACATTCTCTTACGACTGCTATAGAGACAGCATCGCCCCTTCTAACATCATATTCAGTGATAACAAGAATACTTATTACGATATGTTCTATAGGGAAGACAAAGTGGCATACGAAAAGATCAGAAAGGAGAAGACGCAGCTGAATAGACATTCACAAAGCGGCAAATATGTGTTTGTCGTTATGGATACAACAACGCAATGCGCCGACACAGCATACTCTTATCTGACCATTAACGAGAAACCACGGATCAATCTTGTCTCCCGTGATGTGGCTCTTTGCGAGGACGATTCACTTAACCTACACGACATGGACAGCATCTCTGCCGTATGTGTGGAGGAAATGGGTACTAAGATCACCAAGACCGGTTGGATCGTGAATTCCGCAGACTACGTTCCAAATAGCCCAGTTCCTTACACGAAGAAGGAAATTCCGGCATACTACTTTGCGGAAAACGCTTGTGGACGTACGACAAGTTACAACAGCTTATTCACTCCTTGCGACGACAATCTCACCACAATGGAGGATAGTTTGAATGCTGTGGGCGGTTTGGTGACGAACCTGAATGCTTGGCGCAATTATGAGGTGTTCAGACGTGACAGCATCCTGCTCATCATGCATGAACGTTTCGTCCGTGATTCACTGGTGCTCACCACCGATCCATTGGGTATCACTCGTTGCTACGTGGGTGATGAAATTGTCTTGTCAATCAATACCCACCATTTCAAACCAGTATTCTACACTTGGTACAAGGTGCTGAACGGATTCGACGGAGAACTCTCTGGTTATGACAAGTACGGAGACCTTCTCGAAACACTTAGCGAAGGTCAGAAAGATTCCCTTCTGTATAGGGATTATGAGGAACTCCACACGACGTATCCATTCTTGCCAGCCGATTCTTCCCAATATTATGTAGTGGTCGGTGACGGCGTTTGTCCTGCTGTTCCTTCCAACTTGTACAACATCGACGTGTTATCCCGTGTACCAACGGCCTTCACCCCTTACATCAAAGATGGATTAAACGACGTGTTCTTGGAGAGACGTGATGTCGTCATCTTTGACCGTTACGGACAAAAGGTATTTGAAGGCATGAACGGTTGGGATGGAACAGACTACAATGGTAGAATGGTTGACCCTGGCGTATTCTTCTACAAAGCTGTAATCAATGGCGTAACCTTCAGAGGTACCATAGAAGTCGTTCTATTGGATAAATAACAATAATCTTTCATACGAGGAAGGCCGTTCTAAGAACGGTCTTCTTTTTTCTATCCCCTTACCATTCCCGCACATGTCCACTACCCCACTCTCCACACTCAACCTTCTTAAGCATCGAGAACTGCTGAGAGAGGAGTATGAGTATGATAAAAAATGTTTCGAGGAACAATCCGGACTGGTTTCCGTAGAAAGGAAAGTGGCGGCGGGCATCTGCCGATTCCCCATCTCATTGGGACGATCATACTACAATTCACTGAATCAGTTTGTCGTAGAAGTACACGGGAATGCCTCGGAGGAGGATGACGACCACTTCGAATATGGCAAATCCGTAGAGTTCTTCACCGTCAGTCTAAACCGTGAGACCCGCAAAATACGGATTTCAGCCCAAGTCAGTTATTCATCCGAAAAGACGCTTGTGGTTGTACTCCCCAATCGGGAGTGTTTGTCTGTCTTGGAGACTTCAGAACGATTAGGCATCCAACTCAGTTTCGATGAAAGCAGTTACCGCGCGATGTTCGATGCTCTTGACAAGGTACTGGGAACGAGCAATGGACGTTTACTCGAACTTCGAGAGACACTCATAGGCAATCGAGAGGCCGAATTCCTATCATTTTCTCCACTCCGATTCCCTTGGCTGAACGAATCTCAGGAGTCGGCCGTCAACAAAATTCTGATGGCGAAAGATGTGGCTATTGTACACGGGCCACCGGGAACAGGGAAGACAACAACATTGGTGGAAGCTATTTACGAAACACTCCGGAGGGAGAGTCAAGTACTGGTTTGCGCACAGAGCAACATGGCTGTCGACTGGATCTCCGAACAATTAGTGGATCGTGGCGTGAACGTCCTACGCATCGGCAACCCTTCGCGCGTGGACGACAAAATGCTATCTTTCACATACGAACGCATGTTCGAAGCTCACCCGCACTATGACACGCTTTGGAGCATGAGGAAAACTGTACGGGAGCTGTATCGCACCGACCGAAACAAGGCCATGGTCGTGAAGGAAAAAGCGGAAGCCCTGGAATATGAGATAAGAGAAAGCCTCTTCGCAAATGCGAGGGTGGTTGCCTGCACATTGGTGGGAGCAGCCAACCAACTACTATACGGCAGGACCTTCCAGTCTCTTTTCATCGACGAGGCGGCACAAGCAATCGAGGCGGCCTGTTGGATTCCCATCTGTAAGTCACACCGAGTTATCTTCGCAGGCGATCATAAGCAACTACCTCCTACCATCAAATGCTTTGAGGCAGAACGTGCGGGACTATCTCACACGCTAATGGAGAAAATAGTGGCTAACAAACAGAATGTGGTCTCCTTGCTGAATGTACAATACCGGATGAACGAACGTATCATGCGATTCTCTTCCGACTGGTTCTACGATGGCAAGCTCAAAGCCGCGGAGAATGTACGTTACCGAGGCATCCTGGATTATGCGGACCCGATAGAGTGGATTGACACCCACGACTTCTCCTTTGGCGAGGAATTCATCGCTCTCTCTTCCGGCCGCATCAATAAGATGGAGGCAGAATTGGTCATCACTCTCCTATCCCAGTTTATCGAGAAAGTCGGCACACACCGCATATTGGACGAAAGAATTGATTTCGGAGTCATCTCGCCGTACAAGGCACAAGTCTATTATCTCAGACATCTTATACGCGAAAACAAATTCCTGAAACCATTCCGTAAGTTCATAACGATCAACACAGTGGACGGGTTTCAAGGACAGGAGCGTGATGTGGTGCTAATCAGTCTGGTTCGGTCCAATGAGCAAGGTGACATAGGTTTTTTGAAGGAACTTCGACGCATGAATGTCGCAATGACGCGGGCACGCATGAAACTCATGATTATCGGAGACATGCCCACGCTGACAAAACATAGGTTCTACCATGCACTTTGGGAATGGGCAAGGAATCCTAATGACTAAAGCGTCTCTTTCCGTCCTTTAAAAAGATGAGATGAAATACTCCAACAACGAGGGGCAAAGAATAATAGGGAAAACGAAACCGAACACTGCCCCCCAGAAATGGGCGGAATGTCCGATATTGTCGATGTTCTTTTTCGCCATGTATTGACAATATATCAAGTAAAGAGGTCCGAATATATAACCAGGAATCGGTATGGGTATGAAGAATAAGTAGATGCTCAGCTTCGGATCAAACAGTATTGCGGCGAATATGACGGCGGAGACGGCTCCAGACGCTCCGATCGCACTGAATCCAGGGTTATCTTTGTACTTTATCAAATCCGAGATGGAAGATACTACGATAGCCAACAGATACATCAGCGCATAGACGAATTCCCCTTTCGCTCCGAAGACGGTAATGAAGCAATCCTCAACAAAATAGCCGAAGAAATAGAGCGTCAACATGTTGAATATCAGATGCCATAAGCTTCCGTGGATGAATCCGGAGGTGAGTAGCCTATAGTGCTGCTTTTTATGCGCAATCATATAGGCGTTGAACTTCAGTTGGTGAAACCATTCCGGATGACTTAGGTTCTGGGGCAAGATTTCATTTTGCCCGAACGATAGAATCGATATGATGACGGTGACTACGATGAAGATTGTGGTTACCATGGTGCTCTAATTATAGGTTTTGGGGGAAGACGACCTACCTTGAAGAGTTTTCTCCATAGGATAGAAATGGAAGGCCACCTTGACAGGTAGCCTTCCCGAATATAATGCACTATTTAGTACAATGGATTACCAAGCGAACAAAGGATAGTTCTTCATGGTTGCGTTAACCTTCTCGCGTACGGAGGTGATGACCTTGTCGTTCTCAGGGTCGCAGAGAACGGTGTCGATCATTTCAACAATCTCACCCATCAGTTCTTCCTTGGCACCACGAGTTGTGATGGCAGGAGTACCGAAACGAAGACCTGAAGTCTGGAATGGAGAACGGCTGTCGAAAGGCACCATGTTCTTGTTCGTGGTGATGTCTGCCGCAACCAACGCTTTCTCAGCCACCTTACCGGTCAGGTCAGGGAATTTGGTGCGGAGGTCAACCAACATAGAGTGGTTGTCCGTACCGCCGGAGATGATCTTGTATCCTTTGTCCATGAAGGCCTGAGCCATCACAGCTGCGTTTTTCTTCACCTGAGATTGGTATACCTTGTATTCAGGTTGAAGAGCCTCACCGAAGGCAACGGCCTTAGCAGCGATGACATGCTCCAACGGACCACCTTGGATTCCTGGGAATACAGCGGAGTCGAGGAGTGCGGACATCTTCTTGATTTCTCCCTTAGGAGTCTTCTTGCCCCATGGGTTATCGAAGTCCTTGCCCATCATGATCACACCACCACGAGGACCACGGAGAGTCTTGTGGGTAGTCGTTGTTACGATGTGCGCATATTTTACAGGGTTGTTGAGCAATCCTGCGGCGATCAAACCTGCAGGGTGCGCCATATCCACCATGAAGATGGCGCCGATTTCGTCAGCCACCTTGCGGATGCGAGCGTAGTCCCATTCGCGGGAATATGCGGATGCGCCGGCGATGATCATTTTGGGCTTCTCGGTGCGGGCCACTTGCTCCAATTGGTCATAGTCTACACGGCCAGTATCTTCCTTCACGTTGTATTCCAAGGCATGGAACATCAGACCAGAGAAGTTAACCGGGGATCCATGAGAGAGGTGTCCACCGTGGGAAAGGTTCAGTCCGAGGAATTTATCGCCTGCGTTCAAGCAAGCCAAGAAGACTGCAGCGTTTGCCTGTGCGCCAGAGTGAGGTTGTACATTCGCCCATTCTGCGCCGAAGATTTGTTTCAAGCGGTCTATACATAATTGCTCGGCCAAGTCAACAACTTCGCAACCACCGTAGTAACGGTGTCCCGGAAGTCCCTCTGCATACTTGTTAGTCAACCATGAACCCATGGCTTGCATAACCTGGTCACTCACGAAGTTTTCGGAAGCAATCAACTCAATGCCTTTCAACTGGCGTTGGTGTTCCTTCTCGATGATGTCGAATATTGCTGTGTCTCTTACCATAAAGGAATTATTATAGTTAATGAAAATTTCACACCGCGAAGTTACGTCTTTTTTCTCTATATATACATTACATACCAGCAAAATTTGCCAACAAAGAGATAAAATGATAATCAAGCAAATCTTCATGGCGTAACAACGGACCTTTGATGAAGGAATCAATCGCAATAGCAATCGTGTCACCAAAGACTTCACATCCGTTCTGACGAAGCCCCCCGAAATATAAGAACATCAAGGGATCAATGTCAGCAAGGGGAATTAAGGCAACAGGCTCTGATTCTTTCCTACTCATCGCATCAAATATTAAACAAACAAATCATAGGGCGCTTAACTTTGGCAAAGGAGGAAAGAATCACATAGAACTATCAATCAGCCATTTACAACAAAACTCAAGTATAGGTTAACAACAGACGCATCGATCCGCCACAAAAAAAAGAGACAGACAAACATCCATCTCTTTTTTGCGGTGCGGACGGGACTCGAACCCGTGACCCCATGCGTGACAGGCATGTATTCTAACCAGCTGAACTACCGTACCATCAACAATCGATTTCTCCCGATTGCGTTGCAAAGGTAAGCATAAATTTCGTTCCAACAAATATCCCACCATTTTTTTTCAAAGATTTTTCACACACAATTTTTGTCAAAAAGAAACGTTATCTTTACGGAAGAAACAAAAAGCATAAGAGAGAAGGGGAAGATGGAACTAACTGACACGCACTCACACCTTTACGAAGACGAGTTCAAGGAAGACAGGGACGAAGTCATCCAACGACTGAAAGAAAAACACGTCACACAGGTGTATCTGCCGAACATAGACAACGAAAGCATCGACAAGATGCTCCAGCTATACCGCAGCGACAAACAGTTATTCCACATCATGATGGGGCTCCACCCCACCAGTGTGAAGGAAGATTACAAGGAGATGGTCGACCTGATATGGGGAAGACTGAGCGAAGAGGAGATTTGCGCCATCGGAGAAATCGGCATAGACCTATACTGGGACAAGACATATCTCAAGGAACAAACCGAAGCGTTTGAGATACAGGTGGATTGGGCGGTGCGGCAAGGCTATCCAATAGTCATACACACCCGCAAAGCCTTCGAGGAGACATTTCATTCGCTAAAGAAGTTCGACAAAAACAAGTTGCGAGGCATATTCCACTGCTATTCGGGGTCGAAGGAGATAGCAGAAGAGATATTCAAAATAGGGGATTTCAGCATAGGTGTCGGAGGCGTGTTAACCTTCAAGAACGCAGGGTTAGCACAGGTCGTCAAGGAGATACCCTTGGAGAAAATAGTACTGGAAACAGACTGCCCCTATCTCACGCCAGCACCATACAGGGGGCAAAGGAACGAGTCGTCGTACGTCTACTACGTAGCGGAGAAACTAGCAGAGATAAAAGGGGTAAGTTTAGAGGAAATCGCAGAGGCAACCACACGCAACGCCAGAAATATTTTCGGCAGGAAGCCTTTTCTATAAGGCATAAAAACGTATATTTGTATAATAAAAGACAAAAGCATGAAGATCATTGCAGTTGGATGGAACTATGCGGACCACAGCAAGGAACTGAATCCTTCGCAGTTGCCGGAACATCCGGTCATATTCATGAAACCGGAGACGGCGCTATTGAAGGACAACAAGCCGTTCTACCTTCCCGACTTCTCGGGACGGATCGACTACGAGTGCGAGGTGGTGGTACGCATATCCAAGATGGGGAAAAACATTTCAAAGAAATTCGCCAACCGTTATTATGACGAGATAGGGTTAGGCATCGACTTCACAGCCAGGGACTTACAGAACGAGTTCAAGGCGAACGGCTCACCATGGGAGATATGCAAGGGTTTCGACAACTCCGCACCAGTGAGCGAATTCATCAGCAAAGAAGGGTACGATGTAAACAACCTGCACTTCTCGCTCAAGAAAAACGGAGAGACCGTACAAAGCGGAGACACCGCCGACATGGTCTTCAGCATCGACGAAATCATCGAATACGTAAGCAAGTTCTTCACGTTGAAGACAGGAGACCTGATCTTCACCGGCACGCCAGTCGGTGTGGGGCCCGTCAGCATCAACGACCGCTTAGAAGGTTACATCGAAGAAAAGAAAATGTTCCAATTCGACATATTGTAAAATAGAACGATCATGAAAACAAGACAGTTGATTCACACTATCATAGCATGCATAACCGCATTATCCGCAACACTCACCGTCAATGCGGCCACCTATGCGGAGCACTCAGTTCTCGCAAACGGTTCTTGGGTCAAAATCAAGGTGGCGGAGACCGGCGTATGCAAGCTCACCTACGAACAGATTAGAGGAATGGGCTTCAACGACCCACAAAAAGTACATGTGTACGGCTACGGAGGCGAAAAATTGAACGAGGATTTCGGACAGCCTAAAATCGACGATTTAAACGAGGTACCCATTTACGACTCGGAATCGGCCATCTATTTCTACGCTCAAGGTCCACGGAAATGGAACTACAGGGGGATAAACAGCAGACACATTTTTGACGTAACGACCAACCCCTACTCCTTTTACGGTTATTACTTCCTGACCAGCAATAACGAGGACAGGAATCTAATCACCCAAGCGCCACTTGTGGAAAGCGACGAGAACGAGACGGAGATAGACAACTACATGGAGCACATCTGCCACAAGAAAGAGGAAATCAACCTCGTCTATTCCGGCACAGGATGGGTAAGCGACCAAACACCAATGAACAAATCTCTCAGTTTAGAGTTCACCGTGCCCGACATCGACATCTACGAGTTAGGCAGTCTCTATCTCAGTTTAGTCGCACATTCCGATAAGAAAAGCACAGGGAAAATCACCTTTGCGGGGGAGAGCAGCGAAATAGAGTTTCCTCTCAGCGGGAACGGAGTATCCGCCATGTCTTCAGAAAAGACGATAACATGGTTGCCCTCCCAAGAGAAAAACAAGCTCATCATCTCATACCTTGCAATAAACGGGACGGACAATCTTTGGGTAGAACAAATCGTGCTGAGCGCCTTCAGGAAATTAAAAATGAATGATGGGATCATGTACTTCCGCAACCCCAACACAGAGGCGGGAGGCACATACAAGTACAACATCGCTGGCGCCACATCCAAAACGATGGTATGGAACATCTCCGACCCCCAACAAGTGACAAGCGTACGCACAGAAAATGGAGAAGCCGGATTGTCATTCAGAAGAAAGCCCACACGGATGGAAGAATTCGTGGCATTTGACCCGAACAGCTCCAAACTCGTCAAAGCCGAAGCGGTCGGAAAAATAAGCAATCAAGACCTGCACGCCATCAAAGACGCAGACTTCATCATCATATCCAACGAGGCATTCCTCTCCGAGGCGCAAAGATTGGCGAAGATCCATCAAGAGCACGACCATGTCACCACAGCAATCGTCACCCCAGAGGAGATTTACAATGAATTCTCCTCCGGCACACCAGACGCAAGCGCCATACGTTGGTTCCTGAAGATGTTCTACGACAGGGGGGAATACAACAAGCAAGTGCTTCTATTCGGAGATGGCAGCTACGACAACAGAGCTATCACAAGGAACAACAGCACTGCCATCAACAACTATATAATCACCTACCAAGGAGGCAGCAAATACGTGGAAGCCAACTCGTATGTCAGTGACGACTATTTCTGCATGCTCGACGACAAAAACAACGGAACTTTGTTACGGCAGATGAAGATGGATTACGGAATTGGAAGGCTCCCCGTATCGACCATCGGACAAGCCACCAACATAGTGAACAAAGTAGAGAAATACCTCACAGAGAACAAATACGGCAAATGGAGGGATAAAGCGTTCCTCATCGCCGACGACAACGAGGAAGCGACCGATGCAGGCCGATACAATAAATTCTTCGGATATTCGGACAACATCGGCAAGATAATACGGCAGAACGACTCATCCATAGAGATCCAAAAAGTCCACTTCGACTCGTACACAAGAATCACAGGATCCAACGGAAACAGATATCCCGAAGTCGAGGAAATCCTCAGCAAGAGCATCCAAGACGGCATCCTTATTCTGAACTATATCGGGCACAGTGGAGAATTGGCATGGTCCGCCGAGAGAGTATTCACCCAAAACCAAGCCGCCACCATGTTCAACGACAAGCAAGGATTTTGGTTCACGGCAAGTTGTAGGTTCGCAGTATTCGACAACACGTCGAGCTCATCCGGAGAAGACCTTATATTAAACCCGAACGGAGGAGCGCTGACACTTTTCAGCGCCGCCAGAACCGTATACGACGGGCAGAACGACAACCTAAACAGAGCCTACGCACAAGAATTGTTCAAGAGAGACCCGAACAACAAGTTACCTATACCAATCGGTGACATTTGCAAAAACGCGAAAAATGTATTGGAAAACGACTCCAATAAGTTATCATATACGTTGTTAGGCGATCCGATGCTAAGGATCTGTTATCCGAAAGGCGATGTCCTGACCGACTCCATCATCCTAATAGGAGGAACAAGCACAGACACGATCCATGCTCTTTCTGAAGTGAAGGTTTACGGACACATAGAAGACGAGCAAGGCAACTTCATGGACAATTTCAACGGCACATTGGACATCACCCTATACGACAAGGAAGTCACGCTAAGCACAAAAGGCAATAAATTCGAGACAGAGGAGGAGAAAGAAAAGAACAAGCACAGGTACAGCGACAGGCCAAACGTCCTGTTCTCCGGCAAAACGGAAGTGGACAACGGTTATTTCTCCTTTGTATTCAAGGTGCCGAAAGACATCAACTACAACTACGGGACAGGTAGGCTACACTACTATGCCGTGGACGAAACCATCGACTACGACGCAGATGGCAGCTCGGAGAAATTCATCATCGGAGGAAGCAGCGAGAACAACGCAAAAGACGACTGCGGACCAAGCATTACGTTATACGTAAACCACAAAGCGTTCATGTCTGGCGACAAAGTCAACAACACACCAGTACTCTACGCTGAAATCAGCGATGAAAACGGCATAAACTCGTCAGGTAGCGGTATTGGACATGACATCACGTTGACCATCAACGACAGCAAAACGCCAACGATACTGAACAAGAACTTCTCATACAACATGGGCAGTTACACAAATGGTTCAATCGACTATCAATTCCCAACGCTCGATCCTGGTCATTACACCGCCACACTCAAGATTTGGGACCTGCTGAACAACTCATCGCAAAAAAGCATAGAGTTCTTTGTGGACAAGGAAATCGAAATCCGGACAGACAAAGTCACAATCATGCCTGCCTGCGCACAAGAGAAAGCCACCATAAAGGTAACACACGATATGCCGCTCACTATTCAAAAATATAGATTTGTCATTTACAACAGTATAGGCATAATCGTTCAAGAGACTGAAATGACACAGGAGAGGATTTCTCAAGACCACACATGGGAATGGAATCTGGAAAACACCAACGGGCAAAGGGTTCCCAAAGGCACATACTTAGTCAGAGTCGAGTACGAGACAAAGGATGGAGACTATATCGGATTGACACAAAAAATGATTGTGGCATCTGAAAAATGAACAAAAAGAAACGCAGAGGAAAGAAAATAACATTTTTTCACAAAAAAGTTATACATTCGCGATAATAATGTTATTGAACATATTTTGAACGGAATGATAAAAAAAGGAGAACAAGAGAATCTGAGCATAGAGGAGGTCTCAAGTGTGTGGAATGTGCTAACGGAGGATCAACTGACTTATCTTAAGGCAAATTACATCGTACGCAGGTATAAGAAGAATGAAATCGTTTACTGCGAGGGCGAGACACCGACCCACGTCTTATGCGTCGCGAAAGGAAAGTTGAAGATATACCGAATCGGCACGGGAGGAAGAAGCCAGATCGTCAGAATGGTAAAACCAGGAGAAATGCTTGCCTACAGAGCCATGTTCGCCCAAGAGAATTTCGTAACCAACGCATGTGCGTTCGAGCCATCCGTCATCTACATGATTCCTCAAACGGTCATCCATAATCTAATCGTTCAAAACAGCGAACTGGCGTGGTACTTCATCCAAAAGCTTTCGACAGACTTAGGCATCGCCGACAAACGCGCGGTAACGCTCACACAGAAACATGTCAGGGGACGATTGGCGGAATCGCTCCTTTTCCTGAGAGACAACTACGGCTACGAGGAAGACAATGCGACCATCAACGTCCGATTGTCGAGAGAAGACTTAGCCAGCCTATCCAACATGACAACATCCAATGCGATACGAACCCTTTCCGGATTAGCGCATGAGAACATCATTGAACTGGAGGGTAGGAAAATCAAAATATTAGACGAGAAATATCTGATCACATTAAGCAAAATAGGATAATATGACAGTTGGAATAATAGGGTTAGGACTCATTGGCGGTTCAATGGCCATAGACTTACGGAGGACAAAATTCGCCGATCATTTCGTCGGCTACGACCAAGCGGATTTAAATGCGCTCACAGCCCAACGAATTGGGTTAGTGGACGAAATATTACCCTACGAGGAGCTAATCAAGAAAAGCGACCTGATACTGCTCTCCGTACCAGTCAGCGCCGCCACGAGGATATTGTCCGACATCTTGGATAAGATCAATGACGACCAAGTGGTGGTGGACACCTGCTCCACCAAGGAGAAATTGAACGACTCCGTACATTACCACCCCAAAAGAAAGAACTATGTGGCTTCTCACCCCATGGCCGGTACCGAGTTTTGTGGTCCATGGGCAGCCGTACCAAACCTATTCGCAGGACGTGCGGGAATCATCTGCAATGCGGAAGATTCAGACCCTAAAGCGATCGAGACAGTGCGGAAGATGTACGACTGTCTGAACATGCGCGTCATCTACATGAGGGCAGCCCACCATGACGTACACACAGCGTACGTGTCGCACATTTCGCACATCATATCCTTCGCCTTAGCGTTGACGGTATTGGACAAAGAAAAGAACGAAAAGAACATCTTTGATTTAGCGTCGGGAGGATTCGCCTCCACAGCCAGATTAGCCAAGAGTAATGCGGACATGTGGGTACCTATATTCCTACAGAACAAGGAGAACGTGCTCTCCGTATTAGACTCCTACATGGACAAGCTCAATGAATTCAAGAATGCATTGAACGAGAACGACGAGGACAAATTAAGGAAATTGATCGACGACGCCAACAGGATAAAAAGGATACTACGATAACGATAGAGAATCGTCTCATGGAGAAGCGCTTATGCGATTGCATAGGCGCTTTTTTATTGAGTTGGTGCGCATAGAACAGGGAATGCATATCCATGGGCACAGGGAAGAGATTTCGAGGCCCACAGACAAAAAAAGAGCCAACATGGCACAACATGAGGAAGGGGCAAGAACCTCAGGAGGAGGGGGTATGAAGACAAAAAAAGCGATGTTTTCTGCAGCGCCAGAAACGCTAAAGAAAACATCGCAATAAATCTAAACTCAGTAATGGTCTAAAAGGCCAACCGATCAATAAGCATTCGCTCTTTCGTTAGCAGTATAATAGATTTTACGGGCATAAGCCTTACGCAACTCCTGCTTAACATCCGTCACGACACCCATTTTAGTATCCTTATCAACCTTCAAGGAAACGATCATCAAAGGTTGGTCATTCTCAGGCATCGCATCACGTTTCTGAGCGATATAAGAACCCACATCAGCAGGTTTCTTAGCGAAAGCATCATCCAACTGGACACGAGCTTCTGTACCATTCTGCTTTTGAAGTTCACGCTTAGGCACACCGATATAGATATACTTTGCCAAAGACTTCTTCTCCAATTTAGTCAACTCAGTTGCCTCAGGCAACTTCAAGTCGACCAGCATCGTATTTTCCTTCATGGTTGTTGTCGTCATAAAGAAGAACAACAGCATGAAAATGATATCCGGTAATGAAGCCGTACTAATAGCAGGCAATCTTTTACCACCTTCTTTACGAAATTTTGCCATTATTGAGCCCCTCCCGCAGCTTGTCCATAATTCTTCGGCTCAGCCTCAGAAATCTTAAGTGGATAAAACGTTTTCACAGCATCCTGTTCCTCTTCGGTCAGTTCAGCATACTTACGGCCTGAGAACTTCTTGACAGACAATTCGTTACGAAGCTCATTATAAGCCGCCACCAACTCATTTTGGACAGCGATGTAAGCCTGATAAGAAGTACCACGGTCATTCTGCAAAGAGATGACATGTTTAGAAGTGATACTTGATCTACCAAGCAAAGGTATATCGACAACCTCCTTTTCCGGGAGATTCTCCTTATTGGCAGGGTTAGCGATAAACTCTTTTGCCTTCTCCTTCAACTTAGAAACATCCATCACCTCACCGTTGACCATCAGCTTGTCGCTGCTATTAACAAGAACCAACATGATATTTCTCTTGTTAACCTCAACTTCTTCATTCTTCTCCTTTTTTTCCACCGGAGGAGGCAAAGTTCTGAACAGACCCTTATCTGTCGCCATGGATGTAGTCACAAGGAAAAAGATAAGCAACAAGAAGGATATATCAGCCATTGAGCTTGCATTGATTTCTTGTATTTCTCTTTTTTTCATGACAAGCAAAAATTAGAGTTTCTTAAACAACGAGCTACAAATAGTCGCAAGGAATGCGATGGCAGCCAAAATGAAAGAACTAACCATACACATGTTTGTGATTCTGTATACCCAAGGCTCTTGAGAGCCCTCATAACCCGTAATACTCATCTTAGTCGTATCTGCTCCGAAATAGGTAATCAGGAGCAACACAGCCAAAACACCGACGAAAATCAAAGGGACCATCACACTCTTTGGATCGTAGCTCAACTTGGACACGAACGATTTGATTGCGAATGCGATCGTCACCACTGTCGCCAATATGATGAATGCAAAGGCTAAGCCAATGAATGTGGAGACGAATGAAGGAGCCTCGATTGAGATTCCGTTGCAGAGATACGATTCTGTGCCACCGCAGAAGAATATCAGCGTGAACACGATCGTCAGAGCAACCAGTCCCCAAAGAATAAACTTAGGAAAATTTGATGAATTTTGCATTTTGATATCGTTTTATAAGATTCAAAAACACTTTGAACAGATTATTCAACTACTGACACAGCGTCAGAGTTCGATGAAGATTGTGCAGCAACCTTCACATCACCAAAGTGCTCAACAACCATATCGAGCAACTTGATGGAAGCATCTTCCATCTCAGTGGTCAAAGCCTCGATACGAGTCAAAATGAAGTTCAAGAACAATTGAAGGATCATAGCGACGATCAAACCGAACACCGTGGTCAACAAAGCGACCTTGATACCACCAGCCACAACAGTAGCGGAGATATCACCTACTTGTTGGATTTTATCGAACGCCTCGATCATACCGATGACCGTACCCATGAATCCCAACATTGGGGCAAGTGCGATACACAAGGAAATCCAAGTGATGTTCTTCTCGAGACCACCCATTTGAACGCTACCGTAAGAAACGACAGTCTTCTCAACAACATCTGGACCCTCAGCGATTCTAGACAAACCTTGGTTGAAGATAGAAGCGATTGGGCCTCTCGTGTTCTTCGTATATTCCAAAGCGCCATCAACATCCTTGTTAGCCAAGAACTCCTCAATCTTCTCGAGGAATTTCTTCGTGTTGATAGAAGAAAGGCTCAAAGTGATGATACGCTCGATACACAAAGCGAGACCGAGGATCAAACACAAAGCAACGATTGCCATGAAACCGGCACCACCCTCGATGAACTTAATCTTCAATGCGTTGAACAAGCCCTTGTTCTCTGAACTTGCAGCAGCAGGTTGCTCTGCAGCAGCAGCTTCAACCTTTGCAGGCTCTGCAGCTGGAGCAGCTGCCTCCTGCTGAGGCTCTTCAGTCGTTTCCGTATTAAATGATTGCTCCGTTTGTTCCTCCTCAAACGAATCCTGTGCGAATGAAGCAGTAGCGAAACCGAAAGTGAATGCTCCCACTATTGCCAATGATGCAAAAATCTTTTTCATTGTTTTTTTCGATTAATTATTAATTTATTTTATTAATTTTTTTCGCGGAGAGAGGGGGATTCGAACCCCCGATACGCTTTTGACGTATACACGCTTTCCAGGCGTGCCTCTTCAGCCACTCGAGCACCTCTCCTGACTTCTTTACAAATCGAGCGCAAATTACAAAAAAAATGGTTACAAAACACCTAATGTTGAAAATTATTTTATTCGGCTGTTACAGAAACATTTGGCACCATTTATCGAACCTTTGGAGGGTTTCTTCACCGTATTTTTCGAGTTTCATGCGAGCTTTTTTTACGCTTCTTTCCTCTCCGAGATGCGTTTTCGAATAAAACTTATCGGCAAAACAGATGATTTGCTCCTCTATCGAAACTGGCAACATGTCCCGGTGCGGGATAGGCAACTCCGCCGAAATAATATGCGAAAGTGACAGTCCCGCTCCCGTGTGGCGTTCACACACCAACGCATGACGTTCGTACCCCTCCGCCTTCATCATATCACTTCCCAAATAGCCATGGCAAATGTATGGGTTATCTCCCTCGCAATACAAATCAGGGGCGAATGTCTTGATTATACCGATGTCATGTATCATCGCGGCTTCTTCGATAAACTGCATATCCGCATTCAATTCGGGTTTACGTTGCGCTATCCTTAACGCAAGGTCCGTCACATCGTAAGAATGGTGCAGAAGGATATCCTTGCATCTCGGATTGTCTTTGTAATACTTGTCAATTAATTCAACTGGGTTCATTGTGCGCTATTCTCTCTCAATCTTTTTCACACAAAACTAATACTTTCCCGATTAATATCACAATTTTTAGCCCATTATCGTGGGGAGATGCGACAAAAAAAAGGCGGGAGAATCACCCCCGCCCTATTACATTACGTTCACCTACGGTGTTTTTGACGATCACAAGTTCAGAAACGAGCAAACCTCCTTGTACACTGATTCGCCATTATAGCCAAACTTCTCGTCCAGCACAGTGTAAGGAGCCGAGTATCCGAAATGATCCAAACCGTGAACAAACCCGTTCCTGCCGACCAAACCGCTGATGGTCAAAGGCATACCGGCCGTCATGCCATACACCGGAACGTCGGAAGGAATTACCGATTCCTGGTATTCCTTGGATTGGGAACGGAAGAGGCCCTCGGAAGGAGAAGAAACTATTCTGATTTTCAACCCCTTACGCTCCTCCAGCAATTTAGAACCTTCGAAGAGCGTAGCGACCTCGGAACCACTCGCCACCATCACCAAATCAGGCTTTCCGTTGACATCCTTCACGATGTAGGCACCTTTGGAAGCCTGCAAGGCCTGTTGATACCTATCCCCTTCGCAAGGCACATCGTTCACATTCTGGCGGGAAAGGATCAGCGCAGTAGGTGTATCCTCATTCTCCATCGCCATCTTCCACGCCACGGTGGTCTCGTTCACATCCGCAGGGCGGAGCACGAGCATACTATTCTTTCCCTTATGATTTTTCACGTTCTCAAGCAAACGCACCTGCATCTCCTGTTCAATTGGCTGGTGCGTAGGACCGTCCTCTCCCACCCTGAAAGCGTCGTGGCTCCAGACATATTTGACGGGGAGGCGCATCAACGCAGCCATTCTATAGGCAGGTTTCATATAATCAGAGAAAACGAAGAACGTACCGCAAGCGGCGAAGACACCCCCATGTAGCGAGATACCATTCATGATGCAAGCCATGGTCAACTCAGAGACGCCAGCGTTCAGAAAGGCGCCCGAGAAATCACCTTTGACGATCGGGTGTGTATGTTTCAGGAATCCGTCCGTCTTATCCGAATTGGAAAGATCGGCCGAAGAGACGATCATATTCTCAACCTTCTCGGAGAGGACACCAAGAACCGTAGCCGAAGCGGACCGAGTCGGTTGGTTAGCCTTCTGTGCGATGGAAGCATAATCGATTTCAGGAGCTTTTCCGCTGAAGAATTGTTCCAATTTCTTCGCCAACTCCGGATTTTGCTTCGCCCATTGCGCCTGCTCCGCCTTCTTTGCGGACACTATTTTACTCAACTCCTGCTTGCGGGTTTCGTATAGTTTCTGAACTTCAGGGAAGATGACGAACGGATCGTTCGGATCGCCACCCAGTTTCTCGATTGTCTTAGGCACACAGACACCCGCCTTAGAAAGAGGCTGTCCATGTGTGGAGACCTTACTCTCCATGGAAGAGCCATCCTCAGCGACGCATCCCACGCCCATTGTTGTGTTACCGATAATCAAGGTCGGACGTTCCTTCTCCTGGTTAGCGGATTTCAAGGCCTCTACAATCTCACCCGCATCATTTCCATTGATAGTCAACACATTCCAATTCCAAGCCTTGTACTTCATGGCAATATCCTCGGTAGAGACCTCATCCACCCTTGTGGAGAGTTGGATATTGTTCGCGTCATAGAACATGATGAGGTTATGCAGTCCGAGATGACCGGCGATACGTCCAGCGCCTTGGGAAATCTCCTCTTGGATACCACCGTCAGAGATGAACGTATAGGTCTTGTGGCTCATCCACTCACCAAAGCGCGCACAAAGGAAACGTTCCGCGATCGCCGCGCCTACAGCCATCGTATGGCCTTGGCCCAACGGACCGGAAGTATTCTCGATGCCATGTTCTAAGCTAACTTCAGGATGACCTGGTGTCTTGCTGCCCCACTGACGGAAAGATTTGATGTCATCCATCGTGAACTTACCCGACAAGAGCAAAACGGAATAGAGCATTGGCGACATGTGTCCAGGGTCCAAAAAGAACCTATCACGATTGATCCATTCAGGGTCGGCCGGATCATAGGTAAGAAACTGTGAATAAAGGACGTTGATGAAATCGGCGCCGCCCATCGCACCACCAGGGTGACCGGACTTAGCTTTCTCCACCATCGCAGCGGTCAGGATTCTGATGTTATCCGCCGCGCGGTTCAGCGTTTGAATGTCTGCCATTTCTCTTTTTACGTATAAAGGTGTAAATGAATTTTTCTGACCGCGAAGTTAATCAAAAATATATTACGGAAAGAAGAGGCGGGAATAAAAAATACTAACAACGGAAGAAGTTGGAAATTAGGAGTTAAGAGTTATGAGTTAAGAATTAAGAGTTTAAACGGGGAGAGACATTGATGAGTTTTTTGCGGGTTTCCTGAATCCGCACTGTAGAGACGCAAGGCATTGCGTCTCCACCCCGCCCCAAGAGGAACATTTCCTATCATAGGGAAGAGGGGAATAAAGGGGACAAAAAAAGGAGAGGTTCCAATGGACCTCTCCTTTCCGAAATATAGGGGAAATTTTATTCCTCGTTCAACGTCACACGTCTGAATGCGGTAGCAGTCAAGCCCTTAGAAACAGAGGCCATGTACTGAGCCACATTAATCTTAGACTCTTTGATGAAAGCCTGATTCAACAACGTCTGCTCCTTGTAGATCTTCTGGATACGTCCGTTCACGATACCGTCGATCATTTGTTGTTTCAAGTTGCCGGCAGCTTGTTCAGCCACGGTAGCTTTGATCTCGCGGGCCTTAGCGGCTTGCTCAGCGGTGATCCAACCCTTCTCCGTGTTAGACTCAATGTGAGCCTCAGAATCCACGTGAGCAGGATTGATGCCAGCCTTCGTCAAAGCAGCCTCAACCTGTTTTTGGATCAACTCAGCCTTGGTCTTCTCGGTTGCGATTTCACGCTCCTTAGCGACATACTCGGCAGGAACATCCTTCTCAGAAACTGAGATAGGGTTCATGGCAGCGACTTGCATAGCCACATCCTTGTAGACCTGAGCGTCCAAGCCAGCCTCGTTGAAGGCGACGATGGAAGCCAACATGTTACCCGGGTGGATATAAGCCCAAACGGCAGGACCGTTAACGAACTCGTACATACCCAACTCCATCTTCTCACCCGTAACGCCAGAGCGGTCGGTGATCAGTTGTTGTATAGTTGAATTTCCGATGGTCGAAGCGGTCAAAGCCTCCAAGGAAGCAGGTTTAGCCTCCATAGCTTTATCCAAAATTTGTTGAGTCAAAGCGACAAAGTCAGCGTTTTTAGCGACGAAGTCAGTTTCGCACTTCAGAGCCACGATGGCGGCGAAATCACCCTTAGCGGCAGCCAAGACACAACCTTGCGCAGCCTCACGGTCGCTTCTCTTTGCAGCAATTGCCTGACCTCTTTTACGGATAAGTTCTACGGCCTTGTCGAAATTGCCTTCAGCCTCGGTAAGAGCCTTCTTGCAATCCATCATGCCGGCACCCGTCATGGTACGCAATTTGCTAATATCAGCCAATGAAACAGCCATAATATAAAATTTTCTAAAATTTAATTAATTAATCCTCAGACACTTCAAACTTGCTGGCAACCTTAGCGTTCAGAGCCTCACCGTCAACATTCGTCTTGTTCTTCTTGGCGGTAGTTCTCTTTCTCTCCTTCTTTTGTTCAGGAGCCTCAGAAGCCTCGTTCTCCTCCTTCTCGACCTTTCTCTCGTCCAATCCCTCTTTGATAGCACCGCACAAAGCGCCCAAGATAACCTCGATAGACTTTGTAGCGTCATCGTTAGCAGGGATAACGAAATCAACATCGTTAGGATTTGAGTTAGTGTCCACGATACCATAGACAGGGATACCCAATCTCTTAGCCTCTCTTACGGCGATGTTCTCCTTCGTCACGTCAACGACGAACAAAGCGGAAGGAAGACGGGTCATATCAGCGATGCTACCCAAGTTCTTCTCCAATTTTGCCCTTTGACGGGAGATTTGGAGTTTTTCCCTCTTAGAGAGGTTGTCGAATGTTCCATCGTTAGTCAATTTGTCGATGGAGGACATCTTCTTAACGGCCTTACGGATAGTTGGGAAGTTCGTCAACATACCGCCAGCCCATCTTTCAGTAACGAAAGGCATGGAAACCTCCGTTGCCTTGTCAGCGACAACTTGCTTAGCTTGTTTCTTCGTTGCAACAAAAAGAATCTTCTTGCCCGATTTTGCAACTTGTTTCAAAGCGGCTGCAGCCTCATCTATTTTTACGACAGTCTTGTGAAGATCAATAATATGGATACCATTACGCGTCATGAAGATATAAGGTTCCATTGCAGGGTTCCACTTTCTTTTCAAGTGACCGAAGTGACAACCTGCCTCTAATAACTCATCAAAATTAGTTCTTGACATTTTCTTTAATTTTTTAATCGTTTACATTCTTGAATTAAACAACCGGGCGGTAGTCCGCTTTCCGAAGTCCGACCGATTTAGATACTAAACGTACTCTCTCACGAAGCCATGCCAAACGAGTGGCAAGCCCCGACCAAGCACTAACGTTTACTGAACTGGAATCTCTTTCTTGCTTTAGGACGACCTGGTTTCTTACGCTCAACCTCACGGGCGTCACGGGTCAAGAAGCCTTCGCCTTTCAATGCAGTCTTGTTCTCTGCATCCACCTTAACCAAAGCGCGGGCGATCGCCAAACGCAAAGCCTCAGCTTGACCTTTGAATCCACCGCCATCCAAGAGCGCCTTCACGTTGAACTTACCTGCCACGTTGATGGCGTTCAATGGTTGTTTCACAACATATTGCAAAATCCCTGAAGGGAAGTATACAGTAATATCTTTATTGTTGATGGTGATTTGTCCATCACCTTCAGAAAGGTATACGCGTGCAACAGCAGCTTTTCTTCTACCTACGGCATTAACTACTTCCATGTTATTACTTGATTGAGTTTAAATCGATATTTTTAGGTTGTTGAGCTGTTTGGTTGTGCTCGCTTCCCTCATAAACATAGAGGTTACCGAGGATGGCGTTGCCAAGACGGTTCTTAGGCAACATACCCTTCACAACTTTTCTGATAAGCTTCTCTGGGCTCTTCTTCAAGAGATCGCCAGGAGTATACTCCCTTTGTCCGCCCGGATAACCCGTAAATCTCAAATAAATACGGTCAGTAGCTTTGTTACCCGTAATTTTCACTTTAGCCGCATTGATGACAATCACATTGTCTCCGCAGTCTACATGTGGGGTGAAGTTAGGCTTGTACTTGCCTCTCAAAAGTTTTGCGACTTTTGACCCCAAACGTCCCAACGATTGGTCCGTAGCATCCACGACAACCCACTCTTTCTTCACAGTTGCCTTGTTTGCCGAAATGGTTTTAAAACTTAAAGTATCCACTTTAATTTGTTTTTAATTAGTTAATTAATCATTCACGCTGCCTTTGGCTTCGGGCAAGCCTATGGCAAAGACTATTTTGGATAATAATTTGGTCGCGAATTTACTCTTATTTTTTTTAACTACAAAATCTTTCAGGCTCGATTTTTCCCTATTCTATAAATATACGCCACGGAGTTTTTTCCTTGGAATGGTCTTTCCCCCAATCATTTACTATTTAACGATTTACGATTAACTCCCCAGAGAGGCAGACACATAAACACAAATGTGGAGGCAGGGAAACCCACACCTCCACAATCATGAATTATTTCCGGCAAGTCTTGAAATCAACCGATTGAACTAAATATTCCTCGGAACCGATTTGTCAGACCCGCATTCAGCATCAAAGCGCTATCAAGTTCTTACCTGTCATCTCAGACGGTTGTTGGATGCCCAACAATGCGCAGATGGAAGGTGCGACATCCGCCAACTTTCCGTCCACGACTTTCGCATTCTTGTTGTCGCTGACATAAACGAAAGGTACCGGGTTCAACGAGTGAGCCGTGTTTGGCGTGCCATCCGGGTTGATAGCGTTGTCGCAGTTACCGTGGTCGGCGATGATGATTACGTCATATCCGTTCGCCTTGCAAGCCTCGACCGTATCCTTCACGCAGTTATCGATAGCGACCACAGCCTTCTCGATGGCTGAATAGATACCCGTGTGGCCCACCATATCTCCGTTCGCATAGTTAACCACAATCCAATCGTATTTTTTCGTGCCGATGGCCTCCACCAGCTTATCCTTCACCTCATAGGCGCTCATCTCCGGCTTCAAGTCGTATGTGGCGACCTTTGGAGAAGGGACCAAGATCCTATCCTCGTTCTCGTAAGGGGCTTCCCTTCCTCCGTTAAAGAAGAATGTCACGTGGGCATACTTCTCAGTCTCCGCGATGTGCAACTGCTTCATGCCTTGCTTAGCGACCACTTCTCCGAGCGTGTTCATCACGTTCTCCTTGTTAAAGAGGATATGTACGCCCGTGAAAGAGGCATCGTATGGAGTCATACAGTAATACTGCAGATTCTTAATGGTCTTCATGCCAGCCTCTGGCATATCCTTCTGGGTCAGCACGATGGTCAACTCCTTCGCGCGGTCGTTACGGTAGTTGAAGAAAATAACGACGTCACCCTCTTGGATTGTTCCGACAGGCTTGCCATTCTCCACCCTCGCGATCGGTTTGATGAACTCGTCGGTCACGCCGTCGGCGTATGACTCCTCCATCGCCTTGACCATATCAGTACAAGGTTTACCCTTTCCTTCGATCAGCAAGTCATAAGCCTCCTTGATACGTTCCCAACGTTTGTCGCGGTCCATCGCATAGAAACGTCCGATGATGGAAGCGATCTTACCCGTGTTCTTCGCCAATTGGTTCTCCAACTGTTCGATGAAACCCTTACCGCTCTTAGGGTCGGTGTCACGTCCGTCCATAAAACAGTGAACGAAAGTTTTGTCCAAGCCATAAGCCTTTGAGATTTCGATCAATTTGAAGAGGTGGTCCAAAGAGGAGTGTACGCCACCATTGGAGACCAAACCCATGAAATGGATCTGTTTGCCGTTCTCCTTCGCATAGGAGAATGCGCTTTTAATCTCAGGGTTTTCCATAATAGTGCCCTCTTTGCAGGCCATGTTGATCTTCACCAAGTCCTGGTAAACGACGCGGCCGGCACCGATATTTAGGTGACCCACCTCCGAGTTACCCATCTGTCCGTCTGGCAAGCCCACGTATTCGCCGCAAGCCTGCAGTTGCGAGTACGGATAGTTCTTCAACAGCGAATCCCAGTAAGGGGTTGGTGTCGAAGCGATCACATCAGACTTTGTCTTGTTTCCGAATCCCCATCCATCGAGGATCATCAATAATACTTTCTTACTCATCTTGTTTTATATGTTAATAAATTATTTGTTCGTCATTTTCTCGAAGAGAGGTTCCTCCAGCTCCACGCTTTCGGGGGCAGACTCCTCAAAGGAAGTGTCCTCGGCCCATGATTTGAATCTTTTCATCCTGCGCACGCCGTTACTGGACTGCCCATTGCGGTTCATCCGCTCCGATCGTTCGCTTTCGGAAGTTTGTCCGCCGCCAAAGCCTGACAGCCCCCCCTTGAGCGCACGGAACAATCCGCCCAACAGATTCCCCACAACGCCGATGGCGCCGAAAAAGAGGAAAAGGACCAACATTAATATGAGCAACAACAAACTTCCCATCTCTTCTGGTCTTTAATAAACCCGCTTCGCGATCTCCTTAACGCTTCTCGCATTGGACATCGTATAATAATGGATGCTGGGAGCACCATTCGCCATCAGGTCCTTGGATTGCATGACACACCACTCCACGCCCACATGGCGGGCCTCCTCGTCGGTTTTGCATTTGCGCAACTCGTTCGCCAAGTCCTGCGGCATATCCACATGGAATGTTTTCGGCAGCACCGTGAGTTGTTTCCTTGTGGTGATAGGCTTTATACCCGGCACGATAGGCACATCTATTCCGTTTCGTCTGCACTGAGCGACAAACTCGAAATACTTATTGTTGTCGAAGAACATTTGCGTGACGATATACTCCGCACCGTTTTCGACTTTTTTCTTCAGCCAATAGATGTCCGAGTCGAAGTTGGGAGCCTCCTCGTGCTTTTCGGGATAGCCCGCCACGCCATAGGAGAATTTATGGGTGCGGGCATGCTTTTGCATGGATCCGTCCAAGAAGTAGCCCTCATTGAAACGGTTGATCTGCTCCTGCAGTTCAGAAGCATGCGCATAGCCCTCCTCGCTGGGCATGAAAGCGTTTTCATGTTTAGACTTGTCCCCCCGCAGCAATAGGATGTCGTAGATACCCAGGAAATCGAGGTCGATCAGCACATATTCGGTCTCCTCCTTGGAAAAACCGCTGCAAAGGATATGCGGCACCACATCAATATTGTATTTAGACTTAATGGCTGCGGCTATCGCCACTGTTCCCGGACGTTGGCGGACCCTCTCGCATTGGTAGAGACCATTTTCCAAGGCCCTATATACCAACTGGCTGCGATGGGTTGTGATATCGATATACTGTGGTTCAAACTCCAACAGTTGGTCGATCGTATCATAAATGGACTCGATTCCGTTCCCCTTCAGAGGAGGAAGGATTTCGAACGAGAAAGCCGTCTTCTTGCTATTCAATATTAAATCCCTGACACTCATAATCACTCCTCGTATATTCGGTTCGACGCGGTCACTCCTTCTGTTACGACGCCATTCACAAAGTGAAGGATTCTACAGCCAGGCGTGCTCTCCGCTATTTGGGTTCTATGGGTTGCCATGATGACGGCGGTCTTCTCCTTAGCGATTTGGCGGAACAGCTGCATAAGGTCGTTCGCCGTGTCCGGGTCGAGATTGCCCGTCGGCTCGTCCGCCAAGATGACCTTAGGCTTATTGAGCAATGCCCTCGCGATGACGATACGTTGTTGTTCTCCGCCCGACAGTTCATGCGGCATACGGTAACCCTTGTTGGTCATGCCCACGTAATTGAGCACCTCGGCGATGCGGCTCTCTATCTCGTCCTTGGAGCGCTTGCCGGTCGCCTTCAACACGAACTCGAGGTTCGAATAGACGTTTCTATCGGAGAGCAATTGGAAGTCTTGGAACACGATACCCAACTGACGGCGCAGCATAGGTATCTGCTTCATCTTCATGTCACGCAGGTCAAAATCCAGGATCCTCGCCTCGCCCGAAGCGACGATCGCCTCGTAGTACAGAGATTTCAGGAACGTACTTTTACCACTACCCACACGACCCAGCAAGAAGACGAGGTCCCCCTCATTCACCGTCACGCTGACATTCTTCAGGACAGGCTGCTCTTGCCGATTGACGCACACGTTATTGAATTCGATGACTGCCATTGTATCCTTATGCTTCTAATTTATTCGTTAACCTCCCCCCAACAAGTGTCCGTACCCGTGTGGCATACCGGACCCACGGGGTGCACCTTGATTAAAAGAGTATCTTTGTCGCAATCCTCTTTCACGGAGACCAAGTTGAGGAAATTTCCGCTGGTCTCCCCCTTTGTCCACAAGCACTTACGGGTGCGGCTGTAAAAAGTCACCTTGCCCGTCTCAATCGTTTTTTGCAAAGCCTCCTTATTCATGAAACCCAGCATCAGCACCACTCGGGTATCGGCGTCCTGTATGATTGCAGGAATCAAGCCCCCACATTTCTCAAAATCCAAAATCGACACTATGTCTTGCATCACAATATAGTTTTTCGCAAAGATACTATTTTTTGGTTTAACACATTAGCAAAAAAATCCATTTAGTGGCTCTTATCACCCATCTGTAGGATTAATTAACATAAAAAAAGACGCAGCCACGACATACTATGGCTGCGTCCATACTTTTAGAAAACCTTCCCTTCTTTGCTATAAATATGTGTTAAAGTATTCTCGATTTGGACAGAATGGCCGTCAGACGACACGTCTGACGGCTTTTTCTGCCACATTCCATAATAGTGTATTTCCAATAGGTTGCTTTAAAGTTTAATGCGTTCGACCTTCTCCTCGAACATCACCTTTTATTTGCACATTGCTTACAACCGCAAAGATACACGCTTACTTTATTCCGCCCCTTATAATTTCACGCCAAAAACATACATTTTTGCGTCATAGAAAAGTGTGCGAATTAAGAATGTCGTGTTATAAGTGTTATAATATTATAAATCATACACCATAAAAACACTCAAGGGAAAATGCTTCCGAGGAATCCGCATCGCCAGAAGAGCCACAAAAAAAAATTTTTTTTGCATTTTCCTCGAAAAAAATTTGCGCGGTCCATTTTTTATCACTTACTTTGCAATACAAAGTTCTTTTTAAACTTACAAGAATGGAAAACAAAGAAGTAATAGACACGTTGTCGGAGATACGGGACATGATGGCCAAGTCATCGAAAGTCTTGTCATTGAGCGGATTATCATGCGCATTGGTCGGGGTACTCGCCCTGTTAGCATGCGGTGCGGCCCAATATGTTCTGAGCAACCCGTCTTGGATGCACTATCAGAAGGTATCAATCCTAACGACGTTAGCGCTGATATTACTGGTCATCTGCGCTGCGACGGTTTTCCTTTTCGCGAGGTACAAGGCAAAGAAAAACAACTATAGGTTCACATTCGACCAAACGAGCCGCCGGATGTTATGGAACTTCGCCATACCGCTCATCACGGGAGGCATCCTCTGCATAGGACTGATCCATCAGGCACACTACGGACTGACATCCTCCATGATGCTGATTTTCTACGGGCTGGCGCTCATCAACCTCTCAAGCTACACGTTCTCTTCCACGAAATACCTTGGGTACGCACAAGTGATCCTCGGTCTAATCGACTTCATGGCGGTCAACCATTCCCTGATTTTCTGGGCCATCGGCTTCGGCGTATGCCACATCATATACGGTATTCTCTTTTACTTTTTGAAAGAAAGGAAGGGTGAGAGATGAATCTGAGTTTGGAACATATCAACAAGGCTTTCGAAAGCAAGGTCAGGTTAGGCATCATGTCCGCCCTGATGGTGAACGAGGAGATCGATTTCACTACCCTGAAATCGCTGCTCGACCTCACGGACGGCAACCTGGCCAGCCACACGAGGAGCCTGGAGGAGTTGGGTTACATCCAGTCCAAGAAGCAGTTCATCGGACGGAAGCCTAACACCACTTTCCAGATGACCGAAAGCGGGAAAGCTGCCTTCTCGGAGCATCTGAAGGCTCTGGAAGACTTTTTGAAAATTTCATTAGGCAATTAACTTATTTTTTTAACCATATACTTTGAAACTCAAAGTACTTTAAAATATTGTAATTATGGAAAACGAGAATTTATTTAGCAGGCAAGGCCTCAACGAAGGCAAAGGCAAGGGGAAACATGCCTTGACGTTTAAAGTGTTGGCGATAGTAACCATCATATTGTTGCTATTAATCCCCAAGTACATGATCCAATCACTCATCACGGAGAGGGAACAGACCGCGATGAATGCGATGGAGGATGTCTATGACAAATGGGGAGGCGAGCAAATGGTAATCGGTCCCACCATCACTGGTGAACATACGGAAATAATAAGGAAATCCGTCAAAGGGGAAATTGAGACCATAAAAAGGGAGAAAAAGTACCGGATTTTGCCCAATACGCTGTCGTTCAACGGAGACATAAAAACGGAGCGCAGGCACAGAGGCATCTACGAAATCGTCACATACAAAGGGCCATTGGAGGTGAAAGGTACATTTTCCCTCTCTCCCGAAGAGCGGGAGAAGATGCAGCAGATCGCCTCTGGCGGAACCTTCAAAATCAGTTTTTGCATGTCTGACCTAAAGGGCATCTGCGACGAGGTGAAAATTAATCTCGGGGGAAAAGAGTACACGTTAGAGCCGGACGGAAATGGCATAGGGTACAGGACCAGCCAACTGTCAGCGAGAATACCTGTAATCGAGGATTGGATAGAGGATTCGGACAACAACGGATCTAACAGGAATAGCCAACTATCGGCATCGATAAATACGGGTGATTGGATCAACGCACAAAGCATTCCATTCTCCATGAAACTCAATTTGAAAGGAAGTCAGTCGTTGAAATTCGCCCCTATCGGCAAAAACACGACCGTGCATTTAACATCCGACTGTCAGACGCCTAGTTTCTGCGGGAACTTCCTGCCCGTCGATTCGAGCGACTCCACAGTCACGAAGAACGGATTCGACCGCAACTGGAGTGTCTCCTACCTCAACAGGAATTATCCACAATTCTATGACGAGGAAACCGCGACATACAACTCCGAGATTTCAGAATCTGCCTTCGGCGTGAACCTCTTGGTGCCAGTGGGACATTACCAGAAATCCCTGCGCTGCGTGAAGTATGCCGTTCTCTTCATCGTCCTCACCTTGGCGGTATTCTTCTTCATCGAGATGATCCACAAGAAGAACATTCACCCAGTGCAGTACGCATTGGTCGGACTGGCACTCACGCTCTTCTACTCGCTGCTGCTCTCCTTCTCCGAGCACATCGGCTTCACACCCGCCTACATCGTCTCGACACTGATGACGGTCTCCCTGTTAACCATCTACACGACGGCTGTGTTAAAAATCAAAAAGACAGCCTTTTACATCGGAGGAGCCTTATTACTGCTCTACGTCTATATCTTCGTGCTGATTCAAATGGAGAGCTATGCGCTTTTGGCGGGCAGCCTCGGTCTATTCGCCATACTGGCCTTCTTCATGTACCTCTCCCAAAAGATCGAATGGAACGGAGAAAAGCAATTGCAATAGGCGCAATTCACATATTATTAAATAATTAAACAAACAAAAAGGGCGGGGATGCGCAAGTCACATCTTCGCCCTTATAATATTTATTTACTATTTAGCTATTTACTATTTAACCGAAGTCGAAATCGTCCGTCACATCAAAGCCTACGACGGGTCCTTGGTAGTCCAACTCGGGGTTCAGGCGGGCGGTGCGGGTCACCTCCTTCTCCACCAGTTCATCGGGCATTTCATTGAAGAAATAAAGGCTTTCCGTCGGGTCTTCGGACTGCGGGTCCACATGGATGGAATGGACGTTGCGGTAGATGTGCAATTCATCCTTGGCGCGCGTGAGGGCCACGTAGAGGCAACGGCGCTCCTCCTCCACCGCATCGGGTCCCGACTCGATGGAGCGTGGGGTTGGGAAAGAGGCGGGCGATGCCTTCAGCAGATAGCAGATGTTGGCCTCCAATCCCTTGGCGGAGTGTATGGTTGTGAGGATGCATGCGTCCTCCGGTCCGTTCTCGCCTTGCTTGACCGTCGTCTCTAGCTTCGGGTCCAGCACATATTCCGAGACGAACTCCTGAATGCCTGCGGTGCCGAGCGCCACCTCCTGCAACACTTCAAAGTCTTGCTTGCGCCATTTCCACTCGTCTTTGTAAAGCTCTTTCAACCGATCCTCCATCGTCTCTAATGTCTTGGCGATGGCTTGGGAGGGCGAGAACTGCATGTTGCTGATATTGCGCAGGGTTAGTGTGATCTCCTCCTGCAGACCATTCCCCGCCAGCTTGTCGAGACACTTGTCCAGCGTCTCCTCCTCGATGACATTGTTGATGATCTTAGATGCGCTGACTTCGCCGATGCCCCGCCAAAGCAGCAGGTAACGCATCCAGGCTAATTCGTCTTTGTAGTTCGCCACGATACGCATAGGGGAGACTACGTCACGTACATGCTTGGACTGCATCAAACCGACGCCTCCGAATATGATGTAGGGTATTTTCTTTGTAATGCACTGCGACTCTACCGTTCGCAGTCCGTACAGGGAACGTGAGAGCACCATGTTGTCCTCGTACTTCACGCCTCTTTCGATGATGCTCCTGCGAATCTTCTCCGTCACGTCGTTCGCTTCGTCCCACTCGTTTTCGCAAGTCACCACAACAGGTTTCTTCCCCTTGCCTCGGGCGGCGGTCAGCTCCTTGTCGTAGTGCAATGGAGACTTCGCCAACACCCAATTGGAGAGGTCCAGAATCTCCTGCGTAGAGCGGTAGTTGAGGGTGAGTTTCATCATTTCGGACTGAGGCACCACCGAGGTGAAATTGTGCATGGTCTTGAAGTCCGCCCCACGGAAGGCATAGATGCTCTGCGCATCATCGCCCACGCAGAAGAGGTGGCACCGCTCGTAGAATGAACTAAGCAACTCATATTGAAGCGGGTTGGTGTCCTGCATCTCATCCACCAAGATATGGTCGTAGCGGGAGGAGACGAATCGTCTCGCCTCCGCATTCTTTTTCAATCCCTTGGATACGACGTTCAAGATATCGTCGTAATCCATGTATTTATGCACCGTCTTGTAGGCCATGTATCGTTTGATGATATCCTCGTAGACGGGTTTGTTTAGTTCAATGCTCTTCAGCGTGGCTGGATCTTCCCTTGAAGCGTTGTCGTAGAGTTTCATGCGCATGGCGTCCGATAGGCTACAACATGCGTTGATGGCGAAGGAGTATACCTCCAGTATGGAGGCGGGCTTGACCACATGTTTCTCCTTGTCTCTTAGCCCTTTGCCGCAAAGCAGTTTCACGCAGCTCTCCCGGTCCTCCTCGTCGAGCAACGTGTATTCGTGGTGCATGAAGACCTTCGGGTTGTTCATGATCACATCCATGCACCAGGAGTGGAAGGTTTGTCCACGCAGTCCTTCGACGGTGATTCCACCGATTTCAGACTTGATGCGCTCGACGATCTCGCGCGCCGATTTGCGTGTGAAACTTAGGATCAGGATACGGTTGGCTGGCACGCCCTGCTGCAGAAGATGTTTCGCACGGGCGATGATGGTGCGTGTCTTTCCCGTACCAGCCCCTGCGACCACCAATAGGTGTTTGCCATCATATTCCACAGCCTTGCGCTGCTGCTCATTAAGTTCCTCTTCAATCATAAATAACGATTCAGTGTCTACTTACTTCAAGTACAAAAATAATAAAATCAGAGGCAAAACGACAGGTGAATTTAGGAACGGATCTTCCGTTGTTAGCCTTCGCGCGACTTCAGTCTTGCGCAGACATCCTGCAGTCCGGTATCGCTTCTCAGGTATTGACCGCCCATGCGTGTCAGGAGTTCGTTGCCCGAGGTCGCTTCCATGGCACGGACGGAAGCATCTTTGAAATAAACCGTGTAGAGGGGTTTGCCCGCCTTCAAAGTGCATTTCGCCACATGCATGCTTCCCCCTTCCGTACTGGTCTGCACAACGATGGTGGCCAAGGAGAGACCACCTTGGAGGCGATCTCTCGCGATGAAGGCATATTTCGTATTGGATGTGCCGAAGGGATATTCGGAAAGAAGCAGTCCGCCACGTCTGACTATATCCTTCGCCAAGTTTTTGTTCTCGGGTGGAATGAGGGTGTCCAATCCGTGAGCTAAGAACGCCACCGTCCGACCGTTCGCCTCCAAGGCGCCTCGATGGGCATAGGTGTCGCACCCTAAGGCTAAGCCTGAAACAATGCAAAAACCCTCCTCCGCAAAGTGTTTGGAGAGGTAATGGGCGGTTTGTGCGCCCTCTTTTGTGGGATTTCTCGTACCCACAATGGCCACGCAAGGTGCGGAGAGTGCGGAAAAATCTCCCAAGGCGTATAGCAACAAGGGAGGAGTGGGTTCCCCCTTTTCGTCCACCGTGTGCCGCAGCATCTCCGGATATGCCTCGTCATCGTAACGGAGCGCTTTCACGCCCCATTTCTCGCATTGCCGCAGAATAGACTCCGCAAAGCCGAACGCTCGTTCGAGGTGGGTAGATGACACCGTCACCTCCTTGCCATTTTCCTTAAGCAAGAAGCCACAAGCGGATATGCGCCGCAACAGATCCTCGCCGGGAGTCTCCGCTATGGCATAGATTCTTTTACTGCCGACACCGAACAGGGAACCGAGAGCGATGATCTCTTTCGTGGTCAGATTCAGCGACATAGGCACTGCTGGATTAGCACGAAACGTTTCATAAACCACACACTACAGGGCAATTCCCGCACAGGGTCATGAAAAGAGGACATCCTTTAGGCTAACTCCCAACGTGCCTGCCCAGGCGATGAAGCCGCCAAAGAGGATAGGGAACAGCACGTAGCATACGATGTAGAGGATTTTACCCACCATGCCGAACTTCTGCTCCATGATATCCATTTTGCTGGGTACCTTATGGAGATAGAACGCATTCAACGCCAAGAATATACCGAATGCGGAGATGAGGACTCCGATTAAAATGGTTACGATATTCATACGCTATTATTTTTTCTTGTGATCTTTCTCAAATTCAGCTAGGCGCTCGTCCAACACATCATACTGATAGTCTTGGATGAAGGAGGTACAAGCCCTCAAACCCTCTTGCTTGCTACCCGTTGTAAGCAGTGAGATGACGCTCACGCCATAGAACAAGAGCTCGTACATCAGTTGACCACCGGTCATGCCCTCGTAGCCTACCGTGAAGTAGAAACCGTCACCGATCTCACGGTCAATATCTTTGTCATAGACAATGTGGAACCCATGTTTCTGGAAGATCGCTTTCAGCTTGGCCGCACGTCTTCCGTACTCCTGCACGCCCTCCAAGAAGTTGTATTTTCCGTCGCAAGCCGCTTTGAACATAGCCGCCAAGGCATATTGCGCGGAGTGTGCCGTACCCGAAGAGAGCACGTAGAGGATTCTGTTCACGAAGATGGTACCGAACTCGCCAATCGAGTAGCGGTCCGCAAGCCCTTGATAGAAACGGTGATAGAGCTTGTTCGAGATGGCGGAGACCCCAATACGTTGACCCGCATAGCTGAATGCCTTAGAGCCTGATATCAGCAGGATGTAGTTGTCCGTATACTTTGCGACCGATGGTTGGAAAGGTGGCACGAACGGCTTGCTGAGGTCCTTGCGGAAGTCCATGGCGAAGTAGGCCAAGTCCTCCATGACGATGACGTCATATTTAGTGGCCAATTCACCGATTCCCTTCAACTCCTCCTCCGTCAGGCAGAACCATGACGGGTTGTTAGGGTTGGAGTAGATGATGTTGCAGATGTTGCCCTTCTTCAGGTAGCTCTCCACCTTCTCGATCAGTTTCTCGCCTCTGTATTCGTACATATCGAACGACTCGTACTTCAGTCCTAAAACGAGCAGTTGGGTCTTCTGTACAGGGAAGCCTGGGTCGATGAAGAGAACCGTGTCACGCTTAGGGTCGCATTGCCCCGAGACGAGGAAGGACGCGTAGGTGCCTTGCATGGAACCAGACGTTGGCACGCAACCCTCCGGATTGACGTCCACATCGATGAACGCCTTGATGAAGCGGGAGGCCTCTTTCTTCAACTCAGGATGTCCGTCCAACATTGGATACTTGGAGGCTACCCCTTTCCGCAGGGCCTCGATCTCAGCCGCCGTACCGATAGCGTCTGGCGCAAGACCAGGGACACCCATCTCCATCCTGACATATTTCTCGCCCGTCAGAGCCTCTACTTTGTTAGCAATCGCTACAATCTCACGAATCGTCGCTTTGTTGAAATCCGGAAGATGCATCTCTTCGATGACGGATTTCACTACGTTTTTGTCTATCATGTGTGTATAAATTTATTTACTGTTAATTAATTGGAACAGAACGCAATCGGACCATTCGTCACCATCTCGCACCCAATCCTTCAGGGTGCCTGCTTGCGTGAATTCCATGTCGTTGAAAAGCTTGAGGCTCGGTTCGTTCTTAGCGTTGACCTTCGCCATGATTTGGTGGCAACGCAGATAGTCGAAGACGTATCGCACCACCATTTCGAGTGTCTCCTTCGCATAGCCCAAGCCTCGTGCCTCTTCCGCAATGAGGATGCCCAATTCGACACGTTGCGCGATGGGCTCAAAATCAAACAAGTCCACTACGCCGACGGGCTGGTGGACATTGTTCTCTTCCACGATGAGGCGTAACTCCCTCGATGTGAAGATGTCAGTCGCATGGGCGATGTAGTTCTTCAGGTCATAGCGGGAAAAGGGGGGAATCATGCTCCCTTCACCCCAGATGGACGAATCATTCTCCCAGCGATAGAGGAAGTCCAAGTCTTCCGGTTCTAAAGCCCTGAGCGTGAGTCGGTCCGAGGTGAGTATCGCCATGTCGGTTATCGAATTCTATCCAGGGAGCGGACAAGCGCCTCGTCACTTCCGATGGCGCGGATCGCAAGGTACGTCAGGATGACGTTCACCAAAGGCAGGACGATGGTCCAGTTCGGTTGGAACGATCCTTGGATGATCCCCTGGTTGGGCATTAAGAAGAAATAATAGAATGCGAACAGCGCATATATGCCTAAGTGCAGCATCATGTTAAAGATGGCCACCCTGATTTGGAAGATGCGTCTCTTGAAAAGCAGGATGTCGTACGCTGTAACACCCAGGATGATGCTCACCAAAGCGAACAAGGCCCAAGCCCCCTTCGCGAATTGGGTGGTAGTGGCCGACGTGCTCGGATCTGAAATGATCTGGTAGGCACCCACCGCGTTCAGTTCGAACGCTTTCACCGCACCTCCGCCTATCATGTCATAACCCATAGGCAGGAAGAATAGAAGGACGGTGAGTATAAACGTCACAAGAAGATATATAGTTTGAATTCTTTGCAGCATAGTCTTTATCTTTTTTCAGTGATATTTTTTCCTGCTTCGAGCGCCTTCAGGTTCAAGTTGACAACCTCGTCGCCCTTGCGACCGAAGATGGAACGTATGCCCTCTTGGATCTTATCGTAGGATATGCTCAGGAATGGTGTGGCGGCACCCAGCATGACGATGTTGGAGACGCGTGGCGAACCCACCTCTTTGGCGATCGATTCAACGTCCAGGATGACATGGTTCTTCACCTTCTTCACTTCAGCAAGCACATCGTCTATGTTTGGATAATCGGGGATGTTGATCAGAGGCACATTGCTCGTGACCACCCATCCGTCCTCTTTCAGGTATGGAAGGTAACGGAGAGACTCCATCGGTTCCAGGGAGATGATCAAGTCTGCGGAACCCTTCGCGATCAGGTCTGACGCGATAGGTTGGTCGGAGATCCTCAAGTTGGATTGTACGTCTCCTCCTCGTTGGCTCATTCCGTGCACCTCAGCCTGTTTCATATAAAGATCATTCTTAATAGCCGCTTCACCAATCACTGCGGCGATGGACAAAATGCCTTGTCCTCCCACACCCGACAAGATAATATCAGTCTTCATAATATATTTTAAATTTAAACGTCATTCACAAAATGACCATTAACACTTGTTTTGTATCGTATAGCACCACAAAAGTAATAAAATTATAGGATAAAAGGCATAGTAAATCGTCATGAAAAAGCCACCAAAATCCATTACTTGTTTTCCGCAGCCCTGAAATTTTGGGAATTCGGACAGATTGTGATATTTCACCTGCGGACACCTACGTCGCAACCTCCTTCTTGGGAAGTCTCCACCTTAGGAAAACGTATAGCCTCGTTTACTCGATAGCCTTGTATACGTGCGAGTTGTTCTCGTCGGTCATATCAACCAATACGCATCTGAAACTGTCTTTTTGTAGCACCATACGCAATCTTTTCCCCTGCATGTTGAACCCGGATAGACCTACTCCAGTGTATTGGAAATCAGTTACTTCCAACCCTTCGGAGAACTTCTGGCCGTTCAAATAGAGCTCATAGTTTTGTGTGGTCATTATAGGGGCGGAGTCCGGGTCGGCGTCCCCAGCCAGTCTAAATTTGTGTGCGTGGAGATAGTCCCACATCTCACCTTTGTCCTTGAAGGCTCCCGGCTCGTAGGTGGCGGTCGAAATCTCTTTCGAAGACTCTATGTTGGATTTGTTCTTGATCAGGTTGAAGAAAAAGATACCCAAGCAGAGAACCATGATGATGATCGATACAATTTTTTTCTTATCCATTTGATTCCTATTCTTTTATGATTTCAATCGTTCCTCTATTCTCTTTGCCGTTTCTGAAACGGATGGTGTAGAGGTATACACCTGCGTCGGCTGGTTCACCACGGTATTTGCCGTCCCATCCATTATCGGAGTGGCAGACCAACAGTCCGTAGCGGTCGTGGATATAGACCTCATAACCTTCCATGAAACGGTCGTTGATACCGTTCCCGTCTTTGGGGGTGAAGGAGGTTGGTACGTCAACGTCGTCTTCGTTCCGCACATACAACAGGAGCGTGACGGTGCTGTCGCATCCTTTGGCGTTGCTGTAGATGGTGTCGAAGGTGTGTAGTCCCGCCACCTTCTGTGCCGGCAGGTCAAAGTTCTGGTCGCGGTAGGTATCTCCGTAAAGGATAGTGTCGGAATAGCTGTAACTGGTTCGAGGGAATGTCTTTATGCTCAGTGCGATCACGCTGTCGCAATGGGTGGAGGAGGTGAGTGTCTGATAGTGCACACTGTATCCCTCTTCTTCCGCCACGAAGTCGAATCCGTTTCGTTGGTAATGTCCCATGTGGCAGATGGAGTCGACCATCGCGATTTGGTAGACGGTGTCGACCATGAGCGCCAGGACGTGGATGTAAGTGCACCCTTCGTCATTGATTTCTGAGCGCTCCTTGTATTGCAGCCCTGCACGTTGGTAGGCAGGTATCTCAAAACCGTTTTTGAAGTAGGACTCGTTTTGGCATACGCGTGCGTATTGCGTGTCACGTTGCGCAGGCAACACCTCCAACTCTAAGCAGATAGTGCTGTCGCATCCGTTCCCGTCGGAGAGGGAGACGGTGTCGAATTGAATGCCTGGCGTTGTCGCTTGGAACATAAATCCATGCTTGCGGTAGAAGGTGCCTTGGCATACGACATCCCGCACATGGGTGGTGTCTTGTGCGTCCAAGACGGTCAGGTTCAGGGTTATCTTTTGGGTACACTCGCCGTTGTCCACTTCCGTGTGGTAAGTGCCTGTCTCCGATGCTTCGAAGTAGTCGTCCTTGTAGGTTTGTCCATGGCAGATTTCTCTGTCCAGCACGATTGGCTCGATGCTCTGCACATAGACGGTCGTGTCATGCTTGGAGGTGCATCTTCCTTCGTTCGACAGTAGCGTGACCTCGTAACGTGTCGTTTGGGTCGGATAGTCCGTGATGGACGAGGTGGTTGCGCCTGTGCTCCATTTGAAGGAGAGAGTAGTGTCTTTGTACTCTGAGTAATCCTCGCAGATGGTGAATTGCCGCATTGGGCGGACGCTTAATAAATCGAACAAATAAGAGTCGTCGAAATCACCGAACGGTATGTTTATACTATATCCGCGGGATATTGGGGAGAGATCGCAGGTCCAGAATGTCTCTTCTCTTCTGTTATGGGATGGTGTACCTCCGTTGATGTAGATGATGGAGTCTAACAGCGGCAAGTTGGAGTAGTAGAGGTTCATCTCCGCGCGTGTCGGGATGTACCAACCGTTTTCCAGATCCACTGCCCATGCGGCGGGGTATTCTGTCGAATCTCCCAATTCGCGGTATCGTTGTGTACACCTGTATCCACGGGAAGTGCATAATCTATCGTCATAGTGCATCAAGAGGGTATCCTCAATATCATTCATATCGTTTTTGATCGCGATGGAGTCGATTGGCTCCAAGGCTACCATGGTGCCTATCTTCCCGTCTGGGCTGGCACATAGGAAAACGCCTTTAGAACCGTCTTTGTTGACGATTAGGTCTCCTGTCTTGTATTGGGGTTGAGTCCATTCCTTTAATTTTATCTTACGGGCATATCGGGTGGTGAGGCTGTAGCCCTTATACATAGCGCATACGTAGAAGTTAAAGCGCACGCAGCAAACCGCTTCCGCGGAATTTTCACTGCTTGAGTAGTAGTAGAAGTTCCGGTCTGCCGCAGAACCATATTGGTTGTGGAATATCGAGTCACCTTGCAACTCCTTCAATGACTTGTTCACCAACCCGATGGCTCCGAACATCTTACGTAATTCGCCAATTGCCGGGATGTACCATCCTCGCTCAAAATCCGCAGACCATGCCAGCGGGTACTCCGTGGAATCACCGGCTGCCCTGATCAGGGAGGTGTGACCGAATCCATCCATGTCGTCCAACAATGGAGGAATGTATTGTTGGTTCTCCAGCCCTGGTATGTCGTAGTCGACGATGCTCCATGGTATGTTCCCGATGGGTTCGTGGAGCGAAACGACGTATGCGTACCCGGATGTGTCGTCGTAGTGGAATACAACTCCCTCGGCTTTCTTGCCAGACGAAGGGAAGGAATCTATGTTCACGAACGTTCCGTCGGAGCAGTAAACATCTCCCAATGAGACGGCTGGCACAGGACATGGATGGTATATCAGTGTGCCTGTGCTGGTCTTGACGGAGAGCCTGATCTGGGATGAGTCACAATGGATCTTTTTGTCTGGCGAAACCTCGAATGTGAGCTGCGGAATGGGCAGAACCATTAGTTGCAGTACAACGACGCTGTCGCATCCTTTCGATGTCTTAAAGGAGTGGGTGGAGGTGTAGACGCCTGGCTCCTCTTGCTTGCCAAGGTCGATGCTTCCGTTCTTGTAGCTCTCTCCTACGCAGATGGTGTCGGATATGACCTCATGGTAGGATGGATAGGGGTAGATGGTATAGGGGGATGCGCTCGTTCCACATCCGTTCTCACCGATCAGGGTCAGGGTGGCTGGTTCGTCGCTTGTGAAATACAGGGCGATTTGCGGGGAGTGTTCTCCGCTCACCACCTTTACGTTCTTCGGAAGGTCCCATTTGTAACTGGACAGGTTGTCCTCCAACTCGGAGGTGTAGGTGACGACCTGATTGGTGCAGGGGTGTGGATCTCCTTTCAGTTCGTTGGAGAGGTTCTTCGTGTCATTGACCACCAGCCGTAGGCAGACGATACTGTCGCATTGTCTACTCTTCCCTCGCTCGAATCGTAGCGTGTCTGTCAAGACGCCTGTCGGTGGTTGTATGACGTTAAATCCGTTTTCGACGTAGTCTTCGCCTTCACAGATCGAAACATCTATAGGGAAGTAGGTCTGCAGAACGGTTAGTTTCAGGTTGACATTGGCCGTGGCGGAGCAGGTGGCGGGGTTGGCGATCAGGTTGTTGAAGCCAAATGTGCCCACGCTCATCTGTGGCGGCAGATTGAAGTTGTGGCGTTGGTAGGACTCTCCCTGACAGATTGTGTCCAGTATGTCGGTCTCTTCTGGGCTGTATGCGTCGGAAACGTATGCGCTCTGTATGAACTGGCAACCTGTCGCGGAAGTGATTTCGCAGAAGATGTTCGCCTCCCCGCCTTGATAGGTACGTGTCGAGATACGTGACGTGTCTCCATTGTCCCAGCGATAGGAAGGGAATCCCTCGGGTGCGGCCAGGGAGTAACTTGCACCTTCGCATACGTCGAGGCTTAGCTTGTTGGGCGCACAGGAGGCCGTGAAATAGGCGTATCCGTAATGTCCGAAGAGGAAGCAATCGTACGTGATGAACTGTACCTGCACCTCCTGCCCTATGAAGGGCGTCAGGTCAAGGCCAATCTTCGACCAATCCCGCCAACGCACCACATGATACTCTCCGCCTTCGGAGTACGAGAAATCCTGAAATCCCTCCAGTCCGGCGGCTGCGGTGACATCATAGACGGAACAATCATTCACCAACTTGCCGTTCTTGTCTGTGACACGGATGACGAAGCGAGGCTGAAAGGCGAATTCATGTCCTGGGTCCTCCATCACGACGGCGAAGTTGACGAACAACAGGGAATTGTCCGGGTCCACAATGTAGTGGTACACGATCGCCTCCGATTCGCCTCCGATTTGGTTGTTGCCTAATCGGATGGATTTCTCTTCTCCGTCGGGTATGAGTTTGAGCTTGTCTCCGGTCCTGGGGTCATATCCCTGCTCCTCGTTCAGGTGATGCCGGTTAGGGCTCAACCCTAATGAATCGAAGGGATGGTCCGTCATGCCAGAGTAGCACTCCACGTATGAGGCGGTGATGTCCATAAAATCGGGACATCCATTGAATGGCACGGCGTGAACAAGAGATAAGACGCCCCCTATGGTAACGAATAGTATCCCTAACAGGGTCTTTCTTATCTCGTGCTTCTTCATGTTTTTATTCTTTATATCGTTAAACGAATGGTTTGACTTTACAAAGATAGTTTTTTTAATTCTTTTTTTGCCTTTTCCAAAGCATCAATCACATTGTCGCACCACAGATCAAACGCAGGGTCCGGACATTGGCACTCTGGATGGGAGAGCACATAGTCGATGGTTTGCTTCACGCCTTGGGCGAAGGAGACGCTCGGGATGTAGTCCGGCACTGCTCTCTTCAGCTTCGTATTGTCGAAAATGACGGAGTTGGATTTGTCTCCGATCAGACTGCCCACAAGGTCATAGTGGCTCACTTCCGCCAAGAAGTCGGAGGAGACATAGTAGGGTTTCAACTCCACGCCCAACACCTGTGCGATGGATTTGTATATCTGGTTCCACGTCAGGGACTCGTCCGAAGTGATCTGGAACGCTTCGCCTATGGCGTGCGGATTGCCCATGAGGCCTACGAATGCCTTGGCAAAATCGCTGTTGTGCGTCATGGTCCATAGTGAGGTGCCATCGCCTTGGATGATGACAGGTTTTCCCTCCAACATACGCTTCACGACCTGCCAGCTGCCCTTGTCGCCATGCACGCCCAATGGCACGGAACGCTCGTCGTAGGTGTGGCTCGGACGTACGATCGTGATTGGGAAGCCCGACTGACGATATTGGCCGAGGAAGAACTCCTCGCACTCGATTTTCTCCCTTGAATACTGCCAATAAGGGTTAGCCAGCGTTGTCCCTTCCGTGATCAGGTGGGAGGCCAATGGCTTATGGTAGGCCGATGCGCTGCTGATGAAAATGAACTGATTCGTCTTTCCTGCGAAGAGACGGAAATCACGCTCGGCTTGCTCCTTGTGGAAGATGATGAAGTCGCAGACCACATCGAACTTCATGCCAGAGATTTTGGCCTTCACCTCAGCCTCGTCATTCACGTCGTTCACTTTAATGAATTTCACATTGTCAGGAAGTTGAACCGAACGGTTTCCGCGGTTCAATAGGAACAATTGATGCCCTTCGGCCGCCAATTTCTTGGTGATGGCCATGCTAATGGTACCTGTTCCACCAATAAATAAAACATTCATACTTATAAAATTTAAAGGACTATTTATGTCTATTCGCTCGTCTTCTACGATACTCCGCCTTCATTTTTGCGGACCCCGACCCGTGCGCCCCCTTGATGTAGGTGGTTTTCTTCGCTTTGGTCTTTACCTTATCGTTCTTCGTATTCTCGCCCTCGGACGATTTGCGGAAAACTTTTCCGTGCTCTATGATATGTTCGATATCCATGATACAAGGGTATGAATAAGTTAATAATCAGTTTTTCAGGCGTTCTTCGGAGTCAAGCCCAGTTCTTTCGCCTTTTCAAGCATGAAATGGTAAGCTGGTTCATACTCGTTTGGGATGACCCCATCTAAGATAGCATCCTTAATGGCCGTTTTGAGTTCCCCGATGGCGCGGCAAGGCGTCAAGTCGAATATGCGCATGATTTCCTCGCCCGTGATTGGGGGTTGGAAATTACGCACACGGTCTTTCTCCTCGATCTCCTTCAACTTCTCGCGCACGATACGGAAGTTGTCTCGGTACTTACGCACCTTGTCGGCGTTTTTGGAAGTGATGTCCGCATCGCAAAGAATCATCAGCGCATCGATGTCATCGCCTGCGTCGAAAAGCAGACGTCGCACAGCGGAGTCGGTCACCGTCTCCTCCACCAAGGAAATCGGGCGCATGTGGAGCTCCACCATTTTCTGCACGAACTTCATGTGCTCATTCAGCGGGAGTTTCATGCGGGTGAATATTTTAGGGATCATCCTCGCTCCGACATAATTGTGGTTATGGAATGTCCAACCGATTCTGTTGTCCCACTTTTTCGTGACAGGTTTCGCCACATCGTGGAAGAGCGCCGCCCAACGGAGCCAGAGGTCGTCTGACTTTTCCGCCACGGCATCCAACACCTGCAGCGTGTGCAGGAAATTATCCTTGTGTCCACGACCATCCTTCTCCTCCACCCCACATAGTTTATGGACCTCTGGCATAATCAGTTCCAGCAATCCGCACCGTTCCAGCAAGTCGATTCCGACGGAGGGACGAGGGGAAGCCATCATCTTGTTCAGTTCATCCACGATGCGCTCCTTCGATATGATGGAGATACGGTCCTTCATGCGGCAGATAGCGTCGAAAGTGTTGGAGTCGATGAAGAAGCGCAACTGGGTGGCGAAACGTATGCAACGCATCATGCGGAGCGGGTCGTCACTAAAGGTGATGTCCGGGTCGAGCGGGGTACGGATCACCATGTTACGGATATCCTCCATGCCACCGAAAGGGTCCACCAATTCGCCGAATCGATCTCCGTTCAGGCAAATGGCCAAGGCGTTGATAGTGAAGTCCCTGCGGTTCTGATCGTCTTCCAATGTACCATCCTCGACAATGGGTTTGCGGGAGTCGTATCGGTATGACTCTTTGCGCGCTCCCACGAACTCCACCTCCATGTCTCCTCTCTTCACCTGCGCGGTGCCGAAGTTCTTGAAAACGGCCAAGGTGCTACCCTTCCACTTCTTATGGAAAGCCTCCGCCACCTCTATACCACTGCCGACCACCACGACGTCTATGTCGTTGGAAGGCCGTTCCAGGAAAATATCACGCACGAATCCACCAATCACATAACACTCTAACCCCTTCGCATCTGCGACCTCGGAAATTATCTTAAAAACCTTATTATCTAAATGTTCCTTCACAACAAAACCTCTTCTAGTCCGTTATCTCCGCAAAATTACATAAAAAATCATGGCCTTACAAATGGCCACAACCTTCAGCAAACAAAACCGGCATTGGCAGACGGGGCAACTCACCTCACCACATGCCTAACCGATGAACCTTGTCAGCTCATCCATTGTGATCCGGCCCTCATAGATGGCCTTCCCCGTGATGACGGCAGGCACATTCGCCTCCTGCAGCGCCTCTATGTCCGCCATGGAGCTCACACCCCCGCTGGCGATAAGGTAAAGATCAGGGAACTCCACTAAAATCTTCTTATATAGTTCGATAGAAGGTCCCTGCAACATGCCGTCCTTGCTGATGTCGGTGCATATCACCTTGTCCACGCCCTTCGCCTTGAACTTCTCCACGAAAGGCAAGAGGTCCGCATCGGTCGTCTCAATCCATCCGCTCACGGCGATCTTCTCGTTCTTGACATCCGCCCCTAAAATGATACGTTCAGAGCCAAACTTTTCTATCCAGGAAGAGAAGACGTCCGGTTTCTTCACCGCAATGCTACCACCCGTAATCATCTTAGCGCCGCTCTCGAAAGCGATACGCAGGTCCTCGTCGCTCTTGAGTCCTCCTCCGAAGTCGATGGTGAGGCTGGTTTGCGAAGCGATTTTCTCCAACACCCTATAGTTCACGATGTGTTGCGCCTTGGCACCGTCCAAGTCTACGAGGTGCAGTCGTTTGATGCCTGCGTCCTCGAACATCTTCGCCACCTCCAAGGGGTTCTCGTTGTATACTTTCTTTTGGTCATAATCACCTTGCGAAAGGCGCACGCACTTCGCGTCAATAATATCAATGGCCGGAATTATCTCTATCATAACTATTCCTTTACAAATTCAACAATGTCTTTCTCGCTAAACGTGGCGTTGCTCATGGTTTTCCTCACCTCCCCGCCATCCAACAGCATGATAAGCGGCAACTTGCCATCGGTGATCTTCAGGAAATCACGGGCGGGCAAGAAATTGTATTCGAGAGTCTCCACCTCCGTCTCCTCAAGGAACCTACGGAAACCAACTGAGTCTCCCATCACAAACCAGCGCACTTTGATATCGGATGAATCCGTACGATGCAAGGCGATATCCAATTTCCGCGCCGCCATCTTACAGTGCTTACATCCTGTACTGACAAACGCTAATATTTGCTTACCATCGTCCCTCACCTCCGGATGGGCGGTGGCAAGCCGATCGAAATCAGCGAACGAATACGTCACAGTCTTATTACCAAAGCCATACGGAGCTTTCAGCACAAAAGCGAAGACCAACGATCCGACCGCCACGACGGACAACAACGCCGGACGCCAGTTCGCCTCCCAATCCTTCAAGTTCCATCCTAACCAAAGGAGAAGTCCCAACAACACGTTTTTCACCAAAGATTCAAGAGGCTTCATTTCGATGAAATCCCCGAAGCAATGGCAATTATCGCTTTTCCCTGATATGGCTAAATAGACGAGATAGATGGTGAAAAAGACAAGCAACAATGCGGATATCCGCGACACCCATCTACCATACAACCCTAAAATGAGAGACACGCCCAAAAACATCTCCACGAAGAGGAGCGCACGCACCAAAAACGAAGACACGGACAGACTGAACCAGTCAAGTCCATAGATGAATAATTCGAATGAATCGACTGATAAGAACTTCAAGACGGCGGAGACAACGAACATGACACCCGCCACTGACCTACAGAGGAAAAGAATCTTCGTCTTAGATGGCATAACTATATTGCGGAACACTCCATATCCTCGGAATCCTCCAACTCGGAGCAGCTACCCTCTTGATCGTAAAACTGGGTAACCGTGTTCTTCGACTTACATTCGCAATCGGTCGTGCTCGACGTACATGCTGCGAAAGAAGGGATAATTCCACAGACCAACAGTGCCAATTTTATCCAAATTTTTGTCTTATTTACCATAATAACAACAAATTACGACAACGCACGCTGTCATTTGACGCGCAAATGTAACACTTTACGATTAGACCTCCAAACAACGGTTTCAACAATTACCCACAATCACAAAACAAACTTCAACACCACAGCGTCGTTTTGTTTTACATCAACCGAAAATGGCGTATTATATGATATATTTTGTTTAAATCGAGCATTAGACAACAAATCAACAAAACTAATATTCCTATCATCTTCAGGGAGTTGCAACACATCGAAGGCATGTTGCGGAATATTGATTTTCAGCCTCACATCGTTGTTCTCGAAGTTGGAGACAATCAAAAGGACCTCCCGTCCGTACTTGCGGAAAAAAGCGTATTGTTTGTTCGTATTATAGTCCGGATTATTAAAGTTCGCATACGTCAGGTCGAAGAAGGAGCCTTCAGAAATCGCCTTCTCGTTCCGACAGACATTGAACAACGACGCATAGAATGCGCGCAATGCCAATTCCCCCTTCGTTGATTTACCGCTGAGCCAGCGTTGGATAGTCGGCACCGTCCAATAGTCGAAGATGGTGGTTCGTCCGTCCAAGCCACTGAAACCCGCCTTATCCATCGCCTTCTCACCCAGTTCTTGTCCGAAGTAGAGCATAGCAGGGCCTTTGTTGATGCAGGCGGCGATCACCATGGCCGGCTTACCCTTCGACGCATCGGAGGCGAAGAAGTCGGAAGCGACACGTTGTTCGTCATGGTTCTCCAGGAAATTCAGCATATTAGCCTCGATGCCGGAGAGTTTCTGCCAACAGTCCGTTATGGCATGGCAGGAGTTCTCATTGCGCATGATGCCACGTAACGTGTCATAGAGGCCAACCTTATCGTACAGATAGTCGAATTTACCGTCGTAGATGAAGCTTCGGTATTGAGAAGGGTCATACGTCTCCGCGATGAAGATGACATCCGGATACTTCTCCTTAACAGCAGGTATAGCCCAACTCCAGAACTCGACCGGTACCATCTCCGCCATATCGCAGCGGAAACCGTCAACCCCCTGTTTGCACCAGTACAAAAGGATGTCAAGCATCTTCGCCCAAGTGTCGGGACGAGGCACAAAATCGCGGGAATGTCCGTTCCGATAATCAATGCCGTAATTGAGTTTCACCGTCTCGTACCACTCATAGATACCAGGGTTGTTGGAGAAGAAATCGTTGCCCGTCACCTTACAAGGCATCTCGGTATAGGGTTCCTTCTCACCCGCATAGAGGTCCAAATGGCCAGCGAACGGTTGGTCGACAAGGTAATAGAAATTATTCTGATTAGAGAAAAAGACCTCCTTCACGTCGTCCTCTCCCAAATCCCTGACGCCCTTTGGCTTAGCGTCAGAGAAGTATTGACGAGCCACATGATTCGGCACGAAGTCCATGATGACTTTCAGTCCCGCCTTATGGGTACGCTTCAGCAGGTCGGAATACTCCTTCCGTCGATTCTTCACCTCGACAGCGAGGTCCGGATCAATATCGTAGTAATCCTTTATGGCATAAGGAGAGCCCGCCTTCCCTTTAACGACAGCGGGATGATCCTTGCGGATGCCGAACTTGGAATAGTCCGTTTGGGTGGCATGCTCGATGACACCCGTATACCAGATGTGCGTGATGCCCATTTGCTTGATGTCCCGCAAACGTTCATCGGTAAAATCACACAACTTGCCACAACCATTTTGGGCCAAGTCACCATTCTCGACCGTCTTTTTGTTCATGTTCCCGAAGAGTCTCGGGAGCACTTGGTAAATGATGATTTTATCCATAAGCACACAAATCTAAGTGATACAACTTAAATTATCGATTCAAGTCTACTCGAAGTAGCTGGAGCCATCGAAGCAATGCGTGCAGACCTGCTCTTTCGGCAAGCCGATCGCCTCGACGAGATCCTCCACCGTGCAGAAACGGAGGGAAGTGAGGTTGAAAGTGGAGCGGATATCCTCGACCATCTTCTTGTACTCAGGGGAATCTGTTGTCTGATATTTCTCCAAATTCTTTTTATGGTCACCCTCGAATTTTTGTATGATACGTCTCGTGATGAGATCCAATTCACTGTTCTTAGACGCGAAGTTGAGGAATTCGCAAGGGTAAATCAACGGCGGGCAGGAGATGCGCATGTGAACCTCCTTGGCACCGTAACCATACAATGCGCCCACGTTGTCGGACAATTGGGTGCCACGTACGATGGAGTCGTCGCAGAAAATCACGCGACTACCATTCAGCAACTGCTTGTTCGGTATAAGTTTCATCTTAGCGACCAACTTACGTCTCTCCTGTGTGGCAGGGGTGAAGCTACGAGGCCAAGTCGGCGTGTACTTAATCAACGCCCTTTTGTAAGGGATACCGCTACCGTTGGAGTAACCGATGGCGAAACCGATACCCGAGTCCGGCACAGCCGCCACGTAATCCGCATCACATTTATCCTTCTTACCCATCAGGCAACCAGCCGCATGGCGGGCGAAGTCGACGTTCTTATCCTCATACGTGCTGACCGGATAACCGTAGTACACCCACAAGAAGGAGCACACCTGCATCTTTCTCCCTGGCGCACGCAACTGCTCATAATGGTCGGCAAAGACTTGGACAATCTCGCCAGGTCCCACATTATAGCAAGGCTCATAACCCAAATTGTGGAATGCGCATGATTCGCAGGAAATCGCATAGCCGTCCTCGCCCTTTGCGATAATGACAGGCAGACGACCCAGTTTATCCCTGCCAACGATGATGCCATTCTCCGTCAAAAGCATGATGGTGCAGGAGCCTTTGATTTTCCTATAAACGTTCTCGATACCCTCCTTGAAGGAATCCGCATCAGAGATAAGCAAGGCGATCAACTCCGTCTGGTTGATTTTACCGGAACTCATCTCCGAGAAAGGCATCTTCTTGTCCAGCAACTCTTGTCCTAATTCCTCGAGGTTGTTAATGCAAGCGATCGTGGCGATAGCGAAACGACCCAAATGCGAGTTGATCAATATCGGCTGAGCGTCCGTATCGCTGATGACGCCGATGCCCGCATTTCCCTTGAATTTAGGCAGGTTAGGCTCGAACTTCGTGCGGAAATAGGAGTTCTCGAGATTATGTATGCTTCGAGTGAACCCGATCTCCTCATCATAGATAGCCATACCACCACGTTTAGTCCCCAAATGCGAGTTGTAATCCGTCCCGTAGAAAAGGTCCATCAGACAACTACTTTTTTTGACTGTACCAAAAAAACCGCCCATGTTTATTTATTGTTTAGATTTTTAAATGATTCTTTTTTCTGTTCCAACTCCTCATAGATTCGCAGAGCCGCCCAAGCATCCAAAGCCGCATAATGCTTTTGCTTGTCCGTGAGGAAATCCGCTTCCCAATTGGTGAGGCGTTGCGCTTTGGAGATGCGCATATTGAAAATGATCGCGTATATTTTCGAAAGGCTATTGTCCTCGATGCCAAAGCCTTTCACGTAAGATTGCAGATCCACGAAACCTGCAGGAGAGAAATCCATCTGTTTCTTGATGGCATGGAAATCGTCCTTCAGGGAGAGTCCTATTTTCAGGATGCTTTCTTCCTCGAATAGAGGTTTCAGGATGGGCAGGCAATTGTTATCCTTCAATCTGAAAAGGAAACAGACCTTCTCCGTGGATATCTGCACCAAGCAAACCGCATTACTCTTCCCCTTGGAGAAAGAGGGTTTCGTCTCCGTGTCGAATCCCAAAACATTCTCCTTCATAAGAGCGGCGACCGCCTTTTTCGCCTCCCTGTCCCCTTGGATAACGACGATCGATCCCTCGAACTGTGCGGGTTGCAACTGTGCGAGTTCCGTCTTCTCAATCGTTGGTCTAAACATCTCAGTCATTGAAAAAATCTACTTCTCCCCGTTCATCATCGAAGACCTCCCCTTCGGATTCGTCGGACAAGTCTTCGTCGCTATATAAAACATTATGAATGGCCCTCAGCGCATTGAGCGCCGATTGTCCCCAATAGTTCCTGAATTCGTCTACGCAAGTAATCAGCGAGTCGTTCATGATGGCGAGGTCCGCCGACTGGAAGTTGCCTATCATGTCCCGCAATTGTTGGTACACATCAGCCAAATTTTCCGAAATGCTCGCCACGATCGGCGTGTCACTGTATTTCATATCCTCTTGGAAGACCTCTAGATATTCGTCATGCTCGCCCACGATGGCCTGTATTTGCGCACGCACCGCATCATACTGACGCTCAGATACGTACGTCGTCAAATCAGAGATAGAGCAGGTGTCCATATCAGGCACCAAAGACATCTTTAGATAAAGCAGGGGTAATAGCTTGGACATTTTGTCCAGGAACACCCGTTCGCCCATGCCGCCACATCGCTCGATGAAAGAGCAGTACTCTGCGGCTACGGTAACGAACTCTATCGTGTTCTTATCGTAGACTGGATGTTGTGGATATTCTTCGCTAACGCTCATCTCTCACAATTTTGTCGCAAAGTTATAATTTTTTAGATTTCGAGGGAGGATTTATCCCTGCTTTTTCTCCACAATCGGACCGAATATCTTCCACAAACATCCACTTCCGAAAACCCAAAGGCCTTTCCTACACGCCATTCCATTAGCACTCCGCATCATTTAAAACATAAAGATTTATGCGGTAATTATTATCTGTAAAAAAGGAGGCGGTTTTTTGTTTTTTTTACTCATATCATCTATCTTTGAATAATTATCTATAAAAAATACATCATGAAACATACAATCGCAAGAAAAAAATGCCAAGCCCTCCTTTTGTTAGGGTGCCTCGTTTTCCCCTTTTCCCATGTAATGTCACAGGACAGACCGGTTCGATTCGAAAAGGGAGATTTCAATTTTGAATAAAGAAAGACTTTCCACATCCCCATTTGCCCTTTAGCATGACAGCATATCGAGGATCTGGATTATCCATGTATGTAAATAAATATTATAATATGTTTTCGTTCATATTATTGATTATTTTCATTTGGCACTATATCTATTCTAAACCTGAAATAGCAGAGAACTTTTCACATTTCATTCCAATAATACACGCATTTCCTTATTACTATCATTGGGGCATTCTTATTCTCTTGAATCATAAAAAATCAAATTTACTCTTTGTTGGGTAATTACAATTCATATTAAGCGACAAACAATCGTGGGACAATAAATCCTTAATTCCGCAACACTATAATTTAACTTTATTTATAAGTTCCTGAGCAACAAAAAGTTGCCCAGGATTTTGCCATGTCAGAATTTTCACTTATCTTAGTGTTGC
>DBYR01000041.1 GCA_002310215.1 Bacteroidales bacterium UBA1181
GACGACGCTCTTGGCAGACAGCTTCAAGATGCAGAATTACTCAGAAAATGAAAAGGATTACAGTTTACGCAGATTTTGATTTCCTAACCTCTCCCGAAGAGATTGGAATATTAGGCTACGAACACGTTCGCGGCAAGGACCATTTTGTCTTTGAGTATTCGCGCCAGTGGCTGAAACAGCATGGCGGCATTCTGCTGAGTGGTGACCTGATGAATGTCCCTTCGTTGCAACATCCTCGTGGCAATGATAATGTGTTCGGCTTTGTCAAGGATTCCTTTCCCGATCGCTGGGGACGTTTATTACTTGACCGTAGAGAGCGACTGACTGCTCAACAGGAAGGCAGACCGAAACGTATGCTTACTAATTACGACTACCTAATAGGGATTGAAGACTTTACGCGCATGGGAGGCATACGTTACAAAGAGGAAGAAGGCGATAGCTATATTAACGCAAGGGATAAATATCTTGTTCCCCCTATTGAGAGTCTTCGCGCCCTGTGCGATGCATGCCATGAGATTGAGTTGGCAGAGGAACGCAATGAACTACCAGAGCAACGTTGGCTCGACCAGTTGATTGCCCCTGGAACCTCGCTTGGCGGTGCTCGCCCTAAGGCCAACGTGGTTGATACAGACGGGAAACTGTACGTAGCAAAGTTCCCTTCAAAAAAGGATTTGGAGAATACCGAGCTTATTGAGCACTTCTCGCATCAACTTGCGGCCAAGGCTGGCATCAACGTGGCAAAGACGCGCACCATCAAGATTTCAAAGGACCGTGACCTGCTTCTTTCAGAACGCTTCGATAGAACAGCAGAAGGCCGTCGCATACACTTTGCTTCTGCTATGTCGTTGCTTGGTTTTGATGACGGTGCTGGCAGCAGCACAGGTAACGGCTATCTTGATATCGTTGATTTCATCCTTCGTGGGTGCACCGATGTGCGTCAGAATCTCCGTGAGCTCTATCGCCGAGTGGCATTCAACGTCATGTTCGGCAATACCGATGACCATTTCCGTAATCACGGTTTCCTGCTAACTCAGAAAGGCTGGACGCTCTCTCCTGCATACGACATCAATCCAGGAGCCAAGTCACATCAATGCTTGCTCATAGACTCATACACTGAAGAATCGGACATCAATGTCCTACTCTCTGCAAGCGAGAGCTACATGCTTGAACGCCAAGAAGCATCTGAGATTATAGAAGAGGTTCGCTCAGCCATCAAAGACTGGCGTAAAACCGTTACCGAACTGCAAATACCCCTCAAACTATTAGAATCAGATTCCATTCGTTGGGATGAATTATAAAAAAGATAGTATATTCTGCATGTTTTTCGTGAAAAATGTGTAACTTTGTAGCAGAATTGAAAGATGTAACGAACAAAGAGTTCTCTTTGAAATCCAACAGAATATACATTCGTACGATTTATGGACTACAATCAAGCTATAGAAAGTATATGTTTCAAATTCGGTCATGCTGTGACAGAGTTTGATGTATTCCGCTGGCTCAGGAATTTCGATGAGAGCGAATGGGCTATGGCTTTGAATGTGCTTGATAAGGTGGTCTATTACTCGTCGGACAGTATTGATGAGATGCTAGAATATTACATCCAGAAAATTATAGAGGCGCACCCTAACGAGCAAGTGTATATTTTGCCCTCTGGAAATATCGGGAAGAGTGGTCATGTTATGGCTTACCATGCCAAGAAGGTGATAGAGAAACTTGCATTGTCAAAAAAGACGTTGTCTTTGCTTAACTTGAAGAACTTAGGAAAGATCAAGAACAATGCTGTGATAGCTTTGCTGGATGATTTCTCTGGTACGGGTGAATCTATCAAGAAGTTCTATGAGAAGAATGTGAAGGCTATCATCGACGGTAAGTCCATTACGATATGCGCATTGGCGGTGGCCTATATGAAGAAGGCTGCCGAGTATCTGTACAAGGAATGTGGTATTATTATATTTGGCACTCTGAACAAACCGGCTTTTGTAAGAAGAGGATCTGTGTTTGGCTACGAGAAGAACATGAAACAGGTTAGGGATTTCTGCTTTAAGAAAGGAGAAATGCTGTGCCCGAATTGGAAGAACGAAGATTTGAAGCCGTTGGGCTATAAGAACAGCCAGGCTTTGGTTTGTTTTGAACATACCACACCCAACAATACCTTACCCATACTTTGGTATGAAATGAAAATCCCGGGAACAGACAAGAAGTGGAATTCCATATTTCCGAGGTTTGCTAATTCGAGGATAGAGCGTGGAAGGAGGCTTCGGATAAGTACTGGTTTCTGGTTATCCGCAATGCATAAGATTAAAATGCCTAATATTGACTGGAGCTTGCATCACACAACAGAGTCGCTAAGGCTTATCAGTATAGTTGCACAGAAGTATCACCATAGAAGTGACCTGTATATAGCACAGGTGCTGGGCATCAATATGCAAGATTTGGAGGATATAGTCAAAATTGGAAAGGAGAAAGGCTTGATAAATGAGGCAGGAGGTTTGACACAAGAGGCCACAGCCATATACGAAGAGATAAGAAAGAGAGACAGAATACTAGAACGTAACATACAAAAACAGATATCAAAGCAAAATGTCAATAGTGTTTATGTACCCAAATCGTTCCGAGGGATTTCCTAAGTTCTTAGGATTAGCACTGTCTGCGAAAGCAGAAGCCTGCGCCCGTTTGGTGCAGACGAGTTAAAGCCACTTTACATGATTATTATGTCATACCCCTTCGCTACGCTCGAAGCATGACATAATAGTCGCCGATTACGGCGATGAAGTTTTGAGTAAGACAAAGAACTATGGGATTCCCGAGGAACGATTATTTAACAGCTGCTAGAGCACAGAACCACTCAGATGATTTTATATCTGAGACTCTGAGTTATGCAGATGGATTAGATTGCAAAGGATTGCCGGTTATTTTTGACCAGCATCACTTGTCATACTTATTGTATATGGAGCATCGGGAGTTGAAGCAATTTGTAAGGTCTGCCTCTGGCTACTATAAATACTTCGCCATTAAGAAACGACACGGCGGCTTGCGAAGAATAATGTCGCCCTATAGTGAGTTAAGGGATGTCCAGACATGGATTAAAGAAAATATTCTGGACAAGATAGAGCAGCCAATCTATGTGACAGCTTTTGCAAAAGGCAGAACTATTATGGAGAATGCCAGGATGCATGAGGGGCGGAAGTATATATTGAAAGTGGATATTGCCAACTTCTTTGAGTCTATCGGTGTAAGACAGGTGTATGTGGCTTTCAAAAAGATGGGGTATGATAAGGGCGTTGCGGCTTGGCTGGCAAACCTTTGTACGGCCAAAATTGATGACTACAAGTATGAACAGCTTGAAGATCAAGAGGAAATTCAGAAACTATTTGATGATCTGTATCATAAATCAGAGCCGTTCTTAGTGCAGGGCGCTCCCACAAGCCCAGGGTTGGCCAATATTATTTGTAATAGAATGGATAAACGTATGATGGGATTGGCTAACAAACATGGGTTTAACTACTCGCGTTATGCTGATGATATGACCTTTTCTGCTGATGAAAAGGATAGATTACCTAAAGTGGGTTTGATAAGGAAGATAGTTGAAACAGAAGGCTTCCGATTGAAGGATGAGAAAACTGAATTGCTCCATGAGGGCAATCGTCAGATAGTGACTGGATTACTTGTAGATGACCATGTGAGAGTGCCAGGTAGTTACAAGAAAGATATCAAACGACATATACATTTCTGTTTGAAATATGGTGGACGTGAACATTTTCACAGGATTGCTCCAGGTAAAGCTTATGGAAAAGAATGGCTAGCAGGAAGGATTAGATATGTTCATTCTGTAGAGCCAGAGACAGCAAAGAAGTTATGGGCGGAGTTTGAGAAGATAGATTGGGGGTATTGATAATGAGACAACATTATATTCCGAGGTGTTATTTGAAACGATTCTCTGATAATGAGAGGAGTATTCATACTTACGATAAGATACATTGTAAGAAATACAATGCATCGCTAATGTCGGTATGCTGTGAGGATGATTTGTACACCATGTCGGAAGAGTATGTCAAAGAAAGTAATGAGAGAGGGGATGGCGTGATAAACCGTTTTACTTTAGAGACGGATCATTTTGCTCATGGTGTTGAGCCGTTATATGCTCAGTTCTTGTCACAGGTTGATGGGATTAAGGAAGATTGGGTGACAGGGAAAGGCCATTATCGACTTCAATTCCTTGAAAAACGGGAATTTGCTCTGCATATACTAACTCAGTATTTTCGAATGCCGCAGATTGGCGATGTTATAGTAGATGACTACATCAGGATGGAACGTGCTAGTATTGACATGATAAAGGAGATAATGGCAGTGCAGACTGGTAATGAGGATTTTCGGAAGTTGGAAGTAGGTGTTAAATGTGAAAAGCCTGCGCTTCATGCTAATCTGTCTTATCTAGATAATGAAACATTGATGACTTTCGCCAATGCAATTGCTAACAATATCTTTGTGTTCAGGATAAGCAAGAAAAACGACTTCTATACTTCTGATTTTCCAATTGTGGTTTCGCCGCACGTGAAAAATGTAAGCCCTATGTATATGGGGTTAGCACAATATGGAGGTGAATTAACGATGCCGCTGTCCCCCGGCCTTGCACTATCAATATATGACAGAGCATATTTTAAGGATAAAGTGGAATTGGATGGCGCCTTTGTAGAGGCCAGCGATAAAGAAGTTCGGAGGCAGAACTTCCTAAGATATATGTATGCAACCCAGCATGTCTTTAGTTACAAAAATGATTTCTCGCTTATTGATTTCGTATACAATATTGATGGAAAGCACCCATTTTGGAAACCAAATCATAAGACTGAGATTGTAAGTGGAATAGGAAAGTATTGATATGAAGCCTAGGAAGAGTTATATATACTTGAAAACTAAGACATGTATTATGCAAAAGTATATCATGTTATGATAGGTGCTCCTTCGGATATATAAAGAAAAATAGTTTTGGGAAGAAAATAGGGATGTGGTGTCTCTAGACGCGACTTAAAGAAAAAAAAACAGAAAGATGATACGACGCATATTCCATGGTCAGGAAGTCACTTAGGTGGCTTATTCATAGAGAATATTAAAATTCGGATTCAAAAAGTTACACATTCTGCACGTTTTTCGTAAAAAATGTGTAACTTTGCAGCAGAATTGAAACATGTAGCGAACAAAGAGAAATTCGTTGATATCCAGTGGGATAATACATTCTAGCGAGCATTTCTCAAGTCGAGCAAAAAGGCGCGGTACAAGTCAAATCGACAAAGTGCTTATTATCAAGCATTTGCACTTTCGCTTACTTTCGAAATACTTTCGAAAATTGGTCGTGTACCGATTAAATACGTAGAACGCCGATATTTTCGTTGATTTCAGTTGGTGCGTGGGAAAGTAGATTCTGCTATGGATTATACAGCACACTACGAATCGCCACTGGGTGGCATCACACTTGGCTCAGACGGTAAGGCACTCATCGGACTATGGTTCGACGGGCAAAAGTATTTCGCTGATACTATAGGCAAAGAACATAAGGAACAACAAGACCTCGCAGTCTTCGACTGTGCACGTCGCTGGCTAGACATCTATTTTACGGGAAAGGCTCCCGACTTCACACCATCCCTGCTGATGCGCACGACTACCTTCCGTCGCAGAGTATGGGAGGTGATGCTCAAAATACCGTTCGGTAAAACAATGACATACGGCGACATCTCGCATATTATCGCCAAGGAGCGAGGTCTAACGAGCATGTCAGCCCAAGCCGTGGGCGGTGCAGTAGGCCACAACAGCATCTCACTCATCATTCCCTGCCACCGCGTGATAGGCACTAATGGCTCCCTGACAGGCTATGCAGGTGGTATAGACAAAAAGGTGCAGCTTTTGCAGATGGAAGGTGCATTGATGCATGATTTGTTTGTTCCGACAAAAGAAACGGTCTTGTAAATTGCCAGCTTGATGCAGAACGATACAAGGAAAGGAGATTTTCCTTTATCCAATCTGCTCAATAATTACCGATTCTTGCCAATTTTCTGTCCCTCAGGCGTCCCTCTGCATAACTTTTTCCCTCAAAAATAATGTTATGTCGTTGACTATCACCGAGTCATATTTACAGATATTAAATTCTGTATCAGAAAATAGACTGATTTTTCATAAAAAAGGATAGGTTAGTACAATAAATGGTAAAATAAAAGTAGTAAGTGTAAATGTGATTGCTATGATTTTTAGTGGCAGAGATTTAGCTTTTTCAATTAAGAAAGCGCAGAGAATGAAATATGCACTGTTTGCTAACAACAAAAGGAAAATCATCATGTTGAATCCAATTAACAGGCAATTGAATGCAAAAGATATTGTCATGACAATGGCTATTCCGTAACATAAGGCTTTAAGTGGACGAAGATTTGTGATCAGAGCAATCAATATTGTCCAAATAATAAATGCGCCAAACATCGCAAACATCATTAAAAATCCTCCGCCAAGGGCATCACCATCGGACGGAAATTTTGCTATTATTCCAATGACAAAACTTGGTATTACAGAAAGTGAAAATGATGTAGCTAACGCAGCAAATGCCAATTTACGCTTTGTAAAATTGAAGTTCGTAACAAAGCCATAGACTAAAAAAGCTATAAATGCCAGTAAGAAGATTGTTTCCATAAGCGATGTCTGCTATTTTCAAAGGCTGACACTACCTGCATTTCGACTCATGAATTTGTAGTTCATATCCATAAACCTTATCCTTAAAAATTGCAAAATCATTGTAAAGAGCATCTTTGGAAGGATGTATGTTTTCATGATATTGATAAAGAATATTATTCACCTTACTTTCTATTGACTGATTTGACCTAAGGATATTAACGCGAGGTTTACGGATATAACTCACGAATTTATTATCATGCTCCACAAGCAGAGGCGATTCATGGTCAACGCCAGTTGCATCATAACACCTAAACAATTCAGCACAAGCCAACGGCCCATTTAAAGTTTCAATGCCATCCACACTGATTAGTTTTCGAATTAGAATGCCTCCAAAACATGCACTATCATCCAACACATACTTTTCGACATCCTTTCCTTTCCCATTAGGTCTAAGCTCACGTTTAATATTACTATCAAAATTCAAGTCAATTCCACCGAAGCCATTAACATACCAACGCAATGGTTTTGAAATACGTGGATGAGTAATTATATCACGATGATTCTTATTGTAAAAGTAAAATTCAATCTCTTTAAAGAGACAGTTCTTCCCATCCTTTTGAATAACAAAACTTTCAAACAGCATCTTTGCTATTTGTTCAAAACGAGACTCAATGTCAGATGTATTCATATTGGCACCAAGTCTCATTAAATCACGAAGCTGCGCCGTGGTATTTTTATTTAGCATAACTTTGTCTTTTAAACATTCTCTAATTCCTCAGATTTACGGAAAAATCACTCACTGCACCACAAACACCCTCCAACTACCACCTTTCTCTCCCCGCTCCACAAACTTTTTCTGAATCAATTGATCCAGCAGTTTCTGTATGGCAACGATGCTGATGCCTGTCACCACCTTCATGTCTGCTAAAGTCAGTGTAGGCTCTGTGCGCATAGCATTCAGGATCTTCGTATAGCTGGGTGTGCGGAATGCTATCCGTTCACCGTCGTACCACCACACGTTTTCATCTTTCTCACTCACAAACAGCACATCATTGTAAACCTCCGTAGCCACCAGCTCATTAAAGTACTTTAGGAACGGACGAATATCCTTGATGTCCGCATGTGCGCCATCGCTTGGAACTGGACCAACCTCTAAATCCGCCAGATGGAGAGCCTCCAGATACTCTCTCTTATTACGGCTACGGACCACTATCATTGGATAGTCGTGGCGTGTCAGGATGAAGTTCATCATCAAACGGGCTATACGACCGTTCCCGTCCTCAAACGGGTGGATGCGAATATACCTATAGTGGAACAATGCCGCCAATTCCACAGGAGAGAGTTTTCCTTCCTGCTCTGCCTTGTTATACCAGTCCACCAAGTCCGTCATCAAGCCAGGAGTTTCCGCTGGCGAAGCATATTCGAACCGGTCCCCATAACGAGTGATGACGCTGTTAGGACGTGTCTTATATTGCCCCGCATGAATCACATAACTAGTCTGCATGCCTCCCGGAAGTTCACGATAGACGGTATAGTCCTCACGAAGCAGTGTCTTATGCAACGTGCGGATAAAGTTCTGTGTCAGAGGCAACTTCTTCACCGCAGCCTCTTCGGTCATCATCCGCAAACCCACGTTACTCGCAGTCATTTCCTGTACGTCCCGCACATCAGCCTCCCCTATCACCTTGCCAAAGAGCAACAAGATTTCTGTCTGCCCATAAGTCAACGTGTTACCTTCAATGTGGTTGCTGTTGTAATTGAAATCCACAGTGAAACGGCGACTCAACCTATCCCTATCTTTCTCCGATAGTGGCTGTAAATCTTGCCATGCTGCCAATGCCTTCTTTACATTAAGATATCTCATACGAATGCAGATGTTTCAAATGACGTCGTAAAGATACAAAAAAGTTTCGAAAAAGGTTGTAGCGTTACAACCTTTTGGCTGTTTTTCCATTTTCATTCCATCATTATATCCAACAATCCAAGCAATTGCTTATATTTACAAATATTATTCACTGCCTCGACAAATAGATTCTTCACAGAAAAAAAAGGGAAAACCATGGGATGGGATGTAGTGCAAATAGGACTTGGGCATGACCTGCCCGTTGACGATCCACATAAAACCGCACAAGAGATAGCCAAAAGGATGGAGCGGAATGTCACACTCGCTTACTACAAAAAATACGAGTATGATATTGCAAGTAATGTCATACATTACAAGAACAAGCAGGAATTAATTGAGCTGGGAAGATACGAAGTGGACGATTCCAAGAGTCCCCTACTGATGACTGTCGCGGACTACCAAGTGAAGCAGATACTGGATTTAGTAGGCATAGACAAATTGCGCAAGGCGACTTTCGCGAATGATTGGGCAAGAATCATACTGCATGAGACGAAAGAGCCCTTCGAACTATACGAAATAGAGGATGATGAGAGGAACTTAGGCATTCGTATCTTCAAAGAAAACGTAGATCTTGACATATACATTCGGGAAAGATGGAACCATTGGGAAAGGACATTCCATCAACCGAACGAAAACAGAGAACGGTTGCACGATTACCGGATGCAGATATACAATCGGGCAAAGTTGTTTGGCTGCAAGGATGTGATCATCTGTGCCGACCAAGGTCCGACAGAATCGATCGTCGACAATCTCAATTACACCGCAGATCGTCTAAGGGAATACGCACGGACCTATGAATACCTCAATGGATACGACGGTTGGGACTCCCACGAAGTCGAAGAATGGAAGAAGGAAGCGAAACACATTATGTTCTCATCTGTGTTTCAGGGACAAATCAACCTGTCAGACACCGATTTCGTGGAGGTCATTTACGATGATTTTAGGGATCTCATCAACGCCAAAAACTGAGCGGCAAGCATACTCACAAACCACGAAAAAGGTTGTAACGTCACAACCTTTTCGTGGTTTTTTCAGTAACCTCCTTCGCTCATCCTCCATTTCGCTACGCATGTACGGAGTTACGGAGTCAACGTCTTACAAACACTTTTTTTTTGGGGGGGGTATAATGCCTATTGCATAAAAAACATACAATTTTATGCAGTACAAAGTATTTATTGCATAAAAAATCTATTTCCGCGCCACCCTAATATCCACAAACATGTTCATCTCCCGTTCGTAGTCCGTTTGGGGATTTTCCACCAAAGGATCGTGATCGGCAACGCCTACAGCTACGACCTTTATTGGGACAGAAACATTTTCAAGTATCCATTGTCTTAGCCAATTGGCCTTCTCTTGAGACAATCGTATACTATACTCTTTTTTCCCTCTTGCTCTGACTTCCAAAAACTCGTCTTCTGCCAGTTGCGCATCCTCGATAAACTCAAGGATGATTTTTTGTGTGACCGTATCTTGCGGAAATGTCCAATCACGCCCAAACACGTTAACCTGCAATCTCACAGTCCTGTCCGATCCTTGTTTCGAATAAGACATTAAAGAGGGAATGAGCAGAAGCAGAACTAGTATTAACTTTTTGGCAATCATATTGTAAATATCTCACGTTCAACGTAAACGCTATTCCAAACAGAAAGATTGTACATTCTAAAGCTCTTTTACTCTTCAAAGATGCCTATTATCTTTTCTTGTACTTCTTGCCGAATAAATCAGAATGTGTACCTGTATTTAGAAGAACAAGGATAAGTTCCTGATTATGTATCTCCCAAACAAGTAACCAGTCAGGCTGAATATGGCACTCCCACTGGCCTTTACGGTCGCCTGACAAAATGTGAGCTTGGTACTTTTCTTCAAGTTGCTCTCCGTTGAGCAATTTACCCACTACAGTCCATAACTCATCCATCGGCAAACCACGACGTTTGCAGAGCTTCATGTTTTGTTTACATTCGCCAGTGACACGAAGCTTGTATTTCGTACTCATCCTTCAATATCCTTTATAAGATCATCCAGGCTGTCGTATTCATATACCCGTCCTTCTTCGAGGTCGTTCAACGAACGCTCATAAGAGGACATCCGACGACGGCGGGGAAGGGTAATTTTCCCTACACCCTTGACCATACTGATGGCTTTTTTTATATCCTTCAGCATCGACATGTCTTCGATATTAACTAATATCTGACCTTTTGTGGGATTCGTTGTAACATTTGTCATAGTCTTCTTGTTCTTTTTTGTTGTTTTTGTTTGGACAAAGGTACAAAATAATTTTGAAAGTTATTCTCCCGTCACTTTTCATGTACTATTCCAGACATACCTAGGAGAAAACCAGAAGCAGTGCAACCACACTGTAAGCCTCTCACGTTCAACACATTCTTTCGTGCCGCATCCTACTAAACACCCAATAAATGCACCCGACGCCTATCGTATAGGCCAGCAAATCGACCCAGAGGAAGCCTTGTCCGAGCACCAAGTGACCGAGGGTGGTGCTGCGAAGGGAGACAAGCCACGGCCAGGTGATCAGCTGAGAGAACTCCACGAGATAGGCGGTGGCTAAGCTTACGACCGCAACGTTAAGCAAGGCTTTTCTGCACAAGATGATGCGCCAGAAGCAAAAGACCATCATCGCCCAAAGCGCATCGCCCGTTTCTGCGGGGATCCAACTGATACGCCTTGAGATCAGTCCCAAAGGAATCAGAATAGCTATGCCGATTATTGCGGTTATAATTTTACGTTTCATGGGCTATAAATCTGTCTGTCAAATATACAAAAATTCTTCAGACGTTTTGAGATAATGATACATTGTACAGACGCAATGCATTGCGTCCGTACCTAAAAACCAACACGTCTCTTTGTCGCATTACCCAGCTGTTCATTCTCGCAATGGTAAAAGAGAGATTCCATCGACGATGATGTTTCGCTATGGAGGATGGTGTCGATGGTATAGTGGCGGGCGACGTTCTCTATTTGACCGCCGCTGAAATCATATTTTTCAGCCAACAAGCGGACATTCTCATCCGCCAGATCCGGCAACATAGTGTGCCAAATGCTAGTACGGACCTCAAGCGTAGGCTTGTTGAATTGGATTTTGTAGAGGAACCGTCGTTCAAAAGCCTTATCCATATTTTGGGCAAGATTCGTCGTGGCGATAAGGATACCGTCGAGGGTCTCCATCTCCTGTAGAATAATGTTTTGGATGGCGTTCTCCATCTTGTCAACCGCTTGGTCCGCACCTTCACGTCGCTTGCCAATGATAGCGTCCGCCTCGTTGAAAAGCAGGATGGGGGCAATGTCTGATTGCGCAACCAGCATACGATATTGATCAAAAACTTCCTTTATGTTTTTCTCACTTTCGCCCACCCAACAACTTTTAATTTCAGGGATATTCACCTGCAGGATGTCGCGACCCGTCTGACGAGCCAGTTGGAGGACAGCCTCTGTCTTTCCCGTGCCGGGTGACCCGTAGAAGAGGCAAGTGAATCCATAGCGATAGCCCTTCTCTTTCATCCGTTCGCAAATGGTGCGATAGGTGGTTTCCTCCAGCAAGCGATTCAGGTCTGACACTTGTGTCGCCACCCCGCTATCGTAATAGAGTTGCTTAGGGACAATACTATCATGTTTGACAATATTTCTCACCTTTCCCCCACTATTTGATGTCAGTTTCAATTCAGGGAATAGAGTCTCTTTCGCTTTCTTACTTAGGCAAAACGAATCAATGCTGGCAAAACCATTCTCATTACAATGTTCAACAAGTCCCAATTGTTGCAGTATATGTTTGTTTTCCACAAAGGGATTCCACCTATGCCGCGCTATAATCGGTTTGCCATAGAAGGAAATGAAATCATAGAAATGGATATCTTTCTCTTCGTTAACGCATTTATGAGAAAACAAGAGAAGAATCGTCTTTTCGTCTCTATTCAGACCATATTCATCCATTTTTTTCACAAACGGCAAATGCTTGTTGTCTTCACATAAATCCAGAAGATTTGAAATAGATTCTTCCTCTGTAATTATTCCTTTATCAATTCTGTCTTCCATGATGTCATTTACGGAGCAAAAGAATTCAACACAACTTAGACATGTACTACTTTGGGGTGTATATTTCTCTCCCCGTTTAAAGGCTTCGACAACATCTGCGGGAACCCGATATGCTACTGATTTGTCATCGTAATGACGATAACGTACTAATTTTCTTTCTTTCAGTTCATCAATGGTATGCGTATAGCGGATTATGCGAGTCGTGGTACATTGCAAATAGTCTGCCAGATTAGAAATCGAGACATAACCAGACTCACTTTTCTCTATCAACAATGACATCAACACACTTTGTTCCACGCTGAGATCCAACGTGTCACCAATCATCTTGAGAGGCGACGCCGCTTTTTGGAAGAAATCCTCATCCAAATGAGAGCCTTTCGACAGTTCCACTACCTTTTCCACTGCCATCAGCAGGTCCATCTGTTCCGTTTTCTTTTCCATTGTTTCCATAATTACCTCCTTTTTGATGTTTTATGGCACAAAGGAAGGATGAGGGTCTGCCAGTTTGTGGCAGAGGTTAAGAAATTAATATATTTTAATCACAAACATCTCATAATCAGGCTATCGCAGCGTTTTACAATTACGTCCCATTGTAATTGTAGAGACGCAAGATTTTGCGTCTGTACGGCAGTCGCACAACACAACCACCTGAAACACAGGCATAGACATAGGAACCGCATTCCACATGATCATAATATTTTCGGACCTAGATTGGCACCATTCGCTGAACGTCTGTAGTTCCGACATCAGCAAGGGGAAGGTTTCCGGGACGAGGAAACAGACATAAGCATGGCGGAGGGGCACACCCTCTTGGGCAAGACCATTCAACTGCTCCATCAAGCGTTTCATCCTATCCTCCTTGTCTGCCTCCGCAGAGAGGGTGAAAGCACGTAGTTCACCATCCCCCCTGAACATCTCACCGACCTCCTCATCGTCAATACACATCAGCACATCCTCCGCACGGAGCACATCCCCCTTGCTAATTTTCTCCCATAGGCACATCTCTTTCTTCATAACATCTAAACTATTTAGTGATTCGTTGTTTATTCTGCGCAAAGAAAAAGAAGACCTCTGCCGGATGGGGGCAGAGGTCGGGAGAATATGCATTTGGGTATTATTTTCTATAGACACATGCCTTGGGAGTGGATTGTAGAGACACGAGATTTTGCATCTCAGTGGCTAATCACAAATCTTGCTTTGGCAATTTACACAATATGTTTTGTCAGATTCATTTGGATATGCTTGAGCGATAAGACAATCGAGTTTATTCGTAAATAAAGAAGTGTCGGATTCCATTTCTTGCGTTACTCGAAAACAATAATGGTTGTCTTTATCAAGTTTGCCTTCTTCATAATTTGGACGTTTAATATAATTGGCCCATTCATCTTCCATTAGATAGACATCAAGTTCCTTTCCATTTGGAACTCCATACCATTGGAAACAATGGTTGTTGTATCTGAAGTTGACATCAAAATACGAAACAAAATTAGTATTTGGGACTACTATGTTTTTATTTTGAAGTTCCAAATTTCCATCCACAAGTATGGTTCTATGATTTCCGATAATGACATTTCCCCATACTTCATTGCCAAATACATTTCGCTTACAACCTGCAGTTCCCCACAAAATCACACTATTCCCGCAACTACCAACTATTTTCGCATTATCTCTACTGCAGTTCAACAAATTTGTTTTCGCAATATCTTTTATCCATTGATATTGTATGTTTGGGTTGATTGTATCAGACTCTATTTTTTGAAAACAATCAAATAACCCATTCTTTTTGTCAGTCAATAGTTTCTTCCAATTAGTAATAGTCTTTTTTAGTTCAAAGTTTAATTCTGGCTTTTCCTTATTATAATATGAAAGAAGAATTTTTGGAAGGTAATATGTGTCTTGGTTATCCAAAATTGATTTCAAAATAAAATACCTCTTTCCAAATAATTCTTTGCTTGTTTGCTCGCCATTCTGAAATAGCACCCATATTTTCCCTAATAAGTAAGGGCATCTTTCTGCATCATTAATTAGTTCTTCCCAAGAAGAATCTTCTATGATTTTCTTGGCCTTGGCGATTTCTTCTGCAACCTGGTCTTTAGCGTGGTATTGACTACCTAAGTTGAAAGAATCAAAGTCATTTGCCAAAGCATTGTAAATAGAATGACTTTGAGAAGAAAGGTTTTCAATCAAACTTAGAGCCGCATGATAAGGTTCAGAATCATCTATTCTTGAATTCTCAATGATATTCCATACAACACGCATCCATTGAGCTAATGAGGTTGTGGCTGTGCTTACCGAGAAATACTTCATCAAAGCAAAAAATGCCACACGTGAAGGGTATGTTTCTCTGTTATTATTGTTTTTATCTCCTTGATATAGATTCCATTTGGGGACTTCCTCTTTACAATTCCAAACTGCTTGGCAATCACTTAGTATGCTGTTGTCTTTCTCACATAATGCATCCCAGATATTGAATATCGGAGTCAAACATTCGTCGACGCCGCATTTATCCAATACATAAGAATAGATTTCAAATGAAACAAAATTGTCCTTTGTCGGATATAATGGCATTTCTTTTTGAATTCTAGTGTTGAATGTATCATATTCCTCCTTCTTCTCTGGCTTCTCTGATTTTGGATTAGCATACCAACATCTCCATACATTCATAAAGTGACGATTGAAGAAACTCATCATTAAGGTATCGGGCAATACATTGCCATTAATATTCCAAAATAAATCCAACCAATCCCCATCTATTTTATTTTTCAATCTATTCTGCAAGTCCTGCAACCTTTTATCCTCAAGATATTGCTCCAAACTAGCCTTGAAGTTTTCAAAAGGAGTCAATGTTTTTCCACGAGCATTCATCTTCACATATGTTTCATCAGACATTTTATGCTCGCCCATATCAACAAAATGGAACGTAATCGGACAGTTGCAACCACTCGTGAGTTTTTCGGCAAATTTTTTGAAATCGGATGTTTTGAAATCGGTTTCATTTTTTTTCATTTGGCAATGAATTTCATCAAGCATTGTAAGCATACCCATTACAGTTGGGTCTTTTTCCCAATCAGGATAGAACCACGGTTGATTTGTTACAAAGCGATAAATCCAGTTATCTATTGATTTGATAAATTCATCTGCCTTCCTTTCTTTTTCATTATCTTCTTTTTTTAGTGTAGCGATAAAAGTTTCTCTTAATTGGTTTTTGTATTTATCATCTGGTATAATGTTGTTTTCTACCAATTTCTTACAAAATTCCCGTGAAGACTGCCGTGTGGCATAAGAAAATCTGCCGAGTATGCCTCTGCAAAAGCAATTATCTTTATGGTTGCAACCTGAATCAGACTGACATTTTTCAAAAACATATTTATGAAAAAGAAAGAGTGTTGTCAGACGTTGCTGTCCATCAAATGGAATGAACTTGTTGTTGTCCACTCGCCCGTAAACAAAGTCAAAAAACAAAAGTTTGCCTTCTTTTACTGCCTTTATCATATTACCGACAAGAGATTTCCTTACATCCGCAGCTTTGGGATTATTGCGTCCTTGTGCATAATCTCTTTGTATGATTGGTATTTCTATCTGATATTTGCTAATCAGTTGATAGAATGAATATATATCGTTCATTTTTGTCCTCCTTTAAGTTTAATACCATATTTGAATTCTTCGTTTTCATTTGGCAGAATTGGTTCAAGTTGCAAGTATGCAGCCACAACTTTTGTCATCGCAGTAACGTATTCTTTTCCTGCCTGCTCATCCCATAGTAAGGGATTGATTGAATTAGGCGAATAGTGTTTGAAAAATACGTTTCTTGTGCATATCGGAACAAATAACGATTCGGCTTCAACATTCTCGTATTCTGCCAACTTCGCTCTTTTTTCAGGATACAATTTGTTGTTGAATGAAGCATTTTTGTCGCCTTGTAAAAGTGCCATATTTGTCAGATGGTCATCTTTTTCAAAATCAGAAGTGAAAGTTATACTTCCATCGTCATTTGTATGTGACTGAACATTCTTCCCCATAAACGCGCCCATAATAGCTTTGTATGTGTTGTCATCTATACTTTCACTTGTTTCTTTGTCTTTCAAGTAGTTTTTGAAGACATCTATTCCTTCTACAGAAATTTTTTCCAAATACCCTTTTATTTGGTCAAATTGCTCTTTATTCCAATTCGCTTTTTTCTCATTTTGGGCGTGAATATGTTCCAACGACCATTTCTTTTTTGTCGCTTCAAAATGCTTGTCAAACGGATAACGAGACACTTCACTTATTTGGTTTTGGGTGGTAGCAAGATTGAACAATAATAAGACATTGTGAATTTCATTGTTGTTTTTGTTATATTCCCAATCCGAAAAATGCTTTAGAGTTATTTCCTTCCCATCTTTTTGCTTAACACCAATGCCAATTGATTGCTGACAACGCTTTATCAAAGAAGATAAAAACTCATCTTTTGGCTTATCTGCTTCGCATAATAAATCCCGAAGCATTGTCATTTTGTTTTCTCCTTTCAGATTCGTCAAATAACCCACATAATGGTATAACTGTCGGTTATCGTACCACGATTTCATTGTTCGGAAGAATCTTTGAATGTTACGCCATTGCTTTTCCCAACCTTCTTTGATAATTAGTTTTGAATATGTTGAGAAAATGAAATAATCATTAATATTTAGCAATTTATCAAAATCAAATTCTAATCGCAAATCGTTATTATTTTGTCTTATACAGGCTTCAATCTCATAAAATCCTTCTCCCGATAGAACCACCTTAATTTCTTTGTCATTTTCTACTTGTGGGAAATTGGTATCAGGTTCTAGTTTGATTGTTGAATTGTGTATACTAAACGAATATTTTTTTTCATTATATTTAAGTGTGTATTGTTTTTCATCAACAATCCTTATACTGCAACGCAATATCATTTCCAAAAGGAAATCTATCCTTGTACAGTTGAATCTCGCATCTTCTGGTTCGGGATTTATAAAGTACCAAAACGAATTGTCGTGAAGTGTTTGCTCCATTCTGTCCCATTCACCAGCCATTTCCAGTTGTTTAAGACGTAGAGCATCGGCGTTCATTCCTCTAAAATTGTCATCTTTCAGTAAAAGAGCTTTCACCAATTCTGCATTACTCAATGAGATTTTGCCTGAATTAAGGCGTTTGAAAACATCGTAGGCATTGTCTTGTGTTTCATACCATATAACTTTGCAATTCTCTTTGAGTTTTTTTGCAAGATTTAATTTGTCCCCAGTCCATTCTTTCACAGTATTCTTTGCTCCAATCATAAAATGATAATCAATGTTTTCAGCATTTTGGCCATCATTTTTAATATTTTGCAGAAAAGTTTCGCTACCAGGACGCGTTTGGTATTTTAGAGATAATGCACGTTCAGGCTCCAGCAGATTTAGTATTATGAAAATTGTAGTCAATCTCTGCTGCCCGTCAATCACTTCATACCAATCTTTTTCGTCTAATTGGCATTCGGACTTGCGTTCATCATCCATTTTCTTTACAACTAACGGTTGCAAACAGTACCACGTTTTCTCGTTAGTGTCTTTTACTGTTTCGGGCCTAAATTCGTTAACATCATCCAGCAAGTCCTTAACCTGCTGTTCTGTCCACCGATACCCACGCTGGTAACTTGGTATAAAGAACTTCATTCCAAGAAGTTCACTCACTGATTTCAATTCAATCTTATTCTCAGCCATATTATTTTATTAAATAGTTTAATTCTTCAACGTTTTTTATAATCTCTCCACGCACAAGTTTCTCGTATTGCTTTTTCCAATCATCACCATCCCCAAAAGTAAAACAAATTATTGATTCGCGAAAAGCATCAATACATATACATATGAATCAAATAATTGCTTCCACGGAAATCACGACACCTTTTACTTATTTCAACAATGCGGTTAGTTTCTCAACCTGTTCCCTTAACTTCTGCAGATTCTGTTTCGCAAGTTTTTGCAGATTGAGGTGTTTCCATTTTACGGATGGATAATCCTTGAAATATTCAAATTTATATCCGTCCCATTCGGGTTGTCCTGATTCAAAACTAATCAGGAACTTCTTATCTTCTTCTGTCACTAGTGACCGTACATCTGAAATGAGTTTTGTTCGAGTTTCTTCAAATTCTTTGTATGTAAACGGAATCTCTGTCATTCCAGTGAACTGATTTTCCATCGCTTCTCGCTGGTCAATTAAACTTGGGGCTAATGATTCGTGAATCGGTCTGTCACTACCGAGCAAACAAAAGATAAGTCCTTCCCGACATTCACTAAGGGGAATCTCCATATACTTCACGTCAAACAAATCTCGTGGATGTTGACGAGAAAGTGCAGCGGCAACCTTTCCGCCATATAACTGTGTCAGAGGAACAATTTTTGCTTCACAAAAGAGTGAGAACTCTTCTTGTGCCTTTTCACTTAAGGGCACTGTAAGCACATCTCCTCCGACAATTCCTCTCTTCGTTTGATTCACTTCAATCTTAACCTGCTTGCCACGATACTCACACAACAATTTGCATGTGCCATAGTTAGGAACCAGATGCATACCTATGAATGCACGATTTGCTTTGTCACAAATAGACTTCAGATGCGAATTGATATCAGACATACTTGTCTCTCTATCTGCCAATGGTATATATGTCAGGTCAATGTCTACAGAATAGCGTGGCAGATTCTTCAAAAACAAATTAATGGCCGTTCCACCATGTATTGCAAACACGTCTTCTTCCATAACAATAGGGATAAGGCGAAGTAGTAATTCCACCTTCTGAACGTAGACGCTTGATTTTATATTATCATTCATATTCAGCAAGTTCTTTAGAAATCGTCATGTTATATTTTTTTATATACTTTCCTGTGGACGTGATCATAAGTCTTGATGTCCCAATGTTTATAGTCTCTGGTTTTAGAGCCTTAAACCAAGGATGGTTCGCTTTCTCTGCCATATAGAGAAACAACCGTTTCACTTTATGAGAAGTACATGATTCCAACAACGTTTGTACCAATTTGGGACGCAAAGTTGTCAAACTCTCCATTAGATAATAGATGTCTAATAGGGAAGAAGAAGCATCAGGCAAGTTCAAACATTCAAGGAATGCGCGTTCTGGCGATGATACGAGTAAGTCATGTTGCTCTACACGCATTGCCTCTACGCCCAACAGTTCATCTCCTAAAAACGAGGTTATCATATATTTCACAGTCATATCCCACTCGTCCTTTAATAACCAAGAGGGTAACCTGTTGCTTTTATTCGTAAACAAGTATGCTGTCGGTTTCCCCATAGATAGATAATGTGAATACCCTCGAAGTTCCAATGCTGTATAGGCACCAACGACACAACTCTTACCTAGTTGCGTGTTATAAGACGATATTGCAGCCAACAGACTTGGTTCGGCTCCATGCATCTTGTAAACTCCTTTTGAAATGCGGTCTAACCATCCGCTCTTCATATAGGCATATTGACCTTTGGCATCCAATCCATGGTCAGAAAGCCATGGACCAAACAATATGGAGTCTCGTGGAGCAGTCTCTAATATCTGTTGTATTTTTGTGGCCATGTTATTAATTTTTGCGAATTTGAAGATAAAATTACAACAAATATAAACTTTTTTATATTCACTATAAACTTTTTTATATTCACTATAAACTTTTTTATATTCACTATAAACTTTTTTATATTCATAATTTGCTTAACTCGTCATTTCTTCCTCGCTCTCTCAACATCTTTCCATTATACATCATTGAAACAGGTCTGCGTCTTTTCCTTTAATAGCACCATGCTGAGTGGCATGCGTAAATTTTGCAAATACCTGCGCCTCACTGTCTACAATATCTCCCTCGCAATCCAAGCACAAGTCTTCTTTATACATTCTCCTGGTTAATTAGGTTCACCACCACCTTCACCATCACATCTTTCTCCTCTGTTTTGCTCTCGGCAATCATCAGGGTTAGAGCTACGAGCGCATTGTCGGCAAGACGTTTTGATCCGTCCTTGCGATAGAGAATACGGTTATTATTGAGGAACCAAAGGAAAAGGGTGGCGGCGATGCGTTTGTTGCCGTCACTGAATGAGTGGTTTTTAGTCACGAGATAAAGCAACATGGCAGCTTTCTCCTCCACACTTGGATATAGTTCTTCCCCATCAAAAGTCTGATAAATCTGACCTATACTGCTCTTGAATGAGTCGTCCTTTTCGTTACCAAAGAGAACTGATCCACCAAATTTTTCACGAAGAAGACGAATTTCTTCCATCGCATTTTCGTATGTTGCATGAAAGGGTTCTTCCTTGGTGGTCTTGTCTATGGTCAGTCGTTCATAATCATAATTGTCGAGCGTATCAAGCGCATAGGTATAGTCCGTTACCACCTCGAATAGGGCGTTGGTTTCGTCAGTGGAAAGCAGTGGCTGCCCCTGGATTGTGCGACTCAGCATACTTACTAATTGGCGAAGTTCACCAATCTGTTCTCTGTGGATGCGCTGATTAATGGCATAGCCTTTGACAAGATAGTCCTTTATGATTTGTCTTGCCCATATACGGAAAGCGGTACCACGTTTGCTCTTCACACGGTAACCTACGGAAATGATAACGTCAAGGTTATAAATAGCCGTTGGCTTATATCTCGACAGAGTATTATGCAAAATTTGCATATTACTTTGTTTCTCTAGTTCTCCCTCGTTGAACACGTTGGCTATATGACGTGCTATTACAGACTGATCTTTCTGAAATAGCTCTGCCATTTGAGCTTGCGTCAGCCACACCGTCTCGTTCTCCAGTCGGACATCAATCTGTGTCTGTCCGTCTTCTGTTTGATAGATTTCAATTTGATTTTTCATATTTCTTTTAATATAGTTTAGTATTCAAGGTAAATCGTAATTCATACTTACTCACAATATCTCCCTAGCGATCCAAGCGCAAGCCTCCGCATCCGCCAGTGCATGATGGTGGTTCTCCAGATGGTAACCGCAGGCTTCGGCAACGACGTGCAGCTGGTGGTTGGGCAAGCGCTTCCCGAAATGTCTACGGGCCGCTACGCAGGTGCAATGGAACTCGTAATCAGGATAGTCCATCTGGTAAGTGCGGAAGACTGCCTTCAGACAACTCTCGTCAAATGAGCTGTTGTGCGCCACAAGGGGCAAACCCTCTATCAACGGTTCGATCTGCGCCCAGACCTTAGGGAAGACGGGCGCATCGTCCGTGTCCTCGTGACAAAGGCCATGGACCTGCGAACACCAGTAATTGTAATAGTTGGGCTCTGGCTGAATAAGAGAGTAGAACGAATCCACGAACTCACCATCCCGCACGATGACGATGCCGACAGAACACACGGAAGAGCGCTCATTGTTGGCCGTCTCAAAATCTATTGCCGCAAAGTCTTTCATCATTAGTCATCCCAAATATTATTCCATTTATCCTCACACGATTCTGACACAGGATTACCAAAGTTCACAAAATTCCTTGGCGAAAATTCAGGCTTCCCCTCCAACCAACTGATTGAAATACCAGCAGGAGCCGACAGCTTAATCTTGTCGCCTTGATGAAGAACATTCACATAATAATTGTGAGCCACGTAAAGTAAATCAATGATTTGTTTACGAGAAATCACAAAAAAGCGGAATGAGTAGTTGTCATTAATCTGTTTTGCTGATACAAATACATATGGACCTTTTACCATTTTTTGCAAATAATCTTTGTTGAGTGTTTCCTGTATGCTAAAGCCTGCAGGAATATTGTTCTGCACACTCGTTTTGACCTGCACAAGAGAAGTCTTCGGCTTCCACCAAAATTCATCACTTTCCATTAAATCCGCATTAAGGCAAACAATATCTATGGACTTGTAATTTTTGATGGTGCAATTCGCATTGATTGCATCCCATCCTTGTTGCATTAATTTTGCGACAACTAAATTTTCTCCAATAGCACCAATTCGAACCTTGTTTGCTTGATCATTCTTTCCCTTGTTTTTCCCCATATTCTAACCTCCAATAATATTTTGCTCCTATTAATTCAAGTTCTTTATAATCCAAAATTCATTTGTCTCCACTATATTTATCCCACATCCTTTTTATCTTTTCTCCTATCTCATTGCGAAGCCATTGAGGCTCAATCACTTCCACATCTTCCCCATTCTTCAACAACTCTTGCTGGAAATCAAGCTCCGGACGAAGGAAGAAGGTGAAGATACTGTATTCATCATTGCGTTCCACCTCCTCTTGCGATTCATGTATCTTCAGGCTACGTATGTAATTGGCTTGACTCGCCGACACCTTTATCTTGACTATCTGTTTCTCCTCATGAGGATTGGTAATAATACCGTAACTACCATCAAAGTATTCATTCGCATCCCAATCTTTTGGCAACTCAAATGTCTTGTCCTTCACATTCAATTCTTGAATACGATCCAATGCATATATCCTTGGCTCACCATCATGACAGGTCCCTTGTGCCACCATATACCATCTTTGACGAAACAACTTAACGCAATAGGGGTGCACATCATAGTTTCCCTCTTTGTCTTTCCAGAAACTATGATAGGTCATGTTGAGCACACGGTTCTCCTTCATGGCCTCGATGATGGTTTGCAGGTATGCCTGTCCGGAGGGTACGTACTCCAGCAAGATACGGTCCTTGACGCTTTGGCTGCCGAGCAAGGTGTTGCTGACGCAGAACGTGTTGATGATCCACGAACGCAGTCCGCCGTTATTGAGGTCATCACTGTTCTCTATGTAGTAGCGATACTCATCACAACGCTCGTTCTCGATATTGATATCAAACATTTCCTCAATAGCTTTGCGCCAGTTCTCAAAGGTGCGTTTAGGAAGATCGGTTCCTCCGCTGAGGTCCTCGTTTTCCTTCCACTTCTTGTTCAGATCGTCAAAGGAAATCTTTTGATTGCGGTTGATAGTGTCTACCAACCAGACATACTTTCTAATTAGATTTGGTCCTTTCCCTGCCATATCGAATGATTTTTTTGCAAATATAAGAAAGGGGTGTGCCAAATCGTGGCATAGGAATGGATTTTTTATGGGGAGGGGGGGGATAATGATGGGACATTACGACTTGGCGGGGTGACGACATGGCGGGGTGGAGACATAACGGATTAACAACGAGGAGGGGGAAGTTGTGCGAGCATCAGGAGCTCCTCTCCCCTATCCTTCACAATCTCGAAACCTGCCTTTTGATACACGCGGAGCGCATAGTTCTCCTTCTGCACCGACAACGATACTTGCGCATAGCCTTTCTGACGGAGGAGTTCGAGCATTTGGTGAAGCAGTTGTGTACCAATACCTTGTCCACGATAGTCTGGATAGAGCGAGATGGCCAAAGAAGGGGTCTGGTTGTCCACATGGCCATAATCGTCCATCACCCGCACCCATACGGCACCGACGATCTTGCCGTCACACTCCGCCACCAGGCAATGGTCGTGAGAAGACTCCCCGAAACCACGCACATAAAGCTGCAGATCCTCCTGCTCGATGATGGAACGTGGCGGCGGCACCACGCCTTGAGGGATAAAGATAGCTTCGTAGAGGAAATCGTCCAACAAGGGGATCTCCTGGGGTTGTATGTTACGGATATGGGTCATTTAAGATTGAATTATGCCTACAAACCAATTGTATAGTACAAATATACGACAATACCCCCCTTTGATGGCTAAGGATTGCGGATTTTTCACTAAAATCGCGCACAAAATTAGCACATAGGAAAAATGGCGAAACAAGAGTACATACAAGCGAACAAGAAGTGGCTTGAGGAGAAGGCGAAGGAAGCGGGCGTCAAGGCGTTGCCCAAGGGTATCTACTACAAAGTGCTAAGCGAAGGGAACCCGTCGAGCGCGAAACCGACGGTCCGCAGCGTCATCACCGCCCACTACACGGGGAAGACCATCGACGGTAAAGAGTTCGACAGCAGCCGTGGCGGCGTACCTTTGGCTTGCAGGCTTTGCGACCTGATAGAGGGTTGGATCATCGCCATGCAAGAGATGCACATAGGCGATAAATGGGAGCTCTACATCCCCGCCGAAATGGGTTACGGAAAGTTCTCCCAGCCGGGCATTCCGGGCGGTTCGACACTGATTTTCGAGGTGGAACTGTTGGGGATCGCATGATAATATCATAACGAGGCCATATATTACTATTCGAGACCCAAAGACATTATTTTTCACCAACAATGCAGGAAAAACAATTTGATATAAATCATAAAATCACGGGGGGGGGTAATTTTTTACATAAAGTTTACATACATAAATCATTTTTCGATACTTTTGAAAAGTATATCCTTCGGCATACCAAAAGGATACGCATGGAGTGATATTTTTCAATAACATAACCCCAAACAAAAAGATGAAATCAGAAGAGGAAATTCTATCAGCATCAATAAATTTCACAGGAGAAGACATATTAGAGCAATGCAATAATGAAAACAATCCGAATTTGGATGCATGGACTAATTTATACAGCGCAATATGTACTCCTGATTTTTGTCCAGACGAGGACTACAGAGACGGGAAATATCACAACATGATATATCCCGTCAGTATGGCAGAAACACTAGAGATGGAGCGAAGGTTGGAACTCGCACAAAAGGCCAAAGTTGAACCAGACGAAAAATTCGACCAAATATATGACGAAATGCAAGAGGTTGTCAACTGGTCCAAAACAAAACACTTCTATTGTATATATAGCGTACTAATTTGTTTTGCTGCCGCAACCATATTTTATTCAATGCATCCGCCAAAATTGATATATAAATTATTTCAGAGCGAAGACATGACCTACGTCGAAAATTGGGAGGAGGAAAACATTGCTTTGGATGAGGAACAGACACGTGAACACAAAGATTTTGGAGACGATCTGTATAAGACTGCATACAACTACAAATACAATGTTCTTAACCATATAACTGAAAAGATAGATAACTTAAGAAAAGAAGTTGAGCAAAAGAGTAACCCGGAAAAAATTGAATTAATCAACTCAAAAATTCAATCTTACACAGAATTATACAAAGCGAAAAATGAAGAATCGGTATCTGAATTGAAGGCAAATCTGCTCAAAGATTTTGAAAACGAAGCAAAAAACAAAGCTTCTATTTTTCTAAAGATATTACTTGTTCTAACAACCATACTTCACCTAATATCATGTCATCAATATGGATACAACATCAATCGATTCTTACATTTTAGAGAGTCGATATCCAAATTAATAAAGATTGGTGCAAGCGTCTCAGCAGCAGGAGCAGCAGCGGGCGCAGTAGTGACTACAACCTACTATTCAGACGGGCGGACAGAAAGAACAACCCATAACCCAGGATTAATCCTTGTATTAGCAGGTTTCCTCATTTTATTTTTCACTTCGGCATTTCTCATAATACCCGTAACAATTAATGGACTGTATTACAATTACATAAAGCCATTTATAGAAAAGAGAAAAGAATTACGAGTCCAAAACAAAATCAATGATAGCAGAGCTTTTGTTAACTCAGAAACAGCACCTGAACCCAGAGGAATCAAAAAAATTGCTTGCGGAATCAAACGCATTATATTTCACAACTTGTCGAAGATGTTTTCAACGGACGGACGTGAAGGGCGCATGAGTTTTTTGATTTACAACATTTTAGCTCTTATCTTTTTTCTTGCAATAGGTGTAATTTGGGATCCTGAAATAGTGATACTGATTATATATCCAACATTTATTGTCACAAGTTTTATTCGAAGGTTACATGATTTCGGATTACCTACATGGTCAATTTTAATTACACTACCAATACCAATCGTATATTTAGCTTTTCCGATAATTCCAGGTAAGAAAGGAGAGAACAAATATGGTCCAGAACCCAAAAATTACTTTGCCACAAAATAATTACGCTTAGGTCATTCGGGTATCAACCTACAGATTTTATCTTCCCGTATGATCTTGGGTGCGGACTTCCCCGCCAGCACCAGCACTTTCTTTCCGTTGCGGTAGATATGGAGCTGGCGTGAACGAACCACAGCCGTCAGTTCGGGGTCTGCCTGCATGGCCTGCCAAAGGGAGTGATATACACCCTCCTCCTCGAACAGTTTCATCTGCAGGTGCGAGCACATATTGGTGGTGTCGACGGTCAGCATATCTCAGATAGTTTTCAGGTCCATAGGCTAGTGATGAACATCGGACTGGCATCGTCCGCCTTCTTGAAGCCGCACGCCCCGTAGAAGTCCAATTCCTCGTTGTAGGCGACAACAACAATGCGCAGGTAATCCTTGTAGTGTTCCTTCATCATCTCCACCAAGCGTCGTCCGATGCCCTGGTCTTGGTGTGTCGGGCGGACAAGCAGGTAGTGGACATAGGCCGTCATGACACCATCGTCCATCGCACAGATCAGCCCCACAAGTTGGTCACCATCCCATGCGGTATAGACCGTTTCGAAGTTGCGCATGGCAACCACCAGTTTCTCTGGATAATGGCCGGAAGACCATTCGACGGAAAGGAACAAAGACTCCAAGTCTTCCTTCCTAAATTCATGTATATCTTTATATTCCAACATATTATCAACTCCTAATTTCCTCCAAAGCCCCCGTCTCCGAATCGATGATGAAGCCCCTGACCACAATATCCTTCGGCACGAGCGGGTGAGTCTTGATGGTCTCCACCGTCCTGCGCACAGAGGTAGGCGTATCCTTGAAGCCCTCCAGCCAAGTGTTGAGGTCGATGCCGCACTTGCGGATGGTGTCGAGCGTCTGGTCCGTCACGCCACGGGCAATCATCTCATGGTGGAAATGGTCGTAGCTCATGTGGCAAGCTCCGCAATGGGAGTGCGCCACCACCATGATCTCCTCCACGCCCAGCTCATAGATAGAAACAATCAGGCTACGCATGGCCGAGTCGAAAGGCGAGATGACCAAGCCACCCGCATTCTTGATGATCTTAGCGTCACCGTTCTTCAAACCGAGCGCCGCGGGAAGAAGCTCGGTCAGACGGGTGTCCATGCACGACAGCACGGCCAGTTTCTTGTCAGGGTATTTGTCCGTCACATACTTCTCATACCCCTTCTCAGCCACGAAAGTCTTGTTGTAATCAATGATTTGGTCTATCATAACAGCCTCCGATTTTTATGATTAACGGTTAATATTCGGTTCCTCGCTGTAATTATGTTCCACCACGACAGCCACCCGCGTGCCAGGCACCAGCGGTTCGATCTCAGCAGTGAGCTGAGAGCTCAGCGCATCGTCATCGTGAATGGTATAATCAGGAATGACATCGACGGAGAGGAAGTTATCGCACTCCGAGTAATAGAGCCCGTGCACCTGAATGATCTCCTTATGGGAGGCGAGGATATGCAACACCTTAGACTGCAGCTCAGACTGCTTGTTTTCGCCCGTAGCGATGGCATAGATACCGACGGTCATGATGATGCCGTGCCGCTCGTGCATCAGCATGGAGATCTTGCGTGTCAGGCCATGGATATCGTGGGCGGACATCGTATCATAAACGTTGACGTGCATCGAACCGATCTTCACGTCCGGTCCGTAGTTGTGCAGGATAAGGTCGAACACCCCGTGCACGCCCTCGATCGAAGAGACCTCCTCCTTGATCTGATCGGTAAGCTCCGCCGGGATGCTCTTGCCCAGAAGTTCATTGACGGGCGAGGCAAGCATCTCCACACCCGCCTTGATGATGACTGCGGAGATCAGGGCACCTAAGATACCGTCGAGCGACACGTTCCACAGCAACATGACACCCGCCGAGACGAGCGTCGCCAGCGTGATGACCGCATCGAACAGCGCATCCGAGCCAGAAGCGATCAGCGCGTCACTCTTCAGTTGCTCGCCCTTGCGCTTCACATACTGTCCCAGCACCAGTTTCACCACGATGGCCACCACGATGATCACCAGCGTACCCTTCGTATAGCTAGGTTCCGTAGGGTCGAAGATCTTCTTGACCGACTCGATGAGCGAGGTGATACCCGCCGAGAGCACGATGACCGCGATGATGATGGCGCTGAAATATTCTATGCGCCCAAAGCCGAAGGGATGTTGGCGGTCGGCCGGACGCTGCGAGAGCTTGGTGCCGACGATAGTGATGACGCTCGACAGCGCATCGCTCAGGTTATTGACTGCGTCCATCACGATAGCCACGCTACTGGAGAGAATACCCACGACAGCCTTGAAAGCCGCTAATAACACGTTGGTGACAATACCCACCCAACTGGTACGAATGATTTGAGAACTACGATCCATATCCACTTATAAACTATACAATCTCTTCCACATCAACCTCCGTGAACCTCGCGAACTTGCGGCCGTCACGGACAATAGAATCAAAGAACATGTTTTCGGGACGCACCCAATACTTGCCATCACCAGACATGGACTGATAGACGACCATGCGCTCCTCGGTCTCGGAATCGAAAGCCGAGAGTATGTAGCGATAATATCCACCGTTGAAATGCTGGAAGTAGCGCATATGGTCTTGCGGCGCAGGATACTGCAACAACAGCTTCTCCGCCAAAGGCACGTACCAGGTGGAGACCTCCTCCGCCGTCGGGGTATGAGCGCCCGGGAAGTGGAAGGCTTGGTTGTAGTGCTCCTGGAAGAGCGGTTCGAAGTGCGCCACCTTATCCTGCTCGCCGAAAATTCCCCAGACACGCTCCTTGTAGTAAGGGTTGCAATGGTTGAACTGCACTGCTTCCCACTCGGCGAATGCGGCGATCAGCTCCTCGTCGATGATGAACTTCTGGTTGCCGTCCTTTCGGGGCGACTTATACTCATGTTCGCCAAGACGCAGTTTCAGGAACTCCGTCATTTGGAAGTGCGGGTTACCCAACAGAGCCGGTATGCCCACGACGGGTGCCAGCATCTGCGCATAGAAAGCGCCGCAACTATTGCCCACCAAGAGGTCAGGCCTCTCCCGGTCAATGATCTCCCTGATCTGCATCATCGCCGCATGGGGGTACCTAGGGAGGTCAGGCGAGATCACCTGCGCCTTTTCCGCAAACGCCTCCTGCAGAGCCAAGGCAGGAACGCACTGGCCACTCGCGAAGAATCCGTGAAGAAATAGAATCTTTTTCATATCCACTCAAAATTATCCTTACCGGCACCCAGTTCGAAGTGATACTTGGCGATGCCCAAGTCCATCCGTGTGTAGCCGATTAGGGAGAAGCCCCTCTTGGCGCGTACCAGATGGCGCCCCTCCTGTTGTCCTACATACTCGAACGAGAACTTCTGTTGGTTGACCGCCGTAGGAGCGAGCAGCGCCGCCTCGACACCCGCCCTGAACCAGGAAGGGGTAGTCTCGCTGACATTGCTCACCTGATCCACCCGTTTGATTTTATGGGCGACGCCCTGCGTCTCACCATAGCCGATGGAGATGTAACAAGCGATCCTTTCACCCTCATCGAGCACATACGTACCAGGCACTTTAGAGTAGCTGAGGCCCACCCAACAGGTGTTCAGACCCAGCATCTGGGCCAAGAGCACCAAGCGCTCACCGTAGTAGCCCACCCGTTCGTCGAGGTCATCCGACTTAGGGCCCGCCATCACGAGGTAGTTACCCACATGGCGGAACTTACCGTACTTGGCGATGGTACCTTGAAAAGCCTTCGGTTCGTTCAGGATCAGCTGAATGTGCAGTTGGTTCTCGCGGTTGATGGCAGCGATCTCCTCTTCCAACGACTTGACCACCTCCTCCGACAAAGGCAGTTCCTTGTAAGCCCTTACGCTGTGACGGGCCTTGATAGCTTCATATACATCTTTCGTCATATCCATAACATGGTGTCTCGATAATTCAATGCAATATACGGATTATTTTCAAAAGACAATCTAATGAACATTAATATTCTGAGATCAAGTATTCCTTCATCGCACATCCACCTAAAAATCAGTTCAATAACATATTTACCAAAATTTTTTAGCCAAAAAAGTCCGAAAATACCGAAATGTTTTCCCTAGCGCATAAAAAAAGAGGAGATGTTGGTCTCCTCTTAATCCATCACACTGTCAGCAGTTTCGTCACCTCCGCCGGGTTGAGCGCCCACTCGTAGGTGTAGGTTTCGTCGGCCTCGTCGGCACGTTCCACCCGTTCGAGGTGTTGCGCCTCCGCCTTGATGTCGAGGAGCTGGCCCACCGTGATTTTGTTCTCCAGCCTATGGAGCAACGCCTCGATGGAGGCACTGTCCGCTCCCCGCAACGTCTGCGCCGTGAAAGGCATCTCAAGCCAGATGATCTCACGCTTCGCCACATCCAGCACACCGAAAACCAATCCCTTGGTGAGGTTCCCCTCGCTGATGCGCACCATGTGCTGCACGCACGACGGGTCGTAGGCCACACCTGTATCCTCCGACACCTTCATCTTGTAGGCGGAATCCATCCAACCCACTATGAGGTTAGGCGAGAGCGTACCCGAGGAGTAGGCGTTGCAAGTGAAGGTCACGTACGTGGCGCCGGCAGCCTCCAACTCAGGGAGGGAGAGCTCGATGTACTCGGCCGTACCCATCTCGCCTTTTGGCACCCAACGGATGTCGCCCGAGTGTTTCGCCCCCACGCAGGTCAGGCTGTAGTAGGCGCACTCCGCAATTTGGTTGTTCGGCAAGGCGACACGGCAGCTCAAGTCCATGTCGATCGGGCGGCAACCGAGACCTTTTCCCCAGTGGAGGAAGAGTCGCACCGCATCGCCCGACACCGGGAAGCGCGTACCCATCAATGCGCAGGAGGCGTCCTGGATGGTGGCGGAACGGTCGCCCACGCTCACAGGGATATTATAGAGCGAAGGATCGATATAGATGCGCTTCGCCTCACACGGTTGCGCCGCGAAACGTTTGGTCATGGAACGTCGGTAGAGCGCTTTGATCGCCTCCATCATTCCTTGGAGGGTCTCCTCGTCGTAGAGCACCAGCAGTTTATTCGGTTCAATCGTTTTGACGCCCCCCGTGATAGGGCGAGCCAGACGTTCCGCCTTCGGGTCGAAGTAGGTCTCCGCCGCATTGCAAAGCGAGAGCAGCAAGCGGGCAGGCATACGATCCTCAACCTCCGAGAAGGCCGCCAGCGTCTTGTCTGTACCGAAGCGCAACATAGAAGCGAAGAGGCAACGGGCAAAGAGTCCTGGACGTTCCTTCAGCAGCGCCAGCGTAGTCTCCGCATCGTTGGCGGAACGAGCCTTGTCGACACGCCCCTGCCATGTGGAATAGTCTTGCTTGTAGAAGAGATCGAGTATCTCTGCCAAGCGGTCGAAGCCCTTCTTGCGGGAGTATTCGCCCAAACGGAGCGCACGGATCATGCGTACCCACATGCCACGCTTCGGGTTCATGTTCTCGGCCGACTGAACAGCCGTCATCGGGATATCGTTCAGCCACTTCGCCACACGCAGGCAAGCCTTGCGATCATACTTCAGCATCAGCTTGCGCTTCATGTCAATGGCCGCGTCCTGGCTTCTGTCGAGCGGTCCCCACATGTGGAAGTACAACTTGCTGGCGTGGGCCACAAGCGTCTTCGGCTCGATGATCTGCGCGAAGCCCGTCTTCTCGAACCAGAGGTAGCGGAGGATGTCGGTCGGAGTCTTCAGGAAGCGCATCGCCTCGTCAGCCCTACCCTGCTCCACCAGCATCCTGATGACGAGCATGGCGGTCTCCTTCATCGTCACCTCGACATCATCAGGCAGCGGGAAGAGCCTCAACAACTGGCTCAACGAATCCTGCTGCGTACCATCCAGCGGTGTGGCGGACGTCAGGAGCGAGCGGAACACATACACCATATCCTCCATCGTGAAGAGGCGCAGTTCCTTCAGTTTGCTACCCTGCCCCTTGTAGACAAAGTCGGACGTTTCGAAAGGCTTGCCGCAGAAAGGACATCCGTTATAGCGTTCCAGGGGGAAAGTACCCTCCGGGATCAGGTGACCGCAAGGCAATGTAGTGCCTTTGAAACCAGCCTTCTTGCCAAAGATATTAGCGACCCACGTGATGAGATGATCGGCCAAGGATTCACCCGTAGGCACATCCCAGCCCTTGACGAGCGGTGTCCAGTTGAGGTCCACACCCATCACCTCATTGATGCACGAAGTGATCTCCGCGAGGCGATCCACAGGGACGTTGTTCAGTGCGTGGAGCAACTCCTCGCTGACGCAGTAACCATTCTCCTGCAAGCGGCGGACGAGCGCCAAGACGGGAGCGGTCGCCTCCGACTGCAGATTGATATCCGCTCGGTTCACATCCAGGAACACCGCCTTGTAGCGCAAGGCTACTTTTGTTAAAACATTGTTATCCATAACATTAAAAATTTAAAAGGTAATGGGTCAGCAGAGAAACTACAATTCTGATTTGAAGTATGCTGACCTTGACCTTGTTATAAAAAGCGCACCGCGAGCAGGAATCGAACCTGCGACACATAGTAGGAATAGAAGTATATGATGATTGATCCTTTGGAAGGGAATGACATCACGGGGTGAAGAAGGGCTTCACACAACCGTTATACGATGATTGATCCTTCGGGAGGAAATGACATCACAAATAAAACTATTGCTCTACCAACTGAGCTATCGCGGTATAAAGGAGAGGTAATCGAACACTGATGGAGCCTCTTTAGCAAAGTGTTACAGAAGCAAGTTGCTCTTGACCTTTTCCTTATTGAGCGGCGGGTTGGATTCGAACCAACAGTAACCATTAGGAGTAAGCATACGTTTAGGCCTTGAAAGAGGCAATTACAAAGCTTACCGCCGCATAAAAAAAGACGGAAATCACGGTTCTGCCCTGTTTGAGCCCCGAAGGTCTCATACTAATAGAAGTAAGAACCATTTAGTCCGTCTTATGAACGTAAAAATACATACATTTTGTTTAATCACGAAATAATGACGGAAAAATCGTGAATGTATTTTAAAACATCAATCGATGACACATCACCCCTTGATCACCGCCACCGGCAACAATTTTGTTTTCACCCTGACCAGATCCGCCTCGTTGGCGATGACCGTATCGATGTCCTTGTAGGCACCCGAGGCCTCCTGCATATCATCTTGGGAGCGGATAGCGTGGACGATACCCTTCGCCTCCAGCATCTCCACCTCCTGTCGCATATCCAGCGTATCGATGGCCATCTTACGCGACATGACGCGACCCGCGCCGTGCGAGCAAGAGCAGAACGAGTCTGGGTTGCCAAGGCCTTCGACGATATACGAAGCCGTACCCTGCGAGCCTGGAATGATACCAACGACACCCTCTCGGGCAAGCGTGGCGCCCTTGCGGTGCACGATGACGTCCGACCCGAAGTGGTTCTCGACAGCGGCGTAGTTGTGGGCGATGTTGATCATCGGTTCGAACTCGATACCCTTGAGCGCATCCGCAAGGATCTCCTCGATACGCTCCATCATCAGTCTGCGGTTGCACAAAGCGAAGTCGATGCAATACTTCATCTCCTCCCAGTACATACCGAACTCCTTGCATCCACGGGCCAGGAAAGGCAGACGCAGCTCAGGGGCGACGCTGGAGTACCAACGTTCGTTCAGGGAGGCCGCTAGTTTGTTGTAGAAATCGCCCACCTGCTTTCCTAAGTTACGCGAACCCGAGTGGATCATGATCCAAAGCGTATCCTCCTCATCCTTCTGCAGTTCGATGAAGTGGTTACCACCTCCCAACGTACCCACCTCGTGCCGGATGGAGTGCTGGCGACGGTTCACCACCTCCAGCTTATCCAGGTCATATCCCTGAGGCAGGTATTGCTCGTCTTGAGGCTCCTTGTGGTGGTCCATACCCAAAGGAATACGTTTGCGGATTCCCCTCATGATCTCCTTACGGAGCACATCCATAGGGATGTCGCCCACCTTCCAATTGGTCTTCACGGCGCACATTCCGCAACCGATATCAACGCCCACCGCATTAGGGATGACGACATCCTTGCAGGCGAGCACCCCACCGATCGGCATACCCATACCAGCATGCACGTCAGGCATGATGGCCAGGTGGTGGAAGAGGAACGGAAGGGTGGTCAAATTCTCAATCTGACGCATGGCCGACTCCTCCACATCGTCGGTCCAAATCTTAACCAAGCGGTTGTTAATCGTTTTTATTACCATCGTTATCAATCTATTAAATTACACTTTTCTTCTTGTGGCACCCCACCCGACAACCCGAATGGAAGATTCACGATGCAAAGTAAGAATGCCACTACGCAATCTATTTGCGTACCTGAAAAAATTTTCACATTCGAACGGATTTTTTTCTGCAGAAAAGGTTATATTAGCATAATTGTCACCGTAGAGACGCAAAATATTGCGTCTGTACAATTGGGAACGTGGTAACGTGTATTCACGTAAACCGACCCCGAAACAGATTCAAACATTCCACGAAATGAATTATAGACCCATCAGATATTAATTAAAAATATGCCAGCCAACAAGAATGCGTTGATACGCTACAAGACCATAGACAATTGTCTACGCAACCCCTATCGGCGTTGGACGCTCGAGGATTTAGTCGAGGCCTGCTCCGACGCGCTCTACGAGATGGAGGGGATCAGCAAAGGGGTTTCCGTGCGCACCGTACAGAGCGACATCCAGATGATGCGCTCCGACAAGCTAGGGTACAATGCGCCCATCGAGGTGTACGACCACAAGTACTACCGTTATGCGGAGGAGGATTATTCCATCATGAACATGCCTATGTCGCAAAATGATTATGATGTTATGCAGGAGGCGGTAGACATGCTAAGGCAATTGGAGGGTTTTGAGCAATTCTACGAAATGTCGGACGTGGTGAGCCGTTTGCAGGACAAATTAGCGATCTCACGCAATGATAGGAAACCCATCATCCACTTCGACAGCGTGCCCGACCTGAAGGGCATCCGTCTGCTCACCCCGCTCTACAACCACATCGTCCACCGTCAGACCTTGCGGATCATGTACCAATCGTTCTCCGCCAGGGAGCCTGTCGAGTACATACTCTGCCCCTACCTGCTGAAGGAGTTCCGCAACCGTTGGTTCCTGTTCGGTTCGAAGGCGACCAACCTCCAGTTATACAACCTGGCATTAGACCGCATCGTAAGCGTCGAGCCTTCGGAGGTGCCTTTCCGGGAGAATCCGGACTTCGACCCGGAGCACTTTTTCGACGACGTGGTGGGCGTGAGTAAAAACATCAACAACACGCCCAGAAAAATCATCTTCTGGGCGAACCGTGAGCAAAGCAAATACATCCAAACAAAGCCTATCCATCCCTCTCAGAAAATCATCCAAGAGAACAAGGAGGATGGCAGCTGCACCTTTAGCATCAATGTGGTGATCAACTTCGAGATGTATTCCGTCTTCATGTCGTACGGGCCAGGCATTCAGATTCTTCGGCCACGGAATGCCAGAGAATACATGCGGGACAAATTGAAGCAAGCGGCGAGCATGTATGAGAAGGAGATGAAAGACCCCGAAGAGGGAATTTGTCATTTCAGCGGTATAGCCGGCCTACCATAATCCAAGACATAGGAGACTGGGATGTTTTGTTTCCGCACATACTCCGCAAGCACCTCCAACCTACGTTGTTCACGTTTCTGTTCATTGCTATGGAAATCGTGGAAAGCCTCGTACTTGTCCCCGAAGATCTGTTGGGCGCTCCTCATGTTACCTGCCCCTTCGGCCACTTGGTCGAAACCCGTCACTTCAAAGCCAGTATCGGTTTGTCGGATATGCAGCAAACCAGCGTGGTTTCCGCCCGACGCCGTCTTCAGCGTATCACCCGACCGATTGTAGTTGAACAACCAAAAATCACCCCACACCAAGATATTCTCCGCATCACGCTCGTCGACCGAGACAATTTTATAGAAAGGCACGCAATACTCCGATTTAGCATATTGATCACCGATCACATTCACCAAGTAACGCTCAATGGCGGGAAAATAATTCGTCTCTATCTCCACGGCTACGGTATCACAGACGCTCGGCTCCACCACGCTCGTCGGTTCAGCGGATTTGGGTTGGCAACTCATCAACTGCGCACAGCACCAAAGCAGGGCCGCCAGCTCCATCAAGACCATGATGCTCACCGCGAGGGAATCCTTCCTTTCAATTGGTTTCACATTCTGTTTCATGTATTATGATTTAAGGTTAAAACATCCACTCTCAATCCACTGCAAGTTTGGCAACCGCACCCATTCGACGGTTTCGTTGGGAACTCACAGATTTACTTATCACATCGCACAGCCATTCTACTCGATGTACTTTCCCGTGTCACTCATAAACCTAAAATACGTTGCCTAAAATCCGACAGAAACGATTTTGGGTCATCATCTAATATCCATCGAATATGTAAAGATAATAATAACGGACGAAATAACCGCAAATACCATAAAAATTTTAACGTAAATCGCCCGTTATATTATTTTATCAAGGCTTTCCCCTAATGATATAGCCGCAAGAGGCTCACAGTTCCCCCTTGAATCTCTTCACCGGATTGCCACGTTCCAACAAATTGTGATTCATCCAAATGACACGGTCCTGCTCCGCCTTCTTCTCATCTTCCATCTCCATGAGTTTCAACAGAAGGCGATCATGAGCCAAGCGGACATACTAAGAACAAACTAATTAACATTAATATCCATAAAACTAGCGTTAAATATACAACATTACAACTAAAGGCATTGTAACGCAAAAACAAAGCATTATATTTGCATTGAAATTGACACCTGTTATAAAAACAATATTAATCTACAGGGGAAGGTTCTTAACTACTTTTTGTTTGATCAATAAGCACTTCAAATTCTATGAACGACAAGAACGAAATCATACTGTACCAGCCTGACGAGACGGTAAAACTGGAAGTGAGGATGAGCGAAGAAACGGTTTGGCTCACGCAACAACAGATGGCAACACTATTCGGCGTGAAAGAAAACAACATAACTTATCATATACGAGGCATTTATACAACCAATGAACTTGAGCCAGGATCAACTACTCAAAAAATTAGAGTAGTTCGACAAGAAGGGAACAGAAAGGTAACACGCCAAATCGACTTTTACAATTTGGACATGATTATTTCTGTAGGATACAGAGTGAATAGCACCAACGCCACAAAGTTTCGCCGATGGGCGACATCTGTCTTAAAAGAATATTTACTAAAAGGTTATGCCATCAATCAGCAAATAACGCATCTAGAAGAAAGGATCACCACCCGCATCGATTCAATCAAGGATACCCTTGCGGACCACCAGCAAAAGATCGATTTCTTTGTACGCACATCCCTGCCTCCCGTCGAAGGAATCTTCTACGACGGCAACATGCTTGAGCCTTTCGCTTTCGTCAACAAACTGATACGTTCGGCTCGGGAACGCATTGTCCTGATTGACAACTATGTGGACGAGACCGTGCTGTTACGCTTGGCGGAACGGGAGGAGAATGTTCAGGCCAAGATTTACACGCAACGCACCTCCCCCTCGTTCAACGTGGCCTTGGCGCGTCACAACGACCAATACGCACCGATCGATTTGAGCATCTTCACCCAATCGCACGACCGCTTCCTGTTAATCGACCAAGATGTCTACCACATCGGCGCCTCCATCAAGGACCTTGGAAAGAAGTGGTTCGCCTTCTGCAAGATGGAGCTGCAGTCCGACGAAATCATGGAGAAACTTTCGCAGATATAATTAACAAAATAAATATGCTATGAACGACAAGAACGAAATCATACTGTACCAGCCTGACGAGACGGTAAAGCTGGAAGTGAGGATGAGTGAAGAAACGGTTTGGCTCACGCAGCAACAGATGTCTATTCTTTTTGAAACCTCAAAACAAAATATTAGTCTCCATATTAATAACATATTCAAAGAAAGGGAATTAGATAAAGATTCAGTTGTCAAGGAATACTTGACAACTGCCGCTGATGGGAAAAATTATCGTACGCGGATATATAATTTAGATGTTATTATATCTGTTGGATATCGTGTAAAAAGTAAAAGGGGCACTCAATTCAGGATGTGGGCCAATAGCACATTAAAAGATTATCTATTAAGAGGATACACCTTAAACAACAGATTGGAACGCATAGAAAACCAGGTGGAAAATCAGCAAAAACAGATTGCGGACCATCAGCAAAAGATTGATTTCTTTGTGCGTACAGCCTTACCTCCCGTAGAAGGGATTTTCTATGACGGCAATATGCTGGAGCCTTTCGCTTTCGTCAACAAACTAATCCGTTCGGCTCGGGAACGCATTGTCCTGATTGACAACTATGTGGACGAGACCGTGCTGCTACGCTTAGCGGAACGGGAGGAGAATGTTCAGGCCAAGATTTACACGCAACGCACCTCCCCCTCGTTCAACGTAGCCTTGGCGCGTCACAACGACCAATATGCACCAATCGATTTGAGCATCTTCACCCAATCGCACGACCGCTTCCTGTTAATCGACCAAGATGTCTACCACATCGGTGCCTCCATCAAAGACCTTGGGAAGAAGTGGTTCGCCTTCTGCAAGATGGAGCTGCAGGCCGACGAAATCATGGAGAAACTTTCGCAGATATAATTAACAATATAAATATGCTATGAACGACAAGAACGAAATCATACTATACCAGCCTGATGAGACGGTAAAACTGGAAGTGAGGATGGAAGATGAAACCGTATGGCTCACGCAACATCAAATGGCAGATTTGTTTGAAACATCGCCACAAAACATCACAATCCATATACGAAACCTATACAATGAAGGTGAATTGGACACGAATCCAACTTGTAAGGAATCCTTACAAGTTCGAATGGAAGGTAACCGAAAAATCAAAAGGGTTCAGAAATACTACAATCTAGATGTTATAATATCAGTAGGTTATAGAGTAAAATCCTTACGGGGTACACAATTCCGTCAGTGGGCGAACCGAGTGTTAAAAGAGTACCTGTTAAAAGGATACTCCGCCAACCAAAGGATTGAAAGATTAGAACACCGAATGACAGAGGCGGAAGACAAGATCGAAATCATGGAGAGACTATCGCAGACATAATCATTCGGCAGATGGCATGACGATGCGGGCAATCATTTTTTTCCAACTACGCAAAAAGATTTCGTTCTAATGTTATAAATTTGCACCCGCATTCCAAAAAAGAATGCACCAGTAATGAATTAAATCCTATACGGAATGAGACTATTTGCGGACATAACATCAAAGACTTCAGCTCAACGATATCATCGTTTTGAGCGGAAGAGTTATGAGCGCTATTTTTTTAGTCTAACTCGCACAAACGGTATAGGATCACCTCGACACCTGAAGCATAGTTATTTCTTCCCGGCGGAATAGACCGGACTGAGAGCAAGAAACAAGTGATAGTTGGGACATCCTTACCGAAGGAAATCCCAACTATTTTTTTTATCACAAAATGAAGAAACAATTATGCCAGCCAATAAGAATGCCTTGATAAGGTACAAAACGATAGACAACTGTTTGAGAAACAGATTCAGAAGATGGACGATCGACGACCTCGTGGACGCATGCAGCGATGCGCTGTACGACATGGAGGGAATCACCAAGGGGGTGTGCACCCGGACCGTGCAGATGGACATCCAGATCATGCGGTCCGACAAACTGGGCTACAACGCCCCGATAGAGGTGTACGACAAGATCTACTACAGATACGCGGACCCAGACTACTCCATCACGGAGATGCCCCTATCCATGGATGACTGCAAGCTCATCAAGGAGGCCATCGCACTCCTCGGGAATAGGGAAAACTCCGACGAGGAGAGGATGCGGAGGGTGCTCGCAAAGGTTCAGAACCGGTTGACCACCATCCTGAACTTCGCATAGATGCGCGCCGCGGAATCTTTCCCCGGCCACTCCGCGCAAAAAAGGAAGGCTCCTCCCCTCGCTTCAACGCTTGGGAAGGAGCCTTTTCCTTCAGAAAGATCATCCCCCGAAAGGGGGAAGTGACAGCACAGGAATTAGGGAGAAAGGCAGGATTCGAACCTGCGACCATCAGAGCCACAATCTGACGCTCTACCCACTGAGCTACATCCTCCATGCAGATGCCCATGGCGGACCTTAGACATCGATTCGTTCGGGAGGTAGGACTCGAACCTACGTAGTCGTTAGACGGCGGATTTACAGTCCGTTCTCGTTGCCGCTGGAGCACTCCCGAATATGAGTGGAACCTCGTGGAGTCGAACCACGTTCTCAGGATTTTCAGTCCTGCGCATACACCTTGTCTGCCAAAGTTCCATACCTTGTCACCTCAAACGAGCCATCGATAGCGGAAGCAGGAGGATTCGAACCTCCGGGACCCAAGGAGTCCAACACGTTAGCAGTGTGCCGCTTTCGACCACTCAGCCATACTTCCTTTTCGTTTACGGATACAAAGTAACGAGGGGTGAACGCACTCTTTTTTCGTAGCAAAAATATTTTACGGACTATTTGCAAACAATCACACAAAGAACAGACAATCAATATATTACAAAACAAAAAAAATTATTCTTTTTTCAACAGATCTTCGAAAGGGCCCACCTTACGCGTACCGTTCGGAAAAGTATAGGTGCCATTCCCCACTGTTTTTCCCTCAAAGAAGAGGCCTTGGAAGGCGGTACCATCGGGCCATGTGTAGCGTCCCAGACCCGTGCGCTTATCCTGCTTCCACTCCCCCTCGTAGATGGCGCCATTGGGCCATACGAGTCGACCATATCCGTGGCGGCGACCATCCAGCCAATCACCCTCATAGGAGGAGCCATCGGACCAATTGATCTTGCCCGTACCCGTCATCTTACCATCGAGGAAACCACCCTTATAACGGGAGCCATCGGACCATGTATATTCACCTTGTCCAGTGAGTTTACCATCCACCCACTCGCCCACATACTGGGCACCGTTCGTCCAATGCATCCGCACCTTGCCGATCAGACGGTCATATACGACATCGCCCTGGCAGGTATAGTCCGGGGTATTCTCCTGCATCTCACCCGTGAAGTGACCATTCTGCATGACGCCTCGTCTGAACCCGCGATGGTTCACCTCCTCGAACGGATAGCCAATGCTGTCCGCCAATGTATTGAGGTCGATCTCCACCCCTTTCGTCTCCGAGGTGACCACCACCGTCTGGGTCACTGAATAGCGGGCATCCTTATCCGACCGGCAGACAACCTCGTAAGTGCCCGGCAGGAAGACGACGTCATAGAGGAGCTCCGCGCCAGGAGTGCAGCGGGACAAGACCTCCCGACCATTGATGGACAAGGAGAAAGGCTCGACGAAATAGGCGTTGATACGAAACGGGACAGTGAAGCCCAGCGCATTGTAGACAGGCATCGGCTTGCCCAAGAAGGTGATCGCCACACGCAGGAAATGCTCCTTGCTCTTCGTGTCGTACCATGAGAAAGTATCCGCATCAGGCAGGAAAAAATTCTTCAGCGAGGATTTCCACTTGACGAAGAGGATACGCTTGTTATAGTCGGAGGCCAGTTTGTACTCCCTACCCTCCTCGCTCGCCACGGAAGAGAAGCTGGACTTACCCGTGACCAAGGCGACCACAAGCCGCGCCCTCTCCATCTCCACATCGTCACACTGCGGAGAAAGGCACACCGAAACAGGGGAGAGGAAACCCTCCAATTCGGTCTTGAATTGCTTCGCAACATCTACATCCGCACGGGCATAACACACATAAACATCCATGGTGACAACGTTATGAAAATGAACTTCTATAATCGAGCAGAGGAGTACCAAGCCTCTGGCAAGTTCTCGAGCAAATACCCATACAGATAAAACACAAAATAAACGAGCAATATGAGTCCGAAGGAGAGCACGGCAAGCGACAGAAGCATGCTCACCAAGGAAGTCACGGGGAAGTCGGTGATATTCGCACGGAGATGGGACTGGCGCTGATAACGGTCCATCGGGCGGACCACCTCCTGCTCCATGGTCGCATCGTCCTCCGAATGATTCAAGTGATCAGGACTCATATCACCCAACGAGTCCAAGAGACTTCCTTTCCCCGAAACATATTTATAATCAACCATATAAGGTTCCTGCCTGTAAGTCCAATAATCCACCCTGAATTTAGTGGTGTGCTTCCAATAGACGTTCCGCAGCACCTGCGCAGCCCAATAGCACACATAGGTGAGCATTAGCCCTGTGAAAACGCCCAAGAGCATGCGACGAGGGAAATAGACACCGAGGGAATCGTAGAGGAGCACATCAAGCAGCTTGAGCGCCCCCACCCCACCCATCACCTTCAAGAGCCTTTTCTTGTCAGGCATCATTCCCTTCACCATCAAGGAGATGAGGGCACAAAGCGCCGCACAAGAGAGGAAGAAGGGGACAGACAAAATCGATGAATGGCAGAACAAGGAGAGCGGGAAAGCCAGCATAGAGAGCAAGACGGAGAAACCATCCCTGTAATTGTCCACGCCGAGGAGTGAGGTAACGAAGAGCAAGGCGAAGATCGCACCGATCACAAGCCCCGTACCCAGCACAGAAACATTGCTCCAGGCGAAACTTCTCACATGGCCGAGGATGAGCCACTTCTTATTATCGAAATGAAGTATCGTCCACATGAGCTCCTCGCTCGTCTTGCTGATCAGCCGTTCGTACTTCCGCTTCGTCTCGGCGCACCGCCCTGCGTAAGAGATAAACTGGTCCGTGAGTTGGGTGAGGTCATCTTCGAATTGTTTATGCTCCGAATCATTCTTGATGGTGAAAGGCTTTTCCACCGACACACGATTCGGGTAGACAGAGGATCTCGTGACGTAATAATAATCACCCCTCCGCAGACGGATCGTGAAATCACCAGAGGTTTGGATCCTATCACAGATCTTCGTCCACTCGCTCCTACCATCCTTTCGGTAGATCATGAGGTTGGTGGACGGACACTTCGAGAGGTCCGTATGGCTAACAAACGTCACCCGCGCCCCCACAAGATCCCCTTCGAGGGCCTCCAGTCCACAGGCACCCCGCAGATGGGCCATGAAGGCGGCTCGGCTGTTCATGTCCAGCCAAGCGTAGATATCCGTTCTCAACGACCACTCATCCTCCACCCACGACTGTCGGTTGAAGATGCCTCCTTTGTGGTAGCCCACACAGACGATGTTCTTGTTGATGTCGTGAGCGAACTTCACGCACCGACAGCAGAGGCTATCCTTTCGGGAACGGTCGGAGGCCAACGCCAGCACAAGGTCCGCACGCTCGATCATCTTCTCATAATCGAACTCAGCGCCCGACGGAGCATCGAAGTAACGCTCAAAGACAACATTCTCCTCCTCCCGCAAGACTTGTGCCATCTCTTCAATTTGCGGCACATCCAAGGGGGAATAGATGCAAAATATTGTGATCTGACGTTTATCCATTAGTCTATTCTTTCAAAAATATAAAACGCATGACAGAGAGGTCGGTTCAATCCCTATGGAACAACTTCTTGGCGAAACCGACAATCTTCTGTTTCCGCTTGTAGGAGCCGTATTGGTCACCGTAGCAATCCTCAAAGAATCGATCAGAGGCATCCTCATCTCCCACATTCATCTTCTTCTCCGCCACAAGCTGTACCGCCGCTTTGACGTCCACGTTATTCTTCCGAAGAATCTCCTTCAGGAACGAAGCGTTCGTCGGGAGACCTTTCTGCTTGGCGACCAACGCCAGCATATCGTCCAGGCTCATTCCCAATAGCTCACCAAGGGCATTCACCAGCGATGGGACCTGCCCCGCCTTCACCAGCGGAACGAAGCGATTCAAGAGTCTTGTGAGGGATGATTTAGCCTTCAGATCGATAGCCAACTGGCAAATATCCGCACAATTCTGCTCCGTGACCTCCTTCTCATCTCCGCGAAGCAGCAGATAGAGTGAGCGCCAATCCTTCGTGGCAGGCTCCGCATAGAGGTTCAAGAGATTCTCCTTCACGACATCCGCATGGTCCTTCGCCTGCGCCTCGTCACACCTCACCGCCGCCTTCCAATCGGAGAGCAAGGCAGGGAATAAGTTCTTTTCGCTATTGAAGCCCTGTTCCAGTTTCCGCTTCAGCGCCGGGTTCGTCTCCGCAAGCTTTTTCAAGGCAGGGAGCGCCTCATGATAGGGTCTATCCGCACCATTCAGCCGCAACTGAGTATAGAAGAGAGAAGCGAACCTCTCGTTAGAGAGTTGCTCCTTGAAGTAGTCCAGGAAGTCAGAGGAGGCACCCTTCATCTCCGCCTCGTTAAGGGAATGCTTGAGGAGCGATTCGTAGTTCTCCACCCTATCAGGATGAGCCTTGATCAGATCCTTCAATGCCACCACCGCCGAGGCTTTATCCTTCGCATATAAGTCAGACAGGATGCCCAGCATGGTATCCATTTCCAAGCCGCAATCGACCATTCGGGCCACCACCTTGGCACGTTGCGCACCCTGCAGCTCCTCCTCCTTGTAAAAGAGGCGATAGAGCATCTTCCACTGGCTCTTCAACTGAGGATCGTCCAAGAAAGCGGACTTACTATGCAAGAGGTTACGGTCCAGATAGTTCTGCCAAGTGGCCAATCCGCCATCCACTTGGGTCAGGGAGGCGATGAAGGTGGAGACTGAGGCGGAGATCTTTTCCGTGAATTGGGTCTTATGCTTCGCCGCAATGGCAGAGACATCGATACGGTTCTTACGCAACCACTCCAGGAAGTTGACGCTAAGGGCAACCTCCCGCTCGTTGGAGGCGCTTGCCACCTTCTCATCAACCAAGGAGAAGAGCGGTTGCTGGAATTTCACATCCTTAGCGATATGGTCCGCCAAGACCGCCAAGAGCTCCTCGTTTTTTTTCAACGCATTCAGAGTGAACGCATTAGGAGTGACGCAATATTGGTAGAAGGCAATATTGGTCTCCTTGCTCTTCGCCATCACACCAAGGTAGGCGTCGCCGAGGAGCCAAGCCACCCTATCATGGACCGCCTGCCAATCCCCGCCCTTCAGCTCTTGTTCGAACGCCTCGCCAAACAGTTGGTATTCGTGCGTAGGCGTCCACTCCTTGTCCGTGTCGTAGGTGACAGCGAGGTTAGCGCTCAACGAATGGTCATAAAACTCATTGACCAAAACGATTGGTGTATGCTTAGGCATTCCCTCGTCTTGATAGTTGGAGAGGAAGCCAAAAGCTCCGATGGAGGTTTCGGGGAGTAAGCGATAGAGATCCGCCATCAACGCCGCGGCCTTTTTCCACGCCGTCCGGACCGCCAGCACCTTCCCCGACTTCTTCGCCTCGACCAGGCTAAAGAGCGCATTCACCGCCAAGGGGGATACAGCAGGAAGAGAGGCCGCCTTGAAAGGTTTTTCCTCAACCGGCAAAGCATCCTGACTGCCTAAAGAGAGCCTCTTCATCTCCTCGTTGGATTCCTTCGGCGAAGGATCCTCCGGCACGAAACGGTTCGATCCCGGGGCAGGGTTCTCGTATAAGATCTGGAAGACATCGGGCGTCGGCAACTCCTCGAAGAGGTAGCAGTCGACCACATAGTTGCCCATGCGTCCAGGGATATATTTCATGTAAAAAGTATAATCGAAGCCCACAGGGATGGTACGCCCCAAGGCGTAGATATGTTTTCCACCCTCCGCCACCAATTCACGGAAGAAATAGGAGGAGGGGTATGATTGGATGGATTCCGGGTCACTCTTCAGCGTTTGGGGCATGACAGACTCACAGTTGCCTTGCGCATAGCCCAACAGTTCATTCTCCTGCAAAGCGTTCAGGTAGGCGGGAGGCGTGTCCTGGGTGTAGGTCCTGAAGCAGAAACCTCTGCCCCCATCGATTCCCTTCTCGGAGGAATTATATATCACATGAAAATATTTCATAACACAAAACGAGTGGATGGTTCGATATTAGACATTAAATTCATTTCTTAAAGAAGCCGCCTACCTTATAGAGCACCCACACCAGCGGGTCCATCACACGATAAGGCTGGATGACGCCCTCCACATCGCCCTGCAGCGTGGCGTTTTCGTCAGGCATGCAACCGAAGGAGGAGACACCGAAGAAACGGGCGTTATCGCCCCACTTCGAGACGATATTGAAGCTATGCTCGCTGGCGTCCCAGATCTCCGCATCGTCCATGTAGCTCTTGATGGCTTTGTGCGCCTGCTCTATCTGCGCAAGGTTCAGTTGCCCCGTCTTGATGAAGTCGCTGTTGCGGGGCGAACCATCCTCGTTCAGGAACATGGAGACGTCACAACCGAGGTCCTCATGGTGGTCGATCACCACATCGAACTTAGACATCACGAAGGCGAAAGGCTTGTCCGACAAGTTCTTGTCACCCGTCTGGAAATTGAAGAGGGCGGTCAGGGTCTCATCAAAAGGCGTCGCCACGTCATTATTATCTATATCATTGGATTCCAACACTTTCTGTATACGTTTGATGGACAAAGTGTCCAGCACGCAAATCACCGCCTTAGACTCACGCAGGTACTGAGCGTTCTTACGGATGGAGTCGGAGTCCTTGAAGTTCTCACCCGCAGTATCGTAGAAGACCAAATAGACCGCCTTGCCGGTTTCGACACTCTCCAAGCGCAGGATCCAAGGGATCTCATGCTTAGTGACGGCTGTTTTCGGGACGGGCATCTTCATGTCGAAGATGATCTCCCTGGCCTTTTCGTACTTATAGGAGGTGAACTCCTCCTTCTTACGCCCCACTTGTTGGGGGATGATGGAGAGGCTTAGCTTATTACCGTACTTCTTCATCTGCTGGATCAGGGTGACGATGTAGTTGGTCTTTCCGCTGGCGGGTCCGCCGATGACAGAGATGATCTCCGCACCCTTCTCCACCATCTCCTTAGGCAACCAGTTGTTGCAGTTCGGGCAGATGAAGCGTTGGGAGAGATAGCCGCAAGTAGGGCATGACTCGGGTTTGGGCTTATACGGGAAGAGGAAAGAGAAGAGTCCCAGCTTAGGCTTGAAAACCCGGTGCGACTCCAGGTCATTGCCCCAATGATTGGAGAGCTTCTCGTTCAACCGTTTCTCACAGACCAAGTCCCCATGGCTATTTAACCCATTATTTTCACACTCGACCTCTATTTCATTGTTGTCGAAGTGTTGATAGCAATATGGACATAATATTCTTTTCCCCATAACAAATTCAATCGCTTAGATATTATTTAATCATAAGAGAACAACCATTTCCTTCAAATGCGGAATTGATACCGACCAGCTCCTCCTCATGCGGCCAAAGCTTAATGGTCAATTCACCCTTCTTCTTGCACATCTCACGTTCCGGCAATGGGAGGTCGAACTCCTTGCGCACCACGCCGGAGAGCGTTTCGCCCTTCTCGTTCAGGTCCACGACGAAAGCACGGGTGCGGTCCACCTTCACCACCATATCCGTGAAGAAGGCCAGCACGCAACGGAACGGCACGCTCGCCTCGCCGAAGTCCACTTGAACGATCAGTTTGCTCTTCTTCGCGAAGAGGAAGCCTGAAGTGACCAGCTCGGCGGAGAGTTTCACCTTCACCTTGGAGGCCTGCACGACAGGCAGTTCGAAGCCCTTAGGCACCAAGGTCTTGATCTTCTCGATCAGGCGTTCCTGAAGCGATTTGACCGAGGTCTTACGCAAAGCCTCTAAGGTCTTCTGATACTCGGGATAGAGCGATTCGAAGTGGTCGGTCTCCGCTATTTTCCTAGAGACGAACTGTCCGGCCTCGTCCACTGTGTTGCGCAACGATTCCACATGTTTCAGCACATCGTTGTAACGGGCGACGAGCGGTTTGGCGTCCTCGACGACAGCGATGGTCTGGACGGTCGTGAAGTGGTTATCCATCTCACGTTTCCGCTCATCCAGTTCTGCGGCGATCAGACCCAAGTCGGGTGACACATTCATTTGGAGGTTCAGTTTCGCCCCCTTGAAATCAGCCTTCTTGAGGGAGTCGAGCCATTTCGCCTCCACCCGCTTCAGGTCTTCGACGAAGGGCTTCAGCATCGTGTCCGCCTTGGCTGTCGCCACCTCCGTTTGGTCCAACATCGTGCGGATAGCATCCGCATGGCGGACCCAAGCACGCACCGCTTCCGCATTCGAGGCGGTACGATTACCGATACTGGACATCTCCAAACGCACCCGCTTAGCAGCCTGCCAGATCAGGGAAAGGACATCCCGCAAGAGGAGGTCCGTGACCTTGACAGCAGGGTTGAAAAAGGGTGAGACAGAAGCCTCCAACAGGTCATTCCTGCCAGAGAATTCTCGGTAGACCACCCCTACCTTAGAGGCATCCACATCATTCTTTTTCAGGAAGTTATTGATTCGAAAGCTCAATTGATCATTCGCCAAGGCAGCCTCAACGATATTATTTTTCAAGAGATAGGCGTCATACTCCTTGTTGTCGGAGAGGACGATCGTCTCGTTCAGGCGAGCCTTCGACTCATTGTCCAAGAACTGCTTTACGACGTTAGCGAGAATCGGGCGTTCATTCTCCAAGGAGAGTCCATGCGTATCCATGCTCTCCCACAATAGTTTGACACCATAATCGACCCGCGGGTCACGTCCCAAGTCCGGGGCAACGCCCGTAGCCAGCCGTTCAGCCGTCTGGGAGATGTATACGCCCATCAAGATATTCTGCCCATCATTCGCCAACACGCAGGAATAGGGTGTCTGCAGATGACGCTGTTCCCTCAGGACATCCAGGAGGGAGGCATCGAAGTCAAGATTCGTGACGTTCCCGTAACCATTCTCGCCGAAAGCATCCAGCAAGCGGGAACGCTCCTCCATTTCGACGTCGGAGCAATAGAGCAGTCCCACGGGCAGATCCTTCTTGAGGGAAAGATAATCCTCGCTTCGGTATACGTCCAAAAAGAATTGGCGGAGATAGGCTTCGACCGTCACAAAAGGGAGGTCGGACATCGGGTGAGATCCACCACTGTTAAACGACCCTTCCAACTGTTTCGCCACGGAAAGGATATCCGCATAAGCGTTAGGCGCCCGACGGAGGCATTGCTTGTAGGCGAAGTCCGTTCCGACCTGCAGCCCGCTCTCCGTCTCCACCGCCACCCAAGGCGTCCAATAATCACTCCCATAGGAACTGCCATCATCGTACCGGCAGAGGTACGACGAGTTGGCATCCCCGTCGTAATACAACGATATATTCTTCTTAGAGAGTAGTATTAAAACGAAATGGGACATGTCACTTTATCTTTTTCAGCAAGAACTCATCCAAGAAATTCATACCCTCCAGTATGATTGGAGGATAGAGGAATCCGAATGGCTTGTTATAATCATTTTTCCTCATAGCCATCTGATACTCAGGCATCTCCTTGATGTAGCGGTTCAGCTCCATGTTACGCAGGAAATCCAAGATTTCGTTTTGGCTAAAGAACTTACTAATGCCGAAGTTGCTTGCGACCATGTAGAAGATGTTCACGAAGTTCTGGAACTTCACGTACTGGCCTCGCTGAGGGCACATGAAGTTGGAGCCCAGGTAGCGGAACATATCCGAGGAGACACCATCGTCAAACTTCAGGGCGACGCGCTCCTGGCTCTCCGAGTTCACCACATAGAAGTTGTCCTCACCCATGCACTCGATGATCTTCTCTTCCGAAGGAACCAACAGTTTGCTGTTCGATGCGACCAAGCCCATGGAGACCTCATACTTGATGTCGTTGCTAGCCTCACCTCTCGTGAACTCGCTCACATTGACATCGTAGATGAACTGTCCTGCGGATTGTTCGATCGCGGCGTTGCTCTCCACCGTTCCCGCCAAACCTGCGAGGTAGGAGGTGCGGTAGTAGTTCTCCGCAAGGCCCTTGTTGATGCAGCTCAACCATTCGAAGATACGGGCGCCCTTGCCTGCGGTCTTCAGATAGACCACCGGGCGGAAGTTGTTATCAGGGGCTTCGTCAGACTTTCTGACCTCATCCACCAACATTCTCGTGATCTGGCCCGCATAGAACATGATTAGACCCGTGACGAACAAGTTAGCGCACATAAGGCCCTGGCAATCGGTGCTGATCTTCTTATAGAAGGCCGGCAGATCCTGAACACCCATACGATCCACCACTTGGTCGAAATAGAAGGCGGCCGTCTCCGCACTGTAGCGGTTCTCCCCCACGTTCAAGCCTGGAATCGACCAGCCTGCCTGCTGACAGACGGACAACAAGACGTTCTTGAAGGTGACGGAGGCATATTGGGTCGCACGTGAAACGTTCTGCGCGGCGAAGCGGATAGAGTTCTGCTTCACCATGGCGCAAGAGGCCACACGACGCTCGTCGTACATCTGGCAAAGCGCCGAGATGTCAGAGGTGCTACCACCGATGTCGAAACAGAGCAAGAGGCTCTGTCTGTCAATGTTATTCGCAAATTTATTGGCCACAGCGTTCGCCTCGGTCATGCTGTAATTACCATCCATATTGATGGTCTTGAACCCAAAGCGTACCAGCTCTTTCTTAGGAGACAAGTCTATCACCTGAGGTCTCACGTCATTGGCGTGACTGCCTAAGCCACCATTCGTGCCGCTACCGAGACCGCCACCCAAGCCACTGCCGAGACCTCCACCGAGGCCACCGCCCAAGCCGGACAAGCCCTCCAAACCAGCGGAGGAGCCCAATAGTCCACCCAAGCCACCCTCGTTGGAAGGCGCATCGCCTAAGCCGCCACCGAGCACGGAAGCCCTCGCGAGGTTAGGGGAAGAGATGATCGGACGTTGGTATTTATCTCCATCCTCTCCATCAAATGGATAGACATCCTTCATGCTCTCCCAAATCTGTGAATATTGGTTCATCAGTTCGAAAGTGAAGGAGGATGGATAGGACCATCTGATCTTATTCGGCACGATAGGCGCGAAGTCCTTGTCGTAGAGTTCCGCATAGATCTGAAGCAACAGCGTGCGCAGATAGGCTTTGCGGTAGGCGATGTCTATCGCGGAGTCCGCCCACTTCATGTTGTGCACCAACTCAGCGGTCACATCATCGTCGAACAAAAGGTTGATGCGCTGCTCGGAGACGGAAGAGATAGGCAGTTCATTCTCCAAGCATGGGAAACCACCGACAACCTCCCTCTGGAGCGATTCCGCCTCCCCTTTGGAGAGGTCAATTCGAGACTTGTCATGGATAGACAGGATGCTCTTGATCGCATTAGAGCCCAGCTCACGACGTTGGAAGAAGAAGATGTTGCGTTCGACACACTTGGTGTCATGGTTGCCCGACTCGTCCTCCTTAGGGGAGTGGCTGTTCTGCAACAAGGAGACACATTTGTTGTGGAAGCTGAAGGCCTCCGGGCTACGGTTCTCCAGGCAGTAGGCCACGGATGAGTTGGTGCTACCGAAATCGACGCCCAAGACCGCATTGACCGTGTCGGATGCGGAGGCACCGTACATATTCCTTGGCAACTGCGAGTCGCCTTGGCTACCATACTTGATCACCAAGAAACCAGCCGGTTTGTCGCCACACGTCAGGGCGAGGCCATAATACGGGAGCTTAGACTCGAATATTTCGTACTTGTATGGATTATCAATCATCTTGCGGGCGGATACCAGCAACTGTGCGTTCACACGCTTGTCCGTGGCGAGCAGGTCACCATTCGACAAGAAGACCGGTTGCTCCTTCTCGTCCAATAGCATACGCATGGCACCCTTGCTTGGGCAGGCCGCGATCGGGTTAGCCGTGAATGGGCAATTGGAGGAGTGGGTGTCGTGCGGGAGCTCAGAGTAGAGGAAGTAGCGGCACCACTTATCCTTCACGAAGTTAGGCCATATCATCAGATCCTTCTTCTGGATAGGATGCTCCTTCACCGTATAGACCTCGTTGATGTCCGCGCCCTGTTCACTGCTCTCGCCCGACAAGCGGATCTTCAAGAGCACCTTCAGGTTATCGATCTTCAGCGAAGGATCGTATGTGGCGGTCAGCGTGGAGCGAATCTCCATATTGGAGCCATCCACGTTCTCCTGGAGGAGTTGTCCCACATTGTTACCGAACACCTTCAGACCGTCAGCGCTGAGAGGCAAGGCGAAATAAGCATAGCCCTCATCACCCTCCACCCTGGCCTTGAGCAGGTGCAACGGATATTTGTCGAGCGCATTCGGATGCGTCGCTGTGTATGGACGGGTGAGTATCTGCGCGATCTCCGAATCCTTCGGCAACAGCAATGTCTTAGGGTCAAATGGCACCTCATTCTCCTGCCCCATCTTCTGCGTGGAGAAGATCGCTCCGTTGTAGCTATACAACATCGTGGAGTGGTTAAACACGACGGAGAAAGGCGCAATGAACTTATTGATGGAAGGGATATCGTTCATGGTATCGTACTCCTTCAACTCCTCGTTCAGCTCCTTCAGCCAAATCTCCAGTTCATGGTCAATGTAGGCAAGGTTCAGGCCATACATCGCACCGAACTCAGCCAGTTTGCTCTTGAGATGCCCCACATAGGAGTAGAGTCTGCCCTTCTGCTGGATGGAGAGGTTGCTGACCGCTTGGTACAACGATGGATTATTCGCCTCGCTGAACTGTGTGGAGGAGAAGAGCAACGTCTCGGGCGACGTGGCGCCGATCACCTTATGATCGAACTTGATGATGTCGATGAAAGGCTCCAGACGATCGTCCGGTGTATCCGCAGGCACAGTTGGGTCGCACCATAAACGTCTGTTCAACAGCAACATATTACCGAATGCGCCCTTCGGCTCATAAATATGGGAGGTCTCCTTGACCGATTTACCGTCGGAGTAGGTCAGCTTCACGCGACGCACCTCAATCTTCTCGTCGAAGAGCGCGATTGCCGTGATGAGCTTGCGCCATTGGTCGAGCAGGCTGGTATAGAAGATGTTGATGGACTGCGTGTTATCAGACCTGATCTTTCCTGCATGGACCAAAGCATATTTGAACAAATAGACGCGGGCGAAGACCGAAGGCACACCCGACACGAAGGCGTTCAAGCCCTCCTTGTTATCCTTATCGAGGGCGGAACCCGTATCGATTTCGTCCGTAATGGTTTTTATTTCAAGCGGATTCCACTGATTAGCGTCGCTACAAGCGATTTCCTTACCCTTATTTACATCTATAACTAAAGCTTTATTTTCAGCCATAATTCTTCAATTAAACATTAGACAAACTTTTGGGCGATCGTGATCGCATTGTATAAGTGAGCAAGAAATTTCTCTTTGATCGTGGTCAAATGCTGCTCCTGTTCCTTCGGTTCAGCCTTCGTCTTCAAGATCGTGATCAACTTGTTATAGCTGGTCTCACCGCCTATGCCGATGATACCCGACTCGGTAGGCCAGTTATGCGCCTCCTCCACGAAGATGTTGCCTGGGTCGAAGTCCTTGCTTCTCAGACGCACAGGGTCGCTCTCGAAGGCATCCTTCTTGAAGATGAAGTTGCTACCGTTCAGCGAATCAAAGATCTGGTAGATCCAGCCCCTACGCAGCTTGGAGTTGACCACTGAGTAGGCGAACTGACGCATGTACTTATCGATCTGATCCATCTCCTCGATCTCAAGGCCCGTCTCATAGTGGTATTTGTTCTTAATGTCCTCGTTCTGGTTCAAGAAATCGATGAAGGCCTTGGTGCCGTGGATATCCTCGTCGAAGGCCGCCTGATGCTTGGAAAGGATCACATGGGCGAAGGAGAGGAAGGCACCGAGCTTATTGGTGAAGATATCCGCCAACTGCTCCTTGCCTGGGCCTCCCACGAAGGTGCTGCCCACAAAGTTATAGGTTTGGGTACCCGGTATCTGTTCCACCCCGTGGAAATAATACTGGGCCTCCGCATTGTTCAATTCGTTCTCGTCCCGGTTGAAGAAATCGTATGCGGCCGAAGCGCACAACAACTCCACCACATGGCAAGCATTGCGTTGCTCGTTACCGCCCGTGACCGTCTTCACGCTCGTGGTGTTGGTGTAATCGGACGAGCCGAAAGGCCATCCCACATGGTAGAGTGAGCGGTAACACTCCTTCACCGTCGCGTCGTTCTGGTAGAACTGGAGGGCCGCCTGACTGTTCACAGGGAAGAGCTTGGCGTCCGCCACGATACCTTTCTCCGCCTTCCGTTGCTTCTCATCCGGACTGGCAAAGGTGAAGTATTGCGTGAGCAATGTCGTGGCGAACTTCATATCTTGGAAGTTCAGGGAGAACTTGCCTTGGATCGCTATCGCCTGCTTGAAGGCCATCGGGAGGATAGGAATCGAGCTGGCGCCCGTGCCACCGAAGACGGAGCCGAAGATGAAGACGCGCGCCTGCTTGCCCGCCTCCGCCATCTTATCGAGGAACTCGATCAGCTCGCAATCCTGCTTGTTGGCCGTGTTCTTGTTGAGGGTGACGTTCCGCGCCGCCTCGATGATGCCATGGTACATCAACATGCTGCCCAAGTGGGTCTGCGCGCGGAAACCATGCGCCAGATCGAACTGCTGCACGCTATCCTTCTCCAAGAAGAGATCGGAGAGGTCCTCATTGTCCATCTTCAACTGCTCGTCCTGATTCGGAACGGAAGATAGATTGTCATAATTATCCCTCGACTTATCCTTGTCCCCGAAGCTGGTATAGAAACTGTACAGCTTCAGCTTGGCGGAGAAGAACGTGTTATGATTCGGGTTACCCTCCTCATTGGAGCCCTTCTTCCGCTTGATGGAGGAATACAAATGGATCAGACTCTCCGTCCGCTCCTTGTTACCATTCTGGGCATCGGTATCCAACGTCAACACGTTGATCTCCTTGTCGTCGAACAGTCCGACCGCGCACAGGTGGACAAACGATTCGAGACACCGCATGCCCGTGCCCCCAATGGCTATCACAAAATATTTACTGTCATTCATATCTTCTCATTCAAATTAGAACCATGTTTCTATCTTCTTTCCCTTGCTGACCTTGCTGAGGAGGAAGCCCACCACAACGTACAATGCGGAGAACCCCACACCGGCTATCACCATGTGGATCAAGTAATTATTGGCCCTCGAAGGGATGCGGATGCCTCGCAACTCCAAGAAATAATTCAGCAAAAGGCCTATCAATAGGCTGAAAACCATTAGGAACCAAAAATAGCGCTTCCTTTTCCCCACATCCGAACGGTCCGGCTCATAATTCACTTTGTTGGACAATAACAAGGCCAATAAGAAGGACACGATACACACGACACCTGCAATCAGGTAGGCAGTCACAACTGTTGTTTGCATAAATCACTCTATTTTAATTATTTATTATTCTAATATTTTATCAATATGCCTTGATGTAGTAGGTATAGATGACCCGACCCGACGGGCTCACACCCTCCGCCTGCAACGTGTTACGCAAGGACTCCGCGATGGAGCTGTTCGTCCTCGCCACATCCTTCCAGATGAAATAGTTCTTCATCTTATCATAATTGATGTCACATTCACCGATGACGAGTTCAATCTTCAGCAGGTCACCTGCGGAGACATCCATGTTCTCGCCATTGAATTTGTTGGAGAAATCGATAGCGATCTCCTTCTGCGACGCATCTCCCTCCACAGGGATGAGCTGCATCTCGAACATATCCTTCACCTCACGGGTAGCGCGTGGCTCGGCATAGCGATACTCTGGCTTCAGCTCGCCGGTCACCGGATCATAATACAACTCCGTATACTTGTTACCACACATGTCGACGATCTTCTCCCCCTCTTCGGTGATCACCTTAGGCGGGCATGTCAATGCCTTCTGGTAATGCGCATAGGCGGCGAAATCCTCCTGCACGTTCGTCACACGAATCCGCAGATCCTTGATGGTATAGGAATCCTCGTTCAACACCTTCAGGAAGAGCTTGCTCAGAAAATGCTTGAAACGGTCTGCGCGGGGAACACCCTCCTCCCGCATGGCGTCCGCATTCTTCTTGATCTCCCCCCAAGCGGCATTGCAGGGGTAGAACTCCCACCCCTCCGTCGAGCGATTGATGTACATGGCTACGGACGGATCGCTCTCGTTCACCACAGAGACCAGATCCTCTCCCTTTCCGTCATGGTAATTACCGCCTTGGGTGGCGCTCGCATACTTGGTCTCCAATGAATAAGAGCGGCTGGTAAGCAAGAAATTGCGGTAGGCGACTGGCCTTCCCACCAACGCTTGGTCGACCTTCTCCCTCAGGGTTCCCTTCGCATCGTCGAACAAGACGAAATAGAGGTGTTTGTCCTTCATATCTGTCTTGTTGACCGGTTCCTTATAGTCCATCACATAGAAATAGACCTGCCCGCCCGAACGGAGCCATTGGGTGAAATATTGCGACGCATAGGCGCTGTATTGGATCTTGGCGCCCGAGCTCACCGCTCCACCTTTAGGCGCCCCATAGGAGACGCCCTTCTTGCCTGAATTGACAATCATTGGCCGCAAATACGGGCATCCGGCCTCCTGTTGCTCATACTCCTCCAAGTCGGAGATCAGCAACGCCAACTTGCGCTCGGAGACGATTTGCCGGAAGGAAGCCTCGATAGGTGCCATGATATCCTTGTACTCCACATTGACGATTCTGTTGAACAGGTCTTTCTTCGTCAGGTTCAAAGTGTTAATCTGCGAGTTACCCAATCCGTAGGAGTTCCATTCCCCATCCACCTTGTTCGTTATCGCCTCCAGGTAACACCTTAGCGTCTCGTCCTGATAGGCATAATTCATTCCGTCAGACAAATCAAAATAGACGGAGTAGCCATTGCGGAAAGAATCTTGCTCCGCCACGCCCTGCTCATGGTACTGCTCCAAGTATGTGGTCATGAAATTGTCGTCAACACCAGACCCGCATCCCCATAATGCGGCCATGAGGGGAACCGCCATCCACTTCAAACACTTTTTTCTGTTCATAAATCTTTCAATTACCATGGACTCCGAACGCCCGCAGCCCATTATTCCTTTATTCCTATAATTCAATTACTAACGCATCTTTCACCCTCTTTTCTTCTTAGAAGAAACAGAATGGTACATTACGCAAATATAAAAAAATATGCGATAGATAACAATATTTTTATACCCGAAGAATCAAAGATCTACCACAATTCACAATTCGTCATTCTTAATTCATGACGCTTAATTCTCAACTCCTTTGCATCATCCACAAGAAAAACTTACCTTTACGCGGAAAAAAAGAGGAATATCATGATAAAAAACATACTATTCGACCTGGGAGGCGTCATCGTGGACATAGACATGGAGAAGCTCACACGAGGTTTCTACTCGCTCGGCATGTCCAAATGGTTCCTGTGGCTGCGCAAGAGGACCATCAAGAAATACTTCTCCCGTTATATGTGCGGGACAATCAGCACGCCGGACTTCGTGGCTTGGATGAAGAGCCACTGCGGAAAGAATACAACTGACGAGGAGGTGAAGGATATGTTCAACAGCGTGCTCGTCGCCCTACCCGACCATATCCTCGGCATGATTGACCAACTGCACGTACAGTACCCGACCTACTTGCTCAGCAACATCAACGACCTGCACTACAACGCAGTGCTCGACCGCTGGTTCGGTGGCGAACGGGCGAACATCACCCAACACTTCGACAAAGTCTTCTTCAGCCATGAGATGGGTCTGGAGAAGCCCGACCCGGAGATCTTCAAGCAGGTAATCAAAGAGAGCGGCATCCGTCCGGAAGAGACCATCTTCATCGACGACACCCAGGAGAACCTCGACAGCGCCAAACAGCTGGGCTTCCAAACCCTGCTGGCGGATAGGGAACGGAAGTGGGAGAAGACGTTGCATGACCTGCTTTCGCAACAAACCAATTAAAACACAGAATAATAAATTTTTAACCAGACAATAAATGAAGAACTTTAAACCCGGTCCGTGGATGCTCCCCCTCCCGGTACTGATCATAGGCACCTACGACGCCAACGGCAAGGCCAACGCCATGAACGCCGCCTGGGGAGGCCAATGGGAGGAGAACGAGATCATGATCTGCATGGGCGCCCACGCCACGACGGATAACCTGAACCGCTGCGGAGAGTTCACCGTGGCCTTCGGTACCGAGGAGACCCTGACCGCCTGCGACTACGTGGGTATCGTAAGCGCCAAGAAAGTACCCAATAAGATGGAGAAGACTGGATGGAAGGAGAGCAAGGCGCCTCACGTGAACGCACCTGTGTTCGACGTCTTCCCCATGACCTTGGAGTGCCGCATCAAAGAGAAGGTCGGTGCGGACGAGAACGGCTACAACATCATCGCGGAGATCGTGAACATCCTCGCAGACGAGAAGTGTCTCGCAGAGGATGGGAAGCCGGACGTAGAGAAGATGCACCTCATCGCCTACGACCCGATCCACAAGGGCTATATCCGCCTCGGACAGACTGTCGGCAAAGCCTTCCACGACGGTAAGAACCTTTAACACAAACTTTTATAATCAGACAACAATGTCAGCAAAAAAATTAAACACCTCCATCCAACTGGAGAAGGACCTCTTCAAACAAATATATAAATCCATGCAGGGGGATGTCCTGCAAGAAATCATCAAGGCGACCCGCATACCTTCCAAGCAGAACTACTGGAAAAACTCGCTGGAAGGCCATAGCATCAAAGTGGACGAAAAACTCCTGAACAAATACTACAACCTCTTCAACGAGGTGAAGAACAAACTGGGCTTCAAGGAGAAGGTGGACTTCTACATCACAGGATGCTCCGAAGTCAACGCATTCGCCATCATGGCGCAGGAGAAGGACGAAGCGCATATCATCAACATCAACTCCGCCCTGATCCAACTCATGACGGAAGAGGAGCTGAAGTTCGTCATCGGTCATGAGCTCGGCCACCTCATCAACCAGGACGCACGCCTGCTCAACCTGGTGACCTTCGTCTTCCAGGACGGAGATATCCCCGTACTGCTCACGCACAAGATCAGGCTGTGGCAACAGCTCGCCGAATTGGTGGCGGACCGCTACGGATACATGGCGGTCGGAAACCTAAATAGCTGCATATCAGCCTTTTTCAAGATGTCTTCCGGACTCGACTTCGACAAGATGGGCATCGACTTCGACTCCTTCATCAAGGAGAACATCAAACGTCTGAACTACTTCAAGGAAGAAGAGGGTCTCAGCTGCGACGACCACCCGATCAACCCGATCCGTGTGGAGGCCATCCACCTCTTCTCCGAGGCGCAGAACGACAAGGAACTGACCGAAAAGATGCAGGGACTCATCGAGATACTCATGAAGGTGCGCAGCTCCGAACTCGACAAGAACCTCTCCGTCTTCATCGCCACGGCAGGTCTCATCATCGCCTCCTGCGACGGCTACATCAACCCGAACGAGACCGACCAGATACTGGACAACCTCGCCGCCCTGCAGATATTTCCTATCCAATACATCGAGGAACTCTCCAAACAGAACATCTCGAAACTATTCGAGGAGTCCGTCAAGAACATCCTGGAGATCAACCCTACCCTACGTGACACCATGTTGCTCTACATCATGGGCATCATCATCGCGGACAAACGGTTCGACCCGAAGGAGCTCGACCTCCTCTACAACATCGGCGAAGACCTTCTCGGCTACTCCCGCAAGGAGATCGCCCACTACTTCGCCGCAGCCATCCAAGAGGGCTTCACACCTAGTCACGAAGGACTGAAATGAGGCGTATGCACCCCAATGTAGATAACCTATATTAATTTTTTACGTTAAATTTTAATTGAAATAAATCAATAAATAGCGGATAAAGGAAATTACCAGGCAATAATTTGACATAGACTAAAAAAAAACAACTATATTAGAGCGTTTTTTAATAGGGTCAAGTACCTTTCATGCTCACTCTACGTGGAATGGGTTGTGGAAGGTATGAAGTATTAACATAAAATAATTACACCATGAGAAAGAAGTGTTTATTAGCATTGGCAACAATGGGGGTATGGGGTGCTGTTTGCGCAACTCCATCTTTTGTGACAATCGAGTTCAAAGATCTCACAAAGAAATCATTTGTTTTAGCGGAATCACCAACATTCCAGTACAGGAACGACAGTTTAGTGGTAAACGGAAGCGCATCGACCGCTTATGCGTTCGACAACGTCCAGAAGTACTTCTTTGAGAGTGAATTGTCAGGAATACCTGCCATCGAATCGAACGAGGTACGCGTCACTTACCTTGACAACCAAAACATTCTGGTAGAGGGTCTGAAAGCCGACTCTCAAGTTGAATTGTTCTCCTTGTTGGGTCAACTGATTGAAAAGAAGAGCACAAAAGATGGCGAAGCGCTTCAATTCAAATTGCCTAACGACAAAGGTGTCTATGTTTTGAAAGTGGACAATCAATCTATCAAAATCGTAAAAAAGTAAAGTCATGAAAAAAAATATACTCACAGGCGTGGTGACGCTATTTTGCGCCATCACAGCCACCGCTACACCCAAAATGTACGTGGATGAAAAGGTAAGCGATGGGATCCAAACACACATCTACGAGATCTCCGTGGTGGATTCCGTTGTCCATCAAACCGTCGACTCCGTCCAACAAGTGAAGGTCATGATGAACCGTCACCGCCACGACATCTACCAGGCGAAAAATCTGGAGCAGATCTATTTCACCCTTGGCGACAATAAGATCGACACGAAACTCGCCTCTTTCAGCGGTTGCAAGGGGGAAAAGACAAACGGGAACAGCAACAGTCTCTCCCCACACCACAACGACACCATCGCCACCTATAAATATGATCGAAAGAATAAGGTGTTGAATATGAAACTGATATCACTCATAGGCGATTGCTGTGGCGACGGATGGGTCGTAAACGCAGCCACACAGGATAGTACCATTGTCCTAAATCCTGCGCAAACCGGCGACAAATCATGCAACTGCATTTGCGAGTTCGACGTGGAAGTGGATCTGACAAACATAGAGCCTCGTCTATACCACTTCGTGGTGAGGGATGACAAATTCACCATCGACCTCTCCGAAAGCATGGAGGGTATTATCCTGGACATTCCAAGAGGATATTACAATAGAAGCAGCGATTGCAAGTATGTCGACGACGGATTCAGCGATATCTTCCCACAGGAAGACGGTTTTCCTCCTATCTACCCAACTGCGCCTAACCAAGACACGGATATTGACATGACAAAGGAGAGTCACGCATTGGTGAAATACATCTTCGAGCCAGAAAGCGGAACGGCTTTCATCGTCTCCGTCAATAGGGTGTTCAACTGTTGCTCCGCAAAAGGTTCCAAGGTGAGGGTTTCAGGAGATACGATCTTCGTCAACTCTTACGAAATCTTCATGAGCGAAGAGATGTGCGATTGCGTTTGCCCGTACGATATCTCAACCACGATAGAGAATCTGAAGCCTAAAAAGTACATCTTCATCGTGGACGGCACGGAGTTCAAAATAGATTTGGAGAAAGACACTGTACTTAGCAACACGATATACGATTTCGAACGTGGATTGTTCGTCAAGAACAGCCCATGCAAAAACGAGGAACTGTCCGGCGACAAAGAAGACTTCGAACCGGAACCGACGCCTACCACACCTGAACGACTTGAGGGAAGCGACACGCTGGTCTCTTATCAGTTCGACCCGACAACTGGCACGGGACTCATCGTATCCCACAACCTTCAACTGAATTGCTGCAGCGAGAAGGGTTCCCAAACGATCATAGATGCAAGCGACATCACTATCACCACGACGGAAGAGGGAGATGAATGGTGCAAATGCACTTGCACCTACGACATCACCACCAAAGTGATGGGACTGCACCTCAACAAGAAGTACACGTTCAACGTGGACGGCACGAAATTCGACGTGAAATTCGATGCTGAAACACCTGTCAGTGGGGTTGTCACCAAATGAACGAATAGCAAGTTCCCTCCAATAGGGAAAGAAACATAACGGAATAGCATATTTTAGGGTATTTTTATTACATTTGTGGAGGTGCAGGATAATGTACCTCCACATTTTTTATAGAACGAGTATGGCACTAAAAAAGATTATCAATCCATGGTATAATTACCCCGGCTACAACTGCTTCGGCTGTAGCCCCGACAACCCTATCGGCCTCCATCTAAGTTTCTACGAGGATGGGGATTACATCGTGAGCACCTGGCATCCCAGCAAGAACTACCAGGGCTGGATCGACACGATGCACGGAGGCATTCTGAGCACACTGATCGACGAGGTGTGCGGATGGGTCGTCACCCGCAAAATGCAGGCGAGCGGCTATACCGTGCAGCTGAACGTGAAGTTCCGCAAAGCGGTCCCGACCAACGAACCCGAGCTGACAATCCGCGCCAAGGTGGATAAGCAGGTCCGCAACCTCGTCTACCTCCACGCAGAGATAACGAACAGCAAGGGCGAGCTCTGCAACGAAGGCGAGGTGGTCTACTTCCTGATGAACGAGGAGAAATCCAAGGAGATGGGCTTCCTTCAATGTAAGGTGGAGGGGGAATAGTACGGGGGATTAAAAAAGATACAAGCCGGCAAGTGCGATTTGCTGGTTTACCTCAAAGACAGCATTTCGTCGCTGTTGCTCAGTTGAACAGTCGTATGCTGAAAGCATATTCTGATATATTTCGTTCATCGTTCCAAAATATTAGCAAGTAAATTCAACGTCACTTTCTTTTTCCCCACCTCCGCACATCGACGAAAGATTGTAGGATCCATTTTCTCAAAAGCATCCATGTCCAAACGAAAATCATTTTCGAGGCAATCCAACAACTCTCTCCTATATCGAAGGTTCAATCCATGCGTATTGACAATCAAATCGCATAGGGCCTTTTCTGGCGAAGCCATGATAAACTGGGCACTGCCAGATTTCACCTGAGTCAATCCGATGCCATAATATTCAACTGGGCATGAAAGGTATTGAAAGCGTCCGAGACTATTCTCAAAGCTACGGGAATGTTTGATGGTCATCGACTGCATCGTATAGACCATTTCTGGAATAAGACCATAATAGCGTAAGGCTGAAAGCATGGAGACATACGAAGGCCCATACAGATGATTCGCTATCAGTTCGGTCGATATTGTCACCCCACTTTTTTGCGGACTGACGACATACAATCCACGCTTAAGCCGAATGATTTCACCCAATTTTTCCAACTCACGCACTTTTTGGTTTTTCCCGACAAGTTCAGGGAACAAACCACCAATAGTTTTGTTGGTTATAGGTATGTTTTTTAATGTCTTCAAATTATCCATGCCTCAAAAATAGTAAAATTTCGAACACTAAGATATATTTTTTATGTTTTTCTGTACGGATTTTTACTCTTCTGGTTTTACAGCAAATTCTTCCAATGTTCCACTGGTATTACCAAATCTCCACAAAACACCATATCATACGAAGCAAAATTATATATATTTTTTTGGAAGAAATTAAACAAAACATTTTTACATGCAAACAAACACGAAGTTTGGGATCATACATCTCACTCAAAATACTTAGGCCACACTTCTTCTAATCTTTTCGCGATATTATAAGCCAGCACAGGAGGCACCGCATTGCCAATCACCTTATAGGCTCCAGAGGCGCTAACTGCGAAACGACTCGTGCCAGCCTTGCGGTAAACGAACGGATAGTCCGGCGGAAATGTTTGTATCAAGGCGCACTCCCTTGGAGTCAATCTTCTCTCTTTCAATCCCTTACTTAGTTCTTCTGTGTATTTTCCTCCATGCTCCGCCGACAAACGTCGGTACTCTATGTTTCCATGGTGCTCGGACCTGATCGTCGGACCTAAACCCCTGAGGTTCACCTCACTCTGCCCTTGGCAGTGGCTACCCATGTACTTCGCCTTCGAGTAATTGGCATGGGAGAGATCCGCGCTATCCTCAGGCTCTTTCAAATCACGGAAGACATCCGCACACGTCACAGGAGGCAACAGGGTTGGATCCTTCAACGTATAAGCGTGGGTTGGCGTCGGATAAGGATTGTATTCTTCCGGGATGTTTCCGCTCTCGAAGATCCTTCTCGCGGTCTCATTCAGTGCGGATTTCTTCACACCGATGAAGATCACACGCTCCCGCATCTCCGGCACACCATAGTTGCCCGCATTCAACACTTGGGGATCAAACACGTAATAATCGTGGCCATCCGCAGAGGCGAAATCCTTTTGGATGATATCCTTCACATCACCCAAGCTGACCAATCCCTTCACGTTCTCCGCAATAAAGATCTTAGGCTTGACGATGTCTATCACCTGCTTCATCCAGAAATAGAGTTTTCCTCTCGTCTCTTCCGAAGCCTCATCCTCCGTCCTTTTCTCGCCATTATGGCTCATTTGGGAGTCGAAGCCCTTCCGCTTACCCGCGACACTGAAATCCTGGCAAGGAAAACCGCCCGTGACAATATCCACGGAGGAGGGGAAAGCGCTGTCACCATTCTGATGCGCCTTGACCAAATCCACCACACTCTCCGTATGGAACACATCACCGCCGCAGCCGAACCGTCCCATGTATTTCGTCCACGAATGGAAAGCCTCCGACAAGATATCGTTGGCGAAGACCGTACGGAAACGGTTCTTCTTCAGAAGGACCCAATTGTCATTGACCGCACGTTCAATCCATCCAGACGTCTCCGGGACAGACCTTCTATTGCAGATAAATCCGCCTTCGAAGCCAAGGTCCATGCCTCCGCAACCAGAGAATAGAGAGAGGACGTTCAAGCACCCCTTCTTGGACTGTCCCTTCAGAGGAGCGGTACAAGCCTCTTCAGTGCCAGACAAGAAGTCCGCCACCTCTTCCTTGTTATATGGATTGGACCGATTCATCATTCACAAATGTTTTTATTAAAAGAAGGCTCGATACGAGACCGAGCCTTCTTTCCAAATATTATTTAGAGTAATTTATTAATACTCCATCTTCGTCATACGAACGTATGATTGGTAACGCTTCTTAGCCATCTCCTCAGAGGCGTTGAACAACTCTTGTGCCTCGTTAGGGAATTGCTTCATAACGGAAGCGTAACGAACCTCACCCTTCAAGAAGTCTTGGAACTTGCTGTAATCAGGCTCTTTTGAATCCAATGTGAATGGGTTCTTGCCTTCAGCCTCCAAAGCTGGGTTGAATCTCCACAAGTGCCAGTATCCACACTCAACGGCCTTAGCCTCCTCAGCCTGAGCCTTGCCCATGCCGGCCTTCAAACCGTGGTTGATACATGGAGCGTATGCGATAACCAAAGATGGTCCGTCGTATGCCTCAGCCTCCTTAAGCGCCTTCAAGCATTGAGCTTGGTTAGCACCCATAGCGATCTGAGCCACATAAACATAACCATAAGTGGTAGCGATCATACCCAAATCCTTCTTACGTACTCTCTTACCGGATGCGGCGAACTTAGCGATAGCGCCAAGAGGAGTAGCCTTAGAAGACTGACCACCCGTGTTAGAGTAAACCTCAGTATCCAATACCAAGATGTTCACGTTCTTACCGGAAGCGATCACGTGATCCAAACCTCCGTAACCGATATCGTATGACGCACCGTCACCACCGATGATCCATTGAGAACGCTTGATCATATAGCCAGTCAACTCTGACAATTGCTTGCAGTGGTCGCACTTGCTCTTACCAGCCTCAACGATAGGGATGATCTTCTCAGTGATCTCTTGTGACTTAGCGGCGTCGTTTCTGTTATCCAACCAAGCTTGGAACAACTCCTTAGCATCAGCAGGCGTGCAGTCAGCGGCGATAGCCTCGGTCATGATCTTCACGATACGCTCGCGCATCTTCTCGTTAGCCAATTCCATACCCAAACCGAACTCGCAGAAGTCCTCGAACAAAGAGTTAGCCCAAGCTGGGCCTTGACCCTTCTCGTTCTTCGTGTAAGGAGTTGATGGGATAGAACCAGAGTAGATAGAAGAACAACCCGTTGCGTTAGCCACGATCTCACGGTTACCGAACAATTGGGAGATCAACTTCACGTATGGAGTCTCACCACAACCCGAGCAAGCGCCGGAGAATTCGAACAATGGAGTAGCGAACTGAGAGTTCTTAGGGTTGGCAGTGATGTCAACCAAGTGTTGCTTGCTGGAAACCTTCTTAACAGCGTAATCCCAGTTAGCAGCCTCAGTAACCGTAGCCTTGGATTCAGGATCGAACGCAACCATCTTAAGAGCTTGCTTGCCCTTCTCAGGGTTGTTACCCAAACATACGTCAACACAGTTGCCGCAGCCCAAGCAATCCAAAACGCCAACCTGCATACGGAACTTCATGCCCTTCATGGCAGCAGGCGCCTTCATCTCGATCATGTCGCCGTTCATGCCCTTAGCCTCATCGTCAGTCATAACGATCGGACGGATACATGCGTGAGGACAAACGAACGCACAGTTGTTACATTGGATACAGTCAGCGGCATTCCATTGAGGAACGAACGCAGACACACCACGCTTCTCGTAAGCAGCTGTACCAGCAGGCCATTCACCATCCTCGATGCCCTTGAATGCGGAAACAGGCAACAAATCACCGTTCTGCGCATTGATAGGACGAACGATCTTATTGATGAACTCAGGATCGTCGTTCTTCTTAGCTGCATCCTCGCCGAGCTTAGCCCAAGCTGGATCGATAGCCAACTCCTTATATTCACCACCACGGTCTACCGCAGCGTAGTTCTTGTTCACGACATCCTCACCCTTCTTACCGTAAGACTTAACGATGAACTTCTTCATCTGCTCAACAGCCAACTCTACAGGGATGACACCTGTGATACGGAAGAATGCTGATTGAAGGATCGTATTGGTACGGTTACCCAGACCGATCTCTTGAGCGATCTTGGTAGCGTTGATGTAGTAAACCTTGATATTGTTCTTAGCGAAGTAAGCCTTCACCTTGTTAGGCAAGTTCTTAGCCAACTCCTCGCCTTCCCAGATCGTGTTCAACAAGAACGTACCGTTCTTCTGCAAACCACGAGTCACATCGTACATGTGGAGGTAAGCCTGAACGTGGCAAGCCACGAAGTTAGGCGTGTTCACCAAGTAAGTGGAACGGATAGGCGTATCACCGAAACGCAAGTGTGAGCAAGTGAAACCTCCTGACTTCTTAGAGTCGTAAGAGAAGTATGCTTGGCAGTGCTTGTTAGTGTTGTCACCGATGATCTTCACAGAGTTCTTGTTAGCGCCGACAGTACCATCAGCACCCAAACCGTAGAACTTAGCCTCGAACATGCCGGCGCCACCCACAGCAACCTCCTCCTTCTTAGGAAGGGAAGTGAAGGTAACATCGTCCACGATACCGATCGTGAAGTGGTTCTTAGGCTCCTTCATCGCCATGTTCTCATATACAGAGATGATTTGAGCAGGAGTAGTATCGTTAGAACCCAAACCGTAACGGCCACCGATCACCTTAGGAGAATCCTTCACGTCGAAGAATGCCTCGCGAACGTCCAAATACAAAGGATCACCATTTGCACCTGGCTCTTTTGTTCTATCCAATACGGTAACCACCTTAGCGCTCTTAGGAACTGCAGCGAGCAAATGCTTGGTTGAGAATGGGCGGAACAAGTGAACAGCCACCAAACCAACCTTCTCGCCCTTAGCGGCCAAGAAATCGATCACCTCACGGATACACTCCGTAACGGAACCCATGGCGATGATGACGCGGTCAGCGTCCTTAGCACCATAGTAATCGAACAAACCATAGTTACGTCCAGTGATCTTAGAGATCTCCTTCATGTAGTTCTCAACGATCTCAGGAACGTTGTTATACATTGTATTGCAAGACTCACGGTGAGTGAAGAACGTATCAGGGTTCTCCGCCATACCGCGCATTACAGGCTTATTTGGATTCAAAGCTCTTGAGCGGAATTCAGCCAACTTCTCTTGGTCGATCAATCCAGCCAAATCCTCGTTGTCCAACTTCTCGATCTTCTGGATCTCGTGGGAAGTACGGAATCCGTCGAAGAAGTTCAAGAAAGGAACTTGAGACTTAATGGTTGACAAGTGTGCTACACCAGCCAAATCCATAACCTCCTGTACGGAACCCTCAGCCAACATCGCAAAACCAGTCTGACGGCATGCGTAAACGTCCTGATGGTCACCGAAGATACAGAGAGAGTGGGATGCGATGGTACGAGCTGATACATGGAACACAGCCGGCATCTTCTCCGCAGCGATCTTGTACATGTTAGGGATCATCAACAACAGACCCTGGGAAGCGGTGTAAGTGGATGTCAACGCACCCGCTTGGATTGCACCGTGAACTGCACCAGCGGCACCTGCCTCTGACTGCATTTCTGTTACAGACACTGTCTCGCCGAAGATGTTCTTGCGACCTTGAGCGGCCCACTCATCCACGTGCTCTGCCATCGTTGAAGATGGTGTGATTGGGTAGATACAGGCGCACTCGCTGAACATATAGGAAATATGTGCAGCAGCCTCATTACCATCACAAGTGATGAATTTCTTTTCTTTAGCCATAATTTTATAAATTGAACAATAAAAATTTCGATCTCCTCTAACGGTGAAAAACACTGTTTTCACACAAAATGCAAAAGTAGTAAAAAAATTTTTCAAAATCCGCAAACAAAAGAGATGTTTACGGAATTTATTTCAACAGCCAAAAAATTTAATTCGCGAAGTGTTAAATCGGCAATTTGTCTCTCCAAAATAGCCATTCTTTTTTCATCACCTATGTAAAATGTATGATGAAAAGTTGTAACTTTGCATATATATTGCGTTGGACAAAAAGACAAAAAATAAATTTAATATATCGCATAATATGAAACGCATCCTAAAAATTGGAGGAATCGCCCTATTAGCAATCATCGTACTGCTCGCGGTACTTCCCTTCTTGTTCAAAGACAAGGTTAAAGAAGTGGTTATCAATGAAGTGAACGACATGTTAGACGCGGAATTGTACATGGGAGACTTTTCCATGAACTTCTTCAAGCATTTCCCGAACGCATCTGTATCCATCGAAAACGTCGGAGTTGTCGGTGAAAACGAATTCGCGGGGGATACCTTGGCGGACATCGGCAAGCTCACCGCCGTGATCGATCTCTCCAGCCTATTCGCAGATGCGTACGTGATCAACTCGATCGAAATCATCAACCCTACCTTCCGCGCCAAGGTGTTGGAGGACGGAAAGGCGAACTGGGACATCATGAAGAGCGATTCCACGGAAAGCGCTGAGGAGGATACCACAAGCTCCGCCGCCATTCTATTGGCCCTCGACAAATTCCTCATCGAGAACCTGTGCGCTTCTTATGACAACAAACAGGATAGCATGTCGGCTTCCGTCGACCACCTCAACCTGAACTTGGCGGGCGACCTCGCCTTGGACAAAGAGACACTCGCCAACATCAAGACTTTCCAACTGATGTTCGACAAGGTTGCCTATGCGGACGACAAATCGGCCACCACAGCATTGCTGGAGAAAACGAAACTGGACTTTTCTGGTAACGTGAGCGAAAGCATCTCAGACATACACCTCTTATTGGATGTGGACTCCATCTCCGTCGCCCTCTCTAACATTCCGTACCTGAACAAAGCGAAGACGAACGCGGACATCAAGATCCAGGCGGACTTGGCGAACGACAAGTATACCTTCGGAGAGAACCAACTCTCCTTGAACGAAATCAAGGCGAACTTCTCCGGTTTTGTGCAATTAATCGACACGACCGCCATCGACATGGATCTGGCGCTGAACACGCCAGGCATCGATTTCAAGCAGATCCTCTCGCTGATCCCTGCCATCTATGCGGATGATTTCGCCTCTATCCAAACATCTGGCGAGGTTGCCCTCTCCGCCACCGCTAAGGGACGCATGGAGGGAGACACGCTTCCTGCCATCAACGCGGACCTGAAGATTTCGAACGCTATGTTCAAATACCCGGACTTGCCTAGCTCCGTTAACGACATCAACATCAGCGCCAATATCACCAACCCAGGAAACATCACCGACTCCACCGTCATCAACGTGGAAAAGTTAGGCTTCAAAATGGCGGGCAACCCATTCGACGTGACCCTGCTGATGAAGACACCTATCTCCGACCCTGACTTCCACTTCGGTGCTAACGGAACCATCGATTTCAGCAAGCTGACGGAGGTGGTCCACCTGAGCGAGATGAAGATCAACGGTATCATGACCGCAGCGCTGAGGGCGAACGGCAAGATGTCGTATGTGGACAAGGAACAATATGATCTATTCTCCATCCTCGGATCTCTCAACCTGAAAAACTTCATCCTTCAAATGAACTCGTTGGACTTCGACGTGAACATGAACAACGCCGACATGGAATTCACCTCCCAAAACGTGAAGATGAACGCGGACTTAGGTTTGGGCAAATCAGACCTGAAGCTGGACGGAACGCTGCAGAACTTCCTGCAATATGCGGTTAGGGGCGAGACCATCAAGGGTACCCTGAACGTCAGCTCCAACTACATCGACGCAAACGAATTAATAGGTGGCGGCGATGAAGAAAGCGCTAGTGCAAACCCTGAAAACGCCACGGAGAACTCCATCATCGACATCCCTGGCAACATCGATTTCGCACTGACCACCGACATCAACAAACTGCTCTTCGAGGATATCGAGATTACACAACTGAAAGGAAAACTCGCCTTGAAAGAGAAGGTGGCGAAGATCAGTACCCTGAGCGGTAACACGATGGGGGGATCCTTCAACGTCAACGGAGAATACGACGTGAGGGACACGCTCTCCCCGAAAGTGGATCTGGCATTAGGATTGAAAGAGATGAAAATCTCCGAAGTCTTCACCAAGGTCTCCACCGCCAACAAACTGGCTCCGATATTGTCAGACGCTTCGGGTAACTTCTCGATGGACCTGAAATTCGACTCCAAACTGGACCATGGCATGACGCCTAACCTCTCCACTGTCAATGGAAAGGGTAAATTCTCCTCCAAGGAAGTGGGTCTGAGCGACGTGAAGGCTTTCAGCATGATCGAGGACAAAACCAAGGCGATCAGCACACTTGCCAATAAGATCAAAATGCCTTCACTGAAGAACCCGCAGATGAAGGACATCAACATCAAGTTCGTCATCAAGAACGGAAGGTTGGAGATCGATCCATTCGAGACCGCCATCCAAACCGCCCTGTTCAAGTTCTCCGGTTCGTCGGGTCTCGACCAAACATTGGACTACATCTCCACCATTTCGCTCAAAACCATCACGGATAAGATACCGGTGGCATTGGATGTGAAGATCGGTGGTACATTCACCTCTCCGAAGGTGACTGTCGGTGCGGGCTCGACCCTCGAATCCATCAAGGAGAAAGCGTTGGAGGTTGTAGACAAGGCGAAAGAGAAAGCCATTGCGGAGGCGAAGGCACAACGCGACAAAATGGTGGCGGAGGCCAAAGCACAGCGTGAGAAGATGATCGCGGAAGCTCAGAAAGGGGCGGACAAACTAGTGGAAGAGGCGAAGGCTAACTCCCAGAAGTTGCAGGACAAGGCAAACAACCCTCTCGCCAAAGCGGCCGCTAAGAAGACAGGTGACGCAGGCATCAAAAAAGCGCAGGAGCAAGCCAACAAAATGGTGAACGAAGCCGCAACGGCCGGTGACAAACTGATTCAGAACGCAGAGAAGAACGGAAACGCTCTGATCGAGAAGGCTTCCGCCGCAGGCAACAACAACAAGAAAACAGAATGATTGAAATAGGAAAAATAAACAAACTGACCGTACAATCCGTCGGTCAGAAGGAAGTGATTGTCATCTCCGAAGAGGGAGAGAAATTCAACATACCATCCGAGGAGTTCTCTGAAGCTCCTCAGGAGGGGGATGTTGTGAAGATATTCCTCTACAAGGATGCAGATCGGAAGACCATAGGTTCGGCCAAAATCCCTTATGCCATCGCAGGGGAGTTCGAATTCCTTTCTGTCGTGCAGGTCTCCTCGGCGGGTGCACTGCTCGACTGGGGTCTGAAACGCAAGCTTTTCCTCCCTTCCAAGGAGCAGACCAGCAAGTTGGCCCTCGGCGGCACCTACCTCGTGCACGTCTTCTATGACCACCACACGGAGCAGGTCATCGCCAGCATGCACGTCGACGATTTCTTAGACCTGGACAAACCGAGCTATGAGATGAACGACGAGGTGGATATCCTCTTCGTGAAGGAGACGGACCTAGGCTACAAAGTGATCGTGGACGATGCCTATTGGGGGTTGGTGTACCACTCTGAGGTCTTCGAGCACATTGACTTCGCCATGCGCACCAAAGGCTACGTGAAAAGCGTACGCGAGGACGGCAAACTCGACGTAGCCCTACAGCCGCAAGGCTACAAGGTGGTGGACGCCATCAGCGAGCAGATACTCGACGAATTGAAGCGCAGGAACGGCTATCTACCGATGAACGACAAGACAGACGCGGACATCATCTACAACACTTTCGGATGCAGCAAGAAAGCCTTCAAGAAAACTTTGGGTTCACTGTACAGACAACGGATCATCATCATCGGAGACGATGGCATCAGACTAACAGAGGAGGATTAAAAAATTCTTAATTCTTAATTCATAATTCACTTGATTTCCCCTTCCTGCGTCACGATTTCCTTCTCGTCGAAGCCGTCCGACTCGTCGTCAAAGAGACGCTTACCGCAGTACCTACAAAAAACAGCGTCCTCGTCGTGCCCCGTCTTGTGGCAATGCGGACAAGGACGGATGGAGAACTTCTTCTTCTCCGTAATCATCTGAGCGGAGACGATACCCGTAGGGACCGCCAACACCGTGTAACCCAAGAGCATCACGAAAGCCGAGAGGAAACGTCCAAGACTCGTCACCGGTGTGATATCACCATACCCCACCGTCGTGGTGGTCACAATCGCCCAATAGATACTGCTCGGAATATCATGGAAACTACTCTCCTCGATGCCCCCCTCGACCATGTACATCACCGTGCCAATGCAGACAACGAGCAGAAGCACAAAGACAAAGAACACAATGATTTTGCGGAAACTGGCGCGTAAGGAGTTCAGCAAGATCTCACCCTCCCGCCAATAGGAGAAGAGCTTAAAGATGCGGAAGACTCGAATCAAGCGCAGGATACGGATGGTCAGCAAGCCATGTGCGTTCGGGAAGACAAAGCCCAAATAGGTAGGAACGGTGGCCAACAAATCAACGACACCGAAGAAGCTGGTGGCATACTTGAAGGGATGCGGCGAGCTATAAAGCCTCAACAGATACTCTATCGTGAAGAACACCGTGAAGACCCACTCCAACACGCTCAGGAAGGACTTAAACGTCGGAGGGAAAATCGCAAGGCTCTCCAAGATGACGACCAATACACTCACCAGAATAAATACGATGAGAAGTACATCAAACATCTTACCCATAGGGGAATCCGTATCGTAGATCACCATATAAATCTTATGCTTCAACTCCTCGTTGTGCATAAAATCGTGCCATTTCTTCTTTAGACCAAGCATATCTTTATAAAAACTAAAAACCGAACCAAACCGTCAAGAGCGCTGTATGCTCAAGGAAAATCTTCACACCGATGCCTATCAGGACAAGTCCGCCCACCAGCTCCATGTTCACGGGGAGGTGTCTTCCCAAGTACAACCCGACGAGATTCCCCGCCACGGAGAGCGCGAAGCTGAAGAGTCCTATCATCATCAATGCGAACACAAAGGTAGGAATTGTTTCTGTAATAAACACAAGACCTGTCGCCAAAGCGTCGATACTTGTGGCAATCGCCAATAAAATCAGGGTTTTCCAGCGCAAAGCGGGCTGAGATTCACCCTCATCTCCTTCCGTCTGACTCTCCCTGATCATCTTCACGCCCAGAAAAACAAGCACGGCCAACGCTATCCAATGGTCATAAGCCTCGATACGCTCCTTGAAACCCACACCGGCAAGCCATCCGACAAGAGGCATGAACGCTTGAAAGAAGCCGAACAGAAGAGACATCTTCATAATAGGAACAAAATGGAATCGCCCGAGAGCGACCCCATTTGTTATAGAGACTGCGAAACAATCCATCGCCAAAGCGATGGCTAGCAGCAATATGGTTCCAACATCCATGTGGAACAGATTAGATTAACACTTTGCCAATGCTTGTTCCAAATCCGCGATGATATCCTCTGGCTCCTCGATACCGACAGAGAAACGGATCAAGTCAGGACGTACACCTGCGGCGATCAACTGCTCGTCAGACAACTGACGGTGGGTATGGGAAGCAGGGTGAAGCACACAAGTACGCGCATCCGCCACGTGCGTCACGATGCAGGCCAACTGCAAGGAATCCATGAACTTGATGGAAGTCTCACGACCACCCTTGACACCGAAGGTAACCACACCGCAAGATTGTCCGTTAGTGAATTGTTTCTGCGCCAAAGCATGGTAAGGGCTGGACTTCAAGCCTGGGTAGTTCACCCAAGCCACCTTAGGGTGTTTCTCCAAATATTCAGCCACCAACTGAGCGTTCTCGCAGTGCTTAGGCATACGCAAGTGAAGCGTCTCCAAGCCGAGGTTCAACAAGAAAGCGTTTTGTGGAGATTGGATGGAACCGAGGTCACGCATCAACTGAGCCGTAGCCTTCGTGATGTAGGCACCCTTACCGAACGCCTTGCTGTAAGCCAAGCCATGGTATGACTCGTCTGGTTGCGTCAAACCAGGGAATTTATCCTTGTGAGCCTCCCAATCGAAGTTACCGCTGTCCACGATACATCCGCCCACATTCGTCGCATGTCCGTCCATGTACTTCGTCGTGGCATGCGTAATGATATCGCAACCGAACTCGAACGGACGGCAATTGATTGGTGTAGGGAATGTGTTATCCATGATCAAAGGCACACCGTGAGAGTGGGCGATGCGGGCGAACTTCTCGATATCCAACACCGTCAACACTGGGTTAGCGATCGTCTCACCGAACAAAGCCTTCGTGTTCGGACGGAACGCCTTGGAAATCTCCTCCTCAGAGGCATCCGGATCCACGAACGTGCACTCGATGCCCAACTTCTTCATCGTCACAGCGAACAGGTTGTACGTTCCGCCATAGATGCATGAAGAGGATACGAAGTGGTCACCCGCCTCGCAAAGATTGAAGATGGAATAGAAGCTGGCTGCCTGACCGGATGAGGTCAACATGGCTGCCACACCACCCTCCAACGCACAGATCTTAGCGGCTACCGCATCATTGGTAGGATTCTGCAAGCGAGTGTAGAAATAGCCAGAGGCTTTCAAGTCGAAGAGATCACCCATCTCCTCACTTGTATCGTATTTAAATGTTGTAGACTGATAAATAGGAAGAACTCTTGGCTCTCCTTTCTTGGGTTTCCAACCCTCTTGAACACATACGGTTCCTAACTTTTTAGCACTCATTTCGTATAATTATGTAAATTTTTTATGAATTATCCAAGCAATCTATCTCACTGCAAAAGTACACTCATCAGATAAAAACGCAAAAGAAAAGGCAATACAAAAGAAAAACAAGACACAAAAACATATATTCATAGATAATAATTCTAAAAATAGACCATCACGAAAGCATTTTGTAGATAATTATTCCAAAGGGAGTCACACACAAGACAGGCGAATGGCGGAGAAATAAAAAAGTCGGAACATACATTCCGACTTCCTCACTCAAAACGTGACAATATCTTTATTTCAATGCATTAAAATCACTTGCAGATGAAGTAGCCCGTGCTGTCGGATGTGTTCAAATCCGCACAGTCGTTCACATTCATCTCTTCCCTAAGTCCGCTGTAACTTGGCACTTCCTCACCTGCAGCATTGTAGAAGGTGCAATCACAATCTTTCTTCGTGCATGAACATAATACCGACAAAAATCCTGTCAAGCCTAATATCAGAAATAATCCTCTCATTTCAAATCCTATTAAGTTTCAGCCTACTCTATCGTTTTCGGCAACCCGACGGCAAATGTAATATTTATTTCGGGAAATAATTGCTATAAATTATAAAATTCTCAAACCAAGGAATCATTTCCAGCCCTCAATGCTTCATTATAGCGCATCCAACGCCTCGTAGATGGCCGCCTTGTCCATGTCCTTGCCGATGAAGACGAGCTTCACCAGACGGTCACCATAGAATTCATCCCAGTCCTTGCGCAACTCCTCGCTCTCCGCCAGCAGACGTTCCTGCTCAGCCTTCGGTGCCGTGCAGATCCACTGACCGGTCTCCTGCACACTCTTCTGCCGACCCGCCTGTTCGAAGAGGTAAGACATGTCCGGATTCTCCACAAAGTAAAGAATACCCTTGCATCGGATCACGCCCTTCGGCCAACGTTGGTCGATGAAACGATCGAACTTGTTCAACGAGAAGCCCTTACGTCTGTAGTAGACGAAGGTGGAGATACCATATTCTTCCGCCTCTCCCTCGTCATGGTGGTGGTGATGGTGATGATGATGGCCATGCTCCTCCTCGTGCTCATGATGGTGATGCTCGTGCTCGTCGTCATCATCATCGTCATGGTGATGGTGGTGTTCATGTTCATGCTCATCGTCGTCATCATCGTCGTCATGGTGGTGCCCATGTGCGGCCTCCTCCTTGCGTTTTTTCTCCTCGACCTGCTGCTCGTCGTTCTCCAAAGCCTGGATCCAACCCGCGGACATGCTGACCGACTGGAAGTCGAAACGATTAGAGTTAATGATACGATCCAAATCTATTTTAGCGTAATTGGTCTCGATGATCTCCGCACGAGGCTGCAATGTGCGGACCACAGCACGCACCTGGTCCAACGCCTCCTTGCCCACCTCATCCACCTTGTTGAGGAGGATCACGTCACAGAACTCGATCTGTTGGATGAGAAGGTTCTCTATATCATCCTCATCGAGGTTCTTGCGCATCAAATCGTTTCCACTGGAGAACTCATCGTAAAGGCGGAGGGCATCCACCACAGTGACCACACAATCCAAGCGGCACACCTCCGGCATACCGTACCTCTTAGCCATCGAAGACATCGTCACGATGGTCTGGGCAATCGGCAACGGCTCACATATACCGCTCGCCTCGATCACGATGTAATCGAATCTATTCGTATCCGTGATATCCGTGATTTGCTTCATCAAATCGGCCTTCAACGTGCAACAGATACAACCATTGCTCAAGGCGACCAGGCTTTCGTCCCTTTCGGTAACCACACCACCCTGCTGAATCAGGGAGGCATCCACATTCACCTCTCCGATATCATTCACGATGACCGCAATCTTCAATCCTTTCTCATTCGTCAGGATATGGTTCACCAACGTCGTCTTTCCGCTTCCCAAATAACCCGTCAGAAGGGTGATAGGCACAACTTTTTTACTCATGGCTCTATATAATCACTTAACATTTCGAGGGACGTGTCTCTCTGATTATTTATTATACTATAAATCAAACGTTTAAGTAAAAACCTAAAACATCGTAAAGTTACAATTATTTTTCTCACGTTATACCGCCATCGTCCAATATAAAGTGCTATTTCTTCTTGGCGAACAAATCTTTTTATAACTTTGCTCTACAACCAAAAGATAAAGAGAAGTGACTCCGACAAAGAAATACAAGGCGATGATGGGTTCCGAATTCGTGCGGAACTCCGCCAAACTGCTTTCCGCGGGGGTCATCGCCCAAGCCATCGGCATACTCATATACCCTATCCTGACCAGGATCTACGCCCCGGAGGACTTCGGACTGCTGAACCTCTTCCAAAGCATCGCCGGCGTGCTCATCATTCTCTCGACGGCGGAATACCAATACGCCATCCTCTTGCCTAAGGAGGATGCCCAGGCGAAGAAATGCCTCCACGTGGGCACGACCGTACTCATCGGCACATTCGCCCTGTGCGCTCTTTCCATTCCTTTCGCACAACCCATCGCCCAACAATTCAACGCTCCAGAGCTCGCGCGATGGTACTGGACGCTTCCCCTGCTGGTGCTCTTCTCGGGCGGATGGTCGCTGCTCAACTATTGGCACACAAGGAATAAAAACTACACGCTCGCCAGCACCTACCAGATCAGCAAGAGTCTGCTCAACGCGGGGCTTAAATGGGGACTCGGAATCATCGGATTCATCAAGGGTGGACTCATCATAGCGACCGTCGTCTCCGCCATACTCTCCTTCCTTCTCAACCTGGCACGCTCGATGAGGAAATACAAATGCAGGTTGGCCTCGTTGCTGCCCAAACCGGACAAGCAAACGGCGGTGACTTACCAGAACTTCCCCAAGTTCGCATTGCCCCGCACTCTGTTCAACTACGTCAGCGCCAACCTACCCTTCTTCCTGCTTACCCCTTTCTTCGGACTGGAAGAGACCGGGTTCTTCGGCATGGCGCTCACCTTAGCGTTTACCCCCATCAGCCTTATCAACGGATCGATATACCAAGTGCTCTTCCAACAAGTATCCGAGAAGGTGAACAACAAGCAATCCATCATCGGGACGTTCCGCAACTTCTACCGCAGGGTATGCTTGGTTGTCCCACCCATAGGCATCCTCCTATTCATCCTCCTTCCTTTCCTGACGAAGTTACTTTTGGGTGAGGCATGGAACACCACGGCGGATTACATACGGATGATGCTTCCTTGGCTTTTCGCCTCGTTGCTGGCAGGACCGACCTGCTTCATCACAGATATCTTCATGAAACAAAAAGAGACGTTGTACGTCGAATTCACGTTGCTGATCGTCAGGGCGGCCAGCCTCACCTACGGCATCATGACCCACGACATACACGTCGCCATCTTAGGATTCTGCGGAGTCACCTTCCTCATATTCTCCGCACAGGTCTTCTGGTTCTATTCCATCGCCAAGAAATACGAATCGACGCTTCCGGACAAATCCGAGCAGGCATAAATCACACATAGACAAACTAAAAAAACAGACGGAAATGAAATGCGGGCACAAAAAAAGGCGTCCGAACTGGACGCCCTTTCTTGTTTGTTGTTGAGACTGATTACTCACCCTTAGAGATAGCACCTGCAGGACAAGCGTCCGCACAAGTTCCACACTCCGTACAAGCATCAGCGTTTATTGAATAGATGTCACCCTCAGAGATAGCTCCAACAGGACATTCGCCAATGCAAGTACCACATGCAACACAATCTTCACCAATTACGTAAGCCATAGTATTTTTCTTTTTTAGTTAATAAAATTTGTGCTTTCACACAATGCAAATATATAGCATTCCTAATATACCACGAAATATTTTTAGTGAAAATTTCTAAAAAATTGGGCACATACGATATACGCACATATTACAGACAAAGGCAATGCAAATCGAGCACAGCCATACAGATAAACCTAAACCCTTCATTCCTAATTCAATTGTCACATCTCCCTTTTTATAGAAAAATATGCCACATTTCAAAAAAACCGACAAAAAAAATTGTAAAAATGAGAATTTATGCATACATTTGGGAGATTTCGTTTTCAAGGAAAGATAATTAAAAATTAGGAGGATTGTATATGGACGATGAGAAATTGAGGTTTGATACGGATAAGCGGGATCAGGAGATTGTTTATTCGAAGGCGATCAAGGCAGGAAAAAGGATTTACTACCTTGACGTGAAGCGGAACCGTAAAGACGAGCTTTTCCTCGCCATTACGGAGAGCAAAAAGAAAGTATCGGGAGAGGAGGCTCAAGTATCATTTGAAAAACACAAAATTTTCTTGTATCGGGAAGACTTTGAGAAATTCATGACGGGGCTAAACGATGTGATGGATTACATCGGCAAGAGTTCTGAGCAAGGAGACGACAGGAACAACCCTGTTCCAAGCCGATTTGAAATCGATTTCGGCTAATTCACTTGCTTAGGCGGGAAGAGACAAGACGCATCACGGGTTGCGTCTTTTTTTTGTCCCACACAAACAAATATCACTACCAAACATATCGAGCATTTCTACCACACGGGGCATATACGATGTGCCCCCACGTCAGGCATATTGCATCGACGAAGGGAGTTTCCGTACACCAATGCCATGAAAAGGATATACCCCCTGTCAGAAATTCCATCCACCTTGACGAACATATCTCGCACACCGTCCATCAAGCCTCGGGAAAGCATCAAAAGGCAGGAATCTTAATTCTGTAAATCCACAAAAACAAACTGCGAACAAAGTAAAAATGCGCAAATAAAACACCGTTCAACCATGTACGGCACATGATTGAAGAAACAAAAGAGTATGAGAAATAATTTTACGCTTTCTGTTGGTTATTAGTAGGAACAGCCGCCGACTTATTGCCGTTCGACATGTCACACGTTCCCGTGAAGGTTGCCTGAGGCTCGATGGAAAGAGTCTTAGTGGTAATCTCACCCTCCACCTTTGCGGTTGATTTCAAAGAGAGCGTATCGGAGATAATCAATTTCCCCTTGACAACACCCATAATATCCGCATTGGCGCAAGTCATCGTACCAGACATGACACCCTTCGTACCCACGATTATCTTTCCTTTGCAAACTATCGTTCCCTCAACGGAACCATCCAATCTGAAATCGTTTTCAGCATGTATATCACCCACAACCTTCGTGCCAAAGGCCAAAGTGTTGTGCTCTGTGCCCGACATCGTTACTTCCTTTCCAATTCCCATGATTTTAGATTTAAATGTTAATAAGCTGATTTAAACTGATTCAAGAACCTCACGTCATTCTCAGAGAACATACGAAGATCCTTTACCTGATATTTCAAATTAGTGATACGTTCAATACCCATACCGAAGGCATATCCCGTATAGACTTTGCTGTCGATGCCGCAATTCTCCAAAACATTAGGATCCACCATGCCACAGCCAAGGATTTCCACCCAACCGGTTCCTTTACAGAATGCGCAGCCCTTACCTCCACACAAATTACAAGAGATATCCATCTCTGCGGATGGCTCTGTGAACGGGAAGTAGGAAGGGCGCAAACGGATCTTAGTGCCCTCGCCGAACATCTCCTTCGCAAAATATAGCAACGCCTGCTTCAAGTCTGCGAAAGAGACGTTTTTATCTATATAAAGCCCCTCCACCTGATGGAAGAAACAGTGCGCGCGATAGGAAATAGCCTCGTTCCTGTACACCCTACCCGGGCACAACACACGAATCGGAGGTTTCTGGCTGGTCATGACACGCGATTGAACGGATGAGGTGTGCGTACGCAACAAAACATCCGGATTCCTCGTGATGAAGAAAGTATCTTGCATATCCCTGGCAGGATGCTCCGGCGGGAAATTCAACGCGGAAAAGACATGCCAATCGTCCTCGATCTCAGGTCCCTCCGCCACGACAAAGCCCAAACGTGAAAAGATATCCACAATTTCATTCTTGACGAGAGAGAGCGGATGGCGCGTACCCAATCCAACAGGGTCAGGAGTTCTCGTCAGATCCAAGCCCTCATCCTTTACGGAACTATTATCCAACGCACTCTTCAATTCATTGATCTTCTCCTGCGCCGAGTTCTTCAAATCATTGAGCAACTGACCCATCTCTTTCTTCTGCTCGTTGGAGATGTTCCTGAAATCGTTGAACAGGGAAGAAATCTCCCCCTTCTTGCTCAAATATTTGATACGGAGAGTCTCCAAATCCTCCTTGCTGGAAGCGTGCAACTCCTTTATCTCATCCAAAAGTTCTTTAATTCTCTCTTTCATCTCTTTCTATAAATATCCTTTATATCCTGCAAAGTTAGTGTTTTTTTGTCTATTGCATTAACTATTTACCCCAAAAAATCCTAAAACATATTAAACTGGGGACTAATTCTTCCTCATCTGCCTGTTCATACAAACAAAAATCACAAGTTGAAACACCTTTTCAACGATATTATTTTCTCGTTTCAAAATTCTTTCGCAAATTTGGTGAAAAGAAGAGGACATGAGTATATCTGACATCTGGAAACGTAACATTGTCGAAACGTCCGTATGGATTGCGGTCTTCTCGCTGCTCACGTTCAGCAACATTTCCTTCGACCTATTCCTGTCGCTGAAACTGGCTGCACTGCTGACCGCCGGCATGTTTGTGGTCACGCTGGTGAACAGGGTCTTCCTTTTCCCCTATTTCTTGATGAAGAACAGGATGATCCTTTTCATCCTCCTCGCCTCCATCATCATCGCAGCATTCACCTTCATCGTATACCACTTCGAGGACGCTGTCGTCTCTTCCCACTACACGGAGACGGTTTTTGAGGACAATGCGCTGCTGGATATCCGCCTGCCTTCAGAGACCAGATCCTTCTTCGAAGAGGAAGACGAGACGACGGAAGCACGCCTTTTCCTATCGTCTAAATGGAAAGCGCTCATCCTGCTCGCAGGCGCCATGATGGTGTCCGTCATGTTCCAATACAGGAAGCACACGGAGGAGATCGAGGCGCAACGAACCTCCATCCTGCAGGAGAAAGTGCAACTGGAACTGAACTTCCTGCGCTCGCAAATCAACCCTCACTTCTTGTTCAACGCACTGAACAACATCTACTCTATGGTCTATACGGGCGACAAAAACGCCGCGGATAGTGTCCTGACGCTATCGGAGATGCTGCGCTATGTCACGTACGGCTCCAAAGAGAAGCAGATACCATTGTCCGGGGAAATCAACTATTTGGAGAATTACATTGAGTTTCAACGATATAGCCATGAAAACGATATCAACGTGTCATTCGTAAAGGAGATATCCCCCGAGGAGATTTTCATCGCACCAATGTTGCTCCAGCCTTTCGTGGAAAACGCTTTCAAGTATAGCGGCATTGGCATCGAGGAGAACGCCTACGCGAAGTTCCACCTCAAGGCGAACACCCACGAGTTGGTGTTCAAGGCGGAGAACAGCAAGAGGGTCGTGAAAAGGGAACAGAAACACATCAAAGGCATCGGTATAGAGAACGTCCGTCAACGACTCGACCTGATGTACTCCGGCAAATACAAGCTGGACTTCAACGAGACGGACAATAATTTTAACCTAGAATTAACAATAAATTTAGATTGATATGGAAAATGAACTAATAAAAACACTCATCATCGACGATGAATTTCCGGCGAGGAAACTCCTCTCCGAATATGTTTCGAAGATTCCGGGGTTGCAACTGCGCGGAACGTGTGAGAACGCAATGAAGGCGATGGAAATCATACAAAGCGAACCCATCGACCTGATTCTCACAGACATACAAATGCCAGACCTTTCCGGTCTGGAACTGGTGAAATCCATGGCGGAAAAACCATTGGTCATATTCACCACCGCATACGCGGAATACGCCATCGACAGCTATGAGCTGGAGGCGGTGGACTACCTCCTCAAACCGATCTCCTTCCCTCGTTTCCTCCAAGCCATCAACAAGGTATCGGAAAGAATCAAGGCGAGGAGGAAAGAACCAGCGGCAGCCGACCCGTCACCTGTCAAGGCGGAACGTGACTTCTTCATGGTGAAAGCGGACTACAAACTCTACAAGATAGACTACGCCAGCCTCATCTACATCGAAGGACAAAGTGAATACGTGACTTTCCACATGAAGGACAAAAGACGCATCACCGCTTATTACTCGCTCAAGAAATTGGAGGAGGAATTACCGTCCAACGAATTCATGCGAATCCACAAATCCTACATCGTGTCGCTTTCGAACATCGAATCGGTAGAGGGCAATATGGTCACCATCTGCGGACAAAAACTGGCCATCGGCAAGAATTACAAAGACGCACTACTCAATGCACTGAATGTTTAAAACAATAAATTAAAAAAGAAATGAAAAAATTTTTTTATTTAGCCATGGGTATAGAAGCCCTTTCTTTCCTATCTTGCACAAAAAGCAGTCAATACCTCATCGAGAAGTTTGTCGAGGAAGGAAACAAAAGTCTGCCAATATCCGTAGATGAATTCACATCTTACGATAGTATTGTATGTCACGAAAGCGAAAAGAATGTCGCCATGTACTATTCCATAAAGGGAGACTTAGTTGTTGAAGGTCTGAAAAAGCAAGACGATGAAATCCTAAGAAGATTTTACCTGGCATCATTGAAAAAGGAACCGAAGACACAGACTTTCCTCAAATTGATGGAGGAATCAGACTACTCTTTAATCATAGAAGTCCTCACGAAGGAGAGCGAAGTGATAAAGAAATTCAACATCGGACGGGAGGAGTATAGCCAAGACATCGATGCATCGCAAATGGAACTCGACAAAACAAAGCAAATGGAGAACGACATAAACAGTGTTAAAGCCATGTGTCCTGCTACTGTCGACGAATACACGACGCTGAAAAATGTGATTTTGGATCTTAACAATCTGAAGCTCACATACTATTATGAACTTCATGATTTAGAAATCGAAGATAAAGAATTGGCCATAAGCAATCTGAGGCAGTCAATAGAGCCTGTCTTAAAAGGGAATGCTATGAAATTATACAAAGACGCACAAATAACCATCACCTATCATTACGAGACTGAAAACGACACGTTAGAGGTGATATTCACGCCAGAGGATTATAAATAAGGCTCTAAGAAGCCTTACTCTCATAGGGTTGTCTGCTAAACGGACAACCTTTTTTTTGAGTCTCCACACGCACTCGGCACCAAGAGTCGCATGGTATCACAGGCACACAATACATACTGATACTGGGCACAAAAGCACAGCCGCGCTTGCAATAGGAGAATGATAGACGGAGAAACATAAAAAAACGTCGCCAAACTTCACAGTTTGGCGACATCTCGAGTTTATCACTCTAAAAAATGAAAACAAACACTATTATGAAAAAGTTTCTTTCCTAATTTCCTTATTTATTCGACCTCGATCGGAAGGCCCTGGTAAATATTCAGCACCTGAATGTTCAGGATAGCGGAATACTTAGACTGTAAAGTCTGTTGTCGGGCATTGAGCAGCGAGTTCTTCTCACTCAGCATTTCAAAAGGGCTCTTCATACCCAAGGAGAATTTCTCCTTCGTCAACTCATAGGTCGACTCGGCGGACTGTTCGTTGCTCTTCGACGCCATGTAGCTCAATTGGGCTGCCTTAGCATCCAGATACGCCGATTCGATCGTCTTTTTAAGGTCATCCTTCAAGTTCTCCGTTTCCAAACCCGACATATTCTTACTCAACTTCGCCTTCCGAACTGCGGATTTACGTTCCCTATTGTCTGCGATGGCATAATTCAGGGAAAGGCCCACATTCTGGCTGAAGTTCTCCTTGATCTGATCGCCCGCCCCGTGGTTATTGTGCCCCGTTCCAACACTCGCATTCAGATTAACCGAAGGATAATATCCTGACTTGGCGCTCTTTATCTGAAGATCCGCCATTCGCTCACTCAGCAAAGCGCTGGCGATTTCCGGTCTGTTGGACAGTGCCGCCTCATAGATGGAATCCTTGTTGCCAATGTCCGTCATGACCTGCTCCTGCGAGAAGTCAAGGCTACGAATAGCAAAAGGCTGATTCAAGTCCAAACGCAACAACTGCTTCAACTGAAGGAGATTGTCCTCCAACTGGTTCTGAGCCACCGTCAACTGATAAAGTTCGGACACATGTTGCGCCTCAATCTGCGACAAATCACTCATTGAGACGGATCCCGCATCGTACAGTTGCTTGTATCGATTGAGTTGCTCGTTCGATGTCTCCAAAGAATTCTTCCTCATCGAGACGCTCTCCCTCGCATACAAAACCTGCAAGTAACACGTCAAAACCGCGATTTTGACATCCTCCTCCGTCGATTTCAAAGAAATCTCTTGTATATCCTCTTGCAACTCAGCTTGTTCTATATTGTATTTCCTTCGAAAACCATTGAATACAGTCCAAGAGGCGCCCAAGTTATAATTCCCGCTATAGGTGCTTTTGTATCTATCCTCCACAAACGGGTTATTGCTAAAATTCTGCCCCGCCGAAAAAGAGACGCTGGGTTGCCATTGCCCCCTCGCTTGATCTGTTGAGACACGACTTTGCTCCAACGAGACTACTCCCCTTTGCACGCTAATATTCTTCCTTAGGGCATAATCAACACATTGGTTGAGCGTCCATTCCTCATCTTGCCCGAACATCATGGCGGACATCGACAAAGCGAAAATAAAAGCTATTCCTCTTTTCACACACATTAAAACAAAAATATGCCAAACAAACTCAAAAACTCTATCAGAAGGGCATACAAATGTATAACATTTTTTTCAGAAAAATGTACAATATTTCCGAAAATTTCAAAATTTTCACTGAATGCACAAAAAAACACCTAAAACTATCAGAAAAACGCAAGATGAATGAATCACCTTGCGAATGTCAACATCTCACCCTTTGTGCCATCATTTATCTTACCATCATCATACACAAGGACACCGTTCACGAACGTTTGGGTCACCTTATATTTCAGGGTTTCACCCTCCATCGGAGACCAACCGCACTTATAGAGCAAATCCTCCTTCTTCACCTCGTATGGTACATTCGGCTCCACAAGCACCAAATCGGCATAGAATCCCTTGCGGATGAAGCCTCGCTTCTCCACATTGAAGATCTTGGCAGGATTGTGGCACATCTTCTCCACCACCTGCTCCCTTGTGAAGTTTCCTCTCTTCGCCAATTCGAGCATCATCGGCAAGGAGTGCTGGATGGACGGATAGCCCGATGCGGCATGGAGGCAATCTCCCTCCTTATCGCTCAGCAAGTGAGGTGCATGGTCCGTCGCAATCGTATCGATGATACCCGACTCAACCGCCTTCAGCAAGTTCACGCGGCTCTTCTCCTTCTTGATGGAAGGATTACACTTGATCTTTGCGCCCAAACGCTCATAATCGCTATCGTCGAACCACAAATAACCAACACACGTCTCCGCCGTTATCTTCTTGTCCGCCAATGGCTTGTTGTTGAACAAAGCCATCTCTTTGGCGGTCGTCAGATGCAAGACATGCAATCTGGTACCATATTTCTTCGCCAAATCAATCACCTTGGAAGTTGACTTATAGCATGCATCCGAATTGCGGATAATCTCATGGTAGGAGATCGGAATAGGCTGGTCGCCCAACTCCTCCTTCACCTTCGCCAAATTGGCTTGGATCATCTCCTCGTCCTCGTTATGGGTGGCAACAGGCAACTTGGACTCCGCGAAGATACGCTCCAGCACCTTCGGGTCCGCCACACGCATATCACCGGTGGAAGCCCCCACAAAGACCTTGATACCGCACACCTTGCTGCCATCCGCATGGATAACCTCCTCAACATTATCATTGGTGGCGCCCAAATAGAACGCGAAATTCGTCAAGCATTTCTGCTTAGCCAGCTCTATCTTCTTATCCACCTCAGCCATGGATGTGGTTGGAGGCAAACAATTCGGCATATCCATAATTGAGGTTACACCACCTGCCACCGCCGCGCGGGACTCAGACTGGAAATCGCCCTTTTGCGTCAACCCCGGCTCACGGAAATGCACATGAGAATCAATCACACCCGGCAAAAGCCACTTATCCTCTGCATCAATCACCTCCGCACTCTTCATCACGCTTTCAGGAACATCGTCCTTGAAAATCTTGGAAATCTTCTTTCCCTCAATCAACACAGAACCGCGGAATGAATTCCCCTCATTTATGATTTTGGCTTTATGAATCAATATTGTACTCATCACATATAAACTATTTAATTTCCTGTTTGAAAAATCGTTTTACCAAATATACTATTTTTTTTGAGGATATTTCCTAAATAGACTGTTAATTTTTAATCTAATCACACCCAACACCGCCTCGCCGAAGATGCCGCCGCTCATTTTCGAGCTACCCAACACTCGGTTAACAAAGACAATCGGGACCTCCTTAATCGTGAATCCACATTTATAAGCGGTATATTTCATCTCTATTTGGAACGCATATCCCTTGAACTTAATCTTATCCAACTCTATCGTCTCCAGCACCTGCCTGCGGTAACATTTGAAGCCCGCCGTAGTGTCCGCGATCTTCATGCCCGTCACAATGCGCACATATTTAGAGGCGAAATAGGACATCAGAACGCGTCCCATCGGCCAATTCACGACATTCACTCCACTAATATAACGCGAACCGATAGCGACATCCGCACCTTCCTCGGCACACGCTTTATGCAGTTTCAGGACATCATTCGGATTGTGCGAAAAATCCGCATCCATCTCGAACACATATTCATAGCCATGCTCCAAAGCCCACTTAAAACCTGTGATATAGGCTGTCCCCAACCCTAACTTGCCTTCCCTCTCTATGATATGCAAACGTCCCGGAAACTCGTTCATCAAGCCTTTGACGATTGCTGCGGTCCCATCCGGCGAGTTGTCATCTATAATCAAGACATGGAACATCTTGGGCAAGCCCAAAACCGCCCGAATGATATTCTCAGCATTCTCCTTTTCATTGTAAGTTGGTATAATCACCACTCCATCGTTCACTTCCATTTTCTCCTATTGTGGGTTTCTTGCAAATTTAAAAAATGGTTTGGAATTTTTATTGCTATCTTTGTCAAAAATTTCATTGACATTGGATATAAATGATTTATTGAAACTCTTTTCCTCCCACACCACCATCCAGGACGTGGGGAAATGGTGCTCAGGAACAGAGAAAAACCTAACCCTAAAAGGGCTGGAGGGGTCGTCATGCGCCATTTTATTCTCCTTATTGAGACTGAATAACGGGCATTCAATGCTCATCACCATGGATGACGAGGAAGACGCCGCCTACCTATACCACGACATCACACAACTGATGGGCGAAGACGCCGCCTATTTCTACCCCTCCGCCTACCGCAGGGCTGACATCGAACAGAAAGACGCCGCCAACGAGGTACTGAGGACTGAAGTCCTCGACAAAATCAACTCGGGAGAACCCTTTATCATCGTCTCTTTCCCGGATGCCACCGCAGAACGTGTCGTGGACAGTGCGGAACTCAGCGGAAAAACATTGAAAATACATGTCGGAGAGTCTGTCGAAACCGACTTCATCATACAGGTCCTTTGCGAATATGGATTCTCCCGCGTGGACTTCGTCTATGAACCGGGGCAGTTCTCTGTGAGGGGTAGCATCATCGATGTCTTCTCCTTCTCTTGCGAATACCCATACCGTATCGATTTCTTCGGCGACGAAATTGAATCCATCCGTACATTCGACATCGAGAACCAACTCTCCTTAGAAAAGAAGGAGAGTATCTCCATCATATCCAACATCCACGAATCAAACGCCTCTTCCGTCTCGCTCTTTTCCCTTCTAAAGGAAGATACCCTACTCTGCTTCCACGACTTCCAATTCGCTTTCGACAGAATCGACAACCTCACGGAAAGCATCGGACATGACAGTCTTTTCATCGACTCAAAGACTTTTGTCGATGAGTCTTCCCGATTCAAACGGATAGGGTTCGGCGGACACGAGGCGTGGGAGAAAGCGACATGCATCCATTTCAACGATTCCCCTCAGCCTGTGTTCAACAAGAACTTCGACCTGGTCAGCGGGGATTTCAGGACTAAAGCGGAGGACGGCTACAAAGTATTCGTGCTGAGCGACAACCTCCACCAAACAGACCGTTTGGAGAATATCTTCGAGGACAGAAGGGACAATGTATCCTTCACACCTGTCCGCAAAACGCTGCACGCAGGATTCATCGACCACACGCTTCGCATCTGTTGCTACACCGACCATCAGATTTTTGACCGTTACCACAAATATTCCCTGCGTTCGGACAAAGCGAGGTCTGGTCAGCTCTCTCTTACCCTAAAGGAGTTGCAGGACTTCAAACCGGGCGATTACGTCGTGCACATCGACCATGGCGTGGGACGATTCGCAGGACTGATCCAGGTGGATGTCAACGGGAAGAAACAGGAGGTGATCAAACTGCTCTACCAAAACGACGACATCTTGCTCGTCAGCATCCATTCGCTCCATAAGATATCAAGGTATAAAAGCAAAGAGGGGGATGAGCCTCGCATCAACAAGTTAGGCACAGGGGCTTGGCAGACCATCAAGGAACGGACGAAGAAACATGTCAAGGACATCGCCAGGGACCTCATCGCCCTCTACGCCAAGAGACGCGAGGAGAAGGGTTTCGCTTTCTCACACGACAGCTTCCTCCAATCGGAGTTGGAGGCCTCCTTCATCTATGAGGACACGCCTGACCAGGTGAAGACCACTGCCGACGTGAAGCGGGACATGGAACAGGACATCCCAATGGACAGGCTGGTCTGCGGCGACGTGGGCTTCGGCAAGACCGAAATCGCTGTGCGCGCCGCCTTCAAGGCGACCGTGGACAACAAGCAGGTGGCCATCTTAGTACCTACCACCGTATTGGCACTGCAACACTACAAAACATTCTCCGACAGGCTGAAGGGATTCCCCGTCAAGGTGGATTACCTGAACCGATCCCGAAGCGCCAAAGACACCAAACGAATCGTGCAAGAGGTGGGGAGCGGAGAGATCAACATCCTGATCGGCACGCAAAAAATATTAGGCAAAGAGGTTAAATTCAAAGACTTAGGATTGCTCATCATCGACGAGGAGCAAAAATTTGGAGTCTCCACGAAGGAAAAAATCAAACAGATGAAGGTCAATGTGGATACCCTCACCATGACCGCCACGCCTATTCCGCGCACATTGCAGTTCTCCCTCATGGGGGCGAGAGACCTATCCGTCATCAACACCCCACCCCCTAACCGATACCCGATACAGACCGAACTCCACACCTTCAGCGAGAAGGTGATCCAGGAGGCCATACAATACGAACTGGACCGCAACGGGCAAGTCTTCTTCATCAACAATAGAGTGCAGAACCTCAATGAGTTGGCAGGGCTCATCAAGCGTCTCGTGCCAGAGGCCCGCATCGCCATCGGGCACGGGCAGATGAAGGGAGAAGAGTTGGAGAAGATTATCCTGGACTTCCTCGACTACGAATACGACGTGTTGCTCGCCACCACGATCGTGGAGTCCGGCATCGACATATCCAACTGCAACACCATCATCATCAACGAGGCACAGAACTTCGGGCTGAGCGACCTGCACCAACTGCGCGGAAGGGTCGGACGAAGCAACAAAAGAGCCTTCTGCTACCTGCTCGCCCCTCCCCTCACCAACCTCACGACCGATGCGAGGCGCAGGCTACAGGCCATTGAGAGTTTCTCGGAGTTGGGCAGCGGATTCAACATCGCCATGCAGGACCTCGACATACGAGGCGCAGGCAACCTCTTAGGCGCTGAGCAAAGCGGATTCATCGCCGACCTCGGTTACGAAGCCTACCAAAAAGTGCTGAACGAAGCCGTCGCCGAACTAAAGGCGGACGAATTCTCCGAACTCTACGAGGAGAAAAAAGACGAACATTCACCCGCACAGACATTCGTCACCGATTGCCAGATCGAGACCGACATGGAACTCACCTTCCCGTCCGACTACATCGAGAACGTCTCCGAAAGGATGTCGCTATACCGTGAACTGGACAACGTGAAGGATGAGCAAGAACTCACCGCATTCGCAGATCGTCTAAGAGACCGGTTCGGAACCATCCCTGCCCAGACGGAGAGCCTGCTTCAGCTCGTTCGGCTAAGATGGGTGGCTGTCACGCTCGGATTCGAACGTCTCACCCTCAAACAGGGGCGCATGACCGGGTACTTCATACCATCAGACGATTCGCCCTACTACCAGACCGAAGTGTTCGGCAGGATACTCACTTACCTGCAAGAGCATGCGGTACGCTGTAAGATCAGGGAGACAGGCGGCAAACGCTCCATCCAATTCCTCGACGTAGACAGCGTGGAGGAGGCCTATCGAATCTTGAGCAACATTTAGTTATTTAAGAATTTTGAATTAAGAAACGTTAGTTCGACGTAGTCAATTATGAATTATGGGTTAAGTGCTAAAATTAAAGCATATCGTACCACTATTTGACGGAAAAAATGGAAAGAAAACAAGGATTTTGATTATTTTTGCACGAATAAAAAAAGAAGGTAAAAATGATAAACAGGACATTACTACGAATCAAAGTGATTCAAATTCTGTATTCTTACTACAAGAACAAGGAAAATGAAACAGCAGAACTGGAATCCGCTCAAAATGAGCTGATTGAGAGCACAAACAAGACATACGAGTTATACCACTATTTCTTCCTGCTTATCATCAAAATCACGGAATACGTCCAAAAATTGGCTAAAAAGAGCGGAAACGCCCGCAACGAATACGGGAAGCTCGCCAACAATATTTTCGTGAAACAATTGGCGAACAACAAGCAACTGCTCGCCTACTTCGACGAACCTGGCGTGGACTGGGCCAACAAAACAGAGGATGGTGAACTCTTCTGGGACATTCAAAACGAGGAGCAACAGAACAACCTCACCAAGGAGATTGTTCCACAAATCCTTGAATTGGAGGAGTTCAAAAAATACAACGAAACGAAAGAGAACAACTACGTGGAAGACAAAGAGATATGGAGAAGCATTCTTCGGAAAACCATCTCCGACTCCGAGTCAATCGGCAGGGAACTGGAGGACATGTCCATCTATTGGAACGATGATGCGGCAGACGTCATCAGTTTCGTATCAAAGACAATACGCAACTTCGACGAGGCGCAAGGAGAAAACCAGGAACTGCTTCCACAATTCAGGGACATGGAGGATCTGGAGTTTGCCCAAAAACTCCTGAAACAATCCATCTACGACGAGGCGGACTACAGGAAGATGATATTCGACCACACCAAGAATTGGGATGCGGAACGTATCGCCTTCCTCGACACGATCATCATGCAGACCGCCCTTGCGGAGATATGCACCTTCCCGACCATCCCGGTCAGCGTCAGCATCAACGAATACATTGAGATAGCCAAAAGCTACAGCACAGCAAAGAGCGGCACGTTCATCAATGGCTTGTTGGACACCATCGCCAAGGAACTGGTCGAATCCAAGAAGGTCAACAAGGTCGTGTACACCAACACATACAAAAAGTAATTTATTAACCAATTTAATACACATAAGATATGGTTTCAAGCATTCTTTTACAAGCGGCGGCACCAGAGGGAGCAGGATTCTCCACCATCATCATGATGATCGCCATCTTCGCAATCTTCTACTTCTTCATGATCAGACCTCAGAAAAAAAGACAAGAGGAGATAAAGAAATTCAGGGACGCCCTGCAGGTGGGAGATGAAGTGGTAACCTCCGGCGGCATCCACGGGAAAATCAAGGAAATAAATGACAACACCATGATAGTGGAGATTGCCAACAACGTGAACATCACGGTCGACAAGGCATCCATCTTCTCTTTGGGTAGCAACCCAGCCAACGAAGGCAAATGATGAAGAACTTTTTATTAGAACAAATTAAGAAGATCAAGCAGTTCCTCACAACGAGGGACTTCTTGGTCTTTTTGCTTTTTTTAGGCATCTCAACCGCCTTATGGACACTGCAGGCATTACGGAAGAACTACGAAATGACGGTGGAAATGCCTATCGCATACACCAATCTTCCTGGCGATTACATCATCACCAACGACCTACCTTCTCATTTGAGGCTTTCCTTGGAAGGAAGAGGCAGTGACTTGGTACGTTACCGCTACGGACGTGGATTAGCCCCCCTCAAAATAGACATGGAGGAGGTCGTCAAAGGAAGAAGAAACGTGGCGACCAACACCTATCTGCCACAAATTCAGAAACAAGTGAAATCCGACATAGCCATCAAAAGGATTTCACCCGACTCCATCCTCTACGAATTGGAGAAACAGAAGAAAAAAACCATACCAATCGTCCTCGATGCGGAAATCGAACTCGAGCAACAATACACCTTCAGCGACTCCTTAAGAATCAGTCCGTCGCACATCACTGCATACGGGCCTCAAAAGGAGTTGAACAAATTGGACACCATCCATACGGAGCTATTGACAATCAACAACGTAAAGGATACCCTCGTAACTCAAATAGATCTAAAAAAGGTACGGAATGTGCGCTTCTCGGACACAACAATAACGGTTAAGATAATGTCGGAGAAATTCACGGAAAAGAATATTCAACTGCCCATATCGATCAAAAACGTGCCAGAAAACATCACACTCAGAATATTCCCTTCGGCAACAACGCTCAGCTACCAAATAGGGCTAAGCTCATACGAAAAAGTGGACGCCTCTTCCTTCTCGCTCTACGTGGACTTCAAGGAGGCCAAAAGGAACGGGAAAGACAAACTGAAGATTAAGTTCGGCAAAAAAGCCCCCAAAGCGTTCAACGTGAAACTGAAGCCGGAGGCCATCGATTATATCATAGAGGAGAAGAGCGTCCAATGAAACATATCGGCATCACAGGAGGAATCGGGAGCGGGAAATCAGTGGTTTCCGAAGTATTCTCCCGGATGGGCATACCCGCCTACAATGCAGACAACGCCTCCAAACTGCTCATATCCACACGAAAGGATCTAATTACCGCCCTGAAAAAAATATTGGGCAGCGACATATACGTCCACGGCAGCCTGGACAAAAAAAAGATGGCGCAACTGATTTTCAACGACAAGGAACTACTCACCCGAGTAAATAGCATCATCCACCCCGCCGTCATCGAGGATTTCAAAATCTGGAGCGAATCACAAATGGCAACTTCCGTAGCCTGCGAAACCGCCATCCTATTCGAATCGGGCATGGATAAGTTAGTGGATATTAAAATCACCGTCACCGCCCCCTTAGAAACAAGGATTAGACGATGCGTCACACGAGACGGCCTCACCGAAGAACAAATTAGGGCGAGGATCAACAACCAAATGGACGATGAGGAGAGAATACGTCGTTCGGACTTCGTCATCATTAACGACGAAAAGCATGCCATCATCCCCCAAATCAAGGAAATAATCAACACATTAGCATAAGAACCTCATTTCCAAGGACTCAATCAATCTGACCCAATTGAACCTGTTTGTGTTGGAAAAGTAAAAAGTTCAAATCATCAATGTTATAGTACTTATTCTCCTGATGCAGAATGTAATACTCGATGATTAGATCAGCCTTCGAGGAATGGGAGATCGCATACCCTGCGCTACGCAACAGCTCTTGCGTCTCCTCCAAATTAAGTTTAAGCGAAATGGCCAAAGCGAAAACTGTATTTTTTCTTGGGGAATAATCCTTGTTCGAGATAATCTTTGAGAAGAGGCGACGGTCAAGGTTCGCATTTTTGTAGACCTCCGCATTGGTCATCTGTTTCCTGCGTATCATCTTGAAGAGCAACGTACTAAAACTATCCTCCAAGCGTTCTGCAAGATCATGGTCGGTGATTTCCGCGGAGACCTCCTCTTCCACACAACGCTCAAGCGACGCATTCGTTTTCCCGGCAGACTTCCTATTAAAGAGTTCACGCAACGACCTACGGATCCGATAATCCGTATCTACCTGGCTCTCGTTAATATAGCTCTCCACCTCTCCGTACATCGATTGAGCGGTTTTGAAGGCACTACTGTCATAGACGATAAGATAGACAGTCATGTCACCCTCATAATCACCCAAGAAATCATGGATAGCCCTTTGTGCGACCTTCAATGCGTCTTCTGGAGGATAACCATAAATACCCGACGAGATGAGAGGGAAAGCAATCGTCTCAAGCCGCTTCTCCGAAGCCAACCGCAATGAGTTGTAGTAACAATCATACAACTGTTGCTCCTGTACAGTATTACCCTCCTTGTAAATCGGTCCGGCGGTGTGGATGATGTACTTCGCCTTTAAGTCAAAACCGTCGGTAATGACCGCTTGGCCCACCTGTATCGGTGCTAATTTGTCACAAGCGGCTTGAAGTTTCGCAGGACCCGCCGCACGGAAAATGGCGCCACAGACACCTCCACCCATCGCCAACTGGGGATTGGCCGCATTGACAATGGCGTCGGCCTGCACCTGTGTAATATCATTTCTGCTAATTAGTAATGGCATAGTAGTAAATCTTTCGTGTAAATATACTAAAAATTGTCGCTTTTACGGCGACAGGTTTCTGAAAAAAATCCGTGAATTTTACATCGTAATTCATGTTAAACCAATTAAAACGTAAAGCAATGGGAAAAATAACAGAACTCATTTTCATCATCGACAAGTCTGGTTCAATGTCTGGTTTGGAAGCCGACACAATAGGTGGATTCAACTCCATGTTGCAAAAGCAGAAAGAAGGCGAAGGCGTATGTCACCTCTCCACCATCTTATTTTCCAACGAATCTGAGGTGCTGCACAACCGTCGCAACATCGAGAAGATTGAGCCATTGACCCGCAACGAATATCGTGTCGGAGGATGCACCGCCTTATTGGACGCTATGGGAGATGCGATACAGCACACGGTAAAGGTTCAGAAAAACGCGGCCGACGACGAGCGGGCCTCCAACGTGGTATTTGTGATCATCACCGACGGGGAGGAGAACTCATCGACCCGATACAGCAAACGGGACATCAAAAAGATGATCAGTTACGAGCAGGAAAAATACGGGTGGGAGTTCATCTTCCTCGGTGCGAACATCGATGCGATAGAGACGGCGGACAGCTTCGGCATCAAGAAAGAACGGGCAAGCAATTATGTCTGTGATTCTGTTGGCGTGAACCTGAACTACAGATGTTTAGAGAAGGCCATCACCCACCTGAGAGGGAAAGGATTCATTTCCGATGATTGGAACGAGGAGGTCGAAGCCGATTATGCGAGAAGGGGGAAGTAACGTACCTCAAGCATGCACAAAGAAAAATGGAGACGGTGATGTCACTGTCTCCATTTTTTATATCAGTCAATCAAATTATCAATCCACCTTCTCATCCAGCAAAGCGAAATCCGTCACATCCTTGATGGTATTGACGTAATGGAATGTCAATCCCTTCAGGTACTCTGGCTTGATTTCCTCAATATCCTTCTTGTTCTCCTCACACAGGATAATATCCTTGATACCCGCCCGTTTGGCCGCCAAGATTTTCTCACGTATACCGCCGACAGGGAGCACCTTGCCACGGAGCGTGATTTCACCCGTCATAGCTAAGTTCTTACGCACCTTACGTTTGGTAAGGGCAGAGACGATAGAGGTGGTCATCGTGACGCCAGCGGAAGGTCCATCTTTTGGAACGGCACCCTCCGGCACATGGACATGTATGCTATACTCCTCGAATATATCATTAGGGATATTCCAATAATCCGCATGAGCACGAATGTACTCCAAAGCCAATACCGCCGACTCCTTCATCACATCACCCAAGCTACCCGTGAGAGTCAGTTTCGGTGCCTTGGACTTGCTTAGGCTCGTCTCGACGAAAAGGATTTCACCACCCACGGCCGTCCAAGCCAATCCCGTCACTACACCCGCGAAGTTATTCCCCTGGTATTCATCGTGCGAGTAGCGCTCCACACCTAAATAATCAGGAAGCGTATCCTTCGTGATGACCGGTTCATACTTCTCTTTCACGGCGATTTTATAGGCCACCTTCCTCATCACCTTGGAAATCTGCTTCTCCAACTCACGCACGCCAGACTCTCTCGTATAGGAGGTGATGATCTTCTCAATCACATCTGCTGGCATGGAGACTTGTTCAGCGGTCAGTCCATGTTTCTCCAACTCATTCGGGATGAGATGACGCTGGGCGATTTGGATTTTCTCCTCCGTGATATATCCGCTCACCTCAATCAACTCCATACGGTCCAACAATGGTTGTGAAATCGTATTCAGGTTATTAGCGGTTGCGATAAACATCACATGAGACAGATCGTAGTCAATATCCAAGAAGTTATCATGGAAAGCGATGTTCTGTTCCGGGTCGAGAACCTCAAGCAATGCGGACTCAGGATCGCCCTTCATATCGTTGCACACCTTGTCGATCTCGTCCAATATGAATACCGGATTAGATGATTCGGCTTTCTGCAGGCTTTGAATAATACGGCCAGGCATCGCCCCGATGTAGGTACGACGATGTCCGCGGATCTCCGCCTCGTCATGCAATCCGCCCAATGAGATACGGACATACTTTCTGTTCAGCGACTCCGCGATGGACTTGCCCAAGGAGGTCTTACCAACACCAGGAGGGCCATAGAGGCAGATAATAGGAGACTTCATGTCACCTTTCAACTTCATGACGGCCAGATGTTCCAGGATACGGTCTTTCACCTTCTCCATACCATAATGGTCACGATCCAAGATGGACTTAGCCTTCTTGATGGAATGGCTATCCTTCGTGTACTCGCCCCATGGCAGATTGACGATGGTCTCCACGTAATTCAATTGCACACCATAGTCGTGCGAAGTGACAGGCGTACGCTCCAATTTGGAAAGTTCATCCTCAAAGATTTTCTTCACCTCTACCGACCATTTCTTTCCCTTGGCCTTCTCCCTCAACTTTTCGACATCCTTGGACGACGAATCGCCCATTTCCTCCTGGATAGCCTTCATCTGCTGCTGCAGGTAATATTCCTTCTGTTGTTGATCGATGCCTTCCTGTGTCTTTGCTTGGATCGCCATCTTAACCTCAACGAGTTGGAGTTCCTGGTTCAATAAGCCCAATAGGGTATAAGCCCTCTCGTAGACATTCGTTATCTCCAATAATCTTTGGCGGTCTTCCACATTTAAGTTGAAGTTGGCAGCGATGAAGTTGACCAGTTGCAAAGGTCCTTCAATGTTCTTCACCGCGAAGGATAAGCCATTAGGCATAGAAGATGACCCTTTGACGATTCGAATGGAGACATCCTTCAACGCCTCGATCAAAGCCGTGAAATCCTTGCGCGACACCGTATCGTCCATCGATTCCGGATAAGCCGAAACCGTCCCCTTGTAATACAAACGTTCCGAGCTATAGCTTGTTAATTGGATCCTATGCTTTCCTTGCAGGATAGCGGTGGTTGAGCCATCCGGCAATTCCAATATCTTAATCACCTGCGCCAAACAACCCACTGGGAAGATATCATCCTGTTCGGGAGCATCCACCCGCGCGTCCTTCTGTGCGAAAGCACCCAAATAACCATGGTTCTTATAGGCGGCCTTCACCGCATTAAGGGAACGTTTCCTACCTAACGAAACCGGCAGCACAACGTCTGGGAACAACACCACATTACGCAAGGGAAGGACAGGAATGACCTCATCCTCTCGTATATTGAAGACGAAATTCTGTCCACCATCCGTAATCAGGGGAAAGAATTCCGCACCCTCTTCGCCTTCTCCGCTTACACCTAACAATATGTTCTCAACATCTTTTTTCATTGTCTGTCATATATTCTTACCGATCACGTCATTTTGTCAGTGTATTTCCTTGGCCACACATTCGCGTGAGTCCAAACACGTTTACAAACCGACTGAGCATCAGTATATTATTCAAATACAAATAACACTCTCTACTAATAATAAACAATAGTCGTGCCAAAGGTTCCCCGAGACTGTTCTTCTGTTAAAATGGCAGAAATAGAGACATGTTTCTTTTCCCTTTATGTGCGAAACGCATATAACACAATGGTAGAGACGCCACATCGTGACGTCTCTACCATAATATCTATCGAAGAAATAATTATTTCTTATTGTCTCAGCAACGTGAAGTGGCCCATGAACTGGCGGTCGATCTCCTCCACGTCGATCACATACCAGTAGTCGGTGGAAGGCATCGCATGACCGTTGTAGGTACCGTCCCAGCC
>DBYR01000032.1 GCA_002310215.1 Bacteroidales bacterium UBA1181
TCTTCCGCAATCGGGCTCAGCGTGTGAGCCTTATATACCTTCACGTGGAGAGGTTGCAGAGAGCTCTCCGCACCATCAGAAGACTTCTGGGAAACGTAGTAGATTGTCTCACCCTCAGCAGCCACAGACGGAGTAGGAGCAGTAGCACCGATCAATGTCTTACTAGGATCATACCAAACCAATTCGAAGGTAACGCCTGTAGCTGCACCTGAAGTATTGATTGTAGCCGTCAGAGGCACCACTCTAGTAGAGCCTACGCAATAGTAGACGTCCTCAGGGTTAGGAGCCGGAACACCAAAGATAGTCACCTTGACGTCCAACGTGTCGCTCCAGCAACCATACTGATTATCCTTACGTGCGACATAGTAAATCACGTGTTCATCCTCTGTCAAAGGCAACGGAGGCACATCCGGCGTAGGAGCAGAGTTGCCCAACGAATGCATGTTCTTGTCGAACCACTCATAAGTGTAGCCCGATTCGATATCGAGGACCGTAGCATCCTGAGTCACAAGATCCTTGAAGACACCACTTGCGGTAGTATCCTTCACCAGATAAGAGACCTCCCTTGTACCAATAGGGTTCGAGGTGGAATGTACCTCAACCTCGAAGGACTTCGTTTTGCCCTCGCAGAGAGTGTTCTTATCCGTTACCGAATAATAGAAAGTTGAGGTTGCGGTCAAGGCGTCGAGGTCAGGCTCCGACACTTTAGAAGCAGTCTGAGTGTTCGCCCCGTCGTACCAATTCACCGTAAAATCGCTGAAGTCATTCTCCTTCAGACGGTCCTTCAACTCCTTGCGAGGTTTCACCTTTTCGCAGAGGTCGATGTCGTCGATGGTTGGAGCCTCAGGATCAGGATGAGCGATGACAGTGATTGCGACTGTTGTATCACAATAAGTAGAGGTCAAAGTAGGATCGTAAGCATCATGGATAAGCATAGAGTACTCAGCGCTACCCGCAGCCTGCACATCGTCCCACGTCACCTCAAGAGTCGGAGTGGAAGGATCGGTTTCGGACGTCGCCTTGAACTTGCCGGAGATAGGGTTGCCATCTTTAAGCCAAGTAGCCTCGTACTCGTAATAATCCTTTGAGGTGTTAACCTCGATGCCATGCAGCTGGTTCTTACCATTTTTGTTTTTCACCTCCAAAATCGTCGATTCTCCCTTACACAGCTCAACGGTCTTCTTCGATTTACCATCAGCCTCGATATGAACATGGTCTGGTTTGGTACATGCCTCGCAATTCAACATCGCAGGGATATCCAAGAACTGGACAGAAATATTTCGACAGGGAGAGTTTTCAGCCACATCCAACTCATTAGGATTCTTTAATGTCTCCTCCTTACCCACCAAGATACGGAAGTACACAGAATCCTTCAACCCTGGGTTTTGGACAAACTTCTCAAAAGCTTCGTGATGCTGCGGATCATCTATGACATATACCGAATCCTTTAGGATTTCCTTTCCATTCGCATCCTTCATGGTTCTCCAATGCACCTTAGAAGGATCCGTTTTATTAGGATTTTGGTCAGTATACTGGAACATATAACGCACATCATCCTTTCCATAATACCGCGCCAATGTACCATTCTTATCATTGGTCTTCACCCTAAGCACATCCTGGCACAAATCAAGCACCTCTCCGACCTGATGGGAACCATTCACATCATAATCGATTGTAATAGCCGGAGGTGCGCACACTTGGAAGAAGATATCATCCAATGCGAAATCGCCTTCATCTTCATCTGCTTTGTTCGAATTATATTCTATTCTCAATATTACACAGTCAATATTGTCCGCTTTTTGAAGATATAACTCAAAATCCGCATCGTCAGGGAAATTCTTCCAACCAGGTGTATTACTACGATGAGTCCACACACAATCTTTCATAGGTTGTCCCGTGTTTTTATCATACAATTTCAAAGGATTTCCCGTTTTTTTATCAACCAATGAAACCGTAATATCACATGCTGTTTTTCCACCCGGTTTATTATTTATTGCAGAAACCGCAGTGTTGAATTTAATCATTTTATCATGACACAATCCGCAGATCTCCTTTTCAAACACAGGATTCTTCCAATTGGTTCCCGAATTTCCCTGTAAATCAATCATTAAAAAGGCACCATTCTTTTTCCCTGAATGATCCTTTAACACTCCCGTATATGGGTCAATCGTTGAAATAGCATAACCACCACCCTGACAAATACTACTTGAATATTTCACTCCAGTAAAGTCTTTTCGAGGATCAGACGTAACAGCTTGGCCATCATAAGGCGCACAATAATTCACATCCGGTGCCGCAATCGATTGCTCCTTACCCATCGCATCGGTATAAATATAATTTTTGCCAGAGAAATATCCGAAATCATTGTAATAGACATTCGCCAATGCGGCCGGTGCCCCATCATCAGACAGACAACACGTCCCCACATGTATCGTAGTCTTTGCCGGATCTGAAGCAGTACAACCAGGGATAGTAACCTGCACCTGAGCTGTATAATCCGCATTCTCCTTATGTGGGTAAAAGACGAACGATTCTTCAGTACCCGTGGTATCCGGAGAGGACACCTTCCATGAATACTTTGTCCCTGCAGGATATGACTCACGGGTAATCAGGGAAGCCGGCATCTCAGGACATGCAGTCCCCGTATAAGAAATAGAAGGCTGGACATCAGCATAAACCTTAATATTATCTATACCAATAGGGACAGTGCAATGTTCTGAATTACTTCTCATGAAATAAAAAGTAATATTTCCACCTTCATCCGCTTGAGCTGATATTTTCTGCGATTGCGCTCCTGTTGTCGCCTTTACGGTTATACTTTTTTTATCAGTGAATTGATCATTAGCCGATTTGGTTGCATAATCTAATTGAGTGCTATATGTGCTAAACGACTTATCCCATTTTCCACTATTATAATGAATCGCACATCCAAATGGCTGGTAATCATTCAAGTTGTTATTTTTCACATATATTTCGGCAGACTCTTGATCAATCAGATAATAAACATCAAATTCCATGGTCACAGTGGAACCCGGTTTTAACCCCGACAAGGAGTACGAAAGGAAATGATTAAGATTATTACCGGAAGTTCCCGAGTTGACCAACATATTCGTTCCATTACCTTCACTCAAAATCGGGTCGATCGTCTTCGGATTTTTCAAGATAGCAGTAAGTCCGCTTTGATTGCTGAGCGGAGTATTTTGCTTCTTAGCGTCTGCCCACAGAGTCTTCGTGAAGTAAGCGGAAGAAGATGATATATTTGCGGGAACACCCGTTTGAATAGCATTCGCAGCCTTCATCTGCATCTCACAGCCAGACAAATCAGCACCTTTTTTTGAGAACCATCCCGTCGAATCGTTTGGCAACTGAGGATCACACAGCTTTTCAGTAGTTTCAAAGCCTGTGCTGTTCAGCAAGCATGAACTTGCCGTACCACCACCGCCGCCACCAGGTCCCCACAATCCTCCTTGAGCAGAGGCTCCGGAAACACTTAATAATATAAACGATACCAATCCCGTCAGGAAACGGCATCCATACTTTAATCCCCCCATATACTTATCCTTTAAAAGAAATAAAATACTACAAGTTTTCATGGTCATAAAACTATATAAAACCTCAACACACGGATTACACGCCCTATTATCAATACATTACGACAAGGCACAATCCGAAAAATTGCCGTGCAATTTAGGAATAATTTTTTACATAAAAAATTTTTTTCCGCTTTTTGATGAATTTTGCCACACAAAATGAATCAGAAGGCAATAAAACAGGCAGGAGTTTGTAGTGGTTTTATCATAGAAAATATTCAGTTAGCAGGGATGTCCGGGCACTGTTTTTTCAACGAAGAGAGTTCACAACCGCTCCACCTCCGCGACGGTGAGACCGCTCATCTCCGCGACCGTCTGCTTGTCGAAGCCCTTCGACAACATCTTCTTCGCCAGCTCGACGGCCTTGGCCTTCGCACCTTCCGCACGCCCCTTCTCCACTCCGATAGCCTCGCCTTTCTTTATGCCTATGGCTTCGCCCTTTTTCATACCGATAGCTTCGCCCTTCTTCATGCCGATAGCTTCGCCTTTCTTCATACCAACGGCCTCGCCCTTTTTCATGCCAACGGCTTCGCCCTCCACAAGGCCCTTCTTGAACCTGTAATCGGGGTCCAGGCTGAGGGAGACGCGCACGCCATCCCAGAAATCGTCGTAGGAATCCAGCTGCGCATCGGTGTAGGCGGAGCGCTCCAGAATATCGATCGCCTGGCGTATCTCCGCACACGCCAGCATCTCCGCCGGCACGTCGCTCGTGTTCTCGTCTATCTCCGTGAGGTACCGGAGCCACAGGACCATCATCTTCTTATACATCACCGAGGAGGGATTGAACTTCTTCAACTCCACGAAGACGATGTTCAGTCCTTCGATCACATGGTCGGGGCTCCCCTCCTCCATCAGCCTGAAGACGTGCATGAAGTCGGAGCAGTCAAACGGGGAGCGCTCCGCAAGCAGAACCGGCCTCTCCGTGCGCTTGAAGGTGTCCTTCGGCAGGTTCTCGTTCAGCAGGCACAGCGTGTAGACCGGCATGCAGGAGGCATAGTCCTCGCCCTTGCGCAGATGGCGGCTGTACGCCCGTGTCGTGTTGTGCAGTATGCGCTTGAGGAAGTCCGTCGTCCACACCATCTGCATCTCCACGATAAACTGGCGCTGGAGCGAGTCGGTGCACTTCACGTCCACGATGGAGTACTTCCGGGCCGACGTGTCCGGCAACATCTCCGGCGTCTGGTACTCGATGGAGCATATCCGCTCATCCCCGCTGAAATCCAGCAGGGAGTTCAGAAAGCTGATCGTCAGCTCCTTATGTTCGCCGAACACACGCTTGAACGTCAGGTCGGCTTTGGGATCCAGATACTTGGACATATTCAGACTTCGTTTTTGTTTTTCGCAAATATATAATTTCCTTTTATTACGCTCCTACAACGGAAGGCGATTGATCTCGTCAGGGGACAGCCCGCTCGCCAAGGCGATGGTATCGATGTCCACACCCTTCCGTTTGAGGATCTTCGCCATCTCGACGGCCTTGGCCTTCGCCCCCTTTTCCATTCCGATGGCCTCGCCTTTCTTCATACCGATAGCCTCGCCCTTCTTCATGCCGATAGCTTCGCCTTTCTTCATACCAACGGCCTCGCCCTTTTTCATGCCAATAGCTTCGCCCTCCACAAGACCCTTCTTGAACCTGTAATCGGGGTCCAGGCTGAGGGAGACGCGCACGCCATCCCAGAAATCGTTGTAGGAATCCAGCTGCGCATCGGTGTAGGCGGAGCGCTCCAGAATATCGATCGCCTGGCGTATCTCCGCACACGCCAGCATCTCCGCCGGCACGTCGCTCGTGTTCTCGTCTATCTCCGTAAGGTACCGGAGCCACAGGACCATCATCTTCTTGTACATCACCGAGGAAGGATTGAACTTCTTCAACTCCACGAAGACGATGTTCAGCCCTTCGATCACATGGTCGGGGCTCCCCTCCTCCATCAGCCTGAAGACATGCATGAAATCGGAGCAGTCAAACGGGGAGCGCTCCGCAAGCAGAACCGGCCTCTCCGTACGCTTGAAGGTGTCCTTCGGCAGGTTCTCGTTCAGCAGGCACAGCGTGTAGACCGGCATGCAGGAGGCATAGTCCTCGCCCTTGCGCAGATGGCGGCTGTACGCCCGTGTCGTGTTGTGCAGTATGCGCTTGAGGAAGTCCGTCGTCCACACCATCTGCATCTCCACGATGAACTGGCGCTGGAGCGAGTCGGTGCACTTCACGTCCACGATGGAGTACTTCCGGGCGGACGTGTCCGGCAACATCTCCGGCGTCTGGTACTCGATGGAGCATATCCGCTCATCCCCGCTGAAATCCAACAGGGAGTTCAGAAAGCTGATCGTCAGCTCCTTATGTTCGCCGAACACACGCTTGAACGTCAGGTCGGCTTTGGGATCCAGATACTTGGACATATTCAGACTTCGTTTTTGTTTTTCGCAAATATATAATTTCCTTTTATTACGCTCCTACAACGGAAGGCGATTGATCTCGTCAGGGGACAGCCCGCTCGCCAAGGCGATGGTATCGATGTCCACACCCTTCCGTTTGAGGATCTTCGCCATCTCGACGGCCTTGGCCTTCGCCCCCTTTTCCATTCCGATGGCCTCGCCTTTCTTCATACCGATAGCCTCGCCCTCCACAAGACCCTTCTTGAACCTGTAATCGGGGTCCAGACTAAGGGAGACGCGCACGCCATCCCAGAAATCGTCATAAGAATCCAGCTGCGCATCGGTGTAGGCGGAGCGCTCCAGAATATCGATCGCCTGGCGTATCTCCGCACACGCCAACATCTCCGCCGGAACGTCGCTCGTGTTCTCGTCTATCTCCGTGAGGTACCGGAGCCACAGGACCATCATCTTCTTGTACATCACCGAGGAAGGATTGAACTTCTTCAGTTCCACGAAGACGATGTTCAGCCCTTCGATCACATGGTCGGGGCTCCCCTCCTCCATCAGCCTGAAGACATGCATGAAGTCGGAGCAGTCAAACGGGGAGCGCTCCGCAAGCAGAACCGGCCTCTCCGTACGCTTGAAGGTGTCCTTCGGCAGGTTCTCGTTCAGCAGGCACAGCGTGTAGACCGGCATGCAGGAGGCATAGTCCTCGCCCTTGCGCAGATGGCGGCTGTACGCCCGTGTCGTGTTGTGCAGTATGCGCTTGAGGAAGTCCGTCGTCCACACCATCTGCATCTCCACGATGAACTGGCGCTGGAGCGAGTCGGTGCACTTCACGTCCACTATGGAGTACTTCCGGGCCGACGTGTCNNCTTTGGGATCCAGATACTTGGACATAGAATTTTTGTATTTATATTGTCGCAAATTTAGACAAATTTTGCCAACTTCCAAAGAAATCTATGTATATTTGCGACATAATTACACAATTTTATATAGGATATTGACAAAGCAGTGCAATAGGAAATATAAGTTGCTCAATTGATAAACTCAATATACATTTGCAACATGGATGAATTCAGAAAAAATCACAAAAAACTCTTAAAAAGAGATAGAATTAGCACTAAAACTAAAAAAGGAATATTATGAACAAAAAGATAGAAATGTTTGATGTGGATGCACAACTTGACGAACGATTTGGCAAAGAGGGCAGTGAAACAAGGGAAGCAGCTGAGCAAAAAGCTGAAGCCTTCTTCACAGAAAATCAGCACTTGGACTCACTATTGAATTCCGTCCAATATAATACATCTAAACACCAGCATTAATTTACAATATTGTTTCACACCACCCTGCTCAAAGGTTCCTCCCCCCTGAAACAGCGTGCGATGTTCTCGCAGGCATACTGTCCCATGGCGATCCGCCCTTTCATCGTGGCCGTACCGATGTGCGGCACCAACACCACCTGGTCCATCGTGAGCAATTCCTCTGATATCTTTGGTTCGAATTCATAGACATCCAGACCGGCGCCCGCTAACCGTCCAGCGCGCAACGCCTCGACCAGGGCCACCTCGTCCACCACAGGTCCCCGCGCCGTATTGATCAGATAGGCGCTTGGCTTCATCTGACGCAGGGCCGCCTCATCAATGATGTGGCGAGTGCTGTCGTTCAGCGGGGTATGCAAAGAGAGGTAATCCGACTGGCGCAACAACTCCTCGAACGACACATAGGTGACCTTCAGACGCTGCTCCTCCGCCTCCGCAAGGCGATGGCGGTTGTGGTAGATCACATTCATTCCCGCACACACAGCGCGACGCGCCACGGCTCGTCCGATGTTACCCAAGCCCAACACACCGAGGGTCGTTCCCCACAGTCCGACGCCCAGGTTCTCCATCACCCCCCACTTCAGTCCGGAGCCACGTTTGAGTTTCGCGTCACACTCCGAGACACGACGCGCAAGGTCTGCCATCAGGGCAAAAGCCAGCTCGGCCGTAGGCTCTATGACGGGGTCCGGGGTATTGGTCACCACAATGCCCTTCTCCTTGGCATAGGCGATGTCCACGTTGTTGAAACCCACACCGAAGTTGGAGATGATGCGGAGCTTGGCGCCAACGTCGATAAGCTCCCGGTCCACCGTGAAGGAGAACATCGAGAGCAACGCTTCACACTCGGGCAACCTACGCAGGACCTCCTCACGGCTGAAGCTCCCCGACGCCGGGGTTATCACCTCGAACTGATTCCTTATCTCCGCGAAAGATTCTTGGGGTATAGCGTATGTAACCAATAGCTTAGGCATAATGCACAGACTTTGTATGAATCGTATCAGTCGAACAACGAGCCCTGCCGGCAGAAACCGCCCATCTTGCCGAGATGGCGCAACGCAAGCTCAGTGACCTCCCGACCGCGGGGCGTACGCTTGATGAAGCCCTCCTTGATCAGGTATGGCTCATAGACCTCCTCGATGGTGCCGGCATCCTCACCCATGGCCGTGGCGATGGTGGTGAGTCCGACAGGCCCTCCGTTGAACTTGTCGATCATGATGTTCAACAACTTATTATCTATCTCGTCGAGACCGTACGTGTCAATGTTCAGGGCCTCAAGGGCGAACTTCGCGATGCGCAGATCGATGCGTCCGGAGCCCTTCACTTGGGCGAAGTCACGCACACGGCGCAGGAGCGCGTTGGCGATACGCGGTGTGCCTCGGCTACGACGGGAGACCTCCACAGCGGCCTCCTCCTCGCAAGGAACGCCCAACATGGCGGACGAGCGCATGACGATCTTCGTCAGGACATCCACATCATAGTACTCCAGGTGGCAGTTGATGCCGAAACGGGCACGCAACGGACTGGTCAGCAAACCGCTACGGGTAGTAGCCGCCACCAAGGTAAAGGGGTTCAGGTCTATCTGTATCGAACGGGCATTCGGTCCCTTGTCGATCATGATATCGATGCGGAAATCCTCCATCGCGGAATAGAGATACTCCTCGACCACAGGCGAGAGGCGATGGATCTCATCGATGAAGAGAACATCATGGGGCTCCAGATTGGTGAGCAGACCCGCCAAGTCGCCCGGCTTATCCAACACCGGACCGGAGGTCAGCTTGAAGCCGACGCCCAACTCGTTGGCGATGATATTGGACAAGGTGGTCTTGCCCAATCCCGGAGGGCCATGGAAAAGGATATGGTCCAACGGTTCGTTGCGCATCTTCGCCGCGCTGACGAAGATACGGAGGTTCTCGATGATCTTGCTCTGTCCGGAGAAATCATCGAACGAGAGCGGACGCAAAGCGTTCTCGTACTCCCGCTCCTTTTCGTTGACTGTTTTTCTTATATCGAAATCACCCATTCAAATCCAATATTTAATCAATCACTTATGCGGCATATACTTCGACACTAAGTTGTGGATCAGGGATACCGCATTCTCCCTTGTCATCACGGAAGCCTTATCAAAAAAGCTGCGCAGACGCTCCTTCACGTACTGAAACTTCCAACGGTAGCGCAGCATGAAGAAGTAAGAGATCGGCAAGGTGAAGAAGAAGGCCACGACGGTCATCGTATCCGCCTCGTAAGGGATTCCGTACATGGTCCGCATCAACACAGGGAACAATGTAGGGAACAAAATAGTCTCTATCACATAGAAGATAGGCGTAAACAACATGGCGGAGCCCAACTTCAGGGAGGACTCAAAGCCTGAACCATGCGCACGGGCGCCCAGCAGTTTGGAGATCATGAAAGGGAAGAAATTCACGATCACGCCATACAGGAAGAGAGGGATGGTGACGAGCAGATAAAGGATCTTCGTCACGAGGTCCACATCCACACCCGACACCTCGGAGGTGACCGCACGGAAGGCGACATCATCGCTCTTCCCCCGCCAAGCCTCGCAGGCCATGCTGAGCGATTCGAGCGTCTCGTCACCCGCAGTCTCCGCTTCTCCGAGAAGGGAGACGATCTTTTGGCGGGCAATCAGCCGATTCGTTTGGTTATCCTCCAAGCCGAGCCTATCCAACATCTGTTCGTTGTAGAGATAGGCGGCGGTATAGAATGTCTCATAATATTTTTCCGACTGTATATTCAGCATCAACGGAGCGATCTTCTCCGAAAGATCCTTACGGATAGCATTCATGGCATGGGGCGCATCCTGCTGGTATTGTGCGTAGTAATCCTTGATGTTCAACGGGCGACCGAAGCTCAAGACCAGATGACGGCCGCTCCTGTCGTAGTGACCATAGTCGATACCGACGGGCACGATCTTCACCCACGTGTCCGACAGTTGTTCCTGCGCGGCGAAGGCAGTGCGGAAGATACCCTTCACCAAGGGACGGAGCTGGCGTTTCTCCTCCTGTCCGCCCTCCGGCATCAGGCAGAGGAATTGGTCGTGTGTCAGCACATCCACCGAATCGCGCAGCGACTCCTCGTTCTTCTTCAGGTTGCTGACCCCGTTGCGCATACGGTAGGCGGGCATCATCTTCAATGCCCGCAGGATCTTGTCGATCAGCTTGTTCTGGAAGAGGTCCGCCCGCACCCAAAAGACAACCGGCTGCGGGGAGGAAAAGAGCAGCGCCATCGCATCCACGAAAGCGTTCTGGTGATTCGGGGCGAAGATGACAGGCTCGCCCTCCGGAATGTTGCCGACTCCATTGATCTCGCAACTGGAGAACCATCTGGAATATGCGAAGTTGGTATATACCCTTAATATCTTATAGAATAACGTCGTTTTTGAAAACTGGCTCATACGGTCTTATATGATTCTGGGTTCTCCTCGTCGAACTGATCTGGATAGAGGAGAATGTAACTGTTCTTGTTGAAGTACTTGGAGAGATAGTTAGGCAACTTCTCGAACAACGGGTTGTAAGACATCGCCGTCTTTCGGGAGGAGATGACCACGAACAGGTCATTATCCGCCACCTCGCCCGTAAGCACCAAGAAATCCTCCCAATCGTCCAACTCCTTGAACTGGGTCGGGACACCGAACTTCTTCCTCTGCGCAAGTATCTGTATTTGGTCCAACGTCTCCTTATGGGCATAGAAGAGCACATTGGCGCCGATCTGCTTAGCGATGTTCTTCATACGGTCGTACCACTTCACGAAGCCCACCTCGAACTCCGCGCGCGGAGGCACGGCCACGACGATGCGCTTGATGGTGCTGACCGGCTGCACAGCATGGTAGATCAGCGTCATCTGGTTCGTCGCCTTCAAGAGGTTATCCGTCTTGTCACCGAGGAAGGAGTCGGTGAAATTGTTCTTATGGTGCAGACCCATGACCACCTCCGTGATATGGTTCTCCTTGATCGTCTCCACGATACCGCTGGTCACATTCACATCGAAACGGGTCATCATGCGCACGGAGTTATCGGTCGCCGAAGCGATCTTCGCCGCACGTTCCAGCAGTTTCTTCGCCTTCTCCTCCGAAGTCAAGTGGGCGGCGTTCTTATTGGCGATCGTCAGCGCATAGAGTGGCTCACGGCTCTTGTCCACCTTCAGCAGGATGGAGAGCTCCATCAAACTATTCAGGGTATCAGGGTTATAGAGCGGTATAAGGATACGGTCCGCCAACTTCTCGTCGGAGAGTTTCTCGTCCAACTGGTCCTGCTGGGTCACCAACTTACGGGCCGCCTTCTCCGTCGCGAAGGAGGAGATGGTGCAGGTGACGAGGATCATCACGATGGTACCGTTCAGGATCTCGTCGCCCAACAAGTAGACTGGCAGTCCATTCGGATCCACACCGATTTGTATTCCATGACCGATCATCACAGCCGCCAAGGTGGCAGCCGCCTGGGCATTGCTCAAACCGAAGATCATGAGACCCTCTTCCTTCGTCATCTTGTACGTCTTCCGCGTGATCACAGCGGCGATGTACTTGGAGAGGGTGGAGACAGCACTCATCACGACGGCGGCGATCAGCGAGTTGAAACTGGAGAATACCGAACGGACATCAATGAGCATGCCCACACCTATCAGGAAGAAAGGAATAAAGATCGCATTGCCCACAAAGTCCAAACGGTTCATCAACGGGGAGATGCGAGGGATGTACCTATTGAGCGCAAGGCCCACCATGAAGGCACCGATGATCGGCTCCAAGGAGGCCATCTTCGCAAGGAATCCCCCCAAGAAAACCATCGCCAAGACGAAGATATATTGCAGGATACTATCCTCATGCCGCTTGAAGAAGCGGTCCGCTATCCTCGGATAGACAAAACCGATAATCAGGACAAAGACCACCACCGAAATGACGAACTGCAGCCAGAACGTGGCATTGACCTCCCCCTTGCACATCGCCACGATGAAGGCGAGGATGACCAAGGCCAACGTGGTGGCGATCATGGTACCACCCAACGATATGTTCACGGCGGAGTTCTTCGTCACACCGAAACGACCCACGATCGGATAGGATATCAACGTGTGGGAGGCGTACATGCTGGCGATCAGCACGGAGGCCAGAATCAGATAACCGGTGAAGGAGAAGTTCCCTATCGTCTGGAAATCCGGTGTCGTATGGGCAAAAAGATACTTCAGGAGGAAGAAACTGCTGACCGATCCAAAGATCATCGGCACATAGAAGGTGGTCAGGCCAAAGAAGACATTCTTTTTGGTGTTCTTCTTAAAATCGGCGAGGTCCATCTGCAAGCCCGCCAAGAACATGATATAGAGCAGACCCACTGTGCCGAACAGGTCAAAGCTGACGTCACGCTTCAGGACTCCCGTACAATTCTCGCTCAGAATCACACCCGCAAGAATCAAGCCTATGATATGCGGAATCTTCAATCGATCCAGCGCCAGTGGAGCAATAAGAATGACGAACAGCACCAACGAAAAAATCAGGATTGGGTCTGTCACCGGTAAGTGTGAAAAGAAATTCGCTACTTGCTCCATACACCTTCTGCAATTTACTTCTGCAAAATAAAGAAAAAAAACGATACTATGATAATTAAGAGTTAAGAATTAAGAATTATGAGTTAAAAGGGATGCGCATACATGGATGTTTTCCCGTAAATTGTGTAAATCGTAAAATCATAAATCCCCACGCAATGCACATACCCATGCCCCAGGGGCGGGGATAATTAAGAATTTTGAAACGTCAGTTCGACGAAGTCAATTGGTTGGGAAGTGCGTGTCTATAGGCGATGCGCATACCCTAAGCCCCGATGGGGCGACAACATCACAGGCAGGGGTGCTAACCCCTGTATGACGAACAGTATGTGTGACGGGAACCCCGAAGGGGTGAAAACAATATAGACGTTAGCGGAGGATGCGCATACATGGATGTTTTCCCGTAAATTGTAAATCACAAAAAGGTGTCACCCCTTCGGGGTTCCTATTCATTCCTACATCGCACACACGGGTTCACACCCGTGCCTGTATTATGATCACCCCTTCGGGGTTCCCCCGTAAATCGTAAATCGTAAATTATAAAATCGTAAATCCCCCCAACACGCCTTGCACAAAATAATTAAGGGACGTTTCACAACGTCCCTTAACCAATCTAAACCTTAACTATGAAAAAATCTACCTGTTTTGTTTGCGCTACAAACATACGACAAAAAATGTCCGCAGCAAAATATTTTTCTATTTTTTTAATCATATTCATAAAATTGACCTATAAACAATCAAATATCATCGCCCTAACTTTTTCCATAAGACGGACACGCTCGACGCCCTTTACGTTGTGTTCATGTCCCGGATAGAAGTAGCATTCAATCAGTTGGGCCACCTCCCCCTGCTTATTCGCCTCCGAAAGGAGGTATTGCCAATGGAGCGGAAGGACGACAGGGTCCTCCAGGCAGTGGATCAGCCTCAACGGAGTCTTCAACTCGCCAATGTGCTTCGCCATGTCGGTGCGGGTGAAATGCTCCCCGGAGGTTCCTCCTTCCTTGTCCAAGCTCATGTAACGCTCCGTGTACATCGTCTCATAATAGCGCCATGAGACGACGGCGCCGCCAGCCACGCCCACCTTGAAAGGAAAGCCGCTGCAAAGCAACATGGAAAGGGTCATAAAACCGCCGAAGCTCCAACCATAGATGGCCACCCGGTTCCTATCCACGTAGTCGTGCGTCAGGAAGAGCCAGTTCAAGGCGTACTTGTAATCACGCATCTGCGGACCGTTCAGGTCGTCCCGGATCTCGCTCTCGAAGCGGTGCCCACGATTGTACGAGCCATGCGGATCGATGCAAAATGTGACACAACCCGCATCCGCCATCATCTCCTCAAAGCCTTTCGTCCCACTTCCCCACGTATTGGTGATCAACTGCACATGCGGACCGCCATAGACGTAGAATACGACGGGCAACCGCTCACCCTCCTTCACCTCGCGAGGCTTCACGATACGGTAGTAGAGATCATCGTCGGAGTCCTTCCCCTTCGGCAATATGCCTACGATCCGTTCAGGCAACTGGTACCCCTCGTACGGATCGCGGGAACGCTTCAGCACGAACTGGTCGCCATAAGTCTCCAGACTCCCCAAGGTGGTCACGCCCGGTTCGCTCTCCGACTGGAACTCATCGACCCAAACGGGACCCGTCCCATCCATATAGACCTGATGCGTCCCCACCGAAGGGGAGACCTGCACCGTCACACCGTCCGAGAGTTTGGTGGCAAAGAAATCACGGTTCAGCGGAGTGTTGCGGGTCGCCAAGTAGAGCACCTGATCCCGTGCCGCCGAATAGCCTAAAAGGTGCGTCACCTCCCAATTGCCCTGCGTGATTTGCTCCATTCGATTGGACGCAAGGTCATAGAGATAGATATGATTGTACCCAGAGAACGTACGACTCTGAAACAGAAATCTTTGCGTATCTATAAATAATGGCGAATGCTCTGGTTCGACATATTCAAAGGCATCTTCGCATAGGATTTCACGGGTAATGTCACCCGTCGCGGCGTCGAATTGGAGCAGACGACTGCGCTGTTGGCTACGGTTGAGTCCGTAGCAAAAAAGTGATTGGCTATCGGGCGACCATGTGAGGCCGATCCAATAGCAGATCTCCCCATCGTTCTTCAGCCAAGTGACGCTCCCCTCCTCCACGTCCAGGATGCCCACCTCGACCTGCTCCGACTGTTTCGTACCTGCGAAGGGATACTTCAAGAGGGTCGTGCGGGGCATTTCGCTGCCATTCGGAGCGGAAGTGACGGGGAACTCGGTGACGGATGTTTCGTTCAGATGATAGAAGGCCACCTTACGCTTGTCCGGGGAGAGGAAAAACTGTTCCTCGATGCCGAATTCGTTTCGGGAGGGTGTCTTGCGCACCGTGAAGGAGGAATCCTTCTCGACGTAGATCATCTTTCGCCCTCCGTCAGGGTCCAGACGGTAGATCTCCTCCTTCCCCTTCGCCACGAAGAGGTATGTACCCTCGCCATCGGTGGAGGTGAGGGTCCAGTCTGACATGCTCACACGCCAAGCCATGCGCAACGCACCCTCCACAACGTTCAGGCGCATCAATAAGCTCCCGAGCGACACATAGAGGGAAACGCACGCCTCCGACACCGTTAAGCCGGAAAGGGCAATCTCCTTGGTGGGCTTGACATCGGCGCCCACCACCGCCAACAACTGTTCATTCGTGAAATGTAGGGTGGAGAAAGTCAGTTTAGGCTGCGTATCGTCCACGTGGCAAAGGGAGAGGTCTCCCTTCGCATCCACCAATGCGACCACATGGCCACGCACCATGACGCTCGCATATCTATCAGGCTGAAAATCCTTGTACCGTTCACCGCCGGGCACAATAGCGTCCAACGGCAATATATTATCTTCTGTCATATCGTCAGTTAGCAAATTCGCTCAGTTCGAGCCATCGCATCTCCTTCTCGTCGATCAGGGCGATGACCTCCGCCACACGGTTCGATTTAGCAATCAGATCGTCATTGGAGAGTTGTCCGGAGGAGAGTTCCTCCTCCAAGCCGGTCTTCTCCTTCCCCAGGGCCTCGAGATCCTTCTCCAGCTGTTCGAACTCACGCTGTTCCTTGTAGGTGAGTCTGCGGGGACGCTCCTTCACGTTGCGTTGCGGAGCCTCCGACGGTGCGGCGCCCTTCTGCTTCGGGGCGTTCTCCTTCTCCTGCCGCTCGAAGTAGAGCTTCATGTCGCGGTACTCCCTATAGTCGGAATAGTTGCCCGGGAAGTCCTGCACGTTCGCATTGCCGTGGAAGACGAAGAGGTGGTCCACCACCTTATCCATGAAGTAACGGTCGTGCGAGATGACGATCACGCACCCCTTGAACGATTGGAGGTACTCCTCCAGCACGTTCAGCGTCACGATGTCAAGGTCGTTGGTAGGCTCGTCCAAGACGAGGAAGTTAGGGTTCCGCATCAGCACGGTGCAGAGGTAGAGTCTGCGACGCTCGCCACCGCTCAGCTTGGCGATGAACTTCTGCTGCGTCTCAGGCGTGAACAGGAAGAGGTTGAGGAATTGGGAGACCGACAAGCGTTTCCCGTCGCCCATCTGCACCACCTCGGCGATGTCGCGCACCGCGTCGATCACCTTCATGTCCGGGTCGAACGTCATGCCCTGCTGGCTGTAGTAGCCGAAGCGGACCGTCTCGCCCACATCGATGGTACCGGAGTCGGGCGCCACCTCACCCACCAGCATCTTCACGAAGGTGGACTTGCCCGTACCATTGTTGCCGACAATGCCCAACTTCTCGTAGCGGTTGAAGGTATAGTCGAAATTCTCCAATATCTTGGTCTCTCCGTAGCTTTTGCAGACGGATCTCGCCTCGAATATCTTGCTACCGATATAGCTTGCCTTCACCTCCAGCTTCACCGTACCCGTGGAGCGGGGCGCCTTGATCTTCTTCTCCAGGTCATGGAAAGCGTCGATGCGGTACTGGGCCTTCCCCGCCCTAGCCTGTGGTTGCCTGCGCATCCAATCCAGCTCCTTGCGAAAAAGGTTGTTGGCCCTCGCCAACTCAGCGTTCTGGGCATCATAACGCTCTTGGCGCTTCTCCAAGTAGTAAGAATAGTTACCCTTATAGGCATATAGTTGTTGCTGGTCGATCTCCAGGATATCGCTGCAGACCCGATCCAGGAAGTAACGGTCGTGCGTCACCATCAGCAAGGCGAGCCTTGAGCGGCGCAGATAATCCTCCAGCCACTCCACCATATCAAGGTCCAAGTGGTTCGTAGGCTCGTCGAGGATCAGCAGGTCAGGTTCGGAGACCAAGACCTTCGCCAAGGCGACACGCTTCATCTGTCCGCCAGACATCACGTTCAGCTCCTGCTCCAAGTCCGTGATCTTCAGTTTGCCGAGGATCTGCTTCATTCGGATCTCGTTGCCCGACCCCGTGCAGACATCCTGCACCGTCTTGAAGCCATCCAGCTTAGGGTCCTGCGGCAAGATACCCACCTTCAATCCATTCCGGAAGGTGATCTTGCCCGTATCGTATGACATATTGCCCGCGATGATATTCAGCAAGGTACTCTTGCCGGCCCCGTTCTTCGCGATCAGCGCCACACGCTGGCCCTCGAATAAGCCGAAAGAGATATCCTTGAATAAATAATTGTCTCCGAATGATTTGGTCAGGTTCTCAACCTGCAGATAAAGAAGCGCCATATTCGATTATGAGGGTACTAATAATGTTTCAAACCCATTTTTTATTTAATGAAAACGGTGAGTTCCCGGGAACCCACCTTAAATGCATATTCTGTGATCGTCGCTGACCGTGAAGAGCACATCCACGCGCGAAGGCATCTCTTCCAGCATATGGCGGGTCAACCGCTCATAGTGGGAGATGAAGCGCACCAGTTCCTCGTCGGACATCACGCGCAGGTTCTTCTGCCCCTGCGTTTTGATGCGCAGTTTCTCCTCCTGCAGGGTACGCCATTGGTATACCTTGTCGAACGAAGGCACCTTGAGCATCACGAGGAGGTCCAGTCTGCCGAAAAGCGACTTATAATTCTCTTTTAATTGGTTATTCACGTAGCGGCGCCACACGCAGTAAGGATCCTCCTTCTTTTCGAGGTCGTTGATAGGCGTGAGCAGTTCCGTCTCCTTCTGCTCGACCGCACCCATGAACCAGCCATCGAAGATGATGACGTCCGCCCGTCCCACGAACTGTTCCCACTCCGAGCGAGGGAAAGGCTCATCCAGCGCCTTATTGAATCGGGGAATCATGGTCACATCCTTAGGGCCCGCATTGCAGAGCGCATCGAGCACATCCTCACCCAGCTTCACGTCATGGGTGCCAGGCACGCCACGCGTCGCTAACAGAGGGTGCACCTCCTCGGCAAGTTTCTGCCGATCCGCCCTGCTCAGGTACAGGTCGTCGATGCTCAGCAAGGCCACCCGCAGGTTGTGGGATTGCTCCAGCACGACCTTCAGCAACTGTCCGAAAGTGGTTTTTCCGGCTCCTTGGGCACCATTCACCCCTATGATATGCGTCCTACTATCCGTATCAAAGCCCATGCGTATCAAATTAGCCATAGGCACATAGACGCGATCCAGATCCTCCATGAGGACCTCATCCAACATCAATTCATTCAGCTTCTGTCGGAAAGCGTCACGCAACACAAGTTCACAAGCATTCATAATAGCTATTTTTTCAAGATCCGTTGTAAAAGCAATTTCAGTTCATCGTTAGGCTCAGCTCCTTTCGTCATCAGGAAATTACCGTCCTTGTCGATCAAGAAGAAGGATGGCAGGCTCTTTATACCAAAGAGTTTTTTCACAGCGTCAGAGTCCTTGACCATCCAAAAGTTCATCTTTCCACCGAAGCGCAGGGAGAGTCTCATCACCTGTTCCATCTCGTCATACAAGAAGACGTTCACGATGGTCAGGTCCCTCCCATACTCGTTGTGGAAACGCATCAGCACATTCAAATCCTTTTGCGTTTGGTCTATGAAACTATTTCCGAAATTCAGATATATATAATTGCCCTTCAACTCAGAGAATCTATGGGTCCTGCCATCGACGGAGACCGCTTCGAAATCGGGAGCGTCCATTCCCGGCAAGTTCGATGAGGCGCTGTTCAGGATGACAGTCAACAAATCGCGGTTCGACTGGCATTGGATGACGCCGCCCACACTCCTCAATAGTTCATACACCTTCGTACGATCATACTCGTTGGAGCCCAACAAATCGTACAGCCACTTGATAGCGACCAGCTCACGCAACATCGGATTCGTGATCCCGTAACGGTTCTTGATCGTGAGGAAATACATCTTCACGTTCCCCTCCTCGATGATACGGGAAAAAGTAAGAGCTTGTTCACGGTCGTATGCCGATTGTTTGATGAAATCAGCGAAAAGAGTATTGAAAAGGTCCCAGAAAGCGGGGTTAGCATCATCTATATCCTTCTTGTTCAACTGCTCTATTATCTTCGCCTGATTGGCGTTCTGCGCCATGTTCAGGATCAGCATGCAACGGTAATCAAGATAGTCCCAAAGGAAACGTTTGGAAGCAAAGTCCGGAAAGATCTCATGGATCTCCGAAACCGATTTTTTCAGCGAATCCACATCGGCACCATACTTCAAGTGCTTCATGGAATAAAAATCAAACGCATCCTCGAATTCCATCACCTGGGCGTTTATGTCTCCATGCTTCAGCTTGACGATCTCCAGCAAATAATCGACCGGCGCGAAGTATGGATCCAACTTCTGCATCAACGTACGTTCCCGGTATGGGAACAACTTCACCTCATATTGGGATCCAGGTTCCAGGAAGATGAATCCCCTCGACGTCTCCGACGGAATAAACGCCTGCATAGTTTCCGTCACGTCGAACACGAATGAAAAAGCCCCTGTCGAGTCCACATCACAGCTGGCCAACACCCTCTCGCTGGAGACCATCTGCTCCAAGAAGCACCTCATCTCCAGCGTTTTACCTGCGAATGTAGGTTCCACTCCATAAACCTTCACCTCCTTGGCGAAAGCGATGAAAGGGATGCTCAACAAAAGAAATATGTTAAAAAACTTTTTCATCTCATCTAATTAAACACAAATATATATAAATTTGTGAATATTAATACCTAAAATTTATGAATAAGAAACATTTCTTTAAAGTAGTGGCGAATCTGCTCTTCATCGGGGGCGCATTCGTTCTTTCTTCATGTTGCGGAAAATGTTGCAAAAACGAGGCTTGTCCCAACGAAGGAGCCGCAGTAACAACCGCTTCGGCAGTGGACAGTTCAGCAATCGTTCTCGATGCCATCAGCAAGAGAACCAGCATCCGCGCTTACCAAGAAACAGCCGTAGAGGAGGAGAAGGTAGAGAAGATTCTCCGCGCAGGTATGGCGGCGCCATCCGCCATGAACAAACAGCCATGGAGCTTCACGGTGGTGAACGACAAGGCAATCCTGAAGCAAATCGCAGACTCTGCCCCTAACGCAGGCATGGCGGCCAATGCACCGCTGGCCATCGTGGTATGCGGCGACATGGACAAGGCGATCGAAGGTGACGGGAGGGAATTCTGGGTACAGGACGCATCCGCAGCGACGGAGAACATCCTCTTGGCGGCACATGCACTCGGACTGGGTGCGGTGTGGACAGGCGCCTACCCGAACGTGGCGAAGGCGAAGATGTTCGCCAGAATCCTGAACATCCCTGACAACCAGGTGGTGCTCTGCGTCATCCCAATGGGTTACCCGGCAGAGGCTCCGGCTCCTAAGGACAAATGGAACGAGGGAAATGTCCACTATAATGTTTGGAAATAATTATTCCTAAAAGGAAAGATAGGCCCCGAGACTGACGTTTCGGGGCTTTTTTTCTATATGCTATTATGTCCATCGTGGACATCTATGAAAGTGACGGCCTGTGCGTCTTGTCCTATTATGTGTTAAAAAACATGTTAAAAAATATAAAAACCAAGAAAACTATTTTCGTTTAAAAAGTTTTCCGCTAATTTTGCCGTGAAATTCATGACGATGATGTGAGGCGGGAAGAGATGTCCTACCAGAATTGTTAATTATGAACACGAGCAATAAAGACAAAATCGTAAGAGGAGCGTTGAGCCTATTTCAGGCGCAGGGGATTAAGTCGGTGACGATGGATAAGATCGCCGCCTCTTTGTCTGTTTCCAAGCGAACAATCTATGAGCATTTCGCCGATAAGGAGGCGTTGGTCTCAGAGTGTCTTGCCTGCTTCAAGCGGGACTACGATTTGAGGAGGGAGGAGATCCGTCGCACGACGGACAACACATTCTCCTATTTGTTGGAGGTTTTCCGCTATTCGGTCTCGAAGATGCGCGTCATCAATGTGAATTTCTTTTCCGATGCGAAAGCGATGTTTCCTGAACATGTCGAGGCAGTGAAGATGAACCGGAGGGCGCAAATCGCGCATATCCAGGAGATGATAAAGAAATCCCAGGAAGAGGGTCATATCAACAAAACATTTTCCTCGATGGTATTGGCGGAGGTCTATTATGAGATGATGAACTCCCTTCCGTCGGGTGTGTACGACTTTACCCGCACACCGGCGTCCGAGGTTTTAAGGGTTCTGTACAATATCTATTTCCGTGGCGTGGCGACAGAGCAGGGCTTGGTTATCATGAAAAATCTTCTTAGCGGCGAAGAGGAGAATTGGAAAGAAGAATAATAAGTTAATGTAACATAAATATGATGAAAAGAGTTTTTGGTAAAGCAGGATGTTTACTGGCGGTATCGTTGGTGTTAAATATTCCTTCGTTTGCGCAATCGGGCGATTCATCGTCTAATCAAAGCGATTCAGTACTTACTATATCGTTAAACGAGGCGAAGCAATATGCGTTGATGCATAACAGAACGATTAAAAATGCCTCTTATGATGTGCAGAAATCAGAAGCGGCTCGATGGAAAGCGATCGCAAGTATGTTGCCGCAGGCGAATGGTGATGCCACATATTCCAACATGTGTGGTTACAAAAGGGATTTTTCCATGATGACGGGTGGCGGAAGCGGCGCTGCGGCCAAGCAGGATAGCGTTGCCGGTGACAATGCCAATGAGTCGAACGCTCAACAATCGTCTTCCCAATCTGGCGGAACAAAAATGCCTTCGACGCTTAACTGGGGTGTGAACGTTACAGCTACCGTCAGTGGCGCACAGATCGTTGGTGTGCAGGTGGCCAAATTGGCGAAGGAATTGTCTATGATAGCTGTCGGCAAGACGGATCAAGCTATTCTATCCAAAATCGAGACTTCGTATGTGAACATCTTGGCTCTTCAGGCAACGGTGGATCTGTTGGAGAGGAACCTCGAAAACATGGACAGGATGTACAACATGACCATGAACGCGGTGAAAGCTGGCGCGGCTGAGCAGAACGACGCTGATCAGATCGCTATTCAGGTGGCTTCCATGAAGAGTACCGTTAACACGACCAAACGGACGATTGAGGTGTTGTACAACACGATTCGTATGATGATGGGTGTTCCTGCGGATGTGGAGATTGCCCTCTCCCAAAATCTGGACGATGTAATAAACCCGGGATCCATTCTTACGTTGTTGGATACGGACTTATACCTGAACGACAATTATGATTATAGGATAAAGGCTAAGAGCGCGGAATTGTCCAAAAAGCAGGTAAGCCTTAGCAAGGCGGCTTATATTCCTTCGTTGACCGCCTTCTACAACTATTCGGATCATAAATACGTGAATGCAGACAAGCAAATCGAGGACATGCTGGAAGTGTTCAGTGGTTCTCCTAAGAACACCGTCGGGTTTAAGTTGTCTGTTCCTATTTGGTCGAGCGGAAGCCGCTGGGCTGACGTCCGTAGCGCAAAGATGGATTATGCGAAGGCGCTTAACGAACTGGAGGACACGGAGTTGCAATTGGGCATTCAGGGGAAGCAATTGCGGTATAATTTGACATCCGCCTATGAGAACTACGAGAATCAATCCAATAACATTGAGGTGATGCAACGTGTCTTCAAGAGCAATACCGAAAAGTTCAAATATGGAACGATCTCAAGTATGCAGTTGACCACCTCCAGCACAGAGTTGATCGGCGCGCAAAACACATACATCACCGCACTCATGGACATGGTCAGCGCTTATGTCGATTTGAAGGTGTTGTTAAACAAATAATAGATAATAATTAAAAACAGATATACAGATGAAGAAAGTAGTAAGATGGGGCTGGGTCTCCGTGATGGCCTTGGCTTTGGTCGGTTTGACCGCCAGCTGCGGCAAAAACGACAAGAAAAAGGGAGACGCTGCGGCTGACTCTCAAGAGGTGAAAGTGGAAAAGGTTCGTGTCGAACCTATCATAAAACAAGAGATCGAACGTGACGTGGAGTGTACCGCCGTGCTGGAAGGATATGAGACAATGAATGTTTCCCCTTCGTTGACGGGTATCATCGAGAAGCGTTTCAAGGATGTGGGCGACCGCGTCTCCACCGGTGATTTGTTGGTGCGTATGGATCAGAACCAATTGATCCAGGCGAAACTGAACCTCGCGAACCTCGAGACCGAGATGAAGCGTATGGACGCTTTGTTGGCGGGCGGTAACGTGACCCAACAGACGTACGACAAGACGAAGATGGCCTATGAACAAGCTAAGCAACAAGTGGAGTTCTTGCAGAACAACACCTTCTTCAAGGCTACTTTCCCTGGCGTCGTTTCCGCAAGGAACTACGAGAGCGGTGAGCTCTTCAACGGTGCGAGACCTATCCTGACGGTAGTGCAGCTGAATACGTTGAAGGCGATCATCGATGTGCCTGAGGCTTATTTCCCAAAAATCAAGGCGGGCATGAGATTGGACATCATTTCGGATATCTATCCTGACACAAAATTCCCTGCTACGATCGAGACGATCTACCCAACGATCGATGCGGCTACCCATACTTTCCAATGCAAGGTGAAGATTCCGAATGGCAGCATGAAGCTCCGCCCAGGCATGTATGTGCATACCGCTGTCAATGTGGGCAAGGTGAAGGTATTGGCCGTTCCTTACCAGTCTGTCTTGAAGCTGACGGGTTCCAACGAGCGTTATCTCTTCTTGAACGAGAACGGTTTCGCGAAACGTGTGACGGTAGAGGCTGGTCAACGTTTCAACCGTTATGTTGAGGTGATCTCCGATGAAGTGACTGAGGGAGGACAGGTTGTGACCCAGGGTCAAGCCCGCTTGATCGATGGCGCTGAGTTGCAGGTTATCGATGGCGACCTCGATGACATCGCATCCGCCAAGGAAGATAGTGTTGCAGCGAAGGATAGTGTTGCGAAAAAATAATATTGAGCCTCCTTCCACCGTGCTTCCCGATTCACGGCGCTTGCGGAAGGGACATTGATGTTAAGAGATAGAAATACAATAAATTGCAATAAAGATGAGTATATATAAAACTGCGATTAACAAACCGGTCACCTCGATCCTGATCTTCGTGGCCGTCATGTTGATGGGTATCTTCGCCTATTTGAAACTGCCTATCGACCAGTTCCCGGAGATTGAACCTCCGTATATCGCTGTCATGACCTCCTACCCAGGCGCCAACGCCAGCGAGGTGGAGAGCAACGTGACGAAATACCTGGAGAATAGTTTGAACTCTGTGGACGGATTGGACGAGTTGACCTCCACGTCAAAAGATAACCTTTCCTTGGTTGCCTTGGAGTTCGAGTGGGGCGAAGAGCTGGATGACGTCGTCAACGATATCCGTTCGTACGTGGATATGACGAAGGATAATCTGCCGAGCGGATGTTCCAACCCTTTGATTATCAAGTTCAATAGTTCTTCCATGCCGATCATCCAGTTCGCTGTTCAGGCGAAGGAGAGTTATCCAGGCTTGGAGAAGATCATGAACGACATCGTCATCCCTCAGTTGAACCGTGTCGACGGTGTGGGTAACGTGACGATGTCCGGTGAGCCGGACCGCTATGTCTACGTTGAGATCGACCAAAAGCAGTTGGATGCTTATGGTATCTCTCTGGAGACGGTCGGTAATGCGGTGGCCGCCAACAACCTGAACCTCTCTTCCGGCAACGTGAAGATGAAGAAAGAGCAATACGCCTTGCAGGTGCGCAGCGAATACTTGGAGAGTTCCGAGATCAAGGATATCGTCGTGGCCACCATGCCTGACGGGAAGCAGATCTATGTGCGCGACATCGCGACCGTACGCGATACCATCAAGGACCTGAGTCTGGACGAGAAGATGACCTCCAGGGGGGATGCCTCCGGTCAAGAGGCTGTCCGTCTGATCATCTCGAAACAGACGGGTGGAAACACTGTGCAGATCTGTCGTGATATCCACAAGGAGTTGGAGAAGATCAAAGCCTCCCTTCCTGCGGATGTGAAGATCAACGAGATATACGACTCGTCCACGGATATCGTCAGTGCCATCGATTCTTTGAAGGAGGCGGTGCTCTATGCAGTCTTCTTCGTCGTACTCGTGGTGCTCTTCTTCCTGGGCAAGTGGCGTGCCAGCGTGATTGTCGGATTGACCATCCCGATCTCTTTGCTGGTTTCCTTCCTCTATTTGTTGGGCGCCGATAGTTCGCTGAATATCATCTCCCTCTGTTCCCTCTCCATTGCGGTGGGTATGGTGGTGGACGATGCCATTGTGGTCTTGGAGAACATCACCACGCATATCGACCGTGGCTCAAATCCTCGTGAGGCGGCCATCTATGCGACAAATGAGGTGTGGATCTCCGTAATAGCTACAACATTAGTGATCGTTGCCGTATTCGTGCCTTTGACAATGCTGACAGGTATCGCCGGTATCCTATTCAAGGAGTTGGGTTGGATCGTGACGATCGTCTGCTGTACCTCTACCGCTGTGGCTATTTCCCTTGTGCCGATGCTTTGCTCCAAGTTGTTGAAGGCGAAGACCGTTAAGGTGGATAAAGAAGGTAACTTGATCGTCGAGAAGCAAAACACGAAGAAACTTTCTTACCAGAATACGGTGGTGAAGTTCCTGGATAAGTTGGATGCCGCCTATGCGAACTTGCTGCGTTGGTGTCTGACCCACAAGAAGATAACGATGTTGGGTGTCGTAGCGTTTTTCGGCATTTCACTGATTCCTGCGCTGACAGGCTATATCGGAACCGACTTCATGGCTACGCCGGATAATGGTCGTCTGACCATCAATGTGGAATTGCTGCAAGGTACCCGTGTGGAGGAGACCGCTAAGTTCGCCCGTATGCTGGAGAAGCGTTTCGTCCAATTGGTTCCGGAAACGAAGAACATCTCCACGACTTGTGGTTCCAATGAGGATGCCGGACTTTCCGCGCTCTTCTCTTCCACAAGAAACAATACGATCCAGATGCGTTTCAATGCGGACAAGAAATATACACGTACACGCTCCATAACGGAGATCGCCGAGGTGCTTCGTCAAGAAATTGCCTCCTATCCGGAAGTCTCTGATTTTAAGGTCTCCAGTTCAGCTGGTGGTGGAATGGGAGGACAGAGCACGGTAGAGGTGGAAATCTACGGATATGACTTTGATGTGACCAGTTCTTACGCCGCGCAGGTGAAACAGTTGATCGAGTCGAAGATCCCTACGGCACGTAACGTGGACATCAGCCGTGACGATGACCGTCCTGAGCTGAAGATCGTGGTGGATAAGGTGAAGGCCGCTCGCCATGGATTGAGCTCTTCTTCGGTCGCTTCGTTTGTACGCAACCGTGTCAATGGTATGTCCTGCGGCTTCTTGAAGGAGGATGGTGACGAGTACAATATCCTCGTCCGTCTGAAGGAGGAGAACCGTAGCTCCATCGACGCCATCAAGGATTTGTCCATCCCTACGTCGGGTGGCAACGTGAAGTTGAGCGAGTTAGTCTCCATCGAGGAGTATTGGGGACCACCGGAGATCACCCGTAAGAGCCGTCAACGTTATTTGATGGTTGAGGTGACACCTTACGAGACCTCATTGGGAGAGTTAGCCGCCGAAATCGAGAAGGTATTGCCTCAGATCGAGAAGCCAACTGGCGTCTCCGTCATCTTGGGTGGTGCTTACGAAGACCAACAGGAATCTTTCCAGAACATGGGTCTATTGTTGTTGATCATTGTAATTCTCGTATACGTTGTGATGGCCTCACAGTTCGAGTCGTACGCCAAGCCGTTCATTATCATGATGGCGGTTCCGTTCGCCTTCTCGGGAGTCATTTGGGCGTTGTTCATCACCGGCACCTCGTTGGATATGATCGGTGCGCTGGGTTGTGTCATGCTGGTCGGTATCGTGGTGAAGAACGGTATCGTGTTGGTGGACTACATCAACTTGATGCGTGACCGTGGCTACGAGTTGAACGAAGCGATTGCCCTTTCCGGACAGTCCCGTCTCCGCCCTGTGTTGATGACGGCCATGACCACCATCTTGGGTATGTTGCCGATGGCCTTGGCCACTTCCGACGGTTCGGAGATGTGGGTGCCGATGGGTATCGTCGTCATCGGAGGTTTGTTAGTCTCCACTGTCGTCACCTTGGTGGTTGTCCCTGTCTTGTACGGTATCATGTCTAAACATGGAGAACGAGACAAGGAGGCTGAGATCCGTTCGCAATACATCTTCATGGACATCAACACGCACGGCAACAAATTGGAAGTTGAAGAAGATAATAATAACTAATAGAGAAAGGCTGAAGTATGAAATCTGTAATGATAGTATTCAATCAAGCGAACACAGAACGTGTCGAGTATATGTTGGATAAGTTAGGCATTCGCGGCTTCACCTTTTTCGAACAGGTGCAGGGCCGTGGATCCAAGACCGGTGACCCTCGTAGAGGAACCCACACATGGCCGGAGATGAACTCCGCCGTCATAACGGTCGTGGAAGATGAACAAGTATCCACTCTCTTGGAGACAGTCCACAAACTAGACCTCCGCAACGAAGAGGTAGGCGTTCGCGCATTCGTATGGAATATTGAGCAAACGGTGTGACGTCTCCGAGTGCTTCTATTTGAACAAGCATGGTTGTCGAAGGGCGACCATGCTTTTTTCTTTTCAGTACCACATATCTCCCATCTACACTTTAACATTTCGCAATTCGCTGAAATATAGTGTGATATAAATTATATGTCGCCAAAGTGGACAACAAAGGCGGAAAGTTAGGAAAAGAATCCATAGATTTGTAATCGTAATCGGGCTGTCACAAGTGCTAATGTGTTAATAGATAGATGGTTTGCATTCATTTTTTTGCCCCCAAAAATCCTTTTTGAAATTCAACTCTTTTTTTAATATCTTTGTAAGTTCATAAATAGGCTTTGTTGAGTCATGATTCGGATGAATATTTGTGCAATTGAATAGAAAGATTTGAAGAGATTAATAGCCATATTGTTAACTTCGACTGTTTTAGCCGTTACTATGTACGCTCAAACAGACTCGGAACGCATTCGCGAGGAACAACGCGCCAGAGCCGAAAGGGTGAAGGAGGAGCAGGCCGCGAAGCGTCAACAAGAGTTGCGTGACAGGGAGATGCGGATGGAAGAGGCGAAGGCTGCCAACGAGAGACTGAAGGAGGAACGTGAAAAGCAACGGCAGTCTGAGCGTGAGGAGAAACAACGGCAGAAGGAGGAGTGGAAGAAGGTCAAGGCTCAAGTGGACGCCCGCAAAGCGAAGGAGAAGGCCGACGAGGCGAAGAAGCTCAAGGAATATGAGCAGATTGTGGAGCAGGAAAGGCAAGCGAGGGAGTTGCGCCTTCGCCGTGAGGCGGAGATGAAACAACACGACCGAGAGCGTTGGGCGGAGAAACAGAAGGAGTTGGATGCCGCCCGCAAACGTGATGAGGCAGCCGCAGAGAAACGTCAGCAGGAATATGTCGCCGCCTCCGAACGGGAAAAGCTTCGTCGTGAGCTCCAAAAGCAGAAAGAGGCCGAAGCACGCTCTAAGCAATTGCAGCAATGGCAGCAGAAAAAGAACGAAATATCCCAGAATCAAAGCAAAGAACTTGAGGAGAGAGAGGCTCGTATGGCTGATTACCTGATGGCTGTCGAATTGGAAAGACAAGCCAGGGAAATGCGTATCCGCCAGGAGAACGAGATGAAACAGCATTACACGGAGCTGTGGAACAAAAAGAAAGAGGAGATCGAAGCGGCTCGTCAGCGAGAGAAGCAAGAGAACGAGCGTCGTCAAAAGGAATATGAGGCCATCATCGCCAAGCAGCGCGAGACCCGTGAGGAGCAACGCAAGAGAGAAGCCTTGCAGAAGCAGAACGAACGTGAGATGTGGGCGCAGCATAAGCAGCAACAGGACGAGATGAGGAAACAGGCGGAGGCTGAGAGAAAACGCCGCGAGGCGGAACATGAGGCGGAGATGCAGCGCGCTTCGCAAGAACGTCAAATGCGCGTCAAGAAACAACTGGAAGAGCGCGAAAGGGAAAGACTTGCCCAAGAGGCAAGAAAGGAGGAGCTGCGCCGTCGCCGCGAGGAGCAAGCCGCCAAACGTGAGGAGGCTGTCCGTAAGAGGCAAGAGGCTTCCATGCAGAAACGCGCCGAACATGAGCAATGGGTGGAGAAGCAGAAACAACTGCAGGATGAGCGTATACAGAGACAGCAGGAGCAGAAGGAGCAGAGACAGGAGAGGCAGAGACTGCAACGCGAGAAGAAACGTGCGGCCAAGGAAAAGGCAAGGCAGCAGGAGATGGAGAGGAAAAGGAAAGCCCGCGAGGCTCAACAGCGCCACCGTGAGTTCATGCAACAGATGCGCGAGCGTGAAAAGGCCCGTGAGGAGCTGACCAAGAATAAAGAGAAGGCGTTGGCTGAACGTATGAAGCAGAAACGCCAGGAGGAGAAACGTAGACAGATTGAACTGCGTCAGGCCCAACGCCAGAAAGAGTTGGAGCGGAAGCAGGCGGAAAAGGAACGTGCCGCAGCTCTACGCGAGAAGAAGAAAGAAATGATGGAACTCCAAATCGCCCGTGAGAAAGAGGCCCGTGAGCGGGAGGCGGAAAAAGCGCAACTGAGGAATGACGAGGAGCGACTGAAAGAGTACCAGCAGAAACAACAAGACCTGAAAGAGGAACAGGAACGACTCGAACGGGAAAACAAACTGGAGGAGAAGAAAAAGAAGGAACTCCAGGCACAACGCGAGAAGATCGAGAAGGAGACGATGAAACTCGCCAAAAAGATCGTCGCCGCAAAGGAGAAGAAACTGAATGCGGAGGATAAGGCACGACGCAAAGAGGAGAAGATGCGCGAAAAGATGCGTCATGAAATCGCCCGAGATTCCGCCAGATTGGCTGAGCAGGAGAATGCCGACTTGGAACGTTTCGCAAAGGAGGACGCTGAAGATGAGGCTGTTGCACTGACAAAGAAGCAACAGAAAGCGCTGAAACGTATACAAGAGAAAAAACGTCAACTCCAAGAGCAAAACATGAAGGACTCCATGTTGTTGGCGGATGGTGACTTCGATATCGCCACGGGCAAACGTGATAATTCAGACTTGCCTCCTGATGTGCGTGAACGCGTCGAACCGAAGAAAAAGGAAGAGGTGGAACTCGACGACGAGAACTCGTTCGCCTATGCGAGCGGCGAACTCGACTCGACATACATGGCAAACCTCGATTCTTTCGCTGTGGACGAGGAAGAGGAAGCGACCCTCGTCACTTCCATGATCGACTCCGTGCTCCTGCAACAACAAATCGCGGAGTTGGAGGAAGAGCTGCAGAACGTCCGGGATATCAAGGAACTGGAACGGAACAAGAACCGAAAGGGTGATGTCATCCTTCAGAAAATAAAAATCCCTAACTGCCGTTATCTAAACGACGTGTACTATGTAAGGGATAAGTTCGAATTCAGGTATGAATACGACTTCTTCCTACACTATTTCGACCATAGGTATTTCCATAAGAAGAAATTCTATGACATGGTCGATTCGACACGCATCGTCGCGAAATATGTGATGCAGTTAGTGGGACGGTCGAAGTACAGACACACGGACTTCAACAAGGTGGCGGATTCCATCGCTGGATTCTTGCCTAACTACCCTGTCGTGGAGTACCTGGATTCCGTGATCACAGAGTTGAACCTTGAGTATCTGGCGACGGGCGAGATTAAGATCAAGTACAAGGGACGTCGACAGGATAGAATCCTCGCTAAAATCTTGCCTACCAAGATCAATGATGAAGGTGGTGGTTCTTTGGGTAACATCAAGTTCTACACCTCCAACCGTCGAAGGGTCATCGAGGAATTGGATGCTTCCCAGTACGACTCATTGATAGTCAAACCTGACTCCCTCCAGATGCAGGAGAAACATTTGGCGGATTCCATCAACGCCGTCCTCTCAAAGATGCAAGAGCAGGATAGCTTACAACGCATCCAAGATAGTCTGGCGTTGCTGACGAACGAGTTGGCTATGGACGGCTCTTCGAAGGATAGTTTGCATCAAGTGCTGGATGACATGTTGTTCGGACAAGCCGCGGCGGATTCGACGGCACAAGACTCGATGGCGATGGAAGAGGAGGAGGCTCCTAAAGGTGTGGTATTGCCTGCGGCGCCTTCCGATCCGGTATCGCTGAATGATATAAACAGACTGATCAAGATGCTGGAAGCCCAACGGAAAGATGGCAAGAAAGGATCCCCTAATCGTGGTTCCTCATTGAGCACTCCGTCCATTCCGTTCTCGTCGTCGAGACCTTCCATCCTTGACAACCTGAATGCCGGCGCTTCGAAACGTCCTGAACCTACTGCCCCGAAAGAGACCTCCCCTACACAGGGAGTGGGATCTGCCGCTCCGAAAGAGAGCGAACCGGTGGTTCAGCCAGACGAGTCAACCGAGGAACCAAAGGAATCCTCTTCACGCAAAAGAAGAAGAAAGTCCAAGGGGGAGTCGGAGGATACGGCAACACAAAGTGAGGAATCTTCGAGTGACGCAAGCAATGAGTCCCGCAAGGTGGAGAATCCAACCTCTTCTGAAGAGCCGGATTCCATGAGCGGGGAGGAAGAACAATCGTCTAAGAAGAAAAAATCGAGAAGAAAGAGAAAGTCTTCTGACGAGGAGGACGCATCATCTTCCGGAGAAGATGCTTCGTCGGAGGGTGAATGAAAATAATTTGAATGTGTAACTAAACAAGTGGAGGATGTACAGACGTGAATAATTTAGTGTTAAGAACCATCTCGGGTATCGCTTTCGTTGCCCTTATGGTCGTTTCGATTATGATGTCATCGTATGTTTTTGGCGCAGTGTTCTTTTTGGTGACCGTGCTGGCGTTGCATGAGTTTTATGTCCTGTCGGATAAACAGGAGGGTGTGTGCGTCGACAAGTGGATGTCTATCGTAGGAGGCGCATTGCTTTTTGTGATTGCATTCTGCGTGACCTTCCTCCATAAATCGACCGCCTTGTACTCCGTCTATTTCCTATGCGTTTTCTCGGCTTTTGCGTTTGAACTTTTCAGACAACGGAAGAATCCCCTCCTGAATTTAGGAGTCTCCGTGCTTGGCCATTTCTACATAGCCGTTCCGTTCAGCCTATTCTGCATTGTGGAGGGCGCGAGTGAGAACTCCAAGATGCTGCTGCTCGCCTTCTTTGTCATCATCTGGGCATCGGACACGGGCGCGTACCTGGTCGGACGGTTCCTCGGACGCCACAAGATGTTCGAACGTATATCCCCTAAAAAGACATGGGAGGGATTCGCGGGCGGACTGCTCTTCGCTATCCTCTCCGGCATGATTTTCCACTACTCGGAGTGCGTGCCGACGCTACACGTCGGATTTTGGATCGCCCTTTCGGTGTGCGTCTTCGTCTTCGGTGTCTTCGGAGACTTGGTGGAGTCCATGTTCAAACGTAGCCTGAACGTGAAAGACTCCGGTAATCTCATACCAGGACATGGCGGTATTTTGGACCGATTTGACAGCGCATTGCTGGCCGCTCCAGTTTTATTCGTCTTTTTTTCAATAGTCATGTAGCCATATTTCTTCCGAAATGATTGTATTTAACAAAAAATATTAACTTTGCATTGCAATTACGATTTTTAAAATGAGAATACATAAAGAGGGAAAGGGAATATTAACAAAGCTGCTGGCCTCCATTTTAGTGGTGGATGCCGTGGTTGGCTGGTGTTGCTACGCTTCCAATCCGACGTTTGTGGCAGGGTTCTGCTTGTTTAGCCTTTTGGTGTTTCTTTTTTTCTTGAATTTCTTTCGAAACCCGAACAGGTTTTACGAGGGGGACAGCACAGGGTTAGTTATGGCGCCGGCGGACGGAACCGTAGTGGTTATCGAGCCTACTGTGGAGGGGGAATATCTGAAGGATGAACGCATCCAAGTCTCTATCTTCATGAGCGTCTTCAATGTCCATGCGAATTGGTATCCAGTAAACGGAAAGATCCTGTATTATACTCATAACGATGGTCTGTTCTGGAAGGCGAATCTTCCTAAATCGAGTACGGAGAACGAGCGTTCCACGGTCGTGGTCGAGACGGTGAACCAGACCAAGGTGTTGTTCCGCCAAGTGGCGGGTGCCTTGGCTCGGAGAATCGTGACATACGCCAAGGTGGGCGACGAGTGCCACATCAATCAGCAGATGGGCTTCATCAAGTTCGGCTCCCGCGTGGATATCTTCCTTCCAAAAGATGCCGAGATTTTAGTAAACTTAAAGCAAAAGGTTGTGGGTAACCAAACGGTTATCGCGAAATTGAATACAAAATGAACATAAAAAAGCATATACCAAACACCATCACATGCATGAACATGGCCTGTGGATGCTTGGCGGTGGTGATGGCTTTTCAAGGTAACTTTATCTGGTCAGCGATTTATATCTTGTTGGCTGCGGTGTTCGACTTCTTCGATGGCATGGTCGCCCGCTTGCTGAATGTGAAATCCGGCATTGGCAAGGAATTGGACTCTCTGTCTGACATGGTCAGCTTCGGCTTGGCCCCGGCCGCCATCATCTACAATCTGCTTCTTAGCATAACGCCCGACGGTTCGTATCTTCCGTATCTGGCTTTCTTGCTGGCTATCTTTTCGGGCCTGAGGTTGGCTAAGTTCAATGTGGATGACCGCCAAACGTGTTCCTTCATCGGCTTGCCTACACCGGCAAACGCGATGTTCATGTCTTCGCTCGCCGCATTGTCCGACCCGATCACTCCTATCCCGGGATGGTTCAGCGTGGATGTTATTCACGCCATCGTCACGAATCCTATCGTGATCCTGTGTCTGGTTTTCCTGTTCTCATACTTGCTGGTATGCGAGCTGCCAATGTTCTCCTTGAAATTCAAGAACCTGAAGTGGGCTGATAATCGGATACGTTTCGTGCTGATTATCTCCTCCGTTATCCTGGCCGCCATTTTCCAAATGGTTGCCGTCCCTTTGATTATCATATTGTTTATTTTGATGTCCATCTATGAGGCATTCATAAAACGATGAAATTCATAAAAACTGTCTTTGCCTCATGCCTGGGTGTTATACTGGCATTTTTCCTTCTGTTCATGGTCGTTGTCGTGGTAGCCTTGTGCTCCGACTCTTCCTCCGAAGTGAAGGACTCTTCCGTTTTGCTTGTCTCCCTTGATGGCGAGATCGTAGACAGGGAGGATGATGATGTCTACGTTAACCTATTTCCTTCCCAAGTGGGTCAAACGGGTCTGAGTGATATCCGCTATGCGATCCAGGAGGCGAAGAATGACGACCGAATCAAGGGTATATACCTGAAGACAAACGTGCTGCAAACCGGGTACGCCACCTTGGAGGAGATCCGCGCCGCACTCGCCGACTTCAAATCCAGCGGCAAATTCATTTACGCCTACTCGGGCTTGTATACGCAAGGCGCCTACTACGTGGCGTCTGTGGCGGATTCCCTTTTCATGAACCCTCGCGGATCCCTCGATTTCACGGGCATATCTTCCTCATCCCTCTTCTGCAAGGATTTCTTGACGAAGATTGGTGTGGAGATGCAGGTCGTGAAGGCTGGCTCCTACAAATCATACGCTGAATCGTATGTCAACGATTCGATGAGCAGCGAGAACCGGGAACAATTGAACGAACTGATATCCTCCCTTTGGAACAGTATCGTGGACTCTATTTCCATCAGCCGGTCAATCGAAAAGGATAGATTATTGGCCTTGGCGGATAGCATGATTCCCTTGCGCTCCTCCTCTTACGTGCTGGAGCAGGGATTCGTCGACGGTCTACTCTTCAACGATCAGTTCGAGTCGCTTATCCGCTCAAAACTGGATGTTGACTCCACTGCAGATTTGCCTACCATTTCGGTCAAAGACTATGTGGCGGATCTTGTGGCGAATAAGGTGGAAGAAAAGACTTCGGACAAGGTGGCCATCTTGTATCTAAACGGAGAGATCGACAATGGTAGCACTGATGGTATCAGTTCTCCCGAAACGGTGAAGCAGCTGCGGAAACTGGGGAAGGATAGCACGGTGAAGGCGGTCGTGTTGCGCGTCAATTCGCCTGGCGGCAGCGCCTACGGTTCGGATCAGATCTGCCATGCCATAATGGAGGTGAAAAAGAACAAGCCTGTCATCGCCAGCATGGGTGATTACGCGGCTTCAGGAGGCTATTACATCGCCTCCAACGCATCACGCATATTCTCGGATAAGAACACTATCACAGGTTCCATCGGTGTGATCGCCCTCTTGCCTAACGCACAAGAGCTGTCGAACAAGATCGGCGTGCACTACGAGACGGTTAAAACCAATAGGAATGCGGATGTCATGGAGAACATCTTCCGTCCATTGACTGCCGCCGAGCGGGCTGCCATGCAACGTTCCGTCAATGATTTCTATGATACGTTCCTACAACGTTGCGCCGAGGGCCGCGGCATGGAGGTGGAACAGGTGAAAAAATACGCCGAAGGTCGTGTATGGTCTGGTATCGACGCCTTGAAGATCGGTTTGGTTGACTATGCTGGCGGGTTACACTGCGCCATCGATTCGGCTGCCGCAATGGCTAAATTGACCGACTATTCCGTTGTCGAATACCCCGAAAAGAAAGATTTTTTCCAGAAATTGCAAGAAATACCCTCTATTGGCTATGAAAAATTGAAAGAAAACGAGGTTTTTTCGAAAGAAAGATATATTTTTGAAAAAATACGGAACTTGGAGAGGTTCCAAGCGATTATGCCATATACCATAGAGCTGAGATAGCTTCCAATCCATTTGTGTGCGGAAGGGCTCTTTTACCTTAAATTACGTACACAATGAAAAACAAACCACTCATACTAAAAGTCCTATTGTGGCCATTCTCGATGGTCTACGGGCTATGCGTGTGTGTGCGTAACTGGCTTTTCGACCGTGGTATCCTCACATCCAAGAAGTTTGATCTGCCGATTGTCTCCGTTGGAAACATCACAGTGGGCGGCACGGGAAAGACTCCCTTCACGGAGTACCTTATCCGCTGGCTGAAGGATCAATACCGCTTAGGCGTCCTCAGTCGTGGGTATAAGCGTAGCACCTCGGGGTTCAGGATCGTCAAGGAGAAGGATACGCCCGATACGGTGGGCGATGAACCTTTCCAGATAAAACGGAAGTTCCCGGATGTGACGGTCGCCGTCGACGCGGATCGTAGACGGGGCATCAAATCGCTCATGAAGATGGAGGGGAAATCTCCGGAACTGATCCTCTTGGATGATGCGTTCCAGCATCGCTACGTGCATCCGAAGGTCTCTATCCTGCTGGTTGACTATAACCGTAACATTGCGGAGGACCATCTTCTCCCCGTCGGCATGATGCGGGAGCCGAAGCGTTCCATGAAACGTGCGGATATCATCGTGGTGACCAAGTGCCCCGACTCCATCACACCGATGGACATGCGGCTTTTCCGTAAGCACCTCAATCCATACCCGTATCAGACGCTCTGTTTCACGCGGTTGGCTTATGGTGAACTACAACCATTGTTCCCTTCCTCAAAGTCCGGCAAATCGAAGAAAAAGGTGACGCTCGCCGATCTTTCCGACGGTGGTGTGTTGGCCCTCACGGGCATCGCCTCTCCGGCGCCTTTCGTGGAGTATCTGAAGAGCAACGTCTCCGAAGTATCCGCCTGCTCTTTCGGCGACCACCATGCGTTCTCTGCGTCCGACTTGAAGAAGATAGAGAAGCAGTTCGATTCGTTGGAGTCCCAGAAACGGTATATCATCACGACGGAGAAGGATGCGGTGCGCCTGATGGACCACCCTGATTTCCCGAATGCGCTGAAGTCTAAGATCTACTACCTACCGCTCTCCATCGACTTCATGCGGGGGGACGACGCGCTTTTCGCGGAGAGCTTTATGGATTTGCTGCATAAGAAAAATTGATTGTTTATTTTATTTTTTGAATGATATGGATTTGTTGAAAGAGATAAAAGCCTCAGGTGATTATTTGAGGAAGCGGACCGCTTTGCGTCCCACGGTAGCGATTGTGTTAGGCACGGGTTTGGGTAGTTTCGCGGAGCGCATTGTCGTGACGGACACGATCCCTTATTCCGATATCCCCGGGTTTAAGACGAGTACGGTGCAGGGCCATTCCGGCAAACTGATTTTCGGCTATGTGGCGGGTGTGCCTGTGATGGCCATGCAGGGCAGGCTTCACTACTACGAGGGCTACACCATGCAGGAGATCACCTTCCCTGTGCGTGTGATGAAGGAGTTCGGCATCAAGACATTGATGGTCTCCAATGCGGCGGGTGGTCTGAACCCCGAGTATGTGCCGGGCGACATCATGATCATCAAGGATCACATCAACCTCTTCCCGGAGCATCCGTTGCACGGACCGAACATCGAGGAGCTGGGCACCCGTTTCCCGGACATGAGCAATGCGTATGACAAGGAGCTGATTAAGAAGGCCGAGAAGATCGGCGAGAAATTTAGAATACCGCTGAAGTTTGGCGTATACGTGGGCACGCAGGGTCCGACGTTCGAGACCTTGGCCGAGTACCGCTACTTCAGGATCATTGGGGGCGACTCCTGCGGCATGTCCACCGTCCCTGAGGTGATTGTGGCGAACCATGCGGGCATGTCCGTCTTTGGCGTTTCCGTAATCTCCAACGTGGGTGTCGACGCGAACCTGAGCAACGTGACGCACGAGGAGGTGCAGCAGAACACGTTGCTGGCGCAGGAGAACCTCGCCATCATTTTTACCGAGATGGTGAAGGCGAGCGTCTGAGCGTGGAGTCCTGGAGCACATACGCGGATTGGAACCCGTGGCACGGCTGCACGAAGCTTAGTGCGGGCTGTAAGTTCTGTTATGTCTATCGGCAGGACGAGATGTACGGGAGCGAGATAGGGAGCAACATCGCCCGGAAAACGGCTGCGTTCGACTTCCCCGTTAAGCGCAAGCGTGACAAGTCGTACAAGTTGCCGCCGGGCAAGGTGGTCTTCACCTGTTTCACCTCTGATTTCTTCTTGAAGGATGCCGACGAATGGCGGCCGGACTGTTGGCGCATGATGCGTGAACGGAGCGACTGCATGTTCTATTTCTTCACCAAGCGCATCGACCGTTTCGCGGAGTGTATTCCCGACGATTGGGGCGACGGCTACGACAATGTGCTGATCGGTTGCACAGTCGAGAACCAGGCGATGGCGGACTACCGTCTGCCCATCTTCCTCGCCGCCCCCATCAAGCATAAGATCATCACGGCGGCGCCCTTGCTGGAGCGGATTGACCTCTCACCCTACCTGAACCCGTCGATCGAGGAGGTCTCGGTGGGGGGCGAGTCGGGCGTGAATGCCCGTCCGTGCCACTACAATTGGGTGCTCGACCTGAGACGGCAGTGCGTGGAGAAGCGGGTGGCCTTTCGGTTCCACCAGACCGGCGCCTACTTCGTGAAGGACGGCCGGACCTACCGCATCATGCGGAAATACCAACTAAGCCAAGCCCATAAGGCGGGCATCGACTACGGCATCGATGGCTATTTCGCACCCGAGGATGCGGATACGGGGGGCTGGGATTGAGGCCGCACGAACCATTTTAAGCCCCTGTGCGGCTTTCGGAGGCATCGGATGGGGCCGTAGGTCGGACGGGGCGCATAATTCGCAAATAGACGAAAAAAAATGATATACCAAACTGAATTCACATTATCGGAGAAGCGTCGCGGCTGTCATCTGATCACCCAAGAGGTGTTGCAACATCTTTCGGGACATCTGCCCGAGACGGGTTTGCTGAACCTCTTCGTGAAGCACACCTCCTGCGCCCTTTCCATCAACGAGAACGCCGACCCGGACGTGCGGGGCGACATGGAGCAGATCCTTAACCACCTGGTTCCGGAGAACGCCCCCTACTACGACCACACGCTCGAAGGGGCGGACGACATGCCGGCACACGCCAAATGCAGCATGTTCGGCGTGAGCCTGACCATCCCTATCACACACGGCCGCCTGAACCTCGGCACATGGCAAGGTATCTACCTCTGCGAGTTCCGCAACTATGGCGGAGCGAGACGTGTGGTGGCTACGGTGATGGGATGACGGGATAACCCGTTCATCGGCATATCAGTCCTGTTTTATATCCTAAAAAATGGTAACTTTCTCCCCAATTTAGATACAGACTTTTTGCTTTGAAACTAATACTTTTGTTCTTAGGATTTAAAAATTATAAGATGAAAAGATTTGTATTTATCAGCGCATGCATGGCTCTATTGGCTGGCTGCTCTCAACAAAAGCAAGAAATAACAATGGATAATCAGAAGCAAGAATTGTCTCTCACGCAGGAATGGGATAAGGTTTTCCCTTTAAGTGACAAGGTGAATCATTCTAAAATCACGTTTCACAACCGCTACGGCATAACGCTGGCTGCTGATTTGTACGTGCCTAAAAATGCCGAAGGGAAAATGGCGGCAATCGCTGTCTCTGGTCCGTTCGGAGCTGTAAAGGAACAGACAAGCGGACTATATGCGCAGCACATGGCGGAGCGTGGATTCCTCACCCTTGCGTTCGACCCTTCGTTTACGGGTGAATCGGGTGGCGAACCTCGCCGTATGGCTTCGCCCGATATCAACACGGAGGATTTCTTGGCGGCCGTCGATTATCTCTCAACTCGTGAAGATGTTGATGCTGAACGTATTGGAATCATAGGTGTTTGTGGATGGGGCGGTATGGCAGTGAACGCCGCCGCTATCGACCCAAGAATCAAAGCAACCGTGGCTTCTACCATGTATGACATGAGCAAGGTGAACGCGGAGGGCTACTTTGCGAGTGAAAACACGCCGGAACAACGTATGGAAAAACGTAAGGCTATTGCCATGCAACGTACAGAGGATTATCGCACAGGTGGTTACAAGCGAGCTGGTGGCGTGATCGACCCTCTTCCAGACGATGCGCCATGGTTCGTGAAGGATTACTATGATTATTACAAAACGCCACGTGGCTACCATAAACGTAGCGGCAATTCCAACGACGGATGGAACGTGATCGGTTGCCAATCCTTCCTGAACCAACCTCTCCTTTGTTATGCGAACGAAATCAACACACCGGTGCTTTTGATCCACGGCGAAAAGGCTCACAGTCGCTACTTCAGCGAATATGCCTTCGAGAAAATGACGGGTAAACAATGCGACGGCAAAAGCATGATAGAGGGCAATAAGGAAATCATGATTATTCCCGATGCTGTCCATACCGATCTCTACGATGACAAAAACGGAAAGATACCGTACGATAAAATCGAGACGTTTTTCAAGGAGAATTTGAAATGAAACGGATGGATAGGAATATATTAAATTTATACAGCAAAAAACATGAAGGTGTTATTAATCAACGGCAGTGCCCGCAAAAACGGCAATACGTTCCTCGCCTTGAACGAAATGGCTAAATCATTGGAGAAACAAGGCATAGAAACGGAAATCGTTCAGATTGGCACAAAACCTGTCAGGGGATGCATCGCATGTGCGCAATGCCAAACAAAGCAATTGGGACGATGCGTATTCGACGATGATATTTGCAATCGTGTAGTGGAAAAGATGGAAGGCGCAGATGCCCTTGTAGTAGGTTCTCCCGTCTATTACGGACAACCGAATGGGTCAGTGCTTTCTCTTATCCAAAGAATGTTTTTCTCGGCAGGTGAAAAGGTGCAGAATAAACCGGCGGCGGCTGTCTGTGTGTGTCGTCGAGGGGGTGCAACGGCTGCGTTCCAGACGCTGAATATGCCTTTCCAGATGATGAACATGCCCGTTGTGAGTTCGCAATATTGGAACATTGTTTACGGACGTGAAGAGGGTCAGGCTTCTCTCGATACGGAGGGTATGCAAACTATGCGTACGCTAGCCAACAACATGGCATTCCTGCTCAAACAGATTCATGCCAATGGAACGCCCCTCTATCCTGAACGGGAAGAATGGAAACCTATGCATTTTATTAGATAATAACGATAAAAAGATAAAGTGAAAATGAAGAAAATAGTTTTATTCATCACCGCATTTATTGCAGTTGCATTAAGTGCATGTTCTCAAAGTAATAACAATAAACAAAATCCTAATCAAATGGAAAACAAAACGTTAGTGGCTTATTTTTCGGCTTCGGGTGTAACGAAAAAGGTGGCTCAGGAACTTGCGGGAGTGGCAAATGCCGATCTCCACGAAATCAAACCCGAAAAGATTTACACCAGCGCTGATCTCGATTGGCACGACAAGAACTCACGCTCCTCTGTGGAGATGGCCGACAAGAATTCTCGTCCTGCCATCACGGATAAACTTGCCAACATGTCCGACTATCAGACAATTTACGTGGGTTTCCCTATCTGGTGGTACACTGCTCCTACAATCATCAACACCTTCTTCGAAAGCTATGATTTCAAAGGCAAAACCGTCTATTTGTTTGCTACAAGTGGCGGAAGTACCATCGACAAGGCTGTCCGTGACTTGAAAGCGGCTTATCCTGATATCAATATCAAAAATGGACGATTGCTCAACTCCGCAAGTAAGCAAGAGTTGCAGAACTTCGTGAAAGAACAATGATCCCTTGTGCGTTTTTCAATTCAATAATAATTGATTATGAACGAGACACATTTCGATTCGGTGCAACAGTTTAACGACTACTACGGATTTGAGACCCTACATCCGCTTGTGAGTGTGGTGCGCTACGATAAGCAACTGCCTATCGATGAATGTTTGGTTCACTACGGCTTGTATGCGCTCTTCTTAAAGGAAAACAAAGGCTGTAAACTCTCGTATGGCCGCACGAAATATGACTTCGACGAGATGACTGTCACCTCATTCGCTCCTGGACAAACAATCCATATCGAGCCGAATCCCGAAGTCCCGAATCCCAAGTGGACGGGCTTGCTCTTCCATCCTGATTTCCTGGCTCGGACACAGCTCGGACGACAGATTTCCCGTTATGAGTTCTTCTCTTATTCAAGCAATGAGGCGTTGCATCTTTCCTCTGGCGAAATGGAGATTTTCCGTGGCGTCTTGTCGATGATTCAGCAGGAACTGCAACACGCTATCGACAAGCATAGTCGTGAACTGATCGTTTCCAACATCGAACTCTTGCTCAACTATTGTCTGCGTTTCTACGACCGCCAGTTCATCACCCGAGAGGAAATCAACCATGTGACCGTGCAGAAATTCGAATCACTGCTGAGCGATTACATCGACAATCAGGCTGAAACCAAAGGTATCCCAACCGTGGCTTATTTCGCTGAAAAATGTAATCTCACCCCAGGCTATTTTGGCGAATTGGTGAAAGTGGAAAGTGGTAAGACCGCGCAGGATTTCATTGCCGACCACATTGTAAGCCGTGCCAAGGAATTGCTCAACAACCAGACGCTCAGCATAGCTCAGGTAAGCGACCGACTGGGATTCGGCTACCCGCAGCACTTTGTCCGTTTCTTCAAGCGAAAAACCGGCAAAACGCCTTCCGAATACAGGGCGGCATAAAGTTAAATTGTCATGAAACAGATTCTATTATTTTTACTTATCGTGCTTTTCTCATCCTGTTCTAAGGAGAGTGACGTCCTTGCGGAGCCTACTTCCCGCACCTTGATTGTTTACTATAGCTACACGGGCAATGTGCAAGCCATTGTTGATGAGTCATTGAAACTGACAGAGGCCGATGTGGTGGAAATTCAACCAGCAGAGGAAGGACTGAAATACGAGGCTGACAACTACGCTCTTGGCAGCGCACTGATTGGTGCCATACGGGCAAATCCGGACGATGCGGGAAGTTACCCCGAAATCAAATCTGTTGACATCGACTTCAGCCAATATGACAACATTATAGTGGCTACTCCGCTTTGGTGGAGCAATATGGCGGCTCCTATGCAGACCTTCCTTTTCCATAACGGAGGGAAAATGGCGGGGAAGAATATCGCACTGATTGTCTCAAGTGCGAGCAGTGGCATTTCATCGGTCGTGGACGATGCTCACAGATTGATTCCCGATGGGAATTTTTCCGACGAAGCCCTATGGATAAACAACAGTAACCGAAACAACATGCCTTCTTTGCTCGGCAACTGGATCAAGACGCTTAATTTCTCAGACACTATGGCACAAAAACTTTTCATCACGGTTGGTAACGCTACAATCACCGCCACGATGGTCGATAATGTTGCCACGCAAGCTCTCATTGCCGCACTGAAGGAGTCGCCCATCTCATACGAGGCCTCCGATTATGGCGATTTTGAGAAGGTGGGACCGCTCGGTCGCTCTCTGCCGACTGCAAACGAACAAACAACCACACAGGCTGGCGACATCGTGCTTTACAACGGCAATCAGATAGTGATTTTCTATGGTTCAAACTCATGGAGCTACACCCGTATAGGTAAAATCGACGACATCAGTCAGGAGAAGCTGAAATCCGTGTTGGGGGATGGAAATTGCACCATCACATTATCGTTGTCAAAGGATTTTTCGACAGGGGTTCAAAAGGTTCATGGAGATGCCGATAATGCCATGAAAAGCTCCCGCTCTCCGATGTACGATTTGCAAGGGCATGAAATCACTGCTCCGACGAATGGTCAGGTTTATATCCAGGATGGGAGAAAATGGTTGATTCAAGAATGAACGATTCGGAAAACTACAGTTCAAGTTTGTAATAGACGCATTCCGCATCACGGTAAAACTCGGTGGCTCCCCAGCGTTGCCAATACTGGTGGGTTTTGAGGCGGTGAAGCACGGGGATGAAAACGAAGTCGTAGCGAGACCTCAACTCGGGCATTATGGAATTGAGCATGTCGTAGTTCAGACGTGTTCCACGGTAGGGCTCGGCTACGATGAACGAGAAAACCGCCGTGTAGCGACGTGCGTTAAGTCTGGCAAGTAAATCGGGAACCTCGGTGGCTATTTGTGATGATTCTTCCTCTATGCGGTAGTCGCTCATGTTCAGCAGGCCGACCACCTTCCCGTCGGTGTCCACGGCTTTCACGCTCAACGGCCAGTTGAAATGTAGGTCGCGCACCCACGTCTCCACCTCATGACGGTCGAACCCGTATTGATGGACCATCCAGTCAACCGTCAGTGGCGCATCATCGGCGGTCATCCGCTTTAAGACATACGCTTTGTTAATCTTTACTGAATTGTAGGTCAGCAGTGTTTCGGGATGATACGACAATTTGGATTGCCGAAGCCCGGGAATACCCATGTCCTCTTCACGATTCAGGTAGATGTATTGTTCGGGCAGATGTTCGGCGAATTGCTGGTTGATGATGGAGAAGGCACCCTCCACATGGCGGTCGGCTTTCTCCACGCAGATGTCGAAGGTGTCGGTCGTCACGGCGGCGCCATAGGTGAATGCCACCATTCGTCCTTCGACAAAAATGCTTCCGCCCATCATTTCCAACGCCTCCCAATTGGCAAAAACAGTCTCCATCACCTGCCGTTCGGCTTCGATGGTCACGCTATCATCCGTTTTCTCCTCCTGCCATACTGCCATGAGTCGGCGGCAATCATCGAAAAGGTCTGGTGTGAGCGGACGATAGATGAAGTCGGGATGTTCCGCTCGGAAGCGGTTGACGTGATTCCGTTTGGCGTTGAGCTTTTTCCCATGAAGCGATGCGAGATCGGTTCGGAGATAAATATAGTCGTATTGATCACGACACGGTTCAATCTTAACGGTGTATGCGGGATGGGGATGGATGGCTTGCAGTTGTGAATCCTCCAGACCGATTACCATTAGATTGCCACCGCTGTCTTCGAACAGCTCCGTCAGCAGTTCTGGTTGCAAATCACCCGCCATGCAGACCATATAGGCCCGTTTACCCTCGAAGGTGAAGCGCAGCACCACAGCCTCCTTGCATACGCAGACCTCGGTGTGGAACCAAAACTGCCAGCCCACAAGGTTGGCAAACGTGTAGTTGCAATTACGTCGTCCCGCCTTGAGCGACACGGACTGCACAGCCTTACGGTCGGAAATGGTCAACGGATGAAATGTCAGCATTGTCTCTTCTATCACTATTCAAATCTATTAATCATCGTTGTTTGTCGGGTTCTCCTTAAGCATTTTGATTGCCTTGTCGAAGTCGCTTTCCAGCATCCGCATTTCTCTTTCTCGGTATATTTCAAACTCACGTTCCGCCTTTTCAATCGCATCTTGGTGCGAAATTGTTCCGTTGCCTTCCAATATGTTTTTCCGAAGACGTAGAATTTGGTCGTCGAGTGCCGCGATCCAGTCGGCCATGGTCATGGGGTTCTGCTCCAAAGCTTGAAACTCCGCATAATCGAGGAATTGGGAGGTGAGCAGGTTTAATCGTTGCAGTTCCAATTCTGTCAGATAGTTCTTGGCGATCTTCACGTCGTCACGGGTCACGTAGTTGCCCTTGAAGTTGGTCATGCCGACGAAGGGTTTTTCGTTATCCACCCGCTCATAAATCAACTCCGCAGCCGTATGTTCATGTACGGCATAGTGCATTTTGTTCTGCACGGTGGAGAAGAATTGTTTCGTCATGGAGGAGCGAGGATCGTAGTCGGTGGATGTGGCGTAGATGTCCGTCACCTGTTGGTAGAAATTGCGCTCGCTGCTGCGGATGTCGCGGATGCGTTGCAGCAACTCTTTGAAGTAGCGGTTCCCTCCCTGTTTCAGTCGTTCATCATCCAGGGTGAATCCCTTTTGGATATACTCGTGCAACCGTTGTGTCGCCCACCGACGGAACCGCACCGCCACGGGTGATTGCACACGGTAGCCAAGGGCAATGATCATATCGAGATTGTAGTGGTCTATGTTGCGTTTAACCTGCCGGGTACCTTCCTGCCGAACTAATAAGAATTTCTTATAAGTTCGATTGACATCCAATTCCGCATCTTTGTATATGCCTGAAATATGCATAGATATATTCTCCTGAGTGGTATCGTATATCATAGCCAATTGAGCTTGAGTCAGCCACACATCCTCGTCGGCGAAGCGCACATTGACGCTTATGCGGCCTTCATCGTCTTTGTAGAGTATTAGTTTATTTGTTTTGTCCATTGTCTTTTCTGATAGTTTGAATTTATGCAACCGATGATGCGGAATTTAGATTATTTCCCCAGCAATCTCTCCAGTTCCTTGTCGAAGTCCGACATGAACAGACGGTCTTGGACGATGCGGTACTTCTCGAACTCCGATTCGGCAAAGGTTTTAGCCTCTTCCGCCGTCACTTTGCCATTGTCTTGCAATAGTTGGTAATCATCCATGGACAGGAAACGGTCGATGTGTTTTGCCCAATCCTCCATGGTCATCGGGATATGACGTTTCGCTCTGTTCTCGGCCAACTCAAGGAAAGCGTTCACCACCCGTCCGAGGCTATCCAGCTCATCGCTTTTCAGATAGTTTTTTGCGATGGAAACGTCTGTTTTTACGATTTTGCCGTCGGGTGCGTTCTCCCAAGTGGTTAGACCCATGTGCTCCTTGTTGGCATCGGCACGGCTGACGATCAGTTCGGCGGCGGTGTGTCCATGTATGGCGTAGTGTAGTTTGTTCTGCACCTTCGCGAAAAACTGGCGTGTGGTCGGTGCATCCTTGTTGTAGTCGATAGCAGTGGCGTAGAGGTCGGTCACTTTCTGGTAGAGACGGCGCTCGCTCAGACGTATCTCGCGGATTTCCGACAATAGATGTTCGAAATAATCCACTGAGAGGAAGGTGCCGTTCTCCATGCGTTTCTTGTCCAGCACGTAGCCACGGATGGCGAACTGATGGAGCACGGATGTGGCCCATTGGCGGAACTGTGTGGCACGTAGACTGTTGACACGATAGCCAACAGCAATGATGGCATCGAGTTTATACATGACAACCATACGTTTCACTTGACGGTTGCCCTCCGTTTGAACTGTTTCCATTTTGGAAATAGTTGCCTCTTCAGTCAGTTCTCCCGTTTCAAATACATTAGCTAGATGCTTACTGATTGCAGGAATCCCCACATCAAAGAGAGCCGCCATAGCTTTCTGTGTACACCATATAGTCTCATTGGCATACAGCACTTCCACCCCGTTCGCTTGGCTCTGAGCCTGAAAAATCAGGAACTCGGCGGTGCTGTTGCGGATGGACAACGTTTTTTCATGCACGGGTGCATCTTCTGCAAACTGCCACTCACAGCCACAGGCATGGCAATGATACCTGTTTCCGACGGACTGTACCTCGTGAGATTGGCATTTAGGACAGGTCATGTTGATTGATTTCATACGTATTATCTTGTAAATTAATTTTCCAAAGTTACGAAATTTTTGGGAGATGGGGAAGGAAACGTTGAGTGGGAGAGGGTGATTTATGTAGCATTCTATGGAAATGACCACATCGAGGTTGTACATTATTACTTCGCTAGAGCATTTGGACGAAGGTATTAAAAATTCTTTAATTGCTTCGGAAATTTGTTGCCTTATGGGTGGACGAATTTTTTATGTATAATCGTGAATTATATATTTCATAATCTTGGCTAACGAAATGCCTTCAGGAGCAGCACTTGAGTGGCCTTTATTGATAATTCCGTCTGTAATCATGCGAGAAATATCCCATCTGACATTCTTGTACTCTTCTTCTACATTGACAGCATTTAAATCAAATACGATATAGTAGTCTGAACTATTTGGAGCATACTTTGAACAATAGAATTTTTTTGTTAGCTCTTTTTTTGACATTATTCTTGGTCCTTTATTACTTAGCCTTAGTAGCCGTTGATCATTCCCCTTGTGTAGTAATACATATTTTGCGCCTATGATTTTTTGTTCCAGATGCACTGATCCATTTTTCGTTCCAGTACGTAGGTTATAGATTCCATTCTCTAAAATCCATTGCAAATGATTCTCGTCTCGGAATGAACCCAATAACACATAAGTTTCTTCGGGTATTAAATCTCTGTTTGTTCCACATGACTCTGGCATAGGTTCGCAGATTATCGTAGGTTCTTCTTTGTATATTTCGTGTGTGTGGTATGATATGCGTTCTCGTTGAGATGCTCTATTTTGCATGTGTTGCAATATGTCATGCAGGAATTCCTTTATTTCTTTTGAATCGTTTTCAATACTGTTGGGGCGGAGACAAAATGCCCCCAATCCAGGTAGTATTTCATGAAACCCTCTAAGGTATTTATTCGTAGAACCTGGATAGAGAATATAGGCGCCACTGGTACGACGAATTGCATCTTTATATGCGTGCATTTTCAGCAGATCTATTCGTTTGTAGATGCCTTTTTCCTCTTCTGTCTTCTCACGATTCATCATCAACTCTTTTTCGGAGAGTTCATTTTCATCCTCATCGAGTGAGGTGGTCACATCTACGTCTTTATCGTTGAGTAAAATTTTACTCAATTTATATTTCGCATCAAAATGGATATGGACGATGAGGTTTTGTTCTTCAGCCTCAGATTCTTCAATATTCCCAGGCCAGATCGTTAGAGTGTAGTCTGGTCGCATTGATGTGGTCCAAGAACCACTTTTGTCCAGTTTCTCTGACGTGCTGAAAGTGCGGTTATAATACAAACGTACATTCAAGGTTCGTGAATTTTCACGGAATTGTCCTCCGATCATTTTCATGTGGCCTTGTTTGATTTGTAGATTGATATTATCATTGTCTGTTTTTACTAACTTCTTTTCATCTTCCTCCGTCATTTCTAGATGAAATGTTTCTTTGATAATATCTAGCAACTTGAAGAACACCCAATATTCGTAAAGTGCAGCTACATTTCGCTTGCCAGCTTGATAAACATTATCTCCTCCTTTCCATGTGATTTGTGCTGAAAGCTTCGACATTGTCCATGCTTGTAGCACTTCTCTATATCCTTCCTTTCGTTGTAAGGCTGGACTGTTTAATGACATGGTTTGCAGATTAGAAACTTCAAGGAAGAATTTGTGGCTTAGCCAACCAGTTAGCTTGTTTGTTGTATACTCAGCCTCTCTTTTTAACCTAGGACTAGCATTTTTACATTGCTGGATGGCGCTGCAAAATGAAGCAAACGAATGTAATACGTATTTCACAAAACGGTTTTCTGCTACATCATTTGTGTCCTTTTTGTAAGAAACAATTAGTCTTTGAGGCACGCTTTTAATGTGGTTGAAAATCGTTTTGTTATCCAGGGGAATTCTGTTTCTGCTTGATGCAATCTGTTTTAATTCCTGCTGTCCTAGTCTTTTCACAGAGTATATGTCTTTCTCTGTGGTTGTCCCTGTCCATTTGTGAATGGGATTGTAGAAAATTTTATTTAGGGCATCTTCAAATTCTTCGCTGTCTACCAGTGATTTCATGAATGCGAACTGTTGGTAGAGTGTGTGGCTGTCTTCGTTGGCATCTACCTCGAATCGTTGAGTGGTTGGTGCACCTTGCATCATCACTAAATCAGTGAAATGACCTGTAATATCACGAAGCATGGCTCGGTAATCTTCCCTGTATTCTACATTTTCAGAGCGGATTTCAAGACTCACTTCTGTTTCAAATTTCGAATCATCAATGATGGTTAAGGTCAAACAGCCAACGTATATGCCAGTTTTTATTAATCCTCGTGATTTTGTTTTTTTTGAGGGACGAACTAATTCGTGTTCTTTGAATTGATAGTTATTTTTGCTAAACTCGTACTCATATTCTGCCCCTTCAACCAATTGCCATTTGGATTCTCCCTCTTCTGCAGCTTGCTCATCCTCAAACAGTTTGGAGTTGTTTGAAGACCTGTAAATCGTCAAGGTGAACTTATGCCCTTTTGATTCCAGTGGAATGGTAAGCTGTTCTAATTCTTTCTCCATTCGTTAGGCTTCTGCAAAACTAGTAAATCCGTTGTCTATTACGGTATTGTACATCCTCTGGATCTTTTCTGCCGACTCTGGGTATTTAAAACTGTCTTGGTTGAATTCACCGTTGATGTCAATGCTTGTATTATTCTTTTGGCAGAGTTGCCACATAGCGGTAAGCACAGGAACAAGTTTCTTTCTGGATCCGTGCAGCTTTGGAAGCAATTTTTGTAGAATTGCGGTATCTATTGCGACATCATCATCCAGGTTTCCGCTAGCGAATTGAATATAGCGGCTGATTTCGTTTACAGTGCGGTATCCAAATTCGGCGTGGACCCTTTTTAATTCCTTAAAGAAAGAAAGCAGAATCTCTTTGTTTTTTTCGTCTTTCTCAACTTGGCTTTTTGCTGTTTTTACAAAGTCTGCAGCTATATCTGCACAGGTTGAATTGGCTTTCCCCATGTTGATATTAACCTTTTCCTCTAAATACTTCTCCATTTCATCATCGGCAATCTTGAATTCAATCACATTGGCACGATCAAGCACTTTGGGACTGAACATATAAGTAGTTTCGTCCACATTGATGGTGCCGATGATAAAAACATTTTTTGGAAGAACTATTTCAGAAGGGACATCGTCTTCCTCGTTATCCCATAGTTTAATAGACTCACCAGACTCCATTGCACTAAGGAAATCTGCGAAATATCGTTCCACCACGCTGAGGTTCATTTCATCGAGGATTAGGAAGTATGGCTTGGAAGGATCTGCATTAGCTCGCAACAAGAGTTGTAATATTCCGCTTTCTGGTTGCACATATTCGTCTCTTGCTAAGGCATTTGGATAACCTAGTAGGGGTTCTCTATTAGTCCAGTCAGCTCCGATGGAAACCGTGCATACCTGCTCTTCGATATCCTCGCTTAAACATTTGGCGAAAGCCAGTGCCAATTGCGTCTTACCTGAACCCGCCAGACCGCTAAGAATGACAAAAGGTTTTGCCATTAATGAGTATGTAAGGCGTTTGATAAGAGTTTCGGAGTAGATGAGACCGGTGGATTGAATGGCCTCAATTATGCTAGAAATTGAAAAAGAGGCATGCGTCATTTCTTTTTGTGCTGGATTAGTTGAACTTGATGGAGCTGGTGAATCTTGAATTGTATTTAGCAGTTCCTTGTATTTTTTATATATGCTAAGATAAAGATTGAGAATTTTTTCTCCTTCTTGTGAATCTTTAGTATTCCATAACGTGTAATATATGGATCCTACTCGATACCTGTCATCTGCAATATCTGCATTGCCATCTGTTTTCAGAATTGTATCGCTAATGTTCAATAAATTTCTAATCTGTTTCGAGTTGTTGGCAATTTCTTTTTTCCCTAATCTTGGTCCAAATTGTCCTGGAACTGTTGTCCCTTGATTTAATGTTATATAAACATGCTTATAATCTGATGAAAAGAGAAATACGATATAAACACCTTCACGAGTAGAAGTTGTGATGCCTTTGTCTAAAATCGCTATCCATGGGGTTTTTGTTGCTCTCCCTACACCAACAGATCCTTTGACTTTAAATTTACTAACTTGTTGTTGTCCAGTAAATAAGCTTTTTAAATATTTGGGGATATCTTTGGTGATTGTGTCTGATATGTCTTTGCTAATGTCAGATGTATATCTTGCTTCTTTAAATGTATCTGTATTGGAGAAACATCTATCGAAGGATTCATTTATATCGTCAATGATTGATAAGTTCATATGTGCATTTTTCAAAAATATAGTAAGTTACTGATTCAAGCGTCTTTTGCTCATGTCTTATTCCGTCACTCCATGTTCGTCCGAACCGCCCTAACATGGGAACTTTTTTTACACCCCCCCCAAAGTTATGCAAAAAAAATAATTGGTCGAAACAAATTGAACCCGATTCTGAAAATTTTAAGCGAAGGCTTTGGCCTATTATATATGTACAAAAGATTTTAACCTGTTTTTTACAACAATCACTGTTTTTTTGTTGTCCATAATTGATATCTCTACAGCCAAATATTCTGCAATAACAAACTTTGCCTTTGTGTTATCAGGAGATACACAATAGGGATATCTTTCTTTCTGGACGAATTGCCCAATCAATGCAACGTTTATTCTAGTGTTGGCTGTATTATTGACAACCCCAATCTTGCTGCGTGTGATGAAAATTTTTGAAGAATATCTGCAAATAAGCGGTGCTTTACCATAAAGAGTAGTTTGTATGCCGAAGCGTCTTTCATGGTTTCGTCACTTTTAATATCTATGTTCCTAAAATCAAAGCACATAAACTTAATGGTACTATCGTACTCAATAGGCCATATCAAATACTTTGAATCAGCTTTAAACGTTTTCTGAACATATTCATTGAGTTTTTCTTTTGTTGTTGGACAATCTATCATAAAACCACCGATAAGTCTTGATGATACTTTTTTGTGAGAAAAATCACATGGTGGCGTCATCTCAATAGCGATTGGAATACAGTTTAGTTTTTTAGGAGAATTCTGTAGCTTTAAAAAAGTATTGTCCTGTACAACTTTATAGACATTCCCAGGCATTATTGTTGTTTGGTCAGTAATTGATAAATCAAGTAATAGTCTTGAATTGATTTTAGCGGTTTGTTTAAGTTCCTGTTCAAACGTATTATAGTCAGGTTTGCTGACTTTTTGAGGAAAAATGTCAGCATGTTTGATCTGTTGTGTTATTAAATCAGAATACAATAGTTCATCAAATGCTCTATATGCATCTTTGTACATTCCGTCATATACTTGCATGTCTTTAGTTGGAATGCCAGAGTAATTCTTTGCTATTTGATACAGTAAATATGGAAATTGATCTGGTTGTTTCTCGTATTCGGGTACTAATTGATACATATTGTTTAGTGCTTTGTCAGAAGCAATCTCAATAGAGTTCCTCCAATTGAAGAAAAATAGCGCAGCATTATTTTTAAGCAACTCGTTATTCAAATCTTCCCATAATGTACTATAACCCTTTTCAAGATAGATAGACTTGTCTAGCCCAACAACAAAAAGTGGGGTTGTATATTCATTATTTGTGGCATCTATTGAAAGTTTTTCTTTAAACAATTGGATGTTGTCTGTTTCTTTAAGGTGTTTAGTCCATAAAATAAGACCATAAGAACCAAAGTTATTACGGCATAGTTCCTTTAATATTTTTCTTATAAGACTTATATTTTCAGCTGGATTCGTTCTGGTATCATCCAA
>DBYR01000015.1 GCA_002310215.1 Bacteroidales bacterium UBA1181
TTTTGCACTTCGCATTTGAATGTACGAGACGAAAAAAGTGCGCTGAAAATTTGCAGGAACCAATCGTTTTTGCTATATTCAAGTATTACACATTAACACTGAATGTAAACTTACAAAGTATGTCTTAGAGGAGACTGCTTGAGACAAGTCGTCTCCTCTTTTTAGACACTTTGAATGATATATGAAATGACCGATGGGTCATCAGGCTGAAAAAAGCCTTTATTACACGACACGCCGGGCGACCGGCATCCACCTTAGGACTGAATCGCAGTCCTAAATCCGACGAAATAGAGAGTGAGCGGCGCAAAGCCGAACCGTGGGAACGTACGTCTGTGGTTGGCGGGCGGACGCAAGCCGTGCGTCCCTGCGTTTTTTGCACCTGATCCGAAAAAAAATCTTTGATAAATTTGCATTTCTCGTTTATTTTACTTATATTAGTACATATTCACATTACACTGATGTAAATTTACAATTGTATGTTTTAGGAGGAGATTGCTTGCGATAGGTGGTCTCCTCCTTTTTAATTATGAATTAAGAATTAAGAATTATGAATTAAGTTTCCATGGATTTTGAGGGGGAGAGTTCGGTGTGGAATGTTTATTTATTTTATCTTTGCATTTGACACCCTTGCTAAGGGAGCGATAAATGAACTGTTTTTTAACTAATTGTATTAAGATGAAGCAATCTAATTTATTGAAATTACTGAGTATGGGCTTGCTGTTGGGTATGTTAGCCTGCTCTCACGATGAGGACGAGCCGGAGAACAATACCCCTAAGAAGGAGCAGGAGGGGCAGCAGGACCAGGATGACGTGAGGGAGGATAAGACGGAGTATAACTATTATGGTGCGGAGCTCTACACAAAGGAGACCTTCAAGTATGGCCGTTTCGAGGCTAAGATGAAGATGGCCTATGCCCCTGGTTGTATCAGTTCCATGTTCCTCTATTACAATGATTCCTATATGGGAGGTGGAAAACCATGGAACGAGTTGGATATCGAGGTGATCGGTAAGGACAAGAATAGTTTCCAGACTAATATCATCTCTGGTTCATCTTCCAGCAAGGTGACGTCGGAACAAATCCACCCCCTTTCTTACCCGGTCAACGAGGACTATCATGTCTATGCCATGGAATGGACGCCTGATTATGCGGCTTGGTCGGTCGATGGAAAAGAGGTGAGACGTACCGCTGTAGGCGATGCGAAAGGACAGATTGCCGCATTGGTGGAGAATCAAAGCCTCCGTTTCAACTTGTGGGCGAGCAGCTCGACAAGTTGGGTGGGCAAACTGAATTCTAAGGATATCCCTGTCACCCAATACATCGATTACGTGAAGGTCTATTCGTATGATGAAGAGGCTAAAACATTCTCGGAACTGTGGACGGACGACTTCGACTCGTTCGATTCTTCACGTTGGAGCCGTGGAAACTGGAGCATGGAACTCGTGACGGAGAAGGTGGCGAATGTGGTGGTCGAGGACGGCAACCTGCAGTTGAGGCTCACAAAGGAACCTAAATAAATGAGGACACATTGGCTCAACGTGGCCAATGGGTTATTGAAAGATAAAGGAAGCGGGGATGCTCTACCCTTGGAGCATCTCCGCTTCTTTTGTGGAGACGATGTGCACATCGTCTCTACCGTAACCAACTGACAATCTAATTCTTAATTCTTAATTCAAAATTGTCTCCTACCAGCTGATCCCCTTATTCCTCAGCACCCTCTGCGAGGATGTGTCACCCTGCTTAGCGGCTTTCCTGTACCATACGACCGCCTCTTTGTGGTCTTGTGCGATGCCATAACCGTTATCGTAGCAGACGCCGAGGTTGTGTTGGGCACTGACGTAGCCTTGCTCCGCCGCTTTCCTGAACCAGTTGACGGCCTCCTCGTAGTTCTGCTGGATGCCATTGCCCTTGTAGTAACATACGCCTAATTTGTATTGCGCTTTCGCATCTCCTTGTTGTGCGGCCTTCCCGTACCACTTGGCCACTTCCTCCTCATTCGATTCTACCCCATAGCCGTTCTCGTAGCAGTAGCCGAGGAAGGATTGTGCCATGGCGTCACCTCTCTCCGCCGCTTTCTTGTACCAACTGATCGCTTGGGGAATATCCTTCTCCACTCCGATTCCGTTGTAATAGCAGGATGCCAAGTTGAATTGTGCGGTGGCATAGCCCTGTTCCGCCGCCTTTTTGTACCAGTTGATGGCTTCCTCTGTGTTCTGTTCCATGCCCATTCCGTTGTAGCACAGGTTGCCGAGGTGGAACTGCGCCTCCGCATACTCTTGCTGTGCCGCTCTTTTATACCAGAACGCCGCATCCGAATAGTTCTTGAAGACCCCATCCCCACGCTCATAGCAATTGCCGAGGCAACATTGTGCCATGGCGTTGCCTTGCTCCGCCGCTTTTTTGTACCATGTGATCATCTCCGTCTGGCTCTTGGCCACGCCTCTACCGTTCTTGTAGCACATCGCTATTAGGCATTGGGCTTGGGCGTTGCCTTGCTCCGCCGCCTTTTTGTAGCATTTGAGCGCCTCCTCGTAGTTCTTTGTCACACCGATACCCTCTTCGTAGCAGACACCGAGGTGGCATTGCGCTTCCGCATACCCTTTTTGGGCGGCTTTCTGGTAGAGGTTGAACGCCTCTCTCGGGTTTTTATCCGTTCCGATCCCTTGTTCGTAGCATACACCTAAATCGTTCTGCCCTTTGGTCAGTCCTTGCTCCGCCGCCTTCTTGATCCAGCGGAAGGCGAGGCGTGGGTTAGGGTCTGTGCCGATTCCGTCTTTGTAGCAGTTGCCTAACTCGCATTGCGCTTGTGCGTATTCTTGGTCGGCCGCTTGACGGTACCAATGCTCCCCCTCCTCCAGGTTCCTGACGGTGCCCCGTCCGTACATGTGGCATTCACCCAGTTTGTATTGCGCCTCGGCGAGCCCTTGCTCCGCCGCTTGTTTGTACCAGTTGAGCGCCTCCTTGAGGTCTTGCGCCACACCTTTTCCCTCGGCGTAGCGGTCTCCTAATATTTTCTGTGATTGGCTATGTTGTTGTCCTGCCGCCTTCTTGTACCACTGCAGGGCTTGTGCCGTATCCTTTTCGGCCCCGGTTCCCGCCTCTATGCAGAGTGCGGTCTTGTATTGCGCTTCCGTCACTCCTTGCTCCGCCGCTTTTTGGTACCATGCGAGGGCTTGCGTAGGGTCGGACGTGGTGCCTTTCCCTTGTTGTAGACAGTTGCCGTATTGGTATTGGGCTTGGGCGTGTCCCTGCTGGGCTGCCTCCCCGAATCTGGTGAAGGCGGTGTCGTATACCTTTCGTTGATAGTACGCCTCACCCTCTTTGAAGAGCTCCTCCGCGGACTTTATGACGGTGTCGGGTGCGGAACCCTCTAAATCATTCGCATTTCCACAAACACAACAGGAGATGAGACTTAGCAACGCTAAGATGTGCCTTTTGTGAAAATCGCTATTCATAATAATGGTATTGCTTTTGGTTAAAACTCGGCACAAAATTAATTAAATCGATTGAATGCCAAAATATTATGATTGATTCTTTAGACAAATGCCCCATTATTGACGGTAAAATACCTCTTTTTTTTAATATTTGTCCATTATCCAGAAACGAACGGCCCTTGATTGTTCATTCTTTTTTTACCTTTACAAAAAATTGCAGGCATGGATACGGAGAAGATAAAGGAGATATTCCAGAAATGGGGGAAGGAGAAGCTCCTGACGGAGGATGGTGCGTTGACGGTGCGTAAAAATGGAATTGGAGGACCACTGTTCAAGGCTCTTTCCGTGATTGTGCTTCTTGTTGCTCCATGGGCTGTTTTTCAGTTTGTGTCGCATTTTGTGGATTTTGGGAAAGATGGGGGTATCATTTTTGTCGTGTTTGTGTACTGGGTCCTTCAGATTGGAGTCATGCTTTGGACCTTTTCCGCTGAGTCCCTATTTTATAAAGATCGTTTGGCTCGCTACGCTCCTTTTAAAGGAGGGAAAATTGTTTTCCCCTATTCCGAACTGATTTTGGTGGATTACCACCTGGTGGTTACTGAGAAGTCCCAATATATGGCGCTCACCCTTCGTTTTAAGCATGATGAGGCGGAAGAGGCGTTTGTATACCGTGATGAACGCTTGGTTCGTTTGTTTAGTACGTGCTTTAAACCAATCTTTAGGAATCGTTTTTTTTATGACGATATGTTCTGTCTGTTTGCCAATGTGATTTGTTTGAAGCAAGATGATGCGTATCGTGCGAAGGGGCTCGAGGCCGCATTGAAGTACCTCTCCCCCCTTTCCGAATCCAAGTATTGTGTGTCTGATTGCGAGGAGCATCTCCTCCGTTGCATGGAAGAGACGCATCAGGATTACATTGGCACCTGTCTCTCTATCTTGAAGAATAAGGGGGTGGACTATGCCGACCGTCTGGAACTGTTGTCCCACCTCTTCGAGTGCGCCTATGCGAGCGATGGCATGGTGGACGAAGAGGAGCTGGAGCACCTCTCCCGCATCGCTTATTATCTCAGAATCAAGGATTGGGACCTCCTCTCTTTGAAGTGCCATTTCGAGGCGATGAAGCAAAACCAGTATGCCGGTCAGACCGAGAGCGAGGAGCAAACGAAGCAACGTGAGCGTTACCAATCCGCCTGCTCCAGCCGCTTGAGGGAGGCTTATAAGATATTGGGATTGAGCGAGAAAGCTACGCTGGATGAGGTGAAGAGCGCCTACCGCACGCAGGTGAAGAGTTGCCACCCCGACACCCTTCCGCCTACCGCCACGGAGACCGAGCGGGAAGAGGCCGCCTTCCGTTTCCGTGCGGTCACGGAGGCGTACGATTTCCTATGTGAGGAGTTGTGTGCGGAGCCGGTCAGTGTGACGAAATGATGTTCTCCTACGGCCTGAAAGGCCATTACATTATCTAGCTCAGGGCAACGCCCTGGGAGCGGGAGGAGGCGTCGATACGTTTCCGCATGGTCACGGAGGCGTACGATTTCTTGTGTGAGGAGTTGAGCGTGGAACCAGTTAGCGTGACGAGATGATGTTTCCCTACGGCCTGAAAGGCCACTACATTATATAGCCCAGGGCAACGCCCTGGGAAATGTGGAGATGAACGATGTGTCGGACGCCCCCGGAGGGGGCAAAACAGATTTAATTCGAAGCCATGCGCCGTCGTATTTCCATAAAAATGTGCTAAATTTGAGACTATGGACACGGTAAAGATAGAGGACATATTCAAGGAGTGGCAAAAGAAGGATCTGCTGACGAAGAAAGGTGCGCTGCGGGCGGACCCGAATTTCGTGTATGCCTTTAGAATGGCATTTGGCACGCCTGGAATTCTTCTGGCGGGAATCTTTTATATGCTTCTCTTTCTCGCTTTCTTTTGCCTCTTTTTTTTAGTCCCGTCAGAGTTGGGATTCTGGTTGTCAGACCTCCTGCATTTGGGGAAAGATGGAGGTGTCATTTTCTACTTTCTTTTCATTTTGGTGATATGGGGAGGACTTCCATTTCTAATTCTTATTGTTTTCGGTGCTAGAACTATAAAGCTCTTTTCCGTACATACTAAACTGTTCGCCGCCTTTGAGACAGTATTATACTTCTGTTTTGAGCCGTTGATTCTCCCTTTCTTGTGTTATAAACCTATCCATCTGTTCCATAAGGATCACCTTGTGGTTTCTTCCGGTTGGATTGGACCTAAGGAGAAATGCTATTATTCTGACATAGAAAAGATTACGTATTCCTGTTTGGACAAGAAAGAGTTCCGCCTAAGGATCCTGCTCAAGGGTAGGGAAAAGCCTGTTGAGCTGAAAGACTCTCCGAAGTTGGGCGATGTGTTGCATCTGCTCGGTTCCGCCTTTCAACCAATCTTTGTCAATGAGCCTTTGTGTGAGGATATGTTGCGGCTCTATGCGGACATGATCACCTTGGGACGTGACCCCAAGAGCCAACAGGATGGACTGCAATGCGCCATGAAATACTTCTCAGAGCCGAAGTACAAAGACTATGATTACACTCGAAGGCTCACGGAACTGGTTGACACGTTCAATCACTACAGGGCGCAGAAGCGTATGCCTAGAAGCGAGGATTACATCAACAGATGTTTGTCCATCCTGAAGAACAAGGGCGTGGACTACGATGGTCGCCTGGCGCTTCTGTCGCACCTCTTCGAATGTGCCTATGCGAGCGAGGAGATGGTGGACGTGGTGGAGCTGGACCGACTCTCCCGCATCGCTTACTATTTCCGCATCAGGGAGTGGGACTTCCTTTCGCTGAAGTATAGTTTCGAAGCCATGAAACAACAACGGGGTAGGAGGAACGGCACGGAGAACGCCCAGCAACGTGAGCGTTACCAATCCGCCTATTCCAACCGCCTGAAGGAGGCTTATAAGATATTGGGATTGGACGAGAAAGCCACATTGGATGAGGTGAAGAGCGCCTACCGCACGCAGGTGAAGACCTGCCACCCAGACACCCTGCCGCCCACCGCCACGGAGACCGAGCGGGAGGAGGCGTCGATCCGTTTCCGCACGATTACGGAGGCGTACGATTTCTTGTGTGAGGAGCTGGTAGTGGAGCCAGTTAGCGTGACGAGATGATGCGATCCTTTTGCCGCATGTCCGCATGGTGTGTGTGGCTTCCGTGCGATTGCAAAGACGTACGATTCCTCGTGTGCGGAAATAGCTTTTTTATTTCCTAAACTCATTTTCTCTTAGTATATTTACATAACTATTTTTGTAAGAAAGGATTTGTTATGGATACGGGAAGAATAGAGAGAATATTTGAGGGATTCAAGAAGAAAAAGTTGTTGACGGGAAAAGGTGCGTTGAGTATGGGCGGCAATATCATGCCCTATGTTTGGGGATTGTTCGCTGTTTTAGTCGCATGGACAACCTTAAGTAAAAATGAGGTCCAACCACCCCTTTTGTATGTTTTGCCGGTGCTTGCCTTCCCTGTGGTTATGCTATTTTTCCCTACTAAGAAATTCTATAAGGATCGTATGGAACTCTCCTATCTGTGGGGCCTCTTTAGTCGTAAGTTTGATTACAAAGATCTCGAGGGGATTCATCATGCCACTTATTACAACCAGCAGAAAGGCTCTTGGGTGAAGACGCTCGAACTCAGGTTCAAGGAGACCTCGTTCCTCATGAATGACCATGTCGGGTCAAAGACAAAGTTCGATTGCGTGACACGCCTGATGTGCTCTGGTTTTAAGCCGATCTTCGAGAATGAACTCTACTATAAGAGCATGATACAACTCTTCGCGAATGTGATAGCGCTAAAAAAAGAGCCCCAGTACCAAGCGGTGGAGACGGAGTGCGCATTGAAATATTTCTCGGAGTCTAAATATCGTAATTATGTTTTCAAGTATGATCTTTCCAATGAACTGAAACGGTATGAGAAATACGAGGGGAAGAATATTCCAGCGGAGATGGGGTATGTGAATATTTGTACGTCCATCATGAAGGATAGGGGTGTGGATTATGCCGACCGCTTGGATCTCCTGACCCATCTTTTCGAGTGTGCCTATGCGAGCGATGGCGTCGTGGATGACGAGGAGGTGGAGTACCTTTCCCGCATCGCCTTCCACTTTGTCATCAAGGATTGGGACCTCCTCTCTCTGAAATATCGGTTCGAGGTGATCAAGCAGAAGCAGTACAGCGCTCAAAGCGACAGCACTGAATATACGAAGCAACGTGAACGTTTCCGCACAATCTATGTCAACCGCAAACGGGAAGCCTGCAACCTGCTGGGCGTAAGCTCGGAGGCCACGTTGGATGAGGTGAAGAGCGCCTACCGCACGCAGGTGAAGAGCTGCCACCCGGACACGCTGCCGCCTACTGCGACGGAGGCGGAACGTGAGGAGGCCGCCATTCGTTTCCGTGCGGTCACGGAGGCGTATGATTTTTTGTGTGCGGAGCTATCCGCCGAACCGGTTAGCGTGGCGAGGTGATGTGATTTTGGAACTTTGGACAAGGAAAAGATAAATAGTGTATTTGAGGACTTGAGGAGTCGGGGATTGCTGACGAAAGATGGGGCTTTCTGTATGGGCGATTCTTTGACCAATTTGATTTGTTGGATATTGTCTCTACTTGTTTTGTTGTTGTTGCCTCTTTACGGGTTTATTGACAACTATATTTTGGGTCGTCAGGATGTTCCATTCTTTTATGGCAGTGTTTTTTTTATATTCGTTTGGGCCGTTTACTATTGCTGGACGAATCGCACCCGTCTATATTGGTTGAGGGATCGTCTTGTGACAAAAAACATTTTCGGATTGAGTGGAAAAGAATACTTGTATTCTGATTTGAAAAGTATTGTGAGGAAGGAATATAATGAGAATAGGAATCGTTATCGCATGAACATAACGTTGTACTTCCGTTCTTCCAATGATTATATTGAATTGGAGGACGATGCATGTGATCGACAGTTCTTGTTGTCTTGCTTCCTTGATTTGTTCCATAACAAAGTGGAGAATGAAGAGATAGAATTGAGGTCGAAGTTTTTTGCCAGGATCCTGTTGCGCAATAAATCTTTTTGCGACGCTTATGAAAAGGAGCGTCAATGTGCGGTGCGTTGTCTGCTCAGTGTGAAGAAACTTCGTGATTTGGGATATAAAGCCCCGTATTTTTCCGAAAGGCTTTCTTATTGGCTGGGAAAGTATAAATCTGACACGAAGAAGACATGCGTGAATGAATGCCTAAGTATGTGCCTTAAACTTATGCGGACCGAACGTTGGTCGTATGCGAAGCGTCTGGAATTGCTTTCCCATTTCTTCGAGTGTATGTATGCGGGGGATGGTATGGTGGACGAGCGGGAATTGGATTTGCTCTCCAAGATCGCTTTTTACTTTGTCATCAAGGATTGGGACTTCCTCTCCCTGAAGTATCGATTTGAGGCGGGGAAGCAGGCGGATGAGCAACGGAAACAAGCGGAGAATGCGAAGAATACAGGGAACGACGAGGATGCGCAGCGCAAAAAGCAGCGTGAACGTTTCCAGTCTGTCTGCTCCAGCCGCAAGCGGGAGGCCTGCAACCTGCTGGGCGTGAGCACGGAGGCCTCGCTGGAGGAGGTTAAGAGCGCTTACCGCAAACAGGTGAAGACCTGCCACCCCGACACCCTGCCGCCTACCGCCACGGAGGCGGAACGTGAAGAGGCCGCCATTCGTTTCCGTACAATTACGGAGGCGTACGATTTCTTGTGTGCGGAGCTGTGCGCCGAACCGGTTAGCGTGGCGAGATGATGTGTTTTATCAATGCCATGCACCATCGTATATACATGAAATTGTGCTAATTTTGAAACTATGGACAAGGGAAAGATAGATAGTGTGTTCGAAGACCTGAAGAGCAAGAATATGCTGAAGAAAGACGGGGCTTTTTATATGGGGGATTCAGTCGCCGGCATGATAGAAACATTCCTCCTTGCTCTGTTCTTTTTGGCTGTCTTTGGCTTAGGAATCTTCTTTTTATGGAAATTGGATGGATGGCGTAAAATATTGGGAATGATGTTTTTTTCTCCATTCGCCCTTTTGATTCTGTGGGGTCTTTGGTTGTTGCCTGCTCGTCTATATTGGTATAGAGACCATCTTGTGACAAAAAATTCCTTCGGAACTAATGTGCACGAGTATAGTTATTCCGATATCAGTGAAATTAAAAGATATTCGAAATATGACGAGGAAACGAAGAAGTATGAAATAACTATAGACATATCCTTCCGCAAACGTGGTATGGATACTATCTCGATAGATGATGATCCACGTGCGTGCGAATTCTTTCGCTCTTGTTTTGGCGATATCTTTTCCGAACAAGAGGACGATGTGCATGATGATGAGTATGATTTGAGGATGAAACTCTTTGCCAGAGTTCTTAAAAGGGATGCAACCGAGTGCCGTCCGTATGTGAAAGAACGTCAATGTGCGGTGCGTTATTTCACTGGTTTAAAGACGTATCGTGGTCGGGGGGATGAAGAGCGTTACTTTACAAATCGTCTTACTTATTGGTTGAAGCAATGCAAACGTGACACGAAGGAGAAATGTGTGGAGGATTGTCGCACGCTGGGCCGTGAGATCATGAAATCTAAAAGCATGGTTTATGAGGAACGCCTGGCGTTGTTTACCTATTTCTTCGAATGTACCTATGTGGAGGATGGTCTGGTGGATGAGTGGGAGCTGGAACTTCTCTCTCAAATCGCCATTAGCCTCGAAATCAGATCTTGGGACTTCGTTTCCCTGAAGCATCGTTTTGAAGGGAAAAAACAGGAGGAGTCCAAGCAGAAGGGTGAGGAGGATACCCGACAGCAGAAGCGCTATCAACAGGTTTGCTCTAATCGTAAGCAGGAGGCCTATTCCTTGTTGGAACTGAAGCAGGGCGCTACGTTGGAGGAGGTGAAGCGTTCCTATCGCACATTGGTGAAGAGCTGCCACCCGGACACCCTGCCGCCTACCTCCTCGATAAAGGAGAGGGAGGAGGCCATCATTCGTTTCCGCTCGGTCACGGAGGCATACGATTTTTTGTGTGCGGAGCTGAGCATGGAACCGGTCAGCGTGGCGAGATGACGCATTTTTATCCATGCTATGCTTCATTGCGTTTCCATAAAAATACGCTAATTTTGAAACTATGGACAAGGAGAGGATAGAGGACATATTCAAGAAGTGGCAAGGCAAGGCTATGCTGACGAGGAAGGGCGCGCTGCGGGTGGAGCCGTTTGCCGTGTTTTGGCTTAAGATAGCTCTAGTTTTGGCATTGTGGTTCATTTTGGTGTGTCTCGCTGTGGTTTTCTTCTTTGTTGTGGTTAAGTGGTTGAATGGATACAATCAAACCTTGGCGATGATCCTTTCGATATTGTTTTGCTTGGGAGGTCCGTTTTTATTCTTATTGTTTAAACAACGCGATTCCTTGTTTAGATATTTCTATAAAATTGAAGGGATCCCTAATTTCTTTATCGAGCTATTATTTTTTCCTTTTTTGAAACCTAATCCTATTCTCTTATTTTTCAAGGATCGTCTTGTGACCTCTTCTGGCTTGTTTGGACGTAAAGGGAATCATGATTATTCTGATATAGAAAAGGTTAGCGCATTTTTTAACAAAAAGGATATTGCCCTGAAAATCATGTTCAAAGAGTCGAATAAGACGTTTAAGGTATCGGGAACCCCAGCGTTGGACTATTTGCTGCATCTCTTCGGCTCCGCCTTCCAACCAATCTTTGTCAATGAGCCATTGTGCGAGGACATGTTGCGGCTCTTTGCGGATATGATCACCTTGGGGAGTGACCCTCAAAGCCAGCAGGACGGACTGCAATGTGCCAAGAAATACTTCTCGGAGCCGAAGTACAAGGATTATGATTACGCCCGAAAACTCACGGAACTGGTTGACACGTTCAATCACTACAGGGCGCAGAGACGTATGCCTAGAAGCGAGGATTACATCAACAGGTGTTTGTCCATCCTGAAGAATAGGGGCGTGGACTACGATGGTCGTCTGGCGCTTCTGTCGCACCTCTTCGAATGTGCCTATGCGAGCGAGGAGATGGTGGATGTGGTGGAGCTGGACCGACTCTCCCGCATCGCCTACTATTTCCGCATCAAGGAGTGGGACTTCCTCTCGCTGAAGTACAGTTTCGAAGCCATGAAACAACAAGGAGGTAGAAGGAATGGCACGGAGAACGCCCAGCAACGTGAGCGTTACCAATCCGCCTATTCCAACCGCCTGAAGGAGGCTTATAAGATATTGGGATTGAACGAGAAAGCCACGTTGGAGGAGGTGAAGAGCGCCTACCGCACGCAGGTGAAGAACTGCCACCCCGACACCCTGCCGCCCACCGCAAAGGATAAGGAGCGGGAGGAGGCGTCGATCCGTTTCCGCACGGTCACGGAGGCATACGATTTCTTGTGTGAGGAGCTGGTAGTGGAGCCAGTCAGCGTGACGAAATGATGTTCCCCTACGGCCTGAAAGGCCACTACATTATCTAGCCCAGGGCAACACCCTGGGGAATGTGGACATGTGGAGTGTCGGACGCCCCCGGAGGGGGCAAAACAGATTTTAATCAATGCCATGCTCCATTGCGTTCCCATAAAATTGTGCTAATTTTGGAACTATGGACAAGGAGAAAATAGATAGGATATTCAAGGAGTGGAAGGAAAAATCCTTGCTGACGGAAGACGGGGCGTTGAAGAAAACTCTTGAGGATTGTTGGCAGAATAATTTTTTGCCTTACTTTTCCCACGCCGTGCATTGTGTGGCTGGTTTCTTGATCTTTTTTAAATCGTTGGGTTATGCTAGCTCGCACGATTTGAAGACTTCGTATTTGGATCTTGTTTGTATTATAGCCAGTTTTGTTGTGTTCTCTGCCTGGTTTTGGTGGGAGTATATAAAAAACCGATTCTCTTCTTGTTGCTACTATTACACAGACCGCCTTGAATTACGCCATTTTCGGGGACTATGGAAGGAGACGTATTACTATTGGACTATAAAGCGTATCGCTTGTAGGGAATCGTCTTGTACGGTGGAATTTAGAGACTATGAGTTGAGTGTGGAGGATTCCAATTTGGTGGATTTCTTCCAGACATCTTTCCCCGATCTTTGTTATGTGGACCCGATTTGCTACAAGGAGGAATATGAGGGCGAGATAAGGCGCTTCGCGAATAGGATATGTTTCAAGACCATGCCGGAGTGCCAGAAGGAGGCCCTCCAGTCCGCACTGACATACTTCTCGAAGTCTAAGTATGTCAGCTATGATTACAAGCGCGACCTATCAAAACGGGTGGGGAAAACCATGCCCATGAAGCAGCGTTATTACACGGATATGATAAGACTCTTCGCGAATATGATATGCCTCAGGATGGGTGATTCGTACCAGGATGCGGGTTATCAGTGCCTCATGAAGTACCTCTCCGAGTCGGCTTTCCGCAAGTATGATTATACGCATGATTTGTCCGAGCAGATTGAACGCTTTAGGGGTTTTCGTAAGAAGGGGTCCGTCCCGTCGAAGGATGGTTTCGTGAACATTAGTTTGTCCATCATGGAAAACAAGGGATTGGATTACGCCGACCGTCTGGAGCTCCTGACGCATCTCTTCGAGTGCGCCTATGCGAGTGATGGTTTGGTGGACGAAGAGGAGTTGAACCGCCTCTCCCGCATCGCATTTTACCTTTGCATAAAAGATTGGGACTTCCTCTCCCTGAGGTATCGCTTCGAAACGGAGAAACAGTCCAGGGAACGACGGAATGGCGAGGAGAACGCCCGACAGCGTGAGCGTTGCCAATTCAGCTATTCCAGCCGTAAGCGGGAGGCCTACAACCTGCTGGGCCTGAAATTGGATGCCCCGCTGGAGGAGGTGAAAACCGCCTACCGCACGCAGGTGAAGACCTGCCACCCCGATACCCTGCCGCCTACCGCCACGATAAAGGAGCGGGAGGATGCTACACAACGTTTCCGCACGATCACGGAGGCATACGATTTCCTATGCGCGGAGCTGAGCAAAGAGCCGGTTAGCGTGGCGAGATAATTTTTAAGTCTAATTTTTCATCGTATGAGACGTTACTCTTTTTTACTCATCCTTTCCTTTCTCCTTGCCTCGATGGGCAGGGCGGCGGACCCTCTTCGCCTTACGGCCGTGGAGGATGGGGCGATGGTCTCTGTAGCGTCGTATGCGGGCAATCATCCTTCCCTGGAGTATTCCCGTGATGAGGGCGCTTCGTGGTCTCCGCTGCGCTTCCACCCGAGGGAGGATGGGGACACCGTGAACACCATGTCGGAACTGATCGAGCTGCAGCATGCGGGCGAAACGGTCTGCTTCAGGGGAGACAATCCGAATGGACTTTCCGGTTCTACCTCGACGAATGATATGGGTTTCTATAGTACCCGTTATACCGCTTTCGTGATAGAGGGGGAGGTCTATGCGGATGGCGACGTGATGAGTCTGTTGTATGGGGACGCTTCGCATGCGGAGATTCCTTCCGAATATTGTTTCTATCGCCTGTTCGAGAATTGTGAAGGCTTGTGCCGTGCGCCGCGTTTGCCCGCCACAACGTTGACCAAGGGGTGCTATTCCCACATGTTCATTGGTTGCAAGGGGTTGAAAGAAGCCCCCGAATTGCCTGCCCTGCGCTTGGCTAACGGTTGTTATGCGTATATGTTCGAGAACTGTGAGGGCTTGCGCCGTGCGCCCCGCTTGCCGGCCACTGAGCTGGCTGTGGGTTGTTACATGTCTATGTTCTCCGGTTGCAGGGGGTTGAGGCGTGCGCCTGCATTGCCTGCCGAGGTGATGGCGGACGATTGCTATGCCATGATGTTCATGCAATGCTCGTCCTTGAGGAAGGCTCCTGCTCTTCCTGCCCGCTCCTTGGCCTCCTATTGCTACATGTCTATGTTCTCTGGTTGCAAGGGGTTGAGGCGTGTGCCTGCATTGCCTGCCGTTTCCTTGGAGGAGGGTTGTTATTATTCCATGTTCGAGATGTGTGGAAGCTTGCGGAAGGCTCCTTCCTTGTCTTCTGTCCGTTTGGCGAATGCCTGCTATGTGAGTATGTTTGGCGGATGTGTGCGCCTGAAACGTGCGCCTGCTTTGCCTGCCGACACATTGGCGGAGCGTTGCTATGCTAAGATGTTCTCGGGCACGGGTTTGACCGAGGCGCCAGAACTTCCTGCTAAGACATTGGCGGATCACTGCTACGAGAAGATGTTCTCTAAGTCTTCGCTGAAGAAGGCGCCGAAATTACCCGCCTTGCGCCTGACGGAAGATTGTTATGCCTCCATGTTCGAGAGGTGTAGCTCCCTGAAATGTGCCCCTGCGTTGCCCGCTCGTCGCTTGGTGAAAGGGTGTTACCGACAGATGTTCGCGGGGTGTGGGTTGGATAGTCTGCCTGCATTGCCTGCCGACACATTGGCGGAGGATTGTTACCAATACATGTTTTGGAGGTGCGGCTCGATAAGGCGGGGCGTTCCTCTGCCCGCATTGAACTTGGCTCCAGGATGTTACTCATATATGTTCTCCAAATGCCCGAATTTGGAGGAGGCTCCGGCCTTGCCTGCCACCGTGCTGCGGGATCGATGCTATCAGGGCATGTTCGACGGTTGTGGGTCGTTGCGCCGTGCGCCCTCATTGCCTGCGACGGAGTTGGCGGATGGATGTTATAGTAATCTGTTCAGAGGCTGTGTCTCGCTGACGGAGGCTCCGGCTCTTCCAGCCAAGGTTTTAAGTCCTTATTGCTATGCGAATATGTTCGATGGGTGTGTGCGTCTTTCCGTTGCGCCTTCGCTTCCCGCCGAAGGAATGAAGAGGGGGTGCTATTTGGGTATGTTTGCGGGGTGTGCCGCATTAGAGCGTGCTCCCGAGTTGCCTGCCGTTTCTTTAGAGGAGGATTGCTACAAGGGAATGTTCTGCGGATGCGCAGGACTGAAGTACCTGAAGGTGCATTTCACTAGTTGGTTGGATCCGTCCTACTTGGTCGCCACGAGTGGTTGGACCGATGGTGTGGGGAAGGAGGGTACCTTCGTCTGCCCTGAGGCGCTTCCTGTTGATGAGGGGAAGAGCGGGGTGCCGGAGGGGTGGAGAATTAAGAATTAAGAATTAAGAGTTGAAAGGTGTGTGTGCTCTTGCACGATGCGTATAACCCAGCCCTGAAAGGGCATAACATTATATAGCCCAGGGCAACGCCCTGGGGAATTATGGATGCCCGTCCGATTCATTGCCAGCCCTGAAAGGGCGAAACATATATAGCCTAGGGCAACGCCCTAAGAAAATTAAGAATTAAGAATTTTGAAACGCCAGTTCGACGAAGTCAATTAAGAATTGAAGGGTGTGCATTTCCTTACATGATGCGCATAACTGAGCTCTGAAAAGGGCATGACATTATATAGCCCAGGGCAACGCCCTATGAAAATTAAGAATTTTGAATTAAGAATTAAGAATTGAAGGACGAGCGTCTCTGCACGATGTGCATGACCTAAGCCCCAACGGGGCGACATCCTCCAGGCAGGGGTGTTAACCCCTGTGCGTAATGCGATGCATGCGGATATAGCCCTGAAAGGGCGAAACATATATAGCCCAGGGCAACGCCCTAGGAAATTATGACGAAAAAGGGCGAACAATATATCCGCCCTTTTCCGTTATGATCATTTGATAGGTTAGAATCAGAATGCGTTGATGATGCCGCAGAAATCCTCAACCTTCAAAGAAGCGCCACCGATCAAACCACCGTCGATGTCTGGCTTAGCGAACAACTCAGGGGCGTTGGAAGCCTTGCAAGAACCACCGTAAAGGATAGAAGTGTTCTCAGCAACTTCCTTGCCATATTTGTCAGCTACGCAAGAACGGATGTATGCGTGGATCTCCTCAGCTTGGTCAGCCGTAGCGGTCTTGCCAGTTCCGATCGCCCAGATTGGCTCGTAAGCGATGGTGATCTTAGCGAAGTCCTCAGCGGACAAGTTGAATACTGAACCCTCCAACTCAGCCTTAACGACTGCGTTCTGCTTGTTAGCCTCACGCTCTGCCAAGCTCTCGCCGATGCAGAAGATAACCTTCAAACCGTTCTTCAAAGCCAAGAGGACTTTCTCCTTCAAGATCTCTGGAGTCTCGTGGTAGTACTCACGACGCTCAGAGTGGCCCAAGATAACGTACTCCGCACCTGTGGACTTAACCATAGCGGCGGAAACCTCGCCAGTGAATGCGCCAGACTCTTTGTCTGCACAGTTCTCAGCGGAAACTGCGATCACCTTAGTGTCGATGGCTGCGGCTACGCTTGCCAAGTGGATGAATGGGGTGCCGATGATGACATCACAATTCAGTTTCTTACCCTTCAAAGCGGCGTCCAAGCCCTTTGCCAACTCAAGACCCTCTTGGAGTGTCTTGTTCATTTTCCAGTTTCCTGCAACGATATTCTTTCTCATTGTAATGAAATGTTTAAAATTATGTTTAATGATAATCTCTTCGTATTAATTTTTCTTGCCTGAAATCTTACTGATAATCCAATCCATGGCGAAAACCAAGGCGATGGTGATGAAGAATGCTAAAACGGACTTGAAGACCATGCTCCATTCGTTTGGTTGTTGCACTTTCCCCATCGGAGAATCCTCCAGCGGTGCGTTGAACTTCGGCATGTTCTTATTGCTCCATTTGTTCACGACCACGCCATCTTTAATCAGCACCAATCCAGGGTTGGAGCGTACGATTGTTTTCAGCGTGATTTCGTCCGTGTTGACGATCGGGTAGCCACCCTCTGCGCTGTAGCCCATCTCGGTCTTGAATTCCTTCATTTCGTCTGTCTCAAGACCGGTGGCGGTCATGCAGTAAAAACCGTAGCCATGTTCTTGCGCGTATTGGTAAATGTCGTTGATCTCCTTACGTTTGTTGGTTAACGCTTTCTCGACCCTGTAGCATACCATCAGGAAGGTGTAGCCCTCTTTGTTCAGCACCTCCTCCGTGATGTCTCCGTCGTCCGGATGTTCCATGGAGAAGTCGTGGATTGGAGGTTCGAACCCTTTCTTGATTAGTTTATGTTTTGAGTCTACGAATGTCCATGTGCTGTCATCCTTCGGATAGTTGTCCAGTGAGAATTCTTTTGTTTCTCCGTCCTTCTCATACACCAATATGGTTTCGTATACATCCTCCTCGGCGCCCTCAGGCACTTCCATCGACTTGATGATGTCCGTTCCGTTCTTGTAAGGGCGGAAGTCTATGATTGGAAGGTTGAAGTAGCAGTATACGGAGAGGAGTACGGAGAATGTGCCGGCGCAGATGGCTATCAGCCATTCTGTACGGTCCGAGAAGAGTTTCGGACTATATTCCTTCCATTTGTATACTAAAATCGCGAGGGCGAATAGCACGATGTTCTTCCAGAATGTTTGCCAGTTGCTGATGACCAAAGCGTCGCCGAAGCATCCGCAGTCCGACACGGGGTCCGCTATGGCGATCCACAACGTGAGCGGGGTCATGAAGCACATCATGATGATGGTCAGTATGGAGGTGGATTTGAGGTTGGTTCCTAAGACCAGGCACACGCCGAGCAGGAATTCGAAGGCGGCTAAGCCAATGCCGATGACCAGGGCGATAGGGGCGAAAAAGTCCAGTCCCATCGCTTCCATGTAGTCTTGTATCTTGTAGGTTGAGCCGAGTGGGTCTACCGCCTTCACGAAGCCCGAGAAGACGAAAACCAATCCTAACAATATCCTTGCTGTGACAACTATCTTACTTTTTACGGTATCTTTCATGATTCCAAATTTACTGAAAATTAGTTTTTTTATTCTTTAAAATCTATTTTTATGAGCCCGAACAACGCATAGTTCACCATGTCCATATAGTTTGCCTCAATTCCCTCTGATATGAGCGTTTTGTTCTGGTGATCCTCTATTTGCTTGGTGCGATAGAGTTTCATGAGAATGAGGTCGGTGTAGGAGGTGGTGCGCATGGAGCGCCAAGCCTCGTCGTAGTCGTGGTTCTTCGCCAACATCAGGTCGACGGTCTTCTTCATGTATTCGTCATAAAGCTCGATAGCCTCCTGCGGGGTGAGGTCAGACTCGTCCGAATAGCCCTTCTCCAGTTGGATCATCCCCATGATGCCGTAGTTCACGATGCCGATGAGCTCCGGACGTATGCCTTCGTTCACCTTCGCCTCACCCTTCACTTCCAGGGTGCGGATTCGGTTCGCTTTGATGAATATTTGGTCGGTGATGGAGGCTGGACGCATGATGCGCCATGCTGCGCCGTAATCCTGCAGCTTCTTGCTGTAGATGTCTTTGCATACGGCTATGACCGCCTCAAATTGCTCTTTCGTGTCCACTTTCTTCTTCTTTTTTTCTTTACCACGGCAAATTTACCCCTTTGGAGATTAATATCCTTGCCTCTTGTCGGAAAAAATGTTAAATCATCTTTATCGCATGCCCCATTTTAGACAAAAACCTATCATAGGGCGTTGCCCTAGGCTATATATGTTATGCCCTTTCAGGGCTGGGGTGTGCGCATCATGTAAGGAAACGCACTCTCTACAACTCTTAACTCTTAACTCTTAACTATTGGTTGAACATGTCCTTGTTGTAGAACGCCAACACCTCCTGTATGGCGTCGTAGGCCATTCGAGCGGGCGATTCTGGGTTGAGGTCCATTGCCGCTTGGTATTCGTTCAACGCTCCTTCCCAATCCTCTCTCTTTCGATAGAGGTTCCCTAAGAGGAAATGGGCCTCTCCGTCTTCGGACCGCTGTTCGAGGAGCGCCTTTAGCTGTCGCTCCGCCTCTGCGAACTGCTCTTCCGCAATGAGTTTTTTTATTTCGCTTAAACTGCTCATTTCGCCGTTTTTACTCTGTATCTGCATCTGATTTTGCCGTTGACCATGTTGGTGATCTTGCCACGGTTCATTTGACGCCTGATAGGGGAAATCCTGTCTATGAACACTTTCCCCTCCAGATGGTCGTACTCGTGTTGGATGACCCGTGCCTTGTATTTCTCGTATACTTCGTCGTGCGGCTGCAAGTCCTCGTCAAGGTATTGGATGCGTATCTTGGTCGGACGCTTCACGCTCTCGCTGATGCCTGGCAGGCTGAGGCATCCTTCGTCACACGTCTCTGTCTCCTCTCCGTATTCGATGATCTGAGGGTTGATGAACACCTTCTTGAATCCTTTGAATTGCGGGTCGTCCTCCGCCAACACTTCCAAGTCTATGACGAACATGCGGATGGATAGTCCGATCTGTGGCGCCGCAAGCCCAATGCCTTCCGCATTGTACATCGTGGCGAACATGTCTTCCGCTAATTGCTTGATGTTAGGGTAGTCCGGTGTGATCTCTTTCGCCTCTTTTCTTAACACGGGACAACCGTATACGACTATGGGATATATCATTTTTTATATTGTTTTGTTTATTCTCACATTGTGAATTTCTTGCTCTCCATGTAGGATTGTAGGATGATGGTGGCGCTTATTTCGTCCACCAAGGCTTTGTCCTGCCGGTCCTTTTTCTTCAGCCCTCCGTCGAGCATGGTCTTGTGGGCTAATACGGAGGTGAACCGCTCGTCGTGCATGGTGATGGGTATCTGTGGCAATCTTTTTTTCAGGGCGTTGATGAAGGGGGTGATGTATTTCATCGACTCGGACGGCTCGTTTTTCATTGTCTTGGGCTGCCCCACCACGATGAGCTCGACGGTCTCTTTCTTTGTGTATTCCTCGATGAATCGGAGTATGTCGTTGGTGGGGACGGTGCAAAGTCCGTTCGCAATGATCTGACAGGGGTCGGTCACCGCGACGCCCACTCTCTTCCTTCCGTAATCTATGGCCATTATCCTACCCATACGCCCGCGAATTTACGAAATTTTGCCGTATTTGGTTATTTACTATTTAACTATTTACGATTTACGATTTCATAAATCCCCAGGGCGTTGCCCTGGGCTATATGTATTATGCCCTTTCAGGGCTGAGGTGTGCGCATCGTGTAAATCCCGCTCCTTAATTCTTAATTCTTAATTCTTAACTCTTAATTCTATTTCACTGTCCTTGGCGTATACCCGAAGAACTCCTTGAATTTCCTTGTGAAATAGGCGGGGTCAGTGAATCCGCATTCGTAGGCTATCTCGTTGATTTGCAGTCCTTCATCGTTCGATTTCAGCAACGAAAGGGCAGCGTTTAACCTGTACTCGACGAGTATCTCGATAGGGGTCTTACCCGTGATGGATTTTATCTTCCTGGCTAATGTCGATTGGCTCACGTTGAGCGTTTCCGCCAAGGTCTCGATGGAGAAGTTGCTCTCCTTGTAGTTCTTGGCGATCTCGTCCACCATCCTCTGCAGGAATGGATTCATCTTTTCATCTTTCTCTTCTTCTCCCTCTTTCCCGACTCCTTCCGTCTTCTCATTTCCTGAGGACAACGTGCCGATATTCTGCTGCAGGATGCGTATCTGTTGCTTCCTGCGATTGCTTAGGATATTGTTGATTTTGATAAGTAACTCGTTTGAACTGAATGGCTTAGGGATGTAGTCCACCGCACCTGTCAGGAGTCCCATCAGACGGTCTGACTCGTCTGTCTTGGCGGATAGGAAGAGGAGTGGCACGCCGTAGAGGTTGTCCATCTTGGCCATCTCACGGCTCATCTCTATACCGTTCATCTCTGGCATCTCCACATCGCTTAGGATGATGTCCAGTTCGTTCTCCTTGGCTATGTTGAGGGCCTCGACACCGTTGCTGGCCGAGAGGACGGTCATGTGTCGCTCTAACGTGTGCTGGATGTTCTTTCGTATGAGCGGGTCGTCTTCCACGATCAGGACGGTGTTGCCTCCCAAAAGATCTTTGTCTATCAGGTGTTCGTCTCCTCCCTCCTCCTTGTGAAGGATGGCCTCCTCGGCTTTGCGCTCGGATGCTGGTACGGAGATGGTGATTTTGGTGCCTTGACCCAGCTCGCTTTTGATCTCCATCTCTCCATTGATGCGTTTGAGGTAGTCCTTGCAGAGCCCTAATCCGAGGCCGGAGCCTTTCTCCTCCTGCGTTCCCAAGGTGCTCTGCACGTGTCCGTTGTTGCGGATCTGCTCCAACGTCTCTTGGCTCATGCCGACGCCGTTGTCTTCGACGCTGACGTATATCTTTCCTCCGCTTTGCCATGCCGTTAGGGCGATGCGACCTCCCTTCGGGGTGAATTTGACTGCGTTGGTGATGAGGTTGCGGATGATGGTGTTGAACATCCTGGAGTCGACGTATGCGCAGTTCTCCGTCTTCGAGGTGACGTCGAGCGTCTGCTCTTTGCTGCGGATGAGCCCGCCTAAGAGCAGGCCTAAGTTCTGCAGCGTGTTGCCCACGTTGACGTCCTCGTGCTTGCACTCTATCTCCTCTTTCTTGGCTTTCGCCCATTCGAGAAGTCGTACCATCTCGTTCTGGAGGGTCTCGGCGGATTGGTGCACGTCACTCAAGGTCTTTTTGTATTCGTCGTCCGCTTCAATCTTCTTGTTGTTCAGTTGTTCTAATGTGCCCACGATGGCGAACATCGGGTTCTTCAGGTCGTGGGCGATGACGGAGATGAGCCGGTCTTTGTCTTGCAGCACTAAGCGTAGCTCGGTGTTCTTCTCGTCTAACTCGTGGGTGCGCTCCCTCACCTTTTCTTGCAGTTCGATCTGCTCTTTCTTCAACCGTCTGATGCGCAGGTTGAGGATGGTACCTATCAGTAGGGCGAGTAGGAGGGAGGTGCCGACCTTGAACCAGATGGTCTGCCACCATGGCGGTAGTACGGTGATTTGTACATCCCTCACCTCTGCGGATTCCTCTTCGCCTGATAGGTAGTTGCGCACGTGTAGGACGTAGCTGCCTGATGGTAAGAAGGAGAAGTTGATGCCCCTGTCTACGTTCACTTCCGTCCATTTGTCCGACAATCCTTCCAACTGGTATTCGCATATAATCTCCTTGGGGAAGTAGTTCACGAGGTCCACACGGAAGGTCAGGTCTGTTTGCCCGTATTTGACCGTCATCTCTTTGATGGAACCATCCTCGGCGGTTTCCTGTTTGATGTCCGTTTTCCTGTATGGGATGCTGTTGACGGTCTCGCAGATCACACCGAAGTGGTGGGTCTTGGCGCCTTCCCCTTTCTGGTTGAGGTTGACGACGATGAATCCCTCCTTGGTGCCGAAGAGTATCCTTCCGTCTTTCAGGGCGATGGAGCCGTGGATGCGGAAACGTCCTGTCCCGCTGGCGTGGAACTCGTACGGATAGTAGGTGTATTGTTCTCCTTCGAGGTTGATTCTGTATATGCCCTTGTTTCCTCTGGCTATGATTTCTCCGTTGGCCAATAGTTCGAGGGAGAAGTAGTTGTCTTTTGGAATGAAGCTCAGCGTGTCGCAGTGCTCTCCGTTTTCCGAGAACTTCAGGATGATCTGGTCGCATCCCACGTAGAGGTTCCCCGCCTTGTCGCATGCGGCGTCGTTGATGCAGATAGGGTCGTGCGTCTTCTGTTTGGATATGTCTGCGATCAGAGGCTTCCGGTTGGTTCCGTTGACCCTCCAGATGGAACGGGTGGTGATGATCCAGCGGGTTCCGTTGGTGCCCTCCGTGACGCCATAGGTCCACATGTCATATTCGTTGCCGCCGAAAGGTAGCATGAATTTCTCCCAATGTCCGTCCGTTCTCCGCACATAGAGCCCGTCACCTCCCGTGCAGATCCATATCTCGTTGTTTTTCATGATGTTGACGGAGAAGAAACAGCTGAGTGTGGATTTGAGTTCCTCGAATCGCTCTTGCTTAAAGGTCTTGCTTTCCGGGTTGTATATTTGGACGCCGCCGCCCCAAGTGGCTATCCATATTTTGCCGTTGTCCTCTTGCGCGATGCTGAGTGCGTTTTGATTGTTTTCACCCGCTTTGCCTGGTATCTGTTCGAAGGTCTTGAGGTCGTTGCTGATCCATGATAGTCCGCCGCCATCGGATACGGCGTAGATGCCTCCCTCTTCGGTCTCGATGAAGTCGGAGCACATCTTTTCGGGGAAGGGGATGTCTTGTGACGACATGATCAGGTTGCTCTTGTTCTTTTTGTATTTCCAGATTCCCGTGTTTTGGGTGCCGATCCATAGATCGCCGTCTTTCGACTCTAGGATGCAATAGAGTTTGCTGATGACGTCGCTTGGATATCCGGCAGGCTTGATGTTCACGAAGTTAGTTCTATCCGTCAATTCCTCGTCCGTGTACCATAGTCCGTTTCCGTCCGTGGTGAACCATATCCTGCCGGACCTGTCCCTCAGTACGCTGGTGGTGTTGGAGAAAGGCAGCCTGATTCTCTCGGAACCAATGATTTGCCCGTCGTCCGCCAGGGTGTATTCGATTAGGTTGTTGGAAAAACAGGTGATGAGGAGATGATTTTTGTCGAGGGAGATGATTTTGCTGGCATACATCTCTCCTAAATCCAAGTTGTCCTTTCGGATGAGTTTTCCGTCGGGTTGTATGATTTTCAGAGAATTGTAGGTGCATATCCAGATGCGGTTGTTCGGGTCCACGTACATGGAACAGATGAACGTGTCCTTGGTCATCTCGTAAATTGGTGTTTCAGAGGTGAATATACCCGTCTCTTTGTTGTAGAGGTAGATGCCACCTGACGTCCACATGTAGGTTTCTCCCTTGACGTTGGAGCAGAATCCTGAAATCTGTTTGTAGTAGGTCTTTTCAAACTCCTTGGGGGCGACAAAGAGGAAGGTGTCCTCGCAAGCGTCGTATTTCAGCGCCACACCGAGGTGGCTCCCGATGAGCACGGAACCGTCCTTTTGTGTTGAGGCGCAGAAGAAATCGTTGCGTAGGAGGGAGGGGTATTCCGCTTTCTCGAAACGTTTGAAGCGGCTTCCGTCGAAACGTGAGAGCCCGTAGTCCGTGCACACCCAGATGTGCCCAAGAGAGTCTTCCGTCATGCCGTGCGTCATGTTGGATGATAGTCCTTCCGTCGCCGAATAACGCTCCATCCGTTCCATGCGCTGGCTGGTGCCTGCCCGTAGCTCAGGCATGCAGAGCATGAATGCAATGAGGGTTGCCAATATGTGGACGAATGACTTCTTGACAATCATTTAGCCTGTGTTTTTCGGTTTTAGCGTTGCAAATATATATTTTTTCGTTGGAATATATTGCCGAACTTCTCTTTTTTGTGATGGAGGGGCTTCATCCAGAAATGATGAATCTTGCTGAATCATTACTTGTTCCGAAGAAAAATATTGCTTAGATATTTTATTGGCAATTGGATAAAAGGATTATCTTTATGGAGATTTTTGATTGTTTTCGGTGTCTTGCTGTTTGTCGGTCGGCCACCGTAGAGACGCAAAGCATTGCGTCTCCACAAATGGATTTGAAATATATTCAAAGGTCTCACGAAATGAATTTTTAGAACCTGCCTTAATTTGGACAACTTAATTTGGACAATATGAGGAGATTTGTACTATTTCAAATATTGCTATGGGTGCTGTGCGTTTCAAATGGGAAGGCTGGAATTCGCATCACGGAAATCATGACGAACAATGTCGCTACGGTTGTCAGTGATAAATACAACTATGACGGTTATGTGGAGTTCTATAACGATGGACCTGCTGTCGACCTGAAGGGCTGGACTGTGGTCAACGAGAAGGAGGGCCAGACGGATTGGAGCGTGATGCTGGACTCTTCCCATGTCATACCCAACGGTTATTCCTTGCTGTTTTTCGGCGATGAGGAGTCGGGTAGTGCGTCTGCCATGCGTGTCCATCCGCGTTACGTCGGTAGCGTGGGGCATAAACTCTCTACGGATAGGGGGATGATTACCTTCTCAAACGGCGGCGAGACGCTGGAGTTGCCTTATCCAAAACAATATCCGCACATTGCCTATTGCGAGGATGGTTTCATGATCCCTACGCCTGGTGAACCGAACGACGAGTTGGTGACGTCCATCTCTGATCGGGTGGCGAAACCTTTGTTCAAGAGCGGAAAGCCTGGACTGTATGATGGTGCGTTGAGCGTCGAATTGGATTGCGAAACGGAGGGTGCGCAGATCTATTACACCCTGAATGGTGACGTGCCTACTCCTGAGAACGGCACGAAGTACGATGGCGCCATCTCGATTGAACAGACTACCGTCGTGCGCGCGAGGGCATATATGGAGGATATGTTGTTCAGCGAGATCCTCACGGGCTCTTTCATCCTCCCTGATAAGTTTTATGAGGCTTGCAAAGGAGTGGGGAATAGGCTCCCCGTCGTCTCCCTCTCCGCCAACAACGAGGACATCTTCGGCGATAGCCTCGGATTGTATGTGGAGGGAACCAATGGTGTCATCTCCGGTTGCTATGATTTCCCCGCCAACTATAACCGGGAGTGGATGCGCTCGGCCAATTTCGAATACCTGCTGGACGGCGAAGTGGTGGATAATCAGGAGGTTGAGATTGGTGTCTATGGCGGATGTACAAGGATCCATGTGGCGAAGAGCTTGAAGATCAAGGCGAATAAACGGTCGGGGAAGTCTAAGATGCTGTACGACAACTTCTTCCCTGCGCGTGATTACAAGAAGTACAAGAGCCTTGCCTTGCGCAATGGTGGAAACGGTTACTCGTATGTCCAGCCTCGATGGAGGGACATGTTTATCCAAAGTCTAAGCGAAGGGATGAATCTGGATAGGCAGATGGCTCAGCCTGTGGCGTTCTATCTGAATGGTATCTTCTATGGCATGATGATCCTGACGGAGCGCACCAATGAGGATTACGTCTACCATAACTACGGACTTGACGAGGATGAGATCGATTTCTTGGGCGTGGGCTATTCGTGCGAGGCGGGTACGAAGGATGCCTACAATAAGATGATTGACTACGTCAGCAAGAGTTATGCGAACGATGATTTCTATGACCATTTGTCGACCATGATGGATATTGATGAATATATTGATTATCAGATTCTTGAGCAATATGTTGGTAATACTGATTGGGTCTCTAATAACATCAAAATGTGGCGGAAACATGATGGCGGCAGGTTCCGTTGGATCCTCTATGACACGGATTTCGGCTTGTCCATAGCGACCTCTGTGGACAAGGACATGATTAAGTTCGCCACGGAGGAGAAGGGTGTCGAGGCGATGTGGGTGCTGCTCAGGTCTTGCCTCAGGAACGAAGACTTCCGCTGGCAGTTCTTGGACCAATACCTTGATCGGCTGGAAAACCAGTTCACTGACGATCGGATTGACACGAAGCTCGACTCCATCTGGGATTTGACGAGGCTTGACATGTGTGCGACGATTAAGAATTCAGCCTTCTTGGACGCTCCCGGCAACCCGAGCGCTTTCGATGAGACGGTGGAACAGATGCGTTCCTTCGCCAAGGAGCGGAAAGCGTATGTCGTCGACCAACTGAAGGAGAGATTCGGCTTGGGGAATGATTCCGTGGTCGTAAAGATTAGAACCGTATTCCCTGATGATGAGACGCCTGATTTTAAGTTCCTTCTGAATAAAAGGGAGGTTAATTCGTCGAAATACAATACTTGGCGCTATTCAGGGGCACGGGTGAAGGTTGAGCCGATTGTCCCTGTGGGCTATAGGATATTAAGATGGAACCTCAATGATACGGTGGTCAGGACCGATGACAACAACAAGTACCTCGGTGGCGCGCTGACTGCCTACGCCCAGGGGAATGAATTAAAGATCACGATGTTCTTTGAACATGACCCTGATTATGTGAAGCCGACGGATCTCTACCTGAACGAGGTCTGTGTCTCCAATACGGCCCTTGCTGATGAGAAGGGTGATTTCCCGGATTGGATAGAGGTGTATAATGGTGGCGATAGGAACGTGGATTTGGCGGGAATGGTCGTCGAAAATGTGACGAAGGCGGTGAAATGTACCATCCCTAAGGGGTCCACGGAGACGGTGGTGCCTGCTCATGGATATAAATTGCTGTGGGCGGACAAGACGCCTGAGAAGGGTCCGTTGCATCTGAATTTCAAACTGGGCGTCTCCGCTGCGGAAACTGTCACGCTAACTGGATTCTATCGGGGTGAAGAGATCCTTTTGGACTCAATCGCTTATGAGCCTCACGGAACGAACGAGTCGTTCGGTCGTGTGGGTGACGGACTATCTGATATGACCATTTTCGGAATCTGTGTAAGTGCTAACGTGGATACGATGCTCACCGCGACGCCTCTTGCCCCTAATGGTAGCCTGACTTGCGAGACTGTCTCTGTGAGGGAGACATTGGAAGATGAATCTATGCTCCAAATCTATGTGCATGACCAAACCATATCCTTGCGGAATGTGGAGAAAGGTGAACTGGTTGAAGTCTTTTCCACCGTGGGGACTATGGTCGCTAAGGAGACGGCAGCTTCTGATGCGGTGGATATCGTTATCCCTGTCCCTGGGGTCTATATCGTCAAGGTCGGGACGAAATGTGGAATCGTCTATATAGGCATGAAAACATTGCATTAAATTGTGAAATCGTAAGGGCTTAAGAGCCAGTTCGTTTGACCCTTTTTTCGTCTTTTTTTGGCGTATCCACCGAGAAATTTATCTTCTCAAATGTTGGTTTTTTCGAAAATTTATTTATATATTTACGAATACATGTTTGTAAGGTGTTTACGTAATAAGGTGTTTAAAAGGTGTTTTAAAAAAGGAATCGCATGAAAAAAAGTTTGTTTTTGTGGGGCTTATTGTCCTTGTTTGTTTTGACGGAATGTCAAGAAGAGCAGAAAAGTGTACCTAATGCGATGGGATTGAAAGGAAACGTGAAAACGCTTCATTCCCAGACGTATGATGCAAGCGTTGTGTTTGATAACGTGATGGAGGAACGTATTTGGAACGAGTTCTACAACTTTAACCGTAATGGAGGTCTTACCGAGCAACGATCCTATGACATCGACAATCGCTTGAGCAGCCGCAGTGTGCATAAGTACGAGAACGGTATTTGCGTGAAGGAGACTAACTTCAATCAGGAGGGCGAGGTCTCTGGTGTCAACGTGAATGTCTATGACGGCGAAGGGAACAAGAAGGAGGAGGTGCGCCATGACGAGAACGGTAATGTCTCCGACCTCTATACGTATGAGTATGACCGTAATGGTAGACAGAGCGAGTACAGACATACCCGCGCGAATGGCGAATTGGTGTTTAAACGTGTGTTCGGCTATGACGAGAAGGGAAATCTGACCTCAGAAACGGACTACAACGAGAGAAACGAGGAGGTAGTGAAGAAGGTGTCCGTCTACAATGGAAACGGCTTGCTGAAGGAGACGGGCCATTATTTCAATGGTGTGCTGGCCTATAAGATTTTGTATGAGTACGACGATAGGGGCTACCTGATCTCTTCCCTGACCATCCCGTATGGCGACAAGTATTTGGCAGAGGCTAAATGTGTGTATGAATACGACGACCATGGCAACTGGGTGACGGAGACGATCTTCGATGTCAAAAAAGATCAGGTCCGTTTCATCACAAGACGTGAGATCGTCTATTATGATTGATGAATCACAGCTCTTCCGAGAGTGCATGCTATAACTATAAAAAACGCAAAGGAGTAGCTTCGCAAGGGGCTATTTTAAATAGAACGGGGGTTGTCCAGTTTCCACTGAGCAACCCCCTCTCTTTGCCTTTATCCTTTCGATTATAGATCGCTATAAGGAAGTTGGAATAGTTTGTTTCCTTCGGAAATGTCAGCTCCGGTAGCACCCTTCTTCAGCCAACGGGAACGCTGTGCGGAGGTTCCGTGGTTGAATGACTCTGGTACGGTGTAGCCTTGAGCCTGTTTCTGCAAATAGTCGTCTCCAATTCTTGAGGCGATGTTCAAACCCTCTTCGATGTCTCCATCTTCCAACGACTGGAATTTCTTGTGGTCGTTGTATGCCCAAACTCCCGCAAGGAAGTCTGCCTGCAACTCAAGACGCACGCTGTATTGGTTGGATTCGGTCTTGGAGACTTGGCTCATCTTCTGGTGAACCTGACCGAGGATACCCAACTCGTTCTGCACGTGGTGGCCCACCTCATGCGCGATGACGTATGCGTATGCGAAGTCGCCCGCCGTGCCGAATTGTTGCTTCATCGTCGTGAAGAATTGTAAGTCAATGTATACGGTTTGGTCTCCGGAACAATAGAACGGACCTGTGGATGCACTTGCAGCACCACAACCTGAGTTAACCGACCCATGGAACATGACGAGGTGTGGCGCGTGATAGGTCTTGCCCATCTTCTGGAATTGCTCCGTCCAGATGTCCTCTGTACCTGCTAGAATCTGGCTGGTGAATTTTGCCAACTCATTCTCTTCCGCTGTTGGCTCGTATGAACTGTTGCCTCCGGACCCTGATGATTGAACCACTTGGAATCCTGTGGTTATCGCTTGACCTAAGTTGCCAGTCGTAAAGTAGGTGATGGCTGCTATCAATAAGGCTCCGCCTATTCCTAAGCCTGCCTTCCCTGCACCGCTTCTTCGGCGGTCGTCCACATTTGAACTTTCTCTTCTTCCGTTTAATCTCATGTCGTTTAGTTTTAAAGTTTCGCAAAGATAAAAATTTATTCCAATCAGTGGTTTCTTGCTTTATTTTTTTTGAAGGGAATGATGCTCCGTTCTCTCATCAGACCTTATCTGCAAATCGTTGAACCTGAGGACGGAGGATCATGCTTTCTTCTTTTTCTTCACCTCCGGCAATTCGTCGTACATGGACGTGATCAGATCCTCAAGGAAATCACGGTTGTCCACATTGTCCACCAACAGCATCTCCTTCGCACCCTCGTAGGGCAGTTGGTATGGTGCCTCTGGCATTCTTTCACGCGCCGCCTTCACTGGCTTCACGAGGAAACGGTCGTCGTAGATGCCTCCGATGACTTTGTCCCGGTAGTAAAGGATGTATTCGCCCATCATCTGACGGGAAGCGATTTCTGGCAGTCCTGAGAGCTGTTCGAGGATGAAGTCTGCGTAGGATTTAGAGGTTGGCATAAGAGTTCTTTTTTAGATCCACAACTCGGAAGAACCTCTTCCGGATGCTGATTGACACAAAGATAGTATAATTTACTATTTAACCATTTACAATTTACTATTTGCGATCAGTGCTGATGCGATAAATTCGTATCAAACTCCGTGAACTCTTTTCTGCGTAAGGATTTGTTGCCCTCTGCCTCGTCTTAATGAAAAATCTATGAGCTGTGAAAGTTAATTGTGATTGCCATTGTTCGGGTATTTCTTCTCTTGTGGGAATCCAAGAAGTGCAGTATCTTTGAACCGAGAAAAATGTAAGGTTGAAAAGGATGATTGGCCCTGTGCTATGATGTTCTAACCTTATGGAAATGAGGAGTTTTTCGGATGAACAAGAGAATTCTTAAAATAGCTATTCCTGCCATCGCGACCAACATCACGGTTCCTTTGCTTAGCTTGGTCGATTTGGCTATCGCGGGACATTTGGGCAGCGTCGTGTATATCTGCGCCATCTCAGTCGGGGGCACGTTGATCAACATGCTCTATTGGACGTTCGGCTTCATCCGCATGAGCACCAGCGGACTGACCGCCCAATCCTTCGGGGCGAAAAACCATTCGGAGTCGATCCATCTGCTGCTTCGCTCCATCCTTATCGCACTGTCGGCCTGCCTCTTGATCTTTTTGATGAAGGGCGTCATCCAGAAGTATGCCTTCGCCTATATGAACACTGCTCCTGAGGTGGAGGAGGCTGCGGCTTATTACTTCAACCTTTGCGTGTTCGGTGCCCCTGCGGTGATGTGTATGTATAGCGTAAAAGGTTGGTTCATAGGTATGCAGAACTCTGTCTATCCGATGATCATCGCTATCTCCATCAATGTCATCAACATCCTTTGCAGCTTGCTTTTCGTGATCGGTCTTGATTTAGGAATCACCGGTATCGCAATGGGTACGCTTGTCGCCCAATACAGCGGTTTAGCGTTGGCCTTCTTCCTCTGGAAACATAAGTATGGCGACCTGGTGCCGTTGATCAGCAAGCAGGAGGTCCTTGATACGTCTAAGCTGAAACGCATTGTCTCCCTCAATGGAAGCATCGCCATCCGAACGGTCTGTCTTACGGCTGTCACCACCTTCTTCACGTTGGCGGGAGCCAAGCAGGGCACTACATTGTTAGCTGTCAATACGTTGCTGATACAGTTCTTCTCGATCTTCTCCTACTTCACGGATGGGTTCGCATATGCGGGAGAAGCGCTGACTGGCAGGTATATCGGGGCGAAAGACCCTGCCAATCTGAGTAAATCCATCCGGTACATATTCCTGTGGGGATTGGGCTTGGTCGTCGTCTTCACCTTTGCGTATCAATTCTTCACCATTGATTTTCTGCACTTGCTCACCAATGAGACTGCGACGATCCTTGCCGCTGAAGATTACCTGATATGGGTTGTCGCCATACCTATCTGCGGCTTTTCCGCCTTCCTCTGGGATGGTATCATGGTGGGTGCGACCATGGCGAAAGGAATGGTCACGGCCATGGTCTGTGCCACGATCCTATTCTTCCTGTTGTATAATCTTCTCATTGGAAGGATTGGGAACGATGGCCTATGGATTGCCTTCCTCGCCTATCTCTCCATGCGGGGAATCGTTCAATTCATCTATTTCAAAACCAAGCAGAAAGGGCTGATAAAGTATTGAGGGAAGACTCCGCCTTTACATTTTCTGGGGAGGAAAGATACTGTTTGTCGGTGACCGCCATGCTGGAACGGTTGCCCGCTAACGCATGGATGAAGTAATGACCGACACCCCTCCCAATGAAGTCAGTTCTTGCCCAATCCTACACGCATTCCTTTGATAATCAGGATTATTAATGATTTGTAAAGCTACACGTCTAATCTCCTCCGAGGTGAACTCCGCAACGGTCAATTCTTCTCCCGCTCCCGCTTTCACAATGCTCTGTGCGTTGTACTTCCGCTCGAACACCTTGCCTGCGCAAACGAGGAGCGGAACACCATAGACCAGTCCATCCGCAATGCTGTTTTGTCCCCCGTGGTTGATGAACAACACAGACTCCGGCAGGTATGCGTCGAAGTTGAAGAACGGTGCGATATGTATGTTGTTGAAGATTTGCTCTTTTAATCCTTGCCCTGCGATATAGACCTGGTATTCAGTGTTTTCGAACGCACGGGAGACCTCCTTCACCATCTTGCGTTGTGAGATGGTTCCATTGCCCATGTAAACGAGTACCTTGTCGCGGACGGTAGATGCAGCCGTGACATTGCTCTTGAACGTGCCACAGAACGAGACCTTCGGATCCTCCATCGGCTCCAACTCCTTGCAGCTCGGTATGAATTTCTTCTCCGCCAAATCAAACAGTTCGAGACATGAGGTTAATGGTGGCAAGCCATATTCACGAAGCAGTTTGTTTAAGCCCTTGGCATATTTCGGGTTATGGCTGTATTGGTGTTGCGTCGGGTAACTGGCGGATATGTACAGGGTCACATCCTCCAGCTTCGCCGCCAGCATGGCAGAGATGTTGAACTCGGAATATACGATGTCAGGCTGAAATGCCTTGATGGCTTTTCTGATATCCTCCACACTCTGTTTGAGGTAGGCGTAGTCGGTGTTTCCCGTCAGATGGAGCACCTCATCGAAGCTATCGACACTCCTGAAACGGTTTACGCCCAGCTTTTGGACGATAGGGAATATATGTGTGCCGACGAACGAGGGCATACCCATAGGCGAGGGCACTGTCAGGTAATAATTGTCGATGCCTTCAATCGGCTTGTAGTTAACGTCTTGCGCCTGGCAAGTAGCGACCACCAGACCCTCTTCCTGCATTTCTCTTGCGATGCACCGGGTTCGATATGACGGACCAGCCGTCGGTGCCATGGCAGCCATTGGAACGATTAATACTCTCATGCCGGTTTATTTATATGAGCAGTTATGATGGTGAAACTGAACGAGTTGACCGTAATGATGATATCATCTATTTTGCAATAGTAATTCTTTCCCTGTCTAGTGATTTCACAATTTTGGGAAGCGATTTTCTCCTTGCAATAGGTCACCACATCCCCCTCCGACAAGCGTAGATTCCTCTTTATCCTCTTAACACCCATGGGGGTGGTGTGGATCTGCGAGAGGGATTGAAGGAGGGTTTGGCGAGGCGAATGAGATGAGTCTAAATCCATCATATAGGGTGATTAAATGTTTATGTAACAAAGATATAAAATATTTTGCATCAGGTTAACTAATTGGTTATCTTTGCCATGAAAATTTATCAATATGTCTAAAGGATTTATGACACGCGAAGAAATGAATCGTCTGAATTTAACACCGATAGAGGATCTCATTACCGAAGATTTCGGCGAATTAGGCACTCCTTCAAGAACTGAGTTTGAAGCAGGTGTAGATGCTTTTATCTTGGGCGAAAAACTTAGAGCAGAGAGACAAAAAGCTGGACTGACCCAGGAACAACTTGCCCAGAAAATCGGCACTAAGAAAAGTTATATTTCGCGTATCGAAAACGGCCACGCAGACATACAATTATCAACCCTATTCAAAATCTTTCAAGGATTAGGACGTCGAATCAGTTTTTCTGTGCAATAGCTATTCACTCATAATATAGATGGGGAAAGCTGGGATTGAAATGTTTTGAAAAAGTAGATTTGTGAAAAAAATAATTTGTTCTTAATATGAATATTGAATCTTTAATTGGAATAGTTGGTGGCATAATATCCATTGTTACAGCAATGATAACGATAGGGATATGGGTCTGCAAACGTTATAAAAAACAATCATTAACGGGGTTGATGAAACAACTTGTGGATAATAAAATGTCACAAGAAGAGCATAGGAAAACTTTAAAGAAAATAAAGTTTTTTGATAGACGTGTCAGCGACGAATACATTCAAGATTTTGCATTGAATAACAGAAAATTAGAAGAGGTGTTCAAAGATATTTGTGTCAAAAATAATATAGAACCAACGACAGAAATATGCAAAAAATTTCTAGGATATGACAGTCGAATAACAAGAGAATATTACAACAATAGCAAAAAAGAACAACAATAACACATCCTGCGAAATAACATCATTAACTAATTATCACTCAACTATGGATAACAACGAGCAAACTGTCTATATGTCAGAATTACTAATGAGCAAGCATCCCGAGACATGCAAGACTCTAATCGGAATTCTTGAAAAACATCGTGTGAATTACTCGTTCATAAAAGGTACTAAGGACATTTGGTGCCGTGATTATATGCCAGTTCAAACAGAATCGGGCAAATTGATTCAGTTTAAATACGAGCCAAGTTATCTAATTGGAGAGAAGTGGGATGATGTTCGTACTGATGTGCACGAAGTGTGTAAAATGAACGGTTTGACCCCACAATTTTCGGATATAAATTTGGATGGGGGGAACGTACTTATATGCGAGGGAAGAGCAATTTTAACGGATAGAATTTTTGATGAAAACCCAAAAATCGAAAAGGGAACATTAATAAATAAGTTGTCTAAATTGCTTGAATGTGAGATAATTATAATTCCTTCACTAAAATCTAAGAATGAAGATTTTACTGGACATGCAGATGGCATGGTTAGATTTGTGGATAGAAACACTATATTGGGAAACAGATTGTCCGACGAATACCAATACATACAAAAGGGGATGCAAAAAGTTATTGACCAATATGGACTGAAATATATAGATGTCCCTTTCTTTATCAATGAAAAGGATCCTAAACACCCAGATAGTGCAATTGGAATATACGTGAATTATTTGGAAGTCAACAATTTGATTATTCTTCCAATCTTTAATAGAAGAGATGAGGATAACCAAGTTCTTGAAATTCTTCAAAAAACATTCCCTAAGAAACATATAGAGACAATAAATTATAATGATGTTGCACAAGAAGGTGGCTTGCTGAATTGTACTACATGGGTTGTGAAAGAATAGTTTTTTATATGTCCATCACTCGTCCTTCAGCCATTTCAAAGGGTCTGCAATACTTGGAAGATCGTGGATGGTCGGAACTCATTGATTCCCGATGGACGATTGACGTGCGGGAAGAGCTGGAGCAATCTGGGCTTGATTTGACTGAAGATGAGATTATCAAAATTTGCGATATTGTTATCGTTCCAGAGCCAGACTGGAACACGAAGGAACGATTGTCAAGAACATCTTAGTCCTCAAAA
>DBYR01000037.1 GCA_002310215.1 Bacteroidales bacterium UBA1181
TTCCCTCAAAGATCTCTCTTTTTCTTTGTCCCCCGTCCCTTCGGCGGGGTGCCTTTCCTGTTCGAAAGCGGGTGCAAAAGTACGGCATATTCCAATACCAACCAAACAATTTCACATCTTTTTTTTGCATTTTTCACAAATAGCTGTGAATCAGGAGGAAATTTTTCGACCAATCATCTAAAGAAATAGCCCTGAAGGGTGCTCTTCTCGCCAATGGCGCAGAAGAGCACCCTTCAGGGCTCGCTATCTCACAAGCTATTCTTTATCTCAAGTGCGAAATCCGACAGGGTCGTGTCTCGCGCACCCATAATAAGAACCACATCATTCTCCCTTACATTTGCCTTCAAATAAGGAATCATATCCTTGCGGTCGGGGAAGTACATGACCTGGTTGCTGGCCGCCTCCATCACCTTCACCACGTCGGCGGTCGTCACCTCACGGGTGACCGTACCTCCCGCGTAATAGACGTCGGAAAGGATGAACAGATCGTTCGGACGGAGCGCCGGTATAACCTCCTGCTCCAACTCCTTGTGCATGAACTTCAGCGGACCGAACCCGTGCGGTTGGAACCAGGCGAAGACTCTTTCCCCGACAGTCTGGCAGGCCCGGATGGCGCAAACCACCTCGGCAGGGTTATGGGCGAAATCATCAATGACAGTCACTCCCCTACTCACGCCCGTCAGCTGGGTCCTGCGGTAGATGCCCCGATAGGAGGCCAAAGCCTTGGCGCAATCCTTCACGCCGATGCCCACAGCGGCGCAACATGCGATGGCCGCCAACGCATTCTCCATATTATGTCGACCGATCACAGGAATCGTCACCTCGGTTCCGTTGCAACTGAACGAGATGGAGAATCCCTTCTGGCGAAAATCCCTTCCCTCGTAGCCGCAGTCCGTCTCCACTCCGAAATCATAATCCTTATTCACAGAGAGTTCCTTGCTCCTCGGATGGCTTTGGTTGACGATGAAGCGACCTGTGGTATGGCTTCTGAACGTATTGAATAGTTTCTCCAACTCATCGTATTCCTTGTGATCGCGGTCCATGTTGAGCAAAAGGGCGATTTCGGAGGTGTAGTTCACGATGGAGCCGTCCGACTCGTCCGCCTCGATCACCAACCAATCACTCTTCCCCACCCATGCGTTGCCGGGCAGTCCCCGTTCCTGCAGGGAAGTCAGGCCCGCGCCACTCATGATGGATGGCGAGACGCCACACTGCTCCAATATATGGTATACCATTGCCGTGGTAGTAGACTTGCCGGAGGTACCCCCCACCGCTATCGTACGCTTGGTGCGGGAGATGGAAGCGAGCAATTCCGACCGCTTCACAATAGGTATATGAAGTTGTAACGCCTTCTGGTACTCGACGTTAGACTCCTCGATAGCCGTGGAGACGACCAGCACATCCACGTCGGGACTCAACCCGGAGGCGTCCTGAAAGAAACACTCGATGCCCTGGCGCTCGAACTGTTCCTGTATCAACATCTTTTTTCCCTTCCCGAAAAGGCGGTCACTACCCGAGACACGCTTCCCGATGCCCCTCAAATACTGGGCGATAGCGCTCATGCCCGTTCCGGCAATACCCACGAAAAAGAAATGGTGATGGGTTTGGAAATCATACAAATCATTCATCCTCATACATAATTAAATCTAACGCAATATTACAAAAAATAATCCACAAAAAGGGCACGACGGGTTCATTTACCACATTGGATTTTACAATCATTTACTATTTAACCATTTACAATTTACTATGCGGAGAGTCAGAATACTTATTTTTCTCATGTCTTAACTCATGGAAATTCCGTCCGAAAGGAAGGGGAAAATGGGGAGGAAAAATCCTCCAAAAAGAGGAAATCGGGTCCAAAATCGCATAAAAATGCGCAAAAATTCATATTGGGGAGCATATATGAAGAATTATTCATATCCATTGAAGAAAAAACACCACACATCTGAAGATTTTTTCACATCCTCACCCGGCTTTGTAACCTATCTTTGAAATGTTAGATTTAAACCACGTAATAGTTTCTCTCTGTTAAAATTTATAGGGGTTATTTAACAAGGGATTCAAAAAAGGACAACACAATGAACCACACCATCGGATTGACCGCATGGTGTGGTTTTTCTTTTACCACCTTATCGCATAAAACGGGAAACACATCGTCCACTATAAATACGACATGAAATCATACAAATAGCAAGAAATACTATGACAACAATTCAACGGCAAATCCATTTATAGTCAGCACATAAGACACGTATCCCCTGCCATTTCAACCCTGATGGCGAGCTTCCAGGCCAGGGTGGCAGACCGGCTCAACACTCATCAAGTATTCATTTCCTCTTGATGTCATCATCCAGCACTATCACATCCCGTTTTTTTTTACCAAACGCATTTCAGCAGGCTCATTTCGACCGTAAGATATGATTTTATAAATAGATCTTTCTTCACCGACAATCAATGCTCTTTGGGAAGCTTTAGGGGTTCCATCGTCCTCCGATTCCTCCGAGCTCTTCGACTTCCTCTTTTTCTCCTTTATCACGCAAGCATTAACATCCATATACGTCCGAAAAAAATTCTCCGAGGCAGACAATGATTCATCATATAAGGCATCAAACAAATCTTTGGGGAGTTTGTTGGTATCAATTTTCTCAAAGTCATATTTATATATAGACATGCTATATTCGCCACAACCCATCTTCCATATTTCCGCAGCACATCCACCTGTTGTGCCATTTTCACCATAAAAATGGTTTTTGATACACATACCTCGTACGAAAAACGACGTATCTAACAAAAAAGACTAAAAGATTTTTTTCAACATGTTTTTCAGACAATTTGTAAGTCAATCCGTCATTCCGTTCGATAAAAATAGCAAAAAGATAGTTCAAGTGTCGATTTTTATACAAAGTGTCATCCAAAACTATCATTTTTAACTGTTTACAAAAGAAAAATATTCATTTTGTTAGCAAAAAAAGTTGTTAAGATATACTTCGATTAGGGAAAATTGTTACCTTTGCGACGAATTTCCGAAAAGGAAAGGGAACGAATAAATTAAAATACAAACATATAACTAATTGGTTTAGAATATGAAAATGCACAATTTTAATGCTGGTCCATCCATCCTTCCACGCGAAGTGATCGAGGACACCGCAAAAGCAGTTTTGGATTTCGAGGGACACGGTCTTTCCATTCTTGAAATCAGTCACCGCGCGAAATACTTCCAACCGGTAGTAGACGAAGCGGAGGCATTGTTCAAGGAGTTGTTAAACATTCCTGACGGATACAAAGTACTTTTCCTCGGTGGCGGTGCCAGCCTGGAATTCTGCATGGTTCCATACAACTTCCTCCACAAGAAGGCAGGTTACGTGAACACTGGCGTATGGGCAAAGAAAGCCATGAAAGAGGCTAAGCGCTTCGGCGAGGTGGTTGAGGTAGCATCCAGCGCGGACACCACTTACAACTACTTGCCAAAAGGTTACAGCGTACCAGCTGACTTGGATTACTTGCACATCACGACGAACAACACGATCTACGGAACTGAGTTGCACGCAGATCCGAACGTGCCAGTTCGCTTGATCGCCGACATGTCTTCCGACATCTTCTCCCGTCCGATCGACGTGGCTAAATACGATTGCATCTACGGTGGCGCACAGAAGAACTTGGCTCCTGCCGGTGTAACCTTCGTCATCGTGAAAGAGAGCGCATTGACCAAGGAAGAGGGTTCCATTCCTACGATGTTGGACTACCGCACACACGTAGCCAACGGCTCCATGTTCAACACTCCTCCGGTATTGCCGGTTTACACCGCATTGTTGAACCTCAGATGGATTAAGAAGCAAGGTGGTGTGAAGGAGATGCAACGTCGCGCCGAGGAGCGTGCCAACCTGCTCTACAGCAAGATCGACAACAGCAAGATCTTCAAGCCAACGATCGCCGACAAGAACGACCGTTCCTACATGAACATCTGCTTCGTGTTGAAGGACGAATTACTCGACAGAAAAGAGGAGATCGAGAAGGACTTCATGGCATTCGCCACGGAGAGAGGCATGGTGGGCATCAAGGGTCACCGTTCAGTCGGTGGTTTCCGCGCATCCTGCTACAACGCTTTGCCGCTTGAGAGCGTGAAGGCTTTGGTAGACTGCATCGACGAGTACGAGGCAAAATTCAAATAATCAGAAATAATAATCCATGATAGTAGAGACGTAGCATGCTACGTCTCTATATCGTTAAAAAGATACAGATATGAAGGTATTAGTAGCCACAGAAAAACCGTTCGCTAAAGTAGCCATCGACGGTATAAAGAAAGAGTTGGACGCTGCCGGATTCGACATGGTCCTTTTGGAGAAATACACCGAGAAGAAGCAATTGTTGGACGCCGCAGCCGACGCTGAAGCAATCATCATCCGTAGCGATGTGATCGACGCTGAGGTGTTCGACGCAGCCAAGAAGCTGAAGATCGTCGTACGCGCCGGCGCAGGTTACGACAACGTGGATTTGGCGGCAGCCACCGCACACAACGTATGCGTGATGAACACTCCAGGCCAGAACGCCAACGCAGTAGCTGAGTTGGTATTCGGCTTGTTGGTATACGCAGCACGTAACTTCTACAACGGAAAGTCCGGCTCAGAATTGATGGGCAAGAAGCTCGGTTTGTTGGCATTCGGAAACGTAGGCCGCAACGTGGCGCGCATCGCGAAGGGCTTCGGCATGGACGTATACGCATACGACGCATTCTGCCCTGCATCAGCCATCGAATCAGCCGGTGTGAAGGCGGTAGCCAACCAGAACGAGTTGTTCAAGACTTGCGACATCGTATCATTGCACATCCCTGCGACACCAGAGACCAAGAACAGCATCAACTACGAGATGGTAGGTCAGATGAAGAAGGGCGCCGTGTTGATCAACACAGCCCGCAAGGAGGTCATCGACGAGGCTGGTTTGCTCAAGTTGATGGCAGAGCGCGAGGATTTGAAGTACATCACGGACATCATGCCAGCAGCCAACGACGAGTTCGCTAAATTCGAGGGCCGTTACTTCTCAACACCTAAGAAGATGGGTGCGCAGACCACAGAGGCCAACACCAACGCAGGTATCGCAGCCGCTAAGCAAATCGTGGACTTCATCAAGAACGGTAACGAGAAGTTCAGAGTGAACAAATAATCCATACGGATAATCTTACAAAGGGCGGAGGGCCATTGGGCTTTCCGCCCTATTTTTTTCATGCGGAATCTGCCTCCGTACCGTAGAGACGCAATGCATTGCGTCTCTACAATAGGACACAGCCCATTTTCATTGGGAACAATTGTTTACGCACAGGCAACAAAAAACCATCGAAGGAAATACCTCCGATGGCTTTGGGCATGGCTAAAAATCACAATCAACCATACCTGACGCTCAAAAGACAATCTATGTCGTGAGCAAGTTTACAAATAAAAGGTGTTTCAAAATATTCTTTTCCAAAAACATTCCTCTTCAAATCATGCGATACACAAATCCATCCACTTATCCCCATGCACATAACTCAAACAATTCCGGAAGGAATCGAAACGGAGAGATATGTCAATTATCGCCCACACATATCGCAAAGAATAGGAACACAATCATCAACCGCACTAACAAATGACGAAAGGAAACCGTCACCGTATCAACTTCACACCGCAAATATAATCTTTTGGCAATAAATAAATAAATTTTTTATATAAATTTTTACAAAAAATTACACTTTTTTCATCAATATAAAAAGACACTTCACGAAATGAGGCAAGAGAGAGAAGAAAGCCACCGGAACCGGGAAGTCCCGGTGGCAATTCGTGCGGTTGGGAATCGCAGGACAACCACACGCTAAACAATTATGAATCAAATAATTCCAATTGTATCATTAAACAAAAAGATTGCCTCATTCCATAAAAAATCACATGCGACAAATCATCAAACGGCCATATCTACATCAAAAAAACAAATTGAGAAACATCATGAACCCACCATCTCCGAAAAGACGTAGAGCAAACTCTCCACACACAACAACGTACTATACCTCAACACTTTATACTCGTAAGATTCACTTTGTTCCATAAAAAATTCTCAACAAACTCTTCTGTTATATCCTTTGTATCTAAATGTACAATTAATTTTTAAATAAATCAAATCTATCGGATGATTTTTTTAAATCCGAGTGCGAAAAAATCAATTAATTATTTTTTGTCAATAAAACGTTGCCATCCGATAAATAAAATGCCACCGAAGGGGGTAATCCCAAGGGTGGCATTTCGCATGGTTGGGAATCGCAAGACAACCATACGGAAGTAGTATAAAATATTAAGCCAAAAGAGACTTAACCTTTTCAGAGATTAATTTGCCGTCCGCTTTACCCGCAAGTTTCTTTGAGGCGACGCCCATCACCTTGCCCATCTCCTTTGCGGAAGTTGCGCCAACCTCGGCGATGATTTCCTTAAGGGCAGCGGTCAGTTCCTCGTCGCTCATTTGTTTCGGCAGATAAGCTTCGATGACAGCAGCCTCAGCCAATTCGTTTTCCGCCAATTCAGGGCGGTTTTGTTCCGTGAAGATAGAGGCGGATTCCTTACGTTGTTTCACCATTTTCTGAAGGATTTTCAGTGCGGTGTCGTCGCTCAACTCGCCATCCGCGTTCTTGGCGGTCTTCGCCTCGATGAACTCCTTCTTCACGCCACGGAGGGCCTCCAGTTTCACCTTGTCGCGAGCGAGCATCGCCTTTTTGATGTCCTCGCTGATTTGATCAAATAAAGCCATAGTCGTAATAATTTATATTCAGCATTCACAATTAAATTCTCTTTCTACCCGCCCTGTCATAAGCGGGGGTTCTCATTTCCTCGTCCGTCATATCGCCCAAATTCCAGAACGTTTCAGGATGAGGATCTGATGATACGGAAGAGGAGTCCATCGGGGAGGAGTTCGTCTCCATATCCAATGTCACACGATCCCTTATCACAGGGCGCAGGCCTGTCGCCACGATCGTCACGCTCACATCGTCCCCTAGGGTTTCGTCGAGCATATAGCCAAGGATAAGATTGGTCGACCTATCAACCCCCTGTTTTTCCCTGAGATAATTTTCGATGCTTTTCAGCTCCTTGGCGTACAAAGAGCCCTCAGCGGATGTCATAACATTCAGCAGCATATCCTTCGCGCCCGACAGTTTAGGTTGAAGCAGCAAAGGCGAATTCAATGCGTTCGAGAGGGCCTCCTGTACACGGTTCTCGCCAGAAGCCCTACCATAAGCCATCACCACGTCGCCGCCATTACGCAAAGCGGTGCGGACATCCGCCATATCAATCGTCATTCTTCCACTCTTCGTGACGATGTCCACCATCGCCTTCGCGGCATCCGCCATGATATCGTCCGCCTTCTTGAAGGCCTCCTCGATGGTGAGTTCGGTATAGAGGTCGAAGATTCGTTGGGTATCCACGACAATGACCACATCGGCGCTTTTGCGCATCTGTTCCAGACCCCTCATTGCAAGTTTCATCTTACGTTCGCCCTCGATGTCAGGGGGCAAGCAGACGAAACCGACAGACAAGATTTCGCACGACTTGGCGACTTGTGCCACGTACGGACCTGCGCCCGTGCCGGTACCTTTGCCCAATCCCGCAGTAATGAAGGCCATTTGAGGATCATCGTCGAACAAGTGACGGATATCCTCCGCACTTCTCTCCGCGACAAGCAGTCCAATTTCAGGGTCGCCACCGGCCCCCAGTCCATCGCCCAGCTGCACTTTGACGGGGACAGTCGAGTCACGCAAAGCTTTACGATCCGTATTGCAGACAGCAAAGGAAACCTCTTTCAGTCCCAAGTCATATACATGTTGCGCCACATTACCACCGCAGCCTCCCACGCCCACGATTTTCACCACGGGAGGGAACTGAACCTCGATAACCGGTTGGATTACTATGTCGTCACTCAAATCCATGGATTACTTAGTCCACATTGTTGTACAAAAATCCATTTTTTCTATTAGAGAGGGAATCGTTACCCTCGTCCATATCCAGGACAGAGATTCGGTCCGACTTACCCTGAGACTCCATCTGCGCATTACCTCTCTGATAGGAAGGCGTATTCATGTCATTATCATTCATATCCAAAGAGACATGTGGCATTTGCCCCAATTGTTGCTCCGTAGGGCGGTCGAAGCCAGCTCTGTCGTTTCTCTCCCCGTTCTTCCCATCCGTTTGATAGTAGAATCCATAAGGATCCGGTTGATGCTCCACCTGATGGGACGGCTGGGATTGTTGGAACGGTTGTCCTTGTCTTCCCCACTGCGGTTGCGACTGGGAAATCGTGAAAACAACATTCTCCTGCTGGTTATTCTGAGGGCGATCAGCCATTCCTCCGCTTCGTCCGCCGTCCAGCGGCACATGCTGAGGTGCGGACATGGAGACACGCTGAGGTTGCGGCGCAGGAGACGAGCCACGTTGCTTAGAGAAATCGAAACCAGTAGCCACGATGGTCACGCCCAAATTATCGCCCAATGAATCATCCTGCATGACACCCCAGATGATCTTCGTGCTACCGTCGATCTGTTTGGACAAGTAGTCACGGATGATGGTCACCTCGTTGGTGGTGATTCTGCACTCCTTGCTATGGGTTATGTTCAAAAGTATATTCTTCGCTCCGGAGAGGTTGGTGCTAACCAGCAAAGGAGAGTCCAAAGCCTGTTGGATGGCGGCGATGGCACGGTCTTGTCCGTTCGCCTTGGCCGCACCCATGATAGCGTCGCCACTATCCGTCATGACCGTTCTGACATCCGCCATATCAATGTTCATACGTCCAGAGAGTGTGATGATCTCCGCGATACCCTTAGCGGCGGTCGCCAAGATCTCGTCGCCCTTGGAGTAGGCGTCGTCCAAGAACATATCGCCATACATATCCAATATCTTTTGGGAATTGATGATAAGGATAGCATCCACGTTCTTCTTCATTTCTTCCACGCCCGCCAGCGCTTGGTTCACCTTCTCGTCGCCCTCGAAGAGAGCGGGGATAGTCACGATAGCGACCGTCAAGATACCCTTCTCCTTAGCTGTTTTAGCGATAAGTGGAGCGGCGCCCGTACCCGTTCCGCCACCCATACCGGCGGTGATGAAGACCATTTCGGTATGGTCATCCAAGATAGCATTGATCTGTTCGATAGACTTCTGCGCCTCCTGCAAACCCACTTCAGGCTTACAACCAGCGCCCAAGCCCTTCTCCCCCAACTGTATTTTGGTTGGGACAGGAGACTTGCGCAAATCCTGCTTATCCGTGTTACATACCACAAAGCTGACATTCTTCACGCCCATGTTGTACATGTAGTTGACAGCGTTTCCACCGCAACCACCCACACCTATCACCTTGATGATAGGCTGTTCTTGCTCCTCAACCTCTTCGTTGAGTTCGTCTTCAGTAAATTGGTTCTCTATCATATTTTTAAGTTTTTTATTGTCTGATGGTTAAACGCAACGGAACGGAGATTATTCTTCGAAGAACTCGTCCACCTTTCCTTCCACTCTATCTTTCACCTTAACCCACAAAGAGGGAAGTATCCAACCCGTCTTGGAGTCTTTTTTGCTCTTCTTATGTCTCACCTCCGAGGAATCACGGACAATGACGCCACCGACCTCGGCAGACATCATGACACCCATCACCGAAGCATACGAGACATCGGCGAACTTCTCCGCCTCCGAGTCACTGGACAGCACGCGGACATCACCGAAACGAGTAGGTATACCCGTCTCTTTCTCGATTTTCTCTATCATATTGCCCAACTTGGAGCCACCGCCAACGACAACGATAGAATCAATGTGCGCGCTATAGCCGGAAAGCATCATCGCGCTACCGATACGGGCGAGGAAGTCCGACACACGGGATTCTATAATGCCCGCCAATGTCAGAGTGTCCACTTCACGTCCGCCGCCCAAATCAACGACCACCGGTTTAACGACCATGGACTGCATCGCATGACCAAAGTCTGTCTTCAGTTTCTCCGACATGCCCCAAGGCAGACGTAGAGAAGCGATGTCATCCGTTATGAGGTCGCTACCGAAATTGAAGACATGCAAGTATCGAAGTTTCTTCTCATGGTAGATGGAGAGAGATGTGGTCTGCGCACCGAAGTCGAGGAGCATACACCCCACCTCCTTCTGTCCGGAGGAGAGCACAGCGTCCGACAAATGGCAAGAGGAGAGGACATAATGGGGAGTCACTTTAATGATGGATGCCGCATCCGAGCTTGAGCTCTCGTTGATACGGTCGAAGCACTTATTCAGGTTGTCCAGCACGTAACTCTCCGCATGGACATTCAGGAAACGCGCGCGGAGCTCATGGCAGACACATCCCACGGGATTATCCACGACCATACCATCCACGGAATATTCCAATGGCACGACGTCGATAATTCTACGGGAAGCGTCAATCCGCATACGCTTGTTCTCGATTTCCATGGAGTGGACTATCTCTTCGGAGACTGGATCAGGCCCCAAGCAGTGAGACAATTCGTTCACCTCACCATGGATGGATTTTCCGTGAAGACCCACGTAAACATCCGTGATGTCGTACGAGATGCGCACAGAGGGATCATCCGAGGATGAATTCAACATTCCATTCAGCAAATTCCTCAGTTTCATAATCAATTGCTTTATCTGCAACGCGGCGCTGTCAATATTGATAACCACACCATTTACAATGCAGTTTTCCGAAGGGACAGAGATTGTCCTAAGGACATCCAATTTACCCTCCTTTGTCTTGTGTCCGATCACACCACGGATGTTACGGCTTCCCAGATCCACCGCAACCACCACTTCCGAATACTTAATTTTTACGTCGTCCATAATGCTCCTCCTATTTTTTTGTGCAAACCACCTGCCCATCATATTTCAGCGTGATTTGTTTATATTTATTCCAACCTATTTTATTAAATCCATTCACATACAAAGCATAAAGCCGGTCCAGCTTATCTTTGTAATTATCCAAGGTGCCCATGACCACCAGCTGGTCACCCACACGGGTCACTAAAGTCACCTCCCCGTTCCGAGCCACGTCGATTTGTTCGATTTGCGCGTTCCAGAAATAGTGGTCGCGCAAGAACAATGCGAACTCCCCCAACTGGCCCAATGCGAGTTCCTTGTTGACGAAACCAGTCGCGATAGGCACGTATGCGCTAAATATCGGAGAGACCGGCATGACCTTCAGCTCGCTGTCTACATAATAATCACCGTACATACCCTTCACGCGAAGGATGGGTTCACGTTGGGTAACCACAATCCGCAACTCCCCGTTGGGTGTTTTATAGCACTCTGCGGTCTTGATTCGGGACTTGCCCTTCAGGTAATTCTCCATATAATCCATATCGATATGGTCCAAGCGCTTACCATCGGGGCAGACCGACTTGTCCTTCAAGAGTTCCTTCACATCGTCCTGGGTCACGAAATTCAGTTGATCAGCATCACTGATGGTCACACGAATCATAGTCCATTTACAAACCATCTCGTCATGACTACAGCGAGCCAACTTATAGGCGAACATCTTCGCGAACGACAAATAGCCGATCACCAAGACAACCAACGATATTTTCACCCAACGTTTATGTAACATCACCCAACGCTTAACTCTTAATTCTTAACTCTTAATTCTTAACTTTTAATTCCCTCATCTTCTTCTCCACCTCCGGGATCAGCAGATCAAGGTCACCCGCCCCCACCATCAGCAGCACGTCGAAATCCTTGTGCGACAAGCAGTCGACCAGCCCCTGCTTGGAAGAGAGGCATTTATCCTTGATGGTCACCTTGTCCAGCAGCATCTGGGAGTTGACCCCCTCAATCGGTTTTTCCCTGGCCGGATAGATGTCTAAAAGCACCAGTTCATCCAGCAAGGAGAGGCTGCGGGCGAAGTCATCCGCCAAGTCACGCGTACGTGTGTACAAGTGAGGCTGGAAGACACCGCAGATGCGCTTGCCAGGGTACAAGGCACGGACCGACTCGATGCTCGATTTCAGTTCCTGCGGATGGTGAGCGTAATCGTCCAAGAAGGCGAAATCCTTCGTCTTGATGTGGAAGTCGAAACGACGCTTCACGCCTGCGAAGCTCTTCATCGCCGCACGGATCTCCTGCTCGGTCACACCGTTCAGGTAGGCCATCGCCATGGCGGCCACACCGTTCTCTATGTTGACATAGACCGGCACACCCAGTTGGATGTCACGGATGACACACTCCGGCGTCACGAAGTCGAAGATGATTTCACCATCGCCGATACGGATGTTCGCCGCATGGAAATCACCCTCCTCGACGGAATAGGAATATAGTCTGACGTCCTTGTTCAATTTAGGCACAATAGGCAAATCCTTCTTCATCAGCAAGACACCGCCCGGGAGGATCAGGGAGACGAAGTCCTCGAACCCCTTCCGGTAATTCTCGACCGTGCCATAGATATCCAGATGGTCCGCATCCACAGCCGTCACGACAGCCATGTAAGGGGAGAGGGTAAGGAACGAGTGGTCGAACTCATCCGCCTCCACCACCACCAAATCGCTCTTATCCGAGAGGAGCAGGTTGCGGGAGAAGTTCTTCGATATACCGCCCAGGAAGGCGTTGCACTCCACGTGGGAATTATGCAAGAGATGCGAGATCATCGTGGAGGTCGTGGTCTTGCCATGGGTACCCGAGACGCAGATGGCACGTTGCATGCGCGTCACCTCGCCTAAGATCTGAGAGCGTTTCATGACCTCGAACCCATTGTCGCGGAGCCAAGAAAATTCAGACATGGAAGAAGGAACCGCAGGCGTATAGACAACCAACGTCTTCTCCGCATCACGGAAAGACGCAGGAATCAGATCGACACTATCCTCATAGTGGACAGGAATACCCTCCTGCTCCAGTTCACCAGTCAGAGTGGAACGAGTACGGTCATAGCCAGCCACCTCAAAGCCTTTCGCCTTGAAATACCTCGCCAAGGCGCTCATGCCGATGCCTCCGATACCCAGAAAATAAACACTCTTCTTTTTCATTTCTCTATCAATTTTAATATCTCGTCCGCGATACGATCCGCAGAATCCAGCTGCGCCATCTTCTTCGCGTTCTCACCCAATTCATTCAGCAATGGTTCGTCCCCGATCATACGGATCGCCTCATCCAACAGTACGCTATTCGCATCCTTGTCCGCCACCATGACCGCCGCCTTCCTTGTAGCGAGCGCCTGGGCGTTCTTGGTCTGGTGATCCTCCGCCACATTCGGGGAAGGCACCAAGATGGAAGGCTTGCCCAAGAGGCAAAGCTCCGAGATGGAACTTGCGCCCGCACGTGAGACCACCAGGTCCGCGATGGAGTAAGCGTAATCCATCCTTTTCACGAAGTCCGTCACCACAATATCATCCGTCTTGAAAGGCTCGTATGCCTTCAGAGCGCCCTCGTAATAAAGTTTGCCCGTCTGCCAAAGCACTTGGATGCCCGCATCCTTCAACTTAGAGAGGCCAGCGATGACGCTTTGGTTAATGGTCCGGGCACCAAGGCTACCGCCTATGATCAGCAAGGTCTTCTTCGCCGGACTGAAGTGGAAGAAATCATACGCCTCCTGTGACTTAGGAGCCACCTCCAGGAAGGCCTGACGCACTGGATTGCCCGTAAGGATAATCTTATCTTTCGGGAAGAAACGTTCCATGCCTTCATAGGCCACACAAATCTTCGCCGCCTTCTTCGCCAACAGTTTGTTCGTCACGCCAGCGTAGGAGTTCTGCTCCTGCAAGACGGTAGGGACACCCGACCGATGTGCCATGAAGAGCGTAGGACCGCTGGCATAGCCGCCCACGCCCACAGCGATATCCGGTGCGAAATCACGCACCACTTTCTTGGCCATCCGTAAGCTTTTGAACAAACGGAAGAGCACCTTGAAATTCTTCAATAAGTTAGTGCGGTTGAAGCCGCTGACAGGCAAGCCTACAATGTCGTAACCAGCGTTCGGCACCTTCTCCATCTCCATACGTCCCTCCGCCCCGACGAACAAGAACTTGGCGTCGGGGCGTTTCTTCTTAAGGGCGTTGGCGATGGATATGGCCGGGAAGATATGTCCTCCCGTACCACCGCCGCTTATAATAAATTTTTGATTTGCCATAAACCAATAATATATTTCATTAGACACTTAATTCCGCAACTACACCAGAGTCCGCACTCTTCGGCTTCTTCTCTTCGGACTGAGCCTTCTTGGAGGAAGAGGGCTTGACCTTCTCGATCACCGGTTTATCCTCCGTCACCGTACGGCTCAAGGCCAATATGATGCCGAAATAGCAGCTTGTGGTCAAGATGGAGGTACCACCACGGCTGATGATCGGAAGCGGCTGACCCGTCACAGGAATAAGTCCCAAAACGACGGACATGTGGGTGAACGCCTGCAATACAATCATCGCCGAGAGTCCAATCACCGCAAACGAGTTGCTATAGCTCTCACTCTTATTCATGATCACACAAGCCCTATAGAAGAGCGTCAAGTAGAGGACAACCAGCAAGATGCTCAGCACACCGCACTCCTCCACGATCACAGCGAAGATGAAGTCGGAGAAACTCTGCGGTATGAAGTCCCGCTCGATACTATTTCCGATGCCCCTGCCGAACCACTTACCATTGGCGATGGCGATGTGGGAGTGGCCTGTCTGCACCTTGTCGTCGCTGGTCACGTCATACTTAGCCTCCATACGCTCCTCCGGCGTCATGTCGGTCCCCGAATGACGCTTGAATCGGTTGATCCACGTACCCACACGGTGCGTCACGAACGACACGCAAGTACGCTCCGAAGTTTGCTCGACGCCCTCCACCTTCAGTCCGGACTTCTCCGGTGCGATCCGACTCTCCACAAGGGTAAGGAGCAGCACGCCCAAAAGGATTCCAGCAAGGCCTCCAGCAACCGCTAACATCTTCTTCAGGGACACCCCTCCGACGAAGAAAAGCAAGGCAGCCACCATCGCAAGCAGGAGGAACGTGGAAAGGTTCTCCACCATGATCAAAACCGCTGGAACGGACAAGATAAGCATGTAATATTTCAGCCCGTCATCCACCGTCTTCTTGCGATGGAAATAGCCCATCAGGGAGGAAAGCAATAGGACAACGGATATTTTAGCGAACTCGGAAGGTTGCAGGTTGATGCCCACACCCGGCACATGAATCCATCGGGAAGCGCCATTCGCCGCAGTACCAAAGGCCAATGCGACCACGAGCAGGAGAATGCTCACCACATAACCGATGGCCCCACCCCAAAAGAATATCTTCTTCGGCTGAACCATGTGGATCAGATAGGCGATGAAGAAACCACCACCCAAGAAGATCATGTGTGACAGAATCGGTTTAAAGGCAGTTCCATGGAAACGACGGTCATAGACCAACATGCTCGAAGCGCTGAACATCTCCAGCGTGGAGACGACAATCAACGCCACGAACACGACCCAGATGATCGTATCGCCCTTGAAATGTTTTGCCAAAAACTCTTTCATGCCACTCTATTTTTCAATCATTGACTATAAACTCTTCACACAAGCCTTGAACTGCTCGCCACGGTCCTCGTAGCAAGTGAACAGGTCGAAGCTGGCGCAACAAGGGGAGAGCAACACCGTATCCCCAGGCTTAGCGTAGGCGAAGCACTTGTCCACCGCATCCTTCATCGAGAGGGCGTCGGTCGTCTGCGCCACCTTGCCATCGAAGAAATCGTGCAGTTTCTTGTTGTCCACTCCTAAATAAACGATCGCGCGGACCTTCTCCTTCACCAGCTCCTCTATCTCCGAATAATCATTACCCTTGTCCGTTCCGCCAAGGATCAGCACCACCGGCGTATCCATGGTCTGCAACGCATACCAGCAGGAGTTCACGTTCGTCGCCTTGGAGTCGTTGATGAAGCGGACGCCCCTCACGGAAGCGACAGGCTCCAACCTATGTTCCACGCTGCGGAAAGACTTCAACGCCTCACGGAGCGTCTCATCACTGACATCCGAGAGGATAGCCGTGATACCAGCCGCCATGGAGTTGTACATGTTGTGTTGCCCGCGCAAGGAGAGGTCGGACACGGCCATCTCAAAGGAGCGTTTAGGCGTATGGATCTTCAACAACTCATCCTCGATGTAAGCAGCCAAGCCAGCCGCCTTGTTCAGAGAGAACGGGCAAGCCGTCGCCCCGATCGTGCGCACCTCCAACTCCTTTTGGATGACAGGGTCGTCGTTCCAATAGATGAAGTAGTCGGACGGCTTCATGTTCTGCACGATCCTGAACTTCGAGTTGATATAGTTCTGGAACTTATATTCGTAGCGGTCCAGGTGGTCAGGCGTGATGTTCAGCAGGATGGCCACATCCGCCTTAAACTCATACATGCCGTCCAATTGGAAGCTGCTCAACTCAATCACATAGTAATCATGATTCTCCAGCGCCACCTGACGAGCCAAGCTGAAGCCGACGTTACCCGCCAAGCCCACGTTCAGGCCCGCATTCTTCAGGATATGGTGAATCAACATGGTTGTAGTGGTTTTGCCGTTGCTACCGGTGATGCAGATCATCTTCGCATTCGTGTAACGCGCGGCGAACTCAATCTCGGAGATGATAGGCGTGTTCTGCGCCCTCAACGCCTTAATGATCGGAGCCTTTTCGGGAATACCGGGACTCTTGACGATCTCATCCGCCGCCAACACACGCGCCTCGGTATGGTTCCCCTCCTCCCACTCGATGCCGAAGGAAGAGAGTTCCTCTTTGTAATTAGGCTTGATCCCCGACTTATCGGAGACGAAAACCTCAAAACCTTTTTGCTTTGCGAGGATAGCGGCTCCCACGCCACTCTCGCCTGCTCCCAACACTACAATTTTTTTCATAATGTATTATAAAGACTTAATTACCTCATTTTCAATGTAACAATGGTGAACATCGCCAGCAGCAACGCCACGATCCAGAAACGAGCCACAATCTTAGGCTCAGGGATATTCAACTTCTGGTAATGGTGGTGCAACGGCGCCATTTTGAATATTCTCCTACCCTCCCCGTACTTCTTCCTCGTGTACTTGAAATAAGAAGTCTGGATAATGACGGAGAGGCTCTCCATGAAGAAGATACCGCACAATACCGGCAAGAGCAACTCCTTGCGGATGATGATGGAGCTCACGGCGATGACACCACCGATCATCAGACTACCCGTGTCGCCCATGAATACCTGCGCCGGGTAAGCGTTGTACCAAAGGAAACCGATCAACGCACCCACGAAGGCGCAAAGGAAGATCACCAACTCCTCCGAATAAGGGATATACATGATGTTCAGATAGCTGGCGAACTCGGCGTGGCAGGAGAGATAAGCCAAAATGCCCAATGCGGATCCCACGATGGCCGATACGCCCGTCGAGAGTCCGTCCAGACCATCCGTCAGGTTCGCACCGTTCGAGACCGCCGTCACGATGAAGATCACCACGAGGACGAAGAAGATCCAGCCCAATGTCTGCGCATAATCGCCCGCCCAGCCGAATAAATCCGCATAGTCGAAGTTAGGATTCTTGACGAACGGTATGGTTGTCTTGGTCGATTTCTCCGGCACCTTGGCATATTCGACCACCTCCGTGGTAGCGGACGCCGACGTGGTATTCTCATAGATGACCACATTATCGTTCATGTACAACGTCAAACCCACAATCAGGCCGAGACCCACCTGCCCCAAGATCTTGAATCTACCGTGCAAGCCCTCCTTATCCTTCTTGAAGACCTTGATATAATCGTCGAGGAACCCCATGGCACCAAGCCATAAGGTCGTCACGATCATCAATAAGATATAGACATTGTCCAACTTGCCGAAAAGAAGCACAGGCAACAGGATGGAGATGATAATGATGATACCACCCATCGTAGGCGTTCCTTTTTTAGCCATTTGTCCCGCAAGGTCCAAATCACGAATTGTCTCACCAATCTGTTTCTTCTGCAAGAAACGGATGATCCTTTTGCCAATAAGCGTAGCGATCAGCAACGCGAAGATGAACGCAAAGGCGGAACGGAAAGAGACGTACTTGAACATTCCCGCACCCGGCACGCTCATTTGTGACAAATAGTTGAACAAATAATAAAACATAATCGTATACTGTAAAAATTAATACCCAATTAACCCATCACCTCACGGACCACCTCATGGTCGTCGAAATGATGCTTCACGCCCTTGATATCCTGGTAATTCTCATGGCCCTTACCCGCCACCAGGATGACGTCGCCCGACTGCGCCAAAGCGCAAGCCGTCTTGATGGCCTGATAACGGTCTTCGATCGCGATCACTTTCTTCTTGGCGACAGGGTCCAAGCCCGCCAACATATCGTTGATGATATCCTGAGGCTCCTCGTTCCTCGGATTATCCGAGGTGATGATCACCTGCTCGCTACCTCTCACCGCCTCCTGCGCCATGATTGGACGTTTGCCCTTATCACGATTTCCGCCGCAGCCTACCACCGTGATCAGCTTGCCCTCACCGCAACGCACATCATTGATGGTGTTGATGACATTGGTAAGTGCGTCAGGCGTATGCGCATAATCGACGATGACCTTATAGCCGGAAGGGGCCGATATGCACTCGAAACGTCCAGAGACAGGGTGCATGGCGCTCAAATGAACCAAGGCATCCTCCTCAGAGATACCCAAAGCCACCGCCGCCCCGAAGACAGCCGTCAGGTTAGAGGCATTGAACTTGCCGACGAAGGAGACGAAGAGATCCTTGCCGTTCATATTCAAGGACATACCCTCGAAAGAATCCTCCACGATCTTCGTCTTGAAGTCCGCTATTGTCCGCACGGAATAGGTAAGTTTCCTCGCCCTCGTGTTCTGGAGCATCACCGGACCGTTCTTGTCGTCCAGGTTCGTCAGGGCGAAAGCCTCGTCCGACAAGTCATCGAAGAAACGTTTCTTCGCCTTAAGGTAATTCTCCATCGTGAGGTGGTAGTCCAGATGGTCGCGCGTCAGGTTCGTGAAGATACCGCCGTCGAAATCCAAGCCCGCAATACGTCTTTGGTCCACGGAATGTGAGCTCACCTCCATGAAGGCATATTCGCAGCCAGCCGCCACCATGCGGGCCAGCAGACCGTTCAGTTCCAATTGGTCAGGGGTCGTGTGCGTGGCAGGCACCGCCTCATCGTCCACATAGTTGCAGACCGTGGAGAGCAAACCAGCCTTATGACCCGCCCTGCGGAAGAGGTGGTAGAGCAACGTGGCGATGGTCGTCTTACCATTCGTACCCGTCACGCCCACCAATTTCAGCGAAGAGGAAGGATAGTCGAACCAAGCCGAAGCCATGCGTCCCAGCGCCTCGTTGGAGTCCGCCACACGTACGTAGACCACGCCCTCCTTCCGCACATCCGGAAGTGTTTCGCAGACGATCGCCACGGCGCCCTTCTCGATAGAAGAATCGATAAACGTATGTCCGTCCACTTGTGTGCCACGAGTAGCCACAAACAAGGAGCCCTGCTCCACCTTACGGGAATCGAACTGAAGGGAAGAGACCTCGATGTCCGCATTCCCCACTGTCTCCAGCACGTCAACCGTTGCCAATATGTCGACTAATCCATTCATATTCAATCTATATTTATCTCAATACCAATCTTATCGTTTCTCCTTTATTAATGAATCGGCCCTCTTCCAAAGACTGACTTTTAACGACGCCCACACCCTCGGAGATGACCTTCAGTCCTCTGTTCTCCAGCAAGAAGATAGCGTCCATCAGGCCCATGTCGGTCACGTCCGGAACACGATCCGTCGCATAAGCGGAGATGACCTTCTGCTCACGGACACCGCTGTTCGTCACCTGAGTACGAACCCACTCACCCGACTCTTTGCTTTTACGGAAATCAACCTCCATCTCGTTCATTACCGTCTCCAATCGTTTTCTGTCACCAGCCCTTGTCACCGGGGCAAAGAACCTCGTCGTATCCCCCCGCATGGCAGGAGGAGTCTGCATGAGCGGGCTCTGAGCATAGACATGCTCCGCAATATCCTTGAAGGTTGCCCCAGAGAGGGAACCGGCGCCCGTTGCGCCTCTATGCGGATACCAAGCCACCACAATCATGCTATACTTAGGGTTATCCGCCGGGAAGAAACCGCAGAAAGTAAGCTGTTGTCTCTTCACAGCCGAGTGGTAGACCTGATTAGCCGTACCCGTCTTACCCGCTATTTTAAAGTACTTCGACTTAGCTGCGGTAGCGGTACCATACTCCACCACGTCCACCATCATCTGTTTCACCTTATCGAGGGTACCCTTGCTGCAGATGCTGGACTTCAGCACCTCCGTCCCGTAAGACTTCACCACCTTACCGTTATGCATCTCCGCCCTAATCAGATGAGGTCGCACCATTTTTCCCCCATTCGCCAAGGTGTTATAGAACGTCAGGATCTGGATAGGCGGCATATCCGTCTCATACCCATGAGCGATCCACGGCAGGGAAGTCTTGTACCATCCATGTGCACCCTTATCCGTAGGGTGTTTGATGTGAGCAGGCTTCGCACCCGGTATCTCCAAGCCAAGCGGCATACAGAGGCCCAAATCGTACAGCGCCTCGATATATTTTTCAGGCTTATCCTTGAAAGCATTATCGATCACCTTCGCCATAGCGATGTTCGAAGATTGCTGGATCGCCCTATTGAACGAGATCTTACCATTCGCATGCGAGTCGTGCATGGTCCTACCATAGAAAGGCCAAGAGCCGTTCCCCGTATCGATGATTTTGGCGGTATCCACCACACCCTTTTCCAAAGCGACGACCGCACTCGCTATCTTGAATGTAGAGCCCGGTTCGCACCTGTAATGTCCGTTCGTGACGTAGTTCTCACCCTCCGCATAGGAGCCGTCCGAGAGACGTTTCAGGTTAGACATCGCCTTGATCTCGCCCGTCTCCACCTCCATGATCGCCGCGCAACCATACTCGGCGTCCGACATCGCCAGTCGGTTACGCAAATCCGTGTCCACGATATCCTGGATATTCACGTCTATGGTCGTCACGATATCCAGACCATTCACCGCATCCACATCATTGATATTGCGGTAGGCGCCCGCCACCTTCACGCGCGAGGCCATACCCGGATGACCCTTCAGCAAAGGGTCGCAATATTTCTCAAGGCCACTCTTTCCACCCTTGTCCAACTCCGCATACAGTCCGCCGATTGTACGGGAAGCCATATCCCCATACGGGCGCTTGCGGTTCACGCGGGTCACGAATTGGTAGCATTTCACCTTATTCAACAAAGGGAAAGACTTAATCCGTTTCATCTCCACGTAGGATAGGTTCTTCCGTCCGACGCAATACCAACGGCTTCCTTTTTTGAAGCCCGATATCAGGTGTTGTTTCATCTGCGATGGCGATTTGTCCGTATAGATAGTGGACAAATAATACGAAAGACTATCCACCTTAGTATAGAAGGTGTCCTGTATCAAAGCATCCGCCCGGAAGTCCATATACAAGACATAAACAGGGATGGAGCTCGCCATCAGTTGTCCGTCACAAGCCAATATGTTACCGCGCACCGGCAACACCAGTAGGCTATCCGCAGCGATCTTCTTCGAACGTTTCTTCCACTCGTCGCCATCCCGTACCATCGTGTTATATAGGCTCACGGAGAAAGGTATCATGAAAGAGACCATCATGCAGAACACGATGATAGTCCTCCATTTTATCTTCTTCTTCATGTCCTTCGTAATCGCCATGGCCTACATCATTTAGAGATTCTGAAAGGCGGTTCAACGGAAGGGAGGAGCGTCGAATCGCGCTCCGCCACCATGCGTTTGATCTGCGACTGTTTCCCCATTCCCTGCAGTTCTGCGGAACGGGACAAAAACTCCAACCGGACATCCTCCAACTGTTTCTGAAGCAGGTCGATCTGTTTCACCTGATTCTCGCAGCTGAAGCGCAAGCCGATATGGCAGAAGAGGAAAGCGACAAACATGACGATCACGAACGCCTGACGTTTGATGAAATCCTTCTTGAAGATTCTACCCGTCATGACATCCGCGAAGGAGTCTCCCGCCATGGAGGCGAAGCCCTTCAGATTGTCCAACTGCCGTTTAAATATCATTACACAACAATTAAATACTAACTCAACAACTCGGCCACCCTCAGTTTCGCGCTGCGCGATCTCGGGTTAGCCTCCACCTCCGCGTCGTCCGGCACGATAGGCTTGTTATTCACCAAGCGGAAAGGCGAGAGTCTATTGCCGAAGAAGTCCTGTTCCACCTTTCCCTCCAGATTACCCGCGCGCATGAAGTTCTTCACGAGGCGATCCTCCAGGGAGTGGTAGGTGAGGACGGCCAACCGTCCGCCCGGTTTCAGAGAGGAGATCGTCTGCGACAAGAAGCGTTTCAGAGCCTCCATCTCGCCGTTCACTTCGATACGGATCGCTTGGAAAAGCTTCGCCATGTCCTTCTTTTGGCGGTCCTTCCCAACGAGCGGGTCAGCCACCTCCAACAGATCCGACACATTGCGGAATTGCTTCGTCGCCCTCGTCCTCACGATAGCCGAGGCAAGGCGTTTAGCGGTAGGCAGTTCGCCATAGAGGCGGAAGATGTCAGACAAGCGCTCCTCCTCATATAGATTCAGCACATCAGCTGCCGAGAGACGAGCCTGTTGATTCATCCGCATATCCAGGTCACCGTCAAAGCGGAAAGAAAAGCCACGTGAGGCGTCGTCGAAATGGTGGAAGGAGACACCCAAGTCGGCCAAGATGCCATCCACCTTCTCCGCCCCATAATATTTAAGGAAATTAGAGAGGTGTTTGAAATTCCCCCTCACGAAGGTGAAGCGAGGATCGTCAAAAGCATTCTTGGCGGCGTCCAGATCCTGGTCGAACGAGAGGAGACGTCCCTTGGGCGAGAGCCGTTTGAGGATCTCGCGCGAATGGCCACCCCCGCCGAAGGTCACATCCACATACGTCCCGTCGGGACGGATGGAGAGGCCCTCCATGCAAGGAAGCAACAAGGCCGGTGTATGATAAACGTTCTCCATTTCCATCAGAAGACGATATTACCCATTTTAGCCTGTAGAGCGTCAGAGAAATCAGCGTCGCCATAGAGGTCAGCCTCGAAGTTGGAGCGGTTCCAAAGTTCGAAGTAGTTGCCCACGCCGACGAAAAGCACGTCGGTGGAGACCTGAATAGCGTCGATATGCCTTTTCTGCAAGAGGATACGTCCGCTCGCGTCCAGCTCCACCATCTCCACACCGGCGGTGAACTGGCGGTAGAGGCGGAGGTCATCCTTGTTCCACATGTTGAGGTGGGAGACGAACTCCTCGTTAAGCTTGTTCCACTCGGAGGCGGGATAGAGCTTGACGCACTTGGAGACCGTATCCAGGCGCAGGTACAAAGCGGCGTCGCCCTCCTTCTCGAGAGAGCGGCGGTAGGCAGCCGGGACAAAGACGCGGCCCTTGACATCCAACTTAGCTTCTATGTTACCTAAAAATTGCGGCATACGATAATCTACTGTTTCACATTTACAAAGATACAACATTTACTTTTCCCCCACAATGCCCCACTTCACTTTTTTTTCACTCTTCTTGCACTATTTTTCAACAAGTTACAAACAACCCCGAATCCCCACTAAAAATGGGGAGTTTTACAAATGAAATCGCTATATTTGCATCGTAAAATCAAGCGAACAGGTGTCATGGAAGATAATAATACATCAAAAGATAAGATAAATATTGACGAAATCTTAGATAAAAAAATACCAAAAATCAAAAAAAGAATTCCGAGATTTCTCATCAATTACTTAAAAAAGATCCTCCATGAGGATGAAATCAACTATATTTTCAGGACATACGGTCATCTGTGGGGACATGATTTCGCGGAGACTGTATTGCGCGACCATTTCAACATCCGCTTCAACATCATCGGGGAGGAGAACATACCGGAGGATCCGAAGGTGATCTTCGCCTCCAACCATCCGTTAGGCGGGGCGGACGGCATCGCGCTGATCCAAGTGCTCACACAGCACTACAAAGACCTCAAGGTGCCGGTGAACGACTTCCTCATGTACGTCGACAATCTGAAAGAGTTCTTCATCCCCATCAGCAAAATAGGCGGTCAGGCGAAAAACACGGGCGAACTCATCAACGAGGCGTGCGAGTCGGACGCCGCCATCCTCTTTTTCCCCGCAGGGCAATGCTCGAGGAGACAAAAGGACGGAAGCATAAAAGATAACGAATGGAAAAAAACTTTCATCAAAAAGGCGGTGCAATATCACCGAAATATTATACCTTTGTATTTCGATGGCATGAATTCGAAGTTCTTTTACAACTTAGCCTATTTCCGCACCAAGTTGGGAATTAAGCCCAACATCGAGATGTTGTTCCTCTCCGACGAGTTGTTCAAGCAGAAGAACAAGACCTTCACAGTAAAAATAGGCGAACCGATCCCCTATGAGACATTCACAAAGGAGAAAAAAGAGTCGGAGTGGGCGGAATGGGTAAAACAGAAGACATACAGTTTGTGAATGAAAGGACGAAGGAGTTGACCCGAACAACAAAAAGTGCACCAAATGGAAGAGATTATCGAACCGATTAGCCCCGACTTGTTAGTCCAAGAACTAACGAAGGATAAATTACTGCGCAAAACGAACAAAGGCGGCAATGAACTATACGTCGTCACACAGCACGACTCCCCCAACGTCATGAGGGAAATCGGTCGGTTGAGGGAGATATCTTTCCGAACGGCAGGCGGCGGCGTGGGACTTTCCTGCGACATCGACGACTACGACACCATGGAGCACCCTTACCACCAACTCATCGTGTGGAACCCGGAGGACAAAGAGATCATCGGCGGCTACCGTTACCTGCACGGCTCGGAAGCTTCCTTCTTCGAGGACGGGAGTCCGAAACTCACCTCCTCGCACCTCTTCGCCTACTCGAAGAAGTTCATCGACGAGTTCCTTCCTTATACCATAGAATTAGGACGCTCTTTCGTACGCCCAGAATACCAGTCGTCACGCATGGGCGCCAAAAGCCTATATGCGTTGGACAACCTGTGGGACGGACTCGGCGCACTGATGGTCACTATCCCGCAATCGAAATATTTCTTCGGCAAGGCGACCATCTACCCATCCTTCAAGGAAGATGCGAGAGCGTTCATCATGTACTTCATGCACAAATACTTCCCGGACAACGACCATCTGGTTTTCCCTAAGAAACCAGTCTTGTTCGACAACCGCAAGGAGGAAATGGACAAGATTTTCTGCGGAAGCAACTACAAGGAAGATTATAGCATACTAAAGAAACAAATCAAACTCTTAGGGCATAACATTCCTCCACTCATCAACGCCTACATGTCGCTCTCCCCTACCATGCGCACCTTCGGCTCCTGCATCAACGACGAGTTCAACGACGTGCTGGAGACAGGCCTCATGATCACCATCGAAGAGATTTTTGAGGAGAAGAGAATCCGCCACGTGCAAACGTATCTGGAAGAGAAAATCAGCGAAAACAACATGGAGGCAGGTTACGGCAAAATCTGTTAAGGGGATAGACCATACGAATCATTCATAGAATATATAGACTTCATTTCCAAAAAGCCTTGTAAGCAACTTACAAGGCTTTTTTGTTCCCCCATTCCATCCGTAGTTTCCTCCAAAACATCATATTAATAAATAATATTTTTATCGAATATATTAAACCAATTACAAAAAAGCCATATATTTGCATCAATAAATCCATTATGATTACACAACTTCTTTGCTGGAGAAATGTATATTTAACAAGACGAATCGATGAAGGAGAAGAATGAAATGGCCGATCATGAACATGAATTGGTCAATCAGAACAGGATTAGGTCAACTGATGGAAACGTCGTTTTCTCTCGGAAAAACATCATCGCTTCAATTTTCCTATTATTAGCCAACTGTATCCTGATACCCGGCATCTGGAAATTCCTTTACTTCAACGTGGTTGACATGTCATCACTGATTTTCCAACTGAAAATGCCCTTGGCGGGTGCGGACACATCAAATTTCCATACGCTCTTCTTGTGGATGTTCTTCGGCGGGTTCGGGGCACTCGCGATAGAATGGTTAGCCCTCTACATTTGGAAGAAACGATACCAGAAGAAGCATCGGGAGGATGACCCGAATGGAGAGCCTTTCGTCGTCCGCCACAGAGTCCCATTCAGCGCCTTGCTGATGATTGCTACGATGGCGGTCGTCATGATATGGCTGAGGTTTCCGCAATATGTCATTCGGCAATGCACCAATTCGACATTTTACGAGGAAAGATACGTAGACCCGGAACAGGCTACGATTACCGCGCCTGAGAAGAAACGTAATCTAATCTACATATATGTGGAATCCATGGAGGTGTCGTTCGCCGACAAAGAGCATGGTGGCATCTCCTCCAAAAACATGATCCCGGAGTTAACGGATCTCGCGGAAGAGGGAATCACATTCTCTTCCACAAACACGAAAGAGCTGAACGGTGCGACACAAATCTCCGGAACCACCTACACGATGGGGTCACTGATCGCGCAAACCAGTGGCGTGCCCGCCATTCTGCCAATAGGACAAAACGGTATGGACTTCGAGAACTACAAAGAGTTCATGCCTGGATTATATGCGATAGGAGAAGTTCTCCGCGACAATGGTTACCAACTGATGTATATGATCGGTTCGTCCATCGAATTCTCAGGATGCGACATTTACCTCAAGACCCACGGAGATTATTCCGTGCGTGATTACCTCTATTACTTGAGCAACGGCACCCTGCCCCAAGGGTATAAAGTCTGGTGGGGTTACGAAGATGAAAAATTATTCGAGTTCGCCAAGAAGGAGATCATGAAGATTTCAGCATCCGAACAACCCTTCTGCTTCTCTATGATGACAATGGACACCCATTTCATGGATGGTTACAAGTGCAGATTGTGCGGCGAAGAGTATGATAATCAATATAGTAATGTCATAGCTTGTTCCTCCAAGCAAATCGGACACTTCATCGAATGGCTCAAACAGATGCCTTTTTATGAGAATACAACGGTGGTTATCGTGGGAGATCACCCGACAATGGACTCCGACTACATCTCCAGGTTAAACGGTTATAGGGATGATTACCTAAGGCTCAGCTATCTGACCGTCCTGAATTCCGCCATTCCATATACCCTTAACAAAACGAGGAAGTTCACTCAAATGGACATGTATCCGACAACATTGGCGGCAATGGGCTTCGACGTGGAGGGCGACAAACTCGGCATAGGCGTAAACCTGTTCAAGGATCAACCGACCGCATTGGAAGAACTCGGATACGATGGACTAAAGGAGCAACTGGAAATGCACTCCAAATTCTACGACAAGTACTTGTTATACAGGCACAAACCATAGCCACCGCCCCATCCTCACGCAAGTAACGGAATTGTTAGTAATAAAGTTGTTAGTAATAGATTTATTACCTATATTTGCGGAAAAGGAATAGGAGAGAAAGATATGGAAACAGAGAACCCATTTGTATTCGGCAAGGCGGTCGAAGGCAGTTATTTCACTGACAGAGAGGAGGATGCGAAACGCCTCACCGCCAACCTCACGCATGGCATCAACACGACCCTCATCTCACCACGACGCTGGGGGAAGACCTCGCTTGTGAAGAAGGTCATCTCGGAAATCAAACGCCCGGACATCAAGACGGTCTTCATTGATATCTTCCAATGCAAGACGGAATATGAGTTCTACCGCACTTTCTCCACGGCTGTCATCAAACAGACATCCTCCAAAATAGAGGAATGGGTGGAGATGGCGAAGGCATTCCTCTCGCACATCGCACCTAAGTTTTCCTTCGGCACAGACCCGCTGAACGATTTCTCCCTCTCCTTCGAGTGGGAGTCCAAAGATGGCACGGAGCAGGAGATCCTCCAACTGCCTGAAAAGATCGCTCAAAAGAAGGGCATCCGGCTGGTGGTATGTCTGGATGAGTTCCAGCAGATATCCGGCTTTGCGGACTCCGCCAATTTCCAGAAGAAGATCCGCTCCGTCTGGCAACACCAACAGAACGTCACCTACTGCATGTTCGGCAGCAAGAAGCATTTGCTGGAGAATATTTTCAACGACAAGAGCATGCCTTTCTACAAGTTCGGGGACATCATGTTCCTGAAAAAGATACCAACCGAAGAGTGGATCTCCTTCATCCGTGGGAAGTTCGAATCGACCGGGAAGAGCATATCGACAGCGCAAATCGTCAAGATCTGCGAAGCGACGGAGAACCTCTCCTCATACGTTCAACACTTGGCTTGGATTGTCTGGTACAAGAGTGACAAGGAGGTGAGCGACAAGAACGTGGAGGATGCGATCGATGATCTATTGGAGCAAAACAAGGCTTTCTTCCAAAGGGAGTGTGAACAGTTATCGGACTTCCAGCTGAACTTCCTGCGGGCGCTCTCGCACGGCATCACAACGGGCTTCAGCCGCAAGGAGGTCATCGACAAATATCGGCTGGAATCATCCGCCAACGTGCAATCCATCAAGAAGGCGTTGCAGAAGAAGGACCTCATACAGATAGACGGGCAAGCGGTTTCGTTCAACGACTCCCTCTTCAAGCTATGGCTGAGCCGACAGCCTTACCTATAACAAGACGATAGGCTTACCCATTCACCACCAACTCCGCCACCGTCATGGCGCAACAGTCGATAAGCGCCTTCGGGTCGATCTTAATCTGCAGCCCGCGCACACCCGCACTCACATAGATGAATTCATAATCGGGTGCGGTGGAATGGATATAGGTAGGATAGTTTTTCTTCATGCCTAATGGGGAACATCCGCCACGGATATAGCCCGTCAGACCTAAGATCTCCTTCATCGGGACCAAGGCGCAACTCTTGTTGCCGGAGACCTTCGCGGCCAGTTTCAGATCCACCTCATCAGCACCCGGCACCACACACACGAAGATTCCGTTGCGGTCGCCACGAAGCACCAACGTCTTAAAAACCAATTCAATAGGTTCATTCAATTGTGCCGCCACATGGATGGCGCTCAGGTCAGACTCGTCCACCACATAAGGGACCAACTCATACTTGATCTTCTTGCTGTCGAGCAGTCTCGCCGCATTCGTTTTCTGTATTTTCTCAGACATGATCCTTCTGTTTTGTATAGTTACGGAAGACATCCTCCATCGATTTCTCCTGAAGCCTCAACGTCAGCAGCACCGTCTTCTGGTCCACTGCATATTGGAAGATCCGCGCCCGCTCGTCCGAAGAGCAGCGCAGGAGGTAGGTGTTCAGGCCCGCCTCTTTCACGGAAAGGACATTCTCCAACTTGCCCAAAGCCTCAACGGATTGAGGAGCGGAGAACTCCACTTGGATAACGAGGCTATCGTCGTCCTGCACGGAGACGACCGCGCTTTCCTTATCGTCCACCGCGATCTTTCCTTTGTTGATGATGATCACACGGTCGCAAATGGCGGACACTTCCTGCATGATATGTGTGGAGAGCAGGACCGTCTTCTCACGTCCCACTTCCTTGATCAACGTGCGGACCTCATCAATCTGATTAGGGTCCAGACCCGTCGTAGGCTCGTCCAGGATCAACACCTCAGGGTTCGGGATCAGCGCCTGCGCCAAGCCCACACGCTGGCGGTAGCCTTTGGAGAGCATACCGATTTTCTTCTTGTACTCACGCGTCAGGCCAGTACGTTCGATCATCTCGTCGACACGGGCATTCGCCTGCTTGCCTAATTTATACAAGCCAGCCACGAAGCGCAGGTACTCACGCACGTACATGTCCGGGTAGATAGGGTTATGCTCCGGCAGGTAACCGATCTTGCGGTGCGCCTCGAGCGTGTTCTTCGCCACATCGACTCCGCAGACATCCACGTGTCCGCTGTCCGCCTCCAAGTAACCCGTGATGATCTTCATGGTCGTGGATTTGCCCGCACCATTGTTACCGAGGAAACCGACGATCTCCCCGCTCTTGATGGAAAAGCTGATATCATTGAGCACCAACTGTTTCCCGTAACTCTTGTATAGATGTTCTACCGTTATCGACATAACAAAGAAAGCATTTATTTTCTACCGAAGTCAGCGGGTATCTCCCCCCAATCCCTTGTCTCCCACTTGTACACCGGGCTCGAGTAATTATTCTCCCGGAGCCACTTCTCCGCGCGGGTAATCAGATCGAATATAGGTTCGTTCTTATCGGTCCGCACCAGCTTCGTCTTACATTTTTTTTGTTTAATCCAAGATATCGCATTGGCGCTATCCGAGTAGATGGGCAGCGACAATCCCTTCTGCTTCATGAGGGCCAATCCGTGCACGATGGCAAGAAACTCGCCTATATTATTCGTGCCCTGCTCCAACGGTCCCATGTGGAAGACCTCCTCCCTCGATCGGAGGTAGACGCCGCGGTACTCCATCTTGCCTGGGTTCCCGCTGCATGCCGCATCCACGGCGAGCGATTCAAGGTCCGGTCCGCCCGACGCCAAATTGCGGTAGTCGGGGAGCATCTTCGTCACGTCTGACCTGCCGGACTTCATCCGCACATAGTCTTCATGTCCATTTTGGAAAGCCTCAACAGCATCCTGTTCCGTATCGAACGCCTTGTACTTCGCGCCAGGGAAATTCAGCACCTGCGCCTCACACTCCGACCAGGAGCGGAATACGCCGATTTCCCTGCCTTCCCACACAACATAGTATTTCTGCTTCTTCGCCATTTATTTCTCTCCGTTAAACTTATCGAACGTCATGCCGTCCAATAGTTGCACGTAGGCTGGAATCGCATCACGGATCTCCTTCAACACAATATATTCATCCGCCGTATGGGAGCGGGAAGAGTTGCCCGGTCCCAGCTTGATGCTTGGGAAGTGAAGGAACGCCTGGTCGGAAAGGGTAGGCGAACCGAAGGTGGTCATGCCCATACCCACGCCGCGCTGCACAATCGGCAGGGACGGTGATACGCCCGAAGAGGTCAGACGATAGGAACGGGCCTTGATTTCAGACTCCAGACGGCTCTCCAATATTTCGAAGACATCTTGGTTCGAGTAGCACTCGTTGGTGCGGACATCGATCACGAACGAACACTCGTCCGGTATGACATTATGTTGCGTGCCCGCATGCACCATGGTCACCGTCATCTTCACAGGACCGAGGAAATCGGAGACCTTAGGCAGGCGCTCGTTACGGATCCACTCGATGTCGCGGATAGCCTTATAAATCGCATTGACACCTTCCTCACGGGCCGCATGACCCGACTTGCCGTGCGCCACACAATCCACCACCATCAAGCCCTTCTCGGCGATGGCGATGTTCATACCTGTAGGCTCACCCACGATGGCGAAATCCAAGTGTGGCAATTCAGTCAGCAACAGCTCCATACCGTTACTGCCTGAGACCTCCTCCTCTGCCGAAGCGGCGAAGATCAGGTTATAGGGTTGCTTCTTCTCCGAAAGGATAAAGAACGAGAAAAGCAGGGAAACGAGGGACGCTCCCGCATCGTTACTGCCCAACCCGTAGAGCATGCCGCGCTCCACCAACGGTGTATGCGGATCTTTCGTCCAGCCGGAAGTTGGGCGCACCGTGTCGATATGTGAATTGAGCATCAAGGTCGGCTTCCTCTCGTCGAAACCAGCACCCATGATCCAAATGTTATTCTCCTTGCGACGGGCCATATAACCCTTCGCCTCAATATACTTCTGTAAATAATCAGCGCGTTTCACCTCCTCCCTACTATAGGAAGGGAGGGTAATTAAGGTTTGTAATAAATCAATCGCGCCGTCTTGTGCTTCCTGAAAATCCATCTCTCAACAAAAAATTTACGCGAATATACAAAAAAGGGGATTAATGAACCAGACGGAAATACTTGTCCAGCACCGCCAACGATATCAGTTTCTCCCTCCTCTTATCCTTGAACTGCGAGACATAATCATGCGCATGGGCGATGATCGCTTTCGCCTCCTCCGGATGGTCGTTGTAATAACGGACTCGTTCCTCCACGTCAGAAAAGTCCGGTTTCACCTCGACATAGTGGTAATTAGGGATTAATTTCCCTTCCATGAACCATGTCTCACAAGTAGGACGAGGCATCACAGCCAGCGAATTGGAGGACATCACCCACTTGAGATTACTCGCCACGTCATTCCCCTCAATCGCCATGATGAACTTATAATCAAGATGCTCACGGATCGTCATCTTTCCCGTCCGCCACTCTTCCGGCGAGTCTGTTCTCCGCGCCACATCCCCCACATCAAAAAGCGGGTTACCGAAATAAGTGCGCATGAATTGTTTTCTCGAATCCTTGCCGACCACCTTGCCGCGGAAGAGCACCTTGAAGCTCTTCTCCTCAAAGGGGATCGTATCCTCCACAAAGATAAAGTGGCGGATCTTATCCAACTTCAGCACCACGGAGTTGACATTGTCATCACACAAAGGCCTACTCTTCACAACCGACGGGCACTTCGGCACCGTCACGATATCGCCCGGCAAAAAGCCCCATCTTTTCTCGGGATCATAATAGCGGGTGAATTCATAGGTGTCATGGTCATAGACAGTGCCACCGCAAACTCGTTTCCACGCCTGCCGCAAAGTCTCGCACGAAGCGGCCAGTTCGACGGGGCCCTTCAGTTGGCAATAGTAATCCACACGTTCACGGATATAGTCAAGATCAGGGCGCGCCTCCAACTCCCGAAGGAGAGACGGAAGCCTCCGGCGCAGGATGAAACGAGGCGTAAGCAACCGCATATAAGCCTTGAAATAATACCAGAGCTTATTGTTCTTCCCACTATGGAATGTGTAATATATTTTTCTAAGCATCATCTCCCGTTGCGGGCAATTATGTCCCTTATTAATTGGTTAAAATTCTTTTGCAGCAATAAATCCTCCAATGTGACATGCATCCTATACCGCCAGTAATTATCAGGGTTAGAAGGGTCATTGATCCGTTCGTCCGCCACATTGGCATCGCGCACTTCTCCGTCGATGGCCATCCAATCCTGCAACGGAAGGATCACCCATGCGGCGGGGGAAGCCAAGTGTTTCCCCACAATCATCCGACAGATCCAAGGCTCGCAACACTTCGGAGCTTCGCCTTGCTGTCTCAGCTCATTATTGAAGTAACGTTGCGTCACCGAGGTGTCCTCCTCCCACCATTGGCGCATGGTGCTCATGTCGTGGGTGGAAGTGGTACAGACGGACAAGCGGGGAACCCTTTCGAGCGAGCCGAACTCCACGTACATCTCCTTCGGCATACGTTGGATCTCCAGGCTCAGTATCTCCAAGTCGCTCATGACGGAAGGCACACAACCCGGCACCATGCCGAGGTCTTCGCCGCACACCATCATATCCGTGCTACGGATCAGGGTGCGCAACTTCTTGACCGCCGAGTCACGCCAGAACTCCTCGTGACGTCTATAATAGAAATATTCGTAAATTCCCTTCAACGAACGCCTCAATCCTTCGTCGGCGGAGCGGAAGGCCAGGCTTTTCTCCACCGATATGCGAGGGTGATAATAGCCTTTTCGATGGCAATCCTCCACAAAAAAGAGTTGACACGTTAGGAAGAGCAGGCCCTTGCGTATCGTTTCAGCCTCCTCCACCTTGTGTTTGCCGAACCAATAGACGATTCCCTTATGGGTGGTGAACTGCTCCTTCAGCGCATAGGCGTCATCGCCTATCTTACGGAGGTACTCACGCTTCACACGCTCCTTCAGTGCTCCGAAGAGCTCGCCCAATATCCAATCGTTGATGCGAGGCTTGCAGAGTTCCTCCTCCGGCAGGTTGATGCCGAAACCACGGATCTCCTCCAAGGAAAGGGGCAAGGCTGGATCGAATTGGCCCAACAAACCCATTTGGGCATCCGCCGGCACCCTGAAGATGCGGAAGAAGCCGAGGATATGGTCGATACGGTATGCGTCGAAATAGCGGGACATGCATTGGAAACGGCTGCGCCACCAGGCATAGCCATCCTTCGACATCTCTTCCCAGTCATAGATCGGGAAGCCCCAAATCTGCCCTGTCTGGGAGAAGAAGTCAGGAGGCGCACCCGCACAGCCCGTACGGTCGAAGAGGGCTGGATGTTCCCACACGTCCGCACTGCATGCATTCACGCCAATAGGGATGTCCCCTTTTATCGCCACGCCAAGGCTATGGGCATAATCGACCGCCTCGTGCAACTGTTTGTGCAGATGATACTGAACGAAGAGATATATCGCAACCTTGTCATAATCAGCGGATTTCGGGGAATAGAAAGCCTCCACCCTACTCTTTTGCCACACCGCATCCCCGCCCCACTGGGTGAAATCGCAGGTGTGGTACTTGTCCCGCAAGCAACAGAACACCGCATAGGTGGTCAGCCAGAACCTGTTCCGCTTGTAGAAATCATTGTAATCCTTAGTGTTGAACGTCTCGGAGGCATACCGTTTGTAGAGTTCGCGGATATAGCCCCACTTCAGTTCTATGACCTTTTCGTAGTCGACGAAACGTTCCTTCTCCAGTTTCGCCTTTTGGGAAAGATACTTCTTCTTATCCTTCAGTTCTCCCACCCGCTCGATGTTCAGGTACATTGGGTGCAGAGCGAAGACGGAGATAGCGCTGTACGGGTACGAATCGCGCCAAGTACCAGTCGCGGAAGTGTCATTGATCGGCAAGGTCTGGATGATGCGTTGGCCCGTCTTCGACGCCCACTCCGCCAAGAGTTTCAGGTCGAGGAACTCCCCGCAACCAAAGCTGTTCTCCGAACGCAGCGAGAAGATAGGCACCGCCGTGCCCGCCCCTTTGAATTCAGGCAAGCCGAACTGAGGCTCCCGGTCGTTCACCACGATCAAGTCGGGAGACAAGGCGAACTCATAGTTCAGGAAATGGTTGTCCCCACATTCCCAAAAGAGAATCCGTTTGTCTTTAGGATCACATATAACATATTTGTACTCAAGAGGAAAATTCAACCTATTGGCATCGAGTGTCAAGGAGAAGTTAGGATAGTCGCAATCCATCTCCACCACCTTGCTTTCCGTCCAATTTCCCAACATCGTGTCGCAACCAGAGATAGCGAGGCGATGGTTGTAGTTCACCTTGTCGGAGGCCACGTTGAATAGGATGGGCACGCCCAACCGCCCATGTCGTCCACGAGTCTTCCGTTGTCCCCTTATCGCCTTGGAGAAGACGGAGGAACGGACCATGCGGGAGAAGTTAGGGCGCGGTCCGTAATAATCGTAAATGAGAACATTCTGGTACTTTTCATCATAGCCCCCGAAATGGTGGGAGAAGGGTTCCTCCTGAGAGACAAATTGACCATTCAGTTTCACCATGAAATGGTAGTCAAACGTAAGCGAAGGAGTTTGGATTGTAACCATCCAGCCATACCCGTGATAAGACATCAGCAAAGGAGCCCCATCCTCGCCCCGAAGTTCTTTGATGTTACCCGAGACGAAGAGCTCTTCCCCGTAGGAAGAACGGTATGACAAAAAAAGTGTTACCTTCATTCCTCTTTTTCACCCTTCCTGTAATAGTATATCAAACCATATTCCTTGCATTTCTCGATTTTGGCAGAGGGTTGCAGATCTGCGAATGTCGCCTCCACCTCGTCCCAAATCTGAAGAATCAGCTCGTCAGCATATTTATTCATTTGGACAATGTTCTCGCTCGTGCGCACCGTATTGTTCTGCAACACCTTTTGGTTGCCATAGCCGTCAGCGAAGATATCGTAATGGACACGCACCTTGGCGATGGCGGGGTTGTAGATAGGGGTACCGCCCATACTGAGCCGACGCTGCTCCCCCTCGATGATCTTCTTGCCCCACTCATAGAGGCTATCATCCGAAGAGAGGTCAGGCGTGACATTGCTTTCTGGCTTCAAACCATAAAACTCCTTGTATTCAGCCCTTATCTCATGACGTTGCACGCACATGTTCAAGACCTTGATGAAGTGGGAGACGTACATGCGGGCGTTCTTAGCCGACTCCTGGAATTCGACACTGGTGGAGAACTGCTTCTCAGAGCATTGCTTGTTCTCATTGATGGCACGCTGATACCTCACGAGGAAAGCCTTCGCGTCCTCGAACAGCTTGTACGAATAGGCGAGATCATACAGATTGGCCGACTCCCCCATGTTCACTGCCTGCTGGATAGAGCGTAACCTAGCTTGATTCGTATTTGGTAATCTTCTGTACGGCATGATGATAACGATTAATCTTCCCTATACATTAAGTCATAAGCCAATTGATACAATACCTCTTTCCGTTCTTTTTCAACACCCACCTTATCCAACGCCACGATGGCACGGTCGTAGTATTCTCGGATGGTCTGTTCCGCCAAATCCTTGATGCCCAGTTGCTCATAGAGCGCCGTCACCGCGGCCACCTTGGCGTCACGGTCGGTGGTCTCCGCCAACATCCAGCGGTCCAGTTCCTTCTTCTGCTCCGCGTTCGCCTTGTCATAGGCATTGATCAGCAAGAAGGTCTTCTTGTTGCAACTGATGTCACCGCCTATCTTCTTGCCAAACTTCTTCACGTCGCCCCAGACATCCAGCAGGTCGTCCTTCAACTGGAAGGCCAATCCGATGCCGATGCCATACTCGTACAACGCCTTCGCGTCTTCCTCCTTGGCGCCTCCGCAGATGGCACCGATCCGCAGGCTGGCGGCCAACAGGACTGCTGTTTTCAGGCGAATCATCTCCATGTATTCGGCCACGGAGACATCGTTCCTCGACTCGAACTCCATATCGTACTGTTGCCCTTCACACACCTCCACCGCAGTTTGCGAGAAGATGTCACAGATGGCAGGGAAGACATCCGCCTTGCACTTCGCCAACAGTTGATAGGCCTTGATCAGCATCGCGTCGCCGGACAAGATGGCCGTGTTATCGTTCCACTTCACATGAACGGTAGGCTGGCCGCGGCGCATGTCCGCCTTGTCCATGATATCGTCATGCAGCAACGTGAAATTATGGAAAACCTCCAGGGCCAATGCCGGGTAGACCGCCTCTTGTGCGTTGTCAGCGAACATCTGGCAAGCCAATAGCGCGCACGTAGGACGTATACGCTTACCGCCTAATGACAAAACATAGGCAATCGGGTCATACAATCCGCACGGATTGATGTCCCAATTCAATTCCTTCAACGCCTTCTTGACCATGCTCTGCGCTGATTCAAAGTTCAATGACTCTCCCATATTTTTTTCAGTTATACCACGTCTGGTTCTATTGTAACTTCTATAATTATCATATTCGATCTCCACATCCGGCTCCACAAAGGTGCTACGTTTGTCCAAGACGAAACGGATGTGCTTGATGGTCAATCCCCGCTCTATCCATTGCTGCTCGTAGAAGGTCTTGATGGACAAGATCTTATCATCCGAGAAGTCCGAATGGTACAAGTCATCATTCTGGAACTCCACCTTGTAGTGATTGGTCTTCACCATCTCGCAAGTGTATTGGTAGAGGAAGTTGCTGTCCGTCTTCAGATGGATCAAGCCCCCATCCACCACAAAGCGTTGATAGAGCTCCATGAAACGGGTCGAGGTGAGACGTTTGCGCACCTTCTTCATCTGCGGGTCCGGGAACGTAAGCCAGATCTCGGAGACCTCATTCGAAGCGAAGAACGCGTCAATGATCTCTATGTTCGTACGGATGAAAGCCACATTCTTCAGCCCTTTTTGGAAGGACTCCTTGGCTCCCGCCCACATACGCGCGCCCTTGATATCCACACCGATAAAGTTTTTTTCGGGGAACAGTTCCGCAAGCGCCACGGTGTACTCTCCCCTTCCGCACCCTAACTCTAACACGATAGGGTTATTGTTCCCGAAGAATTCATTCCACTTCCCCCTCAACGGGAAGGGCTGTTCCGTCTCCCTCAGGGCGGAAAACGTATATTGGAACACATGGGGGAATGTCTCCATCTCCCCGAACTTCGCTAACTTATTCTTTCCCATCCTTCAAAATCCTCATGCCTATCTCCGTGATACCAGGGAGCACATCCATCCGCATGCCCTGCACCAAGTCGAAATGATACTTGCCCGCTTGAGGGAACTTCGTGCTCAGGCGGAATGCGACCGGCACATGGTACATGGAGCCCGACGATTTGCCGAGCCATCGTCCATAGTTGTCCGCCAAAACACAATTCAGGGTGTCGGAGAACTCCGTCGAATCCGGCATCATCGTGTGAATGAAGAGCCAAAAGTTCTGAAACGGATAAGCATTGTCGTTGCGGACATCCACCAGAACGTTGTAGACGCCCAACGTGTCCGTCAAATCAAAATCGAACGAAACCAATTCATTCTTGCGCCAACCCTCCGACGAGATCATCTTCGAGTCTTGGCAAACAGCCTTATCGTCACAGCCCGTGCAGACGAGCCATAAAGAGGAAAGGCCCAACAACCATACAACAAGTCTGTTATTCATTGTTTCCTTGTGGATTAGCGTTGTTAGACGATTGATTGTTCTCTCCACCGCCGGTTTCCTCTCCATTACCACCGTTCGGTTTTCTGTTGTTGCCCCTACGGCGGTTGTTACGGTTGCGGTTCTGTCTCCTGTCACCACGCTGCCCGCCATTGTTCTGTCCGCCTTCTTTATCCTTTGGATCGGGACCCTTATCCGACGGTTCCTGCGGGTTGGCATTAGCCTCCGTCGCAGGTGATGCGGAAGAAGATCCGTTATTATCAGGAGCGGCGTCCGCGTTCTGGGAAGTAGCAGCATTAGCGTTGGCGTTGGCATTGGCATTGGCATTACCCTTTCCGCTCTTCTTTTTCTTCTTCTTTTTCTTATCGAAACGGGTCAAGCTATCTTGTCCGACCACATTCTCGTAATCGATTGGTTTCCCCTCTTCCACCTCTTCCGTCAACGAATCAACCTTGATGCCCTGTTTATTCAAGGCCATGATCTCCTTCACCCGATCAACCGGGATAGAAATCACGTTAGAGGCCATGTTAGGCGCAGAGGAGTACTGCATGATGCGTCCGAAGACATCTGTCTTGAAGTGATAGAAGGTGGCATCCTTCGTCTCCAAAGGGATATTGCGAGGCGGGATATCCTTCTGTGCCTCCACGTATGCGTCCACCTCATAGTTTAGACAGCACTTCAACTTGGCGCACTGTCCCGCCAGTTTCTGCGGATTCAGTGAAATCTCCTGGTAGCGGGCCGAACTCGTGGCGACGGAACTGAATTTCGTCAGCCACGAAGAGCAACAGAGAGGACGTCCGCACGGACCGATACCGCCAATGCGACCCGCCTCTTGGCGCGCGCCGATCTGCTTCATTTCGATACGCACATGGAACGTATCCGCCAGCACCTTGATGAGTTCACGGAAGTCCACACGTTCGTCTGCTATGTAGTAGAAGATAGCCTTGTTGCCATCACCTTGGTACTCCACGTCACCGATTTTCATGTTCAACTTGAGGTTCTCGGCGATTTTGCGGGCGCGCAGCATCGTATCATGTTCCTTCGCCTTCGCCTCCTCGAATTTCTCCAAATCATTCGGGCGCGCTTTCCTGTAGATGCGTTTAATCTCCGTGCGGGTCTGGTCCACATGGTATTTCTTCATCTGCGCCAACACCAGCTGTCCCGTCATGGAGACAGTGCCGATGTCATGTCCTGGGGTAGCCTCAACCGCCACCACGTCACCTTTCTCCAGCGAAAGGCCGACCGTATTGCGGAAATAGCCCTTTCGGGTGTTCTTGAAAGTCACCTCGACCAAGTCCGTGACATTCGCCGACTCGGGTATATCGCACAACCAATCGTATGTGTCTAACTTCTGGTCTGTCTTTTTGCTGCAACCTTTCCTATTCAGTTGGCAGCCCTCGTTTACGCTCATAAAAATAAATTTATTCTACATTTTAATTTTCCTCAGCAGCACAGCCACCTTCATGGCGAGGTCGAAGAAGACGATTTTCGCCTGTACATTCTGCCCGATATGCTGCTGAGCCAAGTCCAGCTCGGAAAGGAATTGAGCTATATTCAACTCGTTCACATAGGGAGCGAACTTCTGGGCGAAATTCCTCTCATCTGACGCCATATAGCTAATATCCTCGTTATGAATATTATAAATAAAATTTTCTCGGATCATATTCTGCGCATAGGCAAGGAAAGAGATTTGCCGCTTCCGTCCCAACTTGCCTGCAGTCTCCGTCCAGTCCTTCATCTTGCGGGCATCCCCCATGTAAGATATGCGCATCAAGGAGACGAACAAATCGAAATACTCCTTCGCGTCGCCAGCCGTTTCCACAAGACGCTCCGCCGCCACAAGGCTTCCCCTCGACACGTGCGCCACATCAGTGAGCGCGGTTCCGGTCAACCCATATTGTTTGGCGAGGGCCTCCCGCATATCCTCCTCCGGCAAAGGAGGCACGAAGATTCGCTGCACACGCGACACGATGGTGGGGAGCAACATCTCCGGCGTCTCGCTCACCATGATGAAGTAGGACTTCTCCGGCGGTTCTTCCAATATCTTCAATAGCTTATTGGCGCAAGTCTCGTTCATCTTCTCCGGCAGCCAAATGATCATCACCTTGCAATCCGCTTCGTACGGCTTCGTGTTGAACTTGCGGATGATCTCGTCACTCTCACTCGCATAGATGATGGTCTGCTTGTTGTCAGAGTCCAACTCCTCGTTCCATTGATCGTAGCTGAAATATGGAGACTTCAACAATCGGCTGCGCCACTGCGGCAAAAAAGTCTCGCAAGATGTCGTGTCGTTCGATTTCTCCTTGTAGATAGGGAAAACGAAATGTTGGTCCGGATGCACCAACTTGGCGGACATCCTGCATGAATTACAGCAACCACACGGACCGTCCTCCCTCTTGTCCTCACAGCATAGATACTGGGCCAGGGCCAGGGCCAATCCCAACTTTCCCGTCCCTTCCGGGCCACACATCAAAACCGCATGAGGCAAACGGCCTTCCGTCACCTCCCTGATTAGTCTTTGCTTGATGGCGCTTTGCCCATAAATATCCTTAAACAGCATGCTACAATTGAATGACTCCCAAATTCGTTTCAAAATTAGTAATTTGTTTCTTGGGAGACAACTTATTGCAAAGAAAAGTGAGAATGGCGGACAAAAATAATTCGGAGAAAGCCATTCTCACACCATTTCCATCGCAAAAATAGTCTTCTGCCCCTAAAATTTCGGAACAATTCGCCCCCCTAAACGGCGGCACATCCCATAGCCGAAAAGCGCTTGTCCCGAACATCCGTAAATTCCGCCCAAATATTCTCTCCTCGAATGTCATATTTTTTATTTTTTTATCGTATCTTTGCACCGCTTTTTTCGGAAACGGTGTATCAAACCGTAAAACGATGATTATATTCATTTTATATATATAAAGTTTTATGATTAACACTAAAAATGCAAAATTGAACGCATGGGTTAAGATGTGGGCAGATATCTGTCAACCAGAGAATGTTTACCTATGCGACGGCTCCGACGAGGAGTTTACTCGCCTGATGGACGAGTGCGTGGCTAACGGTTTGGCTAAGAAGTTGAACGAGAAGAAACGTCCAAACAGCTACTATTTCCAATCAGATCCAAGTGACGTGGCTCGTGTTGAGAACCGTACTTTCATCTGCTCTAAGAAGCAAGAAGATGCAGGTCCAACTAACAACTGGATGGATCCTGTTGAAATGAAACATATTTTGATCAACAAATACAACGGCTGTATGAAGGGTCGTACGATGTACGTCATCCCATTCTCAATGGGTCCATTGGGTGGTCCTATCAGCCAGTTGGGTGTTGAGCTTACCGACTCCGCATACGTGGTTGGTTCCATGAAGATCATGACTCGTATGGGTAAGAAAGCTTTGGAATTGATCGAGAAGAGCGGCGAATTCATCCCTTGTATCCACTCTGTAGGTAAGCCATTGCCAGCAGGTTTGAAGGATGCTAAGTGGCCTTGCGCTCCAATCGATGAGAAGTACATCGTACAATTCCCTGAGGAGCACGAGATCTGGACCTATGGTTCTGGTTACGGAGGAAACGCTTTGTTGGGTAAGAAGTGCTTCGCTTTGCGTATCGCTTCTAAGATGGCTCAAGAAGATGGATGGTTGGCAGAGCACATGTTGATCCTTCGTCTTACTAAGAAGGCTACCAACGAGACTAAGTATGTTTGCGCTGCATTCCCATCAGCATGTGGTAAGACTAACTTGGCCATGTTGATCCCTACTATCCCAGGATGGGACGTTAAGACTGTAGGTGACGATATCGCTTGGATGAAGTTCGACGAGGAGGGTAACCTTCGCGCTATCAACCCAGAGGCTGGTTTCTTCGGTGTAGCACCTTATACTTCAGCTAAGACTAACAAGAACGCTTTGGATTCTTGCTGCAAGAACACTATCTTCACGAACGTAGGTTACACTCCAGACGGTGATATTTGGTGGGAAGGAATTGGTTACGACTGTCCTAAGGGCACAATCGACTGGAAGGGTAACATCGTAAACGACCCTGCATCTCGCGACGCTGACGAGAACCCAGTTGCTCACAAGAACTCTCGTTTTGCAGCTCCTGCAGCTAACTGTCCTGCTATCGACCCAGATTGGGAGTCTCCTAAGGGTGTGAAGGTTGATGCTATCCTCTTCGGTGGCCGTCGTCCTAACACTGTACCATTGGTACACGAGGCTGAGGATTGGGCACACGGTGTATTCATGGGATCTATCGTAGGTTCTGAGGTTACAGCTGCTGCTATCGGTTTGAAGGCTGGTGTTCGTCGTGACCCATTCGCTATGTTGCCATTCTGTGGTTACAACATGGGTGACTACTTCCAGCACTGGATCGACATGGAGAAGTTGCCACAAGCTAAGGGTGGTAAGAACTTGCCTAAGATCTTCTTCGTTAACTGGTTCCGTCGTGACAAGAGCAACAAGGCACTTCCAGGTGGATTCTTGTGGCCAGGTTACGGTGACAACAGCCGTGTATTGGCTTACATCTTCGACCGTTGCGACGGTAAGGGTGAGACAGTTGACACTCCAATCGGAAAGGTACCTGCTAAGGGCGCTATCAACATCGAGGGTCTCGACCCTTGCTGGAATGAGAAGACGATGGAGCAAGTACTTGCTGTTAACGTTGACGAGTGGAAAGAGGAAGTTGGACGTATCGAGGAGCACTTCGCTAAGTTCGGCAAGCACCTTCCTAAGGAGTTGGTTGCACGTCTTGACACTCTCAAGAAACGTTTGGGTATGTAATTCATTAAGAATTCATTATAGAGAAAGCCGCATCCTTTGGGTGCGGCTTTTTTGTTTAAAGATTTGGAGGATTAGGGGGCAAGATATAAATTTGCAGAAAACAGTTTAGTATGCCAGAAATAAGTAGATTCTATGGAATTATAATAAAAATGTTCTTTAAGCCAAAAGAGCATGAACCTGCGCATATACATGCAGTGTATAACGAGTACGTAGGTATCTTTGACATTAGCACTTGTGAAATGATTGAGGGCGACATGCCAGCAAAAGCACAAGAACTCATAAAAGAATGGTTGCAAACCTATCCTAAAGAATTGAAAAAAATGTGGGATACCCAAATTATAACCAAATTACCGCCACTATGATACCTAAGATAAAAGATATTGCATTTTTACCTGACTTCCATCTAAAAGTATTCTTCGACGATGGAACAGGAGTCCTCTATGACGTTAATGAAGACATTGAATCGGTTGACGAATTTAAGGGGCTAAAGAGCATTTATGGATTATGGAATCAGGGGAAAGTGGATTCCAGTCGAACAATTGTTTATTGGAATGACCGTATTGATTTGCCAAGCGACATGATATATGAATACGGGAAACCTATAGAAAAGTGACAGCTGTTATGATTTATAAATTCATCATAGAGAAAGCCGCATCCGTTGGGTGCGGCTTTTTTGTTGATGAATAATCCTCTATAAAATTCTTTGGGCGTCAACCTCTCACCTTTGTCTTTCCCGAAAAATTTACCTACATTTGCATATTATTAATTTTTACTTGTTTGTTTATTTGCATTTATGAAAAAAGGACATCCTGTCATACCGCTTTCACAGGCGGTGGAGACAATCAAAACAGCTATTCTGCAAGGGCAATACGAAGCCCTAAAGGAAGTTAACCGAGTACAGCTCGCTGTGTATTATGCCATCGGCAAGTTTCTGTCGAGGAACACGCGAAAAGGTGTTTGGGGCACGAGCGCTCTCAAACAAATCAGTGACCAATTACGCAAGGAACTACCCGGACTTCGAGGCTATTCTGAAGCGAATCTAAAAAACATGAGACTCTTTTATGAACAGTGGATACAGTTGGACTCAAATTCGTCAGTTACAACTGACGAATTATTAAGGACTGCAAACCAAACAGACACGTTACATACGCACAAATCGTCAGTCATAACTGACGATTTATATCCCCTCGACAATCAAATAAATATATACCAATCACTCACCATACCTAATATGGCAGGATTCCCCATCGATGATTTCTTTAAAGTTCCCTTTACCCATCACATAGAGATATTTAAACATGTAAGAAGTATGCCTGCTCGCTACTATTATATCCACCGAACAGCAGAGGAGCATCTCTCTGTTGAGTCTCTCGAACATCTTATCAGGGAAAAAGCATTCGAGAACAGAGAGAGTATGCCTAACAACTTCGCCCAAACCATATCCGACTCCTTCATGGCTCGCAAAGCGGTGATGATGTTCAAAGACTCATACGCCTTACAATTCATTAATACGGAGGAAATTGGAGAGAGGGACAAACAAGATATCGACGAAAAAGTCATCGAACAGAAGATTGTTCAGAACATAAAGAACTTCATCATGACCTTTGGCAATGATTTCACTTTTGTCGGCAACCAATATCACCTTGAAATATACGAAGAAGAATTTTTCCCCGACTTGATTTTCTTTAATCGCGAATTAAATGCGCTGGTGGTGGTTGAACTGAAGATGGGAGATTTTAAACCAAGCTATCTCGGACAACTGACAACATATTTGAAAATATTGGACACAAAAGTTCGCAAACCGCATGAAAGTTCTTCGATTGGTATTGTTCTCTGCAAGTCTGCTAATAAAGATTTTGTGGAATTTGTCATACAAGATTATGACAGACCGATGGGTGTCGCCACCTATTCCACCGCAGAAGAAATGCCTAATCGCTTGCGAAAAGCATTGCCAGACGTTGAAGAACTGAGAAAAATTATGCGTAAAGGTATTGACGGAAAATGAAAAGAGGAAGAGACGAGGAACGTAGAGACGAACGGCCGTGCGTCTCTACGTTTGTGCGTCCCCACGTCCATGCGACCCTACAACGGTCTGTCATATCATAACAAACCGATTCCAATTGGTGTGTTTCCCATTTTTGGATTAAAGATTTGGAGGATTAGATGGCAAGATATAAATTTGCGGAAAATAGTCAAGTATGCCAGAAATAAGTAGATTCTATGGAATTATAATAAAAATGTTCTTTAAGCCAAAAGAGCATGAACCTGCGCATATACATGCAGTGTATAACGAGTACGTAGGTATCTTTGACATTAGCACTTGTGAAATGATTGAGGGCGACATGCCAGCAAAAGCACAAGAACTCATAAAAGAATGGTTGCAAACCTATCCTAAAGAATTGAAAAAAATGTGGGACACCCAAATTATAACCAAATTACCGCCACTATGATACCTAAGATAAAAGATATTGCATTTTTACCTGATTTCCATCTAAAAGTATTCTTCGACGATGGAACAGGAGTCCTCTATGACGTTAATGAAGACATTGAATCGGTTGACGAATTTAAGGGACTAAAAAGCATTTATGGATTATGGAATCAGGGGAAAGTGGATTCCAGTCGGACAATTGTTTATTGGAATGACCGTATTGATTTGCCAAGCGACATGATATATGAATACGGAAAACCGATAGAAAGGTGACAGCGGTTTTGATTTATAAGGTGCGATTAAACAAATACATTAACGAACAATATTCGAAGGAGGTAATAGCGGAAGAAATATATATTTATACATAACATAAAAATTTGAGCTTAACGCTCTTATTCTCAATCCGAGAAATCTGGTAAATTTTTACGACACGAGAATAAGCAAGCGAGAGGTTCACGCCTATAGGTGTGGACCGTTTCGTGCTTATTAGTGTCAGCGGTTTACCAGAGCCTTCGGATTTAATAAGCGACAACGAACGGTTCACGCTTTTTTGTTTGCTTATGAGTATAGAGTGTCGGCTTGACGGAGAATCCTGAAAATCCGTTAAAGAGTAAGGGTAATCTTTTTTGACGTTGCGCCCGACACGGAAACAGGGCATATTTTTATGAGAAAGAACATTTTCTTGCAACCATTGGTTTGGCTTGCGTTTTTGTGTGGTTTGGTCATGTTCTCATCCTGCGGGAAAGATGATGAAAATGACATGGGAACTGTCAGTGGAACAAACGTGATAGACATGGGTTGGGTGGAATGGTCCTTAAAAGACATGGACGGAAATGTGCTTGACGAAGGGAAACAGGCCCAAACTTCGGAATCATGGACGGAAGACACTGGGTGGATGGATATTGTATCGGAAAAGATGGATAATCTCATCAGTTTTGCATATGAAGGCAGAACAAGCGCTTTACCACTAAAACTCTCAAAGGGGACATATGATGTTACCGGCGAATATGAAGATCACGATGGATCGTATACTGGGTTGGGTTTTGAAATAAGTATAGAGGGTAATTGGTGGTGGAATCCATGCGAAAACCAAAAGCACACCATTACAAATGTAGAAAAAGTCGGCAGGTACTTCAATGGCAATTATCTTTACGCTGTCGAAGGGTATTTTGACATAAAAATTGATGACAGCAGCAAATACAAATATTCGTCAGAATCCGGGGAAGTGAAAGAATACATGTTAGCATGTAAATACAGGATGATTGTTGAATCGGATTATTTTGCGGAGAATGAATAGGAAGATGGACAGGTATGGACTTGAGCGTCTTGGCATGTAATTCATTAAGAATTCATTATAGAGGAAGCCACATCCATTGGGTGCGGCTTTTTTGTTTAAAGATTTGGCGATTTAAGGGGCAAGATATAAATTTGCGTAAACACGGAACCGATCCCTCAATCTTCTCGAGATGAAACACAACAAACTCTTTATTATTTGCATATGCATTGTTGCGACCTTGTTCTGCAACGCACTTCCATCCATGGCAAATACGGCCGCCTACGACCCTGATTTCGGAGCCGGCACGATATCAGGTCCGAAAGAGTTGGGGGAATTCTGTGTGGCCTATTACCATGACGGCAAACTCTACAACGAGCTTGACACCAAATGGGGAATCCCGTATCTCGACGAGCAAGAAGAAGCATTTGATTCCATTGCCCTAGAACAAGACACTCTTCCTTATTCCGACACACTAAATGACTACGAGAGTGATGACACAACATCCGAATACATTCAAGAAGAGTTTTTCCCTGAAGAAAACGAGCTCACGGATTCTGCGATCATCGCCATGGCAAAGGTCTTCCATTTCGAGAATTGCTCACAAAATCAAAAATTCCATCTCTTCCATGATGTACACTCCTTCTGCAACTTCAGGTTCATAGTCCATTACCCCAACACAGATTATTATTACATCTCTCCCTGCGTAGATACAAAACATTACATCCATCATACCATTTCCCTCGACGAAGGAGGAATATCAACTCAAGAGAAAGACTATACATTCACCATGACGGTTATCCTGATAATATTGGCGATGCTCATAACCGTCGGTTTGGAATTGGCTATGGGCTGGGTATTCTCTTATCGGTCAAGAAAAGATTTACTTACGATTGCCATAACCAATACCATAACCAATCTGCTGATGAACATCCTTATCTGTCCTTCATTCCTGCACGGAGACGATCTTGAACGCTTTTTGGGAATGGTTTTTGTTATCGTCATCCTTGAGCCATTGGTATGGATAATCGAAAGCATTGTGTATCTATTTACACTGGAGAGGAAGGCCGAGCACTACAAGCTGAGAGCGTTTGTGAGAGCGTTTGCTTTTGCCTTTGTTGCGAATGTCGTATCATTTGTTATCGGCCTTGTCATTATCTCATTTGTTAAAGATTTGATTGTTAGCTTATTCGGCTTTTAATCCATGTAAACCAGTTATGACTTAGTCTATGATGGTAATATGTTCCCTTAGATTTTTATAGCTCAATTGCACATCTATAAAAGAATTGCACCACGAAAGTGCAATTTCTGATGTATTTCTGCACTTTTGTAGTGCAATTTGTGTATCTTTGCAAAAAACAATCAGACTATGGATAATAATTTAGTCAACTACATGCAAAATCAGTTGCAAAATGTGCCTACTGATTTTTATAGATATATGTTCGACAAAATAGATTGGCAGGAACGGATGTTCGGACTTGTCGGTCCGAGAGGTGTGGGCAAAACGGTTCTATTCCTGCAATACATCAAACAACGTCAGAACGAGGAATCTTTGTTTTATGTTTCTGCCGACAATACGTATTTTTCCAACCACTCGCTTATAGAACTTGCTGACCAGTTCTCTAAAGAAGGAGGACAACATTTGTTTATTGACGAAGTGCACAAATATGCGAACTGGTCAAGGGAACTTAAACAGATATACGATACTCATCCAGATATGAAAGTGGCTTTCACTGGTTCCTCCGTACTTGACATAACGAAAGGAGAGGCAGACCTTAGTCGCCGTGCCCCTATCTATACTATGCAAGGACTCTCTTTCCGAGAATATCTTGCCATGACGCATCACATAAATGTCCCTATGCTTTCGTTGCAGGAGATTATTGAGAATAAGCCTCTTTCCATTGAAGGACTTCCTCATCCGCTTCCTCTTTTTAAGGAATATTTGCGACGTGGTTACTATCCTTTTGCGACAGACGGTTTGTTTGATGTCAAACTAAACCAAATCATCAATTGGACGATGGAGGTGGATATTCCCCAATATGCGAACATGAATGCATCAACAGGACGTAAACTAAAGAAACTGCTGGGTATTATCGCTATGAGTGTTCCATTCAAACCGGTTATGGATAAAATTGCCAAAATGGTCAACGTAAGCAGAAATGACCTGTCTGATTATTTCTTATACATGGAGAATTCAGGTATGATTGCACAGCTACGCGACACTACAAATGGCATCATGAGCTTAGGGAAGGTAGAGAAGGTCTATTTAGACAATCCTAATTTAGCTTATGTGTTGGGAGAGGAATCTTCCAATATCGGGAATATCCGCGAAACCTTTTTCTTTAATCAGATGCGTGTCCACAACAAAGTAATCGTTTCCAAACAATCCGACTTTGAGATTCAAGACATGACCTTTGAAGTAGGTGGTAAAAACAAAGGTCAGAAACAGCTTTCCAACCTTGAAAAAGGATACGTCATTAAGGATGACATAGAATATGGATCAGGCAATATCATTCCTCTATGGCTGTTTGGATTGAATTATTAAATCCATTCACCCAACAAATCCAACAGAGATTATCATCATATCTATTTAAAAATCAACCAGTAAAATATTCCTCTCGATTAGAAGGGTTAGGGAGCAAGATATAAATTTGTGTGAAATTACTTAACAGAAAAGTCTGGTGGAAGAGTAACTTCGCAATTACATTTCCAACCTATGCCAGAGCGAGGCGTAGGTTGAAAACATTCGCACCACGAAACACGACACGAGCGAGGGGGTGTGCCAGAATTGACACACCCCCTCGCTTTACATCTCTGACTTTTATCGCAAATGGCTAAAGCGATACTTTAAAGACCTCGTCCTCCACCTTCACAAGGAAGATGCCCTTGCCGAGGAAGTCGAGTTCCATCTCGCTCGAATCGACTTTGCCCATGAAGATCGTACGTCCCATCATATCGGTGATGGTCACCTCTGAACCGATCTGCGCATTGCCGACAATCACCTTCCCGTCGTTCACCCACACACGTAGCAATGAACTGGTATGCATACGTGCGTTCGTGAGGATGTTTTTCTTATAAACAACTGACAACGTGGAATTTGCCGTTATCTCTGGCGTTGTGAAGAATCCGTAATCCAACTGGTCGGTCACATCCGTACCATTGAACGTGACGGAGCCGATCTCCCAGCCCTCTTCTGGTTTGAATGCAAGCTTGAAGGTTTTACAGTTGCCTACTTCCAGCGCAGTCTTGCCATTTGCTCCATCCTGTATGGTTAGGAACACAGCTGGCTCCAATTCGCAACCTCCGATTTCGATTTGCTCTTCGATGTCCAGCTTCTTCGCCGCCATGCCGTTGCCTGGTTTCAGTTCGAGAGAATAGGTGTAGCTTTCGCAGGCGCCCACATTCTTGTCTTCGAAGGATAACAGCTCAAATTCAGCTTTTGTTTTTATGGTGTCCGTGTGGACTTTGCCGACCATATCGGTTCTGTGGATGAGCATTATGGTTCCTTCCGTCCATACGACTCCGTCCTTCTCCCACGTGATTTTAACGGTGCCACTGCCGGGAACATTGGTTGCGTGAGGATTTTTCGGATAGACGTGGGAACCCGAAGCCACGGATGCGGAAATGCTCCTCTTGAAGATGTCGTAGCAACTCAGGTCCTTCGTCGCCGAACGTATTACGGAGAACTCGTAAGTGTTTTCCCCTGGGGAGGTTGTCACACCGTAAGAGTAGCTCGTCTTCCCTGGGGCGTAAGCGATCTCTTCTGTTTGTGTGGCCACGCTGTCCCCCATTGTCGTTTTGATGGTGAGGAGGAACGGGCTGTTGTCGTAATCTCCCGCCGGGGCGGTTGGAATTGCCCATGTGCAGGTCAACACGTTGTCGGAAAGGGCGCAGGTGATGTCGGATACTTGTGGATAAGCGTTCACGGTCACCGCACTGGATTCGAACACATAATGGAGATCGCATTGGATGCCGTTGATTTCACCGCCCAGTTGACACTCCTGCCTAAGCTTGTACTTGTAGGATTTGTTCAGGTCATGGTAAGGCTCTGTGTAAGCCGTCACGGCGAAATAGGCTGGATCGTTCTCCGCCTGTCTGCCCGTGACGCCCGAGTGGGACGTACGTGTGGTGGAGTCCGCCTCGCACAGGAATATACCACCCATCAGGGCGACACCCTTGTTGACCTGGCGAGTCCAGTCGAAATAGATTCTTGGGTTATTGTTTTCGTCGCTACAGCCGTAGTATACCTTTGTGATTTTCAGTTTCGGGTCTTCAGGGTAGCTTACGGTGACCTTTCGGTAGGAGGATTCGCTAATATCCTCGTCTGGGGTAGCGCCCATTCTCCACCAGTGGCCCGCCAAATCGATGGTGACCGTCGTGCCTAAGTCCGCTTGGGAGACGGGCACCTCAAACGATATGAAACGGGTGGTCTCGTCGTCCCCGCTGTCCGGCGACTTCTCTACCACCCAGTTGCCAATCAGATCCCTGCCGTCTATGTCGGCGACTACGGCCTGACCCTCCTCATTCATTTGGACTTTGATGACATGTTTGACCTTCGTGTTTTGTGTGATGGTGAGCGCATTGCCGTCGATTCCGAAGCCGCAGTAGCCGGAAAGAGTGGCGCCCCAGGTCTGGTAAACCCTGATTTTGTACTCGAGGGTACCCCTTTCCGGATTCCACGTCACTTTATCCAAATCGGAGTACTCATCCCAGCTGGAGATGGCGGAAGCCTCCTGCCATGACGCGAGGAAGAAGATGCCCAGCATTACGGCGCACCTAAGCCAAGCGTTGTGTTTTTTACGTTTCAAGGCGCAAATCCCCTTGAAGATTCCTGAAGTAAAAGTAGTCATGTTCATTCGCTATAATTATTTAGTTATTATTAGATAATGCATGTTTTAGTTCCGAAGGTAGGTTCGTGCCGATGCTTAGCCCTCTCGCTCTCCTCGGTAGGTTTACCGTATTCGTCTCATACACTGCCTTTTGTTGTTCCACTGCGGAAGGCTTGCGCATGCCTCTCCGCATCCCTTTTACTTGCTACTAAGATAAGGTTTTTCCCTCAATCGTCAAATGTTGCAAGGGGATTTTTTCAAGAATTATTTAGAAATCTCAAGACCACACAAGATTCTACCCCAAAAATCAACATTTATTTGTCAAAAAATAGCATATAATTGTTAGAAATAGGCAATTATAATAGCCACATTTTTCTTTTTATTGCTTTATTACTAATTTCGCAAGCCAAAACATCTCTAATCGAATAGAATGCCTTTTCTATGTATTAGGTCATTTGTCGTGGGTGAATTTATGGCATAGATAATATAATTAGTCAATAAAAAAATGTGTAAATATTTCTTCAAAAAATTTTGTGTAACGAAAAAATGTGTATATTTGCACGTAAATATTACACAATAATTTTTAAATAAAGGAAGATTATGAAAAAAGGAATTTTAACGGTTTACTTGGTGTTAAGTAACATGGTGTTAACTTTTGCGCAGAATGACGCGTCCCGCAAACAGGCGCTTCAACAAGTGGAGACGGACATTAAGGGATACTTTGATGTGGCTTGCGGTATCTTCTACGCGATATGTGCGATTATGGCTTTGGTGGGTGCATTCAAGGTCTACTCCAAGTGGAGTAACGGTGACCCTGACACTTCCAAAGTGGCTGTGGGATGGTTTGGTTCGTTGATCTTCGTGGCGGTTGTCGTTACGCTAATCAAATCATTCTTCGTGGGATAACATTCCACGTCTTTGGGTCTAATATAGTACAGTACTTATTGTTTTTTCATAATATGGATTATCCGATTAATAAGGGGGTGAATCGCCCGCTGGATTTTTATGGTTTGAAGGAGACCTATATCTTTTATTTTGTAGGGGGCTTGGTATGCGCGATTTTGGCCTATTTCATGTTGCAGTTCTTGAGCAACTGGGTCGCCATACCGGTAGCGGTCATCATTGCGGCCGCCTCCTATTTCGTCACCTATTATCTAAACAATAAGTACGGTTCCAATGGACTTTCTAAAAGGTTGGCGCAGAACGCTTGTCCGAAGCGTATCCAATTGAAACGCACAAGGAGTTTGATTCAAAAAGGAGGCAAGAAATGAATTTTAACGTTAAATCGAACCAAATTGAGAATTGTTTTCCTTTATTGTCGTACGAGGATGGCTTGTTGGTCTCCAAGTCGGGCGACATTACCCGCCTGTTTGAACTGACATTGCCCCAGGTCTACACCTCCTCGGACGTGGAGATTGATGCGATGAACGAGTGTTGGTGCCGTGCGGTGAGGGCTCTCCCTAATTACTCGATTGTCCATAAACAGGACGTCTTTACGGAGATGGTTTGCCAGGACGAGCCTTTCTCGGAGAGTTTCTTGCAGGAGGCTTCCGCCCGTCATTTCACGGGACGGTCGCTGTTGAGGCATCGGTGCTTCCTTTACGTGACGCTCTCAACAAAAAATGGATTGAAGACGACTTCTGCGGCCAACTCGATTCTTAGGAACCGAATTGTCCCCCAGGAGTCTGTCGACAGCATGCGCATCGACACGTTCAACGATAGTGTGAACCAGATGTTGAACATCTTGCAGTCGGGGGGCATCGTCTGCCGGGAGTTGTCGGAAGACGAGGTGTTAGGATCGGATAAGCAGTTCGGCGTCATCGAACAATACTTGACGCTGAACTACTCTGGAGAGGGCGAAATTCTTTACGACCTGCATGTGAACGAGGACGATTTGATGGTGGGCGACAAGTATGTCTCCTGCTTCTCCTTGGGCGAGTTGACGGATCTGCCGAATGTGGTCTCCAGCCATAAGCGGAATGAGAAGTTGTCGACCGACGTCTCTTCTCTGGCTGATTGCTTCTCTTACGAGCTGTGCTTGAAGTTGCCGTTCGACCATATCTACAACCAGTATATCTTCATCGACGATTCGAGCGAGAACCTTCGTGAGTTGGAGAAGCAGGGCCGCAAGATGGAGTCCCTCTCGGCCATTTCGAGGGAGAACGCCATCAACAAGGAGTTTAACGACGAGTACCTGACGCAAGCGCAAGTCATGAAGGAACATAGTATCCATGCAGCGTTCAATGTCTTGGTGTGGGACACTTCCTACACCCGTCTGCTGGAGAAGAACTCGCAGGTGGGTGGTGTCTTGTCCAACCTGGACTGCCAGGTCTCGAAGACGGAGGTGATTGTCCCTCACATCTTCTGGGCGGGTATTCCCGGAGCTTCCTCCAATTATCCGTCGGAGATGAAGTTCTTATCCTTTATCGCTCCCAGCGTCTGCTTTTTCAATATGGAAAGCAACTACAGGGATATCACGGGGGAGGATGGCCATGGCCTGAAACTGACCGACCGAATCAGCGGTGCGCCGGTTAGAATCGATGTCAGTGACGAGCCTGTGCGACGGGGCTGGGCCAGTGCGAAGAATAAATTCATTTTGGGTCCTTCCGGCTCGGGTAAATCCTTCTTCACCAATGTGATGATGGCGCAGAAATATGAGCAAGGGGAGCATTTGGTGATCGTCGACGTGGGTGATTCCTACCTCGGTCTTTGCCAATTGATCCAAGAGCGTACGCATGGAGAGGACGGTGTCTACTTCACCTTCAAGGAGGAGGAACCAATCTCCTTCAACCCTTTCTACGTGGAGGATTATGTCTACACGGAGGAGAAGATGGTGCAGTTGCTTTCCCTGATCTGCATTCTTTGGAAGAATGAGCACGAGGAGATCTCCAAGGCGGAGGAGACGCATATCGAGACCGCCCTGAATTTCTACATTGAAATCATCAAGCAGCACAGGGAGATTTTCCCTTGCTTCAACTCTTTCTACGCTTTCCTTTCAAAGCAGTTCAAGGAGTATATTTCGAAGAAATCCGTTCGGATCGAGAACTTTGACATCGATAACCTAATTCAGGTGCTCGCCCCTTATGCGAAGGGAGGCAAGTATGAGTATTTGCTGAATTCGAAGGAGAAGGTGGACTTGCTCCATAAGCGGTTCGTCGTCTTTGAGTTGGATAACATCAAGGACCATAAGGTTCTTTTCCCTGTCGTGACAATCGTGCTGATGGATACGTACATCGCCAAGATGAGGCGCTTGCAGCCTCACGAGAGGAAAGTGATCCTTATCGAGGAGGCGTGGAAAGCCATCTCGAAGAGCGGTACGGCGGAGTTCATCAAGTATCTCTACAAGACGGTACGTAAACACAACGGAGAGGTGATTGTAGTGACGCAAGAGGTGGGTGACATCATTGGCAATGAAATCATCAAGGATGCGATCATCAACAATGCGGATGAGAAGATCCTGCTCGACCAAAGCAAGTTCCTGAACCGTTTTGAAGAGATACAGTCCACGCTTGCCCTCTCTGAAAAGGAGAAGGCCTTGGTGTTGTCCATCAATAGGGACTTGCAGAAGAATGAGCAACGCGCCAAATACAAGGAGGTGTTCATCTCCTTTAACTCGGCATTTTCGGCCGTCTATGGTGTGGAGGTCTCTCCGGAAGAGTACCTGACCTTCTCCACGACGAAGGAGGAGAAAGGGGTTGTCCTTCAGTATGCGAAGGAACTGGGCTCTATGCGGAAGGCTATCGAGAAGTATATTAATATTCACTATAAAAATAGATGAGATGAGAGGTGTTTTAAAACATATCTTGGTCGCGTCTGTGCTCTCTTGCGTTTCGATGTGTGCAGTGGCGCAGGGCGCGATGATCGTGGAGGATCCTGTCGCTATCGCGCAGACCGCATCGAACTTCTGTGAGGAGATGGCGAATGCGACCGACCAGAAGGTTACTTTGATGGAACAGATGAAGGAGATGCTGAGTCAGTCCAAGATGATGAAGGAGAATGCCGAAAGGTATAAGAAGTGCATGAAATGGGTGAAAAACGCACGTTCTGTTGTCTCTTTGCTCGAAAAGGTGAACAACCTGAAGGATAACTACAAGACGTTTTATGGGCAACTGATGTGTTGCGACTACTTGAGCAAGACCGAGCGCAACAACATCGCCTATAACGCGAACCTGATTGTGAAGGAGTCGGCGGAGGCCTATGAGGAGGCGAAGACCATCATCGGAGAGTTCACGGGTGAAGGGGATGCCGGACTCACCTCGTTCGAGCGTATCACCTTGATTGATAACATAGGCAAGAGGATAGACGAGTTCAATTCGAAACTGGAAACACTTAAATCTAGTGCGAACAAAAAGGTCGAGGAACGGAGGAAGACGATAAATTACACGCTCAGTTTGTACAATCAATACACTTCGGCGAACTATCGTCTGGAATATAAAACAGATAACAAGAAATAGGAGGTCGCCATGTTAAAGAGTGATGAGATAGTCAGTTCATTTTGTTTTGAGTCTATTCCGAGCTTCGCCAAACGATTGGACAACATACTAGATGAATGTATAGAAGACGTGGGAAATGTGGCGAGTGTGGCGGTTCTGTTATGTGGCTTATTTGCGTTGTTTTATGTCGGGAACATGGTGTGGCAAGGATGGTGCAAAGGTGAATCCATCAATGTTTATGCGCTCTTTAGGCCATTTGCGATAGGTTTGATCATCATTAACTTCCCCACATTCGTACAGACCATGGATACTGTTTGTGGCTGGATAAATAAGCCCACCGAGATACTGGTTGAAGAATACTCGCGGAACCAAAACAATGCATTGGAAAAAAAACTAAAGAAAAACTTTGATTCCATGATAGAGGGAGAAACGAAGACCAAAGAGGGGGATATTAAGTTAAATGTTAAGACTCAGGGAGAGAAAACCGATGTGTCCTTATCTTCGAATTTGAAAGAGTCGAGTTCCTCCTGGTCTTTGACGGGTTCAATAGCAGATGCCATCAAAGAGAACATCATGGGGGAGGTACTCGCCCTCCTCTCCATTGTGGCGCTCGTCGTTGCCATCGGGGTTTTGTCGATCGCCTTCGTCTCAAAGCTGATATTGGTATATGTGGGGCCTTTTGCCTTCGCGCTATCCCTGATTCCGTATTTCTCGGGATCTCTTTCTAATTGGATTGGGCGATATGTCACGGTGAGTCTTTATGCGCCTTGCGTGAATATAACGTGTTTCGCCTTGATGAGCTTGTTCCGGAACACGGTGGATAGTATAGGCACCAGTGGAGAGATTGGATTAGGATACTACCTGATACTCTCTTTGGCTTCCACTGCAGCCTTCTTGTCGATACCATCCATTTCAAACTATATTGTCTCCAGTGCGGGTGCGGGTGGTCTGACCGGCGAGGGGAGACATGCGGCGAGCGTGGCGGGAGGAAAGGCCGCAGTGGCCGCAAAACTATTAAGTAAAGGGAAAAAATGATTAAGTCGTTAACGAATATTCAAAGCGCTTTTTCGCATGTGAGGCTCTTCCTCATTTTGCTGGTGGCATCTAATCTGATTGTCATCTTGTGCGCAGTGTTGTTTTCCATCCAGTTCAGGCGGAATCAGACGAGTAAGGTTTATGCGCTTCAAGGTGAGGAGTCCGTGATGTGCGCATTGAACCAGAACACGACGGACAACCGTCCGGTGGAGGCGAAGGCGGCAATCGAGCGTTTCCATCAGCTCTTCTTTAGCCTCTATCCTGATAATGGAGCCATCCAATACGGGGTGGAGAAGGCGCTTGCCATGGCAGACAACTCCGCCGTGCAGATGTATGATAACATGACCGCCAACGGGTTTTATCGACAGATCGTCGAGGCAGGCATCATCTGCCAGTATAGGTGCGATAGTGTTGTGACGGACTTCTCCCGCTACCCTTATGGCGCGGTAATGTATGGGAAGACGGCTATCGTCCGCCGCTCCTCCGTCACGGTCAGGGAACTCATCACTTCCTGCGAATTGAGGAACTGCCCTCGCTCCGAAGCGACCCCCAACGGTTTTCTGATCGAGAACCTGAATGTGATTAGCAACAAGGATACTCAACTTAACTCTTTGTATTGATGGGAACGAATGATATACCCGCCACTTTCAAGTTGGTGAAATTCATCATGGTATGCGTGACGGTCGCAGTCACTGGCCTGACTATTTGGGTGTTGAAGGCTACTTTCGATAGCGCTGACGAGGAGCGGAACTCGGTCTATGTGGTCGATAGCCGTAACACGCTGAAACTGGCTCTGGCGGAGAATGTCTCCGTGAACCGTGTTGCGGAGGCGGAAGCGCATGTCAAGCGGTTGCATGAACTGCTCTTCATCCTCTCACCTGATATCGAGTTTATCAAGAAGAATGTACGAATCGCTGAGTATCTGGCGGGATCGGACGTGAAGAATTATTGTAATTCATTGAGCGAGAAGGGCTTCTATAATTCTTTGGTGGCGAATGGTGTCTCCACGGAATTCCTTTGCGATAGTATCGCTGTCGGGGGAGACTCCCGATACGAATACAAAGTGACATTGTATGGTAAAACGTCCATGGTCTATAACGACAAGATCATCTTCAAGAGCCTTGTCACCGAGTCTTTCCTGGAATCGTGTGTGAGAGACGAAATGGATCCGCAAGGTTTTATCGTCGAGGCTTGGCGAATCGTGAAGAACGAGGAGTTGGGCGTGGTGAACCGAACCGGTTATATGCCGGATATAACTGTGGCAGAGAGTGATACGACTGTGTTAAACGAATAAATTTCATGATATGAATATAGATGAAAATAACAAAACGAATGATCCAGCGTCTGATATGACTCCGGATAGCAAGAACGAGACCTCTTCTTCGGGAACTCCTTTCAAGGATTATTACCAAAGGAAAAAGAAGGAGATGGGCGATCGGACGGAGAAGAAATTGAACGGCATGAATGTGTCGGACCGGAAGAAATGGTTCTTCGTCGTCTTTGGCTTGCTGTTCGTGCTGCTGGTGGTCAATTTTGTCCGTTCCTTTTCTTTCGGGAAGAAGGAACCATCCGCTTCGTTGCCAGAGATGGTCCGTGACTCTGTCATCGATTGGGCGAAGGTAGACCCCAAAGACCTATCCGTAATGGATTTAGATTCTGCAAAAAGTGAGACGCTCCCCTCCGACACAACGAATAACGAACTCTATTTCAAATAGATAACGCATTATGACTGGACAAAAAAACAAAACCGAAAAGCAAAAGAATTTGCTGCAAGTGGGTGGCATATTCGTTTTCCTCACGATAGTCGCCCTATTTTTCATATTAGGAGGAGGCGGCGAGGACGAGGTAACGACCTCCGTCGAGGAATCAACGTCCGGGCTGAACACAAGCCTTCCCGACCCAGATGACGTGTACGCATCAGACGGAAAACTGGAAGCTGTAAGAAAGGAACAATCCCGCATGAGTATGGAGAAGAACCAGCAATTGGCGCAGAACTCCTCCTTCGATATGCTAAATTCCTTGAATGCGCCTAAGGATGAGAAGTCGAAACAGGTCGACGTGGATGAGTTGTTGTCAAAAATAGAGGATGAAGTGACCACGACACAGTTGGAAGAACCTGCTCCTGTGAAGGAAGAACCTCGCGCTACGGCAAAAACAGCTTCCTCGACGAAGAAAGCGGGAGCGTTGTCCAAGGAGGATTCGTTGAATGCGTTGATCCAGAAGGCGAGAAGGGAGGATGCGCTTCGTCGGGTGCGTAATGGCTTAGGTTCCCGTGCCGATTCCGCCTTGTTGGGCCTCAACAAGACTCCCGCGCCTAAGCCTGTCGTTAGACCTGTTGAGGAGAGGAGTACGGTAAATGTCTCTCAAGGCAGGAAAGGATTCAAAACGGAGAATGCCCAATCAACGGGAGGTGGTGATAAGGCCACTATTCAGGCGGTTATTCATGGCGAGCAGAAGGGTGTTCGATCTTCCAGCCAAGTGTTTATCAGACTATTGGAGCCTGTGACGATAAAGGGGACGACCATCCCTGCCAGCACGAACCTGATTGGCTCGGTTGTCTTCAGTGAAAACCGAGTGATGATAACGACGGAGAGCATTAAGTTCAATGGTGACCTCTATCCCTTTAGAGGAACCATATACGACCAAGATGGCATGAGGGGGTTGTATACGGGTGAGAATTTAGCTAACGACGTGGCGAAAGAGGGCGGGCAGAGCGCTATTTCCGGAACCGACCAACATGTGACTAATGGTTATAGTATGGTTACCAAGGTGACAAATACGCTTATTGACGGGACGAAGACCGTATTGGAAAAGGCGCAACGCAAGAAAAGTGTGGATTTGCCCGCTAATTATAAGATCTTCATCAAGTTGGAATAACCAATTTTTTGCATAATTTTGCGGCTGTCATTTGGCAAGTCAAGTGCCCCTTCGAGTAAAATGTTGTGTGAAAAATATTGTAAGATAAAAGTATTGTCCTGATTATGGTTCGTGTTGTAAAGTCTTTATTGTGTGCGATATCTCTGTTGATTTTTCTATGCCCGTCATACGGACAGGAGCGCATAAAAGGATTTGATGTGATTGAACTGGGTGTCTCGGATGTGAAATGGGTATATCTTAAGTTTAAGAGCGATGTGAGCAACATCGACCATGGTACGGACGATATCCAAATAGAACGCACATCCATCCCTTCCATCGCAAGGGTTAGAAGTCGTATCCCGCGATTCGTGGAGACGCATGCCACTTTCATCACGAAGGACGGTGAGGTCCACACTTTCCATCTCCATTATGAGCAAAACCCGTCGGTCATGGCTGTTAACGTGAATGGGAACACTATCCGTGTGGAGGATGTGATAAAGCCTTTGCGGGTTGAGTTGTCAGACGATCGGACATCGCACATCACGTTCCCGCAGAAGGTGGTGGACCTGAGTGTGGGATGCGACTCGGCCATTGTGGATCATGTGCCGAACACCGACAATATGGTGATGGCGAAGTGCTACCCTTATGACACGAATCTCTTCAAGGAGACGTCTCTTACGGTTGTGACGGAAGATAAGAACATCTATACGTTCAATGTTGTCTATGTGGAGGTGCCGCAGGTCTTGAACTTCTCGGTAGACGATGCGGATAAGAAGGGAGCTGTCTTTTCCGTCATCAACGTTAATGAAACAGAGATGAAGGAGTTAGGCGAGCTGGTCATTAGCAAAGGCATACAACTGAATCGGGGCATCATGGATGGTAAGATGACATTCGCCCTACAAGGGATCTTCATCAAGGATGATGTCGCCATGTTCCACATCGCTGTCGCAAATAGTTCGCAGATCGATTACGATATAGATTTTATCAAGTGTTATATCACCAATCGCAAGAACTTGAAGAAACAGACGATGCAGATTGACGACATTACCCCGCTTTTCGAGTATGTACAGAACGAGAGGAATCTTTACGTGCCGGCGAACAGCACCTACCATACTGTCCTCTTCTTCAAAAGGTTCACGATCCCTGATAAGCATAATCTCTTCTTCGAGGTTTTCGAGAAGAATGGTGGCCGTCATCTTCAGTTCACCATCACCAACCACGACCTGCTTTCCGCCAAGGTGCTAAAGTAGATAGAACAAAGAAACCATAGTTTTTATTCTTAACAGAAATGAAATATAAGTTTTTATTGAGCGTCTTCCTGTTGGGTTCGCAGTGGGCGTTTCCATCGACCTTTACAGTTACGAACACGAACGACGAGGGGGACGGTTCCCTTCGCGCCGCTGTCTCGCAGGCGAACGCGGAGAGGGGCAAGTCGAGGATCGAATTCTCCCTCCCGGCGGGTGACCAGACCATCAGCCTGAAGTCTTCCTTGACGATATCCTCCTCGGTCGAGATCGAGGGCTCCGAAGGAATCGTGTTGGAGAACACGGAGGAGAGTTGCATCCTGCTGTGCGATGGCGTGGCGTCAGGGGATACCATCCTGCTGAGGAACATCGCGATCGGCAGCTCTGTCCTTCAATCGAACCGTGAGCACGCGCAAATCGAGTTGCGTGGCGTGGCGGGCGATGCCGGTGCGGTATTCGCCTGCGAGGGGGTGAAAATGGATCCTTCCACCTTCCTCACGAACCTCTCGGGTATCGCTCATGTGCAGACGTACGAGTATCCATGGGCGATTAAGATGACGGATTGCGAGTTGTCCGACGGCTTCTATGGCATTGTGTACGGAAAGTCTCTGGAGCTGAAGAACACGCTGGTGTTTGGCTGTAGGACTTCGTTGTCGACCCTCCCGAAGTATGTGGCGGAAAGTGTTGTGATTGATCAGTGTGTGTTTTCTAATATTGATGGGTATACATATGTCTCAGGAAGAAAAACCCGTCTGAATGATTTTGATTCACGTTCCAGCAGGGCTTTGGTGTTGGCTTGTGCCGCCAATTCTGACATAGAGATAACGAATTGTACATTCGCCGCATGCCAAGATATGGCGATAAGGACCTCCAATTCGATGGATGGTTGGAATGTGAAGATAGAAGGATGTCAATTCTATGACATGAAGGATATTACCTTCCCGGTTGTGGCGTTGACTAAAACCTATGTGGAGGGGGAGACCTATGCGCCTAGTGAAGTGCTTGTATCCGGTAATTACTTTGGCGTGGCACCAAATGGGGAAGCTATTCCTATTGCGAAAGGTCTTTCGGTGGATGCGGAAAAGGTGACGATAAAGGATAACGTCTTTGGCAATATTTTGGACAGTGTGGCGATCAACGACCTCGGGTCGGATGATATGCTGGTCGAGAGCAACTATTTCGGAACGGATGCGGAGGGGAATGACCAAGGCGCTTGCGGAATCCGTATATGCTCCATCGACGGGGAACTGATGGAGATGTTTTACCCGGAGGGTAGGAAACAAAACAAGAGGATCGTGGGTAACACCTTCGCCCAGAAGGGGGCGTTTGGCGTCAAGGTGGACACGCTGTCGGTGAGGGCCACGATCTTCGACAATCTCTTCCTCGGGTCCGAACCGGGGGGCAAAGCGATCTGGTATACGGCCGAGAACCACGGCATGGATGCCCCCGAGTTCTCCGCAAAGGCTTCGGATGGTTCGATTCAGGTGGCTGGCACGGGTATCCCAGGCTCCACGGTACAATTGTACAAGTGTGGGCAAACGCCGCAGAGCGCCTTCGTCTTCTTGGATTCCGTAAAGGTTGGTGAGGACGGCTCCTTTAGCGCTAATCTTCCGCTCGCTTCTATAGGGGAGGAACAGGATGATAACCAAGGGCTTTACCTCTCCGCTACGATGACCGTGCATGACACCGAGGGGAGTGCGACGACAGAGTTGTCAGACCCTGTATACGTGGCGATGTCCACTGGCGCACAACCGCTTTTGTCGGACGGATCCAATCCTGTGACGGTCGTTACGGACGGTTTCCTGCCTATCGTGAACGCCGGCTTGGCGGTGAAGACGGAAGTGGTGGACGCTTGGGGAAGACGATTCAACCTGCCCGTTTCGGAGACGTTGGATGTCCATGCGCTTCCTATGGGAGTATACATGTTATTCGTTGATTATCAAGAAGAAACATCCTCCTATAGATTCGTGAAAAGATGATTTCTCACTCCCGGCTAAGATGTTGAATTAGAAGACATAAATTTCACACTCAAATATCATGAAACACACGCCCCATATCATGACGGTGCTCCTCCTCATAGAGATGGTGCCTTGTCATATTTTACCTCTGATTATGCCGCTGCTTATTGTCGGTGTGCCATTGGTCAATTTCACAAAAAGGTTGCCGGCGTTTGAGGAATGGAACGTGGAATGTGCGGAAGAGATAAATCGTAAGATCCTTTATGCGAGCGTGTTATGCCTCTTGTCGGGTATAGGCTTGTTTATCAAACTCATCAGCAAATTGTTGATGGTCATGCATTGGCCCTTCGGACATAGCATGGCTGCGGTAGGTCTTTCCATCGCTGCCGTGGCGGCCATCCTGTTGCTGTGTTTGTCGATTTCCGTCTGTAGGAATGAGGCTGGCAAAGTGATCCCTTGGAAGATGGACATCGTCTGGGCGCTCTTCTCTTTGATCTATTGCATGTTGAATTTACATGTCATCTTTCCCGAACTATTGCTTTGACAAGGGTGACGCAAGTGCGATGCGTCTCCCCTTTAGGGAATTGCTAAAAATCCGTAACAAATACGCCCAATCATTCCCCGACAAACATCTTTTTCATATCTTTGTGAAGCGGGGAAGCAAAAAAACATACCCCGATGATTAAACAAAAGAATAAAATGTTAGACATTTCAACAGGAAGATTTATCCTTAACGAAACAGAGGGTTGGGAGATATCTCCGTTTTTCACGAGAAGCGACCTTATGGAATCCTCATTTTGGAGAATGAGCCAAGGGAACACGCAAAACACAAGGAGCAACGCAAAGAATCTACATATCAACAAGATAACCATCGACGAATACGTTTTTTCCATGGAGATACACATGGGGAGGAACGACTTCATCGACGAGATAACACTTCGGTCGGAAAGAGCCTCGGAAATCCAACAATGGTCCGGGAGGCCTGGATGGGAAGCCATCGCGAAGGAAGAGAAGCAAATTCATGAAGAGTTTCTGAGAAAAGCGACATCCCTCCCCACTCTGTTCACCACGGACAAAGACGAACAGACAATCGAGACAAACTGGGGAAGCATATCCTCGATAATGGACCTATCATCCGAACCGGACATCCGCATCTCTATCCGTTACAGAAACCTATCGGCGGCAGAAAAAGAGAAATATCTGTCATTAGGGAGGAAATATCTGCATGGGGAGAAATAGTCCACATATCAAAACCGCCTCCGAGCGGCAAGGGGGAGACAAATACCCGGGCATAGACACCTACGAGTACACGACGTTGAGGAAAGGCGCAAAAATATGCGCTCTCGTAGCCTACTACGGAAACGGGAGGATGAAACCGTGTGAGTTCTACTTCCCGAACAAGGTGTTAGCCGAGGTGGGGTTCAACCCTATCAGACTAAGCAAAGGGCTTCAAATCAGTCCGTGGAAAGACCCTGAAACCGGCGCATACTCCTACCGCACCCGCATCGCGACGTTCACCGTGAAGGAGGATTTCGAGACCGAATACAGCGCGAAAGTATCCGAAAACCCGTCATACGGGGAAGGCGGCCTCCTGCAATACCACATCCCCAAAGAATACGCGGACAGGTACCTCATCAAGGAACCGGACGACATCTTCCTTCCCGACGCGCAAATCAGCGAAGAGGAGTACGAGCAAATCATGGAGAGGCACAAACAGATCCTCATCAAACGCAACCTTTTCAGCTACCTGAAGGCAAAAGCGGACACGCTTGACATCCTACAGAGTGCCACGGAGCAAGAAGAGAAAGAGCGGATGAAACGGAACCTCCAAACGCTCAATCGACACATAGAAGACCTCACCATAGACCTCGCCTACTCGCAAGAGAGTATCGGAGACATACGCTCGGAGAAATACGACAGGCTCATCACACAACTCGTTGTCGAGACGGAAAGCAGGGAGCAGGAGAATATACTACTGATTAGCAACGTGATAGTAGGAAAAGAGATCGAGGAGACGTCGCAAAGACTCAACCAAAACGTCGAGCTCATCCTTGCTCCGTACGAGATGGCGGACGACGCGGGACAATTGGCGGAAAACATCACGAAGAAAATCGGTGAATACGAGGACGAACTTTCCCATGGTGGGAAACCAGAAATTGACGTACCCAAACAAAACCTATCCGATTTTCTCGTCATCAGCCACCTCAACAATCAATGGAAAGAGGTGATGGCAAACACACAACCATCCGCCTACAACTATCAAAACATAGATACGCTCGTCATACAAAGCCAAAGCGGCCAGCACCAACGCATCTCCATCGAACATTTCTTCACACCGGAATCCGTATCCCTCATAAGGGGGGGCCAGAACGGCAAACTCACCCCGAGGCTCCATTTCAAGGGGAATGCGCAAACAGCAAAAATCATGATGCGAGGCAACAAGCCACAGATCTATCTTTCACAGACGAAGGAACAACTCGCCCAAACATTCGAACGACTACACCTTACTGCCCCCCAACGGGAGAATATCCTGAAAGGAGAGAGCATACAACTACAACACGGGAGCTTCCGATTAGACGAGGAGATCAATTGTCTTGTGCCCTGTCCGCACCAAGCGCCGGAGGGGCAACAGAATGCGCTGAAAAACACCTCCCCCAACCAGCAACACAGAGGTCCCACACACTAACCCAACATGTTTGAGTAATCTATTTCAGAGAAGATGCTATTCAGGTCAGATGCGCTCTCTTTTTTCCCCTCAGGGTCCACTTGTCTCGGAGAAGCGGAGTCGTCCATTTCAGTCCCCACGCATATATTTTCCGCCGAGGATGCGGCTTCAGCCTCATGAGTATGTACAGGCGCTTCAGGTGCGGTTTTGGGAGATACTCCCGCACACAGAAGATCCTCCACGGAATTTCTGTTCTCCTCATCCATTCGGGAGAAGTCGGCATGGGTATCCTCAGGAGAGAAAGCATCGATCACAGGCGTTTGCCTATCCGTCGACAGGGAAGAGGCATTACGGGAAGAAATAGAGGACGACTTACGGTAATCAATCAAGTCCTCCCATCCGGACGTACTCTCCCTCCCTTTCGATTCCTTCTTCTTTGACGAGGATTTACGAGAATCGGCAACCGGCGCAGGAGAGTCCGAAACCCTTTCGCGTCTCTTTCTTGCCTCATTCTTAGATATTTGCGCATCATCCGTCTTCAGGAACTTAAAATAAAGGACAACGCCCAATTCATAAACGCAGAGCGCAACCAAAGCAATCAAAAGGAATTTTACAGTACTAACAGACAACAAACACATATTTTTCTATTTCAAATCATATTTTACACTTAATCGCCAGAGGACAGAGGGAGGAAAGAAGGTTGTTTCCTATCCGTTCGGCACAACTTGTGTCAACACCCCGCAAATATACAAAAATTTATGTTTTTCACCGAAGCATGTGAATTTTTCCACACAACATATTGAAACTTCGAACAAGTTTGATACCTTTGTATGCATGAGGGATGGGTGGTTTTCATCCCCCTGGGCATAACAAGCCTCAAGAATATCAGGGGAGGCCTACCCAACAATAATAAACAGACGGATATGAGGAACTGGTTGATAGTACTGATAATGATATTTATTCCTTCCGTATGTCATGCACAGACATGGAATCGTGTGTGGCATGAGGACTTCGGCGTGGTGGAGGATTCCGTCATCAGAGACTTCCCCGACCCGTCCATGAGCATGCAGGATCATCGGTTCAATGAATGCCACACCATCGAAGACGGATGGTATGGCATCATGAACAACACCTGGTGGTCTTTCCGACGCAAATTAAGTCTGAATTGCAGTGGGATGGGAGGCGATCATTTTTACCCGGGGAATGATCATACCGACCCCAACAACAAACAGGGGGGAATGTTGGTGGTGAACGTAAACTTCGATTGCATAGGCGTAGACATATACCGGCACACCATCAATTTCGACATTTGCGGGAATAGCAAATATAAATTAGGGGCATATCTCGCCGATATCTCAAGTGGAGGTTCGCTAAGAACCCCAATCCTAACGATGCTGGTAGTCAACGTAAAAGACCCCGCAAACCCCGACACCATAGCCACCGCCGATATATCCACCAGCACAATTTGGGGATGGGCGGATGGCTCATCAAATCCACACATGGATAGAACAGATGAATGGAACTACAACGAAGTGGAATTCGATGTCCAAGCCGGGGACGTGTTGCAGCTCGTCATTGTAAACCAACAACAAGGAGGTGGCGGTAACGACTTCGCCCTCGACGACATTGAGCTCTATCGCTGGGATCAAAATGAAGCACCTAAGCCTGCCATCGACGTGAAGCGATCCTATAAGTTGACGGAGGGCGGAAACGGTTGTACCCCCGAAGCCATCTATAATGTTTCGAACGACATCATCCCAGACTGGAAACAAATCTATGACCACATCTACTGCCTATGGCAAGTTTCAACCGATGGAGGATTCCAATGGCAAGACATAGATTCTGAGAGCGGGGAGGAGAAGACAAGCATGAGCCGTGACATCAACCAACAGACGGCCACAGAGATGTACAGACTGGTCATCACAGGCGGGAATACAATCGGAGACGCAGAAGCCGAAGCGCGCCACATCGGCGCCACAGGCGGGCCTTCCAATGGATGTGCCTACTACACCATCTCCAACACCATCGCATCCGTCAAACCAACACCTGAAGAGGTCGTTCCGCCGGCTGAATTAAACATCAACAATACGGCATGGCATAGGGCCGAACTGGATGTCGATTGCAAGAACTCAACCGACCAATACACCATCGACCTCACTGAGGACGATTGGAGTAACACCCAACATGTACGCCTCTGGCAATATTCGACAGACATGGCGCAGAGTTGGCAAACCCTTCCCGACAATCAGACCAGCATAACCTTCGACAAAACACTCGGCAGGAATGTTTATTACCGGGTCGTGATGGCTAAAACCCAGGAGGTGGCGGAGCAAGTGGCAAAGAACGGCTATCCCGACAACCCGTGCGAAAAGTTCTATTACATCACGGACACCACTCTCTTCACTTGCATAAAGAACTGTGACAAACCCGAATTCGATGTTCCAAACAGTAGCGGATTCAAAGTATCACCCACCAACCCAAGGGAATGGAATCGGACCACATGCTTCAAATCCCCTACCACAGAGTGGGAAGTGGTTCAGACCAACAACGCACCTATCGACAGCATACACTGGTACATCAGAGGCAACAAGGAGGCAGACTGGCAACTCATACCAGGAGAAAGCAATCTGAAGCTTATCCACGAGCAAACCTACGACACGACCCAAGTGCTGTTCCTCGCATGGAGCGAGGAGTGCGTGTCCGACACCTTCATCTTCACGGTAGAGACGATCCTCCTGCATCCGGAACTATCCCCAATGCCCGACAAGGCATGCGAGGGAGCGGACATAACCCTCACCGCAATCAACACCAACCCTAACTTGCCTGTCGGAGGATGGGCGGTGCTCGAACGCTCCTACGACGGAGTAAGCTTCGAAGACGTCGCGGGAGGAGAAACCGGGCAGGAGAACTATCACAGCAATCCGTTCAACCTCACCTACCAGATTCCTCTCTCGCAGAATAACGCCACAAACTCAACCTACTACTATCGCGTCAGAATGAGGGAATCCGACGCATGCTCTTGGGCCTACTCCAACATCGTGACCGTCAGCATAGAGAAGCCGAACACCTTCACGTTGGACGACATACCACAAAACGTCTGCGTCGGCGGTACCGTGCAACTGAACGCTAACGTGACCCTCCGCCCAAGCAACACCTTCGCTTGGCTACGCAACGGAGACACGCTCTCCACCACGGAACTAAGCCTTGTGGACATACCAGAGGATTCCACCACCTACATCTTCGTGTTAGAGGACGAACTCTGCGCAACCATGAAGGACACGATAACATCCGTCACCTTACTCCCCGACTCCATCCATCTGAGCACGATGAAGGATAGCCTGTGCAGCGGAGACGAAGCGACCCTATACGTCACACGTAAGGACAACGGCATACCGCTCATTTGGGAGTACTCGACCGATAGCATGCAGACATTCAACGAACTGACCGCCGTCGGTGACACCATCACCGAACCAGTCTTAGCACCCACCTACTTCAGGGCCAGGACAGACGGCTCATCATGCCAGATCATCTACTCCGACACGGTATTCATCTACACGGAGAAACGGGTGGAAGTGGAGATCGACCAATTGCCAGATACAATCTGCGACGGTGTGGAAGTGAACCTGACCGCCCGCGCGGAGATTGATTCCACCCTCAACACCTACACTTGGGTCGTGAATGAAGACACCCTCAGGAATGTGCAGAAGTTTGACATCTCAGAGGTGCCACTTATCGCCACCACCTACCGATTCGTCGTGTTCGGCAACCTATGTCCGCCACAGGAGGACACCACCCATACCGTGGTCTACACGGAGCATGGCGTGGAGATCGAGATCGACAAGGACACCGTCTGCGAGGGCGAGACCGTCCGAGTGACGGCAGAGTACGACTACAACGCCACTGTGGTATGGCAACGCACCTACGACCGGGTCACCTACGAAGACTTCATGCCGGACGAGGTGCCTAATGACCTCATCCAAAGGCCGAATGAGGTGCCAAAGGTACGTCCGACAGCCAACCTGAAACCAGACGCCACCACCTACTACCGTGTGAAAGTGCCGGCTTCATCAGTATGTCCGACCACCTTCTCGTTCACCGTCATCGCACACGTGGAGAAGAAAGCGGAGAACATCATCGTGGATGAACTGCCTTCTGAGATCTGCGCCGGAACAAGTGTGGGGCTCAAAGCGACAGCCGACATAGACCCAAGTCTGAACACCTTCGCATGGATCAAGAACGGGGACACACTATCCACAAGTGAGATGGAACTCACCGACATACCCAATCAAAACACCACGTATGAGTTTGCTGTGGCAGGGAAATATTGCGGACCGCAAACGAAGTCACAGGATGTCAAAGTAGAAAAGAGCGGAAATATCGGCCTGGAAATCGATAAAGACTACATCTGTCTCGGAGAGATGGCCAGGCTCAACGTTCTGTGGGATCAACAGACATCCGTCACATGGGAAAAATCGCAGGATAGCATCAACTTCTCGCAATTTGACCCCAACACGGACGTTTCCGCCCTCTTTCCGTCCAACACAACCTACTATAGGATTAAATCAGCATCCAGTTCCACCGCTTGTCCGGAAGTGTATTCGGATGTCGTGCGCGTCAACGTGGAAAAGAAGATCGAGGTCGAGGTGGACAGCATACCTGCCTATTTATGTGAAGGGACATCCGTTTCACTGAACGCACACACCACCTTAGATCCAAGGAACACCTTCGCATGGATAAAGGATGGAGACACCCTTTCCACTAACGAGTTGGAATTGTCCGACACACCAACGGAGAACACCTCCTACCAATTGGTAATCAAGGGAATCAACTGCCCAAGTTTCCAAAAATCATTTCAAACGGAGGTCGAGAAGCCTGCTAAGGTTTCACTATCCGCCTCCGAAACAGGCGTATGTGAAGGCACGGATGTCACCTTCGATGCGCAAACAGAGAACATCAAAGGGCTTGCTTGGCAACGTAAATCCGCAGATGAAGGGACGTTCGCCACAATAGACGAGACCACATTAGACAAACTGACAATAACAGCAGAAGAATCCTCCACCTACAGAATCATTTCAACGGGCGACATCGCCTGTCCGAGCGACACCTCAGCGGAAATAAACCTAACGGTGGAGAAAAACATCACGTTCGATTTGACGGAACGGGTGGTCATCTGTCCAAAGACTGAGACTGTTGTCGATGCGCACTTCTCCGGAGAGCCTAAGAGTGTGACATGGGAAAAGAGAGGCAAGAGCGAAAACGACTATTCAGTGTTCTCCAACTCGACAGATCCATTCACCCTATCGCCCAACGAGTCGGCCGAGTACAAGATGGCATACACCATGGAATATTGTCCTTCCGGCAACGGTTACTTCGTGGTAGTCGTGGACCAGCCCTCAGAGATGACGATAACCCCTGCCGACTCCATCTGTTCAGGAGAGAGTCTAACGTTAACAGTCACTGCGGACTATCCATCCTCCATCGTTTGGGAGAGCATGGAGGAGGGAGAAGCGACATACCAAGTCCTCGAAACGGAGAAGACCGAGATAGAAGTATCCCCTACGAAAAGCACCCGTTACAAGGTTTCATCCAGCACAGAGAACGGATGTACGGTGGAGCCCGTGTTCACATCCATCAAAGTGTCGGAACCAGTGGATAACATCGAAGTGATTGGCGGGAAAAGCATTTGTTGGGGGGATTCGGCAGACCTATACATTTCCGGGCTAACCGATTACACGGAGATTATGTGGCTCTCCTCCTACGACATGTACGGAACATCCATCGGCGACCGTCCATCCTACCGGGCGATACCGAACACTACGGCTGAGTACCGCGTCGTAGTGCGCAACGGCAAATGTGAGGGAGAAGCGTCCGCCTCCGTAGACGTCCACTTCCCGCCGGAGATCATTTCTTGTGAGGAATATGGCACGACAGCCTACAAGGTGGAAACGAAGTCGGCGGACTTCCCGCTCTACTACGACTATGGGGATGGCAGTAACGTGACAACCTCCAATATCCTATCCAATGTCATATTCGGCAAGACCTACAACATCACCGTCTCCAACGAAATCGGATGTTCCTCATCCTACGTTCTCGAAACCCCGACCTACGATCTGTTCTTCCCTGAATACTTCGTACAGGATAGAGAAAAATGGGTTGTGGAGAATCTGGACCGCTACGAGAAGGCCAACCTGAAGATATACGATAGGTTCGGAAAATTGGTTTATGACGGCAAAAGCACGGACGGAGGATGGGACGGCACATATCTGGGCCAAAAATTACCATCGACCGACTATTGGTACCTCGTCAATATTCCAGAGATCGACAGGCAATTCCAAGGCCACTTCACGCTAATTCACAATTAGTTCTTCTGAGTAAAGATATAAAAAGCATTGGAACGAAATTTTTTCTTTTCAATGCTTTTGTTTAAATTTGCCACGATAAAGCAGATATTTAGTATGATAGGGATTTCAAAAAAACATATTTGTGCGCTGCTTCTTCTGTTAGGCTCCCTCCAAACATCGGCGGGTGAGGAGTTGTCGTCCCATATCATCAACACGCTATTATCGGGAACGAAGAAAAGTCCCTACCCGATCGCCTTCCAAAGAGACTTCGTGGTCGTAAGCATTGATTCTCTATCGTTCGGACAAACCAATAACGGGACGACCGCACTCGTCAACCTCAAAAAAAAGGATGTCACGAAGACCATCTTCACATGGAAGAGCGGCAAGTGGAACTACACCAACGAAGCTCCGACCTCCCTGCAGAAATCCGAGCAGAACGAATTCATCGAATTCATACAACACTTCTCAGACAACAAGGAATTCCAAATCAACCACACCGTTTTCCCTTTCCCCATCAATACATTGCATGGCAAAGAACAGACCAAGCGGAAACTGATCATGCCAAGGGATTGGGATCACCTATCCATATCGGACTCCTACCCGCAACTCCTATTCTTCAAAACGACAGCCGACGGGAGCAACAGGAAGATAACTATCTTCAAAAACAAAGAGATATCGGAGGAGTACAACTTCATCCGCATCAACAAGCAATGGTACCTGATTGAGAAATACGAGTACGAATAAACAATGATTATTCGCCTAAACCTACAGCCAATTATTCTGCCGATACCAACGGATACTCTCCTTTAATCCACGCACAAGATTATACCTCGCCTTGAAATCGAAGTCTTTTTTCAACGGTTCGATGTCGCACTTCCAATTCGTCGCGGAAAGGATATTGTATTTATCCATATTCAGCGTAGGCGTCACACCGAACAAACCACCGATCTTATCGAACAGGAACGCCAGCACCTTCACGATGCAGCAAGGCACCTTGATGTTCAACGTCCACTTCACGCCTAATAGTTGCTTGCATAGCTTCACATAGTTGTCGGAAGTCCACACATCCCCATCCGCCACGAAATAAGCCTTACCCACGCCTTTCTTCTCCGCGGCGAGGAAAGCCAGATCCACCAAGTCCTTCACATAGATGAAGGTGATGTATTGGGTCTCGAACCCGATGCCCGGATTGAGGTGGCGCGTCAGGGTCTTCAGCATCACAAAATAATCCTTCTCCTTTGGCCCGTAGATGCCCGTAGGACGCAAGATGGTATAAGGGAACACCTTCGTGTCTAAAGTGGCCAGAAAACGCTCCGTTTTGAGTTTGCTGGCTCCGTAGGCGGTGTCTGGTTTAGGCTCGTCCGTCAGTTCAATCGGTTTCAGCGTCTTGCGGTCGCCCGAACCGAAGGCGGAAAGGCTGCTCAGGTAGATGAAATGCTTCGGAGTCATGCCGCTCTCCATGAGCGCCTGCACGAAGTTACGGGTATATTCAAAATTCACGACGTCGAAGTCCGATTTATGCTTACACTTCGTGAGCCCCATCGTATGGATGATCAAGTCGAACTGTCCCACGACGGAGCGCAAGCCAGCCAAGCACTTCTTCATCCTGTTCTTATCCGCATAGGGCAGGTCGATGAACTTAGGCGAGAGGCCCTCCAGATTAGCCTTGGAGCTCTCCGCACGCATGGCCGCATAGACATCATAACCACGTCGGATAGCCTCCTCGACCATGAAACTACCCACAAATCCGTTCGCACCGGTGATCAGAACCTTCTTCATTTACAAGCCAAATATAATGAACATGTTTGCATGGTGAATTTTCTTATCTCGACAGACTGGAATCCGCACATCTTCAGCAGATTCCTCATCTCATCATCCTTCGGGAAGGCTTGGATGGAAGCCGGCAGATAATCATACGCCTTCAGGTCCTTGGCGAATAGCTTAGCCATAACGGGCAGGCATAGTTTGGTGTACACCTTATACCCCAAGCGCAACAATGCGTTATTAGGCTCCGTCATCTCCAAGATGGCCAACATTCCTCCGCCGACCAACACCCTATTGATCTCCTTCAGTCCCTTCTCAAGGCTGGAGAAGTTGCGCACACCGAACGCCACCGTGACCGCCTCGAACGAAGCATCCTCCAACCGCAAGTCGGTCGAATCGCCTTGGGTGAAATCCACCACGTCAGACAATCCACGCTCGGCGACCTTTCCCTTGCCGACGTTCATCATCTCCTGGGAGAGGTCCACGCCCAGCACCCGCTCAGGCTTCAGACGTTCCGCCACAGCGATGGCAAAGTCGCCCGTACCTGTAGCGACATCCAGGACACGCTTGGGATGGCAAACCTCCAACGCATCAATCGCCTTGCGTCGCCACACCCTATCCTGCCCCAAGGACATCAAACGGTTCATTCGATCATACTGCCCCGCAATATGATCGAACATCTCCGTTATCTGTTTCGTCTTACTTCCCCCGTCGGCATACGGGAGCACCTTCTCACACTTGAAATCGGACATCACGCCTCCTGCTTTTTCCCTGTCATTAGACTGACAACTACGATGGTGATACAGGAAAGAGGGAAGGCGAACATGATAGGGTCAACGAACTTCAACATACCATCCGTCACCAAGACATCCGTTCCGAGCAACGCCTTGCAGATACCCAAAGCGGTAGCCTCCTTCGCATGCAAGAAGATCAACGCCAAGAGGGTGGCGACCACGCCTACCCACATGCTGGCGTACGCACCTTGCTTCGTCACCTTCTTCCAGTACAAAGCGCAGAAGTAGGATGGCAAGAAAGCCGATGCGCAGATACCCATGAAGAGGGAGGTGGAGATAGCGATGATCGGAGAATCATTGCCCTCGCCCAACACGAAGCAGATGATAAAGCTGATGAGGATGGAAATCAGAACGGCGAGACGGATCATCACCGTCATCTTGTTACGTTTCTTCTCCTCATCCACGCAAGAACCGTAGATGTCGGAACCAGCGGCGGCAGCCATCGTGTGGAACTGCGCACTCAACGTGGACATGCTGGCGGAGAGGATACACAACATGAAGATGGTCGTGAACCAAGCCGGCATGACACGGCTGATGAAGTATGGTATGATCTTATCGGAAGCCTCCACCATGTTGATGGAAACCGCTCCGTCGTTTTTCCAGAAGTAAAGGTTGGAGAGCGCACCCACGTGGTAAACAACGCCCACCGTGATGATCAAGAAGACACAACCGATCACAACTCCCTGGTTCAGCTTCTGCGTGCTGTTCACCGTCATGAAGCGAACCACCAACTGAGGCTGCGCCAAACAACCGATTCCCACGCCCATGATCAGGGAAGTGACCAGCGTATACCATTGCTGGGAGCCCCCTTCCGGCATGGAGGTCCATCCTCTATGACCGACCGCGGCGAGTTTCTCCGGCACCTGGTCAGAGATGGCTCCAAGCGCAGCGTTCGCCTCGGAGAAGCCCATGCCCAACGCCTTGTAGACACCGAACACCAAGCAAGCCATACATACGAACATGATCACTGCCTGCAAAGCGTCCGTGTACATCACGCCCTTCATACCGCCAGCGATGACGTATGAAGCGACGATCACCGTGAAGACCAACAGCGCCAAGTCGAAATCGATGCCGAAGACCTGTTGCATACAGAAGACACCACCACGCAAGACGGCGGCGGCATAGAGCGGCATGCAGATGAAGATCACGGCCGCCACGAAGATGCGGATCTTCTTGGAGTCATAGAACGCACCCAAGAAATGGGCGAACGAACCCACCTTCAGTTTCGCACCGATACGGCGCGTAGGACGTCCGAAGACGATGAAGGCGATGACCACGCCCACGAACATGTTCAGGAACATCAACCATTGGATACCCATACCGAAGGTAGCCGCCACACCACCGAAACCTACGATGGCAGAAGCCGAGATGAACGTGGCACCGTAAGAAAGCGCCATCACGATTGGATTCATCTCACCACCACCGATCAGGAAGTCTTTCGAATCCTTTGTTTTCTTATATCCCAAATATCCTAAAAAAGCGATGGACAAGAAATAAACCATCACGATCAAATACATTGAAAAATTCTCCATGACTATTTATTCTTTATCGTTATCGTCTTCCTTATTCCAATATTTAACACCAAAGATGATCGAGCCGATCACACACAATATCGACAATAGATACACGATCCATATGCCGGGATCCGAAATGCCAAACATATTCTTTCTCTTTTATATTAATACATTACAAATTGTTCAGTTCCGCCTCCGAGAGGTTGTTCATGCCATACCTGCGGATCACCTCGTGCGCCGCATCGATGTTGTTGGTGCGCAGGACGAGTATCGCCTTCTGGTTGATGGAGAAGCAGTACATATATTCGATGCTGATGCCCGCCTTCGTAAAGCACTGGATCGTCTCGGCGAACTTACCGATGGAGGAATCCACCGAAATGGCCAACACCGTGTTCAGGTTGGCGCTCACACCATTCTCCTTCAGCAATTGGAGGGCTTTGATTTGGTTGGAGGTGATGAGACGCAGGATACCATAGTCGGAAGTGTCCGCCACGGTAGCGGTGATCACACGGATGTTCTCCTTGCTCAAAAAAGAGAGAATCTCGTTCAGCCTGCCGAACTTATTCTCCAAGAAAATTGATATCTGGTTGATTGTCATAGTATATCTCTATTAGTGGTTTTTCCTTAAATCTTTCACTCTCACCGCTTTTCCTTCGGACACCGGCAAAGAACCCTTCTCCACCAGTTTCACCTTAGGGGTCAGCAGGATCTCGTCCTTGAGTTGACGAGTGATCTCCTTCGTAAGGGACTGCAGCTTCGTGAAGTCGTCCGTGTGCAAGTCGCCCAATTCCACCTCCACCAGCATCTCGTCGTTGTTGCCGACCGTGTCTATGGTGATGAGGTAGTTCATACCCAACTCCTTGAAGTTCATCAGGATACGTTCGATCTGGATCGGGAAGATATTCACACCCTTCACGATCATCATATCGTCGGAACGTCCCTTGATACGGGAGATTCTCCTGTGGGTTCTACCGCAAGGGCACTCACCCGGCATGAAACTGGTAAGGTCACGTGTACGGTAGCGGATCAAAGGCATCGCCTCACGACGGAGGGTCGTCAGCACCATCTCGCCCACCTCGCCATCTTTCACCGGCTCCAATGTCTCAGGGTTGATGATTTCAACGATCACCATATCCTCCCAGATGTGCAGACCATTCTGCTCCTGACACTCGAAAGCGACACCCGGACCATTCATCTCGGACATACCGAAACAGTTATAAGCCTTCAAGCCAAGGAGTTCCTCGATACGCTTCCGTTGCTCCTCAGAGTGAGGCTCAGCGCCCACGCACATGATCTTGAGCTTGGAATCCTTGCGAGGATCCAAACCCTCCTCTTGGAAGACCTCCGCCAAGCGGGTAGCGTAGCTTGGGATGGTATGGAGAACCGTGGTACCGAAGTCACGGATGAACTTAATCTGACGTTTGCTGTTACCGGCTGCGGCAGGGACCGTCAAGCAGCCCAAAAGCTCCGCGCCATATTGGTAACCGAGACCGCCCGTGAACATTCCGTAGCCCGAAGTGTTTTGGAAGACATCCGACTTGCGCACGCCCACCATGTACATGCAGCGCGCCACCTGGTTCGCCCAAGCGTCGAGGTCATTCTTGGTGTGGAGCACCACGGTCGGATTACCGGTAGTACCGCTGGATGAGTGGAGACGCACGATATCCTCCATCGGCACAGCGGCGAGTCCGAAAGGATAGTTGTTACGAAGATCCTCCTTCGTGGTGAACGGGAACTTCTTCAGGTCGTCCAAGGTCTTAATGGAATCAGCGGAAAGACCTTTCTCCGCGAATAACTTCTTATAGAATGGCGAGTTCGACGCATGCGCCACCGTTTTCTTCAAACGCTCCAACTGGAGTTTTTCGAGATCGGCACGACTCATCGTCTCAATCTCTTCTTCCCAATACTTTTCAGTCATTTTGATATTTTTTGCCCGTTTCGAACAACGGATTTCACATTCATGTTTTTCACTATCGCTTGCAAATTTAATTGAATTTGTTGGTTATCACAAAAAAACGTTCAGGATATGCACAAATTCGAGCAATCTTCTTCATATGGCGGATTACACCTGCAGGATTTTCCGTTGGGTGCTAGGATTCTTCTACCTACATGAGCTCGTGAAATAATATTTGTCGAGACGGTATTTTGTCGGATCAATATTTTGCAAAAGCGGAATCGGCTCAAAACAAGTGTGATTTATGCAATTTTCAGCTCAATATGAGCCGATAATTGAAAAATAATCGCCACATTTGCACCGATTAAACGCTCAAAATGATGGATATTTCAAGAGAGATTCTACAGTTTCTGCACTATCATCCGCTTTCTTCGCGCGATGAAATAGCAAATGGAACTGCCTTCGATGGTAGCGATGCCACCATGAAACGACTGCTGGCGACAGGTGTTCAGAATGGGGATATTGAGGTAGAAGGCAAGGCCCGTGCCACTCGTTATCGTCTTTCTAATCAGGCACATCTGTTGATGCCACTCAATCTGGACACCTATTTTGCGACTGAAGTGGACGAGAGACAAGTACAGACTTCTTTCAACTTTGAGCTGATTCGTGAACAACTCCCAACCGTCAAGTTATTCACCGATGAAGAGAATGCATGTCTGCAGGAGTTACAGGCAGAGTTTCGCCAGCATGTCAGTGAGATGACCGAGAACGAATACCGCAAGGAGATGGAGCGACTGGGCATCGACCTTAGTTGGAAATCGTCACAGATAGAGGGCAACACTTATTCTTTGCTGGAGACAGAGCGTCTGCTTCGCGAGAGTAAGACCGCCGATGGCAAAACCAAAGAAGAAGCCATCATGTTGCTCAATCACAAGGATGCCTTACGTTTCGTACTTGACAATCCCGACTATCTGCAGACCTTGACGGTCAGCCGCATTGAAGATATCCATCATTTGCTCACCAAGGAACTCTCTGTTGACAAAGGAATTCGCCATCGTCGTGTGGGTATCACCGGCACCAACTACCATCCGTTGGATAATGAATTTCAGATTCGTGAGGCCATGCACGACACTTGCGACCTGATAAATAGCAAGGAAAGCATCTTCGAGAAAGCGTTGCTGGCCCTTGTACTCCTGTCGTATATCCAAGCCTTTTCCGATGGCAATATGCGCACAGCCCGCATCACCAGCAACTCAATTCTGATCGCCAATGGCTATTGCCCGCTGAGTTTCCGCTCAGTCGATTCTATCGACTACAAGAAGGCGATGCTTATCTTTTACGAGCAGAACAACCTCTATGCCTTCAAGCAAATCTTCATCGACCAGTTTGAATTTGCGGTAAGAGAGTATTTTTAATATTATAGGAGGACAATATCACGTAGGGGACGAAGAATTTTCGCCCCCTATTTTTTGCAGGCCTCGCATACACTCCATAAAAACGTCACAGCCATAGGATTAGACACAATTAAAATCACACAAACACATACAAAATAAAAAAAACTATCCTTATATTTGCACCAATCCATGGGGAGAAATCCGTGGATCGGAAAGGCATTTTTGCATGAAGTCCTGACTAGGCAGAAGCCCAATAGTATAAGACTGGGAATATCACCGGATAGCGTCAATAACATTTAATTTCTACAAATACCATGATCACAATCAAGCACAACATCGACAGCAAGCGTTTCCTCACGTTGTGGGCGAAGTATGTACGCACACCCAACATTCTGCAGCATTGCCAGAACTGTATTCACGGACCATACAGCAAGAAATTCGGCTTGAAAAACCCGAACTTCAACAATGAGACCACAATGACATTTGACGAGACGGACAATTACCAAGCCATCTACTTCTGCGGCATCTCGAAAAAGGAAGCTTCGAAGGAAATGGTTCACCCTCATAATCCAAACATAATAATGAAGAGGAATTACCTTCACAATCTTCACTTCGCGATCATTCCACACGAAGGAGCGAAAGATGTATGGGACTTTGAGGAGTGGCACGTGGAGATTGAAGGAGGATACCTCACCCGCATTCCTGAAGAAGAAGAGATACCTGAGAAATACAAACAAGGCATCTATGACGATCACTATTACACCTGCCGCATCTTCCGTTGGATGTTAGGGTTCTTCTATCTGCATGAAATCGTGAAATAATATTTGTCGAGACGATATTTGTAGAGGCGAAAAATCTTTCGCCCCTACATTTTTTTGCACACACATCGCAACCCACAAAAAAGAGGAATCATCCGAAGACGATTCCCCTTTCGATATGGTTAAGGAAGGCAAGCCTCCCCGTTTTTTAGTTCTCTTTCTTCTCCTCACGTTGTGGACGAGGGAGCAATGCCTTGTGGGAAAGTTTGAACTTACCCGTCTTAGCATCGATGTCGAGCAATTTGACGGTGATCATATCACCCTCCTTCATGCCCGTATCTTCCATCTTCTCGATACGTCTCCACTCGATCTCAGAGATGTGGAGCAAGCCCTCTTTACCAGGCATGAACTCTACGAACGCGCCGTAAGGCATGATGGACTTCACCTTTGCCTCGTAGGTCTCTCCGACCTCCGGAACAGCAACGATGGCCTTGATGCGTGATACAGCGTTGTCCAAAGATTCCTTGTTGGTAGCGGCCACTTCCACGTGTCCCTTGCCGTCCGTCTCCTCGATGGAAACCGTAGCGCCAGACTTCTCTTGGATGTCTTGGATGATCTTTCCACCAGGGCCGATCACAGCACCGATCATATCCTTCGGGATATCGAAGGTGACGATGCGTGGAGCGTGTGGCTTGAGGTCAGCGCGAGGTTCAGCGATCGTCTCCTCGATCTTACCCAAGATATGCAATCTACCAGCCTTAGCTTGGTTCAGAGCCTTCTCCAAGATCTCGTAAGAAAGACCGTCCACCTTGATATCCATCTGGGTAGCCGTGATACCATCCTTCGTACCCGTCACCTTGAAGTCCATATCACCGAGGTGATCCTCATCGCCCAAGATATCGGAGAGCACAGAGTACTTCACGTTACCCTTGTCGGTGATCAGACCCATCGCGATACCGGAAACAGGCTTCTTGATCTTCACACCCGCATCCATCAACGCTAATGTACCAGCGCAGACAGTAGCCATGGAAGAAGAACCGTTAGACTCCATGATATCGGAAACGATACGCACGCAATATGGATAATCAGCAGGAATCATACGCTTCAAGGCACGCCAAGCGAGGTGACCGTGACCGATCTCACGACGGCCCACACCACGTTGCGCCTTCGCCTCGCCCGTAGAGAACGGAGGGAAGTTATAGTGCAACAAGAAACGTTCCTTGCCATGCACGAGCACCTCGTCGATCAGCTTCTCGTCCTGCTTCGTACCCAAGGTACAAGTCGTCAAGGACTGCGTCTCACCACGGGTGAAGATAGCCGATCCGTGAGGGCCAGGGAGGTAACCCACTTCGCACCAGATAGGGCGGATGTCCGTCGTGGTACGACCATCGAGACGCTTGCCCTCGTCCAAGATGGAACGACGCATAGCCTCCTTCTCGACAGCGTGGTAGTAGCGGTCGATCATGCCGGCCTTAGCCTCCAGATCCTCCTCGCTGAGGTTCAAAGACTCGATATATTCAGTCTTCACCGCGCTGAATTTCTCCTCGCGGTCATGCTTGTCCGTGTTAGCGGAAGTGGCGAGCGCATAGGCCTTGTCGTAGCACTTAGCCCAAACGTCCTTCTCCAACTCCTCGTCATTCTCCTCGTGGCAGTACTCACGTTTGGTCTCTTTGCCGACCTCCTTCGTCAGTTCTTTTTGTACGAGGCACATAGGTTTGATAGCTTCGTGAGCCGCCTTGAGGGCGTTGAGGAGGTCTTGTTCAGACACCTCGTCCATCTCACCTTCCACCATCATGATATTCTCGTAAGTAGCGCCGACCATCAAATCCATATCGGCTTTCTCCAATTGCTCGAAAGTAGGGTCGATCACGAACTGGCCGTCGATACGAGCCACACGCACCTCCGAGATAGGTCCGTTGAACGGGATGTCGGAAACAGCCAACGCAGCCGAAGCCGCGAGACCCGCCAACGCATCCGGTTGGTCCACACCATCCGCGGAAATCATATTCACCGTCACGAAAGTCTCCGCATGGTAGTTGTCCGGGAACAAAGGTCTGAGGGCACGGTCGATCAGACGTGCCGTCAAAATCTCATAATCGGAGGCTTTTCCCTCCCTCTTCGTAAAACCGCCTGGGAATCGTCCGTACGCGCCGAACTTCTCTTTGTACTCCACCGTCAACGGCATGAAATCCGTTCCCGGTACTGCTTCTTTCGCGGAACACACTGTCGCCAACACCATAGTGTTGCCCATTTTCACTACGACAGCGCCGTCCGCTTGCTTCGCCAACTTACCCGTCTCGATACTGATCGTACGGCCGTCAGGCAAAGCGATCGTCTTAGTAATTACATTCATCTTTTTTCTTTTTCGTCTAAAAACATCTTAAATATCCCACAAATATAACCAATATTCACTTTAAATCATCATTTTTGCATATTATTTTTCCATCATTTGATATTCAACCCATTATATGTTTTCAAATCATCACTTATTTTCACGAACTATATGCGTTGGCAGTAGGATGAAAAAGTTAGGAACAAACAGCAACGAGAACTGAAAATCCGTTGTGAATCAAAGAAAAAAAAAGTACATTTGCACTAAACAAACGGTAGAAACATTAACAAAAAAAAACTAACAATCATGAAATACTCTGTTGTCATAGAGAAAGACGATAATGGGTGGTATGTGGGGCAATGCTGCGAAGTCCCATCCGCCATGAGTCAAGGCAAAACATTGAAGGAATTGATGGCGAACATGAAGGAAGCCATCGAACTCGCCATTTTATGTCAGAAAGAAGAAACAAGGGAAAAATATAGGGGGAGAAAAGTATTACATCGTAATGTTTCGGTATGAAAAAGGAAAAGTTATTGAAGCACTTACGCCAATATAATTGTTATCCTACCGGAAGGCAAAAGGGGAGCCACGCACAGTTCAAAAACCTCGAAACCGGAGCACAGACAATTATCCCCATACACAATGAAATATCAGACATATTGGCGAAGAAAATATGCAAACAACTTGGCATACCTGTAGTTGGAAACAATTAACAAACAAAAAACATACTCTCAGAAAAGAGATTCTAATCCCCCAAAAACAGAATGCGCCATCATTACAGACGCGCAAACATCTCCTGAAACCCCTGTTTTTGCACCCCCCAACGTTTCCAACCATTGTTTCCCCTTCCACAGCAATCTCCCCAAAGATGAGGATCCTCCAAAATAGTAAATCGTAAATAGCTAAATAGTAAATCAAACACCCAAATAGTAAATCGTAAATAGCTAAATAGTAAATATTTACAATCCTTCCACAAACCAAACAAAAAATCCTCCACCCTCTTCCACGAAACAGAAAACATTGTCACTAATTATTCCGCGATTTTTTGTAACTTTGCACTCCGTTTCTGCATGCGATAGAAAAAGAATAAATAATTAATAACGATATGGATAAGAAATTCAAAAGAACAACGGTCACATCGGCCCTGCCATACGCCAACGGTCCCGTACACATCGGTCACCTGGCGGGTGTATACGTGCCTGCGGACATCTACGTCCGCTATCTCCGCCTGAAGGGTGAGGAGGTGGTATTCATCGGCGGCTCCGACGAGCACGGCGTACCAGTCACGATCCGGGCGAAGAAAGAGAACTGCACCCCACAAGACGTGGTGGACCGCTACCACAAGATCATCAAGGACTCCTTCCAGGAGTTCGGCATCTCGTTCGACATCTATTCCCGCACCACCTCCAACGTGCACCACAAGGTGGCTTCCGACTTCTTCCGCACGCTCTACGACAAGGGCGAGTTCATCGAGAAGGAGAGCGAGCAATACTACGACGAGGAGGCGAAGCAGTTCTTGGCGGACCGCTACATCGTGGGCGAATGTCCACGCTGCCATGCGCAAGGCGCTTACGGCGACCAATGCGAGAAGTGCGGTAGCGCCCTCTCCCCAGAGGAGCTGATCAACCCAGTCAGCAAGCTCTCCGGCGCCAAACCGGTCATGCGCAAGACGAAGCACTGGTACCTGCCATTGGACAAGCATGAGGGATGGCTCCGCAAATGGATCCTCGACGACCACAAGGAGTGGAGAACGAACGTCTACGGACAATGCAAGAGTTGGTTGGACAACGGCCTGCAACCCCGCGCCGTGAGCCGCGACTTGGATTGGGGTATCCCTGTGCCTGTGGAAGGCGCCGAGGGCAAAGTGCTCTACGTGTGGTTCGACGCCCCTATCGGCTACATCAGCAACACCAAGGAGCTGTGCGACAACAACCCTGAGAAGTTCGGCAACTGGGAGAAGTGGTGGAAAGACCCTGAGACCCGACTCGTCCACTTCATCGGCAAGGACAACATCGTATTCCACTGCATCGTCTTCCCTTCCATGCTGAAGGCGGAGGGCAGCTACATCCTGCCGGACAACGTGCCAAGCAACGAGTTCCTCAACCTGGAGGGCGACAAGATATCCACCTCCCGCAACTGGGCGGTTTGGTTGAACGAATACCTGGTGGACTTCCCTGGCAAGCAAGACACCTTGCGCTACGTGCTGACGGCCAATGCGCCTGAGACGAAGGACAACGACTTCACGTGGAAGGATTTCCAAGCCCGCAACAACAACGAGCTGGTGGCCATCTACGGCAACTTCGTGAACCGCGCATTAGTGCTGACACAGAAGTATTTCGAAGGGAAAGTGCCTGAACTGAAGGGACTGACCGACTACGACAAGGCCACCCTACAAGAGTTCGCCGACGTGAAGGAGAAGTTGGAGCAACTGCTCGACAACTTCAAGTTCCGCGACGCACAGAAGGAGGCGATGAACCTGGCCCGCATCGGAAACAAATACTTGGCGGAGACCGAGCCTTGGAAACTCTCCAAGACGGACATGGACCGCACATCGTCCATCCTCCACATCGGTCTGCAGATCGCAGCCAACCTCGCCATCGCATTCGAGCCATTCCTGCCATTCTCTTCGGAGAAACTCCGCAAGATGCTGAACATGAACTCATTCGATTGGAACCAATTGGGCAAAATCGATTTGCTGCAGACGGGTGCGCAACTCGGCAAGGCGGAGCTTCTCTTCGAGAAGATCGAGGACGAGGCCATCGATGCACAAATGAAGCGTCTGGAGAACATCAAGAAGGAGAACGAGGCCAGCAACTGGCAGCCTGAGCCGATCGAGGGACAAAGCACCATCGACGACTTCGCCAAGCTGGACATCCGTGTCGGCACCATCCTGGAGTGTCAGAAAGTGCCTAAGTCGGACAAGCTGCTCCAGTTCAAGATCGACGACGGTTTGGGCGGACGCACCATCCTTTCCGGCATCGCCAAGTCTTACCCGGATCCGCAGGAATTGGTAGGCTTGCAGGTTCTCTTCGTGGCGAACTTCCCTACCCGCAAGATGATGGGTCTCGAAAGCCAAGGCATGATCATGTCGGCTGTAGACAAGGACGGCAAGTTGGTGGTCACCTCCGTATCCAAGAAGGTGGCGAACGGTTCTAGAGTGGGATAACAAAACCGTCCGATTCGCCAAGCGTAATCGGACCTGATCATAAGAAAGGTGAGGCTTCGGTCTCACCTTTTTTGTTTTGAGCCACCCATTTAGTTTCAGAAAAACATTTTTTTGTACTTTTGAGGAAAATATAAAAGCAACAAGCATATAGATTGATCATGAAGAAAAAAATATTTCTCTTGCTGCTCATGGCGGGGCAGTTCATGGCAGGTTCGGCGAAGGATGTAATCGTTTTGAAGAACACCACACCCATTGAAGCAAAGGTACTAGAAGTGACTCCCACAGAGGTCAAGTATAAAAAAATCAGCAATTTGGAAGGACCCACATACGTCATCTACAAATCAGAAATCAACACCATCGTTTACGAGAATGGAGAGGTCGAATCCTTCGTACAGGAGTCAGAAACGAATACCGATAAGACTAACACCCCTCAACAAACTAATGTCTCAGAGAATAACACAAACAAGGAACTTCAACTCTACCCGACACTCGACCGTGTAAACGGGCAATACGTATTGGGGAATGTGACAATGAGCAAGAAAGAATACGGAGATTTCTTACACGCCAATTGCCCTGTAGCTTATGAGAAATGGCAAAGAGGAACAAAGAGAGTGAGATGCGGATGGATATTTGCCATAACAGGTTTGACATGCGAGGTAATGTCAACTGTTTCGTTTATTTCCTATGCGGATTCCGAACATTACAACAGTCGAGGCTATTACACGTACGATGACGGAGCATTGGCTATGGGCATTGCGACCTTGGTGCCAGCGATTCTGCTTGAGACAACCGCTATTCCTCTATTAGCCACAGGCTACAGTTCAAGACGCAAGTCCATTGGTCTGTACAACGAACAATGTGCGCCGAAGAACTCAGCGTTCGATCTTCGGCTGAATCTGAAGGGGAACGGGTTGGGTCTGTCATTGAACTTCTAATAGAAACGCAACCCAAAGAATTATAGATTTTCAGGAGATTGCGATGTCCTAATTTATATTTTGTACTTTTGAGGAAAATATAAAAGCAACAAGCATATAGATTGATCATGAAGAAAAAAATATTTCTCTTGCTGCTCATGGCAGGGCAGTTCATGGCAGGTTCGGCGAAGGATGTAATCGTTTTGAATAGCTCAGACTCCATCAAGGCGAAGATCCTTGAGGTAACACCGACGGAAGTCAAGTACAAGAAATTGAACTACTTGGATGGTCCCACCTTCGTCATCCACAAATCAGACATACGCACCATCACCTACGGGAATGGAGATGTTGAATCCTTCGTACAAAAGGAAGAAAAGAACGTCGCCGTGGATAGTACCAGTAACAGCGCAACCGCAAGTGTCAACACAACCGCAAGCGTCAGCGCAAGTGCCAATGACAGCGCAACCGCAACCATTAGCGCAAGCACATTACCCCCTATCGATAGTGAGAAGAGCATTGCGCCCAAGGAAGAGCCGTCATACCCGATGCTTGACCGCATAAAAGGGAAATACGTGTTGGGAGACCTGACCATGGACAAGAAGGAGTATGGGAAATTCCTGTATGCCAATTGTCCTATCGCCTACGAGAAGTGGCAATCCGGCTCGAAACGGGTGAAAAGCGGATGGACATTGGCCATAACCGGTTTTACCTGCGAGATGATATCCACCATCTCGTTCATCTCCTACGCAGAATCCGAGCATTACCATGTAAAAGGAGGTTACTACACATACAACGACGGGGCATTGGCACTTGGCATCGCCACCATGGTACCGGCAGTGCTACTTGAGACGACCGCCATCCCGCTATTAGTTACAGGCTACGTTTCAAGGCGCAAGTCCATCGGTCTATACAACGAACAATGTGCGCCCAAAAACTCAGCGTTCGATCTTCGACTGAACATGAAGGGGAACGGGTTGGGACTAACATTGAACTTCTAACTGAGGCCTTGTGGGATGCCTGTCATCCCACAAGGCACTTTGTCAACACTCATCTATGCCTCTACCGATTTCGCTGAAATTTTAATATCGGCACCTGAAAATATTCTTCACAGCAGTTTTTCACCAAAAGAACACCCCACCCCCATCATAGAGATAATCGTCGGAGAGTGAGACGGGTTCCAGACCGGCCGCCTCCACAAAACGGAGAAGTGCAGGGCCATCCTTGTGCCTCAACGGATTGCCCAAGAAGAATAGTCTATCGCCCCAACGTCCGCACGTTCCGCCTAAGAAGCCGTAGCGATGCACAGGGATCCGTATCTCCTCGGGGGAGAAGAGGAAGGAAGAGAAGCCCTCCCGTAACAACACCTGATGGATGCCCGCATCGGAAGTGATGAAAGCCTGCTCGGAAAGGGGAAACATTGAGCAACGGGTATAGGACTGCGGAAGTTCAACGAAGCGTTTTCCACGGTTCAAGGCGAGCAAAGCCTCGTCCGTGTAGCCTTTCCGGTGGAAGAGGCAGGTGTCAGTCGACACACAATTGTACAGGCTGGAATCCCGCAGGGACTCCCCCACAGGAGAATCTCCCCAACGGAAGGGCACGGAAAGGGAGGCGAGCTTCTCCGCTAACGCCTGGGGCGCATTCGGTGCCAGAAGAGTGGTGTGGGAATCTTGGTAGAGAAATACATCAGGGTGGCAGGAGACCGATTCATAAGTGACGCCTTGCGTACGGAAGAGAAAGAGTTCCTCCGCATACTCGCCCAAGCGGGACAAGAGGTGTGCGTCACACCGTGCGTCAACAAGAGCCAACCTGCACTTCATACTTTCCTATATGATCATCCGTGAGCAACTTCACACGCAAATCTTTCTGTTCGAAGAAGCGTTTGTTTTTCCCGGCATATCCCCACACGAAATTCACTTGCGAGGGATGCACCTTCAGTATCATATCCTGATGATTATAACCATTCAGTTTTTCGGCTAATATCTCCGCCCATATCTCCGTCATCATCAGCTCCTTGAACGACCGATGGTAAGGCCCCGCCAGCAGGGAACGTTCGGGGGTCAGTTCCTCGGAAGCGTGGAGCCCCACACGCAAGACATTCACGCCAGCCGCCTCGAAGCGCAGGTAGAAATCCTTCGCCCAAGAGAGCGCGGTAGGCAAGTCCAACGGCACATAGTGACCCGACTCGTAACGCTTAGCCAGTTGCGTACCCTTGATGACTAACGTCGGGTAGATGCGGGTATTGTCCGCCCCAAGCAAGATGATATCCTCCACCGTCTGGCGGGAACGTTCGTAGGTGTCATGCGGCAAGCCGATCATCATCTGCAGACCGAGGTGGAATCCATTCGCCAAGATCCTCTCGGAAGCCCTACGGATCGCATCCGCCTTATGTCCCCTGCCAGAAGCCAATAGGACATCGTCGTTGGTAGACTGTGCGCCCAGTTCGATGGTGGTCACGCCATAGCGCTTCAGCAGGTCCAGCACAGCGTCATTGATGTAGTCTGGACGAGTGGAGAGGCGGATGCCGCAGATCCTGCCCTCCCGCAGATAGCGGTGCGCCTCGGCGAGGTAGCGTTCCTGCAGGTCAAGAGGAATGCCCGTGAAGGAGCCTCCGAAGAAAGCCACCTCCACCTCCCGTCCGTCGTTCATCGTCGAAAGGTATGTATCAATGATTGCGGGGATCTCCTCCGGCGTCGGAACACTCATCTGTCCGCTGATCTTCGCCTGGTTGCAGAAGACGCACTGGTGCGGGCAAGCCAATTCAGGGATGAATATGGGGATGTTGGAGTGTTTCATGCCACAAAGAGGAAGAGGTCATTTCTTTTTCTTAGACTTACCCTTTCCAGTTGATTTCACGATATCGCTCAGTTTGATCTCCGTGTAGGCGCCATCGATAAGGGCGCAAAGGTTGCCACCACGCAGGGTAGCCTCTGTAATGTTCTTCGTCTCGGCGATAAGGTCACCCGTCTGGTTAGAGACAAAGACGGAAGAACCATTCTTCGTGTAGATGGAGAACTGTTCCGTCGAGAACACCTTCGCCCAGATGTTATTCATGTCGTAACGGTTCACCGTAGAGAAAGTATTCTTATTCACGGCGAACAATTCATCGTCCCTTAGCACATAGATGCAAGCCGTGTCCACTATCGGTTTATACGCCCCGAACTCGCCCTCATAGAGCGATGAGGCATCCAAGAAGACGCTCAGGTTGAGTTTTCCTCCACCGGCAGGCTTCACGATGATATCCTGTTCCACCCAACAACTATCCTTGTAGATTCGAGCGAAACGGTCCTTCGTCAAGGCATAGATTCTGTCCCCCTGCTCCAGTGTGGCGATGAAATCCATGCCGCGCGCCTCACCGTTATGGACGATATGGCCATCCTCCTTATCCACCACGACGAAGTACGGTTCCACCGTGCCCCAGCTACTATGGGCACCCTTATTCATGTAGAAAAGCGTGGAATCATCATTCGCGAAAAGCAATGCGTCACCATTCGTGTTGGTGGAGAATTCGGCCTTCCACAAAACATTACCGGAAGTTTTATCCACCTTGATCACATAATTCGAAGAGGCGTAGAAGATAGAATTACCATCCACCACATACTTGGACATATAATCGGAGCCATCCACACCCTGTCCCACGATAAAGGAGGAGAAGAGGTGACTTGCGGAGCCGAAAACGCTCTCCATGCCATTGACCACCGTATTCTGCTTAGAAGCGTTCTTGATGCGTTGTTTCTTATCCACTTCGAACTCCCAGCCCTGACCGTCCGACAAGTTGATGTGACGCAAGCTGGTTGTCACGGCGAGCAAAGCTGCGTTGCCGTCCATGAAATATTCTCCGAAACTCACGCCATCCTTCAGAGGTCGTTTCCACAGGAGGTTACCCTTCAAGCGGTCCAAGCATAGGATATCATCCCCGAAAGTGATGATTTTATTGCCGAAGAAGTGGATAGGATCCCCCTTCTTGACATCATAGTTCCATACAATAGTATCTTTGGAGAAAGAGTAATTCAACAAGTTGTTGCGAGTCCTCATCAGCAAGGAACCGGAGCCAGCGTCGTACTGGGAGGAAATGATTTTCTCTGCCCCCAAGGCATACTGTTTACCACTCAAAGCCGCATCATTTTGGCTAAAAGTACCAACCCTTGCCGTCTTCACGCGCATCCAAAAAACATCACTATAATTATCCGCCGCAAAAAGCGAAGAGGCAAGCGCACAAGCCACCAGTGTAGTCAATAATCTTCTCATTACAATCAAAATTTACATCATATCTGTAAATATACGAAAAAAAACAAAAGAGCAAATACAGATGCGCGAAATTTAGGGGGTAACCGACAATTCACGTGGGGGCGAAAAATTTTTCGACCCTACGAAAAATTTTCGCCCCCACAATATCATTCGCGCCGTTGGCAGGATTATTTACCCTTCACGACGCATTTCTTTCCGTTCAACAAATAGACGCCACGAGGCAATTCGTCGGCAATTTTGGAGGCATCCACGTTCTTGCGCAAGACACGTCCGTTGAGGTCCACCACCGTCACCTTCCCCTGCAGGCCTGAAGCTGAAACGCCTCGCGAAGGCAAGAGAGGAGCCATGCCAGTCAATTCAGACGAAGGCATCTTGCTCAGAAGATGAGCGCCGATCTTGTCACCGATCACCCTATAACCCGCCTCGTTCGGATGCGTTCCATCGTCCGTATAGGTAGAGGTCCAATTGGCAACGGTGAAGCCCATCTCATGGTAGGCGTCGATGGCGTCCGCACCACATCGCTGTGCGACACTGATCATCGTCTCAGCCACCTCATACAGATAGAGCTTACTCTTCGGATTAAGGTAATAATCACTGAAGGTCGTCGTGTCGTTGTACGTCAATTGGCGGACAATTGGCGGGATGATAAGGATGTGGAGTTTCGGATTAAGTTCATACAATGTCGTGATGATATTCTTCAGCGCCACGGTATAGTTCTGCAACGGGTTGGTATCATCCCAATTACCCAAGACCCTCGCCGCATTGTTCCAGTCGTTCGTGCCGGCGTCGATGCATACGATATCATAGTCGGTGGCCTTTGTGGTCTTGATGATCTCTTGCACATGGTCCCATCTTGTGCCATACTTGTTCTGATGCGCCCATGAGATGCTACTGTCCACCAGCGAATAGTCCTCCGTTTTCCAAGCATTCACCAAGCTATAGACACCAAGACCGTTAACACCCGTTGTAGGCTTCAAGGAAGCGGGGGTCAAGTGGGTTCCGCCCACAGCCGCATTTGTGACGACACATCCATACTCTTCCTGCATATAATATGCCCATGACCTGAACTCTCCATTCACTTGGTTGCCGACACCCTCAGCCTTGGAATCGCCGAAGACGATCACCCTTTTCCCTTCAAGTGTCGGTTTCACTTCAATTATGCCTTCCACAACAGAGTCGTCAGGGATGGAACCAACATGTTCCCAACCCTCAATAACCTCTATCGTATCTGAAAACTCAGGTTGATCATCAGTGTTCAATGCTACGAGGAGTTCCGAATACGGAGCCCAGTCTGTCGCATTCTTGTATTCATCAAACTTTACGGCAGGCACATAAATCTCCTTAAGAGCGGAAGCCTGAGTGAAGACTTCATTTCCCAACTTACAGATCTCCACAGAAAGGTCCGGATCATATTCTCCATCCTCATAACCGCTGTAGTCCAATATCTTAACCGTCTCCAGCGCGCTGCACTTCATAAAGCAACTATCGCCTATCTCATTCAACTCGTACTGCTTAGTATAACGCAAGATGGCCGTCTTGACGGAGTAGCAACCCATGAAACAATGGTCACCGACGAACAACGGGTTGGTCAGGTTCACCTCGCCCATCTTCTTACATGCGTAGAACGCGTAAGAGCCGATGGAGCAACTCTCCCCGAAAGAGACATCCGTAAGGGAGAAACATTTGTAAAACGCCTTGTCTCCGATGAAACGGACCTTCCTCAGGTTCAAACTTCCCGCCAGGCTCTGGCAATTCGAGAAAGCCAGATTACCGATCGTGTCGGAGATGAGGCATGAGCCCAACGACTGGAGCGATTGGCAGTCATAGAACGTATTCTCCTTGATAGGCAAACCTTTTTCCCCTTTTTCGAAATCCGCAGTCTCAAGGTTGGAACATCCGTAAAAAGCACCAGCGCCAAGGGATGTGAGGCTCGACGGAATATGGATCGACTTCAGTTGGGAGCAATGTCCGAAGGCAAAATCCCCCAACGACGAAAGGCCATTCGGCAATGAAACCACTTTTACGGAATCGTTGTGGTAGAAAGCTTTTTCCGCGACGCCGACCACCGCATATTTCACCCCCTCGTACTCGATTTCCCCAGGGATGACCACTTCCGAATCCTTCACACCCTTCGCATCGGTTATGACAAGCGTCCGTTTCTCATCCGACGCATCACACTTCATCTCCTCATAAACGAAGGTCTTGGCAAGCACTACCTGCGACGATAGCGCCAAACCCAACATGATTAATATTTTTCTGAAACTGCTCATTGACGTTACACTTTAGGTTAAACAATAAATGTGCGTGTTATAAAACCACCACAAATAGACATGAATTCGCGATGCACAAGCAACGCGGCAAAAACCTTGCGAATATAGTAAAAAAAGCGATAGGATAGACACCCAAAGCCCTATTTTCGGGGGAAGGAGCACGGAATTTTCATTCACTGCGCAAGACACTTACAGGCATTTACTATTTAACCATTTACAAATTACTATTTTAAGGCATGGCGAGCCAATCCCTATCCCACACTTCTAAACGGAACCGACGTATGAAAAGGCAGCGGAGAGCGCACTTCCCGCCTTAAGATCCATATATCAAACAGCACAGGTTAGCCTACACCCATCTCTCCTAAAACCTGACGCCCAGACATCCGGTGATATTGAATCCATCGACCCTGAAGCAATCCGCATCCCAATCTACCCTCCAGAATCCTTCATTACTGGTTTTAACCCTAAAACCATAATAGCCTATGCTCGGACCTGCTAAAATGTACTTGCCCAAGCAAAACATATATTTCATGTCAATCAGATAGCCAAAGGCGCCCGTCACAAACCGATCCTCCGACGACTCACCCGAACGAGTAGCATACGTTTCATACTTGTCGGAATAACGGGTATATCCTGCGGATAAATACAAGCCCAACAAACCAGGACCAAAATAATCATAGCAACCAAGAGCCGGCCCGATATATTTCATCTCCACATCTTCAGTTGTCCTATACAAAAGGTCATCGTCTACGGCGGAAAAACCTTTTTTCCAAGCGACCAAACCCAAGCAAGCGTTCTGTGTAATACAGCCCAAAGCGGTGGCTTGAATAGAATACCCGTTCCTAAGCTGACGCTGGAAACTGCTGAAATACTGGGTCCACGTGCTATTCAAATCTCCGAAGTTATGGGAATAGCCTCCCTCCACAAACATAAGCGCATGAATATCCCCCTTAGCATCCTCTGCCGAAACACCACTCGTCAAACAAGACAGCGACAACAACATCAATAACAATGTCTTCCTCATATTCTTTTTTTCGCAAAGATAAACAACAAAAGAAGAAGAAATGGCAACATGACTAAATAATATTATCTTTGTCCATCAAGCAAACATTTCATATAATGAGGAAAATTATTCTATTTCTTTTCATATTCCACATCCTCCATCTCTCCGCGCAGGAAGCCATTTGGTGGAAGACGCCTACCGTCTCCCCTGAGATATACGACAACCACATGGTGACCTTCCGATTGGTCGCACCTCGTGCCAAGGAGGTTCTGTTGGTGGGTGACTTCCTGCCGCCCTCCTATGTCGTGAGGGATGGCATCACCACACAGATGACGGGGACCGCCGCCCTAAGGAAGGGTGCGGATGGTGTCTGGACCTACACGACCCTCCGTCCCATGGATCCTGGCTACTACAACTACAACTTCGTCGTGGATGGACTTACCATCACGGACCCCTCCAATATCCACATGACCCGTGATGTGGTGAAGACGAGCAGCACACTCTTCATCGAAGGAGGAAGGAGCGACATATACAAAGACCAGGACGTACCCCACGGGTCCGTCTCCCATGTCTGGTACTATTGCGACAAAACAGAACGGAACCGAAGGCTAACGGTCTACACACCAGCCGGATACGAGGATGGACTGCGCTACCCGGTACTCTACCTATTGCACGGCATGGGAGGCGACGAGGATTCCTGGGTCACCTTGGGACGCGCCGCCCAAATATTGGACAATCTTATCGCACAGGGAAAGGCCAAGCCGATGATCGTGGTCATGACCAATAGCTACATGGACCTACAAGCGGCGCCCGGACATGGCCCGGAAGGTTTCATCAAGCCCGACCTGGAGCTGTCACCCTCCTACGACGGTGTGTTCGAGGAGTCATTCCCGAGCATCATACGCTTCGTGGATAAGGCATACCATACCATCCCGAGAAAGCAGTCGCGTGCGATCGCCGGCCTCTCCATGGGAGGGTTCCACGCCATGCAGATCTCCAGGGCATACCCCGACTACTTCGATTACGTCGGACTCTTCTCCGCGGCGGTAGGACATGAAGCGGGAGACATCCCGATCTACCAAAACCCCATGGAGAAGCTCCGCACACAATTTTCCAAGAAGCCCGCACTCTACTGGATCGCCATCGGCAAGGAGGATTTCCTCTACGACGCCAATGCGGAGTATGTAGGACTATTGGAGACGAACCGATTCCGCCACGAATACTTCGAGACGGACGGCAGCCATACCTGGTACAACTGGCGGTTCTACCTGACGGAGTTCTTACGGAAAATATTTTAGAGAGGTGGAAGTGCAAGACCGGCTATCTACGCTCCCTCTCCAACTGGCTGAAATCAAAGAAGACAGGCACCCGGTTACCATTTAGGATAAACGTGGAAGTTTGGCTCTTCAGCGTGTTTTGTCCGATGCACAAGGTGTCGGCGATGACACCCGCACGGATATCCGCCATATCCAGCAGGGAATGGAAGACCACCTCAGACGTGATGTTCTTATCCTTATTGGCAATCAGGTTTTCCACCTTCTCCGGATACTTCGCCTTATACCCGTCGGAATAGGCGACGATGAAAGGGATGTGCGCCTCATATTCCGTCACGACAAGGGAACCATGCAGAACAACATTCCGCTCATCATCATACAGGTTCTCCCCATGATCGGACAAATAGATCATGGACCACACAGGGCAACGGGCATTCAGCTTGCCGATAAGGGAAGAGAGGAAATAGTCCGTGTAGAGGATGGAATTATCGTAGGCGTTCACCAGATACGCCACATTCTCGGACGTGATGGAGGTGAAGTCCATGCTATTATCGAAGATAGGCTTGTATTTATCAAACTGTTCCGGGTAGCGTTGGCTGTATCGAAAATGGCTTCCCTGCGTATGGACCACCATGAAATTGGAATGCCCGCTTTTGCCCAATATCGAATCGATCGCCGGGAGCAGATCCATGTCGTATAAGCGTTCGGTGGTGATGATCTTGCCTTGCTGGAAACTATTGTCACAAGCGGCGATGATCCGCTCCTGAAAAGGAGTGACCTCCTGGGCGGTCACCCACGACGTGCTGAAACCAGCCTCCGAGAAGGCCTCGCAGACGGACTTCTCCATGTCCGCCAACTCCGTGTTCATCGAATTGGCGCGGGTTAGGATCAACGGCACCGAGTTGCTGGTCAGATTGGCCAACGTCACCGCATGACTATAGGAAACGACATTGGGGTTTTGGGAAAGCAACGGGGTGGTATTCCTTCCATATCCATTCAACCCGAAGCTCTTCCACCGGGCAGTCTCCCCGATGACCAGCACAACGGTCTCCTCCGGGTCCTCCTTGGGAGTGATATTGAACGAGAAGCTGTCCAACTGTTTTTGCCGCTCCCTGACCTCCGCGTTCCTTTTCTGCACATCAGCGATGGAGAGGTAGACATCGAAAGGATATATCTTGTCAAATTTCAGGACAATCATATCCTTCATATCCTCCAGGTTATCCAGCAAGGTGGTCTTTTCGCTGGTGTATGTCAATCGGGTTAACCGGAAGAAATAGACGCAGCCCACAAGCAGGGTGATCGGTATCGCGACGAAGAACACCCTCAGGACCTTCCGCGGGAAAAACTTCTCGTTCGGGATGAACCCGAAAAGCAGGCAATAATAGACGACCCACACCACGACGACCGCCACGACGACGGAAGGCACCGAGAGCAGGAGCTCCTTCGCCTCCTCCCAATTGGTGTTCAGGATAGTGTCTATCATCATAAAATGGGTGGTCGTCCGACTAAGATAGAGACTCGCTAACTCGATGGGGGCGAAGGTCAGGCTGAGAATCCCCTCCACAATGAAATAGGCTTTTTTCTTCAGGAAGACCGCTGGCAAAAACAACAGGATAAGCGAAACGACAAGATAGCCCGCCTGCTTCACGACGAAGCCCACCAAATCCTCGGAGTAGAGCAATGTAGCTATGTTAGGTATAAAAAGGATGAATAACAACAGACCCGTAACCACGTTGGTCAGGGTAGTTTTATCTTTCAAACGACTTAAACCCATGGCATAAAGAATATAGCTATTTACAAAGACAAAGGTACGTCTTTTATCGTCCGCACCACCCGCATCATCCTAAAAAAATAGGACGGAGTTACATCCTCTTCCTACGCTTCACTGGGATGGCCCGGATGGTATCGTTTCTCCCCTCTTTGTGAACCCTCATGAATACCCTTGGCACTTCATCCCTTGCCACTGTTTTAATCACAAAAATCGTATCCGCATGAGGATTGTACTCTTTTACTTGCAGGGTGTATTCATATCCCTCTTCACACCAAAGGTTACTGAATTTTCCACAGAAAGGTTCCCAAGGGGTCTTGTCGCGCCTACTAAAACCCTTCCTGACCTGATAGCAGAGCGAATCGTTGACCATGATTCTCTCTCTATGGATCTTCATGAACTGTCCCTTTGGGTACTGTGCGATTGTTTTTATCACACAAATCGTGTCCGCATGAGGATTGTATTCCTCCACTTGCAAGGTATATTCATACCATGACCTAAAATAGAAGTTGTCAAGCACACCGCAAAAAGGTTCCCATGCGGTGGTGTCTATCCCACTATATTCCTTCCTGACCTGATAACAGAGCGAATCGTTGACCTTGATTCTCTCGCTATGGAGCCTCATGAATTCTCCCTGTTTCTCTTGCGCAAAGCCGAGGCTGACGGTGAAGAGAATCAGCAGGAATATTAGTAGTGGTTTGCGCATACGAAAACTATTATAATCAATTGGATATGAACAATATATCACAAATATAATCAATAGCTCAGTAAATCACAAGGGGCAACCACCCTTTGGTCGAGGTTCATGCCTCTTTTCTTGAGGACATCTGTTAGTTTATTACGCCAACAGACAATCCTGATTATCAATTTATTAATCCATTGCATAAAGTAACGAAAGAGTACAAACTATAATGGGGGAGGTCCCAGGAAAGGCACATTTTCTTTCAGCCCTTTTGTTTCCACAAATGTCTAGTCCTAAAATAGCGTTACA
>DBYR01000012.1 GCA_002310215.1 Bacteroidales bacterium UBA1181
GATACGGATGGTGACGGCTGGAACGATAGCGAGGAACTTGCCGACGGCATGTATTCTCCTTCGAACCCGACCAAGTTCAACCCGCGCATTGCCGATGTGCCAGGGCTTAGGGTGACGTTGAAAAAATCGCCTAGCATAAAGCTCAATATAACGACTTCGGAAGGGAAAAACGAGAGCGAAACTATATCGAACGGTTCGGAAGTTTCCAAGACGAATTCTACAAGTTATGAGCAATCTCGCAGTGTAGACATCATGGAATCTTGGAGTAATTCTGCGACTGTGGGTGCGGAAATCGGGCTGGAACCTAAAGTTGTCGCAAGTGCTACCGTCGAATACAACAGCAGCTACACCACTTCCACGGGCATGAGCTGGGGTTCCTCCGAAGAAAATAGCGTTGCCGAAAGTTACGAAAAGGCTATTGCCAAGGAAAAATCCAAAGGCAATGAGGTGAGCGGTGCGACGGTCTGCATGCAGGTGGAACTCAAGAATACCTCGGACATTGCGTTTACCATCGAGGCGTTAAAGCTATCCGCTTCTATTTATGACATTAAAGATGTGGCTACACTGAAAATCCTTGCCGAGTTGAGCCGCGAGGGCGATTGGAGCGATGTCACGCTCAAGCCTTCTGAATCGGTTCAGGCAAATTTCTGCAATAACGATGTGAAGGTTGAACTCATCGAGGACTTGATTTACAATACGAGTTCTATCGTGCTCGGTTCTTCGACACAAAAAATAACCATTGACGGTGGCAGCAACGATTTCACGGTAACATATACGAAGGTGGTTGCCAAGACGGCAGACATCACCATTGATTACGGTCCCGGGTCTAGCGGGAACCAGTCGGTGCGATATCAAGTCGCGACGAATTACCGCTACAATCCCGACAACAAGGGATCTGACGACATGTACGCAAAGACTTCCCTTGCGGATTTGTTGCGCAATGCCCACGTGGATTTCGAGCAGGATTCGGTTAAGGGATCTTCGAAAAAGAAACTTTATGGGCTTGTCTCCATTGAAGGATACAAGTACAATTCGAAAGATGATGCTATGTGGTATGTTTCCATCCAGCGTGCTTCGGACCTGAAGAAAGGACGCAATACCATGGAATTGTACACACTTGCCTACGCCTCCTACGATTTGGAGAAGATTTTCGTGGGTGCAGGAGATGCCGTGCATATCTTCTTCAGCAGGGACCAGGATCACGACGGGGTACCTCTCCCGACGGAACATCTGTTTGGAACGGATGACAAGAAGGTGGATTCCGATGGCGACGGCTTGTCGGATTATGATGAAATCAACGGATGGACCAAGGGTAAATCCAAGACCAAGATATATACAGATCCTGCGAACGAAGATACGGATGGAGATGGATTGAACGACAAGGAAGATCCGGAACCGACCAAGAACACGGATTTGCTCGAACGCTTGACGTTTAAGGACGCCACTCTCTCCGTGCTTCAGGTATTTGCTGACTCGTCGATGGAGGATTCTACGGCTCTGTTGAACTTGGATTCCGCAGCTCTTGCTGATGATGACAACTTCGATGTCCTCGTTCCAGCTCCGTCAGCCTTTATCAAGGTCGTGCCCAACGCAAAAAAGGTAGCGTGGGTGAAGTATACAACGGATGGAAAGATGCATTCTGCGAAACGGACTGTAGAGAACGGCAATGAAGTTTACATTTTTGAGACTCCGGGACAGTTCTCTTTGTTGCAGGACACGGACGTCAAGATTGAAGTAAAATCTGGAGACGAGGTCTCAGCCAAGACATACACCTTGTCGGTTTCCTCGGCATTGAGTCCCCCGACAAACTTGAAACTCGGAAAAAATAAAGATCGTACACAAATTATCGTGAATTTTGACCGCCCACTGGATAGCCGCGTGCAAGGATATGTCATTTTGCGTGGCGACAAAGACGCGTCCTTGCCGGAAAGTATCAATAAAAACGAAAAAATAGTAAACAATGGTACATACCAAGGCTTTAAATCATTTGTGGTAGATTCCGCAAACAGCTATGTCGATCCTGTTGGCGGTGGTTCTCCTTATTATACCTATCGCGTTTATGCCTATGGTAAGGAAGGAAAAAGCGTGATGTTCTCTACGGGTTCGGAGCAGCATATGCGTAGTGTAGGACGAATTCGAATTGAGGTTAAGTTGAATGACTTTGGTGGTGAGCACTATTACTTTACATCGGAACTTCGTAGTAACATAAAAGCGCGTGTTACACTGCATGATGGTAACAATTCAATGACTCCTATAATACGCGAGTGGAATATGTATGATTGGGAGGCTGGAAAGGGAGGGGATTCAAATACTGTGATATTCCTTTCTCAAGAGTATGACAAAGGTCGTGACATAAAGCCCGATACAACCATGTGGTCGGGAGGAATTGGCAGTGATGGAGCCTATTTGTATTTTTATGTTTTGGCTGAGTCGAGTGGTGATGATAGTGAGGTAATTAAACATGGAATTTATTGGAAATATCCGAATATGGCCCATGTCCTGAAGACCGGTGGTGATGGAACTGGCGGGATAGGGAAAGACGATTCTCCCAGAAAAGGTGATGTAAAATACCTTGTTGGAAAAGATGGAATCGGTGTCGACACTAGCGACGATAACTGCGGTTGTGGTGCCGAACCTCATACGGGTTACAAATTTTGGTTCAACTACTATTGGATAGGTGATGACGATTTTTATTAATCCGTTCTAATACATTCACCATATAAATGGAGTACGATAAAAGAAGGCCGCGAATAATCGCGGCCTTCTTGATGACGCTGAAACGCGGCTATTTGACGGAAGCGGTCAGCA
>DBYR01000039.1 GCA_002310215.1 Bacteroidales bacterium UBA1181
TTTGCACTTCGCATTTGAATGTACGTACAAATTGAAGGTAATTCATGATTTTGGCAAGAAAATATTTAATCGTATATTTGCGGTGACGGTTGGTCTGGCCGAGGTGCTTCAGCGCGGTTGGACCGGCCGTCATTCTTTATTAGTAAAGAATGATATTCCTTCTTCCCTGTTCGATTGTTTTTCTCCTCTTAAATAGCTAAAAAATGAAGGCGATTTGCTATGCCAACGTCAAAAACACATTCCCTATTATGATGACGAAAAAATAAAGAATTGGCTTTCCGCGATGGGACAGCTCCAATTGCTGCCACTGTTGGAAACCAATTCTTTTTATTCAGAAAAAGAAATATCTGATGTCGCGGATATAACATAAATTTCATTACCTCATAGTCAAATCTCTAAACAGTACTTCATTGTGACAATTCAGGGTCTCTGATTCCCTGCTGGCGTTCGTAGTCCACGGTTGCCAGTTCACCATTGTTTGAAGGATTCCTCTTTAGATGTGGAATGGATTGGATGATGCGGAGGATGCCTTTGACGTTAGTGCAATCAGCGGCATATCTCTTGCCATCCGAACTGGGCAATTTCAGTTGTACCCCAAATGGGTACGACTCAAACACCTTTAGATTATGAACTAATCGCTTTTCTCCTTCCCATATTCCTTCCCACCATTCACCGTTTCCCGTCTAGGATCGTCATTTCAAAAGGGGTACAAATTGTACCCTAGTTGGAATTAAGAAATTATTATATTTGTGAAAGAGATATCTAAACTAGTTGTCAATGGAACAGAATGGTAATAGTGCCAAGGATGTGGAGCAGTCGCAACATCTTCAGGATGCTTTGCGGTCGACGCTGCGCAGATTGCTGTCTAATATTATTAATCTTTATAAAATTCATTGAGCCATGGATCTTCGTCGTTTGTTGTCCCTTGTCCTTATTTTCCGAGTCATCACTCTGATTCTATGGTTGATTGCTGTGGCGTTTATAATTGCCTTTATTGCAATATGGCTCGGGGAACAAAGATTCGGTGATCCTTTGTTTGTCCCTCTATATATTTTTAGTGTGCTTTTGATCGCATATTATGTTTATACTATCGCACTTATTTCCTGGGCGAAGAAGGGTAGTGAGGGATCTCTCCAAATCTTGTGTGGGACGTTGATTTTCAGTGGTGTAATCTTGCTGATCTTGACGGTGTTGTCCTTTTATATGGCTATCGCCTTTTCGATGATCACCCATCCCCTTGCCGTGCTCTTTTTGCTGCTCAGTTCCGCCCTGCCGGTTCTTTGTTTTCTCTTTACCATCAAATTGAACGAAGCTCATAAGGAAGCTCTGCGGGAAACGGATCAGTCCTGCTAAATCCTTCCTTTTCAGGATGGAATGTGCGGTCTGAAATAATAGGGGCATGGCTTGTCAATCGTATCGAAATTATTCCTAATTTTGCGTTAGGCAATTATTGTAGTGGATTTAATAGTTTGGTGATTTGGAATCATTGTTAGATAAGATAGATACTCCGTCCGATCTGAAGAAGTTGGACGAGTCCCAGTTACCTCAGGTGTGTGACGAGTTGCGCCGTTTCATCATCGACGAGCTCTCGCATAATCCGGGACACCTGGCTTCGAGCCTTGGTGTCGTGGAGTTGACGGTCGCGTTGCATTACGTGTATGACGTGCCGGAGGATAAGATCGTCTGGGACGTGGGTCACCAGGCTTACGGACATAAGATCCTCACAGGACGGCGGACCCGCTTCTCCACCAACCGCCAGTTCGGTGGTATCAGTGGTTTCCCTAACCCTCACGAGAGCGAGTACGACTCCTTCGTGGCGGGCCATGCCTCCAACTCCATCTCGGCCGCCTTGGGTATCTCCATCGCTGACGATAAGCTGGGCAAGCAACAAGCCCATACGGTGGCTGTCATCGGTGACGCCGCCATGTCGGGCGGTCTGGCTTTCGAGGGCCTGAACAACGCTTCTGCCTATCCTAACAATCTGTTGGTCGTGCTCAACGACAACCACATGGCCATCGATGCGCCGGTGGGGGGTATGAGCGAGTACCTCGTGCGTCTGACCACCTCCGCCACCTACAACAAATGGCGCTATAAGCTCTACCGTTTCTTCGCGAAACTGGGATGGGTGAAGGAAGACGAGAAGGCGAAGCATATCCGTTTCCACAACTCGGTCAAGGCGGCCATTGCCAATGAACATAACCTTTTCGAGGTGCTCAACCTCCGATACTTCGGTCCGGTGGACGGCCATGACGTGGTCAGCCTCGTGAAGATCCTTCGTTCGATCAAGGATTACCAGGGACCGAAGGTGCTGCATATCAAGACGAAAAAAGGCAAGGGCTTCAAGCCTGCGGAGGAAGCCGCTGCGATCTGGCATGCGCCGGGCAAGTTCAACAAGGAGACGGGCGAGCGTGTCGTGGCACCTATCACGAAGGATACGCCGCCCCTGTTCCAGGACGTGTTCGGACACACCTTGGTCGAACTGGCGCGCATGAACGATAAGGTGGTGGGTATCACCCCTGCCATGCCTTCGGGTTGTTCCATGTCCTTCCTGATGCATGAGATGCCCGACCGTGTCTTCGACGTGGGTATCGCGGAGGGCCATGCGGTCACCTTCTCAGCCGGCTTGGCGAAGGAGGGCATGATGCCTTTCTGTAACATATATTCCTCCTTCATGCAACGCGCGTATGACAACGTGATCCATGATGTCTGCCTGCAGAATCTGGACATGGTCATGTGCCTGGACCGTGCGGGATTGGTCGGCTCTGATGGTGCGACCCACCACGGAGCGTTCGATCTGGCGGCCTTCCGTTGCGTGCCGAACCTCACGATCGCTTCCCCGATGAATGTGATTGAGCTTCGTAACCTGATGTACACGGCCTCCTTGCCGGGCCACGGACCGTTCATGATCCGCTACCCGCGTGGCAAGGGCGTCTTGTTGGATTGGCACAAGGAGATGGAGGAGATGCCGGTGGGCAAGGGCGTCTGCCTGAAGAAGGGAACCTCTTCGCTTGCGGTTCTATCGCTCGGTCCGTTGGGTCATGCGGCGGCAAAGGCGATCGCCAAGGCGGAGGAGAACGGTATGAGCGTTTCACACTATAACATGCTCTTCCTGAAGCCGTTGGACGAAGAGTTGTTGAATGAGGTCGCCAAGACATACCAATCCGTCATCACGGTCGAGGATGGTGTCGTGTCGGGCGGATTCGGCTCCGCCGTGTTGGAGTACTTCGCGGACCATGACGTGGCGATGCATGTGAAGCGCATCGGCATTCCGAATATCTTCGCCACCCATGGCACACAAGAAGAGTTGTATCATTACTATGGGATGGACGCTGACGGTATCTACGCCGCCATCGAGTCTATCCTGAAAAAATAAGGGAAGTCTATGGACGAAAAGAAAGCATTTAAGATTCTGGCGGGTGTCGCAGGTGTCGCTGTGATTGCCTATTTACTGCTCAACACGGTTTTCTCAGAGACGTGGGATTATTGGGGCGCCATCCATAAAAATACGGTGCGGGGCTATGTCGAGTATCGGGAGGCATATCCGCAGAGCAAATATATGGATCGTGTGAACGAACGGAAAGGACTCTTGGAGGAGCCTTATTTCCAGGACCACAGAAAGAAGAATACGGTTGAGGCTTACGACGAGTTCCTCTTCGCCTATCCGCATGACAAGTACACGGCGGAAGCCACCCGCCTGCGGGATAGCATCGTGTATTGGCAGAGCGAGGTGGAGAAGTATGGCAAGAACTCTTTAGAGCAAGGTGCCATGCCCTACCAGGATCAATATGGATTGCCTAAGAAGCCTAAGAAAGACTCTAATTCGGACATTGTGGTGGTGGCGCCCATCTCCTTTGACATGATCGCCTTGATCAAGGAAAATAACGAGAACGGGAGGGTGGTGAGTCATGCCTATGTCAAGGCGGATAGCACCTATACATTCAGAATCGATAATGGCTCATACCAGGCCTTTTTCTACATCGGTAGGGGATGGCATCCCGAGAAGCCGATGCCGAATGGACTGAAGGGCGGATTCCTGCTCTTCGAGACCTATTCCAAGGATGATCCGGTCACGCTCACGGACGAGGTGATCACCTATCGTTTGAGCATGCGTCAGAAGAAATACAGTACGCGTAGGGAAGTGTTTGGAGCGGATTGATCCGTGTCTTGTTCCTATTCATCCTCCAATTTCAGACTCAATTCCGTTCGGTTGTTCAGTTCCCTGCCGCCTTTCGTGTTGTTGGAGGCGACAGGCTGAGTGTTTCCTTTGCTGGCACACTCTATCTTATCTTCAGGTATACCCTTACGTATCAATGCCTTTTTGAACGATTCTGCCCTTTTCTGTCCGATCACGATGCTTTTATCCTCTTTGATTGTGTTATCCGTGTGTCCGGTCACGAGGATGCTGGCATTTGAATTTTTGGCCAAATAGGTGTAAATCACGTCGAAGGAACGTTCGATTTCTTCGGGGAAGGTCGGAATGCTGTTCGGGTAGGCATAGATGGCCTCGTCCGCGATCTTTTTGAGCGCGTAGATGGCTTCGTTTTTCTCCTTCAATGCTGCCTTTCGGATGGCCTCCGCTTTTTCAGTCTGTTGTTGTAACAGCCTGTCTTTCTCTTCTTTTCTGAGGGACCGTTCCTGTTGTTGTTGACGTATGTGGTCTATCCTCATCTGCTCGGCGGCGGCAGCGATCTCTTTTTGTCGTTCTCTCTCCTCTTTCCGTCTTTCAACAATCTCTTTCGCCTCTTTCTCCCTCTCCTTGTCTTTGAGGTCGAAGCGTAGGCCCAGTTTCACGCCGGTTTTGAAAGGGTGTACTTCTTCAACTTGTTTGCTGTCGAAAGCTCCGATGTAGTTGTATCCGTCGTAGAGGTTGCTTTCCTGCGAATCCACGCTGTTTGTGAGGCTGTAATGGACATATAGTCCCATGTAGAAGGCGCTTTTCTTTCCCATCATACGGTTGAAACCCACTTCGGCGTGGGTGCCAAGACTTACAGCCATGCCGTCTATCTTTCCCGATTGGGAGGATTCATCTGTATGGAATCCGTGGTTGGTGAGGTCTTCGTATTCCACGTTGGTGGATTCGAACCATCCGGATGTGATGAAGTATCCGTCATGGGTGTTGAAATGTTTGATTATGGGAATGGATACAGTGAGGCCCGCACCCATAAGGAAATCCCACTTTTTGCCTATTTTGCTCGTGTATTGTAGTGATAGGGGTATTTCTATCGCCCAAACCTCTTGTCCTTCCTTCCAATCGACGAATCGAGTGTTGAGTCTGTATGACAGGTTGTTATCGTCATGGGTGAAGGTTCCCTCATAGTTGTGGTTGAATGTCGCTTCGCTACGGTAGTAGCACATTTGCAGACCTAATCCTATTCCCCAATGCTTAGGCGTGTGTTGGTACTTTATCTCGAATAAGCTTCCCAACATGTCCCAGCCTTGTTTGGAGTCTCCGCCTTCCGCATCGAACAGGTGTGTGTGCATTCCTCCGCCGATGTTCAGGAGCAAATAGTTGCTGGTTCCCAAGTAAGGCACTTTGTCCTCTTGTGAGATGTTTCCCCCGGAGGCGTAGGATAGTGCCGTCATGCAGGCGAGAATCATATATGAAACTATTTTCTTCATTGCTTTCTTGTTGGTCTGTTTGATGCGAAGGTGTGCGTCTTTACTCTTTAATCACCTTTAGGCTGATACCGTCCACATTGATGATATAATTGCCTGGAGGGATTAGGTTGGTGCTCAGCGTGATGGCGTTTTCCGAGAATCGCTCGGTGAGGATGGTGGAGCCAAGTTGGTTGATGACGGACAATGTGTGTTGTGAGTCGTCGAAGTTATGTAGTGTGACGGTCACATTCTCCTTGATCGGGTTGTCTGAAACGGAGATGCGTTTCTTCCCTTGGGATATGCTTTCCCAAGTGTTTCTGCTGCAAGTGCGCATTTCCGAATCGGTTCCTTCGTTGATTTTGACGTAGTAGCTGCCCGTGAGTCCTCCTATTTCCTGGTAATAAGGCTTGTTTGCGCCATATATCATCTTTCCGTTGTGGTACCATTGGAATGAGTGGAAGAGGTTGCTCCTGTTGTCGATGCTGACGACGTCCTCGAATATAGGCACCAGATAGGCTTGGCTCAGGTTTACCGTGAATTGAACGGGGTAAGCCTTGGTGACGATCTGATTCTCGTCCCTGAAGTAGACGTTAGCGTCGTATTTGCCAGCTTCGCATTGCTCTGGTGTGATGATGTTGATGCGTGAATCGGCAGAGACAAAGGTCCAGTCCATGTCCTTGAATCCTTGCGTCTTGGCTTGTTCGGAGTATTCCAGCCTGAAGTCGACCGGAACGCCTTCGAGGACGGTGTAGCTAATCGGATCTTCGCTACCAGGACAGTAACCTTCGCTCTTGACGGAGAAGATGGTTCCGTCCGTGTATTCTCTCATGATGATGTCCTTATGTAGTTTCTCCACCGTCTCGTATCTTGTCTTTTTGCAGTTGAGGCAGGTGAATTCTTTTTTACCCATGTTCTCTGTGGTCGGGACGATGATGAATTTGCCGTCGTCCCAGTTGTGTCCGATGGCAGGTGTCGTCTCGGTTGACCGCCATAGTTCCGCATGGCAGTTTAGGCAGAACACGGCGTGTGAGAGCTCTCCTTGTTCCGTGCATGTCGCGGAGATGTTACGGTCGATGACTGTGTCACCTGCGAAGTGTCCTGTGGCGGGGATGACGACGCTCTCTATTTTTTCGTCACATCTGATGCAGTGTTTGGATTTTTTGCCCGCTTGGGTGCAAGTTGCCTCGACGTCAGTTGTGTATTTGTAGGAGAACTCATGACCCAATTTGTTTGTCACCTGCGTTCTGGTCTGCTGACAGTTGTCGTGGATGCATGGGTAACTGAGAATGCCGGAGGTGGTGCATGTGGAGGCTATCACGATGTTGGGCACTCCCCAAGCGTGACCGGTTGCGGCTATGAGCGTGTTGTTGATTCTTTCGTCACATCTTGAGCAGTGTTGTGATTTCTTGCCCGATCTGGTGCAGGTGGCTGGCATGTCTATGGTGTATTCTGGGTTGAAGTCGTGTCCCAATGCGTCTGTTTCGACTGTTTTCGTCGCGTCGCACTCCTCTCTGGTGCAGATATGGAAGATGGCGCCCTTCTCCGTGCAAGTCGCTTCCTTGGAAATGATGCCTTCGTCCCAAGCGTGTCCCTTGGCAGGAATAAAAGAGGTGTCGGTGGCTCCACAGTTGTAGGAGGTACAGGTGAATAGGATCATTCCTTCGCTTTCGCAGGTTGGGTGGGCGGTGGTGTCCCCTTTGTTCCATTTATGTCCGCGTGCTGGGATTATCGTTATGTTGTCTACCTCTCTGCACCTTGAACAGTGCCATGATTTGCTACCTGTTTTCGTGCAGGTTGGGAAGGTGTCCGTTATGAATTCCTCCATGAAATCGTGCCCGAGCGCCTCGATTTCCTCCTCTTTTGTTCCGCCGCAGTTTTCTACTGTGCAGCGGTAGCGCCTGATCCCTGGTTCCACACAGGTCGGCTTTTTGCTGACGGTGCCGCTGTTCCAACTGTGTCCAAGGGCAGGTATGGCTCGGATATCGGTAATTGCATCGCAGATGGTGCAGTGTCTTGACTCTTGTCCTTCTTGTTCACAGGAAGGTGGAAAATCCAGTGTGTATTCCTCTTCGAACATGTGGCCCGCCGGTTCGGTCTCTTCTGTTTTTGTGGCTTGGCAAGAATAATTGAGGCAGTAGTAGGTCAGTTCTCCATTCTCCGTGCAAGTGGGTTCTATGGTGATGTATCCTTCACTCCAGGTGTGACCTGTGGCAGGGATGATGGTGTTCTCGATTCTTTGGTAGCATCTTGAGCAATGCTTGGATTTTGTGCCGGCTCTTTCGCAGGTGGCGGATATGTCGATTGTGAATGTATCGGAGAAGTCATGTCCCAATGTGGAGTCGGTGACGTGGATGCGCAGGCATTCCGCCCCGCACTCGTCCGATAGGCAGTAGTATACTTCGTCGTGGGACCCATCTCTTGTGCAGGACGCTGGCACTTGGTTTTCTATCACAACATTTTCTCCCCTTTCGAATTGGTGCGCTTCTATTAGGAATGTTCCGGTGGCGGAGAGGTCAAGTAGATAGTTCGGGTTGAGTCCTTCGTCGTGCACGCTGATGGTGTAAGCTCCGACTTCTTCTCCATCTTTTCTTGTCACGGATATGCCCACAAGGGAATCGCCCTCTACTAAACCCTCTGTCGTGTAGGATAGGGTAGGGTCGCTCATGCCGATGTGTTTGGATGTGTCGGTTGGTATGACGGAGATGGTCCTTTTCGTGATGCTCCAGATTTTGCTGACGGTGAAGGTGTCCTCAGCGTGGCAGGTGATGTCGATGGTGTATACGCCTGCGTCTTTTGCTTCAGTCGTGCCGCTCATCGTGTAATCCGTTCCTTCCGTATATTCCCTGCCTCCTTTGAAGACGAGGGCAGGAGAGTGGAGTGCTCCGTCGTAGGTGTAGGATGTGTCGTCTAATTCAACCCATCCGTCGGGGGTCATAGCAGGATCCTCGGATGAGGTCGTGGCCTCTGGAAACAAAGAGACGGAGTCCTGACTCACGGTTAAGGCAGGGGCAGCCATGGCACTTATCGCTATGGAGAACAGCGATAACACTATCGATGTGATTTTTGCCGTTGAGATTCCCATAATACCTCCCTCTCTGCAATAAACATACCCTCTCATATACACATTGGTCCTCGTAGAAATTCGTTTGCGTCTTAAAAAATAGAGTCAACTAATATTCTATTTGCGCCTATAACAAATATAATAAAAATAGCGGATATTGTGAAATCGGGAATATGTATTTCTGTTGATTTTAGTTAATTTGAATGTTAAATTTTCGAATGTATTTTATAACATTTGACCGGCTTGTTTTTCGGAGTTTAGGATATGAATCATAAGACAGGAGATGGATGTTAAAAAAACTATCCTAAAGTTGTTAAAAACAAGGAGGGCGTGTGAACGAATCACACGCCCTCCGCCATTCTTTTGTCGGAATTTTATTTCTCGAATCTTACCTTGAACTCGACACGGCGGTTCTTAGCGCGACCAGCCTTTGTCTTGTTGTCAGCTACTGGTTGGTCTTGACCGAAGCCTGCGGAGCTCAAACGAGCTGACTCTACGCCCTTGCTTTCCAAATAAGCCTTAACGGCTGCTGCACGATCCTCAGAGAGTTTTTGGTTCTTCTCAGCCTTTCCAACGTTGTCAGTGTGACCGTTGATGGAGAGCTTGTAAGAAGGATTCTCCTTCATGATCTTAACGACGTCGTCCAAAATCTTGTTAGAAGACTTCTTAATCTTAGCAGAACCAGTCTCGAACTCGATACCGTTCAAAGCTTTCTCGAATACTTTCTTAACCTCTTCCTTGATCTCAGGGCAACCCTTGTTCTCCTTCACACCTGCAACCTCAGGGCAAACATCCTCGAAGTCAGCGATGCCGTCGCCGTCCGTATCCTTAGGACAACCCTTCTCGTCAACCATGCCATTTGCCAAGTTTGCGCCGGCAGGAGTGTCTGGGCACTCGTCTTTGTAGTCAGCCACACCGTCACCATCGGAATCCTTAGGGCAACCCTTCTCGTCTACACCCTTAGCGAGTTCCTCAGCGGTGTTCTCAGGACATTGATCCATGTAGTCTCCTACACCGTCACCGTCGGTATCCTTAGGGCAACCGTTAGCGTCTACACCCATAGAAACCTCGTCAGCGGTGTTGTTCGGACATTTATCCAAGTAGTCAGCCACACCATCTCCATCGGAATCCTTAGGGCAACCATTCTCGTCTACGCCCATAGCGATCTCCTCTGGAGTGTTGTCAGGACATTTGTCCTTGCTGTTCTCCACGCCGTCGTTATCCCTATCCTTGTTGAGGGCGAAGCTATATACGATACCCAAGTTGTGCAAGAGGTGTTGGTCGCAGTAGTTGCCACAGTTCCTGTTGTCAGGGATATCACCGTTGCCGATAGGGTAACCGTAAGTGGCGAAGTAGCGGATGGAGAATGCGTCGTTGATTCTCAAGTCGCATCCAAGACCGCCGCCCAATGCGAAACTGATAGCTTTGTTGTCGTCTGTTGTGGTTTGGAAACCTTTATCTTCGTTGTCCAATCCATAGATAGCTCTGGCTCCCAAAGAAATGAATGCGAATGGGTGAAGAAGCTTTTCAGCGTATTCCTCGCTGTGGAGGAACTTATACTTTCCTTGAACGGCTCCGAAGCCCAATCCGGACTTGAATTCGCCGTCAGTAGGGTTGAAATCTCCCCCCTTTGTTCCGTAGCGTCCCCACAATGCGTGAACACCTACGTCGAATCTTTCGTTCATGAAACGCTCAACCGTAAATGATGCTGAACCGTAAAAATCGCTTGCTGGATGGAAGAAGTGATTGCCCCAATCGTTCGCAGCTTCTACTTTACCTCCATAGAGACCCACGCTCCATGGCTTTTCCTTGTTTTGCGCCGCAACTGATAGAGTTGTCAAAGCGGCACAGACGAATACGAAAATCCTTTTCATCTTTGAAAAATTAGTTATGTTTTAATAATTTATTTGTATTTTATTTTTTACAACTTTATGCAAATATAGTCTAAATTATGTAAATGAAACTAAATTTGTAAAGATATTTTTCGCACATTCGTCGATTTTATTACGCCTTTATGGTTGGTCTCCTCCCTGTGTTTATTTCCTGAAGTAACGTGTGTATTTTTTCTTGCTTCTTCCGTAGTTGGCGAAGCACCCTTTCCCTTTCTCCCTTATTTTGAACTCTAACCCCAGCTCGTGTGTGCCGTAGTTTCCGTGCCTTAGATTGGAGAAGTTGTAGTCGTAGGAGTAGTATGCCCTGAAGAACCCGAAAGAGAATCCTGCGAGGAATCCCACCTCATTGGGGATTTTGTAGGTGGCTCCCACGTAGAACAAGTCTGTTGGTTGGTTATCGTACTCGTTCACGTAGTAGTAGTAAAGCGATAGTTGATGTTTGGTCACGTCTTTGGACTTCGTTTTCTCGTCTCCTCTGTAATAGTAGATCGAGTATGCTGGTGATAGTCTCCACCATTCCGATGTCTGCATGTTGTAGTTCATGAAGCCATAGAAGGTTTTGTTCATGGTGACTTCTTCTGTTCCTTTCAGTAGGTGCATGGCGGATGCGCCGAACTCGAAGTTCTGGAGCAGTATCTCGAATCCGGCATCTACATCGGCCGCGTTTCCTTTTTCCAGGCACTCGACCACTTTTGCTATGTTTTGGCTGTCATAGCGTTCGTCGTTGACTATCTCGTCCGAGTTGAATCCCTTGTTCATCATTCCCGCCGCGGCTCCGAGGTTGAGGTAGGAGTCGTCTCCGATGGGTATGCAGAAGGAGTAGTCCACCTTGGGGTTAATCATGTGTTGGTAGCCGATCTTGTCCGCCAACACGTTTAGCCCGACCTGCGAATGTGCTCCTAAGAAGAAGTATTTGCCGGAAAAGAACAAATCTTTGGGCATGCCGTCCAAGTTTACCCACTGCAACCTTCCACCTACTTGGATGGTCGCATATTGTAGCTCTGGAATGTAGGCTGGGTTGAAGAAACTGTATTGCAGTTGTTTGTTCGTGAAGTAGGGCATCTCTTGTGCGGAGATGCTCATTGCCGTGAGCAAGGTGGCGATAACGTATTTGATTCTCCTTTTCGTGTTCATCATCTTACAACCGTTATGTATCCTGTCCTGATTTTCTTTTCTCCTTTGTCGAAGTAGGTGAGCGAGTAGAAGTAGGTGTCCTCCGAAGCGGGCTCTCCCTTGTAGGTGCCGTCCCATCCGTTTCCGTCATAGATGAGCGTTCCGACCCTGTCGTAGATCTGCACATCGTAGTTCTCCATGAAGATGTAGGAACCGTCCGCGATCATGGTGTTCGGCACGAATATGAACGGATCGATCTTGAGGATGGTGCTGGTGCTCTTCCTACAACCGTATTGGTGCTCTACCGTCAAGCTCACAGGAATGTCTCTCCTGCTGTGGATGAGCGTGTCGTTATAGACGTGGGAAACCTCGTTGCTGGTTGAGTCGATCCATGTGCGTCCGTCTCCGAAGTTCCAAATGAACTTGTACAAATCGCTTCCGTCTGGCGTTGTGGTCTCCTTGAATTCAACCTCCTTCACGTCGTCGCTCAGCGCATATTCGGTGTCGTTGATAGTGCTGTAAGCTATGACTGGATCTTCGAGGTATGCGACGCTTACAGTGATGCTCTTGGTCGCTTGGCATCCGTTCTCGTCGATTCCTGTCACTTGGATCCTCCTGTCCACGTCTGCTATGAACCTGATGTTCCGATCCGTCAGCAAGGTGTCTCCCATGTGCCATTGGATATTGGTGAGTGCGTCTTCCACGCTGAGTATGACGAGTGAGTCTCTACAACTTGTCACATTGCCGGTGACGGTAAGGTCTTTGTAAGGGTAGGCGTCCACCGTGAATTCAAAGGTGTCTTTACATCCTAACTCCTTTTCCGTTGCGATCAGCATGAAGTCGCTCTTCTCGTAGATCGGCTCGTTGTAGGTGATCCCTGTTTTGATTGTGCCGTCGGTGAGGTTGTTCCACTCGAATTCACGGGCGTTCTCTCCCTTGGCGGTGAAGTTGGCGAGGCTACCGTAGCAGTAGGTGCTCTCTTGCTTCTCAACCTTCAGGTTGTCCACTTGGTGCATGTTGATGGTCAACGTATGGTGTGCGGTACAGCCTTCGTCGTTGTGGACCGCGATCTCATATTGACCGCTCTTGCCGATATTTTGGCTGAGATTGCTGTAACGGATGTCGTCCGTGATGTTCCACAATGTGTCGATATGTTCCGTCACGTTGTTCTTCAGGATAACGTCGTCGATGGTCACGATATTCCTTGCGCAGGTGTCGAACGTGAGTTCCCTTGGCTTTACAGCGTTGTGGAATGTTACGCTTACGCTGGTATCCGCGAAGCAGTAGATGTCGTGGAATTTGCTTCGTCCTTCTACTTGAAGTGTCCTTGTCTCGGCCTCATTGGACGATAACGTGATGGACGGAGTTTTTTCTCCGTTGCTCCATTCATATTGTTCAGCACCTTCGGCAACCAATGTGACGGCTTTGTCGGTGCAGGCATCTCCTCCGCCTGTGATTTTCAGTACGATTGGCTGGTTCACGTCGACGATGAGGGTGGCCGTGTCGTGACACACGTTCATGCTGTCGGAGAAGTAGGCGAAGTAGGTGTTGCTCTTATTCACATTTTCCTCATTGAAGGCTTGCCCGTCAATGTTTTTGAATGAGACGATGTACTTCGGTGTTCCTCCTTGATAGCTGCTTCGTGAGAATTGGTTCAAATCTACCGCCTCACCGTAGCAGATTGCTGTGTCTTTGTCTATCGCATGGATGGCCGGATAGATGGTGATCATCGCAGAGTCTGCCTCGCTCACACATCCGCTGACGTCTTGAACTTGACGGATGAGGAAGAGTTTTTGTGTGGCGACGTCCGTAGTTATGGAGGTCCTATTGGTATCTATCCTTGATGGGAATATCGAGAGGTCTTCCCATACCAGACGTACGCCTGCGCTGTTGACATTTCCTGCCAACTCGTACGATCCTGTGTTTTGGCAGAAGTTCTGGTCCGCGATGTTTGGTCGGATTGGTTGCTTGTTGAAGAACAACTGGAGCGTTCCTTCCGATTGACAGGTGAGTCCATCTCCTTCGTATTGGTAGGTGACGCGGTATTGACCTCCCTCTGAGACGGAGTCTGCTTGATTGGTCTTGTCCACTGCTGACCCGTTCTGCAGGAGTTCATAGGCGACGGCACTGATGCTGTTCGTATACTCCTCCGCCTTGGCTGCTTTTCCTGTGAATTGTACTAAGTTGACAGTGTTTGGCTCGCAGACTGTGGTGTCTTTCAGTTGTATACGGATCTGTGGCAGTACGGTCACGTCGATTTTTGCCTCCTTGCTTGAACATTGTGTCTGCATGTTTACTTGGGAGACATTGTAACGGGTCTCTCCTCTTTCAAGGATGGAAGTGCGTGCCTCTTCGTTTACGTTGAATAGGGTGTCGCCGCTCTCGTTGGTCCAAACCAATCCGAGTGTCTCTCCTGATCTTGCGTTCATGTTGATCGTCAGTGGCTGGTCTGCACCCGCCGTGTCTTGACAGAACCTGAAGGCTGTGTCGGATAGGGTGAGAGGGTTCTCATTGACCTTGATGGTGACCTCGATGCTGTCTTGGCAGTAGAGCGTGCCGATCTTCTTCTCTCCGATGAGGCGGAAGGTCTCTGTTTGTGCCACATCTTTCGCATAAGGGAATGATGCGCCGCCTGCATTGTCTCCATTCTCGCGGATCCATGTGTAGGTGTCCGCATTGTTCGCGGTAAGTCCGGTCACCTCGTCTCCTTGGCAGATGAGGGTTGAGCCTTCTGTTGATACGGCAAGTGAGTCGTATACGATCACCTCAGTGGTATCGAACCTCTCGCAACGGGAGATGGCTTCGGTCGCTTTGGTCACGTACTTTCCGGATGCGCCGACGTGGGCTGGGTCTGAGATGGTGGACAGACTGCCTGAATCGTTCACCTTGTAGTAGGAAATGGCCTTCTCCTCTGGACTGCCATAGTAGGCTGCTCCGGCCTTCTCCTGCAGGTCTACAGTGGTGGCGTAGCATGCCTCCATGAGGCCGATCGGTCGGAATCCAATGCTCTCCCTCACGTCGAAGTCGAAGGTGTCAGGTTCACTGAGACATCTTGTCTTTAGATCGATGGCGAACAGATTGTAACGTGTTTTGCCGTATTGGGTGGTGGAGAGTGTCAGCGTGTCGGCTGTCGTTTCCGCACCTGCGGTCTTCCATACGAAGGATTGGTTCACGCTGTTACCACCAGTCTTCTTGGCGGTGAGTTTCACGTCGCCGATGCCTTGGCAGAGGATCGTGTCGCCGATGAGTTGAGGCACGCCTGGTTGCTGGTGGAACTGGATAGAGATCGTCTTGCTTGCGTCGCACTTGTTCTCGTCGGTGTAGAATACCGTGTACATGCCGCTTTCGCTGATGGCGGTCTCATTGCTGATGGTGGTTCCATTCAGTTCTGTGCGGACGTAAGTCGGTTGCGTTCCTCCACTGATGCTCTTCGCAAGGTTCGTCATCAAATCGTAGGTGAATGGTTGGCAGATCGTGTCTGGGTTGTCTAACCCGATGGTGATCTGTGGGTTCACGTTGATGGTGACGTTGCTGCGTGGGCTGATACATCCAGTGTTTCTGTTGGTGGTCTCAATCTGATACTTGAAGGCTGTGGCCTTCGTCTTCTCCACTTGGATGGTCTCGTCGTTGGAGAAGAGCGTGCTGTCCGTATTGAACCATTGGATGCTGTAGGCGCTGATGTCGCTGCTGCTACGTCCTAAGCTGATCTCCTCTGTGCTTGTGGCGCTGGTGTCCTGGCAGATGAAGATGGTGGTGTCGCCGAACTTTGCAGGGTTCACGTTGACTGTTATCTTCTTGCTGACAGTGTCGGCGCAGGTGGTTCCGTTCAACTTCTCTATGAGTATGAAGGTGGTATCCTGCATGATCTCCTTGTAGGTGAAGGAAGCCGTGGTGTTGAGCGTCTTTTCGTCTCCTTTTATCTTCCATGCGTAGGAAACAGGGCGCTCGTCTCCGACTGCCTTCAATTTCACGTCGTTGCCTTCGCAGAGGACGTCAGCTCCTTCGATGGTGAAGGTTGGCAATTGGTGGAAGATGAGTTTTAATGAGTTTTCGGCGGTACACTTCGATTGGTCATCCTCTATCGTGAATTGGTAGTAGGAGGTGTCTTGTTTCGAGCGTGTCACCTTGCTCAGTTCGTTCTCTCCGACCACATACCCATTTTCGGTAGCGTTGAAGACCAGAGTGGTGTGTGGGGTTTGGTTGATTGTGAAGGAGGCCATCGCCTGCTCGTAGAGGTTGACTTCTTCGCCCGCACAAAGCTCCATCGTTCCGTCATTGCCCAATGGAGTCACCTTGATGGCTTCTTTCACAATGACGATGATGGTGTCGTCTTCACTGAAGCAACCCGTCAATACGTTTTTGCTGAAAGCGATGTATTGGGAGGTCGGTGGAGTGCTTGGTATCTCTATCGTGTCTCCGTAGAGGGTGGACTTGTGGTCGCCCCAGAAGATGGAGGTGGTCTGTTTGTCGTTGCTATGGGAAGCCGTCAAATGCAGTTGCCCGTTGCTCTGGCAGAAGTAGATGGTATCCAATCCGTTCTCGATGATAGGGGTGGATGGCTTCTGGTTGATGGTGACATAGACGGAGTCGGTAGCGGAACATACGCCATCCACAACAGTGTAGGTGTATAGCATACTATCGATGTTGTTCGTGTACTCTATTTGGCTGGCCTCCGCATCGGTGATGGCGGATGATGTGCCGTTGATGATCTTCCCGTAGGTGATGTCGCAGCTACCGATGTTGGTGATGTTGGTGGTGGTCGATGCGGTGAGGTAATCCGTCACCTTGCCCTTGAAGTCGATGACCTCAGGTTGGCAGACAGCCGGAAGATCCTCCATGTCCAGCTTGATGGCCTTGTTGACCACGAACGGCACGACGGTATCCTTGTAACATCCCGTAATTTTGTTGTACTGACGGATGGTGTACTTGATGGTACGTGACTTGCCTGCCACGCTCGTTGTATCTGTGTTGATCGGGTTGGCGATGGAGTCACCCTTCTCGTCGAACCATTGGATAGCGAGCTCGGCCAACGGGTTGGTGGCAGTCTCGTTTCTGGTCACGGGGATCAGATGAGTGCCGGAGAGTTGACAGAAGGTGTCGCTGAGGACGGTAGCCGCAACAGGGATCTCACGCACGTCCATGGAAACCATCAGGGAGTCGTAGCAAGTGAGTCCGACGGCAGGGAAGGTCTCTGTCGCTTTGAGATAGATGGACTCGCTCTTCTCCGAATTGAATCGGGTTGGGTCGTTGATGAGCATGCCGTCTGTTGCCCTGAACCATTCGTAGAGGTAACCTCTGTTAGGCGTAGGGAGAGCGGTGTCTTGGTATTGGCAGACAGTGATAGGGTCGATTGGGTCGATCACTGGCAATCCATGGAATACGATGGTCGCTGTGTCTGTGAATCCGCAACCGCTGACGTGGTCTTTGATCTGGATGAGGTAGCGTGTCGTGTCGGTCTCGTTCTTCGCCTTGGTGGAGGCTATTTTCTGCGAGATCGCTTGGCTGGCTGGTGTGACACCGTTCATTTTGAAGATGTCGAAGCGGATGTCGCGTACGCTGTTCTTTGTGTTCTTGTCCACTTGTTCCTGAACCATTTGGATGAGGTCGATGGAGTCGCGGAAACAGAGGTCACGTGTGCCAATTGGTTTGAAGTCGATAGGGAAGGAGATGACCGCATGGATGGAGTCGATATCGCTGGTACACTCCGTCTCCTCGTTCTTGACGAAGGCCATATAGTCGCCGTAGTTAGCGGAGATCTCAAGTTCATTGCCTGTGACTTCGGAAGTATATTCACCCCAATGAATTTTGGTCGGGTACTTCGCCTCGTTGTCGTTCTCCGCATGGAGGATGATCGGGGCATCGTCTTGGCAGAAGTAGATGGTGTCCTTGCCATTCTCGATGATTGGCTTGGACGGTTTCTTGTTGATGGTGACGTATACCGAATCGGAAGCGGAGCATACTCCGTCGACTACGGTGTAGGTGTAGAGCACGCTGTCGAGGTCTTTGGTGTACTCTATTTGGCTGGCCTCCGCATCGCTGATGGCGGTTTGCGCACCGTTGATGATCTTTCCGTAGGTGATGTCGCAGTTGCCGATGTTGGAGAGGTTGGTGGTCGTCGATGCGGTGAGGTAATCCATCACCTTGCCCTTGAAGTCGATGACTTCAGGTTGGCAGACAGCGGCGAGGTCTTCCATCTCCAGACGGAGAGCTTTGTTGACCACGAACGGCACGGTGGTATCCTTGTAACAGCCAGTAACCTTGTTGAACTGACGGATGGTGTACTTGATGGTGCGTGACTTAGCGTTCACGATCGTCGTGTCAGTGTTGATCGGGTTGGCGATGGAGTCACCCTTCTCGTCGAACCATTGGATGGAGAGGTCAGCCATTGGATTGGCCGCCGTTTCGTTGCGTGTCACAGGGATTAAGTGAGTGCCGGAGAATTGGCAGAAGGTGTCGCTGAGCACGGTGGCTGCGACAGGGATCTCACGCACGTCCATGGAGACCATGAGGGAGTCGTAGCAAGCGAGTCCGACGGCAGGGAATGTCTCCGATGCCTTGAGGTAGATGGATTCGCTCTGCTCCGAATTGAATCGGGTAGGGTCGTTGATGAGCCTGCCGTCCGTTGCCCTGAACCATTCGTATTGGTAGCCTCTGTTCGGAGTTGGAAGGGCAGTGTCTTGGAATTGACATACGGTGATCGGGTCGATCGGATCGATCACTGGCAACCCGTGGAATACGATGGTGGCGGTGTCTTGGAACTCGCAACCGCTGACATAATCCCTGATTTGGATGAGGTAGCGTGTCGTGTCGGTCTCGTTCTTGGATTTTGTTGAGGCTATTTTCTGCGAGATTGCTTGACTGGCAGGTGTGACGCCATTCAGTCTGAAGATGCTGAATCGGATGTCACGCACGCTGTTCTTTGTGTTCTTATCCACTTGGTCCTGAACCATTTGGATGAGGTCGATGGAGTCGCGGAAGCAGAGGTCTTGTGTGCCGATCGCAGAGAATTCGATAGGGACGGAGATGACCGCATGGATCGTGTCGACGTCGCTGACGCAACCCGTCTTCTCGTTCTTGGTGAAGGCCATGTAGTTACCGTAGTTAGCGGTGATCTTAAGCTCGTCGCCCGTGACGGTGGAAGTGTACTCGCCCCAATAGATTTGGGTCTGGTACTTCGATTCGTTATTGTTCTTCGCATGGAGGATGATCGGCGCATCGTCCTGGCAGAAGTAGATGGTATCCTTGCCACCCTCAATGACAGGCACGATTGGCTTTTTGTTAATGGTGACGAAGACAGTGTCGGTGGCTGAGCATACATTGTCAGCATCGGTTACGGTGTAGGTGTAGAGCACGCTATCCTTGTCCATTATGTATCGCAGTTGTTTCGCATCCGCCTCGCTGAGTGCTGTGGTTGATCCATTGATGATCCTTCCGTATTGGAATTGCAATCCAGCCATGTTGGCGAAATAGGTGGAACCGATGTTTTTTGAGATATAATCCACTACAGTGTCTGGCAGGGAGATAATATCTGGTTCGCAGACGGCCGACAAATCATGCATGTTCAGCACAGGGGTCTTCTTGAGCGTCACGTAGATGGAGGTGTCTTTGAAGCAAGAGGTGCTGGTATTGGTTTGTCTAACCGTATACTTAATTCTCTTGGTGAGGTCGTTCATGACAACCGTATCGGTTACGATAGGGTTGTTGATGGAGTCACCGTTAGCGGAGAACCACTGCAGTTTCAGATTCGCCGCCGTATTGTATATGTCGTTGGACGGCTGTACGGTGACGTTGATCTTCTTGTTTGGATTGTTCTGACAGAAGGCCGTGTCGCTCGTGAGTGCGTTGGCAGGGGTAGGGTAGACGGTCACGTCCACGTCGAAGGTCTCCTTACAGCCTGTTGCCTTATCCTCTTCTGTCAGTGTGATGGTCTCGTCTGCGGTGAGGGCGAGTAGGGTAGGATTGCCCTCAATCTTATCGCCGGCACTTCTTCTCCAAGTGTAGTTGTAGCTTGACTCTGTTGGAGTAGGGAGTGTTAGGTTCACACCTTGGCAAGCCTGCAGTTGGTTAGGCACGATGGCATTTGGCAGTCCGTGGAATATGATGGTCGCGGTATCTTTCACATCACATCCGCTGATTGTGTCGGATATGCTGATGAGATAGCGGGTCGTATCGCTCTCATATCTGCTCTTGGAGGATGTCACATCTCCGGTTATCTCTACTCCTCTTGAGGTCCCGACCAGCAGGTAAATCTTGTGCTGGATGCCATCCTTTGGAATCACTCTGTCGTTGTGTTTCAGCAACCTTTTGACGGTGTCATGTATTGCGATCGACTCGCCGTAGCATAACTCCTTCGTGCCGAATGATTTGTAGTTGATCGTGTTGGAAACTTTCACTGTGATGGTGATTGGCTTTCCGACACATTGAGTGACAGTATCCCTTTGGTAAACTTCGTATGTGGCGTTGATGTCACCTCGGGTGATGACGGTGTCGTTTGGCGTCCATTCGATTTTCGTGTCTATGTCGTTCACGTCTATGGAAGCGTTGATCCTCTGGGTCAGACTTACGGTGTCCCCATTGGCGCAGAGGTATACCGTGGTGTCTTCGTTCATCTGAGGCAATTCAGGTTGTTTGTTGATGATCACGTCTATCGGGACCTTTGCGCCTTCGCAGAAGGTCTGGGTGTTGGTGAGGGAAACATAATAGAGGTTGTTTCCTTTCGCTTCCGTGTACTTTCCTGCCTCTTTCGCCAGAACGTAGGCGGAGTCGGTCTCCGCAATGATGTCCTTGTTCTTGTCGAAATAGTTGATTAGGAGAGGTTCTGTGCCGTTGTATTGGACGTAGTTCTTGACTTGTACGCTATCGTCTCCTTGGCAGAGCACGATGTCCTCCACCTTCGGCAGGGCTCTTACGGAGTCGTTGACAACGATCTCCACGTTTTTCCATGGGCCCTTACAACCCAATACGGTGCTTTGTCTGATGCAATAGTAGTTCTTGCCTACAAGGTTCGTGTTCACAGGAATCTTGTAGTATTTCTCTTTGTGTGCGTCTGATGGTTTGTCTATGAGGGTGTCGCATCTCACGTCATTGCTGGATTTCTCGGACCACTCGATCTCGTAGTTGGCGAGTGTCGGAATGAGAGGCAATACATTGGAAGGATATCCTTGCACGCCCTTGCAGAATCCTAACGTGACGAAAGTGTCGTTCCTGTAATCCACTGCGCGAGGGTCGTTGATGAGAGGCATCTCACTGATTGCGTTGTCCACTACGACTTTGAATGCGGCTGGTTTGCTGGCGCATTTGTTGCTGTCTATTCTTGTCACGTAGTAAGTCGTGATGGAAGGATGGCCGGATTCGATGGAGATAGTGTCTGGCGTATACGATGACAATCCAGTCACAGTGTTATAGGGTGCATTTTGTTCTTTCTTGAACCATTCCCATATAAATCCTTTGCTTTCAGGGAAACTATCCTTTACGATAAATTGGTCAATGGTTTCGACCAAATCTCCCACGCAATAGAGGACGGAATCCCCCTTCTTGTTAAATGAAGTCCTTGTTGAGTCGAAACAGAGCACATTGATGGTGATGAGAGATGTATCTCCGAAACAACCAAATTTGTTTTTCGCCTTAACGATGAATTGCTTCTCTCCGCATTTGTCAAAATCGGTTTCGGATAGAAGTCTCTCAAGTTTGGTGGAGTCTTTTTCCTCAAACGATGTTTGGGTTGACGAGAACCAATAGAGTGTGTCGCTATTCTCTTTTGTGTGGATGTACGGAAGGATCTCGTCGGCTTTCGGTTTCACGTGCTGACAGAATTGGATGGTGTCTTGGGTGACTTTTTCCGCCAATTTGTTTACGGTCACCTTTACCGTGCTTTTGTTACCGCTACATCCCAGATAGTAGTATTGTGCGGCGTATGTGTATACACCGTCAGTGTCCACTGGCACATTAATCTCTATTGTGTCATTTCTTAAGGTAGTATCTCCTCCGTCGAGGGCGTCTCGAATTTGTAGCCATCTCACATTGAAGTCTTTAGCTCTCATTGCCGCAACTTTGTTGAGGTCGGTGATACGGATGGAGATGGAGTCTCCTTTTGCTCCCTTACAGGTGGCTGTGTCCTTTTGTACATCAGGAGTTTGGGTAGCCTCCACGTTTAGCACCTCAATATAGAATTTGAAGGTGTCGCTTGTACATCCTGTATTATTTCGTTGGACAAACTTGAATGATTCAAATTTTGCTTGACCGGTAGAAATATCCGGCACATATTTGTAAAATGTGTCGTTGACGGGTTGTAAGAAGCTACCGGTATGTGATGTCAATTCTATGGCGTAGTTTGGCTTCTTTTTCTTTATCAGGAAGGTGTCGATGTTTGAGCCCAAACAGTATTGTATGGTGTCTCCGTATTTTTTTGTATCCTTATCAAGGATCAATGTTGGCATCTGCATGGTCTCCATGTTGATGTCTACCCGTATGATGTCGTTACATAGGTGTTGTTTTTGTTTGTCAATATATGGAGTGGCGTATATTACATCGAAGGTTTCACTCTTTGTGACTTTTATGCATTGTTCTGTTTCCCAATCAGTGTGGATGTAGAATTGATAATCCAGATGTGATACTTCTATCGGATTGTCGATAATCTTATCGATTTTTTTGAATACAACATCCACTATATAGGTACTATCGTCAACTCTGCATGTGTCATGCATGTATTTATATAATGCATTTTTGTCGTAACCTTTTAGCTTTTTGGGAGCTCTTTCCCAAAACTTTTTCACGTCGAGCCAGTTACATGAGTCGCTGTAGAGTACGTCTAATGCTTTTCGTGGCAACCCACCGTTGTCGATTGCAAGTTGACAGAGATCTACGATACTATCTCTCTTGACCTTCATCCATCTGGCACTGTCTTCTCTTGCTATGGCATCTAAATCGAAATTATGTTCTCGTAACATGACACTTTTAATGGTGTCGAAGGCGATGCATTCGTTTTCACATGCATCTATTCGAATTGTGTCAGGAATGTTGATGCATGAAAAATCGAAGTTCATACCGATTCTTGTCGGTTCTCCGTTGAGGCCACCATCACCAGGTCCATCCGATCCGTCTAAGGCTCCACCACCTCCTCCGTCTCCTCCTCCAAATCCGTAGAGTCCGGAACAAGGTGTTTTTTCTCTTTGCTGGAATTCGGAGGTGGGGTTACTATAGGATTTAGTCCTTTCTCCGCTGACAGCTCCAGTTACGGACACTTGACTTTGTGAAGTGACAGAACTTTGTTCTCCCGTCAATGCGCTTTGTGCGGCGTATGCGACACTGTCCACGCATGCGGTGAATTCAATTTTGAGAATGGTTGTGTCGCTAAGTGATTCGGGTATTAGTCCGTTATATTCTATTTTTAAATATTGTTCTGTGTTTGACTTGTTTGTGAAGTTGTTGGCTTTCTTTTTTATGCAGTCTTGGAATTCGCTTCTCAAAAGTAATTCGGGTCTGAACCATCCGTTAATAGTATCTTGTATGTAGTTGTAGTTGTGCGGGGTAGGTGTACTGGTTGCGTTGATGCCGAATGCGAAACTTTTTTCTCCCTGCAAGGCATTAATTGCAGCTCCTTTTATGGTGAAGTCGGATACACTTATGGTATAATCGGGCAGTTTGATGTTAAGGTTAAAGTTGTTCAAATTTTCGATATACTTGCCTGTGTTGACATCTATGGAGTATTCGATGCAGTTGGAACTTGCTTTCTTTCCCTTTTGGACGGCTTCCACCTCGTTGGAAGGGAGACCTGTCATGACAATGACGTCAGTTAGGAGATGTTGTTCCACACCACCTTTGATTTTAACGTATATTTCTTCCCCGTTTTTGTCAATGTACGTTCCTTTCCCCTGATTGTTCAGTGGATTTTGTAATTTTAATACTAACTGGTCGTATCCTTTTGAGTAAAGGATTGTGTCTAAATTTAATCCATCTTCTTCACATCCTGAGTGTTGGTGGATTATATTGTTGAGCTCATCGATTGCATTCTCTCCTTTTCCGTTGTTAAAACCACATGTCTTGTCTATGTATAAAGGAGGATTGTCTTTCCTTGTTGTACCTCCGCAAACTATACCGACAATGAGGTCTCCTGCGCCAGTATAGTTCCTGGCTAGTTTGATTCTCCTTTCCATGGACTCTCCAGGATCACCACTCAGACCTCCAGGCATGAATTCTAAAAGAGGGTAATAGGCAATGTCGGCTTTCCTTTCTCCCATTTTTTCATAGATTATGGTAAGTGTCCATCCTCCAAATCTTGTGGCGATTTGATTCGGTGTATATGATTCATAACTGGTTTGAAGGTCTGCCACAGTTATTGTTGTGTTGCTGACATCTATCCCATTGTTGATGGCATCGTTAAAGTATTTTTTCAGGTCATAGTGGCATGTGTACACTCCTATCGCATCCGAATATGTCACGTCGCTATTGAAAAAACAATCATCATCGTTGGCTGTGATTGTTTCATAAGGGCCATTACCTATTTTGATTTTTACAGTTTTCCATTTGTCGCCAATTTTGTTCGGGGCTTGGTCTGTAGAATTGACTTTCCCACTCCATGTTAGAACTGCTCCCACTACGCCATCTCCAGGACAAGGAAAAGTTGGTAGACATATTGGCGCATTGTTGGAGTTGCTTACCCCTGAGAGACTGTCGTGGTTTATGGGTACAATTGCTTGTCTCGTTTCTGTGGTGAAATCGTATCCGTTTTCCAATTCGAAATTCACATTGCCGACCATGATGAAATTAGCCGGTGTGTTTTTAACTATAATGGAGTCGATTTTTGCGTAAGCGTTTGTTCCCAAGGCAATGATTGCGACCATTGCCAATATTTTCCTGATAATATTTTGTAATCTCCTCATGATTAGTCCGTGTAACAATAAAAAACCCTATATATATATATCTTTACATGTAAGTGTGCAAATTTACTTAATTTTTTTCATTGTATATTAATGTTTTAAGGCAAAAATGATGGGTTGGGTCTATTTTCCCTCTTGCGGTTGTTGTATCGTCTCAAATCGGTGTTTTATGGCGCAATGTCAATGCGCATTTGGGCGTGTGGACCGCTGCCTCCTGCTTCGGTTCTGATGACCCTCTTGCCGCAGGGAGATGTGGCTTGCCTAAAATGTGCGTTTCTTGCCTTATGTCTATGTTTTCGCTATGAAAAAATGGGTTTGTTTTGATTCTCTTTTCGGATAAATGTCGTATCTTTGCGCAGTTTTTCCTACGTGGTACAATAAGCGGTCGAAGGACCCACCACCGGATGTAATTTAAAAGTTTTTATTACAATGTACGCAATTGTAGAAATTCAAGGACAACAGTTCAAAGTTGAAAAGGACATGAAGTTGTTCGTCCACCACATCGCGGAATCACAGAGCGGTGCAGAAGTGGAATTCGAGAAAGTGTTGTTGATCGACAATGATGGTAACATCACCATCGGCGCTCCAGTTATCTCTGGCGCTAAGGTTGTCGCTGAGGTTGTTTCTCCTCTCGTTAAGGGTGACAAGGTTTTGGTCTTCCACAAGAAGAGAAGAAAAGGTTACCGTAAGTTGAACGGTCACCGTCAACAGTTCACTGAGTTGAAAATTAAAAACGTAGTCGCTTAACTTTAAAGATTTAGGAAAATGGCACACAAAAAAGGAGTCGGTAGTTCCAAGAACGGTCGTGAGTCAGCAAGTAAGCGACTCGGTGTTAAGATTTTCGGTGGTCAGTTTGCTAAGGCTGGTAACATTTTGATTCGTCAACGTGGTACCGTACACCACCCAGGTGAGAATGTAGGTATGGGTAAGGATCACACACTGTTCGCTTTGGTGGACGGTATCGTGGTTTTCAGAAAGAAGAAGGACAATCGTTCTTATGTTTCTGTAGATCCTGTTTCTTGCCCAGTTGAGACGAAAGAGTAAATTTGTTTCATATTTGTTGTTTTTTTTCGGGGATTCGATTTGATATCGCGTCCCCGTTTTCTTTTTCCCCCTTGACTCTTCTATCTCTATTTTGACAGCGCATTGTAGGCGAGGTTGATTTCCTTGAACTTCTCGGTTAATATCTGTTTCATCTCCTCGTCTTGTACGGTGTCGGGGTGGTACTTCTTCGCCAATTTGTAGTATGCTGATTGTATCTCGTCTGGTGTGGCTTCCCCTTCTAGACCTAAAATGCGAAGGTATGGATCGGGTGTCGACTCGGATTGGACTTCTGTGGATAATTCGTTGGTGTTGCTCTCGTCCTTGGCATCCTTGGCTTCTTTGTTTCCTTTTTTGTTGTAATTTCTTGAATATTTGCGTGATAGGTATTCGATGTCCTCGTCTTCCAGACAGATGCGTTTCATGATGTCATTCAATAGTCTCCATTCTCCCACGTCAATGCCTTTGCTTAGGCGGGCGATGTCGAAAAGGAACTCGGTGAATCCTAGCCGCTCGGAATAGTTCATGTTGGCGGTTAACCAAATGCAGGACTGCTTCACGAATTTCGGATTGTTGATTCTCATGTTTGTCTCTAACTCCTCCCGGATTTCTTTGTAGTTGGTGGGGCTGTAATGTCTCCTCAGGTAGTTCTTGGCAGCTTTCATCTCTCCCCTCGATGTGATTCCGTCGGCTTTCATGATCAATGATACTATGCCTGCTATTCCGCTGTTTCGACGCTTGCGCTGCGTCTCTTGGGATTGTTTTGACCCAGGATCCTTCTCTTTCTTCTCTTCCTCTTCCCTCGGCCAGAGGCTCCAACACCATGTCTTGATTTTTTCTGCTAAAAAAACGATGAGTAGTATAAAAAAATAGAGTGCAATACAGCCAACCGTTATGATTAATGGCAAAAAAAGCAATGACCACTTTCCATCGCTGCTGTAGATCATGTCTACTATTCCAACAAAAGTGCTGCTTACTATTGCTTGCAACAAAATTTTGCCAAAAATATTATCGGTTAGCTTCTCCACCCAGTTTCCGAACTTTTGCCAATAGCTTGGCGGCGTATCCGGAGATCTTCTTATTTTGTGATTCCTGCGAGACATGATTGCTTCCCTAATGTTAATGATGGGTGGAGGATGTTGTTCATCCTTTTTTCTTGGCTAATGCCGCCTCTAATTTCACGATCTCGTCCCTGTATTGCGCCGCCTCCAGGAACTCTAACCTCTTGGCGCATTCCTTCATCATCTTCTTCGCCTGCTCCAATGCTCTTTCCATGTCTGCGGTGGATTGGTATTCGGCACGTTCTTCCGCCGCATATCGGGCGGTACTGCTTGTCCTGTATTCTTTAGGCTCGGTAGGTTCTTCCTTTGTCAAAATGGCTTTGCTGTTCTTGCCGACGGCCTTAGGCGTTATGTTATGCTCTATGTTGTATTGCATCTGTTTCTCCCGCCTGCGGTTGGTCTCGTCGATGGTCAGCTGCATGCTCCGCGTGATCTTGTCGGCGTACATGATGACGAGTCCGTTGAGGTTTCTCGCGGCTCTTCCGGCGGTTTGGGTGAGCGCCCTGTGTGAGCGTAGCATACCCTCCTTGTCGGCATCCAGGATGGCTACCAACGACACTTGCGGCAGGTCGAGTCCCTCCCTGAGCAGGTTCACGCCCACGAGCACATCGAAGAGTCCGTTGCGTAGGTCCTCCATGATTTTCACGCGCTCGAGCGTCTCCACGTCGGAGTGGATGTAGTTGCTTCGTATGCCCATCTTGCAGAGGTAGGCCTGTAGCTCTTCCGCCATGCGCTTCGTGAGGGTGGTGACGAGCACCCGTTCGTCCTTCTCCGTGCGGGTGTGGATCTCCTCGATGAGGTCGTCTATCTGGTTGAGCGTTGGGCGAACCTCGATGACTGGGTCGAGCAGGCCTGTCGGGCGGATGATTTGCTCCACGAACACGCCTTCCGATTTCTCCAGCTCATAGTCCGCCGGTGTGGCGCTTACGTATATCGCTTGTCCCACCATGCTCTCGAACTCTTCGAACTTGAGCGGGCGGTTGTCCAGTGCGGAGGGTAGCCTGAATCCGAAGTCCACGAGCGTGCGTTTCCTGGAGTAGTCTCCTCCGTACATGGCGTGTATCTGCGGTATCGTCACGTGGCTCTCGTCAACGACGAGCAGGAAGTCTTTCGGGAAGTAGTCCAACAGGCAGAATGGGCGTGTGCCTGGCGCTCGTCCATCGAAGTAACGTGAATAGTTCTCGATGCCGGAGCAGTGCCCCAGTTCGCGGATCATCTCCATGTCGTAATTGACCCTCTCGTAGAGGCGTTTCGCCTCGAAGACCTTGCCGATGCTCTGGAAATACTCCACCTGTGTGGTGAGGTCGTCCCCGATCTCTATGAGCGCCTTGTTGATTCTTTCGGGCGTGGTCACGAAGAGGTTGGCTGCGTAGATGTTGATCTCCTCGAACGATTCGATGTGCATGCCGTTGATCGGGTCTATGGACTCTATCTCTTCCACCTCGTCGCCCCAGAAATGGATGCGTATGATGTAGTCCGCATAGGCGAGGAAGATGTCTATCGTGTCCCCCTTCACCCTGAACCGTCCGTGGTCGAGCTCTATTTCGTTGCGCACGTACAGGCTCTCCACCAGTTTGCGCATGAGCACGGTCATGCTGATGAGCTGGCCTTGTTTCACGTTGATCATGGTGTCATGGAAGTCGTCGGGGTTGCCTATGCCGTAGAGGCAGGAGACGGACGATACGATGATGACGTCTCTTCGTCCGGACAGCAATGCCGAGGTGGCGGAGAGACGAAGTTTTTCCAGTTCGTCGTTGATGGAGAGGTCCTTCTCGATGTAGGTGTCGGTGTTGGGCAGGTAGGCTTCCGGCTGGAAGTAGTCGTAGTAGGAGACGAAGTACTCCACGGCGTTCTCCGGGAAGAATGCCTTGAACTCTCCGTACAACTGTGCCGCCAAGGTCTTGTTGTGGCTGAGGACCAACGTGGGTCGCTTCAGTTCCTTGATGACGTTGGCGATGGTGAAAGTCTTGCCCGAACCGGTGACTCCAAGCAGTGTTTGATGCTTCGTGCCGGCGGCCGCCTCCCTCACCAGTTCGTTGATGGCTTGGGGCTGGTCGCCTGTCGGTGCGAATTCAGATACTAACTTGAAGTCCATGCGATTAGTTGTTTTTCATGATGACGTAGCAGATGAGGTAAGCGATGATTCCGCCCACGCCTACGCTCAAGACCGTGATGAGTGCCCAGATGACTCTGACGAGTGTCACATCCACATCAAAGTAATGGGCGAATCCGCCCGCCACGCCAAGAAAAGTTTTGTCGTTGGATAATGTTAACTTCTTCATACTCTTTTGTTTGTAGTTTATGTGTTTCTTTCCGTTTATATTTTTTCCAGCACATCGATCAGGTGTTTCCAGAACTTCTCGACGGTTGGTATTTCGCAGCGTTCGGCAGGCGAGTGGTTGCCGATGATGGTAGGACCGATGGAGATCATGTCCATGTCCGGGTACTTCTCGATGATGAGTCCGCACTCCAGACCTGCGTGGATGGCGCCCACCACCGGTTTCTCCCCGAAGAGTCTCTCGTAGGAACCTGCCACGATGTTCTTTAGTTCGGAGTTCATGTTCGGCTTCCATCCCGGGTATCCGTCACTATGTTTCACACTTGCGCCTGCCAATGCGAAGACTGCCTCCACACGGTCTTTGATGTCGTGTTTCTTGCTGTTGGTCGAGCTTCGTTGGCTGGTGGCCACGATGATTTTACCCTCCTTCTCCTTAATGGAGGCGAGGTTGGTGGAGGTCTCCGGCAAGCCTTCTATCTCCGTGCTCATCTCAATCACACCATGCGGACAAGCGTAGAGCGCGCTGATGAGTCTGTTGGCCCCTTCCTGCTCGTAAACCTGCTCTTCCGCATTGGTCGATTCGAGGTCGATGACCAGTTCCTTTTCCGTCGGGTATTCCGCCTCGATGGTGCTGATGTAATGATTCAGTGCGACACGTATCTCCTCCTTTTTGTTCCAGTCGATGCAGAGGGTGGCGTGTGCTTCCCTCGGGATAGCGTTGTGGAGGTTTCCCCCTTCGATGCGGCAGAGGTGGATCGGGTACTTCTTCGATTCGTTCCAGAGGAATCTGGCCAGGATCTTGATGGCGTTGCCCCGACCTTTGTTGATGTCGTCGCCGGAGTGTCCGCCTTGCAGGCCTTTGACGAAGATGTTGAGGAAGAATGCGCCTTGTGGGGCGGCTACTCTCTTCAGGTCGAACGAGGCGACGGTGTCGATACCGCCTGCGCATCCGATGCAGAATCTGCCGTCCTCCTCAGAGTCCAGGTTGATGAGCCTTTTTGATTGGAGCCAACCCGCCTTGACGTGTTGCGCACCGGTCAGGCCACGCTCCTCGTCCACCGTGATGAGGCATTCGAGCGGACCGTGTTGGATGGTATCCGACTCAAGTACCGCTAACATGGCGGCCACACCGATTCCGTCGTCCGCTCCGAGGGTAGTGCCTTGCGCCTTCAACCAATCCCCCTCCACGATGGTGCGGATAGGATCGTTGTCGAAGTCATGCTCCGTGCCTGCGTTCTTTTCGCAGACCATGTCCATGTGCGCCTGCAGCAGTACGGAAGGAGCAGACTCTCTTCCCTTCGCGGCCTTCTTGCGGATGAGCACGTTGCCCACTTCATCCATTTCGGCTTGCAACCCATGTTTTTGTGCGAAATCCATGAGGAACGCACCTATTTTCCCTTCTTTCCCTGAAGGATGGGGAATATCGCATATATCCTTGAATCTTGCCCAAAGTTCTTGGGGCTTCAAATCATTTATCGTCTTCATCTTTCTATGTGTTTTTGCTTTGTAAAGATACGCTTTTATGGTGATGTTGCCAATAGATTGTGTGGATAAAAAAAGTAAGCTTGAGACTAACCATAGCCCCAAGCCTTCACTACACTGATACTTTAAACAACCTATATTGACACAGAGACTATTGCCTGCTGTGGCATACTCATTCGTGTGAAGGGTGCTTTACCAGCCGCCCTACAATAAAATAGTTTCAAAAATCGTGCCAATGCGCTATTTGTTTGATGTAAAAAAACATATTACCCAAATTATATTGACCGTATATTTTTATGTGTTTATTATATTGATTATTATTATGTGTTTTGTTTTTAATTATAATATGGTTTTATTGTTGTATATTAAGTGTAATGCCACAATTATTAGCCGTAATCTTATTTTGTCGTTGCAGAGTCCTTTCCATTCCTCCCTTTTTTGTATTTTTGTGTATATAAATATTGGACTATTTCGTGTTCGGTCGTATTGCCTATGTCGGAGTTTTTAGATAAAGAGATCACCTATTTGCCTGGGGTTGGACCCAAGAAGGCGGATGTGCTGAAGAAGGAACTGACCGTCTCCTCCTACGGTGATCTGCTGTATTGCTTCCCTTATAGGTACGTTGACCGTAGCAAGTTCTATCGAATCCGTGAGGTTTCGCCCGCCTCCATGTATGTACAGATACGTGGCATCATTTTGAAGGTGACCACGCAGGGAGAGGGTCGCAAGCAACGGGTCGTGATACTCTTCTCTGACGGGGAATCGACCATTGAGCTGTTGTTTTTTAAGGGTGTGAAGTATGTCCTTGAGAAGTACAAGCCTGGCCACGAGTACGTTGTTTTCGGGAAGGTCTCCGAATTCAACGGGCAGTGTAATTTGGTCCATCCTGACATGGAGACGATTAATGAGGCGATGTCCAAACAGGCTTTGGGAGGGGTGCAGGGTATGTACAACACCTCCGAGAAGATGAAGAACGCCTTCCTGACCTCCCGTGTTTTGCAGAAGTTCATCTCCGAGATCTTCAATTCGTTGGGGGAGGCTCGTATCCCAGAGTCGCTTCCTTCCTACATCGTCGAGCAACATCACATGATGTCCCGGCATGATGCGTTGAAGAACGTTCATTTCCCGCAGACTCCCGATGCGTTGCGTTTGGCGCAGTTTAGGCTGAAGTTCGAGGAACTATTTATCATTCAGCTCAATATGCTCCGTCAGCGGAATTATCGCAGGCTTCGCTTTGTGGGATTTAAGTTCACAAAAATCGGTGACACTTTCAATTCATTCTATAAGAACAGTCTCCCGTTTGAGCTTACCAATGCGCAGAAGAGGGTGATTAAGGAGATATACGGTGACCTTTCCAGTGGCAAGCAGATGAACAGGCTTCTTCAAGGGGATGTGGGAAGTGGTAAGACGATGGTGGCCTTAATGTCCATGTTGATTGCGTTGGACAACGGATTCCAAGCTGCCATGATGGCTCCCACGGAGATATTGGCGCAGCAGCATTTCGCCTCCATCTCTCAGATGTTAGGCGATATGGATGTGAGGATAGCATTGCTGACCGGTTCGTCGAAGAAGAAGGAACGAGAGGCCATTCTGAAGGGCGTTTCGGATGGTTCCATACAGATATTGATCGGCACGCACGCTTTGCTGGAGGATGATGTCGTCTTTTCACGCCTTGGCCTGGTTGTCATTGACGAACAGCATCGCTTTGGTGTCGCCCAGCGCGCCAAGTTGTGGAGCAAAAGTGACCAGCCGCCTCATGTGTTGGTGATGACAGCGACCCCTATTCCGCGCACGTTGGCTATGACGCTCTATGGCGATTTGGATGTCTCCGTCATCGACGAGTTGCCTCCCGGGCGTAAACCCATACAGACGATCCACCGTCTCGACAATGCCCGAGGCATGTTGTATGATTTTATCAAGAAGCAGATCGCCTTGGGTAGGCAGGCGTATATCGTATACCCGATGATTCAGGAGTCTGAACGCTCTGATTACGCGAATATTGAGGCTGGTTACGAATCCCTTCAACAGGTGTTTCCTGAACCGCAGTACCATTTGGGCATGGTGCATGGGAAGATGAAGCCGGAGGAGAAGGATGCGCAGATGAAATTGTTTGTCGCAGGTGAGATGAACATCTTGGTGGCGACCACCGTGATCGAGGTGGGCGTCAATGTGCCCAACGCCTCCGTCATGTTGATAGAGAGTGCCGAGCGATTCGGGCTTTCACAGCTCCATCAGTTGCGGGGCAGGGTGGGGCGCGGTGCGGAACAGTCGTACTGCATATTGCTTACTTCCCCGAAACTGTCCAGCGAAGGACGTCAGCGCATGGAGGTGATGACCCGCACGAACAACGGGTTCGAGATCTCGGAGGTTGATTTGAAGATGCGTGGTCCGGGTGACTTGGAGGGAACGCAGCAGAGCGGTGTCGCCATCAGTCTCAAGATAGCCAATTTGGCGACGGATGGTCAGATCATACAGTTTGCCCGAGAGGTGGCCGAGAAGGTTTTGGATGAGGATCCTGACCTATTGGAGGAGAAGAATATCCTGTTGAACCAGCGTCTTGACCGTATGGCGAGGGAGTCTAAGAATTGGGGCGTTATTTCGTGATTTTTAATTGTATGTATATGGATGAGCGGAAAAATGTCGATGAGGGTGCCTACGTTGATTTAGACGATAGGATAGAGCCTTTGTTGGAAAGGCCATATTGGATTGTGGATATGTTGCCGAAGCAGGTTCCTGCGCACTCTGACGGGCAGTATTTCAGGGTAGAGGCTTATTTCTTTCAAGATATTGAGAGGAGGAAGTCCTTATATGCGCAATTTGCCCGTGTGATGATGAAATTGAACTGTTATGTCGGCATCGATGTGCGGTGTTCGGAGAGTCGATGGATAAGCAATCCTGACCCTGCGTTTTTGTTTGATAAGATTCTCTTTAATGAAGAGGGAGAACGTTCCGTTTATGTTTTATTCGACAATCGGGAGTCGTTGATGGTGTTGCATGACGAAGATACCAATATGACCGTTTATAATGTCCGTGCGGATCTGTCGGAATTGCTTCGTTCGTTGGCAGTTTCCGAAGGCTTATTCGTGTGGTCTCCTTCTGTTCAGTAGGGGATAGCTTCCTTTGGTGTTTGTTTGAGGAGGACTTTCCCTCCGTTTCATCTTTCGGCATGGATTTGATGTCTCATGTGTATGGACGGGCAGCCCATGCAGGTGGGGACTTCCCGTTTTGCCTATTCCCTCTTGGAAGTTCTCGATTATAGACAAAAAAAAGAGCCATCCCGAAGGACGGCTCTTTTAGTACCTTGTTACAGGTTATTATTTAGAGAACAAGCTAACCTCTACACGACGGTTCTTTGCTCTACCTGCAGCAGTGTTGTTAGAAGCGATTGGCTTGCTGCTACCGAAGCCCTCAGACTCGATGTTAGCTGCGTCAACGCCCTTGTTGATCAAGTAAGTGCGAACTGAAGTTGCGCGATCCTTAGAAAGTTGCAAGTTCTTAGCAGCCTTACCTACGTTGTCAGTGTGACCAGACAACTTAACAGACCACTCAGGGTGCTTAACGAGCAACTCAGCCAAGCCGTTCAAGTATTGGAATGAACCCTCCTTGATGATAGCCTTACCAGACTCGAATTCCAAGTTAGACATTGCAGTTTCGATGATCTTAGCCTCCTCAACAGTTGGCTTGTAAGCAACTTTAGGTCTTGTAGCTCTGATGTGGCGATCCAAAGAATCTTGAGTGAACTTGATGTCGCCTTGCAACTTCTTGATTTGAGCGTTTTGGTCGTCAACTTTCTGCTCGAGTTTAGCAACAGCCTCTTCGCAAGCCTTCTTTTGAGCGTCGAATACGTTGCTGAAGTCAGGCAACTCAACTTGAGGGATGTAATCAGCCCAAGCGATGTTGCGGATGTTGCTCTCGCCAGCGAATTTAACGCGAACACCAGCCAAAGCTGTTCCGTAAGAACGACCTGCTGCGTTTCCAACGAACTCAGCGTTAGAGTGGAGACGATATTGAGCACCCAAGAAGATGCCGATCCACTTGCTTACGTTGTACTCCAATTTTGTTCCACCGAGGAACAACATCTTTGCACCGTTATCGTCCTTTCCGTTCTCGAACTCATAGTTGTAGATGGTTGCACCCAAACCTGCAGTTGCGAACCAGTTCAATTTCTGCCATCCTGCAGAACGATATGGGGCGATGATGTTAGAAAGGTTCATAGAACCGAAGATGTCGATGTCGTGGAACTTAGCGTCCAACTCAGCTCTTCCCTTGATAGCGTCTTGGTTCTTTTTAACGAACATGTACTCTACACCCATTCCCCAACGAGGATTGAATGTTCTTTCCACTAAACCTCCAATTGCCAAGCCAACTTTTTGGTCTGATGCTCTCAGGTAGTTGATTCCACCTTCTACTGCTGCTGACCAGTGGTTGAATGACTCTGATGCTGAAGCCTCTGCTTGCTCTGCATCTGTTGCGGCGTCTTGTGCATTAGCTGAAAAAGCCAAGCCCATTGCGGCGAATAAAGCCAAAAAACTTTTTTTCATACTCTCTTTTTATAAAATTAATTGTTTAAAAATTCTAATTCCACACAAATATCTGAAATTTTTTTCATATATGAAAATTATTCGAATATTTTGAGATTATTTTTTTTCGCTTGCGTCCAACTGACTCTTCAGGGCTGCCAACTCTTCGATATCGCCCAATGTAGCCTTCTCCACTGCGATAAGTGGCTCAGCCTTCTTGGTCGATTTCTTTTTGCGAGTTTCCTTCTTCTCGTCAGTCTCCTCTCCGTTAGCTGCCTTTTGAGCATCCTCGAAGATACGGCTGTGGGACAAGATGATTCTCTTAGAGTCTTTGTTGAACTCGATAACCTTGAATGGAAGCTTCTCGTCCACCTTGGCCATGCTCTTGTCTTCCTTCACCAAGTGCTTAGGAGTAGCGAATCCTTCCACGCCGTAAGGCAATGCGATAACCGCACCCTTGTCCATCATCTCGATGATGGTTCCCTCGTGGATTGAGTCTACGGTGAAGATATTCTCGAACACATCCCATGGGTTGTCTTCCAATTGCTTGTGGCCCAAGCTCAAGCGGCGGTTCTCCTTGTCGATCTCCAATACTTGAACCTCGATGTCCGCACCGATCTGAGTGAACTCTGATGGGTGTTTGATCTTCTTCGTCCAAGAAAGGTCAGAGATGTGGATCAAACCGTCTACGCCCTCAGCGATCTCAACGAATACGCCGAAGTTGGTGAAGTTACGAACCTTAGCGGTGTGCTTCGTGCCGACAGCATAGTCAGTATCGATGGTATCCCATGGATCTGGTTTCAATTGCTTGATGCCCAAAGACATCTTTCTCTCCTCACGGTCCAAAGTCAATACGACAGCCTCTACCTCGTCGCCGACCTTCATGAAGTCTTGCGCGCTGCGGAGGTGCTGAGACCAAGACATCTCGGATACGTGGATCAAGCCCTCTACGCCTGGAGCGATCTCTACGAACGCACCGTAGTCAGCCATCACAACTACCTTACCCTTCACCTTGTCACCTACCTTCAAGTTAGGATCCAAAGCATCCCATGGATGAGGAGTCAATTGCTTCAAACCAAGGGCGATTCTCTTCTTGTCGTCGTCGAAGTCGAGGATAACGACGTTCAACTTCTGATCCAAAGAGACGATCTCCTCTGGGTGCGTTACGCGGCCCCAAGACAAGTCTGTGATGTGGATCAAACCGTCTACGCCACCCAAGTCGATGAATACACCGTAAGAAGTGATGTTCTTGACAGTTCCTTCCAATACTTGTCCCTTCTCGAGCTTCGAGATGATATCTTTCTTCTGTTGCTCCAACTCGGCCTCGATGAGCGCTTTGTGGGAAACAACGACGTTCTTGAATTCGTGGTTGATTTTTACGACTTTGAATTCCATTGTCTTGCCTACGAACACATCGTAGTCACGGATAGGCTTAACATCGATCTGTGAACCTGGCAAGAATGCCTCGATGCCGAATACGTCCACGATCATACCACCCTTCGTGCGGCACTTGATGTAACCAGTGATAACTTTGTCGTTCTCCAATGCCTCGTTAACGCAATCCCAAGAGCGGGCTGCACGGGCTTTCTTGTGTGAAAGGATCAATTGTCCCTTCTTGTCCTCTTGGCTCTCGATGTATACCTCTACTTCGTCGCCAATCTTCAAATCCGGGTTGTAACGGAACTCGTTCATTGAAACGATACCGTCTGACTTGTAGCCTACATTGACTACAACTTCCCTCTTGTTCATTGAGATTACCTTTCCGATGACAACGTCCTTGTCCTTTACGACGTTCAATGTGTCATCGTACTTCTTGGTCAGTTCCTCGCGACTTACATTCGTCTGCACGTCGCCATTTTCGTAAGCGTCCCAATCAAATCCTTCTATAGGCGCTACGTTTTTTGTTAATTCACTCATTTTTTAATTTTAATAATAATTAGTCGTTAGACATTATAATTATGCAAAAAATCGGTGCAAAGTTACTCTTTTTTCTTTAATTAGAAAGGATTGTGGCTTTTTTTTCATGGATAGATGCTGCGGGAGTTCCCTTTTGCCGCACAAGTGTTTACTATTTAGGAGTTTACGATTTGTCGTTGGGGCTTGCTGATTTACGATTTAGCCATTTACGATTTACTATTTGATTTGCTATTTAGCTGTTCGCGATTTACAATTTGGCGATTTACAATTTACTATTTATGGCGCGGCGTGTGTGGGTTTTGTTCTCCTCGACTGGATGATTCAGCAGAGTAAGGGCTCTTCCTTCTTTTGTATTTATATTTATACGTTTTTGTGGGTGTTTGTCGTTAGTGGTTGATTCATAGTTGTTTATGTGTTTATTCCCTCTTTGATACCCTGCCGGCTGGTCATGAAAAAAGCCGCACCGAAATTAATTAAACTCCTTAAGATAGGAATTCGGCGTGTTCCATTCTTTGTAATCCACCGTGTCACGAAGACAACCCGAAGGTGTGGCCCGCCATTGAGATGGAAGTTTACGCCTGTAGTTTGATATAATTGTTAAGTTTAACCATAATATACGGTGCGGCGTTCCTTAACTCTCTATTTTTATACTCCAAAGATAACTCTTTTTTTCTTCTTCTGCAAGTGGTTATGCTATGGTCTTTTTATTTATTATTTCGTAAATTTGCGGTGATTTTTGTTTTTCGGACGCTTCGGTCCCCTTTTTATTCTCTAAAACAATGGCTGGCATTATATATTTGATTCCTAACACATTGGGCGACTGCGATGTGAACCATGTCTTGCCTTCCTATAACCGGGAGGTCATTCTTCGCCTGAAGCATTATATTGTGGAGGACGTGCGCACCGCCAGACGTTTCCTGAAGAAGGTGGACCCTTCGATCAACATAGACGAGCTCACATTCTATACGCTGAACAACCATACTTCCCCCGAGGAGATCTCTTCTTATCTTATCCCGGCCATGTCCGGGTGCGATATGGGCATCATCTCGGAGGCGGGTTGCCCTGCCATCGCCGACCCGGGTGCGGATATCGCCCGACTCGCGCAGGGGAAGGATATCCGTGTCGTCCCTTTGGTGGGCCCTTCCTCGATTCTGCTGGCCTTGATGGCTTCGGGCTTCAACGGACAGAGCTTCGCCTTCGTGGGCTATCTGCCGATCAAGCCGAACGAGCGTGACCAGCGTATCCGTCAGTTGGAGAAGCGGGCGCATGTGGAGCGCCAGTCGCAGATATTCATCGAGACGCCTTACCGTAACGATAAAATGTTTGAGAATCTGTTGTCAGTTTGCCAGCCTGGCACGAAGATTTGCGTCGCATGTGACATCACGCTCGAGACGGAGTACATCAAGACGAAGAGCGTCGCCCAGTGGAAATCCGCCAAGCGTCCTGTTTTGGACAAGCGTCCTTGTATCTTTATATTGTATTAGCGCTGTTTGCTCCGTCAGACTCTTCTTCGAGTTGCGCGAGGTGTTCCGTGTCGTTCCATGACATCACGTTCCATATCCCGTCCCGTTTTTCCACTATGGCTATGGCGGTGGAGAGCGGGTGGACCGCATGCGCTATTTCGGCTATGGGCTGGTACTTGAAGTAGGTGTAGAGTGTTTTCAATAGGGCGCCGTGAGTGACCACGAGGATATTCTTCCCCGGGTTTTCCGCCGCTGTCCTTTCCATGAACTGGCCTGCGCGTTTCCGCACGTCGTCGTACGTTTCGCATCCTTCCCGCCTATATTGCTCTGGGTGGTGCCAAAAGAGGTCGATCTCTTCCGGATACTCTTCCATGAGGTCCTCGATGAGTATGCCTTGCCAGTCCCCCATTAGTATCTCCTTCAGCGCATCGTCCGGGATGATGGGGATTTGTCTCTTTCCTAAAATGAGGCGGGTGGTCTCCATGGCTCGCCGTTGTGGGCTGGAATAAACGAGGTCGAACTCGATGTCTTCAAGCCTTTCTCCCAAAGCGATGGCTTGTTTCTTCCCTAAGGGGGTGAGGTCGGTTTCATGTTGTCCCTGCATCCTCTTCTCCTGGTTCCAGTCCGTTTGCCCGTGTCTGACTAAGTAAAAGCGTGTCATGGTTTTGCTCGTTGGGGTAAAAAAGAAAGGAGCCGCGCCGATGGGTGACTCCTTCCGATTCGTTTCTATTGTAGGGCGATGATTAAACAGCTTCCTGTTTAACGATAGCCTCCATGCCGCGGTAGTATCCACAAGAACCGCATACTCTGTGGTATAAGTGGAGTGCGCCGCACTTAGGACATACTGCCAATGTTGGAGCTACTGCCGTGTAATGAGTTCTTCTCTTCGCTCCTCTTGATTTACCTTGTCTTCGTTTAGGATGTGCCATTTTGTTTATAATTTAAATTAGTTATTGTCTTTTAATTTCTTCAGTGCGTCCCAGCGAGGGTCTGTTCCCCTGTTTGTTGCCGCACTCCCGTCTTCTTCTTCGGTCTCCGCTTCGTTCCTCTCCACGGTGAGGTGCTCCCTTAGTATCCTGGCCGTCTCCTCGTTGCATTCGCCGTCAGGGTGGACGTGGCGGATCGGGATGTGGAGGGCGACAAACTCATACATGTACCATGATAAATCCAACTCGCCTTCCTCCTCGGATACGACCACCAACTGGTCATCCTCCTCCGATTTGTCCTCGCCGAACTTCACCGTCAGACACTCTTCGCAGGAAATCGGTTGGTCTATCTCCTCCAAACATCTGTCGCACAGTACTTTGACCGTTCCATCCAATCTGAAGGTCAGAAGGAATGAGTGCTCGCTCTTTTGGACGGTAACGTTCGCCTCTATGTTGCCCTTTTGCACTAACGGACCGTTAACCTCCTCGAAAAATTTGTCGTCCAATGTGTATTGGTACTGGTGCGTACCGACTTCCAAATCTTTCAGCGGAACTATGTATGCCTCTTCTCTTCCCACTTTCGTATGGATTCTAAAAACTCCGCAAAATTACAAAAAATAGTGATATTTCGGACTCCCTTTCCGTCCAAATTTATTTTTTTTTGTAATAATTATACTAATTATCTTATATTCAGTTCTTTATCTGCTTGCTTAGTATGATTCTGAACGTGGTGCCTTTGTCTATTTCGGAATGTTTGACGAATATTTTCCCTTTATGGTACTCTTCTATGATCCTTTTCACGAGGGAGAGCCCCAATCCCCAGCCTCTTTTCTTGGTGGTGAAGCCTGGGGAGAATACCGCATCGAATTTGGACTTCGGAATGCCTTTGCCTGTGTCGCTCACGTCTATGATCACCTTCTCTTTCTCCTGTGCCACCTCTACGTTGATGTGTCCTTCTCCCTCCATCGCGTCGATGGCGTTCTTGCAGAGGTTTTCGATGACCCATTCGAATAGGGGTTGGTTCAATGCGAGGGTGATAGGCATTTCGTCCTTGAAATGGTAGGTGATCTGCACTTTGTCCGATGTGCGTTTCCGCATGTAGGAAAGCGAGTTTTGCAGGAGGGTGTCCAGACTGGTCGGTGTCAGTTCGGGTATGGAACCGATCTTGGAGAATCGTTCCGCGATGGTGCGCAGGCGGTTGACGTCCTTCTCCATCTCCGTCATGAGGTCTGGGTTGACCTTCTCCTCCTTCAGTATCTCGACCCAGGCGAGTAGGGAAGAGATCGGGGTCCCTAGCTGGTGGGCCGTCTCCTTGGATAGCCCGACCCACACCCTGTTCTGCTCGGAGCGTTTGGCGCTGGCGAAGACGAAGAAGATGATGGCGAAGAAGGCGAGTATGATGCCCCATTGGATGTAGGGGTAGTATTCCAGCTTGTTGAGCATGGTCGAGTTGCCGTAGTAGAGTTTGTGCTTGGTCTCTTCGTCGATGGTTATCTCTATGGGTTTGTTCAGCCGCTGGAACTTTTTGACCATCTTTTGGATGTATTCGTCTCCGTTCTCTTCGGGTACGTCTATATTGCGGTAGTCTGTCACGTTGCCGCCCTCGTCGACGATGAGAACGGGTATGTTGGTGTTGCCTTCGATGACCTTCATGAGGAATACGAGGTCGGATCCGTCCGTGTCTGTCACGAGCCTTTGGGTGGCCTCCGCCCATAGACTGATCCTCTGACGCTCCTCCTCCGCCATCTCCTTGGTCAAGAGGTGGGTGTAGTACATGGATACCCCCACGATCAGCAGGGCGATCGAGGAGAAGATGTACTTAATCTTTTTCAGGTTGTCGAAGGAGGTTTTCATGGCTCTATCTGTATTTTCCCTCGTCGCAGTCTTCCATGATGCTGAGGTAACTGTTGTAGCGGGATATGCTGATGGTGTGCTCCTCTATCGCGCGGAGCACGGAGCATCCCGGCTCGTGTATGTGGGTGCAGTTGCCGAACCGGCAGTTGCTGGATTCCCTGAAGATTTCGGGGAAGTAGTGGCCGACCTCCTCTTTCTTGAAGTCGATGGTGCCGAAGCCCTTGATGCCTGGGGTGTCGATGAGGTTGGTCGCCTCGTCCAGTTCGAACATCTCGGAGAAGGTGGTGGTGTGCATGCCTTTGTTGTGCACATCCGATATCTCCCCGGTTTTGGCGCTGAAGGTGGGGCAGATGGCGTTGATGAGCGATGATTTGCCCACGCCCGAGTTGCCGGAGAGGAGCGAAGTCTTGCCTTGTATCATCTCCTTGAGTCGCTCGATGTTCTCCCCCGTCTGGGCGGATACGGCGATGCAGGGGTAACCGATGGTCTCGTAGAGGTTGATGAGGGCGTTCATGTACTCCTTCTCGCCCTCGTCGTAGAGGTCCGTCTTGTTGATGACGAGGATGGAGGGCACTTGGTAGGCCTCGCTTGTCGCCAGGGCACGGTCTATGAATGTGGTGGAGGTCTCCGGGTGGTTGATGGTGACCGTCAGCAGCAGCTGGTCGACGTTCGCCGCGATGATGTGCAGCTGCTTGGAGAGGTTCGTGGGTTTGCGCACGATGTAGTTCTTGCGGTCCTCGATTCCGTGGATCCAACCGATGCCGGAGGCGGGCATATCGAAAGAAACCCGATCGCCGACGGCAACCGGGTTAGTGCTTTTGATACCCTTGATTCGGAAGTTACCCTTGATCTTGCATTCGTAGAGTTGGCCGTCGGAATCGTTTTTGACCCAATAGCCGCTTCCTGTGTTTTTGACCACAAGTCCGATCATACTGTCATCACCTCTTTCTCTTTGGCGGCGAGGATATCCTCGACTTTCTTGATGAACTTGTCGTGGATCTTCTGTACTTCAGCCTCGGCGTCCTTCTCGGCGTCCTCGGCCAAGCCGTTCTTGATCTCCTTCTTCAGGCCGTCGATGGCGTCTCTTCTGGCGTTGCGGATGCTGATCTTGGCTTCCTCGCCCTCGGCGCGGGTCTGCTTCACCAATGTCTTACGGCGCTCCTCCGTCAATGGCGGGATGCCCAGGCGGATGATCTCTCCGTTGTTCTCAGGCGTGATGCCCACCTCGGAAGCCATGATGGCCTTCTCGATCTCAGGGATCAGCTTCTTCTCCCAAGGTTGGATCGCGATGGTGTGGGCGTCTGGTGTGGTGATGGTCGCCACGTTGGAGAGAGGCACCACGCTACCGTAGTAGTCCACGCGCACACCGTCCAGGATGCGCACGTTCGCCTTTCCTGCCCTGATGCGCGCCAATGCGTCGTCCAAAAAGAGTAGGGACTGCTCCATCTTCTCCTCCGCTGCCTTCAGATATTCTTTTATTTCTGCCATAATAATCTATTATTAGTGTTTCGTTTGTGATATTAATTGCGCGAAAATAGGAAAAAAAACGAAATCCGTATTGTTTCGTTGCGAATAATGTATTTTGCCCACGGAAAATTCATTTAAACCCAAGGCGTTGTCCGTGGACTATATTTGTCAGGGTCTTTCAGACCTATTCGCACACTTCTATGAAGGGAAAGACCCTAAGGCGTAATGTGCATCGTTAAATAGTAAATACCCAGTGGTAAATCGTAAATAACTAAATCGTAAATAGTTATTGTTTTGCCCGCAAATGGTGGCGTACGTGTCCCGCACGGTCTATCTCCTTCAGGATTGTCGGGCTGGTTCTCTCCTTGAGGCTTTCTATCGCCTCGTCCCAATCCTTGTAGGAGCGCAGGTACCTGCCTGTGATGTCGTAAGCCTCTATGCGCAGGAGGTCCTGGAGGGGTTCCTCCTTCATGGTCACCTCAATGCTCGTAGGTTTCTCCTCTCCGCAGTTGTGGAAGGGGAACTGCACGCCCGTGTTGATCTCCACGCCAGCCTCGTATTCGATCGGGGCGGTCGTGACGGTGTCCCCTTCGCAGGATATGAGGCGGAAGACGTAGGGGCCGATCTTCGTCTTGTCCTCGTCTATGCCTGCGTTCTCGACGTAGAAGTTATACATCTCGCGGTGGATGGGCACGAAGGTGCCGTCGCTGCGTTGGTACTCCAGCTGGCTGATTCTGTAGCGGATATCGTAGAATATCGCCTTGAAGTAGAATTGGCTGGTGCCCTTTTCAAACTTGACCTTGATGTCCTCCTCCTCGCAGGGGATGAATTGCCAGCGGATGGGTATCCTGCCCGCTTCCATGGTCCCTATCTTGACGAAGGAGCCCGTGCTGAAGTCGATGTCGCCCGGTTTGCATTCCGGGCAGCGGTCCACCACCTTCACGGTGACTTCCCCCAGTGGACCGAACGCCCTCACGCAGGCGCCGCAGGCGAAGCTGCTGTCGTATTGGGAGTGGTTCATCGCACAGTGGAAGATATCGCCTTCTTCCACGTATATGCCGCAGTTTCCGCCGTTGCTGCCGGCCACGCCGCCGTACTGCGTGCCTTCGCCGGTGTACCATGTGGTGTCGCATGCCTGGATGGGGAATGCGTTCGCGGTGAGCCTAGTGAGCAGGCACAGCGCGAGGAGGGTAAGGGTTTGGGTGCTTTTCATAATCCGTGAGTGTTATAGTTTTATCGGATAAGGGTTGTTTTTTGATTCAAATTCCTCATTTTTAGCATAGTATGAATGCTATACTTGTCGGGCCATCATTCGGTGACGTTGCCGGTTCTGCGCTATCGAATCATATCCTACACATCATAATGGTATGTAACCGAACAACTTAAACCGACAAAAAGACAAATTATCCGTAAAAGTAGAAATTATATAAGGGAAAGAAAACTTTATGGACATATTTTTTGGAATTTGTGTAATTTTTTTTTTTTTTTTTGTATAACTAAGCATTATGTCTCACCCTCAAATCTAAAGCTTATGAGAAAGACCTTTACCACATTATTTTTGTTGCTGATCACATGCTGTGTTGCGTCCGCAGCCAACTATCTCACCTTTACGGCGATGGTAGACGGAGCCTATTTCTCCAAATCTGTCACAGGGTCAGCAAATCCGAACATTGAATACTCTTTGGATGATGGGCAGACATGGACCGAACTCGCAAAAAAAGCAGTCACTTTGGAAAAGGTGGGCGATAAGGCACTGCTAAGAGGCTTCAATCCGGAGGGGTTTTCCTTCGGAATCAATAGTTACACATCTTTTGTCTTAAATAGTCCCATCGCCGCAAGTGGTAGTGTGATGAGTCTGATTGACGGAGTGGGTGAAACCGATACGATCCCCAATGCTGGGTGTTTTTACAGATTGTTTTACAAATGCCCCGGCCTGACGTTTGTGCCAGAACTCCCCGCTACAACATTGGCTGAGAGCTGTTATGCGGAAATGTTTAATAATTGCGAGATATCGTATGCGCCCGCACTCCCCGCCACGAAGTTGGCTAAGGATTGCTACAACGGTATGTTTGATGGTTGCAGTTACTTGAACCAGGCGCCCGCACTCCCTGCGACAACATTGGCAGAGGGGTGTTACCAAAACATGTTTAGGGGTTGTAGAAATATAACGAGTGCGCCCGCACTCCCCGCCATGGAATTGGCTAATAAATGCTACAGCGGAATGTTTAATGGATGCACTGGCCTGAAACAGGCGCCTGAACTGCCCGCCACATCATTGGACAGTGGATGCTACAGTGGAATGTTTAACGGTTGCACTAATTTGACTCAGGCCTCTGAGCTCCCTGCCACAGTGTTGGCTAGCGGTTGCTACAACAGAATGTTTTATAACTGCACCAGCTTGACTCAGGCCCCTGAACTCCCTGCCACCACATTGGCCACAAATTGCTACGCATATATGTTTTACAATTGCAGTGCTCTGACGCAGGCGCCTGAACTGCCCGCCACGGAATTGACCGAGGCCTGCTACATGTATATGTTTAGTGAATGTGCCGGCCTGACGCAGGCGCCTGAACTGCCTGCCACCACACTGGTCAAAAACTGTTATGCGTATATGTTCGACTATTGCAAAAACATCTCCCAGATCAAGGTCAACTTCACCGAATGGATGGAGTGGGATCCCGAACGTGTCTATGGAGACCGCGGCTCCTGGGCCTGCGCAGTCGCCAGAAACGGAACATTCATCTGCCCGAAAGCGTTGCCTCAACAATACGATGAATACGGCAAGAAAATACCCCCGAGATGGGAGGTGCAATATATCGACGCCGAAGAACCCGATACGACGGGTTGCATCGCTTGGATGGATAGTCTTACCATATACGTGACCAGAGCCGAGGGCCTTGTTGAGGTATACAATCTTGGGGGTGAACATCTGCATAGCGCTCAGGCCAACGCCTCCGATACGATAAGTTTCACTATGCCTGACTACGGTGTCTATCTTGTCAAGAACGATACGAATACCGTGAAGGTTTGCCTCTACAATTACCTTACCTTCACAGCTGGGGTAGACAATTGCCGTTTCACGATAAGACGCAAATCGGCTGCTTCATATGATAATATCTTCTACTCTTTGGATTACGGACAGACATGGTCCATATACTTTTTCGGCGATACGGTCACGTTGGCCCAAAAGGGTGATAAGGCCTTATTGCAGGGGAACAACCCGAATGGGTTCTCCATTGGTTACGACAGTAATGCCGCCAGCCCTGAAAAATACATTCACTTCGTCATCCTCGATTCCATCGCCGCGAGCGGTAGTGTGATGAGCCTGATAGACAGCACGGGGCGTAAGGATACGGTACCGTCTAAATGGTGCTTCTATGGCTTGTTTGCTGACTGTGACAAGCTGACGCAGGCACCCGAACTGCCCGCCACCACATTAACTAACTGTTGCTACAAGGAAATGTTCCGTGGATGCACCGGTTTGACGCAAGCGCCCGAACTGCCCGCCACCACACTGGCAGTCCGTTGCTATCAGGAAATGTTCCGTGGATGCAGCGGCTTGACACAAGCACCTGCATTGCCTGCCACCACATTAACAGACTATTGCTACCAGGGTATGTTTCAGGAATGTACAGATTTGACGCAGGCACCCGAACTTTCCGCCACCGTAGTGGCAGACTATTGCTGTCAGGGTATGTTCCAGGACTGCAGTAGCCTGACACAGGCACCCTCACTTCCAGCCATCGCATTGGCTCCTAGCTGCTACTCCGGTATGTTCTACAATTGCACCAGTCTGACGAAGGCACCAGAACTGCCTGCCACCACGCTGGCCTATTATTGCTATGCGGGCATGTTTAACGGTTGCACCAACCTGACGCAGGCGCCTGAACTCCCCGCCACTACGCTGGCTAACAGTTGCTACGCCGCCATGTTCGCGGATTGTGTGAATCTCTCACAGGCACCCGCACTGCCCGCCACGAGGTTGTTCAATTATTGCTACCAAAGTATGTTTGAAGGATGTACCAGCCTGACGCAGGCGCCCGCACTCCCCGCTGACACGATGGCCTACTATTGCTACTGCAGGATGTTCGAGCGTTGTAGTGGATTAACGCAAGCTCCTGAACTGCCAGCCCTCAAATTACATAATGGATGCTACTCCCTTATGTTCGCCGGTTGTACCAGCTTGACGCAGGCGCCGGAACTCCCCGCCACCACACTGGTTGATGAGTGCTACAAATACATGTTCAGTGGCTGTACGAGTCTGACGCAGGCGCCTGAATTGCCTGCCACGAAACTCGTTACGGCTTGTTACGGACATATGTTTGATGAATGTCGTAGCCTCTCTTTCATCAAGGTCAACTTCTCGAATTGGGTCGTATGGTTTTCTGACACGGACTATGAAGACACCTGGGTCAAAAACGTAGCTCCTACCGGCACATTCATCTGTCCGAAGGATTTGACCGTGCAATATGGCGTCAATAGAATTCCGGAGGGATGGAATGTGCAATTCATCAAGGAGGAGGTGGTCTTCTCCGCTTGGGGTGAGGATCATACCATCCATGTGGTCGGTGTCGAAGGCCTTGTCGAAGTCTATGACGCCAACGGAGAACTGTTGCACAGCGCACAGGCCAGCATCGATGACACGACCAGCTTCATAATGTCCGATTACGGAGTTTACGTCGTCAAGACAGACAGCGACAGCGTGAAGGTATGTTTGTACAACTACCTCACCCTTACATCGGAACAGGCCGGATCGGGGTTCTCCATGGAATATAAATCTTCGCAGGCAGGAGTAAAACTCCCTACTGTCCAATACTCTTTGGACTATGGACGGACTTGGAATGATCTCACATTCTACCAAGAAGTCTCTTTGGAAAAGAAAAACGCCAAGGTTTTCCTGCGGGGAGATAATCCCGATGGATTTTCACAGGGAAGCAATGCCTATGTGTACTTTAAGTTGCGGGGATATTTCTCCGCGAGCGGTAGCGTGATGAGTCTGATCGACAGCACGGCTACAAGCGTCACGATTCCGAACGAGGGTTGCTTCTACGGCTTGTTCAATAACTGCGCTGGCCTGACGCAGGCGCCCGCACTTCCCGCCACGACGTTGACCAACAACTGTTATGTGATAATGTTTAACGGTTGCACGAGACTGACGCAGGCCCCTGAGCTCCCTGCCACCACACTGACCAAGAATTGCTACTATGGAATGTTTAGGGGATGTACTGGACTCACGCAAGCGCCGGAACTTCCAGCCACCACATTGGCTAATAGTTGCTACTACGAAATGTTCAAGGGGTGCACCAGCCTGACGCAGACGCCGACACTTCCAATCACCGCATTGGACACCAAATGCTACTACGGAATGTTTAGTGGGTGCACCGGACTCACGCAAGCGCCGGAGCTGCCCGCCACTACGTTGGCTAACAGTTGCTATGGCGAAATGTTCAAGGGTTGCACGGGTCTGACACAGACACCTGTACTCTCCTCCACGAAGCTGGCTAACAGCTGTTACGTCGGAATGTTTGAGGAGTGCAGCAACCTGGCGCAGGCGCCAGAACTCCCTGCCACCACATTGGCTCCTGGTTGCTACAACCGCATGTTCAGTAATTGCGATAGTCTGGCGCAGGCGCCGGAACTGCCCGCCACCACATTGGCTAGTAATTGCTACGAAGCCATGTTCAGTGGGTGCGACAACCTGACGCAGGCGCCGGTACTCCGGGCCACCACGCTGGCTCCTGCCTGCTATAAGGAGATGTTCGCGGACTGCATCTCTTTCACGCAGGCACCTGAACTGCCCGCCACCACGCTGGAAAAATATTGCTACTACGGAATGTTCAATCATTGCACTAACTTGACGCAGGCACCGACTCTTCCAGCCGACACATTGGCTGATTACTGCTATGCGTATATGTTCTCCCGATGCGCCAGCCTGACGCAGGCTCCTGTGATGTCCGCTACCACGCTGGCCACATCTTGTTGCCAGTCCATGTTCGCCTACAGTACCAGTCTGACGCAAGCGCCTGAACTGCTTGCCACCGAGCTGGCGGAGGGTTGCTACACCTTCATGTTCAATGGGTGCGAGAGCCTTTCCCTCATCAAGGTCCACTTCACCGAATGGATCCCTTGGGACGAGGCTGCCGAATCTGATAATTGGGTCGTTGATGTCGCCCCTGCCGGCACATTCGTCTGCCCGAGGGAATTGCCTGTGAAATATGGAGAGGGCAAAATTCCTGTGGGTTGGGAGGTGCGATATGTCGGTGAGGGAGAGGTGCCCGATTCGGTCTCTTTCTCCGCATGGGGGGAGAACCTCACCATCCTTGTCAGCGGTGCAGATGGACTCGTCGAGGTGTATGACGCCAACGGAGAACTGTTACAGAATGCTCAGGCTAACACCACCGACACGATCAGCTTCTTAATGCCAGACTACGGAGTCTACGTCGTCAAGGCCGACACTGACAGCGTGGAAGTCATTTTGTGCAACTACCTCACCTTCACTGCCGAAAAGGACGGGGCTAGTTTCACGATAAACTATAAGAATACCCAATCGAATGTGGAAATGCCTAATGTCGTGTACTCTTTGGATGGCGGACGGAAATGGTATGGTCTCTCGCACGGAGAATATGTCGTCCTGGAGAAGAAAGGAGACAAGGCCATGCTAAAGGGTATTAACCCTGATGGATTCTCCCAAGGAAGCAATAGCTACGCTTACTTCGGGATGCGAGGTCTCATCGCCGCGAGCGGTAGCGTGATGAGCTTGATTGGTGACACTGCGGACAGTGATACGATACCGAACGAGGGTTGCTTCTACGGCTTGTTCAATAACTGTGCTGGCCTGACGCAGGCGCCCGAACTTCCCGCCACGACGTTGACCAACAACTGTTATGTGATTATGTTTAACGGTTGTACGAAACTGACGCAAGCACCTGAGCTCCCCGCCACCACACTGACCAAGAATTGCTACTATGGAATGTTTAGGGGATGTAGTGGATTGATGCAGGCTCCTGAACTGCCTGCCACCACATTGGCTAACAGTTGTTACTATGAAATGTTCAAGGGGTGCACGGGTCTGACGCAGACGCCGGAACTATCCGTCACCGCACTGGATGCCAAGTGCTACCACGGAATGTTTAACGGGTGCACGGGTCTGACGCAGGCTCCTGAATTGCCTGCCACTACGCTGGCTCTTGGTTGCTACAGTGAAATGTTCAAGGGCTGCGCGAACCTGACACAGGCACCTGAGCTCTCCGCCACGACGTTGGCTAACAGCTGTTACGCTGGAATGTTTGAGGATTGTAGTAGCTTGACGCAGGCGCCGGTACTCCCTGCCACCACATTGGCTGTCGGTTGCTACAGCCGCATGTTCTATAATTGCGATAGTCTGGCGCAGACGCCTGAACTGCCTGCCACCACATTGGCAGGTAGTTGCTACGAAGCCATGTTCTCTGCGTGCGGCAAACTGACGCAGGCACCGGTACTGCCCGCCACCACGCTGGCTCCTGCCTGCTATAAAAACATGTTCTCGGGCTGCCTCTCTGTCACGCAAGCGCCTGAACTTCCTGCCACTACGATGGAACATTCTTGCTACTACGGGATGTTCGATTATTGCCCGAAACTGACGCAAGCGCCGGATCTTCCGGCCACTAAGCTGGCTGAATACTGCTATGCGTTCATGTTCTCTCGTTGCTCCACCCTCACACAGGCGCCAGTGATGTCCGCTACCGATTTTGCGGAGCTCAGCTGCCATAACATGTTCAACTCCTGCACTAGCCTGACGCAGGCGCCTGAACTGCTCGCCACCACGCTACCAGACTATAGCCTCACACTCATGTTCAATGACTGTGAGAGCCTTTCCTACATCAAGGTCCACTTCACCGAATGGCCAAAGTGGGAGGATGAGGCCTTGTACAACAAATGGGTTGCCGGCGTTGCCTCTACCGGCACATTCGTTTGCCCGAAGGAATTGGACTTGATATATGGAGAGGGTAGGATCCCGGAGGGATGGGAGGTGCAATTCTTCGAGCCGGAGATGGTGGACGCTAACTATCTTACATTCACTGCTTTGGAGGATAGTTCCTCCATCACGGCGACGGACGTCAAAGGGGAGGATGCCGGCAAGTTGAGAAGCCTAGCGCTAAAGGATACGGACCTGCGCTATTCCCTCGATGGCGGCAAAACGTGGAACGTGATGGAAAACGGTGTGCCGGTTCTCTTGCCGAAGGCGGGGGATAGCGTCATGCTCAAGGGATATAACCCTGATGGACTATCGAACTATACCGACCGTATACGCTTCGAGATGAGGGGCAAGCTGGCCGCGAGCGGTAGCGTGATGAGTCTGATAGACAATTCGGGGAAAACGACGGATATACCGAACGACTACTGCTTCGCCAACCTTTTCGACGGATGCGGAAGCCTGACGCAGGCGCCTGAACTGCCTTCCACTGTGCTGAAGCCGCACTGCTATTTCGCGATGTTCCGCAACTGTACGGCTTTGCAGTCGGTTTCCCTGCTTCCTGCGCCGGAACTGACGGAGGGCTGCTACGAGGAGATGTTCTATGACTGCGAAAACCTCTCCGAGATTGAGGTCGCCTTCACTGATTGGGCGGACGGCACCACGGATTGGATGTACGGAGTCGCTCCGTCCGGCACGTTCACCTGCCCTGACGCTCTCGCTGAAAAGATGAGCGCTAGCAACATTCCGGAGGGATGGTTGCTCCCTTCCAGCGGTGAAGTCACCAACGAGGAGGACACCGCTTTCTGTGGCATCTCTGTCTGGACGGAAAACGGAACCATCTGTGTGTGCGGGACGGAGGAGGCTATTGAGGTGTTCGGCGCCAAAGGTGAATTGATACGTACCTTGCGAGGAAAAGCCTCGGAGACCGTGCGGTTCGCCATGCCTGCGGGCAGAGTCTATATCCTCAGGATCGGCGCACAGCGTGTGAAGGTGTTATTGTGAGGCTTGTGGTATTGTAGGACTTAAAGGAAAGGCAGACAACATTGCGCGTTGTCTGCCTTTCTTATTTCTTCAGGTACGCCTTCCGCTCCTCTTCCGGGAATTTCTCGATGGCGTATCTCAGGGTGGTTCTTGGCATTGTCTGGTAGCGGGTGGAGAGGTACTTCTTTAGCTTCCCGACATCCTTTTTCCCCGCCTCCCGCAGGAGCCAGCCCGTCGCTTTCTGTATGAGGTCGTGCGGGTGGTGGAGCAGTATGTCCGCTATTCGGAAGGTGTCGTCGGTCTCTCCGTTACGGATGAACTTCATGGTGCTGACGATGCCGATGCGTTGCTCCCAGATGGTCTTGCCCTTCTCCGCTAGTTCGTAGAGTAGGGTGCGGTCTTTGTCGAGGAGCCACGTGCCGATGATCTCGTAGCAGGTGAGGTCGACGAGGTCCCAGTTGTTGATGTGGGCGGTGTGGCTGAGGTAGAAATCCACGCACCTCTTCCGCATGTCGGGGTCGCCCTTCGCATGGCTGAAGATCTGTATGAGTATCAGCAGCGCCGCTAGGCGGATTTCGTGGTAGGGGGAGGCGACGCACTCCTCCAACTCGTCGAAGCTGGTGCTCTTCCATTGTTGCTTGACGATCTCCCTGGTCGTGGGCACTTTAATCCCCAGGAAGAGGTCTCCCTCCCCGTATTGCCCCGGCCCTGTCTTGAAGAAGCGGGAGAGGTGGCGGGCTTGCGCCTCGTCCTTGTGCGCCATCATCTCTTTCTGAAGATTGCTCATGGTCGGGGATTTATCTGTTGCTTTTGAAGAAGTCCTGCATCTTTTTGCAGAGCACGTCCATCTTGTTCTTGTTGCCTTTAGCGGTATAGACTTTAGAGAACTCCTCTTGGAACTCTATAAAGGTCGGTTTGCCGCACTTTTTACCCTCTTCGTTGTTGAAGGAACAGAGCCGGTTCTCCAACTCGATTTGATAGAGCTCATTGCCTCCCTTCTCCTTGCAATAGGCGAGGAACAGGGAGGAACAGAGGTATTCCTTGAGACATTCATCCTTCCCGGCCGACCCCTTCAGGTATTGGTTTAGGATGGTTTGGCACATAGACCAGAAAAAAGGGTATTCGCATTTGACGTTCGCATGGCAGTGCCAACTGTCGTAGACCATGCCGCATCCGGTCTGGAACAGGGTCATGCCCGTTTTCTTCTTGTTCTCGTAGGTGCGAACCGTGTGTCGGAAGTCGAACGGAGAGACCTTCGCTGTGACGTAGCCGTATGACTTTTTTGTCTTGTTATTCAGCCAGGCGAATTGTTCGTTGATGATTCCGTCCACCCATGAGAGGTAGGCGGTGATTTTAGGATTGAGTTCCGCTATGTTGTTGTCGTAGCGGATCACGCTGGCGAACTCCTCTAACATGGGCAGGGCGACTTTCATCAGTGAATCGCCCTTATGCGGCACGCCCGTGTAGCGGTTGTCTTTCTCTATATGTCCCGATTTGTAGCGGTAGAAATAGGAGGCGGCGCTCAGTTCGCTCAAGTCTTTTTCCACCGTGTTCAGCCATTCCACGATTTTGTAGCTGGTGTATTTCACCGTGTTGATGGTGCTGATGGTGGGGCTGTATAGGTTGGAGTAGTCCCATGGGGAGGAGAAGTTCAGCTCCTCGTCCGTCCCTTTCGGTCCTTTGCGCAGGCTCTCGTTCTGGTAAGTGCGGATTGAATTCGCGAGCATGAGGAAGCCGTTCACGTTCGAAAATTCGACGTTGGAATAGCTGCTCTTGTAGAATCCGTCCTCTCGCCAATATTTGTTCGCCTCGTCGGATGGAGCGCTCTGCGATGTCACGCCTTGGCAGCCGGCAATCGCTATGATTATCGTGAGAATTCGCTTTTTCATTGTCTGCTATTTTTGTTGCTTGATATTGTCATCCCTTGTGTTCTGCCATCCTGAGGCGGGAAAAGTGGTCGCCTCGATTTCCCTCTGCGGGAAGACAGATTGTCTGCTATATGCTATGCAATATTCGCTATTTTTCTCCTCTTTTCCAATTTTTTTCCGCTGATTTTACACCCTCTCCGTTGATTTTTTGTTTGAATATGACAAATTCATATTTTCTGCTAAAAAAACTCGTTTTGTTTTTGTTAAATAAAAAATGTGTCTTACCTTTGTAACGCAAACAAAACAGGTAGATTTTTTCATAGTTAAGGTGGGTGTGCAGAAGTCGTGAGATTTTTGCACACTATTTTTTTGTCCGATCGCATACGAAAACGCCTCCTTCCCCTTTACTTTTTCCCCTAAATTTTCTTACTATCTATCATTATTGTTACCTTTGCTCATCTTAATGAAGATGTTATGGATAAGAGTGATTTTATAGGGATAATCCCTGCCAGATATGCCTCCACCCGTTTCCCGGGCAAGCCCTTGGTGGAGATTGGCGGGAAGAGCATGATCCAACGTGTGTACGAGCAGGTCTCCAAGGTGTTGGACGCTGTCTGCGTGGCGACCGATGATCAGCGTATCTTCGATGCTGTCACTGCTTTTGGGGGCAAGGTCGTGATGACCTCCGACCAGCACAAGAGCGGTACGGACCGTTGCTTCGAGGCCTATGGTAAGACAGGGTCGGGTAGGCGTGTGGTCATCAATATTCAGGGCGATGAGCCTTTCATCCAACCTGAGCAGATCGAGAGCTTGTGCGCTTGTTTCGACGATCCGAACACGCAGTTGGCGACGCTTGTCAAGCCTTTCACCGTGGCGGATGGCGAGGCGGCTTTGTTCAATCCTAATTCGCCAAAGGTGGTGATTAACAAGAATAGCGAGGCGATCTACTTCAGTCGTTCGGTCATCCCTTACAAACGTGGGGCGGAGACGAAGGAGTGGCTCTCCCTACACACCTATTACAAGCACATCGGATTGTACGCCTACCGTGCGGATGTGCTGGCCGAGATCACTCGATTGCCCCAGTCTTCGCTGGAATTGGTCGAGTCGCTGGAACAGCTCCGTTGGATCGAGAACGGTTATAAAATCAAGGTGGGCATCACCTATGTGGAGACCATCGGTATCGATACGCCTGAAGACCTGGCGAGGGCAGAGCTGTTCCTTCGTGACAGGGAACTTAAAAAATGATGATGTATGGATCGTAGTGTGTGCCCTGACATGGGGCTTGTGACTGGTTTTTCCTTCCCAAAAGCTTCGTCCGCCCGCTTGCGGAACGGGGCGATGTTGTATGAACTGCCGTTCGGTGATGGGGATATTGTCCGCATCGACTGCCTCTTCAAGGCTGGGACACTCTTGCAGCCGCAACTGCTTGTGGCGAGCTTTGCGGGTCAATTGTTGCGGGAGGGGTCCCGTACCCATTCCTCCGCTGAGATCGCTGACCTGTTGGACTCCCATGGCGCGTCTCTTTCCGTCAATGTCTCGTACGAGTCTGCTTGCGTCACGCTCTACACCTTGACGAGGCATCTCGACCCTATGTTGAGGCTCTTGACGGAGATCGTCACGGAACCGGCCTACTCGGAACATGAGTTCCAAACCGCCCTGAATAAGCGGAAACAACATTATTTGATTCTGAATGAGAGGGTTACCAACCTTGCCAGCCGTAATCTGAACGCGGCCTTATTCGGCCCGAAAAGCTTGTATGGCTCGTCCGCAACTTTGGAAGATTTCGACAAACTGGATACGGAACAGCTCCGGACGTTCCATCAACGTCACTATACGATGGAGGATTGTGACATCATCGTCTCTGGCAAGGTGGATGATGGTGTGCGTAACCTGATAGACAATACGTTGGGTGCGGTTCGTACGGGTGCTTCCCTCCATCAGGAAGGCTCTATCTACGTCTCGGACGAGATGAACACCAACTATTGCTTCGAGGAGAAATCCGATAGCGTCCAGTCCGCCATCTACATCGGACGTTTGTGCATGTCCGCCAAGGATGCGGATTATCATCCGTTCTCTGTCCTGAACACTGTCTTAGGCGGCTATTTCGGTAGCCGTTTGATGACTAACATACGGGAGGAAAAGGGTTACACTTATGGCATCGGTTCGTATGTCATGACGCACCCTTCCACGGGACGTTTCCTGATCTCCACCCAGACGGCTACCCAATTCGTGGAGCCTACCATCTCTGAGATCAGGAAGGAACTGGACCGATTGCGCGAGACAAGGATTTCGGACGACGAGCTCGATGCTGTCCGCAGTTATATGTTAGGGGAGAACGCCAGGGTCATGGATGGCTCCTTCTCATTTGTGGACACTTACATCTCCTTCCTTACGCAGGGGATCGATGGTACTGATTTTTACAGGAAAAGTGAAGAAACCATATTGTCCGTCACGGCGGACGAACTACTCGGCTTGGCGCGGAAGTATTTCGACATGGACCACTTCTGCGTCTCTGTGGCCGGCCAAAAAACGAAATGATGGAAGCGACGGATCAGGCGAGTCAGAAATTCAGGGATCAGGGAATCGCACCTTCCCATACGGCGGAGCATCTGCTCAACCAGACCATGGTGCGGATGTTCGGGTGCGGCAGGGCGGTCTCCGCTCATGTGGAGCGGAAGAAATCGAAGTGTGATTATCTCTTGCCGTCGGACCTGACGGAGCAGCAGGTGGCGGAGCTGGAGCGGCGCATGAACGAGGTCATCGCCCAGCATCTGCAGGTCTATTGCGAATATATGCCCAAGGCGGAGGCGGAGCGGCAGTTCGATCTCTCCAAACTTCCGGACCATGCCAGCGGTGATTTGCGCATCGTCAAAATAGGCTCGTACGATGCTTGTCCTTGCGTGGGCGCCCATGTGGAGAACACAAGCGAATTGGGCCGTTTCAAGGTACTCTCCACTTCGTACGAAGGGGGTGTCTGTAGGATTCGTTGGCGGTTGGAGTGAGACGCAATGAACGTATTGCCGTGTTTTTTGAAAGTTTCTTTGCGCCATGACGTGCCTTTTCTTGTGAAATTATATATATTCGTTGAAAAATATAAACCACATTGACCTCTAATATGTACTTTAGTCTTCATAGTATTCTCTGAACAGTATGAAATTGGTTGTTGGGATGATAATAAACGATTCTGGATATGTGTTCAATTCCATGACGGGTGAGAGCTTTTCCATAAACCAGACGGCGAGGTTGGTATTGACCTTGTTAGGGGAGGGCTGCTCTAAATCGGACATATATGAACGCTTATTGTCGGAGTACGATGTGGAGGCTTCTTCTTTGGAGGCTGATGTGGACGATTTTTTCTATTTATTGCGTAAATACAGAATCTTGTTAGACTGATGAGAAGGTTGGTGGTGGCGATAAGCGGAATGAATGCGACGGACAATCCGGGTCCGGGTGTTGGCGTCGCCAGAAGCCTGAGACAGTCTGGCTTCGCTGATGTGCGCATGGTCGGTCTCTGTTACGGATCCTTGGAACCGGGGGCTTATATGCGGGATATCGCGGATGTCTCGTACCTGCTTCCCTTCCCGAGCGAGGGGGTGTCGCCTTTCTTGGATAGATTACGCTATATCCACGAGAAGGAACATATCGATATCATCATTCCCAATTTGGACGCCGAGCTGTTCATCTACATAAAGGTCAGGGACCGTTTGGAGGAAATGGGCATCCATGTCTGTTTGCCTACCATCGAGCAGTTCGACTCCAGACAGAAGCATCATTTGCCGGAATTTGGCGAGCGGTTGGGCTTTAGGGTACCGAAGAGTGTGCAGTGCAATACGGTCGACGATTTCCTCTCGTCGGAGGGGGAGTTGAGGTATCCTATCATGATGAAGGGCAATTTCTACGAGGCCTATTACGCAAGCTATCGTGAACAGGCGGTCGCCTATTTCTGGAGTCTCTTGGCGAAGTGGGGCGCACCTGTCATCGCCCAGCAGTATATTATTGGGGGCGAATTCAATGTGGTGGGCGCAGGTGACGGAAAGGGTAACCTGATCTCCTGCGTGCCAATGCATAAGCAGTTCATCACCGACAAAGGGAAAGCCTGGGCGGGCGTCACCATCAAGGATGATCAATTGGTGGAACAGGCACGTCGGTTTGTCGAGTCCACCCGTTGGATGGGCGCATTTGAACTTGAATTGTTAAGGGGAGAGGATAATTTCCTCTACCTCATAGAGATAAATCCCCGGATGCCGGCTTGGATCTATTTGGCGACGGCCGCAGGGGTGAACATACCGGAGCAGATTGTGCGGTTGGCCTTGGGGGAGACTCCGACTCCGTGCGTCGATTACGAAGTGGGGAAGATGTTCATCCGCTATTCGTGGGATATGGTGGTCAACCAGTCCGAGTTTGGACAGTTTTCGGTGAAAGGAGAGATGTGATATGGCAAAGAAACAGTACGAAAGACCGATGTTGAAACGGATCGTTCCGACGATGCCGGGGAAGGCCGGGCAGAATGTGGTTGTCGCGGCTCAGACGGAGATCGACGGGGTTGGTCTGGATTGTCTGCGTGGACGCTTCGGCTCTCCGTTGTTCGTCTTTTCTGAGCGAACCTTGCGGAAGAACGTGCGGGAGGCTGTGCGTGCCTTTTCCACCCGCTATCCGGATGTCCGTTTCGCCTGGTCCTATAAAACGAATTACCTGAACGCTATATGTAAAATATTCCATGAGGAGGGCTCCATGGCAGAGGTGGTCTCTGGCTTCGAATACGACAAGGCCATCGCTAACGGTGTGCCTTCCAACCTCATCATCTTCAACGGTCCCGCTAAGAGTGAGCAGGATATGCTCAAGGCGATTGAGGGGGATAGCCTAATCCATATCGATAATACGGAGGAACTCCGCATCCTGACGAACCTCTCGGTCGAAAGGAATATCAAACCGAGGGTGGCGCTGCGTGTCAACATGGACGTGGGCATTTTCCCTCCTTGGAATCGCTTCGGGTTCAACCTGGAGTCGGGGCAGGCGTGGGATGCGCTGGAGAAAATCGCTTCGGAGGGTAAACTGAACTGCGTGGGGCTGCATTGCCACATCGGCACGTTCATACAAACGGTGGCCGCCTACCGCACGGAGGCTGAGAAACTTTCCCTCTTGGCCAAGGACGCGATGGAGAAACTGGGCCTGCCTATCGCCTATGTGGATCTGGGTGGCGGATTTGCCTCTAAAAACACGCTGAAGTCTTCCTATCTGACGGGCGAGGATCTTTGCCCTTCGTTCGACGATTATGCGGAGACGATCACCAGCGTCTTCCGTACCACGAAATTCCCGGGCGGCAGGAAACTGAAAATCATTCTCGAAACGGGACGCGCGCTGGTCGACAATGCGGGCTTCCTGCTTGCCTCCGTCATCACCAATAAACGTATGGCGGATGGCCGTCTGAATACGGTGATCGACGCTGGCGTGAACCTGCTCTTCACCTCCTTCTGGTACAACCATAAGGTGACCACGACTTACGAGAACGCATCGCAGGTGGAGCCTACCATGCTGTGTGGCCCTTTGTGCATGAACATAGACGTGATCCGCGACAATGTGATGTTGCCTCCGCTGAAGAGGAACGACCTGCTGCTGATCCATAACGTGGGTGCCTATAACGTGACGCAGTGGATGCAGTTCATCACCATGCGGCCTAAGGTGGTGATGGTGCGCGAGAACGGTGAAGTCGTTTTGCTGCGCGACGCCGAATGCATGGATGATATTAATAGAATCGAGGAACGATGCACAATCAACTGAGCATACTCGTCGGAAGTGTCCGGAACAGCTACTCCGCCTTGGTCTTTTCCCGCGATTCGTGGGTGGGCGTGGCGTTGCTCCTTGTGACGATGCTCTATCCCTTGTCCGGCCTTTGTGGATTGCTCTGTTGTGTGCTGGTGAACGCCTTGGCGCTCTTGCTCTCCCTCGACCGATTCAAGGTGGAGAAGGGCCTGTATGGCTTCAATGCGGTGATAGTGGGGATTGCTGTGGGAACGCTCTTCCCGTGCGGTCTCTCCTTGTTCTTCCTGCTCTTCGCTCTTTCTGTGCTGGTCCTTTTGTTCATATCTGGTTTTGATAGTTTCTTGGCTAAGTACCGTTTGCCCTATTTGGTCTTCCCTTTCCTTTTTTGCCTATGGACGGTTCTGTTGCTGACCCAACAGAAGGATGGGGAAATCCTTTTCGACTGTGTCTTCGGGGAACATGATAGTATGCTCATATTGGGAGGATTTCCTATCTCCGCACTCTCAGACCATCTCTTTTGGCTCTCCTTGCCTAAGTGGCTGTCCAGTTATTTCCTGGGACTGAGTTGCATTCTCTTCCGTCAGGATGTCTTGGTGGGTTTCCTTCTGGCGGTGATTCTATTGTGCTATTCTAGGATAGCCTTCCTCTACACCTTCGTCAGCCATCTCCTTGCCTATGGTGTCTATACGTTTATGGGCGGGGATTTGTTCCATATCCCTTATGTCTGTTTCAGCTTCAATTTCATCCTGACGTCGCTCGCCTTGGGATGTAGTTACTTGGTGCCTTCCAAGAGCTCTTTCCTGTGGTCCTTGCTGTTGGTGCCGGTGCAGTTTATCGTGGTATATGCGGCGACCCGCTTCCTGACGTACCTCTATTTGCCTACGTTCTCCCTTCCTTTCTGTTTGGTGAGCCTTCTTTTCCTTACCATGTTGAAACTGAGGGGAACCTCTTCCTCTCCGGCGCTCTCCCTCTTTTTGGAACGGACACCGGAGGAGAACCTCTACCAATATCAAACGGGCGTGCGGCGCTTTAAATGGTATAATTATCAATCGTTTGACTTGCCTTTCTGTGGAAACTGGACGGTTTCGCAGGGTCCTCATGGCGCCTATACCCACAAGGACCAATGGGCGGACGCTTGGGATTTTGTCGTGGAGGCTGATGGCAAACAGTTCCGCGGGGATGGTTCCCGCCTGGAGGATTATTATTGCTATGGGAAGCCGGTTATGGCTCCTGGCGATGGTTGGGTGGTCTACGTCGAGAATAGCGTGGACGATAATCCTGTAGGTGTGAGCAACAAGGTGCAGAATTGGGGCAACTATGTGATTATTAAGCATGGGGATGATTTATATTCGCTCCTTGCGCACTTGAAGCGGGACTCTTTCCTCTGTGAGGTGGGGCAACATATCTCCAAAGGGGATATCGTGGCGCTTTGCGGTAACACGGGGCTCTCTCCATATCCGCACTTGCACTTCCAGTTCCAATCTGCTCCTTATGCGGGCGCACCTACGATTGCATATCCTTTGGTCAACTACATGGAGGTGGGGGCGGACGGTCCCCGTCTGTGCTCCTGCGGAATGCCTGGCGAGGGCTCTTCTCTCTTCAACCTGAATGGTAAGAATGCGCGGCCTTTCGGATTCCTCTTCGTGAAGGGGGCGCGGTTCGTCTCTTCGTCCGATAGGTTCGGCGAGGCGGAATGGATCGTTTGTGAAGAGTATGGCTATTCGTTCCTCTATGACGAGCGGAATGATTCCAAGGCATGGTTCTCCTGCAAGGAGGGTGTGTTCGAATTTCAACGATATGAGGGCGACCGTAAGTGTGCGCTCTACTATTTCTTCCTCTCTCATTTCAAAACGGTTATGGGGGATGTGGAGCATTGGACGCTGACGGACGAGATTCCTCTCTCCATCCGTAGGGCTGGGTTTATGGGCTATCTGCAGGACCTGGTCGCACCATTCTTCTCTTTCGTGGAAAACTCTTTTCAGGCCGATGGAAACTCAGCCGGTGGAGGAATGCGTTCGTCGGTCTCTACCTCTGTGTGGGGTAGGGTGGTTAGCTCGTTGAGCTTCCGCACGGTATGTAAACCTGGCAATTCAATCGAGATAGAGGTGGAAGGCGCTCTCAAAATATCCATTTCATCATCTCCCACGTTGTAATCAAATGCCTCCCTCAAAATGTCGAAATCTCGAAATCTCCATATCTCGTAACCATACGAATAAAATCATTTACCGAAAAACAAATATCCCACCAAATGATATTATCTTTGTAGCCGACGCCGGGCGGAAGATTTAGGCTCGGCGTGATTGGACGTGGATGTTACTGCGCCTGTTTTTATGAATAAATTCTAATTGTTTTTGTTATAATCGATGAAGGAAGAATTGATACCTCACAGAGGTGATTACAAGAAATTGCTCTCGTATCAAAAGACGGATGTGATTTACTGCCTGACTTACTACTTCGTGGAGCACTATTTGCGGCGTAACGATCGTACTTGCGATCAGATGATTCAGGCTGCCCGATCCGGCAAACAGAACATCATTGAGGGATGTGCTGCCAGTAGCACAAGTGCAAAGACGGAGATCAAATTGGTAAATGTGGCGAAAGCTAGTCTGCAGGAATTGCTCGAGGATTACGAGGATTACCTAAAGACTCGTGGCCATAGGCAGTGGGAAGAGAATTCTGTGGAATTACTGAAAATGCGTGATCTGGGCACCCGACACAATGACACTGCCTTTTTTATGAATATTGCCCAAACACGCCCTCCTGAGACAATCGCCAACATGTGCATCGTGCTGATAAAACAAGCTGACTACCTGCTTTTCAGACAGTTGAAACGTCTGGAACAGGATTTCTTGGCTAATGGTGGTTTTAACGAAAGGATGTACCGCCTACGCTCAAAGCGAAGGGAATAGGGAACTATTCCCTTCCGTCCTTATAGTCTTTACTGACCTTACTGTCTTTACTGACCTTATAGTCTTTACTGACCTTACTGTCTTTACCGCCCTTACATCCTTTCCCCTCCCCCTTTCCAAATTATTTATTACCTTTGTATGCCCAAGAACATAAATTATGGACGAATTTTTCATGTATGACGAGAAACTGGAGCAGAGGGTGGAGCAAGTGAAACGCATGCTTCGCCTCTCCATGAACGGGGTGGTCTCTGGTTGCATGTCCGCTTCTGGCTTGGACTACAATCTGAACTATGGGGTGCAGTTGCCTCGTGTTAAGGAGTTGGCGGCTGGCATGGACAAGGACAAGATGTTTGCCCAACGGTTGTGGATGTCGGATTGCCGTGAGATGATGCTGCTGGCGACGATGCTCTTCCCTATGGATTCCTTCGACGAGGAGATGGCGCTGAAATGGATCTCCGAATGTCATAACATGGAACTGGTGGAACAGTTAAGCCTGAATCTCCTGCGAAATATGGAGTATGCTGATGATTTGATAATCAAGTTATTGGAAAAACAGGGAAAATATGAGAGGGCTACGGCTTATGTGCTGGCCTCTTTCTTGTTCTTGCGTGGCACACTGACCGGCGAGGCGGAGGACGCTTGCAAGATGGCGCTGAAGAGGGACCTTTCCTCTGACGACTATGCGGTCTATGCCTCTGTCGCCCGTTTTCTGCGTGTGCTCTCTGATAAGGAGCGTGAGTACGTGGAGAGCCTTGTCGACGGACTGGAGGACGCTACCGGCAAGGGCGCTTCCTTCGTGCGGGAGAATGTGCGTATGATGTTAATGTGATGATGTGGTAATATATGTTTGATAAAGAAAAAGCTGAATTTGCGAATACGTGGACGCATGCTGTTGCCTTGCTCCTTTTTTGCCTAATGGCGATCCCTCTTTTGATGAGGGCCTTCAGCCATGGCTCCGCAGCGTTGGATTTGGGTATGATTCTTTTTGTGGTGGGTGAGGTGATGATGTTCGGCTCCTCCACACTGTACCATTGGTTCAAGGATCCTGAAAAGAAACGCATGATGCGCTACTTCGACCATAGTGCGATCTATGTCTCCATCGCGGGCTCCTATTCCCCTATATTGTTGCATGCGATCGGTGGCACGTTGGGCAACGTCTGCTTCTTCGTCATTTGGAGCCTGACGCTGTTGGGCATTGTCTATAAGATATTCTTCTTAGGCAAATATCCTAAGTTCTCCTTGGGCCTCTATCTGGTGATGGGCTGGCTGGTCATCATCCTTATCAAACCTGTATTCGAGACTTTTCCTGCCAGCAGCCTGTGGATGTTGTTGGGAGAGGGGATCGCTTTCACGCTGGGCACCTATTTCTTCTGGAAGGACGACACCCGCACCTACTACCATTCCATTTGGCACGTGTTCGTCTTCGTGGGGTGCCTCTTCCACTGCCTACTCCTCTGGTTCCTCCTCTAACCAAGTCTTGTATTTCTGCGCGAGCACGGCCAGCAGTTGGCTGATCTGCTTCACGGCGGTCATCGTCTCTGCCGTAACCTCCTTTTTCTGTAGCTTTAGCATTAGAACACCATACAAGGCTTGTAGCGAGAGCTCCACGTCGTTGGTCTCTTCGCCTGCCTTCGCCTTTCCTCTGAACTCGACAAGGAAGGGCAATGTCTTGAAGAACAGTGCGTTGTACTGGATCTCCTTGGGTTTCTGCAGTAACTCCATGTGCAGGTCGTTGAGGTCCTCCACCGTGTTCTTGATGAATTGCAGGTGTCCCTTCTCCTCCACATGCTCCAGTTTCATCATCTGGATGAGGTTCTCATACCACTCCCTCATCTCCTTCTTGGTGGCTTCGTCCACTGGGTAGGGGTCGATGATGAGTCGCTGGATCTTCTCGATGTCCAGTTGGTTGGCCCTCAGCAAATCCTCCAACTGCCACATGTAGATGATGTATTCGGCGATGTTCTCTTTCTTCTTTTGCCTTGCTATTAGCATGATTTTCTCCTAATGGTTATTTCTTTTTCGTGGTTGGTATGAGTTTGCCCTTCTTGGTGAACTCGAAGCCTTTCGTGCCGTTGTGGTAGATGTAGGTCTTTTTGCTCTCATCCCATACCTTGTTGTATCCGCATGGCATGACAACTTTCCCTTTCTTGTCGATGACGCCCCATAGTCCGCCTTGTGCGTTGCCGTCCGCACCATCTGTCTGTGCGCCTTTGTTGACGAGGCAGTTGTTGCCGGCGAATTGCTCCGCCAGATCGTATTGCGGAACGATCACGATGATGCCATCCTTGTTGATGAAACCGATCTTGCCATCCTTCACGATGCGTTGCAGACCGCAGACGAACTTGTCTGGCGTGTCGTTGACCGTGTAGACGGAGCAGTAATCCTCCCCGTCTTCGGTTTGGTAAGTGTAAACGTAGGTTTTGCCTACTTTCTCCTTGTGGAGTTGCAGGCTTTGTGCGTTGGCCATTCCGATGAATGCGAATGCCAGCATGAGTGTGAACGCTAATTTTTTCATGATCTTATTGTTTTTTTTGGTTATTCATTATCGTCGTCATCGTCGGAGAAGTCGAAGAGGAAATCGTCGTCCAATCCGTAGCTTGGCTCGATGTACTCCTCCAGGTCGCGGCGTTCCTTCTTGGTTGGTCTGCCGGTTCCTCGGTCTCTCTTCCCGCTGATGTTGTATTTGCTCAGTTCGAGTATCTGTAATTGTTCAGGGCTGGTCACGTTCTCCATGAAGTCCGGCACGAGCTTCGCCCCCATACGGTTCTCGCTCAGTGCGAGCACCTTGAAGGAGTAGACGACGGGCGGGCGTTTGATTTGTATGACATCGTCCACCTTGATCATCTTGGAGGCTTTCACGTTGGTGCCACCCATCATGACCCTTCCTTTTTTGCAGGCGTCCGCCGCGATGGTGCGGGTCTTGAACAGACGTACCGCCCACATCCATTTGTCTATGCGTACTTCTTCTTTCGCTTCCTTTCCCATTACTTGAATCCTTTCTCTATTTCTTCGGTGGAGAACACCTTGATGATCGCTTTGTTGTCGGGTGTGAAGTTAGGGTCGGGGAGTCTGAGCAGACTGCTGACCAACGACATCATCTCCTTGTCGCTGAGTTCCCTTCCGTAAGGTGTGGCGGATAGTTTCGCCATGGAGAGTGCGACGTGTTCCGCTACTTGCGTCTTGAAGTCGATCCGCGATTCCTTGAGCGATTGGATGATGTTGGTGATATATTCCTTGGCTGACCCGTTCTCCATGTTGGCGGGCGTCCCGTTGATGCTGTAGGTGTTCTTGCCTAGCGGGGAGAGGTCGAATCCGATGTACTGCAGATCCTCCATCGCATCCCCTAATATCATGTTCTCTGATTCGGACAATTCGATGATTTCAGGGAACAACATCTTCTGGGAGGCGTTCTGCTTGCGTGAGATGAGGCTCATGTACTGATCGTACAATATCCTGACGTGCGCCCTGTGCTGGTCGATGCACATCAGTCCGGACTTGACGGGCGTGATGATGTATTTATTTTTGAACTGCATGTACTCCACATGCGTCTCTTCCGTGTCTGTCTCTGCCTCCGATTCTCCTTCATGGAAATTTTCGCTGCTCTCGCCTCCTATGATTTCCTCGTTGTCGTATAGGCTTGGCTGTTCCTCCGCCGGGGTGAGATCCTCTGCGCTGGAGGGTGTCCATTTGCTGGCTTCGAAGCCTTCGTAGAGTTTCTCCCATCCGATGGTGCTGCTACGCTTGTAGGTGCTGTGGCTCTGCTCCTGCTCGAATGGATTGTAGTTCGGGTCGATCTTTACGTTAGGCATGTTGATCGATGCATTGTTCCTGGGCGAGAAGACAGGGAGTTCTGCTGCTCCCTCGGAGTCGAAGTCGATGCTCGGTGCGATGTTGAACTTGCCTAACCCTTCCCTGACACCCGACATGACAAGCGGCCATATCGCAGTCTCGCTTTCGAACTTGATCTCTGTCTTGGTGGGGTGTATATTCACATCGATGCTCTCGGGGTCTATCTCGAAGTAGATGAAATAGTCGGGCGAGGTGCCTGGCTGTAGCATCGTGCCGTAGGCTTGTACCACCGCACTATGGAAATAACTGTGCTTCATGAACCTTCCGTTCACGAAAAAGAACTGCCTGTCGTTCTTCTTTTTGGCGGTCTCGGGTTTCCCCACGAATCCGTGGATCCGTACCAATGAGGAGTCCACGTGGATGGAGAATAGGGTTGTGCTGATGCCTTTGACGTTTTTGAAGACGTTGCTGATGCGTTCCTTGTAGTTGCCCTTCTTCAACGACATGCATATCTGATCGTTGTGGATGAGTTGGAACTCTATCTGAGGGTATACCAAGGCTATGCGGATGAATTCCCTTTCTATCTGGGAGAACTCGTATGCGTTCGATTTGAGGAATTTACGGCGGGCTGGCACGTTGTAGAAGATATTCTTCACGGCGAAATTGGTGCCGACGGGGCAGGAGATGGAGGTCTGATTCTCAACCTTGCTGCCTGCCACCTCTATGAGTGTGCCCACTTCGTCTTCTGGCCTTCTGGTGCGTAGTTCCACCTGCGCGATGGCGGCGATGGATGCCAAGGCTTCGCCACGGAAACCCATGGTGTGCAGGGCGAAGAGATCGTCTGCCGATTTTATCTTTGAAGTGGCGTGCCGCTCGAAGGAGATGCGCGCGTCTGTCTCGCTCATGCCCTTGCCGTTGTCGATCACTTGTATGAGGGTTCGTCCGGCGTCCTTGATCACGACCTGTATGTTGTCCGCTCCTGCGTCGATGGAGTTCTCCACCAACTCTTTGATGACGGATGCGGGGCGTTGGATCACCTCCCCGGCCGCTATTTGGTTCGCTACTGAATCAGGTAGTACGTGTATGATGTCACTCATCGCTCTCTTATTTAAGCCAATATACTAAGGCGACAATAACGATCGCCGTGATGATGTAACGGACATTGTTGCTTTTCATCTTCCGACTTCTTTCTTCCCGGTGTGAACTATATGCGCTCTTGATGTTATCTGCATAGAGCCCACCGTTTTTTTTCGCCTGTATTTTTTTTTGAACACGCTTGATGCGTTCCTCACGCTCCTCCTTTTGTGGATCGTAATAGATGTATTCGTGGTGGTATTGCCTGATCTTAGGCGCTTTTAAGAAATCGAATATTGCCATGCCTTCTCCTCCTTCATTTTTGTTTCGTGGATTCCTTGTCTTGGAAAAATTTGTGGGCCTTCTTGATCTCCTTGTATAGGTTGGATGCGAAGATGAATTCCTCCAATGGCTCGCAACCCGTGTCGAATATCTCGTCCTTGGTGCCTTGCCAAGCCTTCTCTCCCTTGCTGATGAAGACGATGTTCTCGCCGATTTCCATCACGGAGTTCATGTCGTGCGTGTTGACGATGGTGGTGATGTTGAACTCATGGGTGATGTCCTGGATCAACTGGTCGATCAGCAACGAGGTCTTCGGGTCTAGTCCGGAGTTCGGCTCGTCGCAGAATAGGTATTTGGGATTTAGTACGATGGCCCTGGCGATGGCGGCTCTCTTCTGCATGCCTCCACTGATCTCCGCAGGGGATAAGTCCAGTGCATGGGATAGTTCCACACGCTCCAAACAGAATTTGGCCCGATCGATTTTCTCCTCTTCGGTCATCTCCGTGAACATGTCCAGCGGGAACTTCACGTTCTCCAATACGCTCATCGAGTCGAAGAGCGCGGAGCCCTGGAAGAGCATGCCAATCTCACGCCTAAGCGCATTGAGCTCTTTCCGCTTCATGGAGGTGATGTTTCGTCCGTCGTACAGTATTTCGCCCGAATCGATGCGGTGGATGCCCACCACACTCTTCATCAGCACGGTCTTTCCCGAACCACTCTGTCCGATGATGAGGTTGGTCTTCCCCGTCTCGAAAATGGTGGATACATCCTTGAGGACGGTGTTCCCGTCGAACGATTTTATGGCGTGTTTTACTTCGATCATAGCAGTAGCTTGGTTAACATGATGTCGAACAAGAGGATGAGCACGCTACTGTTCACCACGGCGTCCGTGCTGGCCTTTCCAACTTCCAATGCGCCTCCCTTGACGGTGTAGCCGTAGAAGGAGGATACCGAGGTGATGATATAGGCGAAGATGACGCTCTTGATGATGGAGTAGGTGATGTAGTAGGGGGTGAAAGCGAATTGGATGCCCGCCTCGTAGGATTTCACCGTGATCATGTCGGTGAAGATGGCCACGCCGTAACCTCCGATGATGCCGACGAACATACTCGTCAGTACAAGGAATGGCATGATGGTCACGAAGGCGGCGATCTTAGGCATTATCAGGAAATTGGAGGAGTTGACGCCCATGATGTCGAGTGCGTCTATCTGCTCGGTGATGCGCATGGTGCCTATCTCGGAGGCGATGTTCGATCCTACCTTGCCCGCCAATATGAGGCAGAGGATGGCCGAGGAGAACTCCAGCAGCAATATGTCGCGCGTCGCCAATCCGATGAGGGTGCTGGGCAGTAACGGGTTCTCCATGTTCTTGATCATTTGGATGGTGATCACCGCTCCGATGAAGATGGATATGATCACGACGATGGCCAGGGAGTCGATGCCTTGTTTCTTCAGCTCCTCCTTGTATTGCCGGAAAAACATGCTCCATTTGTCCGGCTTGGCGAAAACCCTGTACATCAACTGCGTGTACGCACCGACTTTCTCTATTTCCTTGATGGCAAACATTTCTTATCTCTTCTTGATTGGTTCGCAGGTGACGTCCACCCCTAACTTCTTGAATATCTTCCTATCCACCTCGCTGATCATTACGGTCGTATGTACTTGACATCCTTCCAGTTGCGGCAATTGGTCCATCGCTTTCTCGCAGTTCGGATCGACCTTGCTGAGGATGGCCAATGCGACCAGCACCTCGTCAGTGTGCAGACGTGGGTTCTTCCCTTTCAGGAAGGAGACCTTCATGGTCTGTATCGGCTCGATCATGTCCGCAGGAATCAGTTTCACCTTGTGGTCGATGCCCGCCAGATGCTTCGTGGCGTTGAGGAGCAATGCGGCGCATGTGCCTAACAGGGCGGTCGTCTCGGAGGTGATGATGGTGCCGTCCGCTAATTCGATGGCGGCTGTCGGTACCTTGGACTTCTCTCCTCTGGCCTTGGCGGCGACGGTCACCTTGCGGTCGTCTGTCGTCACCTTCACTTGTTGCATGAGGAGCGCGATTTTGTTTACTTCGCTTTCGTCGCACTTCCCTTCCGCTAAGTTGCCTAATGCGGTGTAGTAGCGGCGGATGATCTCCTGCTTGGAGGCCTCCTGACAGATTTCGTCGTTGACGATGCAGTTGCCCGCCATGTTCACGCCCATGTCGGTAGGCGACTTGTATGGATTCTCCTTGTAGATGCCTTCGAAGATAGCGTTCAATACAGGGAATATCTCGATGTCACGGTTGTAGTTGACCGTGGTCTTGCCGTATGCCTCCAAGTGGAACGGGTCTATCATGTTCACATCGTTCAGGTCGGCTGTGGCGGCCTCGTAGGCGATGTTCACAGGGTGCTTGAGCGGCAGATTCCAGATTGGGAAGGTCTCGAACTTGGCGTATCCTGCCTTGATGCCCCGCTTGTTCTCTTGGTAGAGCTGACTCAGACATACCGCCATCTTACCGCTTCCAGGACCTGGGGCGGTCACGACGACCAACGGACGGGTGGTCTCCACGTAATCGTTCTTGCCGAATCCTTCGTCGGAGTCGATCAACGCCACGTTGGATGGATATCCCTCTATGGTGTAATGATAGTAGCTTTTTATGTTGAGCCGTTTGAGCTTTTTGCTGAAGGCCTTGGCGCTCTCTTGCCCCTTGAAATGGGTGATGACCACAGAACCGACCATTAACCCGCGGTTCACGAATTCGTCACGGAGGCGCAACACGTCCATGTCGTAGGTGATGCCAAGGTCGTTGCGCACTTTGTTCTTCTCGATGTCCACCGCACTGATGACGATGATGATCTCCGCGCAGTCGCTCAGTTGCATCAACATCTTCAGCTTGCTGTCTGGCTGGAATCCAGGTAATACCCTGCTTGCATGATAATCGTCGAATAACTTTCCGCCAAACTCCAAATATAGTTTGTCACCAAATCTGCCGATCCTCTCCTTGATGTGCTCGGATTGAATCTTGAGGTATTTATCGTTATCGAATCCGTAGTCCATATTAGTGTATCAATTGCATATGTCTTTTTTTAAAGATACAAAGGTATGAAAAATTCACTAAAATTGGGGGAATTTTCTTCGGTTATTTGAATGTTATTTTACACTTGCAAGCCATTTTCTCGCTTCCTTTCGAGAGTGCGACGACATATTCGTCTGGTGTGGGTTGCGTCCAATATGTGTCGATGCGTTCCTCGTAGTGGCACTCTTCGATGTACTCGATTTCGAAGCGGAAGGGGCTTTCCCTCTCCATCACTTCGATGGGCAGGGCGTCGATGATATGCTCCACGTACTTGGCGCTGTTCAGGTGCTTGTTGATGTCCAAATCACTGTACGCGACGACGAAGGAGGACTGGGCGGATTGCTCGGGAATGATGATCTTCCCTGGCTTCTCTATGGGACAATCCTTTTGGTGAATGTACTCCTCTATGCCTTGCCCGATGAGGCTCACCGGGTGCCGGGTGGTGGTGTCGATCATCGCCCAGATGCTTCTGGCGTAACCGATCACTTCTCCTTCTCCTGTCTCGAACTGGAAGTTACGCAGGGTGAAGCTCCTCATCACGTTTTCTATCCATGTGCGGATCCTCAGGGTCTCGTCGCACTTCGGACGGTTTTTCAGCTCCATCGCCAAGCGGGAGAGTACCCATGTGTGGTTCTCTTTGTTGAGCCGTTGGATGCCGAATCCTCTTTCGTTGGCGTGGATGCCTGCCGTGTTTAACAGGTGGTTGACGATGAGGGGCAGGGTGATCCTATTCTTGAAATCCACTTCGAACGGGTGGATGTTTACGGTATGTGTTCCGACGATTTCCATCTCTCTTATTGTTGATGTTCTTTGTTTAGTTTGGCAAGCATGTCCGATAACCGCTCTATCTTAGATTTGTTGATGGCGATTCGTCCTGAACGGATGAATTGCAGGATGGTGAGTTTCTCGCTCAACTCCTCGAAGAGTCCCTGCGTCTCGTCGTAATGTCCTGTCTTTTCGAGCACTACGCAGTTGGTGGTCATCTCGAGGATGCGTATGTTGTATTTGCGTATCAACTCTTCGATGGAGCCTAAGGCGAGGAACTGGTCGGTCGCCACCTTGTAGAGGGCAATCTCTTGGTAGACAAGCTCTTCGTCCGTGTTGTAGAACGATTTGATGATGTCCACCCTCTTGTCGATTTGTTTCACGACCTTCTCTATGGTGTCCAGGTCGGAGAAGCTGGTGACGGTGAACTTGTGTATGCCTTCGATGGCGGAGGGTGACACGGAGAGTGTCTCGATGTTCAACCCCCTGCGCGTGAAGATGTTACTGATCTGATTCAACAATCCCACATGGTTCTCCGAGAAGATTGTCACGGTATATAGTTTCTTGTTCTCCATCATACTTTCGGTGTTAAAATGTTGGTGACTGTTTCGCCTGCGGGGATCATCGGGTAGATGAGCCCGTTTTCTTCCACATCCACGACGAGGAGGTATGCTTGGTCATCCTTCAGCATATCTGCCACGGCTTCGTCTATCTCGTCCCTCTTGGTGACGTGCCGGTTGGCGATGTGGTAGGCGTTGGCGATTAGGTTGAAGTCGGGGTTGGCCATCGCGGTGGAGGAGTATCGCTTGTGGAAGAAGAGCTCTTGCCACTGACGCACCATGCCTAAGTAGTTGTTGTTCAACAATATCATCTTCACGCCTATGTTGCTTTGCATGATGGTGCCTAGCTCCTCGATGGTCATCTGGAACCCTCCGTCTCCCACGAAGAGGCAAACGGTCCGTTCCGGGGCGCCTACTTTGGCTCCGATGGCTGCCGGGATGCCGAAGCCCATGGTGCCTAATCCGCCGGATGTCACGATGCTCCTGGTCTGCTTGTATTGGAAGTAGCGCGCGGAGGCCATCTGGTTCTGTCCCACGTCGGTGACGAGGACGGCCTCTCTTTGTGTGGCGTCGGATACTTTCCGTACGATCTCGCTCATGGTGATGCGCTCGCCTTCGTGGTGCAACTCCTTCTCGATGACGGTCTCCTGTTCCTTCTGCTCGTATGGCTCGAAGGATTGGATCCAAGCCTCGTGGCGGGCTGGGTTGATGGCTTGGGTGAGGGCGGACAGGGTCTCTTTCGCGTCGCCCAGCACCTTGGCTGTCGTCTTGACGTTCTTGTCTATTTCCGCAGGGTCTATGTCCACATGGATGATCTTGGCTTGCTGCGCATAGGTGTTCGGGTTGCCTGTCACACGGTCGTCGAAGCGCATGCCGATCGCGATCAGCACGTCGCACTCGTTGGTCTTCATGTTGGGCGCTATGTTGCCATGCATGCCGACGAATCCTTTGTTCAGCCTGAAGTCCGTAGGCATGGCGGAAAGACCCAACAACGTGGATGCCGCAGGGATGTCTGCCTTCTCCAGGAACTGCAGGAGCTCATTCTCCGCATTGCCGAGCACCACACCCTGACCTACTATGGCGAGTGGCTTCTGCGCTTCGTTGATCAGCTTTGCCGCCTCCTTGATTTGCTCGGGGCAGACGTGCGGGGCGGGAATGTAGCTTCGGTAGTAGGTGCATCGTTCGTAGTGGAAGTTCGCCAGCTCGTTCTGTGCATTTTTCGTGAAGTCCAGCACGACTGGTCCGGGACGTCCCGTGGTCGATATGTAGAAGGCCTTGGCGACAGCGTCCGCCACCTCGTCGGCACTGCGTATCTGGCAGGCCCATTTGGTGATAGGCTGCGTGATGCCCACCATGTCTATCTCTTGGAAGGCGTCCGTTCCTAACGAGGAGGTTCCCACCTGACCTGTGATGACGATGATCGGGGTGCTGTCCATCATGGCGTCACCGATGCCTGTGATGGTGTTGGTGGCTCCCGGACCTGAGGTGACGATGCACACGCCTGGTTTCCCTGATACTCTCGCGTATCCTTCCGCCGCATGGACGGCGCCCTGTTCGTGGCGCATGAGTAGGTAATTGAACTTGTCCATGTAGTCGTACAGTGCGTCGAATACGGGGATGATGCTTCCTCCCGGGTATCCGAATATGGTGTCAACCCCCTCTCTCAGAAGGGATTCCATCAGGATGTATGATCCTTTGATTGGGTCTGACATGTTGTTTTTTATTTGTTTTTATTCTATGATTCTGATACCTCCCTTGTCTGCGGAGGCCACCGTGCTGGCGTATGCTTTTAGGGCTTTGGAGACCTCTCTGTCTCGCTTCGGCTTCCAGGCATCTTTGCCTTTCGCGGTCTCTTCCGCTCTACGTTTCGACAACTCCTCGTCGCTTAGGCGTACGTTGATGGTACGGTTAGGGATGTCTATGTCGATGATGTCTCCGTCACGCACGAGACCGATGTTTCCGCCCGATGCGGCTTCGGGTGAGATGTGCCCGATGGAGAGCCCCGACGTGCCGCCCGAGAAGCGTCCGTCTGTGATCAGGGCGCACTCCTTGCCCAAGTGCATGGACTTGATGTAGGAGGTAGGGTAGAGCATCTCTTGCATGCCTGGGCCTCCCTTAGGTCCTTCATAGGTGATGACGACCACGTCGCCCGATACCACCTTGCCGCCGAGGATGCCCTCGCAGGCGTCTTCCTGGGACTGGAAGACCTTCGCCGGACCACTGAATTTCCAGATGCTCTCGTCCACACCGGCTGTCTTGATTACGCATCCGTCCAGTGCGATGTTGCCTTTGAGCACGCCCAATCCACCGTCTTTGGTGTAGGCGTGGTTGAGGTCGCGGATGCACCCGTTGGCGCGGTCCGTGTCCAAGGTGTCGAAATAGCACTCTTGGGAGCCCATCACGAGGTTGAACTGGCGGGCTGGAGCGCTCTTGTATTTGTTGATCGCCTTGTCTGTGACATTCGGTGAGGTGATGCCGTATTGGTCGATGGCTTCGCCTAAGGTGAGACCGTCCACCCGTTTCACGCTCGTGTTGACCAATCCTCCTTTGGCGAGTTCGGACATGATGGAGATGACGCCGCCGGCACGGTTGACGTCCTCGATGTGGTATTTCTGCGTGTTAGGCGCCACCTTGCATAGGCATGGTGTCTTTCGGGATAGTTGGTCGATATCATCCATGTGGAACTGTACTCCCGCCTCGTGGGCGACGGCCAGGAGATGGAGCACTGTGTTGGTGGAGCCTCCCATGGCGATATCGAGCGTCATGGCGTTGAGGAAGGCATCGCGTGTGGCGATGGAGAGCGGCAGGACGCTTTCGTCTCCGTCCCTATAGTATTTGTAAGTGTTTTCCACGATGATCTTAGCCGCATCCACGAAGAGGTTCTCCCTGTTCTTATGGGTCGCCACGATGCTACCGTTGCCGGGCAGGGCGAAGCCGATGGCCTCGTTGAGGCAGTTCATGGAGTTGGCGGTGAACATTCCCGAGCAGGAGCCGCAAGTAGGGCAGGAGCAGTGCTCGATCTCCTGCAGGTCTTTGTCGGATATGGTGGTGTCCGCCGCTTTGACCATGGCGTCGATCAGGTCCAGGTGCTGGTCTTTCCAGACACCCGCCTCCATCGGACCGCCCGATACGAAGATGGTAGGGATGTTCAGACGCATGGTGGCGAGCAGCATGCCAGGAGTGATCTTGTCGCAGTTGCTGATACAGACGAGCGCGTCCGCCTTGTGTGCGTTGACCATGTACTCCACACTGTCCGCGATGAGGTCCCTGGAAGGCAGGGAGTAGAGCATACCGTCGTGCCCCATGGCGATTCCGTCGTCGATGGCGATCGTGTTGAACTCAGCGGCGAAGCAACCTAACTTCTCAATCTCCGCTTTGATCTTCTGTCCAATCTCATGAAGGTGGACATGTCCTGGTACAAATTGCGTGAAGGAATTCGCGATGGCGATGATAGGCTTCCCTATCTGATCCTCCTTCATTCCGTTCGCCCGCCATAAGGCTCTCGCTCCTGCCATTCTCCTGCCGAGGGTGCAGACTGTGCTTCTTAACTCGTGTTCCATTATCGTTACTATATAAAACAAAAAAACTCTTTCCGTTGAGAAAGAGTGTCAGATTTTCGCGCTTAACATGTCTTTCTCCTGCTAACATCGGCACACGACCAACGCCAGAATAGAGATAATAATATTAATGCGAATCGTTCTCATCATTTTTTTTTGCAAAGTTATAAAACTTTTTCGATAAGAAAAGCAACTCTTTGCGAATAAAGATTATATTTGTATTGGATTTTGGCCGTTAGAATGTCAAATGTGGGTTTGGCTTATTTTTCAAACTTAGTTTATCATCTCTTCCCCATTATCGGAACGTATTTATTTATTTTAAAAATTTTTTAATGAACATTTTTGTTTCAAATTTGAGTTACGCTGTTACGGATGCGGACTTGTGTGAATTGTTTAAGGAGTATGGGGAAGTCTCTTCTGCCAAGGTCATCTTGGATAGGGAAACGCAAAAATCGAGAGGTTTCGGATTTGTGGAGATGCCGGACGACGAAGCTGCCAGAAAAGCCATATCAGAGCTGGAGGGTGGTGAATTCGACGGACGGACCATTCATATCAAGGAGGCTCAGCCTCGTGAGGAGAGACGTCCGGGTGGCGGTCCCCGCGGTAATTTCCGTCCCCGTCGTTAAACATTGACTTGGACGATGGAGAAGGACATATCAATGGCCGGTCTGCAATTTTAGTTTCTCGCTTGCAATATGCCTTCTCTTAAATGGATTAAGCCGTTTTAGAATTGCCTTTGGACGAAAATCCGATGCGATATTTCTAAAACGGCTTCTTTTTTGAATCTTCGGCATCTGTTATTTCCTCTGTCATTTTCAACAAAAATTTGTCTTATCGTTTTGTTTTTTTATTTTTGTAGGATGTTAATAATATGGCGAGGAACAATTTTATCATAGGGTTTCTACTTTCCATGTTGATTATTCCAGCACAGGCATGGAGCGTTGAGTGTTTCGATCCGGCGGACGAAGGGTTCTCTACCTTCACTGCGGAACGGACCACTGGCATTTCCATGTACGAAAATGGCAGGTATATGGAGGCGATTCCTCACCTGGAAAAGGCGTATGGCATGTGCCCCAAGGACTCTATCCTGAATGAATACCTCTATTTCGCATATAAGTATACTCTTCGGACGATGGACGCCAATCGGCTCTTCTCCGGCGTTTCTGCCGCATCGGTTTCATTATACGGGCTAAAACGTTCTAAACCTGTATCCTCCCTCTATGCGGAGGGCGGCGCGCTTTTTGCGGATAGCAAGACGGCATGGGATGATTCGTACATCTACTTCGAACGTTATCTCGTCGGAAATGGTGGTTTCGCATCGGTGGATATGACAAACGAGTTGGGGGATGTCTGTGAACTGAACCATCATGTCGGCTTCACTTCACGGACCAATCCTGTCGAGATGAAGGGTTCCAACGCAACCTATTTCAACCTGAAATCCAAATATGTGGGGGTCGAATATGAGGTCTCCGCGAAATTCAACGTCTCTTCCCGCTGGAAGGTGATGCCGTACGGACGTATCAGCCGTGAGTCTTATGACGAAGTGCGTTTCGCATTGGATACGATGTCCGCCTCGTCCACCAGCGATAATCCGTTTAGCATGTGGAACTTCCCTTGGGATCTTCATGCCGACGAGTCGGACAAGGAGAGTGAATCGAGTCCTTCCGACGAAGGGAATACCATTCTTACGCCTGTGGGTGGCAATGAGGCGAATGAGGGCCCTAACGAGGGTGAAAAGGGAACCACAGAGGGAAATAATAACTATTGGCAGAACGAATGGCCTGTCTATAATCCGGTATGGAACAATCCGGATGCAAAAGGGGATAATTCGACGAATGGCCAGGATGAGAATTCCCGCAACTATGGCTATGATTACGGGATGTATAACAACTATGTGGGATGGTACAACCCGTGGTGGTCGTATCTGTATAATCCTTATGGTCAATATTACGGGAACTATACCATGCCGGAATATAATCCCCAGTTCTGGCAGAGTTTGTCTAACTCAACCTACAAATACAGGCATACTTCCTCACGACATAGCCGCATGGACTATTTGGTGGGTTGCCTCGTCTCCTACACTTATGGCAAACATGTCGGCCTCGCGAGCGCATCTTACTTTAAGGGCGAGACCCTTAAAACAATCCAGGCTAACCTTTCCTACTACATCTATCCTTCGGGTAATCTGAATCTCTATATTTCTCCGAAAGTTTCGTATATTTGGCGTGGCAATGATTATTATCCGTTGGGAAAGATTCCGGGAAACTGGTTGGGCGAGGTTGAGATTGGAGGTAAACTGCTGAAGCGGCTGTGGGGCAGCGTCTCGTATCTGTATGGCAACTTGTGCGATTTTCATGACAGGGAGAGCCATACGTTCTATTCTTTGTCGTGCGAGACGAAATTCAGGTGCTCCGCCCGTTTCATCTATCTTTTGAATACTCATTGCCAATTGTCCCTGACTTATAAATATCTGAGGAAAGAGTCCAATCTTTTCCTTGTGGACGTGGACGGGAATGCGGGGTTGAATGTGTTTAGCCAAAATGATAATGTGATTGCTGGAGGTGTCCAATGGAATTTCTAAGCGGAAAAACAAATAGGTTGTTGTCGTCCCTCTTCGTGGTGGGATGCCTGCTTTTCGCATCCTCCTCTTCCGCAGCGGAACCGACCCGTAGTTCCATCTTCGCGAAGAGCTATGAGTATGAATCCAATAAGCAATACGATCAGGCGATCGAGGCATTGAAGACGGTGAAGGCGGATATCTATGCGGTGAACCTCCGCTTGGGGTGGCTCTACTATTGCAAGGGAAACTATCGGGTCTCTCTTATGTATTATTCTAAGGCGATTCAACTGAGGCCTACTTCCATTGAGGCTCGTTTCGGTTACGTTTTGCCGGCCGCTAAGATGAAGGATTGGATCAAGGTGGGAAAGCAGTATGATGCGATCTTGAAGTTGGATCCTAATAACACGAAAGCGAATTATTACCGTGGACTGATGTATTTCAATGTGGGGGAATACGGCAAGGCGGAACCTTATTTTGATAAGGTTGAACATCTCTATCCGTTTGATTATGATATCGTTATACTTTCCGCTTGGAATTCCTATTATCTAAAAAACAAGGAAAAGGCGAGGCTTCTCTTTAACCAAGCGTTGCTGATCCAGCCGGGTAGTGCCTCCGCTGCGGAAGGGCTTTCTTTGACGAAGTGATTATTGTGGATAATGTGCCGTCGTTTGTACGGTTTCAGATAGGTTGTTTGATGATGTGTTTCTTGTTGATTGCTTTATTAATAATTTGTTTCATGTAAATGTGTATGGGAATGAAAAAAATAGCGATTCCGTTGTTTTCGTTGGCGTTATTGTTCACACCATGTTCTTGTGGTGATGACGATTCTGATGTCGATAACCGCCAGGAGGTGAATAAGGATGACCCGGAGAAGGGAAAGTCTGACGATCAGAAAGGGAAGGAGGATGATTCGAAGAGGACGCCCGCTTTCGAGTGTGAAATCGAACCGCTCAAGAGGACATTGTACTTTGCCGGCGAGGATGAGGACGAATTGAATGTCTATGTGAGGTCAAACCGATCTTTGTCAGACTTGACGGTTTATGTGGAGGATGAAGTCGGCAAGAGGTATGAAGTGAGGAAAGAGGTGTTCTATAACTATTTCCGTGTCTATTCGCCTAATGTGGTGGGTAACCTCACATTGGTGGTGGCGGATACGGATGGGTCTCATCCAAGGAGGGTCGCCTTCTACAATTTGGATGCGGAAAAGAGCCGATCGATACAGACTGACATGGAGAAACCCTATGTCAATTTGCGTAGTGGCGAGTCGTTTTCCCGAGTTGAGGCGAACGTACAGCCTGGAGCTGCGTGGCTGAAATTGGACCCGGGAAAGGGCATCGTGGGCACGGCGGAAGTTAGTGTGGTATTCGATGATGGCAAATCGTCATTAGATCAGATTGGTGAGGTGAGACAGTTCAAACTCTCCAACGGACAAGAGGGCCTGATCGTATTGGTGCTCATTACCTATAAAGAGGGAAAGAAGGATGGCTTCGCCTTTTCCTATTGCCTGAAGTGAAAAATGAATCGGATGGTATATCATGGGCTTCGACGGAATGAGTCGGAGCCCATTGATTGCTTGTCCATAAGGGTGCTATGTCTTTATCAGCCATCGTCTTCTAAGGGGAAGTCGCAGGTTTGAAAAAAAATTCCTACTCTATGAAGAAGAAATCACATTTGCAATGTGTGTGGTTGCCTATATTTGTTCAACTTAAATAACACGTGCCATGAAAAAGAATATACTATTTCGATTAGCGTTAATGCTATGTTTTGTGTGGATGGTCTCGTTGGCGCAAGCCGACCCAGATCCGAACTTCCACATCTATATTTGTTTCGGACAATCCAACATGGAGGGTAACGCCTCTGTGCCATCCTCGGAGACGCAAGGCGTGAGCGAACGTTTCCAACGGATCTACACGGCGAATGATTGCTCGAATTGCGGGAAAAAGATGGGACAATGGTATACCGCCATTCCTCCTTTGGCCCGCTGTTTCCACGGTAACAACATCGGGTATGGACCGGTCGACAACTTCGGACGCACATTGGTGGAGAATCTCGACCCGGCGATTCGTGTGGGTGTCGTTGTAGTTGCCTGTGGTGGATGTGACATTCAATTGTTCGAAAAGGATAGGTACCAATCCTACCTCAATTCGGCTGCGGACTGGCTGAAGAACTATGCGAGGGAGTATGGTAACAACCCTTATGGCCGTATGATTGACATGGCTAAATTGGCTCAACAAGAGGGTGTCATCAAGGGCGTTCTGGTTCATCAGGGTGAGAATAACAACGGACAACAGGATTGGCCAGACCGTCTGAAGGGGGTTTATGAAAACATATTGAAAGATTTGGGCTTGAATGCAGCCGAAGTGCCTTTGTTGGTGGGTGAAGTGCGCCACACAGGACCTTGTAGCGGACACAACACAGTCATCGCGAATGTTCCTAATGTCATCCCTACCGGATACGTCATCTCCTCGGATGGTTGCGAGGCGGCGAACGACCAATACCACTTCACCGTGAAGGGTTACAAGGAGTTGGGAAAGAGATATGCGGAAAAGATGTTGGAATTGTTGGGTGACAATCCTGCACAGGCGTTGGACCTCTCCATCTCCACCATGCTATTGACCGAGTCTGAACCAGGCAAGGTGCAGATCAATGTGGACAAGCAGAATGAGGATATCACAAAATTCGACATCTATGCGGATGGTGAGATAATCGCCAGCGACCAAGACACTTATATTTGGGAGGAGGTCTCCCGTGGCGAGCATTCCATTTGGGCGGTCGGCTACGACGCCAGCGGCAAGGATTATACCACTACCAAGAAGAAAATCACTATTCTTGAGCCTCAGACTCCTTTTAACGGAACACCTGCTGTCATCCCTGGCGTGATTGAGGCTGAGGAGTTCGATTATGGCGGCGAGGGAAACGCATACCACGACTTGGATGAACAGAACCGCAATGGCGGCGACCGCAACGAGGGTGTGGATATGAACAATACTGCTGTCGGCTATACCCAAACGGGCGAATGGATCGAGTATACGGTGGATGTGGAGACGACGGGCATTTACGAGGTGGAGGCGACAGTCGCTTCCGGTTCGAACGGTGCTGCATTTACACTATACATAGACAACACCTTCATCATCCCTGGTGCTGACGGTACGCCTGGCGGATTCATCGAGGTGCCAAACACCAATAGCTGGGAAAATTTCACAGTTGTAAAGACAAAACTGAACGAAATAAAAAAAGGCACACATGTTTTGAAGTTGGAAATCACGGGAGATTGGGTGGATATCGATAAATTGGAATTCAAACTAATCGAACAAACCAATGTTATGAAAACTGTGAGTGATGAGAAGGAAATCATTCCTGACGGCATTTATAACGCATACGACGCGAAGGGTGGATTCCTCCGTTCCGTGAAGGTGCAGAACGCCAGCTGCGACCAACTGAAAGCAGGTTACTACCTCCTTATGGATACCACAGGGAAGGTATATCCGATGCTTGTCAACAAGAAATAAGCGTAGACATGAGGCGATGCCCATGGACATCGGCCTTGGCAGGATAATATAAACGGAAAGCGGAATCGCCCCTGAGAGCGGTTCCGCTTTTTATGTGCATTTATGTGAAGGTGCAAGTGGAATCTGCTGCAAACCTACCTCAACAATGTGATGTGTCCCATGAAGAGTTTGTCTTGGTAGGAATTGCTGATGATGTACCAATAATCGTTGGATGGTAAGTCATTCCCCATGCTGTCCTTGCCATCCCATCCCGTCTCATTGTTGTAGGTCTCGAAATGCCTGATGATTTTCCCTGCCCTGTCATAAATGGTGACGCTGGTCGGATATTTGTCCACATCCTTGATGTACCATGTGTCTCTCACTCCGTCTCCATTTGGACTGAAATAGGCTTCCGGAATGATTTGTGTGGTGTCCAATGCCCACACCAATTGGATCGTGACGATGCTGTCGCATCCATTTTCGTTCTTCAATGAGAAGGTGTATTTGCCTGGCTTATTGACGACCACATCTCCCACCTCGTAATGCTCTCCTATGATCTTGTCGAATAACTCAACTTTGTTTGAGGAATATATGGTTACATCGGTGGAGGACGAGAAGATATCCGCACCTCCTATGGTTGCCTCCATACGATATTCGCCGCTATGCTTCATGGAGGCGGATTCTATTTCGATTATGGAGTCGGTGGAGACGAATCCGTTCGGTCCGAGCCATTGTATTTGTGCTCTGTCAGGAATGTCTTGGGCGGATATCACCAACCTTTCGCCTTCGCAGAGAGGCCCGTTATTTTCCACCTTGATGTTCGCCTCTGTCACGTCAATCGTGAGATTGATGATGCTGTCACATCCGTATTGGGTTTGTTTCGTGAATGAATAGGAGCCTGCTGCGGTTAGCTCCTGTGCGTCAAATTGGAATGATTCTCCCTTAATTATGCTTATAGATGTGTCTTTTTGGTATGTCGGATACACGTCCACCTTTGTTTTGCCAATGATGATATTTTTGCCGTTCACATCTATTTCCAATGTGTAGGTACCGGCGTTGGAAGCTCTCTGTACCGCAGGTATGCGTGTTTGCGCATCCGCTTGTATGGTTTGATTGTTGGGAGTCCGCCAAAAGAGATTGTCCTGTGTTTGTTGCCCCATGGTGGATAGAACAAGGTCTTGCCCTTCGCAGAGAGGTGCGTTGCTCTCTCCCGTTATCTTTCTGACGACATGTGTCACGATGCTGTCGCAACCGTTGGATGATAGAAGGGTGTCGAGGTATTCCCCCGGTTCGGTTATGGATGCCCCATTTAGGAGGAAAGGTTCCTCTTCGGTTAGGAAAATGGTGTCCTTTGCCAATTTTGTCTCCATTATGGTAATCTCTGTTTCTCCTTGGTACAATACCGCTCCGTCTTTTATGCATTGAAGCGTGTATTGCCCTGCGTCGGATAGTGCCACATGGGGGATTTCCACACTATTCCCCGAGGCGGAGAAATTATTAGGTCCCATCCATTTTGAAGTCATTGATTCTGGCACGCCCTCCGCAATGAGTTCGAGCCCTCTGCCTTCGCAGATTGGTCCGTTCTGCCTGATGGTGATGTTTAGGTTCTCTTTAATGAGTTTGAGGCGAATGATGCTGTCACATCCGTGAGAGGAGGAGAACGTGTCGGTGTAAATGCCGGATTCGGTCAGTGCCTGGCCTCCAAAAGAGCGGGATTCTCCCTCGATTATGGTTATGGAGGTGTCGACAATGCTTTTTTCGTATACTGTGACAGGGAAGGTGAAGTATTCGACGAGGTCGCCTGTCGTTTGTTTGAATACGTCAGTTTTGACGATGTATTCTCCTGCGTCACTGACTTTTACATCAGGGATGACCACTTCGAGACCGCCTTCTTGTTCGAAGTTGTTAGGCCCGAACCAGTGAAGGGAGTTCTCGGGATAATAGTCGGAAACGGATATTGTCAAAGTCTCTCCTTCGCAGAGAGGTGCGTTCACCTTGGAGTTCCTTGCCGCATCGGAAACATGCAAGGTCACAACGGAGTCGCATCCTCCTATGTTATGGAATGTCTCAGTGTAAGTCCCTGATTGACTGATGTTTTGGGTCCCGAAAACGATGGTTTCGCCTCCGTGTAGAATCGTGTCTTTTTCGGAGGTGAAGGACGAACGCACTTCAACCATTAGATCCCCCACGTCTATCTTTTTCCCGTTGATATCCATTGATAATGAGTATTGCCCGCTTTCGTTTGTGGTGGCATTGGGAATAGAAATCTCTTGTCCGTTCCATACTTCTCCATGGGGGGAAGTCCAGCTGAATGAGGCTTTGGATGGTCCGCCTTCCGCGGTTAGGACAAGCGTCTCCCCTTCGCAGAGTGGTCCGTTGGACTTCATATTCACATCTTGATTCATCACTTTCAGTTGGAGATGGACGATGCTGTCACATCCTCCATCCGAGGAGAAGGTGTGGGTGTATAACCCTTCGTTTTCCAGCGAATCCCCACCAAACATTAGTTTGTCGCCCAACTCGATGATTATGGTGGTGTCTATTTCATAAACAGGATTTACGGTGACATTTAGTTCGACGACGGGAGATGTCATGCCATTGGCCTGCATTTGAACGGAATAGATGCCTTCGTGGATTTTGGTTGCGTTTGGAATGACGGGGGACTTTTCCAAAGAATAGAAACCGTTGGGACCAGTCCAGTTGAATGTCGCTCCCTCTGGCGCATTGTTGACGGACAATTCTATGTTTCCACCTTCGCACACGTCGTTGGCGGTTGCGTCGATGATGATTTGGCAGTTAGTTGTGGCCGTACCACCTTTTTTCTGAAATGTTATTTCCCCTTCTTTTTGGGAGTAGTTCGTGATGGCTAACAGATACCATTCTCCCTTCTTCGCATTTTCAATGTGACAGACTTCCCTCGCGTTTTCGCTGTAGCTGCAATCAACCATGTATCCGTCCGGGAATCTGTCCGTTTTGCTTCTGAAACAATTGGATGTTATGTCGTAGTACATGGGGTCTATCGTCTGGTACGTGTAAGCGATGGAGTCGTAAATTTTTTGTAGATACACCAGCGAGTCTTTCTTCTCCCAGAAATCGGCTTCTGTTATCTCATCATTCAAGTATTGTATGTACAGCTCTTCGAGCTTGTATTCTTCTATTTCGTCCGACAAATTGATGTATTTTTCCGTTGAATCGCCTATGTGGGCGAACTCGGGAGCGTATTTGCAGCCTGTCGTGTCTGGATGTGCGTCTGACGGAATGCGGACATACCCTGTGTGGAAATATTTTTCGGGCTCCATGCAGACTTTTTGGAGCATCTCTTTCTTTGTTTCACCTTCGTAGGGACCAAAACATGCGAAGTCTATGTCCTGAAACTTTGAATGGGCGATTTCAATGAATAAATCACCTTCTTCATCAATCTGTATGGCGAACCATGCGGGTGCGGGTGTCTTTTCCAAACATCCGATTTTCGAATTTAGCGTAATCGGGTCCTGAAAATATTCGATTTGTATGCTATCGACGCCTGCCTCATAGGTGATTCCATACTCGTTATCCCCTGTGCAGGAGGAGATTATCTTGTCGAAATCATCTATTGGACAATTGCCATAGATGGAGACCGCCGTGAAAATGGATAAAGTGAGGGCGGCTAATTTTTGATAAATATTATTCTTCCCCATGTTGTGTTTTGTTTATATTATTTCGCAAATATATATAAATACTATATAATTCTGCTATTATATTCATCGTGTTTTTTAAATTTTTCTGTGAATATAAAAAAAACATCCATCTATGCTCTCGCACTGATGGATGCAACATGAATTACTCAATAAACGAATTGAAATTTATTCTAATGGTATGTCTTTTTTGTTGTACACTATATTTAGTACAAAAAACATGCCAAAGTGAAATGTTTTTACATAATTTAACAAATGAAATCATAAATTAAGACAATTTAATAAATCTTATCTTAATTTTAACAAATCTTTTATTTTGTCCATGCCTAATATCTCTGCGCAAGTGAAGAATGAGGTCATGGATACTCCCAAAACACCGTGTAGGTTCAGATTTTGTCCTGTCAATAGAAGATTGGGTAAAGGCGTACGCGGGGTCAGCATGGTGAACATCAGTTTGCTGAAATCTTTTTTGATGCCGTATGCGCTTCCTTCGTGGGTGGAGGTATAGTCCTTGTACGAGAGCGGTGTGCTTGTGTACACCTTCTCCACGTGTTCTTCTAATCCCTGGATGTATTTCCCGACGAATTTGATGCATTGCTGGGCCTTCCGTCGCTTGAATTCTTCATAGTCGTCTCCGCGGCGCATGACTTTTGTCCCGTCCCATTGCTCCACATCCCTCCAATTCATAGGGGTTAGGATGTCTATGTTCGTGGCGTATGGGGATTGATTCGTTGGTACTTGATAGCTGACCAGCGTCGCGTCTGTCCGATTGCGCGTATCGAAGGAGGCGTAGTCCCATATATCGTTTGTCTCGTAGATGAATTGGTTGCGATTCAGGTACGGGATACCCTCTTTCAGTTGTATGTTGGCGGTGAACATGCCAAAGGTGTTCGGCAGTCCGGAGATGCGTCGCCTATAAACTTTCTTCAGCACTTGGCTCTCCTTTACAAGATCTAGCGTGGCGACGGGATGTGCGTTTGAGATAAATATATCCGCTTCGATGTGTTCTTCTCCGTTCACGATCGCATGGGAAAGTTTCCCCTCTTTTTCCACCAGTTCCGTCACTTCCGATTTCGTGCGCACCTCGCCACCTAAAGCGCGTATATTGTCCGCCAGGCGGTTTGCGATTTGTTGCCCTCCTCCTTCTATCCTCCATGCGCTCTGTATGAAAGAGTCGTTGATTTGTGCGTAGATATACAACGGCAAGTTGGTATGGAGCTCCATCTTCAGGGATGTGCCGGCCAACACGTTGCGTAGCTTGGGGTCCGAGATTGTCTCCTTCAGGAATTCGTGGGCGGATTGGGTGAAGGCTGGTTTTTGGTAGAAATCGACAGCGTCCGCCGTGTCGAAGCTTTTGAAGATATTATCTCCCACGTCGGACAGGACCTCCATGTATTTTTTCAGGTTGTCTTTTTGGCCTGGAAATTGTTCTGATAACTTCTCCACGAACTCTTTTCGTCCCGAAACGAATTCGAAGCGTTCTCCGTTCAGGATCACTTCGTCGAACCCGTCTTGGTCGAGCCTATGCCAAGGCAAGTCCATGAGCCGGAAAAAATCAAATAACCGCCAGAGGGATTGCCCCTCGTCCAATGCGCCCACATAGTGAAACCCGGTGTCGTATTCTGTGCCTCGACGACGGAAGGTCTGCAGACATCCTCCCAATGCGTTTCCTTGCTCAAGCACACAGACGCTCAAGCCACATTTGGAAAGCGTGTATCCGCACTCCAATCCGCCTAATCCTCCACCTATGATGGCTACATCATACTTCATAGCAGATTATTTGTAAAATCTCTTCGCACGGTAAAGTGTATAGCGCTCGTCTTCATCCTCTTTGATGAAATCAGACTTGAGGATGTCGCTCTCGCATTCCTTGTATGTGATTAGATAACGTGTTTTCCCAAGTGCGGATGTGATGTCTTCGAGTTTCCATCCTTTGTTGACGATGACTGTCTCGTATGTCTTTTGCAATACGTCCGCACAACTGGAGAAGTTAATCCTGTCGTTGTTTAGGTAACAATGTTGCGCAAGCATCAGTTGGTCTTCGTCTGTGTCGTATCCCACCACCTCGCAGTGCTTGTTGTTGATGCCGAACCAATAGGATTTGAATCCATAGCCGCAACCATATTCTAAAATAGATCCCTCAAGAGGGAAGATTTGGTTGAATAGATTATAGTTATGGGTGATTTCCAATTCCTCTTTCAACTGTTTTTCCACATGAAATCCTTTGTACTCATAGTTGTTGCGTATCTGTTGCTTGAGCGACATGTGGTCCCTCCCCAATTTGAAGTAGACCTCTCCGTGCAGTATGTTGAAGATGGTCACTGGCGCTTTCTTCTTCACTGTAGGCCGCTTGATTAGCCAATAGAACAAGAACGGTTCCAAAGAATAGGAGATGATGACCGCGGTGGACATGCCTATCAGGGTTGACACTCCGATGGATCTGACGGCCGGATGTGTGGCGAACATCAGGGAGGCGACACTCACGATCAGCACGAAGGCGGAGAACAAGATGGCAGTCTTATGGAAGACTAACACGTTTTTCCTGATCCTGAACTCGGAGAGTAGTCCGTCCATGACGAAAATACTGTAATCGACACCGATTCCGAAGATGAAGGTGGTGATGACAATATTAATTAAGTTGAATTGCATGTTGAATATGCCCATGACACCCAGGACGATGTACCAACTCAAGGCCATTGGTAAAAAGGCTATCAGCGCAAGTATGATGCTTTTGTAACTGATTAGCAGTACAATAAGTACGAATAAGGAGGAGATGAGCAATGTCGTGGAGAAATCATCATGGATGAGTTTCACCATGTTGCTTGTGTAGTAATATGGGTCGATTACGACGAGGTGCGGTATCTTGGTCACTTCGTCGCACACTTCCTTCTTGTCTTTGAGTTGCAGGTTCACAGGGGTGAAGACCATGTATTTACCGTCCGTGTATTCGATCATGTTGCTTTTAATCGAGGATGGTAGTATGTCGGAGTCCGCCAGTACCAAGGTTGAACGTTCTTCTTCGACCATGTTCTGGAACTCTAAGAAGACGGTCGGATCCAATCCGTTCTTGAGGGCGGCTTCGCTCAGGTTGGCGAATACCTTCTCTTTCTTCTCTTCCGTCCAGAACGAGTACCATTGGTCGAGTCTTCTCTCCTGTTCGTCCATTGGTATGAATATCATGCTGTTGGATGTGCCGAACGATTTGACGATTCCGTAGTTCTCCTTTATGTTGGATAGTACGTTCTCCAGTTTCTTTGAATAGCATAATGCGCTGTCCAGGTTCTCGGAGACGGCGGCGAAGTAGATGGTACGGCACTCCTTTGTTGTATGCTCCGCCAATATCTCCTGCGACTTCAGGATCTTGCTGTCATAGTAGGCGATGTGGGTCAGGTCCGAATCGAATTTCACCCATCTGGAGGTGATGAAGCAGATGAGACTGACGATGATGATGGAACCGATGAGGTAGGTCTTACGCTCAAACGGGTAGGAGTTAATCTTTTCCAGAAGCGCGAATGCTTTTTCCGACCGTTTGTTCTTCTCCTCATTGAAGAATTGAGGCAGGAACAGCAGGCAGAATAGGGTAGTGCCCGCTAAGGATAGGGATGCGAAGAGACCGAAGTCTTTTAGCAGCTCCGCTTCGGTGAACATCAGGCTGGTGAATGCGCCTATCGTTGTGAGACACCCTAAGAAGACGGGTACGGATTGCTCCTCCAACACCCTGATAGGGTTGCCAACATACTTGTAGTGCGTGATGACATGGAGGCAATAGCTGACCGCGACGCCCAGGACGATCGCTCCGATACCTAAGGCGAGCAGGGAGAGTTGCCCTTTGACGAAATAGATGATGCATAGGGCGAAGAAAAAGCCGTATACAATCGGAATGGCCATCTGAAGCAGGGTGGACCTATTGCGGTAGCAGATTCCAATGACTAAAAGCGCGAAGAACATGGAGATGGAGAGTGTCATCACCAGGTCGTGCTTGATTTGTCTGGAGTTGTATACGCTCTGTGCCGCCGCTCCATGGTAGTAGACCTCCACGTCCGGTGACACTTTGGCGAGCTTGGCGATGTCCTCATCGATCTCGTCGATCAGTTTTGCGCTCAACTTGGAATCCACCGTTTTGAAATTCGGGGATATGAAGGCGATGGCGATGGCGGAATCCTGCGAGAAAAAGTGTTGGCTGATCAACGTGTAATTTGACCCTAAGCCCTCCCTCAGCGCATCTTTCTTGCTCACGAAAATCTCCCGCAGGGCAAGCGGATCCTGTGCGATTACTTGTCCCATCATCGCTCCCATAGGGGAATAGAGTGTCATGAGGTTCTTCTGCATCTGCGCATCGATGTGCTCTTTGGTCGTCAGGGAATCCATCATGGCATAATCCGAACTGTCGAGGAACACAGGTAGGTAATTGTACAGGGAAGCCACGCCTGATTGTATCAGTTCGGCATCCACTTTGTATAGGACGTCGGTGATCATTTCTTTTGCGACCTCCGACTCCATCAAACTGCTGCAAAACGAATCGCATGCGGATTTCAATGCGTTGACATCCTTGCTGTCGTCCTTCATCTTGAAGACAACGAAGAGCTTGTCCTTCACTTTCAGGTTGGCGAAAACCATCTCTTTCGAGTTGTCGCTTTCCTCGTCTGGCGGAAGAAGTTTGGTGATGTCCTCCTCGTAGACCATCTTTTGCCCGAAGTAGACGAAGAAGGAGAAACTCAGCAACATCAGTGCGTAGAACACTATTTTGTGTTGCTTGAAGTAATTGTATACAGCTATTGTGAATTTAGCCATGTTGTTACGTCATTTAGCATTGCGGAGAATATTCTCCCTTATACTCCAAAAAAGAGGTTTGCGCATCGTCTGACAATATGGAGGCGACTGCCTTGACCATGCCTTCTTCCGCTTTGCTCAACGTCAGTTTCAGAAGCAAATCCTTGTTTTTCGATGGTGTTAGCAGTTCCATGAACCTGCATTGCGAAACGGTGCCGATGGTGAGCCTTTGTCCTAAAACGATTTCCGCACATTCACGTATCATTTGAATGCTGCATACTCCCGGGCAAATCGGGTCGCCGGGGAAATGGCCCTGATACACTTGGTGGTCAGGATTTAAGGAAATCAGGAAGTTCGAACCCGTCTCGTCCTCCCGCCTCTCTCTTATTGTGAAATATTTATTAAGAAGCATATTCGTATAAATAAGAAAATCATCCGATGTTCCAGCGTTTTTTCCACTCCTCGTAAAAAGGAGGGTTGTTGAGTTGAAGCTCACCCTCTCTGCTCATGAACACTTGGGTGGTCGTGGCCGTCAGTACCAGTGCGTTGTCGCTTTTGCGGAAGATGTTATACTCAAATATCATCTTGGCGGAAAGTGTTGGTACGTAGCGGGTCTCCACTACCACGGTGTCGCCCACGGTGACGCTTTGCATGTATCGTAGTCGCATGTACACCACGGGGGCGGTGTAGCCGTTGTCGAAGATCTTCAGGTACTCTATCCCGTATTTCTCTCCGAAATCCTCTCGGCCGTCTTCCATGTATTTCACGTAACTGCCGTGCCAGACGACGCGGATGGAATCCACTTCCGAGAAGCGTACTTTCACTTCTATGCGGCTGATTAAAGGTTCGCCGGTGTAGCTTACATCCAAACGTGAAGTCCTCTCTCCCATGACGAATTATTCCCTGATGAAGATCTTCATTTGGCAAGAGGCGACCACCTCTCCGTCCACTTTCGTCTCCGCCTTGATCAGCGATACGTTTTGCACTTCTGATACGATATGGATGGATGTGATTAGTGACGCTCCCGCTTTAGGCTTTGCCCCCAACTTGAATTTCTTCACTTCGCCGATATAGCCGACGGGTGTGGGCTCGTTCTTCATTTTGGCTTTCACACCGGCATGGGCGGAGGCGGACTGTGCGATGTGCTCGATTAGTCCGGGCTCGATGAATTCGCCCTCCTCGCAGAACATGTTATCCTGACTGATCGTCAAGCCTGTCAGGCAGTCGGTCTCGTCAGCCTCATACAACGTATCCACCATCATGATGGGGAATCGCTGTGGTATCAATTCCTTGATTTGTTCTCCTTGGTATAATGGATGCTCCAGACTCATTTCTGCTCAATCTTATCGTAAATGTAATCATAGAGTTGTGAAAACACCTTCAACTCCTTCAGTTCCTGCCCCGGTATTTTCACCCCGAATTCGTTTTCGATGACAGCAATCAAATCGACGAAACTGAGGCTATCCAAGGCCAATGTAATCTTGATCGTAGAATCAGGATGGATGGTTTGGACATCCACCTCAAACTCTTCGGCGAGCAATTCGTTCAGTTTTTCGATAAATGTATCCCTATCCATCAATACAGTTATTTCGTGAATCTTTTTACAATTAACGTGGAGTTCGTGCCACCGAATCCGAACGAGTTGGACAAGAACATGTCGAAGTGCGTGTCAAGTCGTTTCGCAGGGATGTTCAACCTTGCGGAGTCTTCGTCAGGATTCTCGAAGTTGATGTTAGGAGCGATGAAGTCGTTCTGCATCATCAACATGGAATATACGATTTCGCTGGATCCTGCCATCCACATCTCATGTCCCGTCATTGCCTTCGTGGAAGCCACAACCGGCTTATATCCTTCGAACACGTTAGCGATCGCCTTCGCCTCGTTCTTGTCTCCCACAGGAGTGGAAGTGGCGTGCGCATTGATGTAGGCGATGTCTTTCTTGTCCACGTGCGCCTCACGAAGACACATCTCCAAAGAGCGGCTCGGACCGTCCACGTTAGGAACGGACATGTGGTCTCCGTTAGAGGAGAATCCGTAGCCGATTACCTCCGCCAAGATCGGTGCGCCACGTTTCACGGCAGATTCGTAGCTCTCTATGATAACCGTAGCGGCGCCTCCACCAGGGACCAAGCCGTCACGGTCACGGTCGAACGGACGAGAAGCCTTCGTCGGGTCGCTCTCCCTCGTGGAGAAAGCGTTGATACCGTCGAAACTTCCGATTGAATATGGGTTCACCTCCTGTGCGCCTCCACATACGATACAATCTTGCAAGCCCCATTTGATGAGGAGAGACCCCAAGCCGATCGCATGAGAACCGCTGGCACATGCGCCTGAAACAGTCAAGTTAATACCTTTTAGTCTGAACAAACAGCCCAAGTTCATGGTGACAGTTGAGTTCATTGATTGGAATATCGCTCCAGAACCCACCAACGTGGTGTCTTTCTTTTCGCGCATGGTGTCGACACTCTTCACGACCGCATCAGCCGTACTATCGTTTCCGTATAATAAACCAATCTCGTGGCTGTCTATATAGTCTTGGTCAAGACGAGCGTTACGAAGCGCCTCTGTCGTGGCAACGTAGGCATATTTTGCCTGCTCAGGCATATATACGCGTTGATTCCTGCTTACTTGGCCCTTCAAATCAGGGATTTCCAAATGAGCGGTAAGTGCGGACCTGAAACCCATTTCCTTGCGCACAGGATCGAAAATAATACCAGACTTACCATTGTAGAGTGATTCTCTGACTTCATCAAGGTTCTTGCCCAAACACGAGTAAACACCCATTCCTGTTATAACAACTCGCCTTTCCATTTAATGTCGCTGTAATAGTATATTAATAATCTTAAAAAATCTAAAAAAAACTATTTCGAACCGCGAATATAGAAAAAAAAACAATCAACGACAAACCAAAAATAATAACCACTTGTGTCACATACGATTCGACCCCCTCTTCGCTTGGAAAATAACGTTATAGGTCGTCCCCTAAAAAACCTTTTGTGGTGCGACGTGCGTTGATTTTATTTATGATTATTTAGGAAATGGATAAGGATGGATTATGTATATTTGCAAAGGAATGGAGCGCTCGGGCCTGTTGTCAGGCTTTCCTTCCGAATAAATGACACTTACTATCACAGCGTTTCCGAACGTTTTTTAATTTGTTGACGACATGAAAAAAATCATTTGTGCGGGTTTCGCACTTCTTTTCGCATCAACCGCAATGGCTCAAATGGATAGGGCCAAAATGGAAGACTTACATATCCCCATCGATTCGGCGGTCAGGTATGGTAAATTAGACAATGGATTGACCTATTATATCCGGCATAACGATGTCGTACCCGAAAGAGCGGATTTCTATATCGCACAGAACGTGGGCGCCATCTTGGAGGAGGATAACCAGAATGGTCTGGCGCACTTCCTCGAGCACATGGCCTTCAACGGCACCAAAAACTTCCCGGATAAGGACATCATCAACTATTTGGAGACAATCGGTGTGCAGTTTGGCAACAACGTCAACGCCTACACCTCCTTGGACGAGACGGTCTACAACCTGAAGTCCGTGCCGACCATGCGGGAGAGCATCGTGGACACCGCTTTGCTTATCCTTCACGACTGGTCTGGCTTCATCTCCCTCAAAGCGGAGGAGATCGACAAGGAGCGCGGTGTGATCCGTGAGGAGTGGAGGAGCCGCCAGAACGCGAAACGTAGGTTGTGGAAGGCTTCCCTTCCAATTCTCTACAAGAACTCCCAATATGCGAAACGTGACATCATTGGGGATACCGCCATCATCTCATCCTTCCCTTATGACACTTTGCGGGCTTATTACCACAAGTGGTATAGGCCTGATTTGCAGTCTGTTGTCATTGTCGGCGACGTGGATGTGGATAAGGTGGAGAACACCATTAAGAATCTATGGAAAGATATTCCTAAACGTGAGAACCCGGCCAAGCGCATCGTCTACCCTTTGGAACCCGTCACCGAACCTATCGTGGCGATCTTGACGGACAAAGAGGCGAAGACCTCCTCCATACGCATCGATTATAGGACAGACAGAATGCCTGACGAATTGAAATCCAACAAGATGGGTTATATGATATCTATCGTAGAGGATTTAATTGAATCCATGATCAGTGATCGTCTCGACGAAATATCACAAAAGGCGGATGCTCCTTATGCGGGGGCCTCTGTCGGATACGGAGAGATCGTGCGGTCGAAGGATGCCTTCATTTTCCTCGCGGTTCCTGTGGAGGGACAAGAGGAGAGGGCTTTCGCCACCCTTTTGGAAGAGGGCGAACGGATGAAACGTTTCGGGTTCACGCAAGCCGAGTTGGACAGGGCGAAGGAGAGCCTGCTCAGCGCCATGGAGAAGAGCTACAACGAGCGGGAGAAGACGAAAAACGGAAGCTATGTCCAAGAGTATATCCGTCACTTCCTCGACGCCGAACCTATCCCTGGCATCGCTTGGGAATATAAGACCATCCAAGAGATCTTGCCGGAAATCACCATAGAGATTATCAACCGCTTTGCCTCTGCGTCTGTTTCGTCCAAGGAGATTACGGTGCTCATGACGGGTCCGGAAAAGGAGACGGTCCATTTTCCAAGCAAAGAGAAGGTGCTGAAAATGCTCCAAGAGACCAGTAACATGAATGTGGAGTCCTACTCCGAGAACAATTTGCAGGCCCCGTTGATCGCCAAGAAGCCTAAACAAGGGAAGATAAAGAAAGAGCGGAAGGTGGAGGCTTTGGAGAACGTGACGGAGTGGATTCTTAGCAACGGTATGCGTGTCGTCATCCGCCCGACGAAACTTAAGGAGGACGAAATCATCCTTTACGGCTATAGTGAGGGCGGATTGTCCATGATCGATAACGTTTCGGATATGCCTTCCGCCAACCTCTGCGTCTCAGTCGCGCAGAACAACGGAAAGGGAAGCTTCAATGCAATCGACCTCAGCAAGAAGTTGGCCGGCAAGGTGGTGAGACTGAGTCCGTCGGTCGGAGCCTACAACGAATCGTTCTCGGGGTCTTCCTCCGTCAAGGATTTCGAGACCCTCACGCAGTTGGTATACCTTCTGTTCACGGGCACACGTACGGATGATGAGAGCTATCAGGCGTTGATCAACCAATACCACACTGTCTTGGTGAATGCGGACAAGGATCCTTCCCGTACTTTCAGCGACTCCGTGCAGGTGACGGTGAACGATCATCATGTGAGAGCCACTCCGTTCGGGTTGAAGCAGTTGGAGCAGGTGAGCCAACAGAAGTCTTTGGAGATCTTCTCCCGCAGGTTCCTCGACCCGAAGGATTTCACTGTCTTCATCGTCGGCAATGTGGACTTGGATAATATTAAGGAGAGTGTGAATCGTTATCTCGGTGGCATACCTGCCCAGAAGAAACTGGGGACAGAGCAATGGATCGACCGCCAAATCCGTCGTCCGAAAGGGGTTGTCAACAACACTTTCTCTCGGGAATTGGAGATCAAGAAGACATCCAGCTTCGTCGTCTACGGCGCAGAGATGCAGTATTCCTTGAAGAATAGGTTAATGATGCAGCTGATAGGGGATATATTGGATATCCGCTACTTCGAGTCTATGAGAGAGAACGAGGGCGGAACCTATGGCGTTTCCGTCCGTGGCTCGCTTGCACAAAAGCCGGTTGAGTACGCTTCCCTCCAAATGCGCTATGACACAGACCCGGAGATGTATGGGAAGTTGCAAAAGATTGTCTATTCGGAAGTCGATTCCTTCATCACCGAAGGACCGAAGCTGGTCGATTTCAACAAGGCGGTGAAGAACCTGAAGAATAAGTTCACCGAGAACCAGAAGGAGAACAACTGGCAGCTGAATGCGATGGTTGCGTATTATTACGACCATGAGGACCTTGCGAAGGATTACATCAGCACGTTGGATTCCATCACTCCGGAAGATCTGCGCAACACGTTAAAGTGGTTGCGTGATCAGAACAATAGGATTGAGGTGGTCATGAAGCCGTTGGAATGAACTGCGAATGACCGTTTGTCGAATCATACATTTTTGTTAAATTTGCGCCGCAAAAACGCTGAAAGTAGTGGAACGATGAAAGTTAAAGACAAGAATTTCGTTGAGATGCTATCGCAGGAGGATATCGCCCGCATCGTGGATCGTTTGGCGAATGCCCTTAACAAGGATATGGAGGGGATGAACCCTTATTTCCTCGTGATGATGAACGGAGCGGTTTTCTTCGCGACTGATCTCCTGCGGCGGATTACCGTACCATGTGGCTTGGCCTTCGTGAAATACACCTCCTATGAGGGTATGAAATCTTCGGGGAAGGTCACCTCTGTTATTCCTGTCCCGGCCGACGTGAAGGGAAGGAATGTGGTGGTCGTGGAGGATATCGTCGATACGGGCGAGACCATGAAGGCTTTCCTCGCCGAGATGCAGCGTTATACGCCCGCATCGGTTCGGATCGTCTCTTTCCTGGCGAAGCCTGCGGCGTTGAAACACCCTCTCCTGATCGATTATGTGGGGAAGGAAATCGGCAACGAGTTCGTGCTTGGCTATGGTCTCGACTATGATGGGTTGGGTAGGAACGTGCCCGAACTGCTGGTCTATGACGGCAAATAAAGTGTAACGGATTTAAATTAGTTTAAATAATATAAGAATGAAAAACGTAGTTATTTTCGGTGCCCCAGGTTCTGGAAAGGGTACTCAGAGTGAGAACATCATCAAGAAGTATGGTTATGCGCATTTCTCCACTGGTGATATCTTGAGGAAACAAATCGCTGATCAGACCGAGTTGGGCAAGATCGCCAAGACCTTCATCGACGAGGGTAAATTGGTGACGGACGAGTTGATCATCAACATGCTTGACGCGGAGTTGGATTCAGCGAAGGATGCCAAGGGCGTTATCTTCGACGGTTTCCCTCGTACATACGCACAGGCCGAGGCTTTGAAGAAGATGTTGAACAAGAGAGGTACGGACGTGGCTGTCATGTTGAACATCCACGTGGATGAGGCTGAGTTGATCAAACGTCTTCTTGAGAGAGGTAAGACTTCCGGTCGTTCTGACGATAACTTGGAGACAATCACCAAGAGAATCAAGACTTACAACGAGCAGACGACTCCTGTAATCGACTTCTACAAGAAGGAGGGTACTTGCGTGGATATCCAGGGTGTGGGTTCAATCGACGAGATTTTCGTTGCCATCTCTAAGGCTATCGATGCGGCTAAATGATAATTTTCACATTAGGCGGGTCTCCTTGTTCGACGGGGAGACCCGCTTCTTTTTTCAGAGGTGGTGTGTCGTGAATCAACCGATTGATAAAGGACCAACCGATATCGCCATGTGAGAAATGCTATATTTTTACCTTTTTTTGTGGTGGATAATTTGAAAATTTTTTATATTTGTTTTGACATTGCGTAATATTGTATATCATCAGTAATCAAATGAAAAAAATAGCAATCTCCTTTATCTTCAGTGCAATCATTGCGTTGAATTGTATGGCTGCCGATTGGAGACCGGTGAGCCTTAGTTCTCATGTGACCAATGTGCAACCCATGACGGGGTTGGTGTTATGGCCGGAAGAAGCCAAGGGGCATTATGGCAGTTATGGCGGAAGCCATGCGTTGGAATACTCGTATGTGGCTCCCTGCAAGGTGGTGAAGAGTGGTGTGGTGGATGGCGCCATCCAATACGACTGGAGCTACCTCGATGACCTTTTGGATGACATCAAGAGCCGTAATCACCAAGCCGTGCTTCGTTTCTTCTACGAATATCCGGGCGAGAAGATGGTCGATGACAAACCGGGCACAACGGCTGTCCCCGCATATATCAAGGCACAGTCGAACTACCATGAGACCTACAAAAAGGTGGCGGGTGATGGTGAGACCTACTATGCGGATTGGGGCAATAAGGAGTTGAAACGATTCACCAAGCAGTTCTATACCGATTTCGCCAAGCGTTATGAGGCCGATCCGCGCATCGCCTTCGTGGAGGTCGGGTTTGGACATTGGTCTGAATATCACATCTATGATGATAATGGAGTGTCGATTGAGTTCGGCACGAATTTCCCTACCAAGGATTACCAGAAGGAGTTCTTCCTGCATCTCTCCGATGTGATGGCCAACATTCCATGGGCAATTAGTATCGATGCGGCGGATGAAGATTATACGCAATTCGCGAAGGACAAGGATTTGCGTAAACTGTCGTTCGGTCTGTTCGACGACTCTTTCATGCACAAGGAACATGAGAAAAAGAATGGTGAGGGATATAACGAGGAATGTTGGATGTCTATGGGAGAAAATCGTTGGAAAACAGGTGCTTGCGGAGGTGAGATTAGCTATTATAGCGGTTCGGATCAGAAGAATTTCACCAATCCGTCGGGCATGTACAATCATACTTGGGAGGAACAAGCGGAGAAGTACCATATCACGTTCATGATAGCGAATGACAATCCGTCGAAGAATTCGTACAACAATGCCGCTCGTTTCAAGGAATGTAGTATGGCTGCGGGTTATCATTTCGTGGTTACGAGTTGTCAAAGCGATGGAGAGCAAACCAAGATGGTCGTGAAAAATATCGGAGTGGCGCCACTCTATCGGGATGCCTATTTCGCCATTGGCTCAACTCGTTCGTCCGAAACCCTGCGCGGATTGTTGCCGGGGGAATCGTTGGATGTCACCGTCCCTGTCGCATTGGAGTGTGACGAAAAGGGGCGCGCGCTATCCAACCCGGTCATTGCCTGTGATTATATATTGGACACGCAGACCATAGAATATGACTGCGACTCTATCGCGACTGGCGTTCAAACAATCATGTCTGACTCGGACATGGAAGATGGTCAGCCGTACAACCTATTGGGACGAAAGGTCTCTGCGGAAACCCGTGGAATCGTAATCATTAACGGGAAGAAAATATTGAATAAGGATTTTGAGCAACGTCCTTGATGTGTGCTATGCCTTGACCGCTGGTGTTGAGGCTAAGGATTAGAATCCTTTCGAATGAATCGCAATTGTCTTAAATGGACAATTGCGATTTTTTATGGATAAGATAACGAAATGGCTTATGGTGTATTTATGCAAAGGTTTCCTTCCTAATTACTAACTATTTGGGTTATTGTGAAATAGCTCTCTAAGAAGAAAAAGGAGGAATTGGCTCCGCTATTGGCTAAGGGATATAAGGTCTCTTCCGCCACTGTGCGTTACATCGTCGCATGGAAAGGAAAGGATGATGAAGAGGAGTCTGCTGTGATACTGGCGGATCTGCGGTTGTGCCGTGACTGATGTAACCATCATGTTCCATTAATTTTTTAGAATAAAAAAATCGAAGAGGATATGCTCCCTTGAACATATCCTCTCCTGAAAAGAAAGTCTTTTGGCTTTGAATTAGTTCTTAATCAAAACTTTACGTCCGTTGGTGACATAGACGCCTGTCGGTAATCCATCTATGCTTTCGTGCTTGCAACGGACTTTCACACCCAGTAGCGTGTAGATGTCTCCTGGCGCCTTCCCATCACTCTTGATCGTCAGGATGCCTGTCGGTGTGGAGATTGATAGATGGCCCGCCACATAGGTGAAGCTGTAGTTCTCTGCCTCGGCTCCGTCAACCGTGATCTCATAGGTGCCTTTCGGTGATTCTTGCGTGGCCTCTGTCTTGCATGCCGGCTGTACGCTGAAGACTTCTTCTGCGCTTTCTCCGTTTTTCAAGCCGGACACTTGCCAGGTCAGCTTCGGTATTGTGTCACCCTCAAATATTTCCGCATCGTCTGCCGTGATGGTCAACTCTGCTTTGTTGATGGTGAGGGTTCCGTCCGTCACTGTCATGATCGTGTTGCTGATACTGCTTTCGTCAAGAGAGATGGTGTATTCTCCGACGCCTGAGGTGGCGGTCGCTTCCGTCTTGCCGACAGGTGTGCCCGCTAAGAGGTCCGGACGGCTGGTCACGTAGGTGAAGGTCGGATCCTCTTCTCCGTACTTGCGTTCCTGGTTCTCGAAGGCCAGTTCAACTGGTACGGTCACCCTGATGGTGTCTTCCAGCCCCTCTTCCGCCGCACTGTATGCCAACGCATAGATGGTGTCGCTTGGCGCTGTGATGGTAAGCACCGCCTTCTCGTCAACGAAATCCACCTCCGCGGTCAGCTCGTTGCCTTCCTTGTCGTAGAAATCGATCCGCTGGCTTCCTACCTGCATGAACCAATAGACCTTGTCCCCTGGCTGGCAGCCGAACTGGTAGCCTTGGAGCTTGCACCCTGTCGGGGATGCCGCCCTGCTTTCCTGCTCGATCTGGAGCGTGGTGAATGGCACATCTATGACGCTGTTGTGGTCCTTGAGGGTGTCAATGACCGCCGATGAGCCTACGTCCGCACGGTTGAAGGCCTGTATGCCGAAGATTACATCGTGCGTGTAGATGACTTGTTTGCTCTTCACGTCGAACCGATAGTCCGCCAGCACACTGTCGGGTTCCGCTCCTTCGACGTCGATGTCCGCATCGAAGGTCACCGTATTGGCTGCCTCTACCTCCACACGCTTGCGTGGCTGTTGGTTGAACCAATACTCGAAGGCGATGATCTCGTCAGGAATGATCTCCTCCGGCACGATGAAGTATTTCGTCAACGCTGGACTATAATGCCCCATCTTATCCTTCGCTTGGTAAGTGATGCTATGCAGACCTGGTGCGAGCGTGGTGAGGTCCACGTCTATGTCGATGACGCCTCCCTCCGCGAACGGTACGGAGACTCGCTCTGCTTCGTTCTTGTCGATCCAATACTCGTAGGTCTCAATAGCGTTCTCCTGCATGGATTCCGCCTGCGGAATGATGAAGTGCTTCAGCACGACTGCGCTGGCGTGTCCGTTCTTGTCGAGGGCACGGAAGGCGATGCTGTGCAGACCAGGGTCAAGGCTGGAGAAGTCTATGTCCATGTCTACAATGCCTCTTTCATCGAATGGTCCGGACACTCGTCCCGCGAAGTCCTTGTCGATCCAGTACTCGTACTTGTCGAGTGTATTCTCCTGCACGGACTCCGCCTGCGGGATGAGGAAGTGCTTCAGCACGACTGCGCTGGCGTG
>DBYR01000002.1:0-11229 GCA_002310215.1 Bacteroidales bacterium UBA1181
CCGCCTCCGCAAGCGGAAGCGTGATGAGCCTGATAGACGAAGTGGGAGAGATTACAGTCATCCCGAACGAGTATTGCTTCGCCAGCCTCTTCGAAAACTGCGCAGGGCTCACGGAAATGCCTGATTTGAGCGCTACGACGCTGAAGGCATACTGCTACAAGGATATGTTCCGCGGGTGCACGAGCCTGACGTCAACAACCGAGTTGCCTGCCACCACGCTGGAGGAGGGCAGCTACGAGGGTATGTTCTATGACTGCGGGAACCTCTCCGAGGTGAGCGTTTCGTTCTCCGACTGGGCGGACGGAACGGAGGATTGGCTCCACGGGGTCGCCCCAGAGGGCAAGCTCTTCAGTCCCGCCAACCTTGCGCCAACCGTCGGGGATGACTACGTGCCGGATGGATGGGCGATCGTTCCGGATAGCATTCTCACAGACGTCTCCGAAGCCTTGGCCGATGGCTTCACCGTATGGACCGACGGACTCACCGTCTACGTGCGCGGTGCGGAGGGCATTGTCTCCCTCTATGATGCTTCGGGTAGAAGTCTGACGTCCAACTATTCTACGGACGAGGAGCGTGCGCTGAGCGTTCCGGCTAAGGGCGTTTATGTGCTCCGCACGAATGGCGGATCATCGGTTGTGCTGGTGCGCTAAGGCGGCACTGGCGGGGAAATATTAGGTAGAAAAATTATTTAGATTATGAGAAAAATAATAATTGCTTTCGTGTTGATGCTATGCGCCGCCTGCGTGGCGAGCGCGGCTAACTACCTCACCTTTACCGCAAAGGAGGATGGTTCTTCGTTCGGGATTGTGAACATGTATAATAATAATCCTGACGTGCAGTATTCGTTGGATGGAGGGGCGACATGGACCGCCTTGGCGGGAGGTGAAACGGTCACGTTGGCCCATAGGGGAGACAAGGCTTTGTTGAAGGGAGAGAATCCCGAAGGGTTCTCAACGCATGATAAACGTTCATATTTTAGACTGAGAGGGGAAATCGCCGCCAGCGGTAGTGTGATGAGTCTAATTGATGGAACAGGTCTATCTACGGAAATACCTTGTGATTACTGCTTCGAAAAATTGTTCGGTGGATGTACTAGCTTGAGGCAAGCTCCCGAATTGCCTGCGACAACATTGACGGTAGGTTGTTACTCGTATATGTTCGAAAATTGCACCAACCTGAATCCAGCTCCCGAATTGCCGGCTACGACATTGGCGGAAGGTTGTTATGAATATATGTTCAAGAAATGCGAAAGCCTGTCGCAAGCCCCTGCGTTGCCGTCGACAACATTGGCAAAATTCTGTTATCGTGGAATGTTCTTCTATTGCCCCATTCTGGAGCGAGCTCCAAAATTGCCAGCCACAACGTTGATGGAAGGTTGTTATGCGGAGATGTTTTTGGAATGCAAAAACCTATCGGAAATTAATGTGTCATTTGAGGATTGGGGTGACTCTCATGGCACAGATAACTGGGTCTATGGCGTTGCCCGTACCGGCACCTTCATCTGCCCTAACGCTTTGGCTCAGAGATATGATGATGATATGATCCCTGTGGATTGGACGTTGGAATATAATAGGATCGATCCTAACTACCTCACTTTCACGGCGGAGGAGGATGGGTCTACGTTTGGAATCGTGAACTATTATGATAATAATCCAGACGTGCAGTATTCGTTGGACGGCGGGGAGACGTGGACCGCCTTGACAGAAGGCGACATGGTCGTATTAGCCCATAAGGGAGACAATGCTTTGCTGAGAGGAGATAATCCTCAAGGATTCTCAGAGGATATAGATCCATGCTCAACCTTTAAGATGACCGGGAAGGTGGCCGCCAGCGGTAGTGTGATGAGTCTGATCGACGGGATAGGATTTTCCACAGAAATTCCTAGATACTGTTTCTGTAGATTGTTCAAAGATTGCGCCAGCTTGACGCAGGCCCCAGAATTGCCGGCTACGACGTTGGCGGAAGGTTGTTACGAGGAAATGTTCTCAGGATGCACCAGCCTGACACAGGCTCCTGAACTGCCAGCCACGACATTGACTGATTTTTGTTATTATTATATGTTCTCAGGTTGCACCAGCCTGTCCGAAATAAATGTCTCATTCGATGTTTGGTCTGGCCGTAATAATTACACCATTGAATGGGTCAAAGACGTGGCTCCTACCGGCACTTTCGTCTGTTCGAATGCATTGCCTCTTGAGTATGGAGAGGACAGGATACCTGAGGGTTGGACGCTGAAATATATAGAAGACGAAGCCAACTACCTCACCTTCACGGCAGAGGAGGATAGTTCTTCGTTCGGAATAGTGAACAAAGGTAACAACCCAAACGTGCAGTATTCATTGGATGGAGGGAAGACGTGGATTGTCTTAGCGGGAGGCGATACGGTCGTATTAGCCCATAAGGGAGACAAGGCCTTGCTGAGAGGAGATAATCCCAAAGGGTTATCAAAGCGTTATAATCAATTTTCAACCTTTAATATGACTGGGAAAGTGGCCGCTAGCGGCAGTGTGATGAGTCTGGTCGATGGAATAGGTCTTTCTACAGAAATTCCTTCTGAACTTTGTTTCTATGAGTTATTCTATTATTGCACCAGCCTGACGCAAGCTCCCGAATTGCCTGCGACGACATTGGCTGATTATTGTTATTCTAGAATGTTTGCAGGATGCAGCAGTCTGACGAAAGCCCCGGAATTGCCAGCCACGACATTGGATGGTGATTGTTATAAAGACATGTTCTTGCTTTGTACCAGCCTGACGCAAGCCCCTGCTTTGCCTGCGACGACGCTAGAGATTGCTTGTTATTCTGGAATGTTCTGGGGGTGCAGTAGTCTGACGCAAGCGCCAGAACTGCCTGCTACGAACTTGGCTGGTTATTGTTATGATGAGATGTTCGAACGTTGCACGAGTCTGACGCAAGCGCCAGAATTGCCTGCCACGACGTTGGCGGAAAGATGTTATAATGAGATGTTCTTATATTGCACTAGTTTGACGCAAGCGCCCGAATTGCCTGCCACAACGTTGGCGGAAAGTTGTTATTCGGGCATGTTCTTCGAATGCACGAGTCTGACGCAAGCGCCAGAACTGCCTGCTACGAACTTGGTTGGTCATTGTTATTATGAGATGTTCGAACGTTGCACGAGTCTGACGCAAGCTCCCGCATTGTCTGCCACAACGTTGGCGGAAGATTGTTATTCGTATATGTTCTCAGGTTGCACAAGCCTATCGCAGATTAATGTTTCCTTTGATGATTGGAATTATAAATATACTTCTTCGCCTACTGCTAAGTGGGTCGCAGACGTCGCCCCTACCGGCACCTTTATCTGTCCGAAAGCATTGGCTCTCGAGTATGGAGAGGCTAGAATCCCAGAGGGTTGGACGGTGAAATATATCGATAAGAATCCTGGCGTAAGCTCAACCTTGGCCGATGGTATCACCGTATGGACCGACGGCCTTACCGTCCACGTGTGTGGTGCGGAAGGGGAGGTTTCCCTTTATGATCTGTCGGGCAAGCGGGTTGCGGTATCCGTCTCCGCGGACGAGGAGCGTGCGCTGAGCGTTCCGGCTAAGGGCGTTTATGTGCTCCGCACGAATGGAGGATCATCGGTTGTGCTGGTGCGCTAAGGCTGCGCCGGCGGAAAATGTTAGGTAGAAAAAATATTTAGATTATGAGGAAAATAATAATTGCTTTTGTGATGATGCTTTGCGCCGCCTGCATGGCGAGCGCGGCCAACTACCTGACCTTCACGGCTGCGGAGGATAGTTCTTCGTTCGGAATAGTGAACAAAGATGGCAATAATCCAGACGTGCAGTATTCATTGGACGGAGGGGAGACGTGGACCGCCTTGGCGAGAGGCAAAACGGTCACGTTGGCCCATAAGGGCGACAAAGCCTTGTTGAAGGGAAATAATCCAGATGGTTTTTCCTCCTCCTCCAACTCGCTGACATACTCGAAATTTAGGATGAAAGGAAAAATCGCCGCCAGTGGTAGTGTGATGAGCCTAATTGATGGAATAGGTCTTTCCACGGAAATTCCTGATGGTTCTTCTTGTTTCTATGGGTTGTTTGAAGGCTGCACTAGCCTGACGCAGGCTCCCGAATTGCCGGCCACGGCATTGGCCTCACGGTGTTACGAGTCCATGTTCTCAGATTGCACGAGTCTGACGCGGCCCCCCGAACTGCCAGCTACGTCGTTGTTTTATCGTTGCTATTATGGAATGTTCAAAGACTGCACCAGTCTGACGCAAGCCCCCGAACTGCCGGCCATGAGAATGGCTTATCATTGTTATGAATCCATGTTCTCAGGCTGCACCAGTTTGACGCAAGCCCCTGAACTGCCGGCTACGACGTTGAATGGATATTGTTATAACTCTATGTTCTCAGGCTGCACCAGCCTAACACAAGCCCCCGAACTGCCGGCCACGACGATGGTTGAATATTGTTATAGATCTATGTTCTCAGGTTGCACCAGCCTGACGCAGGTCCCCGAACTGTTGCCAGCGATGTTGTTGGCTGAATCTTGTTATGAATCTATGTTCGAAGGTTGTACCAGCCTGACGCGGGCTCCCGAACTGCCGGCCACGGATTTATATAGATATAGTTACAGGTCCATGTTCTCAGGTTGCACTAATCTATCCTTTATCCTTGTTTCATTTCATCTTTGGAGTAGTGTGGAGACTGATTCCTGGGTCAGAGATGTAGCCTCTACAGGTGTTTTCATTTGTCCGAAAGCTTTGCCTTTTAGGTATGAAGAGGACAGGATACCGGAAGGTTGGACGGTGAAATATATTGAAGACATAACCGGCTACCTCACCTTCACGGCAGAGGAGGATGGCTCCACGTTCGGGATAGTGAATATAGATAATAATCCTGACGTGCAATACTCGTTGGATGATGGGGTTACATGGACCGCCTTAACGGAAGGAGACACGGTCATATTAGTCCATAAGGGCGACAAGGCCTTGCTGAAGGGGTATAATCCACAAGGTTTCTCAAAGGGGAATTCTTATTCATCTTTCACGATGACCGGGAAAGTGGCCGCCAGTGGCAGTGTGATGAGCCTAATCGATGAAAAAACAGGTCTAAAAATACCTTGTGATTACTGTTTCTATCGCTTGTTCAAGGATTGTACAAGTCTGACGCAAGCTCCGAAACTGCCTGCGATGACATTAGCGGCTGATTGTTATGATGGTATGTTTTCAGGTTGTACAAGTCTGGCGCAGGCTCCCGAATTGCCAGCCACGGCATTGGCTCTAAGGTGTTACGCATCCATGTTCTCAGGTTGTACAAGCCTGGCGCAAGCTCCCGAATTGCCAGCCACGGCATTGGCTCTAAGGTGTTATGCGTCCATGTTCTCAGGCTGCACCAGTCTGACGCAGGCTCCCGATTTGCCAGCCACGACGTTGGCTGATTCTTGTTATAAATCTATGTTCTCAGGGTGCACAAACTTGTCTGATATCAGTACTAATTTCGTTAAGTGGGAGAACACTTCTGATTGGGTCGAAGACGTTGCTCCTGCCGGCATCTTCTTCTGTCGGGAAAAACTGCCTCTTGAATATGGAGTGAGCAGAATACCGGAAGGCTGGACGGTGAAGTATAATAACTACCTCACCTTCACGGCGGAGGAGGATGGTTCCTCTTTTAGCTATAGCGGAAGCTTCTATCGAGATGTGCAATGCTCCTTAGACAACGGGGAGACATGGGTCAAATTGAAGAGATGGGAAAAAATCATATTGGCAAAAAAAGGAGATAAGGCTCTGATTAGGGGATATAATAAAGAAGGACTGAATAATGAGCAGGCATACGTTCACTTTAGCATGGCGGGTGCGATTGCCGCCAGCGGTAGTGTGATGAGTTTAATCGATGGAATAGGTCGTTCTACAGAAATTCCTTGTAATAGCTGTTTCCGATGCTTGTTCGAAAATTGCACTAGTTTGACGCAAGCCCCCGAACTGCCTGCGACAAGCTTGCCTTACGGTTGTTACGAATTTATGTTCTCAGGTTGCACAGGCCTGACGCGGGCCCCCGAACTGCCAGCTAAGTCGTTGTTTTATCGTTGCTATTATGGAATGTTCAAAGGCTGCACCAGCCTGACGCAAGCCCCCGAATTGCCGGCCACGGCATTGGCTCCAAGGTGTTACGAGTCTATGTTCTCTGGATGCACCAGTTTGATGCAGGCTCCCGAATTGCCAGCCACGACATTAGATAGAATGTGTTATGATTCCATGTTCGCAGGTTGTACAAGTCTGGTGCGGGCTCCCGAACTGCCTGCAACAAGCATGGGTTACAGTTGTTACGAGTCCATGTTTTCAGGNNTCAGGCTGCACCAGTTTGACGCAGGCCCCCGAACTGCCAGCCACGACGTTGTATTATCGTTGTTATTCCTTGATGTTCTCGGGATGCACAGGTCTGACGCAAGCCCCCAAACTGCCAGTCACGACATTGGCTCTAAGTTGTTACGAGTCCATGTTTTCAGGNNNTCAGGCTGCACCAGTTTGACGCAGGCTCCCGAGCTGCCAGCCACGACGTTGGAGAGAAATTGTTATTATGGAATGTTCTACGGTTGCACGAGTCTGGCGCAAGCACCTGAATTACCTGCAACGACGTTGGCGGAAGGTTGTTACTCGTCCATGTTCTCAGGCTGCACCAGTTTGACGCAAGCCCCTGAACTGCCGGCTACGACGTTGAATGGATATTGTTATAACTCTATGTTCAAAGGTTGCATCAGCCTAACACAAGGCCCCGAATTGCCGGCCATGACGTTGACGGAGGGTTGTTACGTATCCATGTTCTCAGGATGCACTAGTTTGACGCAGGCCCCCGAGTTGCCGGCCACGACGTTGTATGATCGTTGTTACTCGTCCATGTTCTCAGGCTGCACCAGTTTGACGCAGGCCCCCGAATTGTCGACCACGACGTTGGCGGAGGATTGTTACGAATTTATGTTCTACGGTTGCACGAGTCTGGCGCAAGCACCTGAATTACCTGCAACGACGTTGGCGGAAGGTTGTTACTCGTACATGTTCTCAGGCTGCACCAGTTTGACGCAAGCCCCTGAACTGCCGGCTACGACGTTGAATGGATATTGTTATAACTCTATGTTCAAAGGTTGCACAGGTCTGACGCAAGCCCCCGAATTGCCGGCCACGGGAATGGCTTATTATTGTTATGGATCCATGTTCTCAGGTTGCACCAACCTGTCCCAAATTTACGTCTCATTTGATGATTGGCATGACGATGATAATGTCACCTATGAATGGGTCGAAAACGTAGCCTCTACCGGTACCTTCATCTGTCCGAAAAGCCTGCCTGTCGAGTATGGAAAGAGTAGGATACCGATAGGTTGGACGGTGAAAAACATTATTGATGGAGACACTGTTGATGTGCCTATTAACTACAACTACCTCACCTTCACTGCTGAGGAGGATAGTTCCACGTTCGGGCTTGTGAATATAAATAATAGTCCAGGCGTGTGGTACTCGTTGGACGGCGGGAAGACGTGGGCCAACTTGGCGGGAGGCGACACTGTCATGTTAGCCCATAAGGGCGACAAAGCTTTGTTGAGGGGAGATAATCCCGATGGTTTCTCAGCAGATAGGGAACGATATTCATCCTTTACGATGACAGGGGAAGTGGCCGCCAGCGGTAGTGTGATGAGCCTAATCGATGGAATGGGTCTTTCTACGGAAATTCCTAGGATTTACTGCTTTTATAACTTGTTCTCAGGTTGTGCAGGTCTGACGCAATCTCCCGAATTGCCAGCGACAACATTGACACAATTTTGTTATTACAGGATGTTCGAAGGTTGCACGAGTCTGACGCAAGTTCCCTCATTGCCAGCGACAACTTTGGATTATTCTTGTTATGAATCCATGTTCTCCTGTTGCACGAGTCTGACGCAAGCCCCCGCATTGCCAGCTACAACGATGTATGCAAGCTGTTACGATGGAATGTTCTACGGTTGCACGAGCCTGACGCAGGCGCCCGTATTGCCAGCCACGACATTGGATGAAAGCTGTTATGAATCCATGTTCTCCGGTTGCACGAGTCTGACGCAAGCCCCCGCATTGCCAGCCACGACATTGGCTACAGATTGTTATGAATCCATGTTCTCCGGTTGCACGAGTCTGACGCAGGCGCCCGCATTGCCAGCCACGATATTGGATGGGGGTTGTTACCGCCGCATGTTCTCGGGTTGCACGAGTCTGACGCAAGTCCCTGCATTGCCGGCCACGACATTGGATTTTGAATGTTATCGCCTCATGTTCTCGGATTGCACGAGTCTGACGCAGACTCCCAAACTGCCAGCTAAGTCGTTGTTTTTTCGTTGTTATTATGGAATGTTCTCAGGATGCACCAGTTTGACGCAGGCGCCAGCATTGCCAGCCACGACATTGGGTTCTGAATGTTATCGTGAAATGTTCTACGGTTGCACGAGTCTATCCGAAATCAGCGTCTCATTTGAAGATTGGCAAGATGACGATTCCCGCACTGCTCCCACTTATGGATGGCTCAGCGATGTGGCTCCTACTGGCACCTTCATCTGCCCGAATCGCCTGCCTCTCGAATATGGATGGGGCCGGATTCCGGAAGGTTGGGCGGTGAAATATATCGATAAAGATCCTGGCGTAAGCTCAACCTTGTCCGACAACATCACCGTATGGACCGATGATTTAACTATCTTTGTGCGCGGTGCGGAAGGGAAGATCTCCCTCTATGACATGTCGGGTAGGCGGATTGCGGTCTCCAATTCTGCGGACGAGGAGCGTGCGCTGAGCGTTCCGGCTAAGGGCGTTTATGTGCTCCGCACGAATGGCGGATCATCGGTTGTGCTGGTGCGCTAAGGCGGCACTGGCGGGGAAATATTAGGTAGAAAAATTATTTAGATTATGAGAAAAATAATAATTGCTTTCGTGTTGATGCTATGCGCCGCCTGCATGGCGAGCGCGGCTAACTACCTCACCTTCACGGCCGAGGAGGATGGCTCTACGTTTGGAATCATAAATGAGGGAGGAAATAATCCTGACATCCAGTATTCATTGGATGGTGGAGAAACCTGGACCGCACTGGCTGCAGGAGATACCATCACGTTGGCCCATAAGGGTGACAAGGCTTTGTTGAGGGGAAATAATCCGGAAGGGTTCTCAAAGAGTAGGGATCAATATTCAACTTTTAGGATGACCGGGAAAGTGTCCGCCAGCGGTAGCGTGATGAGCCTAATCGATGGAACAGGACTTTCTACGGAGATTCCTAATGGGTACTGTTTCTGTAGATCGTTCAGAGCTTGCACCAGTCTCACCCGAGCCCCTGAATTACCAGCCACGACATTGACTATTTTTTGTTATGACGCGATGTTCTTAGGTTGCACGAGTCTGACGCAAGTTCCCGCACTGCCTGCCACGACATTGGCTGATTTTTGTTACGACGGGATGTTCGCCCGTTGCACGAGCCTGACGCAAGCCCCGGAACTGCCAGTTACGACATTGGCAAGTGGTTGTTATTATTCCATGTTCTCGGATTGCAAGAATCTGACGCAAGCCCCCGCATTGCTTGCGACGACGTTAGCGGATAGTTGTTACATGTATATGTTCTCAGGTTGCACCAGCCTATCCGAGATCCATGTCTCATTTGATGATTGGAGGAATGCCGGTTATTCCACTGCTTATTGGGTCGAAAACGTAGCTCCAAGCGGCACCTTCATCTGTCTTGAGAATTTGCCTCTTGAATATGGGGCGAATAGGATACCGTTAGGTTGGAGGGTGAAAAAAGTTATTGATGGAGATACTGTTGATGTGCTGCCTGTCAACCGCGATTTACTCACCTTCACGGCTGAGGAGGATGGCTCTACGTTCGGAATCGAGAACACCAATAACAATCCGAATGTGCAATATTCGTTAGATGGTGGAGATATATGGATCGCCTTAGCGGGAGGCAAAATGGTCACGTTGGCCCATAAGGGAGACAAGGCTTTGCTGAGGGGATATAATACAGAAGGGTTCTCAAAGAGTAGGAGTCAGTATTCAACCTTTAAGATGACCGGGAAGGTGGCCGCCAGCGGTAGTGTGATGAGCCTAATCGACGGCGTATGCGAAACTCTTGCTATTCCTGCTAATTATTGTTTCTATAATCTGTTCGCTGGTTGTAAAAGCCTCACGCAAGCCCCCGAACTGCCAGCAACGACATTGGCTAAGAGTTGTTATGAATTCATGTTCTATGGTTGCACCAGCCTGACGCAAGCCCCCGCATTGCCTGCAATGACATTGGCTGAAAGTTGTTATGTCGTCATGTTCGCTAGTTGCAAAAACCTTACGCAAGCTCCTGAATTACCTGCGACAACGTTGGCAGAAGCTTGTTATGGTAACATGTTCAACGGTTGTGCGAGTCTCACCAATGCCCCAGAATTACCTGCGACAACGTTGGCGGATGGCTGTTATATCGCTATGTTCTCGGCTTGCAGTCTGACGCAAGCCCCCGCATTGCCTGCAATGACATTGGCGAATTCTTGTTATTCGTATATGTTCCAAGGTTGCACAAGCCTCACCAAAGCCCCTAAATTGCCAGCAACAAAAATGAACGCAGAAAGTTGTTGTTACAGAATGTTCGAAGATTGCACAAATCTGTCCGAAATTAATGTGTCATTTGATGAGTGGCCTATCATCTACGACGACGTCGACGGCGAACTCAACCCCTCTGCAAATTTCAAGTGGGTCGAAAACGTCGCCCCTACCGGCACCTTCATCTGCCCGAAAGCCTTGCCGCTTGAGTATGGAGAGAGCAGAATACCGGAAGGGTGGACGGTGAAATATATAGAGGACATGGCTAATTACCTCACCTTCACGGCGGAGGAGGATAGCTCTTCGTTCAGAATCGTGAACAACGGTAGCAACAATCCTGACGTGCAGTATTCATTAGATGGTGGAGAAACATGGACCGCCTTAGCGGGAGGCAAAATAGTTACGTTGGCCCATAAAGGTGACAAGGCTTTGCTGAGAGGGGATAATCCGGAAGGGTTCTCAAAGGATACAAAAAAATACTCGTCTTTTACGATGACTGGAATGATTGCTGCCAGCGGTAGTGTGATGAGCCTGATTGACGGGGTAGGTGAAACCCTTGTTATTCCTGCTAATTATTGTTTCTATAATCTGTTCGTTGGTTGTAAAAGCCTCACGAAAGCCCCTGAGTTGCCAGCCACGACATTGACCGAATGGTGTTATTGTGAAATGTTTGATGGTTG
>DBYR01000002.1:11311-131458 GCA_002310215.1 Bacteroidales bacterium UBA1181
AATTGCCAGCAATGACATTGGCTGAACGTTGTTATTTAGCTATGTTCGCTAGTTGCAAAAGCCTCACTCAAGCTCCTGCATTGCCGGCTACGACGTTAGCTAATTACTGTTATTGTGAAATGTTCAGAGGTTGTACGAGTCTGACGCAAGCGCCCGAATTGCCAGCAACGACATTGGCTGAAGGTTGTTATACAAGTATGTTCTATGGTTGCACGAGTCTGACGCAAGCCCCTGAATTGCCGGCGACGACGTTGCCAGTTGAATCAAACGTAGAGAGTGGCTGTTATTCTAATATGTTCTCAGGTTGCACCAGCCTGACGCAAGCCCCCGCACTGCCTGCCACTACGTTGGCTGATTTTTGTTATTCTAGTATGTTCAGAGGTTGCACCAGCCTATCCCAAATCCGTGTCTCATTTGATGATTGGAATGACGGCCTTCACACTGATAGATGGGTCGCAGACGTCGCTCCTACCGGCACCTTCATCTGCCCGAAAGCCTTGGCTCTTGAGTATGGAGAGGATAGGATACCTGAGGGTTGGACGGTGCAATATGTCGAGGACCTCAACTACCTCACCTTCACTGCGGAGGAGGATGGTTCCACGTTCGGAATTGTGAACGGAAGGAATAGCCCTAACGTGCTGTATTCGTTAGACGGTGGAAAGATATGGACCTTTTTGGCGGAAGGTGACACGGTCAGATTAGCCCATAAGGGTGACAAGGCCTTGCTGAAAGGAAATAATCCACATGGGTTCTCACAGAATTATTCGGAATATCAGTCGTCTTTCAAGATGACAGGGAAAATTGCCGCCAGTGGCAGCGTGATGAGCCTGATTGACGGCACAGGTCTTTCTTCAGAAATTCGTGGGGTTGAATGTTTCGGTAGTTTATTCGAAAACTGCACTAGCCTGACGCAAGCCCCTGAATTGCCTGCCGTGACATTGGCTAATTATTGTTATGCATATATGTTCAGAGGTTGTACGAGTCTGACGCGAGCCCCCGAATTGCCGGCTACGACGTTGGCTGAATATTGTTATTCTAATATGTTCTCAGATTGTACCAGTTTGGTGCAGGCTCCCGAATTGCCAGCTGCGACATTGGCTAGGGGTTGTTATAGTGAAATGTTCTCTGTTTGCACTAGTCTGACGAAAGCTCCTGCATTGATAGCGACGACATTGGCTAAAACTTGTTATTATGAAATGTTCAGAGGTTGCACAGTCCTGTCTAAGGCTCCTGCATTGCCTGCTACTACGTTGGCCGATGCTTGTTATTCTTATATGTTCTCTAGTTGCACCAGCCTCACAGAAGCGCCTGAATTGCCAGCGACGACATTGGCTAAAAATTGTTATTATAGTATGTTCTCGGGTTGCACCAGTCTGACGAAAGCTCCGAATTTGCCGGCTCCGGAATTGCCAGCCCCCGTAAATAAGAATTTTTGTTACGGATCTATATTCTTAAACTGTACTAACTTGTCGGAAATCAGTGTCGCCTTCAACGTGTGGGATGACAACACTTCTTGGTGGGTCAAAAACGTTGCCCCTACCGGCACCTTCATCTGCCCGAAGGCATTGGCTCTCGAGTATGGTGTGGATAGGATACCGGAGGGGTGGACGGTGGAATATGTGGAGGAAGGCTCTGGCGTAAGCTCAGCCTTGTCCGACAACATCACTGTATGGACTGATGATTTAACCGTCCACGTGTGCGGTGCGGAAGGGGAGGTTTCCCTCTATGATGTGTCGGGCAAGAGAGTGGCAGTCTCCAATTCTGCGGACGAGGAGCGTACGCTGAGCGTTCCGGCTAAGGGTGCCTATGTGGTTCGGATGAATGGTGGATCATCGGTTGTGCTGGTGCGGTAAGGGCGCATCAACACAATTTGTTTGTAAATTATAGGGTGTCGCCTCGTTACGTCGTTCACAGGGGTTTGCACCCCTGCCTGTGTTGTCACCGCCCCGTTGGGGCTTAGGATGTGCGTGTCGTGTGGGGATGCGCATCTCCCTGTTTTAATTTATGATAAAAGAAAAGGGACGAATGTTATTCGCCCCTACCATATCGAACTAACGTTCCTAAATTTTTAACTCTTAATTCTTAACTCTTAATTCTTAATTGCGTTTCTGACGGCCTCCTCGGTCGTGGCGATCTCCTCCACGATCCTTTTGTCGTGGATAGGTGTTTTGACGCTGTCGGACTCGGTTAGGAAGGCGTGGCTCCATGTGCCGGTCATCATGAACGGTCCCTTCTTAGGGGTGGTGTCCGGTTCGCCCGGACTGAGGGTTCCCCGTAGTAGACTGTCCATCGTGGCGACCACGCTGTCGCCTATCAGTGTGTTGGATAGCATGAAGGAGGTGTCGGCGGGACGGAACTGGAGCTCCTTCATGCGGATGAGCGTGCTGTCTTTCCCGGGGATGATCTCATAGCCGATATTGCCGCCTCCCTTGCGTAGGTAGTAGATGCTGGCGTAGCGCAGCGTGTCAGACTCCTCCTGTAGGGTGTCGGGAGGGGAGACGATGGTGGCCTGTATGTTGGCAGGCTCGCTTTTCTTACTCTTCCCGCAACAGCTATAGATGGACATTGCCCCGATTGCAATGAAAAATAATATGACGTGTCTCTTTCTCATCTCTTATCCGTTAGAATATTATTCCCTGAAATCAGTCGATGACGATTTTCTTGTCGGCCTTGTAGATGATATAACCGTTTCGGGTGTAGTTGTCGACTGCATAGGTCAGTTCCGTGCCTGGCACATAGGAGCGTCTCACTTCCCATGGTTGTTTCTCGAGGAAATACTTCAGCCTGTTCTCCCTTTGTTTGCAGAGGAAATAGATGCCGGAGTAGCTCTTGTGGGAGAGCTTCGGCTCTTCGAACGTACCCAGCGCCACGTCGATCATGCCCTTGAGGTAATCGTATCCGACACTTTCCCAAATGAGGGTGGAGAATTGGTCTCCGCCGCCTCTTGGGTTCATCTCTATCATGTAGATGTTGTCGTTGTCGTCTATTTTCATCTCGATGTGGGAGGCGCCGTTGGTGAGTCCTACGCGGGTGAGGATCTCCGGAACGATTTGGCGGAGCTTGGATTTGATCGACTCTTTCAAATCGGCTGGTTGGTGGTGGGACAATTCGACGAAATGAGGCGCGCCGTCGTTCTCTTTGTCCGTCATCTGGATGATGTAGTGCTTGCCCTTGTAGGAGATGGACTCCACGGAGAATTCACGTGTGCCCACGAACTTCTCGATCATGATGACCGTATCGTCTCCCGTCGCATAGGAGACCGCCTCTTTCAACTCTTTCTCGTTGTTCACGAAGGATACACCCTTCTTCGCGGAGCCTACGGTCGGTTTCACGATGCAAGGGAAGTCCACCTTTAGCCCCTCTTTGTACAAGTAGTTGGGCACCTGGCATAGGTTGGGGATCCCGTTGGTCAGTTCACGTACCCTCGCCTTGTCTCTGAGGGCTTGGAACTTGTCGTAGTCGTTCGCGTTGAGCCCGAGTTTGGATGCCACGTAGGTGGCTATTTCGGAGGTGAGGTCGGAGGCGTTGGAGACGACTCCCTGTACGCCTTCTTGCCTACACACTTCTACGATTTTGTCCTTCTCGAGGATGGATATAGGGTAGAACTTGTCCACATATTCTTTGCAGACTGCGCCATTTTCCCATGCGAAGCTGATTACTGTATGACCCAACTCTTTCGCCTTCAGCGTAAGTGGAAGTTGCCCTGTCGAGGCTCCTATGATTGCTAATTTCATTTTGTATCGTTTTAATGTATTTGTCTGTTATTAATCGTCGAAGAAATCGTCGAACATCTTCTTCACGCCTTCTCTCTCCGCGTACTCACATACGATCTGTCCCCAGTTGCCTTCCACCAGCACCCACTCCTTGTTGGCGGTGTAAGCGAAGTCCCAACCCACGAATGGGTAGAAAGGTATGGTGCTGTGCACTTCCTCGGCGAATTTGAGCAGCTTGTCCCAGTCTGGTATCTGGAACCCTTCGTACTTGGCGCCGCTGTCCGGATGCCTTTCGAAGATGCCGCCGAACTCGTCATAGCCTTTCGTCCTGCAGACGCCGGTCTTCTCGTCGATGACGGAGAAGATGCCTCCGTTACCTGCGTTGTCCACCACGGATCCTGCGCGTCCTGTGCGGAATACGGGGCGCATGATGTGGAACCCGGTCTTGTTCATGAAGGCTGGGAGACGTACCGTGTTGACGGAACTTGGGTTGAACTGTTTGGTGCTCTCGTCTTGCTGAATCAGCTCCTCCACGATGAATTGACCCTTCTCTTTCAGATGGTCGAACGCCTTGTCCGGGTCGTTGTCGTAGTCGGACATGCGTAGTATCTCCACACCCTTTCCACATTGCCCGGAGATGGGTTTGCAGATGAAGGAGTCATGCTTCTTGCAGAATTCGGCGAAGTCCTCCCTCGTGACGGTCTCGTTGAACTTGATGACGTCACGTTTGAAGAATTGCCCGAAACGGTCGTAGAAGTTGTTTTTGTTCTCCATGAGGTACCAGTTCTCTCCTCGACCTACTTTCTTCGTCATGACATTATCCTTGTGGCGCGTGGTGAGGTAGGTGGCGCGTTTCTTGTCGTCGGAGTGGGGGAAATCCATGAGGAAATATTCCCTTGGCACAGCGCCGAATCGGTAATAGCACCAGACCATGTCTATCCGCATCTCCTCTTTGAGCTTCTCGTCCGCCTTTTCCTTGTCGGTCAGGAAAATGCCGAATACATGTTCGATTTCTTCTCCGAAGGTGAGTTCCCCTCCCCATCTCATCGACTTGAAAGAGAGGTAGTAGTCTCTGTTCGCTTTGATGATTCTCTTTCCGAAAGCTTTGGAACCCAATAGCTTGAAACGAATTTTTTCTTTTAATGTCATGATATGTTTTTATTTAATATAATCAGATTCATACCCCCACAACTCTCCGAACGGTTGCTCCTCCATCTCTTTCTTGAAGTCCAAGAGGTACTCTTTCCAGGTGTAGCGGGGTTCGTAGCCTAATTCTTTTTTTGTCTTTGTGATATCCAGCACGAACTGCAGGGAACTCCGCTTCTCTGGGCAATAGATGATGTTGGAGCGCTTGTCCTTCGGGTTGAAGACCTCCGCTATGGCTTTCACACGCTCGTCCAGGGTGCTGCCGCCGCTCCCTATGTTGTAGATGCCTCCCTCGACATTGGCCGTGAGTGTCTTCTCCACGATTTGCAGGAAGTCCTTCATGCAACATGTCTCCAAGAGACGGTCCGGGTCTCCCCAAATCTGCAGTTCGGCGCCCTTCATCGCCTGATAGATGAAGAATCGGTCTGAGATGAGCGTCTTCTCCCCGTTGGTGAAGGTGTAAGGGTTCGGATCATACATGTATACTCTTGAAAGCCTCAGGATGAAACGCTTGAGTCCGAACTTGGCGTGGTAGTGCTCTATCATCTCGACGGCCGCGTTCTTGGCGATGACGTAGATGGCATGGTCGCCTGTCAATGGGGCTTTCCGTTCCGCATCCGCCGGAATCGGGGTCTTGCTGCCGAAGAGGTAGCTGACGTCGAAGAGGGTCTGTGGGAAGACGATGCGGTCCGCCCCCACTTTCATGGTGTAGTCCAACACGTTCAGTGTGCCTTGCACGATGGAAGAGATGTATTGCTCGGGATGGTAACCCTCCATGGAGGCCGGAAGCGCGCCCGCGAAGTTGAGCACCGCATAGATGTCTTGCTGGGGTAACTTAGCGAAGTCCTCCTTTTGGCAGATGTCGGCGGAGATGTATTCTATGCCTAGCTTGGCGAAGAACCCGTTGTCGCTCTTGCGTCGACCGACCGCAACGACGTTGTATCCAATCCTCTTCAGATGAACTGCTATGTTAGTGCCCAAATGCCCGGTGGCACCTAGCACGATGACGTTCTTTCCCATGTCTTATATTGTTTTTCTCTCCTTATGACAATGTACATACTCATTGGGCGCTTATCTAAATTCTATGCGAAAAAACACGATAATCCATCCGTTTCGCAAATTTATTGAGTTCGTGTTTTTTATCCAACTTTTTTGCCTCTTTTTTCTTCGAATTTTGACGGATGTCGGATGTGTTTTCTTTTTTTTTGCTATCGGTCTATCTCTGTGTGCCTTCCCCTACTATGTATGCGCCGGAGTGGCCTCTTTTGTGGTGGCGGTGCGCCTTGGCATAGTTAGTCCGTATGGTGGTTGTTGGGAGTGTCATGGGGGATGGCCGATTCGTTCGCCTTTTGTGGAACGAATGCCTCGCTTTGTTTGTGTATGTCCCGAATTTTAATACCTTTGCGGGCGATTGTCGTCCGTTGGGGAGGATTGCCTTGGGGACTGATGTGTGTGATAAAACCTGATTGGGGCTGACGAATGGCTGATCTTCTCGCAGGGTGGTGCCGCGTCACCGTGGTGATATCAAATATTTAAATGTCTTGAAAACAAATGACTGAGTTGCTTCAGAAGTTGCGGGAAACCGCGATCCGTTGGGGAAAGATGATAGGGGAAAGGGTGGAAATGGCTTGGGCTTGGCTACGGACCAAGTCTGCCGAATGGTCTGCCTCCGCCTCTTCGTACGTGAAAAGCAAACATATACCGGAGAAGACGCAAAAGTGTCGCGAGATGGCCGCTCAATGGTTGGAGTGGCTGAAACAACGCTCGCTCGAACTGCGGGTGAAAGCCTCCCGGTGGGGCTCCGTATTGCGGAGGAAGTCCGAGCAGTCATGGGAGTTCCTCAAGGCGAAGTCTGCCGAAACACAATCGTCCGCCAAGGATTATTTGGCTCAAAAGAACGTCCCTGAAAAGGTCGATAAGCTCAAGGCGTCTGGCTTGAAATGGCTCGATGTGGCGAAGACGAAGTGCGCGTTGGCGGCTGCTTGGCTGCTGGCGAAGTGGAACGTATGGAGCGCCGCGGCGAAGAAGCTCTATGAGGAGAAGATCGCCAAGTCTATCCCGGGTGAGGGTATCTCCCCTGAGGAGACGGAGCGGGTGCACCGCATGTTCGAACAGGATGGTGCCGCTGTGGATGGCGCATCAGAGGAGCAACCGATAGAGCAACCTGAGGAGAAACAAGAGGAAAGCATAGAGGAAAAGGATCAGGAAAACCCTGAGAATGTGTCTGATGAATTGCCTGAAGATATGCCTGTCGAGACGCCAGAGGTGACGCCGGAAGAAGAGCCGGAGGAGCCTGAACCTGCCTCGACACCCACCATGGCTGAACGTGTCGCGCCTGAATCGGTGCGGCGGATGAAGGAGACTCCGGATTTCTTGGCGGAGTCGAAGACCCGGAGGAGCCGTGGAAGGGCCGTGAAAAAGAGATGGTCTTGGAAGAAACGGTTCCTGATCTTCTTCCTGTCGCTCGTGGTGGCTCTCCCGCTTCTGTTCGTTTTGTTCTGCTATGGCGTGGATAGGAATGCGTTCGGTCTCTTCGGGGCTTCGCCTACGTTGGGGCAACTGAAGAACCCTATCCAGATGGAGGCTTCCATGATCTATAGCGAGGACAATGATCTCTTGGGCAAGTTCTTCGTGGAGAACCGCTCATCGGTCACCTATGAGGAACTCTCCCCTGAACTGATCCAGACGCTGGTCTGCACGGAGGATCAACGCTTCTACGAACACCAGGGCATCGACTACCATGGCATGTTCTCCGCCGCGAAGGACGCGGTGCGCGGACGGGCCCGTGGCGCCAGCACCATCACGCAACAGTTGGTGAAGAACCTGTTCAAGATGCGCTCGGAGTATACGAAGGGCGCGTTGTGCCGTGTGCCGGGCATTAAGGTGCTGATCGTCAAAATCAAGGAGTGCATCGGTGCGGTGCGCATCGAGAACCATTACACGAAGCAGGAGATCCTGACGATGTACCTCAACACGGTGACCTTCGGTAATAACACGTTTGGTATCAAGTCGGCCGCGAAGACCTACTTCAACACGACGCCGGACAAGCTCACCTACGAGCAGGCCGCCTGCATCATCGGTATCCTGAAGGCGAATACCTACTACAACCCTATCAAGAACCCTGAGAACAACAGGAAGCGAAGGAACCTTATCCTCCACTTGCTGAAGGATGCGGGCTCGTTGGATGCCCACCAGTGTGATTCTCTCTGTGCGACGGATCTGGGCCTGAACATCTACAAGGAGGATATCCTGAGTGGCTATGCCCATTACTTCCGTGAGGCGGTCTACAACGAATTGCAGGAGTGGTGCGAGGAGAATAACGTCAACCTCTACCACGATGGTTTGAAGATCTATACGACGGTCAATTCACGGATGCAACACTATGCGGAGGCTTGCGTCGCCAAGCAGATGGGCGAACTGCAGAAACAGTTCAACAAGCATTGGGGCAAGGAGAACCCGTGGCGCGACCAGAAGCAGCATGAAATCAAGGGTTTCATCGATGATATGCTGAAGAAGACCTCGGCCTATAAGGCTTTGCATAAGAAATACAAGGGGGATGGCATCGTCATCGACCAGGAGTTGCGCAAGCCGCACAAGATGCGTATCTTCGATTACAAAAAGGGCATCACGGATACGGTGATGAGCACCCGCGACTCCTTGGCGCACATCCTCAAATTCCTCCACTGTGGCTTCATCGCCATGGATCCTCATACGGGCGCTGTGAAGGCTTGGGTGGGCGACGTCGATTTCTACTATTGGCAGTACGACAAGGTGACGGCGAAACGTCAGCCGGGCTCCACGTTCAAGCTCTTCGTCTACACGGAGGCCTTGCGCCAAGGCATGTGCAGCTGTGATACCCGAATCGATAGCGCGGTCTCCTGGATGACGGAGGAGGATGGCGAGTGGAAACTCTGGGCGCCTCAGAACGCCAGCGGTGTCTTCTCGAACGAACCGATGACGCTCAAGACGGCCTTGGCTCGCTCCGTCAATAGTGTGGCGGTGCAGATCGCTAAGCAGGTCACTCCGGAGAAGATCGTCCAGACGGCACACCGCATGGGTATCGAAAGCCCTGTCCGCCCGATCCCTTCCCTCTGTCTGGGTACGGAGGATGTCTCCCTCATTGAACTGGCCACCGCCTACTCCGTGATAGCGGACGGTGGTATGCTCCATAAACCGATCTTAGTTTCCCGCATCGAGGACAAGGACGGCAAGGTGATCTACCGCTCCAAGGTGAAGAATGATCGGGCGCTGGACGAGGAGACGGCTTTCCTGATGCGCGACATGCTCCAGGAGGGCTTGCGTGACGAACATGGCACCTCGCAGGGGTTGTATAAGTATAAGATTCATAACGGTACGGATTTCGGTGGCAAGACGGGTACCTCCGCCAACTATTCGGACGCTTGGTACATGAATGTCACGCCGAACCTCGTGACGGGCGCCTGGGTGGGCGGCGAGTACCGTAGCATCCATTTCCGTAACGGCGACTTGGGACAGGGTAGCCGCGCCGCTTTGCCTATCGTGGGCCTCTTCCTGGAGAAGGTGCTGAACGATAAGGTGCTGGCTTCGCAGTATCGTGGCAGATTTGGCGCGCCGAAGACTAAGATTAGGAAAGAATATCTTTGCAAACCTATCGAGACGGAAGAACAAGCGGATACGACCGAATCTGCTATGCGTGGCTTCTTCAAACGTTTGTTCGGCAGGGACGATGACTACCAACTGAACAATGGCGATAGCACCAATGTCCGTAAGTCTCGTAGGGAACTTCGCCGCGAGCGCAGGGAGAGACGCAGGGAGAGACGCCGGAGGTGATCGCTTCCCGAATGACCGTTTTTTAGCATGAATTCTAATGTTCAATATGATAGGGCGGAGGCGGAACGTTTGCCTGCTTTCGCTATCGCCGACGAGGTGAATGATCGTCTGCGCTCGGGCAATCGCCTCATTGTGACGGCACCCCCGGGTGCGGGTAAATCTACTTTGCTTCCTCTGACGATTTTATGTGGGTTGCCTTGCGAAGGGAAGGTGCTGATGCTGGAGCCCCGCCGACTGGCTGCCAAGCAGATCGCCGAGCGTATGGCGGATCTCCTGCATGAGCGGGTGGGCGAGACGGTCGGTTATCGTGTCCGCTTCGAGACGAAGGTGTCCGCCCAGACTCGTATCGAGGTCATCACGGAGGGTATCCTCTCCCGTATGCTGGTCAATGACCCTGCCTTGGAGGGCGTTTCGGTCGTTCTGTTCGATGAGTTCCACGAGCGAAGCCTCGCCTCGGATGTGGCGCTGGCCTTTTCGCTTGAGTCGCAACAGCTGCTGCGCCCTGACCTGCGCATCGTGCTGATGTCCGCCACAATCGATGTCGATTCCCTTTCCCGAACATTGAAGGCTCCCGTCGTGGAGGCGAAGGGACGTATGTTCCCCGTCGAAATCGTTTATGGGGAAGAGTCGGATGCGTCGCAAGTGACGGAACAGGTGGCGCATGCGGTTCGTGTGGCGTATGGCAAATCACAGGGGGATATCCTCGCCTTCCTGCCTGGACAGGGGGAGATTCTGCGTTGCCGGGAACAATTGTCCGCTCTCTTGCCGGATGCGGAGGTGTGCCCGCTCTATGGCTCGCTCCCTATCGATGAGCAGCGACGGGCAATCCTGCCGAACCCTCATGGCCGCCGGAAGGTGGTGCTCGCGACCTCTATCGCGGAGACCTCCTTGACGATCGAAGGCGTCCGTGTGGTGGTCGATTCGGGGTGGGGCAGAACGATGCTTTACGACCAGCGGAATGGCCTGAGCCACCTCGCCACGGTGCGGATTACCCGGGATGTGGCGGCGCAGCGCGCGGGACGTGCGGGACGTGTGGCTCCGGGTACTTGTTACCGCCTTTGGACGCTCGCCACGGACCATCGCATGGAGGAGTGCCGTATGCCGGAGATCCTGCAGACGGACCTTGCCTCTACGGTCCTCGATGTGGTGGCGTGGGGTGAAAACGACGTCATGCGCTTGCCTTGGCTCACACCACCACCTCCGTATGCGGTGAAGCAAGCCACACAGCTCCTGCGTTTGCTGGGGGCGATTGATGATAAGGGAAAAGTGACCGGACTGGGGAAACGCATGTCCGAGCTGCCGTGCCATCCCCGCATGTCGAGGATGTTGTTTTACGGTGAAACGGATGCCCTTCGCTCATTGGCGGCGGATATCGCCGCATTGGTGGAGGAGCGTGACCTGCTCTCGGAGTCGGAGAATGATGCGGATATCAATACCCGCTTGGTCATGCTGCGGGAGGCCCGGAAAAGAGGAAACGTGGGGAAGTGGGGACGTGTCGCGCAGATCGCGAGGGAGTATCGCTCTTTTGTGCAGGCTAAGGAGGATAACACCCCGCCGGACCCGCAGGATGTGGGCCGGCTCATCGCCACCGCCTACCCGGAGCGTGTCGCTACCGCCTTGGACGATTGCGGACGATTCCGCATGGCGAGCGGTGATGATGTGCGTCTGCCTCGGGAGGATGCCTTGTCGTCGCACGGATGGCTCGCTGTGGCTACCGTCAACGTGGCGTCGGGCAGGATCTTCCTCGCCTCTCCGTTGCGTGTTGAGGCTGTCCCGCACCTGATGAGCCAAAGGGAGGTCGTCGCATGGGACGGCAAGCGTGGATGTGTGGTGGCCCAAGAGGAGCGTCGTGTGGGCGCGCTGCTCGTGTCGGCGCAGCCCTTGCGCAATGTGGACCGTGATCTGCTCGTCAAGACGCTTTGCGGGGCTGCGGTGAAGGAGGGCTTGAGTATGTTCGATTTCTCGGACGAGGTGGAACGGTTGCAGCGCCGCGTGCAGAGCGTGGCGACATGGCACCCCGAACTGGAACTGCCGGACCTGAGCGCCGACGCTGTGTTGCGCCGTGCCGATGAATGGTTGCCTTTCTATCTGGATAACAATGGCCGGTTGATGACGACCGCCGCCGAGTTGAAGAAGATGGACCTGTCGCCCGCCTTGTGGTCTTTGCTGACCTACGAGCAACAACAGGCGGTGGACCGCATAGCGCCGACGCATGCCGTGGTGCCTACGGGAAGTAAGATACGGCTGGACTATCGCCAAGGGGCGGAGACGCCTATCCTCTCCGTGCGGTTGCAGGAGTGCTTCGGACTGACGGATACACCTTGTGTGGACGATGGACAACGCCCCGTTCTGATGGAACTCCTCTCCCCAGGCTTCAAACCCGTGCAGCTGACGCAGGACCTCCGTAGCTTTTGGAACAACGCCTATTTCGAGGTGAGGAAGGAGCTTCGTAGACGCTATCCGAAACACTATTGGCCGGAAAATCCGCTGGAGGCGGAGGCCACGAGAGGCGTGCGCAAAAAAGGGTGATTCCGATTAGGAAAAATAGACTATCTTTAAGCTCACGCCCTTCCCACAATGGATGGGCGGTGACAACGGATTAGGGGAACAGGTTCGCTTGTTCCCTCTTTTCTTATCTCCCCGCCTCCTCTGGGAGTCCTCCCTCTTCGATGATCCTTTTCGTGTCTTTCCTGAATCGCCTTACCAACAGGAAGGAGGCGAGGTATAGTTCAAGGATGTAGGCGAACCAGATGCCGGGTGCGCCCCAACCCATGTAGATGCCGCAGAAATAGCTGACGGAGATGGTCACGACGATGTAGCAGATGAAGGCGACCACCATCGGTGTGATAACGTTCTTCATGCCCCGTAAGGCTCCGATGGTGACGGTCTGTAGCCCGTCCGCCATCTGGTAGATGCCGGTCATGATGAGCAGTACGGAGGCTAATTCGATGACCTCCGCATCATCCGTGAAGATATGCGCGATAGGGGTTTTGAGAAGGATGATGACAATGGAACATAGCCCCATGAAGAAAAGGCTGAGGTGTATGGAAGCGATGCCGGCTTTCTTCATGGCATGGAATTCCCCTGCTCCCAGTTGGTGGCTGACACGTATCGTGGTGGCGGAGGCGATTCCGCAGCTGATCATCCACGTGATGCAGGAAACCGTGATGGCGATCTGGTGGCTCGCCAATGCGACCGTGCCGCAGAAACCCACGAAAATCACCGCCACATTCATGCCGAAGCACTCCATGAACATCTGCAAACCGATGGGCGAACTGATCTTGAACAAATCCTTGAGCTCCTGGCAAGTGAACTTGTCACGGCGGAAGAACATGAAATAACGTGAATAGGGCCTTTCGTTTCGAACCAATAGGATGAAGGCGACGCACATGCAGATGCGCGAAATCAGTGTCGCATAGGCCGCGCCGTCTACACCCAATATCGGACAACCGAGATGCCCGAATATGAGTACCCAGTTGAGAAATATGTTGAGGGCATTGCCCGACACGGTGACGATCATGGCGTACTTCGTGTTGCCCACTCCGTCCATGAACTGGCGGAAGGCTTGGAACCACAGCACAAAAGGAAGCGAGGAGAGCAATATCAGGTAGTAAGACTTCGCCATCGGACACACCTCCTCCGGTTGGCCGAGATGGCCCATGAGCCCGTATACACCCAACATCAACGAACCAATCACAAGGGTGACAATCGTGTTGAATAGAATGGAGTTCTGGAAGATGGAAGACACCTTGCGATGGTGCCCCGACGCATATTGCACGCCAATGAGCGGGGTCGATCCGAACGAGAGCCCCAAGGCGGCGGCGAATCCGATGAAGAACGTCGCCCCGCCGAAGGAGACAGCCGCCAGCTCCGCCTTGCCCAACTGCCCCACCATGATGGTATCCAGCAACTGTACGGTGCCTTGACCCAGTTGCGCCAACATGACCGGCACAGCCAGCTTCAGGTTGCGGCGGTAGAAGGGTATGTATCCCTGAAAATATGCTATCAGGCTCTGCACGTGCGCCATCGGAGATTATAGAATAGCCTCACGTACGCGTACCAACTTACGAAGGAGGTCGTCCATCCTGTCCAACGGTAGCATGTTCGCTCCGTCCGACTTCGCATGGGCAGGGTCGAAGTGCGTCTCCATGAAGAGCCCGTCCACACCAACTGCCACGCCGGCCTTGGCGATCGTCTCGATCATGTCCGGATTACCACCCGTCACACCAGACACCTGGTTGGGTTGCTGTAGGGAATGTGTCGCATCCAACACAACCGGATAACCTATTTTCCGCATCTCTGGGATGCCTCGGAAATCCACGATGAGGTCTTGATATCCGAAACATGTGCCACGGTCCGTCAGCATGATATTGTTGTTCCCCGCATAACGCACCTTCTGCGCGGCGAAAGCCATCGCGGAAGGTGAGAGGAACTGTCCTTTCTTGATGTTGATGGCTCTGCCTGTCTTTGCGGCCGCCACCAAAAGGTCGGTTTGCCGACAAAGAAATGCCGGAATCTGCAGGATGTCCACGTACTCGGCAGCCAACTCCGCTTCCTCTTCACTGTGTATGTCGGAGACGACAGGAAGGTCGAATGTCTCGCCTATCTTCCTCAGTATCTTCAACGCTTTCTCATCACCGATGCCCGTGAAAGAATCCGCCTTGGAGCGGTTGGCCTTGCGGTACGAGGCCTTGAAGATGTACGGAATCTTATACTTCTCCGTGAGGGCCACGATGTGCTCCGCGATCTGGAACGCCATCTCCTCTCCCTCAACAACGCACGGACCCGCCATCAGGAAGAAATTGCCTGATTCGGTATGTTTAAGCTTTGGGCTAATGTTCTTTATGTCTATCATATTCTACACCATTAAATTTCTGAACAAAAATACATATTTTCGCCGTCATTCACGCAAGATGGCATGATTTAATCATTCACATATTTGCTGAAGTACGAACATTTGGAGACGAAAGTCTTGTACGCCTTTGTCCGTTTGTACCCGCTCGTCAACCGTTGGTAATTGGAACCAGGTTTGCCATGGTTCTCATCATTCACTTTCGCCATTGCAAAAACGATCTTCGCCTTCAACTCATCGTCCTGGAAGTTCTTTTGGTCAGCCATTTCGAGGAATTTCTTGTCCGACTTGTATCGACCATACACATTATCCTCACCTTGTATCCATACGTCCCAAAAACCGAATCCGAATATTCGATCCCTATAATACCCTTTAGGTCCGACGTTATAGTAGAAATTGCCCAATAGGAAGGCTGCCTTGGCACCCTTGTCGCCATCCGTCTGCGCAGTCTTGTACAATGCGTCGAGCTGTTTCAACAAGTCCACGTAGGATACTTTGTCCAATTTCAGTTTTTTGTCGATCAGTTCACTGGTGTAATCCGAGTGGAAATCATTCTTCTCCTCCGGCAAATACCTAAAAGCGTGGTTGATATTATAGCAGAAGGCACTCTTCATCTGCATGTCATCTGTTTTATAGTAACGCGCATATTCAAGCGCCTTAGGGATATTGCCCTCATGGAGGTAACTTCTAGAGAGTTCGCCCCGTGCGCTATCCGACGAATAGTTGTTACACTTCAGCAACCATTTCTCGAAACTGTTCAGGTTCGGGTTGGTCCCGAAGGCAATGGCCTTTTCCCACACTTCGCTGTCGAGGCCTTTCAGGTAGTCGAAGGAGAGCAAGTTTCGATGCATCTCCAGGTCAACTGAGTCCATACACTCCGCCATCATCTTGCGCAGGAATGGTTCCTTGAGGGTCTCCTCGTGCTTCCCGTAAATATCATTCGCCGCTTCCCTGGTCATTTCTTCAACATCAGTAATCGCCATGTAGGTGGATAGCCGATCCTTGTTGGCCTTGATGCAAGGACGGTTGCTTTTCACCTTCGAAAGATGTTGTCTTGCCCGGTCATTCATGCCGTTATAGGCAGACAGGTGGGCGGCGCACAGATGCCAAAAGTCCTGGTGGGTAGACTTCTGGAGCATGGTTTCCGCCAAACCAAGCGCATATTCGAGATTATTATCCTTCAATCCTTCAGTGCTCCATTCGTTGAGAGAAAGGGTGGTGATATAACCGCTCATCAAAACATCCGTCATATATGAATCGGGGGAAACCGATGCGATCTTCTCCAACTCTTTCAATCCGCTGTTGAAGGATCCATATCCCAACAAGAAATAGAGGCTACAAGCCTCCCGTTTGGGGAGAGACTTCGCCTTCTTGAACAAGTGCTCCCAAGCATCACCGCGCAAAGAACTATATGCGGTGAATTTCAGGTCCTTGGAATAGGCGAACACCTTAAGGAAGTCCATGGCATATTGGTCGTCCGCTTGGACCTGCGAGTCGTCATCTTCCCTTGTCCGGTAGTATCCGCACAATGCGCCCGCCTTTTGGCTTAACGCATAATAGTAGATCTCCGGCTTGTAGTTCAGCGATTCCACATACTTGTCGAAGTATCGCACCGCATCCTCATATTGCCCGTTATAATGCGCGAAACGAACGATTTGATAGCCATAGCGGATTTTCAACTCCTTGTCCTTCTGCCTGCCATAAGCCTCGATCATATTGTCCAGAACCTTCGAATAGTCCAAATTGAGGATGCTTGGTCTCCTTGGCTCGTACCATCTTGTATCATACGGATATTGCCAAAGATAATAATCGTCTCCATTCTCCCAAGACTTCTCCCAAGACATATAAGGCTCCAAATACTTCGCGAAGGAGATGTAGGTTAAGGCGTTCCTCCATTTCTTGCAGAAAGCCTTGTCGGCGAACTTCAGTTGGGGATCGCTACTCGACCCATAAGCTAACAAAGAGTCTATCGTCTGCTGAGGCACCTTGTTGACCAAGTAATAGGCCTGTTCCTCGTCTATTTTCAGGTATTTCGCCCACTCCTCCATATTCCCGGAATTAGGCCATTTTTTGTAGCAACCGAAACAATAATGGTTGTAGAAATATTGGAAATCCCTACATTCCCCGCTCTCTATAAGATAATCGAAGTCGTCATCAAAAGGTACAGCTTCGCAGAAAAGGTCATTGGAGGATCTTACGGATTCAATCTCTATATTCGCGCAAGGGAAGAGATTCGTCGCCCAACCAAGGAACAAAACTGTTATAAGGAAGTATCGTCTCATATCAAATTCATTTTAAGTCATCGATGGAATATCTTTTCAAAAAACCTTTGCTCAGGTGGAAATACACGATGGTATAATCCTTTTTGATCTTTTCGTCCAAATATTGGATGGCACTCCGCAAAAGTGGAGGCGTGATCTCCTCAATCTCGATGGTGAAACCCTCGTTGATGTAGAGACCGTTGAGGAAGCAATCCTCCAACACCTCATACTTGTTCTCTCCGATTTTCCTGAACCTGGTCTCGTCCATGTCACTGTTCGTCAGACCATTCACCAGTTTCACTTTCCCATTCTGATTGGAGACGATGCCCCATGAGAAGATCGGAAGCGCATAGTCGAGCGGAAGCGGGTAACGGTTCAGCTTCTGGGTGTAGTTTTTCAACAGATTGACGTCCAGGATAGAATTGGAGTCCGACCCGTCGTCGACCCCGCTCGTGGCGTAGCACATGAGGTATCCCTTGTCGGCAGGCGGAACCCCCATCGTCTCCCTATCCTTGACTTGATGCAGGCGGATGGTGCTGGTGATCTTCACACCCGGCAAAGTTTTCTTCATGAAAGAGAGGAAGGTGAAATAGTTCTCCTTGGTGGTTTGCGTCCAGTCGCAGTCAAACTGGATCTCCCTGTAGTGAGGCGAATCGGGATCGTCCACCGGATCGGGCAAATTGAATAGCGGACTCCATTCGCATTTCTTTTCTTCCATGTTACCGACGCTGCAATAGAGCGGACCACCCACATGGGGTGCGATGGTATTAATCATCGCATAAATTTTGTCGACCAAAGACTGGATTGCATACTCTCCCATATCCGTATCCGCGAAGACTTCATTCGCTATGAATATGTCGGGGACAATTCGCACCGAGTCCTGACGCAGGAGGTTCTGCTCAATCGGTTTGATGAAATTGACTGGAAACACAAGTCCGTCCTTCTTCACTACATCGAAGTAGTGCAAATAAATCTTTTCGCAACCGAGTCCTTTCGTGTACGTCCGAACTTCCTCATCCACCTGGTAGGAGGATTTCCAATGATAAAAATTGATGGCGTGCCGCGGTTTTCCCTTTTGGCAGGAGAGACAACCCATTAGCACAAAGCCCGCAAGCAATATTGCCGATATATGTCTACACATGTTATGATAAATTATTTTCGAAGGAATATATAACAAACAAATATACGAAGTAATTGTAAATAGTTGAATGGTAAATGAACAAATAGTTAAATTGTAATTAGTCAAATGGTAAATCGTAGTAAATGGTTAAATAGTAAATCGAAAATAGCTAAATGGTAAATCGTAAATAGTTAAATAGTAAATCACAGCAAATGGTTAAATAGTAAATCGTAAATAGCTAAATAGTAAATGAACAAGCGCTTAAGCAAACCCGCCGTGCACTTCTATCTGACCATCACATTGCAAGTCTTCGGCTGTCTGATGTGTCGAGCTCGCTTGATGTACTTGACCATCAACGCATTGCACTTCATGCCTTGTTTTTGGGCTTCACATCTATGTTGGAACTTTGAGATGCTCATCACATAACTGCTGGTCACCACCTTATAAGTCTTTTTCATATCGAATCTCTTTCCGTCCATGTGTTTTAGGGTGAGGCGCTCGATTTGGGAGGAGTCCTTCGGGTTCACCTTCGCCTCATACTTCGCCCCGATCAGGAAAGGGAACTTCGCATCGTCGGCACGTTGGCAGGCCAAGAGGAGCGCCTTCAGCTCTTCTCCCGTCAGCTCTAACAAGATGACATCATTGTCGTAAGGGTCAATGCGGAAGACGTCCGCCAGATGGATATCGCCCGCAGGCAATTCGGTGATCCTGACGTTCCCGTTGTTGATGACGGCGAAGTCCGCCTGTGTCTCTCCGATCCACGATTGCCCCATCAAACCTCCCATCGTCTCCTCGTCTTGGATGGAGTCCGCGAGTTGACCGATCACCTGGTTCAGCTCATCGTTCTCGGAGAAGTGTTTCACCAGCGCCTCCGCCCCCCTGTCCGGGGCGATTGTGCCGAGGTCGACAAGCTCCGCCTTCTTTCTTGTGATTTTCTTTCCGTCTGTCTCTATCGTTGTCACGGTGGCATACTTCAGCTTATTCTCCGCCTGGGTGATCAGCACACCATTCCGGGTCACGCCCCCATCGATTTTCGTATGTGAATGTCCGCCCACGATGATGTCGGCGAAGTTGGCATACTTCTCCGCGATTTGCAGGTCCACCTCGTAGCCCAAGTGCGTAAGCAGCAGCAACACGTCGCACTCCTCACGCAGGGAGCGATATTGTTCGATGGTCTCCATCGCAGGGAGAAAGCGTACACCCTCCACGTTGTTGGGGTCGGTGTCGGGTATGCCCTTGTCGTTCAGTTGCAGAAGGCTCAGCACGCCAATGCGCATGCCATTACGCATCGTGAACGTCTGGTAGGGTTTCAACCATCCCTTCAGACTGTCGGGCAGTTCCACATTGGCGGAGAGATACGGGAAGTGCGAATGTTTGATCATGTCGATAAATCCGTTAACCTTCGCATCGAAATCGTGATTACCGATGGCCGAAGCGTCGAAGCCCACGTAGTTCATCAGTTCCGTCATGGGGAGGGAAGCGATCGGGTGTTGGTCGCTGAAGGGGTTGCCCGTGCGGTTATCCCCTGCGGAGAGCACTAACATGTTGGGGTAGAGGCATCTCAGGCTATCCGCCAAGTGCTTCAGGCGTGGCAGTTTCTCGAACGAGGCATGCATGTCGTTGACAGACAAGATGAGGATCTTGTTGTCGTTTGGATGGGCCATCAGAAGGCAAGAAAGCAAGAACGAAAACAATGTGGATATGACGATTCTTTTCTTCATGACAACGTGCGATAAACTATATAAATCAATAATGGAGGGACAGGAAACCCCAGCCCTCCATTACTTCGTATTCATTCAAGGTTATTAGATTTTGCTTAGCAATACGTCGAGGGCGCGTTCCAGTCCATCCACGTCCTTTCCGCCCGCTTGGGCGAAGAAAGGCTGGCCACCGCCGCCGCCCTTGATCTCCTTAGCCGCGTCGCGCACTATCTGAGTAGCGTTCATGCCCGTAGCGACAAGGTCGTCGGACAAAGCCATCGTGATGGCAGGCTTGTCGCCATGCTTAGTGACTCCGATGAAGACGAGCGAGGAGGTCATCACGTTACGGATCTGGAAGGCGACCGATTTCACCAAATCAGCCTCGAAATCTCCCTTGAGGATAATCACCTTCTGTCCGTTGCGCTCAACAGCATTCTGGATCAGTTTGTCGCGCAGGATGATCACCTTCTCTTGGATGAATTGCTCCACCTGTTTCTTCATGGAAGCGTTCTCTTCCAGAGATTTCTTGATGGAGGCAACAAGGTTAGGCGCATTGTTGAAGAGCGATTTCAGGTCACGGAGCATGTCTTGCTGCATGTTCATGAACTCCTCCGCCTTAGCGCCAGAAACGGCCTCGATACGACGCACACCAGCAGAGACGGAAGCCTCTGAGAGGATGCGGATGAAACCGATCTCGCCCGTCGCCTTGACGTGTGTACCACCACAAAGCTCCATGGAAGGACCATATTTGATGACACGTACCGTGTCGCCATATTTCTCACCGAACAAAGCGATGGCGCCCATGTTGCGGGCCTCCTCGATCGGCACGTCGCGGTGTTCCTCCAATTGAATGTTCTGGCGCACCATGGCGTTAGCGATCTGCTCCGCCTTGCGCAACTCCTCGTCCGTCACCTTCTGGAAGTGGGAGAAGTCGAAACGCAGGGCGTCCGGTGCGACATAGGAACCCTTCTGCTCCACGTGCGTACCGAGCACCTGGCGCAAAGCGTAGTCGAGCAAGTGGGTCGCCGTGTGGTTGCAAGCGATTTGCTGGCGGCGCTCCACGTTCACCTCAGCCACGAACGAAGCGCTCGGGTTGGCTGGCATTTTCTTGGCGATATGCACGCTGAGGTTATTCTCCTTCTTCGTGTCGATGATCTCGATGGTCTCTTCGTCAGACTTCAGCAGACCAGTGTCGCCTACCTGACCACCCATCTCGGCATAGAATGGAGTCCTATTCAGCACCAATTGGTAATATTCTGTATTCTTCTGTTTGATCTTTCTGTAGCGGAGGATCTCCACATCGCAAGAGAGCAGGTCATAGCCGACGAACTCGCATTCGCCCTCTTTCAGCTGTACCCAGTCGCCTGTCTCCACAGCCGCCGCGTTGCGCGCACGTTCCTTCTGCTTCTGCATCTCCTGGTTGAACTCAGTCTCATTGACCGTCATGCCATTCTCGCGGAGGATCAGCTCCGTCAAGTCCAATGGGAAGCCGAAGGTGTCGTAGAGGGTGAAACCATCCTTACCGGAGATCTCACTCTTGCCAGCCGCCTTCGTGTCCGCCATCACCTTATCCAGTAGGCGGATACCCGTCTCCAGCGTGCGGAGGAAAGACTCCTCCTCCTCTTTGATCACCTTCTCGACGAGCGATTGTTGAGCGATCAGTTCAGGGTAAGCGTCACCCATCGTGTCGATGAGGGCAGGGAGCAACTTGTACAAGAAAGCCGAACGTTGCCCGAGGAAGGTGTAGCCGTAGCGTACGGCACGTCTCAAGATCCTACGGATCACGTAGCCCGCCTTCGCGTTAGAAGGCAATTGGCCGTCGGTGATGGAGAAGGAGATCGTACGGATGTGGTCCGCGATCACACGCATAGCGATGTCGGTCTCACGTTTCTTCCCATACTCGCAGTCGCAGATCTTACCGATCGCCTTGAGGATAGGTTGGAAAACATCCGTGTCGTAGTTAGACTTCTTGCCCTGCAAAGCCATGCAGAGGCGTTCGAAGCCCATACCCGTGTCCACATGCTTGGCAGGGAGTGGCTCCAACGAGCCATCCGCCTTACGGTTGAACTGCATGAAGACGTTGTTCCAGATCTCGATGACCTGCGGGTTGTCTTTGTTGACCAGATCGACGCCAGGCACCTTCGCGCGCTCCGCGTCGTCACGTAGGTCGATATGGATTTCGGAGCAAGGACCGCACGGACCCGTGTCGCCCATCTCCCAGAAATTATCATGTTTGTTACCGTTGATGATACGGTCCTTAGGCAAGAACTGCGCCCAGATCTCAGCGGCCTCATCGTCCCTTTCGAGGTTATCTTCCTTGCTTCCTTCGAAGACCGTCGCATAGAGACGGTTCGGGTCGATCTTCAGCACGTCCACAAGATATTCCCACGCCCATGAGATGGCCTCCTTCTTGAAGTAATCTCCGAAAGACCAGTTGCCCAACATCTCGAACATGGTGTGGTGGTAAGTATCGAGGCCCACCTCCTCCAAATCGTTGTGCTTTCCGCTCACGCGGAGGCATTTCTGCGAGTCAGCGACACGCGGGTATTTGCGGGGCGCATTGCCCAAAAATATATCTTTGAACTGATTCATACCCGCATTGGTGAACATCAATGTGGGATCGTTTTTCACCACCATAGGAGCGGAAGGGACGATGGTATGGCCCTTCGACGCGAAGAAGTCGGTGAACGATTTGCGGATTTCTTTTGCTGTTAACATCTTATATTTTATTATTCGATGTCGCGAAAGTAGCACATTTCCGACAAAAAAACTATCTTTGCCATCGCATTTTATTTAGGAAACTATAACATGGCGAAAGCGAAATACCAGTTCAACCCCAAAACGTTATCGTTCGAGCGGGTTGACAACACCATACGACATTGGGCGAATTGGTTCTTGTCCCATTTGCTCACGGGTATCTTGACGGGCTTGGCCTGTTTCATCATATTCGCCCTTTTCATCGAGTCTCCGAGGGAAAAGACACTTCGCAGCGAGCGGGAACAATTGGAGGCGCAATACGAGTTGTTGAACGCCCAGTTGGATGAGGTGCAGAGTGTCTTGACGGACATCCAACAACGTGATGATAACCTCTATCGACTCATTGTGCAGGCTGACCCTGTCAGCAAAGGCATACGCATGGGGGCGGACTATCAGAACAAGTACAGGGATTTGCGTTCCCGCACCAATTCGGAGATCGCGGCGAACACTTCCGCTACGATGGACCGCATCCGTCGGCAACTCTTCGTGCAATCCACCTCGTTCGATGAGGTGGTGAACCTCGCGCGCAACAAGGAGGATATGCTACTCTGTATCCCTGCCATCCAACCTGTCATGAACAAAAACTTGAAGCGAATGGCCTCTGGTTATGGCTACCGTATCGACCCGATTTACAAAACACCGAAATTCCACGCCGGGATGGACTTCTCCGGTGATATTGGTACGAATGTGTTCGCCACGGGAAAGGGTGTCATCGAATTCCGTGGATGGATGCAGGGCTACGGCAACGTGGTGATCGTGGACCATGGCTACGGATACAAGACGTTGTACGGACACTTGAACAATTTTGTGAGCAACCTGAGGGTGGGCTCCCCCGTCACCAGAGGTCAGGTCATCGCCTATATGGGTAACACGGGTAAATCGACTGGCCCGCACGTGCATTACGAGGTGCGTTACAAAGACAAGGCGGTGGACCCCCGTAACTACTATTACATGGACCTCTCCCCGAAACAATACGACGAGATGGTGCAAATCGTCTCCAACAACGGAAATATTTTCGACTGATGTCATGAAAACGGGTGGCGTGGATAAACGGTATTACAACATCAGCGAAGTGGCTGATATGTTGGGTGTGGAGCCATCTACCCTCCGCTATTGGGAGAGCCAGTTCGATTCCCTCTCGCCCCGCAGGAACGAAAAGGGAAAGCGCTTCTATACGGCGGAGGACATTGAAGATGCCCGCATGGTGCAATACTTGCTGAAACAGCGCAACCTGACCATTAAAGGAGCCCAAAAGACGCTGGCGGAAAGCAAGGACCACGTGAAACGGGTCTTCGAAGCGGTGAAGAGACTTGAGGAGATAAAGGAGGAGGTGCGGAAATTGAAGACTGAATTTGGCACCGCCCTGAAGAAAACCATCACTATTGAGGAACTATGATCGGATTGACAGAAATATTGGAGAATATCGGTACGTTCGCCTTCGCCATCAGTGGTATCCGTCTTGCGGCGAAGAAGGATTTTGACCTTTTCGGCGCTTACGTGGTGGGCTTGGTGACCGCCATCGGTGGTGGAACCATCCGTGACCTCTGCATCGGGGAAACACCTTTCTGGATGTTGAACGCTAACTACCTGATTTGGTCGGGCGTGGCGCTTCTCTTCGTGATTCTCTTCCGCAAGTACCTCATCCATCTGAATATCACTTTCTTCATCTTCGATACCATCGGCTTGGCCTTGTTTACTGTGGTGGGAATGGAGAAGACCCTCTCCGCCGGGTATGACTTCTGGGTGGCGATCGTCATGGGCTGCATCACGGGTGCGGCGGGAGGTGTATTCCGCGACATATTCATCAACGAGATACCCCTGATCTTTAGGAAGGAGATATATGCGATCGCCTGCATCATAGGCGGTTTCGTCTACTATGGTTGTCACCAGTTGGGCGTGGATGACTCTTTCTCCCAGATTTTCTGTGCGGTGAGTGTCGCTGCGGCGAGAATCTTCGCAGTTCGTTTCCGCATCGGTCTACCTCACATTAAGGGCGAGCAGGAGTGATCTGTTTGAAATAATACGGGAAACGGCGGAACTGATTGGACTCGGTTCCGCCGTTTTTCGTTTCAGGTGGGGGTTCCACCTCGTCGCGTTTTGTTATGCTTTTTTCTTTCCCGCTGTCTTCTTGGTTGTTGTGGTTGAGGCGCTTTTGGCCTTCTCCGGTGTCTTCTTGGTGGATGCCGACGTCCTCGCCTTTCTCGCAGGCTTCTTCTCGCCCTGCTCCTCGATGAGCTTTTGGCACTCCTCCACGGTCAGATCCGCAGGGACAGCGCTCTTAGGGATCTTGTAGTTCGCCCCGTTGTAGGCGATGTATGGTCCGAAACGGCCGTTGCATATCTCGATGCCCTCTGCCTCGAACACCTTGATGAACTTATTACGCTCCTGTTCCCTCTTCTCCTCGATGAGCTCGATGGCGCGCTCCGGCGTGATCTCCAACGGATCATCCGTCTTCTTCAGGGAGACATACTTGCCGTCGTGCTTCACGTAGGCGCCGAAGCGTCCCACACCCACACTCATCATCTTTCCCTCGTACTCGCCCAAGTCGCGCGGCAGCTTGAAGAGCTCCAGCGCCTCCTCTAACGTGATGGTCTCGATGGACTGGTTTTTCCTGAGGGAAGCGAAACGAGGCTTCTCCTCATCCTCCGCCGTGCCGATCTGCACGATTGGTCCGAAACGGCCGATCTTAGCCGACACCGGTTTGCCGGAGACAGGGTCGTCGCCCAGAATACGTTCGCCCACCTTGTGTTCCGACATCTTGCCGGAATCCTCCACCATCGGGTGGAAATGTTTATAGAACTTATCAATCGTCGTTGTCCATTGAGCGCTTCCCTCCGCCACGTCGTCGAACTCCTTCTCCACGTTCGCGGTGAAGTTATACTCCATGATGTCAGGGAAATACTCGATGAGGAAATCGTTCACCACGATTCCCGTGTCTGTCGGGAAGAGCTTGGAGCGTTCGGTGCCATACACCTCCGTCTCGGTCTTCTCCGTTATCTTTCCGCCTTGCAGCGTGATGGTCTCATACGACCTGGACTCACCCTCCTTGTCACCCTTCTCCACGTAGCCTCTGGCTTGGATGGTGGAGATGGTCGGCGCGTAGGTGGAAGGACGTCCGATACCCAACTCCTCGAGCTTACGCACGAGGCTCGCCTCCGTGTAGCGTGGCGGGCGTTGGGAGAAACGCTCCACCGCCTTGGCCGACTGGCATTTCAGCGATGTGCCCTTCTTCAGGTCAGGCAGCAAAGCGCCCTCAGTCTGGTCCGTGTCATCGTCCGACGACTCCATGTAGACCTTCAGGAATCCATCGAATTTCAGCACCTCACCCTCGGCGACGAAACAAAGCTTCTCGCCTGAGATGTTCACCGTCACGATGGTGCGCTCCAGCTCGGCGTCCGCCATTTGGGAGGCGATGGTACGCTTCCAGATGAGCTCGTAGAGTCTCTTCTCCTGTGCGTTGCCCTCCACGGTGTGGTGGCTGATATAAGTAGGACGGATGGCCTCGTGCGCCTCCTGGGCACCCTTGGTCTTCGTCTGATATTGTCTGATCTTCACATATTTCTCGCCCGCCATGTTCTCGATCTCCTCCTTAGCGGTGTTGAGCGCCAGGTTGGAGAGATTGACGGAGTCGGTACGCATGTAGGTGATCTTTCCCGACTCGTAGAGGCGTTGCGCCACCATCATGGTCTGCGAAACGGAGAAGCCCAATTTCCTCGAAGCCTCCTGCTGGAGGGTGGAGGTGGTGAACGGCGGTGCCGGACACTTTTTTGCAGGCTTCTTCTCTATGTTCTCGATGACGAACTGGGCGTTCTGGCAACGTTGCAGGAAGGCCAGCGTCTCCTCCTTCGTCTTCAGTCGCTCAGACAACTCCGCGTTCAGCTGCGTCTGCTTTCCGTTCACGTCCATGACGGAGAAGACAGCCTGCACACGGAAGGAAGCCTCCGCCGAGAATTTCTGGATCTCACGCTCCCTGTCCACGATCAGGCGTACGGTGACGGACTGCACACGTCCAGCCGAAAGAGCTGGTCTCACCTTGCGCCACAAGATCGGAGAGAGCTCGAAACCCACGATACGGTCAAGGACCCGGCGTGCCTGCTGGGCGCAGACAAGGTTGTCGTCGATATCCCTTGGCGTCTCGATGGCCTTCAGGATGGCCTCTTTCGTTATCTCATGGAAAACAATTCTCCGGGTATTTTCTTTCTTTAGGCCCAACACCTGGAACAGATGCCAAGCGATGGCCTCTCCCTCGCGGTCCTCATCGGATGCGAGCCAGACAACCTCCGCCTCCTTCGCTTTCTTCTTCAGCTCCGTCACCAAAGCCTTCTTGTCGGATGGTATCTCGTAGTCGGGTTCGAAGTTATGTTCGATGTCTATGCCTATCCCCTTCTTTTTCAGGTCTCGGATATGACCGAAACTAGACAAGACAGAATAGTCTTTTCCCAAGAATTTCTCTATGGTTTTGGCCTTCGCAGGGGACTCGACAATAACTAAATTTTTCTGCATAATTATTCTGTGAATTTCGAAATCGGGTGCAAAGATAAGAAATTAATTAGGATTTGAGAAATAGGTTTTTCGAACTCGCACCTTTTTCGCCCATCGCATGCCATAACATCGCCCGCTTCCCGTGCTTGTCGTCGAATAAACCGGCCCTGAATCAGCGGTCATGAGAAAATTTTATATCTTGCGTCTTCTTGTCAAAAGGTTTTTTCATTAACGTGAAGAAACATCGTATTCGTGATTGTTTCGAAAAAATTTTATCTTTGTAAGGCTAAAAAGAAACGATATGGGCTTATATCTGAATCCGAATGCGGACGCATTCCAAATGGGTTTAAATACAGAGATCTATGTTGACAAGTCTCTTATTCTGTCGGAACTTAATAAGTTGGTGGGCAGTCAGGAGAACTTTGTCTGCATCTCCCGTCCCCGCCGTTTCGGCAAAAGCATGGCGGGGAACATGATATCTGCCTATTACTCAAAAGGTTGCGACATAAGAGAACCTTTCAGTCGGATGAAACTCGGACAGGTGCCCGATTATGATAAGTACCTGAACAAATTCAACGTTATTAAGTTGGATTTGAACGGTTGGTACCAGAAAGCTATCAATGAAGACAGGGAGAAATGTCTTGTCAATTACATTCAAACCGCTCTACTAAATGAGTTTCGAAAAGAATTTCCAAGCATATCGTTTGAGGATGACTCTTCGCTTGCCACGGATATCCTGAATGTCTATGGTCAGACGGGAGAGAAATTCGTCATTATCATCGACGAATACGATGTCTTGATTCGAGAGAGAGTTCCGGATGAACTGTTTCAAGACTATCTCAGTTTCCTGAATAGCCTCTTCAAAGACACGACCATCCGCCCTGCCATCGCCCTTGCCTACATCACGGGCATCATCCCAATCGTTAGGGACAAGATACAGAGCAAGTTAAATGAGTTTATCGAATATACCATGTTGCGTCCGCGTCAGTTCGCTGGCATGATTGGCTTCACGGAAGAGGAGGTGAGAGATCTATGCGAGACGTACGACATGGATTATGACGAATGTCTCAGATGGTACGATGGCTATAGGATGTCGGACACCATCCGCGTGTGCAACCCACTCTCTATTGTCTCTGCCATCCGTGACCGCGAATATGACAGCTATTGGTCCACCACAGGTTCTTTCGAGGCGCTTCGCGACTATATTCTCATGGATTTTGAAGGTATCCGTCAGGATGTAATCAAGATGATTTCCGGTGAGAGTGTGCCTGTCAACGTTCTGAAATACCAGAACACAATGGAGAGCATCAATTCGAAAGACAATGTCTTCACCTACCTCATCCACTTGGGCTATCTCTGCTATAACCGCAAGGAGAAGACCTGCTCTATACCTAACGAGGAGGTGCGTATCGAGTGGATCAACTCCATAGAGGACTCCGCCGACTACAAGAAGGTGATGGCGGTGGTCAATGCCTCGAAAAAGCTTCTCGACGATACTATCCAAGGCAACGAGGAGGCTGTGGCCCGTGCACTCGACGCCGCCCACACCGAGGTGACCAACCCGCTCACCTACAACGATGAGCACTGCTTCCAGAGCGCCATCTGCCTGGCCTATTTCTACGCCAACACACGTTATACGCTCGTGAAGGAACTGCCCACAGGCAAAGGGTACGCAGACTTGGTGTTGATACCTTACCTGCCCAATATCCCAGCCATGGTGATTGAACTGAAGCACAACAAGAGTGCGGAGAGCGCCTTGCGGCAAATCAAGGAGAAGAACTATTGCCAAGCATTGAACAACTACAAGGGCGACCTGCTCTTTGTGGGCATCAGCTACGACGAGAAGACGAAGGAGCATCAGTGTAAGATAGAGCGACTTTGAGAAAAAAATTATGCCACAAAATATGGGAAGGTTAAAGGTGGTATTTTTAGGGAAGATCCTGGCCATATGCACATTGCTCGTCCTATTCATGATGGGTTGTTCGCGAATTGTGGATTATGATCATGTAAATAGTGTCAGCATCTTGGCTCGTGATTCCGGGCAAGAGTATAGAATGACAGACCAGCGGCAAATCACCCGATTGCTAAAATCATTTAATTCAAGCAGGAAGGAGTCGTTCCTTAAATTCAGGGCAGAATATGTGATTTACATTTCGTATGAGAATGGCGTGACAACAGAGGGAATCCCATTCTGCGGAGATTGTTTCAGGATAGACGGGGTGGCGTATAGGTCAAGTGAAGATCTGAGTAAAATAGTTGAAGCATATTTTGAGTAGTCTGAACTATAATTTCACCTAAATTTCGCCCCAGTTGTTTGCTTAAGAAATTACAAATTTATCATTGGTGTTATATGCGGTGTATAAGGTTGAATGTCATCCGTAAAGATAATTTTTTATACAAATTCGGAATGCCATTCCGAATTTGTATAAACCTTCAAGGGGCAGAATTCCTCTTTCCTGACAGAAAAACAAGCATAACCTCATCAAAGGAGAATCTAAAGACATAACCGAGATTTAATATGTGATGCCACATTCCCTTTTGCCTGATTAACGTGTGTGCAAATAGGTGCGGGATCATGCTTTAAAATCAATTGTTTGAATCACGAAAAAATTTATATCTTTGTTCGGTTGACTAAAAAAAGAAAAACATGTACATGCCTGGAACTGCGTTGCCCAATAATTTTTGAAAACCTAAAAATGACGGGAAGAGAAAAGCAGGCCTGAAATGTTGTTCAAGAAAAAGAAGTTTCACAAATAAAGATTACGCTTATGGGATTGGATATGAGGCCAATAGGGAAGCCTAAACCAGGGTACGAGAAGAGATTCATGGAGATATATGAGATGATTTCCAAGGAAGAATTTCCAAAACCCACATTTTGGGGCAAATTGTTCGGAAAGAAATATCCGACGAAAGAAGAGTTGTTGGAGGAGTGGTTTGCGAATCAGATTCCATCCTATGAAACGATAAAGGCGCCACGCGTGGGACGTGACAAGGAGGCTGACGAGTGGGCAGAGGAATTCTATCATAAAAAGTTCGACAATTCCGAAGAGAAGCCAACATTCGAGGAATACATGAAGGATATGGATGGCTATTATGTCATAAACCTCGCCAAAGAGTTGGATGGTGTCCCTAAATATATTTCCCCGTTGGAGGATGAGAACGTGTTCCGAGGAGAATTTCTCCGTGATTGTGTCGATTTGATCGGTGAGGACCTGGTCAATGAAGCATGGGAGTCGAAAACAGCCGAAGAGGCCTTGGACTATGGCAACAGACTGATGGCCGTTGCCGAGGCGATCGCCAAGGAGCACAACATGGAATACCTGAAAGACCAAAGGATGCCACCGGAAGAGGATGGCAAAGAGCCGTCCGAAGCTACTGCCCTATATGTGGGAGCCGCGAATTTCTCCTTGGAAGAGCAGTTGCACGTCGTGTTCTCATTGGCCAAGTGGCTGATCTTCTACGGTAAGAACGGTCATGGATATGAGGCGTATTATTGATGAGGACCATGCCTTCATGAGACTGTGGCTGGCTGGTCGATGAACGATCACCCCCGCCTTCTCGGCCGTAAAAGGCAAAAAAAATCATTTATTTTAGGTAAACTCATAATAATTGCATAAATTTACGACGTATTTAAGGGCAAATTTAGGCATAGCGAATGGTGATCTGCATGAGTGCTTGGATTTTAAGGGTTTATGATGAATAATCACAAAGGGGTATAATAATCGACAGAGTGGGTGCGTGCATATTTTGTTCTTCTTGTACAAGAAAATAGGATATAGTTAAATAAAATTTTGTTGTTATGAGAAAAATTTCACTAAAAACGAGATCTCTCATCAAAAGATGTATCACGTCATTGCTGACGATGATGGGGTTTGCTCCGTTACATGCGTCAGACAAGATCGATGCGATTCCTGTCGACAAAGATGATGAGTTCGATTATCCTGACTCGACTGTGGCGGTATTGTACGGATGTCCGTACGCTGATTATAAGTTCACGGGCCATGTCACCGACAAGAATGGCAATCCGTTGGAAGGCGTGGAAATACAATTCACCCACTGCGATTACGAGATTGGGAAGATCGTATCAGATGAGGCAGGAAACTTCCAAATGGCTTATCAGGAAGTGCCATGGTGCGACATAAAGATATCCGCGAAGAATGATTATGCGGCCGCCTATGATACGATTCCGAAGGAGGTCGTCAGTGAAGGAATAGTGCCACCAGAGAATCCGACGTCTTGGTTAAATGAGGGTGTGTTCAGCAGAGACATGACCATTGTGCTGGACGAGAATGGCGAGATGAACAAGATCATATTCAGCAGTCCGGGTAGTCCGGCATACTCCGCCGACGCCAATGCGGAGAGAGTCCTGTTGTTCGAGAATCCAGTGGAGAACTATTTGTGGTTCAACATGAATGGTGCTGAAAGTGCCGTGGTTTCCATCTACGACTTTGCCGGCAAGAAAGTAATGAGCGCTTCCGTGTTGAGCGGCGGAAGTCTTTACGTGGGCGACCTGAAGAGCGGGAACTACCTCCTGACGGTCATCTCCGGAGAGAAAAAGCAGGTGGCGAAATTCCTGAAGAAATAAGTTAGTCACACATTTGAATATCAGTCATCCGTCGGGTGGCTGATATTTTTTATATCATCACCCTCCTTGCGGCTGGATGTCCCGACGACTTCAGCGGATAGGCTTGGGTTCCACAACGAAAGAGGTCATGGATAATCCGAAAAAAATTCCGTTAAAAAAGAGGCTCGCATTAAAGCTTTTCGATATTTACCGACACAGTGAGGCGAAAGGCCATAAGCTCTCCTATCTTTTCTGGGAATGCACGTTGCGCTGTTCGTTGAGCTGCCTGCATTGTGGCAGTGATTGCCGCCAATCCTCGGAGGTCGAGGACATGCCCGTCGAGGACTTCATCGGGGCGATCAAACAAATCATCCCTATTGTCGACCCCCATCACACCATCATTGTGATCACGGGCGGGGAGGCCTTGGTGCGCAAGGATTTGGAGCAAGCCGGACGGGAGCTCCACAAGCTCGGGTTCCCGTGGGGTATCGTCACCAATGGATATCTGATGACAAAGGAAAGGATGGAGTCCTTGCTTCAGGCGGGGATGCGTGCCTGCACGGTAAGCCTGGACGGACTGCGTGACTCGCACAACTGGTTGCGCCAGAACCCACTCTCCTTCGACCGAGCCATCAATGCGATCAAGATGTTGCCGCATACGGACCTCGAATACGATGTGCTGACCTGCGTCAACAACCGCAACTTCGACGAGCTGCCGCAGATCAGACAGTTGTTGATCGACCTCGGTGTGAGGAGATGGCGGATCGCGACGATTTTCCCCATCGGAAGAGCTGCGCAGAATCCTGAGTTGCAGTTGCCCGACGATAAATTCAAAGCTGTATTCGACTTCATTGAAGAGACCCGCAAGGAGGGCAAGATAAAAGCCAACTACGGATGCGAGGGCTTCTTGGGGGACTATGAGAGCCGTGTCAGAGACAACTTCTTTTTCTGCCGTGCTGGAATCAATGTGGGCTCCATACTCGTGGACGGAAGCATCTCCGCATGCCCCGACCTGAGGAACCGTTTTATCCAAGGGAACATCTACAAGGACAACTTCGCCGACGTGTGGGAAAACAGGTACCAAATCATGCGGGATCGCTCCTGGACCAAGACGGGTATCTGCAAGGATTGCGAATTCTTCAGCCATTGCGAAGGGAATGGTCTGCACCTCCGGAACGAGGAGACCAATGAAGTGGCTTTCTGCCATTTGAAGAGAATGATGGGGGAGAGATAGCGGGATTTACTATTTAGCTATTTACGATTTACTATTTGAGGGCTACCTATGAATGGTTGAGGAGGTTTTTGGGGAAAGATAAAAAAACACAAGTCGTGTGCGGAATCATGATTTTTTGTATAAATTTGTGTAGACTATAAAGTGACGTTATGCGTACAAGGGAAGAAATAATGAGGCGGATCAGGGAGGTCGTAAAACACAATCTCTCAGGTATTTCTCATGTCTATTTGTACGGATCGAGAGCCAGAGGAGAAACCTCAGTCGACTCTGATTGGGATGTCTTGATTATCTTGGACAAGCCGCAAATCGACCAGTCTGATTATGACAACGTCACATATCCCATCACATCCCTTGGATGGGAGTTGGGTGAGATGATTATCCCTGTCTTGTATACAAAAAACGAATGGGAAAGCAATAGTTTCACCCCCTTTTACAAGAATGTCGAACAAGAAAAAATTTTAATTGCCTGACTATGAGCTTAAGTGAAGAAGAACGCAGGCCAATTTCTAACTGATTTCTCCAGAAAGTCTGAGGAGGAAGCGTCAACAAGACCCTGTTTTGGAGACCTACAAACAATTGCAAAACAACATTCTTCGCAAGTCGTCTTTGACAATAAAGGTAAGTATAATCTTATAGCAAGTGTTTATTCTAAAGAAAACTACAAAGTAGTGGAGAAGATTGTTTCCGCAAGTGTGCTCAATAATATCCATTATTACGATAGTACAAAAATAAAAAGTTGGTTGTCAGAGGCTGGGCAGCTCCAATTGCTACCGACCATAACAACCAACTCTATGTTTTCGAAAATAGATTTTCCTAACGATGCAAATATACAAAAAAATTGTTTTCACCAAAAGAAAATGAAAAAGGCATTGGAAAAGTCTCTGAAAAATAGAAAAGACAATTCCCGCTACTGACACTCTGCAAGGACAAGACAACTAAGAGATAACCAATCGGATTAAAAAAAACACAAGTCGTATGCGGGATCATGATTTTTTGTATAAATTTGTAGCAATGTAAATTTTAAAAAATAGGAAAAATGGCAGATGTAATTCAACCATCTAGTGAGAAGCTGAAGGCTTTGCAGCTAGCGATGGAAAAGATTGAAAAAGACCATGGAAAGGGCACCATCATGAAGATGGGCGACAACAAAATTGAAGAAATACCTGTGATTTCAACTGGATCTATTGGCTTAGACCTCGCATTGGGTGTCGGTGGATACCCGAGAGGTAGGGTCATTGAAATATTCGGTCCTGAGTCGTCAGGTAAGACTACGCTTGCCATCCATGCGATCGCTCAGGCACAAAAGAACGGTGGCATCGCCGCTATCATCGACGCGGAGCACGCCTTCGACCGCTTCTACGCGGAGAAATTGGGCGTGGATGTCTCCAACTTATTGATCTCCCAACCGGACAACGGTGAGCAGGCGCTGGAGATCGCGGACCAGCTGATCCGCTCCTCCGCACTGGACATCGTCGTGATCGACTCTGTGGCAGCATTGACGCCTAAGGCGGAGATAGAGGGCGACATGGGCGACTCCAAGATGGGTCTGCAAGCCCGTTTGATGTCCCAAGCCCTGAGAAAACTGACGGGTACGATCAACAAGACGAACACCACCTGCATCTTCATCAACCAATTGCGCGAGAAGATCGGTGTCATGTTCGGCAACCCTGAGACGACGACGGGTGGTAACGCCCTGAAGTTCTACGCTTCCGTCCGCCTTGACATCCGCAGGATCGGACAGCTCAAGGACGGCGAGAACGTGATCGGTAACCAGACCCGCGTGAAGGTGGTGAAGAACAAAGTGGCGCCTCCGTTCAAGAAGGCGGAGTTCGACATCATGTTCGGCGAGGGCATCTCCAAGATCGGTGAATTGATCGACATGGGCGTCGAGTTCGGCATCATCAAGAAGAGCGGTTCGTGGTTCAGCTACGGCGACACGAAATTAGCGCAAGGACGCGACGCCACGAAAGACTTGTTGCGCGACAATCCTGAATTGGCCGATGAAATCGAGCAGAAAGTGCGCGAGGCGGCTAAGAAAGCGAATAACTGATTAGATGGGACAGATCGTAAAAACTGAGATATACGAGGAGCAGGCGGTCCTGGTCGGACTGATCACGCCCCAGCAGAACGAGCAGAAAGCGAAGGAGTACATGGACGAGCTCGCCTTCCTCGCGGAGACGGCGGGCGCACACCCTGTGAAGACCTTCTTCCAACGGGTGGATGGTCCGAACTCTAACACGTTCGTCGGCCCCGGCAAGCTGGAGGAGATCAAGAACTACGTCAAAGAGCAGGAGGAGACGGAGAATGAAATCGGTCTTGTGCTCTTCGACGACGAACTCTCCCCGAAGCAACTCCGCAACATCGAGAAGGAGTTGGGCGTGAAGATCCTCGACCGTACCAGCCTCATCCTGGACATCTTCGCCAAGCGGGCACAGACCGCCCACGCCAAGACGCAGGTGGAGCTGGCGCAATACAAATACTTGTTGCCCCGCCTGACGGGTATGTGGACCCACCTCGAACGTCAACGAGGAGGTATCGGTATGCGTGGTCCGGGCGAGACCCAGATCGAGACCGACCGTCGTATCATCCTCACGAAGATATCCCTGCTCAAGGAGGAACTGGTATCCATCGACAAGCAGAAGACCACCCAGCGGAAGAACCGCGGCAAGATGGTGCGTGTCGCACTGGTCGGCTATACGAACGTGGGGAAATCCACGATCATGAACACACTCAGCAAGTCGGACGTCTTCGCGGAGAACAAACTCTTCGCCACGTTGGACACCACCGTGCGCAAGGTGATCATCGAGAACTTGCCCTTCCTACTGACGGACACGGTAGGGTTCATCCGTAAGTTGCCGACAGACCTGGTGGAGTCCTTCAAATCGACGCTGGACGAGGTGCGGGAGGCAGACCTGCTGGTGCACGTGGTGGACATCTCCCATCCGAACTTCGAGGACCAAATAGCCGTGGTGGAGAAGACGCTGAAGGATATCAACTCGGCGGACAAGCCGACAATCCTGGTCTTCAATAAGATCGACGCCTTCACATACACACCGAAGGAGGAGGACGACCTGACCCCGATGACGCGGGAGAACATCAGTTTGGAGGAACTGAAGAAAACCTGGATGTCGAAGATGCATGAGAACTGCATCTTCATCTCAGCCAAGGACAAGACGAACCTGGAGGAGCTGAAGACCTTGCTCTACAGCAGAGTGAAGGAGATCCACGTGACCAGGTTCCCTTACAATGATTTTATTTATCAGAAATATGACGATAACGCGGAGGAGATAGAGTAGAGAAGCTATCTCCTCCTCTTTTTTTTGAATTAGATTATTAAGAACTAAAAGAATAATAGTATGGGGAAATATAGGAAACTGACCGCTCCTGAGATTGAGACACTGAGATCACAAGGCTGTAACGCGGATGATTGGGACAATATTCAAGTGACGAACAACTTTGACGCCACGAGGGTTCGATTCACCATCTTCACGGGACAGATCAGGATGGGAGCCTTCGATAAAACATATAATCTGGAGGGCGGCATATCCCGCCATTCGGGCATCACGAACGCCACGCTCCACAACTGCGTCGTGGGCGACAACGTCTACATCGGACGTGTGGGCAACTACATCGCCAACTACGAGATCGGTGACGATTCGTACATCGAGAACGTGGACATGATGACGGTGACGGAGAAGAGTTCGTTTGGTAACGGAACCATGGTCGCCGCCTTGAACGAGGGTGGCGGACGTGAGGTGCCTATCTTCGACCTGCTCTCCGCCCATACCGCCTACATGATGGCCCTCTACCGCCACCGTCCGGAGCTGACACACAACCTCCAGGAATTGGCGGCTAAATATACCGAGAGCATCTCTTCGGACATGGGTCACATCGGCCACTCCGTCATGATCCGCAACTGCGGGAAGATCGTGAACGTGAAATTCGGCGACTGCACGGAGGCGGACGGTTGCGCTGAGTTGCTCAACGGTAGCGTGAACGGTAACCAACACGCTCCAGTGAAGTTGGGCACGCACGTGATGGCGCGCAACTTCATCATCTCCTCCGGTAGCGAGATCACCGAGGGAGCGATGATCGACCGTTGCTTCGTCGGCCAGGCCTGCCAGATCGGCAAGCAGTACTCCGCCACAGACACGCTCTTTTTCTCCAATTGCCAAGGATTCCACGGTGAGGCGGCCTCCGTCTTCGCGGGACCATTCACCGTCACACACCATAAGTCCAGCTTGTTGATCGCCGGTATGTTCTCCTTCCTGAACGCCGGTTCGGGAAGCAACCAGAGCAACCACATGTATAAGCTGGGACCTATCCACCAAGGCGTCGTGGAGCGTGGTTCGAAGACCACGAGCGACTCCTACGTGCTGTGGCCAGCCAAGATCGGAGCTTTCACGTTGATCATGGGACGTCACACCACCCATCCGGACACGACGGACCTTCCGTTCTCCTACATGATAGAGAACTCCAACGAGACCTTGTTGGTGCCAGCCGCCAACCTCCGAAGCGTCGGAACCATCCGTGACGCGCAGAAGTGGCCGAAACGTGACCGCCGTACCGACCCGGACAAGCTGGATCAGATCAACTTCAACCTGTTGAGCCCATACACCATCCAGAAGATGATGAACGGTATCGAGGCGTTGGAGTCGCTGAAGAAACTCTCCGGCGAGGAGTGCGACCGCTACTACTACCACAATACCCGCATCAAACGCACTTCCCTGGTAAAGGGCGTGAAACTATACGACACCGCCATCTGCAAGTTCTTGGGCAACTCCATCATCAAACGCTTGGAAATCACCAAGTTCAAGAATATACAAGAAATCCGCGAGCGTCTGAAACCAGACGTGCAGGACGGTTTGGGCGAGTGGCTCGACATCTCCGGTCTGATCGCACCTAAGCACTGCGTCGAGGATATCATCAAGAAGGTGGAGAACAAGCAATACGCTTCCGTGAAGGATCTGAACAACGACTTCATCAACCTGCATAAGAACTACTACACTTTGGAGTGGACGTGGGCCATCGACAAGATTCAGAAGCGTCTGAACAAGACGATCGACGAGATCACGGTCGAGGACATCATCAAGTTGGTGGAGGATTGGAAGACTGCGGTCATCTCCCTCGACAAGACCCTCTACGAGGACGCCAAGAAGGAGTTCACGCTGACGGTGCAGACCGGTTTCGGTGTGGATGGAGGCGATCTCCGCAGACAGAAGGACTTCGAGAACGTGCGTGGCGCATTCGACGAGAATCCATTCGTGATAGAGGTGCAGAAGCACATCGCCGCCAAGGAAGCCCTTGGTAACGAACTGATTGAAAGAATTAAAAACGTAAAATAATGGAAGAGAGGAAAGTAATAGAGGTCGATTCCGGCACCTACTTTTCCACGGCGGTCGTAGCATGCGGATTCATCCTCATGATGGGGGCGTTATCCCTGCTGATATGTAAGTTGTACTATTCGCTTACGATAGATATATTCAAGCCGTGGTCGGTCATCTTCAAGGAGTTCCTTCGCTTCGAACTCCCTTTGATGGTATTACTTTCCATGGCAGGTTACTTCTTGATTGCCACCAAGAGGATCACCTGCTTTGATCCTGAGCAGAAAAGCTATTTCCGTGGGGCACAGTTCCATTCGTTCCGTAGGGGCGAATGGAAGCCCTTACGGTTGGATCAATACAAGTTCATCGCCTTCCAGAAGTTCGATAAGAGCTACGACTACAAGTTCGGTTTCCTCATGGATAGGCATGTGGACGAGCACATCTACGATTTGCGTTTCGTGAGGCCCGACAACACCTTCGACTCGTTCGTCTCCGCCAGCAACTTCCGTGCGGTGGCCGAGATCGTGAAACTGGGCAACCTGTTGAGCAAACTGTACAACATCCCGTTCTGCGACTATGTGAAGCAGGCGCTGATGAAATCTAAAGTCTTGGATTTTACCGATGGTGACGATTGGCCTACTGTCTGACACGCATTCATGCTGGGATGACCGCTACGCGAAGTATTTCGAGAAATGTGACGAGATCTGGCATGCGGGTGACATCGGCGGTCTGGAGCTCTACGAAAAGCTCGAATCGTTGGGCAAGACCTTGCGTGCGGTGGTCGGTAACATTGATGGTCAGGACCTCCGTAAGTTCCTGAAGAAGGAGGAGGCGTTCCGCTGCGAAGAGGTGAACGTCTTGATGACGCACATCGGCGGATACCCCGGCAAGTATGCGCCAGGCATCACCAACCGTCTGAATCTGTTGAAACCTAAATTGTTTGTTTGCGGACATTCCCACATCCTCAAGGCGCAGTATGACCCGACGAGGCAGATGCTCTGCTTAAACCCCGGCGCCGCAGGCACATACGGGTTCCATCAGGTGCGCACCCTGATGCGTTTCGTCATCGATGGCCCGGACATCCGGGACTTGGAAGTGATCGAAATGAACTGTTAAAAATTAAGAGTTAAGAATTAAGAATTAAAAATTAGGGGGATGCGCATCGCCACATGATACGCACGACCTAAGCCCTGCAAGGGCGGTGATAACACAGGCAGGGGTGTAAACCCCTGTGAATAACGCGACGGTGCGGTTATAGCCCTGAAAGGGCGACACATGGTAATTAATAATTTTGAATTATGAATTAAGAAACGTCAGTTCGACGTAGTCAATTGGGGGTCGCGTGTCTCGATGCTCGTAAACCCAGCCCTATTTTTTGCGCTTAGTTCCTTTCCCTTTGGGTGGTTTCTGCACGCTCCAACCGAACTTGCCGATCATCTCCCCCAACTTGTAGTAATGCCCATGATTATAGGCGATCAGTTTCGCCTCCGACAATTTGAAGGCACCCGTCTCATTGTCCATGAAGCGGCGGTCCGCCAAGACATTCACCACCCTGGCGATGAACATATCATGCGAGCCGAGCGGGACGATCTGCTCCACCTTGCATTCGATGGAGAGGGGCGCCTCCTCGACAATGACGCTATGGATGACCTGTGTGGGGGCGGGGGTGAGGTTCATCTCCTTAAACTTGTTGAAATCCCTGCCCGAGCGCACGCCACACCAGTCGGTCGCACGTGCGAGCGCCTCGTTGGTGAGGTTGATGACGAACTCCCCGTTGCGTTTGATGATTTTGTAGGAGTGCCTGCTGGGGCGGATGGAGACGTAGCACATAGGCGGGTCGGTGCAGATGGTGCCCGTCCAGCTGGCTGTGAAGACGTTGTATTCCTCCTCGTCTTTGCCGCAGGAAATCAGGGCGGCAGGCACGGGGTAAATCATCGTTCCGGGTTTGAATTGTTCCTTCATGATCATCAATCAATTATCGTCTGTGGTCTGAACATCGTGGAATTTCATTCTAATCGTATGCAAATTTAGGAAAAATAGTCTTTCCGTATACATGTCGAACAGTCTGCTATGGATTATAGATGACACGGGTATGCACTTGAGCGATAGGCTCGATTCCGAACCATACGTCGGCGATGACGGGTGTTGATTTTACCCGTTATGGGTAAGGGTAAATATAGTCTTGTCAAGCATATTTATCATTTTTTAAATATTACATGGTGTGAATGTCGGAATTTATTGCTATATTTACCGAGTTTTTAACGCTTAAATAATTATGGAAATGAGAAAACTATTTACTTTATCTGCTGCAATGCTTTTCGCGACTGGTTGTTTTGCGCAATACAGTCTGTCATATAAGGCTAATCAGCTTCGTATTGGCGACTATCGAAATATGAAGCAAATTGAGTACAAGGAGCAGGGGGAAGCCGGTGCAAACCAATACTGGGATTTCTCAAAGGCTAAGATACTCAAGGATATGTACATCGACCAACAAGAGGATTTCAATGCCGTTGCAGAGCAAGGTTACAGACTCAGCTGCGACGAGGGTGGAACGAAACATACGTTGTTCGAAATCACCAAGTCGGAGAAGAGATACTTCGGTATGATCACTCCAGGCGCCAAGATTGACTTCAAGGAGCCTATCGTGGATTTGATGTTCCCTCTTTCTTACCAAGACTCGAAGGCTGGTATTATGGATGGTGTCTACACGCCAAACAACGGAGATCCCTCTTTCATCGAAGGTAACTATGTCACCAAGGCCGATGCTTGGGGAACACTCGTGTTGCCTGACGGAAACACATACCGCAATGTTTTGCGTGTGAAGGTGACCAAGGATTACAAGCAGAAATTCGGAAAGACCACTTATAACATCCGTTCGGTACGTTATCAATACTTCGCCGAGGGTGCGCGCTATCCGGTGCTCATCGTAGTGGAGAGCGAAAGTTCAACTGATACGGGCTGCAAATGTGGCGGCAAATATGCGGAGATGTTCATGGAGACCCCAGCGGTTTACGAGAACGACGCTATAAAGTCAGCAGCGCCTAAGAAGGGTGGAGACTTCGAATATACGGCAGACTTCAACTACTTGGCTTCTCCAAATCCATTCGTCGAGAGCATCAACTTGGCTTTCACCATGGGCGCAGACGCCAAAGTGACGGTTGACATCTTGGATCTCAACGGTCGTCTCTTGTCCACTTTCATGAGCGAGCAATTGGCAGCTGGTCAATACAGCTACACATTCAATGCTTCCTTCTTGACACCTGGACAATATGCATTGCGCATCCAAGTGGGTGACAAGACATACACCAACGTGATGTTGAAAGGTGAATAATTAACCGATAATTTAAAAGAGACCCGCTCCACATTGTGCGAGCGGGTTTTCTTTTTGGGGAAGTGTGCCATGAAGTGGAATTGTAAGTGAAAATATAAACAAATAGGACGTCCATACGGGGAGAAACATGTAGATGTACGGACCATATTTTTCTTGGTGTTCGCATCATTTCTTTCAAATATCAATCCATTCATCTGTTTTTATGCTCTAAATTTCATCACCATGGCATAATATGTGAAAAAATGTTTATATTTGCCCCGCAAAATGTTAGAATACGAAAATGGGTTTATTGCAAGAGAAATTATCTAAGTACACCGAGCCGCAGAAAGTTAAAGCGTTGGGTGTATACCCTTACTTCCGAGAGATAGAGAGTGAACAAGATACCGAGGTTATCATGAACGGTAGGAAAGTGTTGATGTTCGGCTCAAACAGCTATCTTGGGTTAACCAATCATCCTAAAATAAAAGAGGCCGCCATCGAGGCGACTAAAAAATACGGTTCCGGCTGTGCAGGTTCTCGATTCTTGAACGGCACATTGGATATACATGTAGAGTTGGAAAGAAAGTTGGCGGAGTTCGTCGGGAAAGAGGAAGCGTTGATTTTCTCCGCTGGATTTAACGTGAACATGGGCGTTGTCTCCATGTTGACTGGCCGCGAGGATTATCTGCTGTTCGACGAGCTGGACCACGCCTCCATCATGGCAGGCAAACAAATGTCCTTCTCCAAGGCTTTGAAATTCAAGCACAACGACATGGAGTCACTCGAAAAGAAACTCCAGATGTGCGAGCCAGACAAGATCAAGATGATTGTTGTGGACGGTGTCTTCAGCATGGAAGGCGATGTGGCCAAACTGCCGGAGATCGTCGCCCTCTCAAAGAAATACAATGCGAACATCTATGTCGATGAGGCGCATAGTTTGGGCGTATTCGGCAAACAGGGTCGTGGCGTGTGCGACCACTTCGGTCTGACGAAGGACGTGGATGTCATCATGGGTACCTTCAGTAAGTCCCTCGCATCCATCGGCGGTTTCTGCGCTGCAGATTCTTGCGTGATCAACTTCCTCCGCCACAATGCGAGACCATACATCTTCAGTGCGAGCATCACGCCAGCCGCTACGGCTTCCGTATTGNNAGATCATGAAGAACGAGCCGGAGCGTATGGAACACCTCTGGAAAATCACGAAAATGGCTTTGGACGGATTCAGAAGTCTGGGATTCGAAATCGGTCACACCGAGACGCCTATCATCCCGCTCTTCATCCGCGACAACGAGAAGACATTCTTGTTCACCAAACTTCTCTTCGAAGACGGTATCTTCGTCAACCCGGTGGTGAGCCCTGCGGTTCCATCCAACGATACGCTGATCCGTTTCTCCCTGATGGCTACCCACACGGAAGAGCAGGTTGCCATAGCGTTGGAGAAGATCGGAAAAGTAGGAAAGAAATTGGGTGTGATTGCCTAAGGCACTCTCCCCCTTCACATAATTGTCACCCCATACGTGTCTATGCACGTAGGGGTGCTTTTTCAAATATAAGAATCTTAAGCATATGAATTATTGGTTTGAATGTAAAGTCTGCTACAATAAGCTGGACGATTCCGGGAAGAACAAGAAAATGTCTGACATCTACTTGGTGGACGCCCTTTCCTTCACAGAGGCTGAGAAACGTGTGAACGAAGAGGTTTCCCTCTTCTCAAGCGCATATGAGAATGGATTGTTCACCATCGAGGGCATCAAGCATGTCAAGATCGGAGAGATATTCGGAGAAGACATCGAGTGCGAGAAGTGGTTCAAATGCAAAGTGAACTTCATCACTGTGGATGAGGTGTCCGCCAAGGAGAAGAAGATCTCCAGCGTGATGCTTGTGCATGCGGACGACATGCAGGAGGCATTCAAGAACCTGAAAGAGGGACTTAAGGACTCCATCTCGGACAGTGACATCGTCAGCATGACGGAGACCGCCATTGCGGACATCTTCCATTACAGCGCACCAGCGTGATAAACTAACCTGAAAAAAGGAGGGCGCCATGTCATCCATCGCAGATAGAATCAAGGAAATCAATGCTTCCCTTCCCCAAGGGACAAGATTAGTGGCAGTTTCTAAGTTCCACCCCGTCGAGGCTATACAAGAAGCATACGATGCGGGGCATCGCCTGTTCGGAGAGAACAAGGTGCAGGAGTTGGTCGCCAAGAAAGATCTATTGCCTTCGGATATATCATGGCACTTCATCGGTCATCTGCAGACCAACAAGGTGAAGATGATCGTGCCCTTCGTCGCTCTGATCCATAGCGTCGACACGGAACACTTGCTGAAGGAGATCGACAAGCAAGCCGCCGCCTGTGGCAGGACGGTCGAGTGTCTCCTTGAGGTGCACGTGGCGCGGGAGGATACTAAGTTCGGATTCTCCCCTGAGGAGGTCCGCGACCTCTTCGCCAGCGGAGCCTACAAGGCGTACGAGCACGTGAAGATCGTAGGCATCATGGGCATGGCCTCCCACGTGGACGACGAGGGAGAGATCCGCAAAGAGTTCCATGCGTTGAAAACATTATTTGATGAAGTGAAAAACAGCTATGCCCCAGCGTTCCGTGAGCTCTCCATGGGCATGTCGGGCGACTACCATATCGCCGTGGAGGAGGGTAGCACCCTTGTGCGCATCGGCACCTATATTTTTGGGGAACGATTGTACGTCTAAACAGGTGTTTTAAAGTTCCTCCACCTTCTTGAGTGAAAGTCCGCTCAGGTCCGCTACCGTCTGTTTGTCAAAGCCTTTCGCCAGCATCTTTTTAGCCATCTCCAGTGCTTTGGCTTGCGCACCTTCCGCTCTTCCTTTTTCTAATCCGATGGCCTCACCTTTCACCAAACCAATCGCTTCGCCTTCGTCGCGGCCCTCTTTCTTGTAGGTCTCGATGGTGTCATTCTGTGACATGATAGCGTCCACGTGGGCGAAGTACTCCTTGCGCTCCTTCTCGCTCATGGTGGCGATGCGTAGCTTCTCCTCCGCCTCCTTGAGCCCCGGCGTGGTGGTGTTCTCCTTGATCTTCCCGTTCTTCAGGAAGTCCAGCCACTCCTCGATGGGCGTCTTGGCCACCTCGTTGAACTGGTTCACGCGGATGAGGTAGTACTCCGGGAATATGTTCTTACCGACGGCCGCCATCTCCTTGTCGAAGTACTCCTTCTCCCTCTTGTTGACCTCCAGCACGTCCTTTTGGAACACGCCCTTGAAAGTGGTCGTGCCGTGGTAGAGGAAGTCCTTGCCGGTGCCTAGGTCGAAGTAGAGAATGTTGATGGAGTAGACCTTCTTCACGTTCTTGTACGACTCGCCTAAGCGGATGTGCTCAGTGATGGCCTTGCTCGTGCCGTAAAGGATGCGTTGCATGAAGTAGAGGTCGCGTGTGAGCTGCACCTCCACGATGAAGAGCTCGCCGTCTTCCGCCTTGACCATCATGTCCACCCGGTTGAACTTGTCGTCGAGTGTCTGCTGGTTGCTCTCGCTCTCCAACACCTCCACAATCTCCACCTTCCTGCCTAACAGCACGGTGAAGAGACCCTCGAGGATGCCGAAGTTGGCTTTATCGCGCAGCAATCGCTTGATCGCCCAGTCGAAACGTATGTAGTCGGTGTCTCTCATCTTTTGAAACGTTTTATCACCACAAAGGTAATTGTTTTTCTGTAAGTTCCAAAGGATTCTAGTATACAATTGCGATATAATTACACAAAACTTAAACACAAAAGAGAATGACATGAATTCAATCAAAAAGGTGATAAGTAATGTGGAATCCTCCAAATTGTTGATATATTTGCGTAAGCCTAATAATCATGTATGGTTTCGCTGTGATTGGTGCACAGGGAATCATGCCTGAGACGTTAGGAGGAGAGAATATAACGCAACGTCTAATAGCGCCTTTTGTGCGCTAAAAAAATTAAGTGTATGAAGGGCTTTTTCTATTCTTCAAAAGAGGCCAACAAAATTGAGGCTTACATCCAAAAACAATATGGTGATTTTCCTACCGTTATACATGAGATTGTATCCCCGGATATACATGTGGACATCGCACTGATACCCCCGTCCGACGAGCAACCATACTATAAATTGGTGACGATGGGTGCTGGAGCATTTAAGATGGATGTTCCCCGTGAGTTCGGGAAACGCAAGCTTGAGCGGGCGGAGTATGTGATTTTTCTCCCGAAAGATTGGAATGTGCAATCTGACAAGGAGGAAGATTATTGGCCGATAAGATACCTGAAGGTAATGGCCCGTTTGCCAATCGTATGCGACACGTGGCTTGGCGTCGGACATACAATGCAGGCGGACGAAGAGGGTAAGCCTTTCGCGGAGAACACAAAGTTCAATAGTCTTATACTCCTTCGTTCCATCGGCAAGGAAAACCAGGTCGTCGAGCCTATGAGGCTGGGATTGTTCGGACGAGTGAATTTCTACCAGTTGTATCCGCTGTACCAAGAGGAGCTCGATTTCAAAATGGAACACTCGATGTCTGATCTGATTGATAAGATCGATGATGAGGATTTGAATCTTGTCCTAAATTTAAACAGGAAAAATTACGGTATATAAGGAGACATCCCCCTCCATTCATGCCTGATTATGACATGAATAAAGGATTTCTAAAAGCCCACCATTCCTTCCCGGCGATTCGCTGGAGAGATGGTGGGCTAAGTTTGTGCGTATCTGTCCACTGAGGTTCGTTGGCTTATATTGACCCAAAATAAGAAAACTTTTTTGTTCCCATTTCGTTTTCTATCTTATAGATTTACAATTCTTTAGCATCTTTTTTTGCATTTTCTGCACAAAAATTTGTGAGATGTGCAAACATATCGTACTTTTGCACAGTTTTACTAAAAATGAGTAAGTATGGCAAATAAATTTGTAGGCCATTTCGAGCATGCGATCACAGAATTCTGGGATCTCAAAGCGATGACCGATTACGTGGCGAAGAAAACATTCACGTACAGTCAAGTAGGAGAAGAAGTTGCGAAACTACATGTTCTCTTTGATGAAATCCATGTACAAAAGAACGACAAGATAGCCTTGGTGGGTCGAAACACGCCACAATGGGCCATCACGTTCCTATCCGCAGTTTCGTACGGCGCCATCGTAGTACCAATCCTTCAGGATTTCCATCCGAATGACGTGCAACACATCATCACGCACTCGGAGTCGAAGCTCGTTTTCTTGAGTGACAACCAATGGGAAGACTTGGACGAGAGCAAGTTCCAAGGAGTTCGCGGGGTATTCTCCATCTCTGATTTCCGTTGCATATACCAAGCACCGGGAGAGACCATCCAGATGTCGATGAAGCAGTTGGACCAAAAGTTCGCCGAGCGTTATCCGAACGGATTCCGCAAGGAGGATGTGCACTTCTGCGATAAGGATGACAACGAGGTGGCTGTCATCAACTACACCTCCGGAACAACCGGCTACAGCAAGGGTGTGATGCTCACAGGCGAGAATCTGTGTGGCAACATGGAGTACGCCGCATCGACCAATCTGGTCGGCAAAGGCTACGAGATCCTCACCTTCCTGCCGCTGGCGCACGCCTATGGATGCGCCTTCGACTTCCTTTCGCAATTCGCGAAGGGTGCGCACATCACCTTCCTCAACAGGATTCCTAGTCCGAAGATTTTGCTGAAGGCGATGGAAGATGTGAAACCAACCGTCATCTTCTCCGTTCCGCTTATCCTCGAAAAGATATACAAAAACAACATATTGCCGAAGCTGAACAAGACATCCATGAAGTTGGCGATGAGTATTCCTATCCTATCGGGAAAGATCTACTCAGAGATCAAGAACACCCTCGTGAAGTCATTCGGAGGCGAGTTCATCCACCTCATCATCGGTGGTGCTCCCCTCAACAAGGAGGTGGAGGAGTTCTTGATGAAGATTAACTTTCCGTTCGCTGTGGGTTACGGTATGACGGAGTGTGGACCGCTCATCAGTTTGAACTATGGCGCGAACGGCAAGCAATATGTGCCAAACTCGGTGGGTACCGTTGTGGACGACATGGAGGTGCGCATCGACTCATCCGATCCGCAGAACATACCAGGAGAGATCCAAGTGAAGGGACGGAATGTGATGAAGGGATATTACAAGAACGAGGAGGCCACTTCCAAGGCTTTCACGGAGGATGGCTGGATGTGCACAGGTGACGTCGGCATCGTGGACAAGAACGGCTACATCTTCATCAAGGGACGTTCCAAGACCATGATCTTAGGCGCAAGCGGACAGAACATCTATCCGGAGGAGATTGAGGCGAAGTTGAGCAACCTACCGTTCGTGTCGGAGTGCATCGTCATCCAACGCGCGGACAAGATCGTAGCCTTGGTTTACCCTGACTTCGCCGCTATGGACGAGATGGGCATCCAACGTGCCGATTTGGACGCTATCATGGAAGAGCACCGCAAGAAGGTGAACGAGCAACTCGCCGCCTACGAGCGCCTCTCCGCCATCATCATCCATCCGACAGAGTTCGAGAAGACTCCTAAGAAATCCATTAAGAGATATCTTTACGAGAATTAATGCATAAAGGTGGGCTTCACTAGGCCCACCTTTATTTCGAAATAGACATACTACGTGTGACGGGCATCCGCTATTTTGTGGATGCTTCTAACCTTATTGTTCAATCATATAGACAAACAAAAAAAGACAATGCGTTATTACAAAGGAAATTACAATCAGATGTTGGAAAAATCCATCCGGGATAACTGGGATATGCCAGCACTAACGAATTACGTCACTGGGGAAACCTACTGTTACAAAGATTTAGCATCCGCGATCGCGGAGATTCACATCCTTTTCGAGGAGGTGGGCATCCGTCCGAACGACAAAATCGCAGTTGTGGGAAAGAACACGCCTGAGTGGGCGGTGGTCTTCCTTGCCACATTATCCTACGGAGCGATCATCGTACCGATCTTGCAGAATTTCCCTGTGGACGACATCCACCACATCGTGAACCACTCCGAAGCGAAACTTCTCTTCGTCAGCGACAACCTGAAAGATCAGGTGCAGGAGGAGAACATCAAGCGGGTGAAGTGCATCTACTGCTACAACGAGAAGTATTGCCTCTACACGAGCTATAAAAAATCCGTTCCTCAAAAGATACAAGAGTTGAGGGAGATGCTGAAGGTAAAATATCCGAACGGTGTACAGAAAGAGGACATCAAATATGCGGAGAGAAAGAACGAAGACATATTCGCCATCAACTACACCTCCGGCACGACCGGTTTCAGCAAGGGTGTGGTACAGACCGTAGACAATATCGTCGGCAACATAGGCTTTGTCAAGGAGATGGGGTTGGCCAAACCAGGCAACAAGATCCTCACCTTCCTGCCGCTCGCCCATGCGTACGGATGCACATTGGACTTCCTTTCACAGATCGTGAACGGTGGACATATCACCTTCCTCATCAAGCTTCCTGCCCCTAACGTGCTCATCAAGGCGTTCGACGCCATACGTCCGAGCGTGATCTTCACCGTCCCTTTGGTGGTGGAGAAGATCTACCGTTCCGTTGCTGAACCAATCCTGACGAAGCATGCGGCAGAGATGTCGGAAGAGCAGATGGAGCAAAACATCTATCCGAACGTGCGCAACAAACTGATCCAACTCTTCGGAGGAGAATTCAGCCAAGTCATCATCGGTGGCGCACCTCTCAACGCAGACATAGAGCAGGGACTCAAGAAACTGAAGTTCCCGTTCGCCGTGGGCTATGGCATGACGGAGTGCGCTCCTCTCATCAGCTTCATCAGCATGGAAAAGTTCATCGCCAAGTCGGTGGGCGTCGTTGTGCCTAACATGGAGGTGAAGATCGCCTCCTCAGACCCTGAAAAGATCGCGGGCGAAATCCTCGTCAAGGGTCAGAACGTCATGATGGGTTACTACAAGGACGAGGAAAACACCGCTAAGGTCATCGAAGCGGACGGCTGGATGCACACGGGCGACATCGGCACCTTAGACAAGGGCAACAACCTCTTCATCAAGGGTCGCTGCAAGACGATGATCTTAGGCCCTTCCGGACAGAACATCTATCCGGAGGCGTTGGAGGCCAAGCTGAACAATATGCCTTTCGTGTCGGAATGTTTGGTGATCAAGGGCGAAGAAAAACTCGTGGCCCTGGTTTATCCGGACTTCAATGCGATGGACGAGATCGGTATCGACCACAAAGAACTGGAAAATATCATGGAAGACAACCGAAAGAAATACAACAAGATGGTTGCCAACTACGAGCAAATCTCCGAGATACGTCTATATCCGAACGAGTTCGAGAAGACGCCGAAGAAGAACATCAAACGCTATCTTTATGAAAGTCAACAAGGTAAATAAAATATAATGACGATCGAGAGGGCGGAACGTTAGTATGATGTTCCGCTTTTTTTTTGCTTTTATTCCCCCTATTTTTTATCTTTGTTTTTATCGAATAACCAATCACTAACACGGTTAATTATGAAGAATGAAGGTAAAGTATATGATTGCATTAAGGAAATAGCAGACAAGCAATACGAAAAGAAGGAGAAGATCATCCGTGCCGACGTTTCGTACATCCTGAAGATTCGTCAGGGTGTGGATTACGTGGATGGCTCCGATATGAGCCGTCTGATCTACAACGCCTACGAGGCGCTTGGCAAGCCCGAGTCAATCCGATGGGCGATCGTAAGCAACGACGGAAGCATGAGCATCGTGGAGCAATACGAACTGGAGGCGCACTTGGAGAGTGACCAAACGGACGCCGCCCTCTCTCTCGTGGAGAAACATCTGCGGGAGACCCAAGACTTACTCTCCGACGCCAAGCAAGAGATCAAAGATGTGCTGACGATCGAACTGAGCAAGGACCTGGTAGCCCTGCACAAGTGGTTGGAAGGCACGAAGGGCATCAACGAGGTGAAAGCCAAGAGCCTCGCCCTCATGCAAAACTACGGCAAGATGGTGGACACCTACACGGTGGCGGAGAAGAGCGTGCGGAACGACATACATGACTTCGTCGAACTACGCTCATCCGTTAACGAGACCTTCCTGCGATACGCGAACGCCTTGGTGGACATCTTCGGGGACTCCATCAAAGTGGTGGCGCCCCAGCTCTTCGACTTCGAGCAGGTGCGCTACTTGGACGTCTCCGCCATGCAGAACCGCAAGAGGTTGGAATTCGACAAACTGGACGAGAACTGCACATTGCTCTTAGGCGAAATAGCCTCCCACTACAACGAGACGGTCGCACAAATGCCTAAATGGTTGACGGTAAGCAACAAGGTGGGCGGAAAAGTGGGCATCTACGGCTCACTCGCTGTGGGCGCCATCTCCTACCTGAACCACTGGCTCAACGCTCAGGAGAAAACGGTGCAGATGCGCAACGAATATGTGCAGTTCGAGAACGGCGTGAAGAAGGACCGCCAACAGATCAACGGAGATGTGATGAGGCTCGCCACCATCCACAAGGTGCTGAACGACCTCTATATTCCTCGGGCTGCGCTCTTCGTCAGACGAGGCGACGAGGTACTCTCCGATAGCCTAAAGCATCTCTTCGACAGCGTCTACACGGGCGAAGTGAAACCGCTGAAAGAGGAGCGCGACCGACTGCTGGAGCGTGCGAGGGAACTGGAGAGAAGCATCAGCGACCACAGCGAAAACATATCTTTGTTCGACACCCAACTCGTCGAAATGAAGGGCATGCTGGATGCCCAAAAATCCAAATACGAAGAGGCGCTGAGCCGCAAGCCGGAAGCGCCGGGACTCCTCTCCAAGCTGCTCACCTTCGGCGTCGCGCAACGCAAGTACGGCAGACGGTTGCTGGAATGGGACGAGCAGGACGGACAACTGGTCAACGCCTACCAAGACACCTTGATGGACGTGGAGGAGGGGACGGAAGACCGCAACACCCACAACGAGCAATTGGCGGTAGACAAGCAAGAGTACGAGGATTGCAAGAAACGCATCGCAGAGCTCAACCATCTTATCGCAGAGAAACTACAACGTTCTCCGCAGCAGAAGGCGGAGGCGCTAAAATATCTGAAGGGACTACTATCGTTGCTCCACGCAGGAAAGTCCGTCGTGGAGAGCAAACTGGACGACAGCCTGCTGAACGTCTATGTCCCGCCCACATTGGAGGAGAGCGTTCAGCTACCGTCCGACATCGAGCAGAACCTGAAGCACTTTGTAGAGGAGGTCTGCGACGAAATCAAAAAGAACGGCGGAGAGGTGAAGGATACAATCCTCCGCGAGTTCGGTCTCGTCGGGGAGAACGCAGTGGCGGAGAGCGAGCGATCCATAGGCCTCGCCGTAGACAAAGCCACTGAGTTGCTGAAGAACTGGAGTTACCTGCAGACCGAGCAAATGAAGGCGCAACTGACCGACGCCGTCTACCACGAGGAGATGAAGCGTCTGAAAGAATCCTTCCAATCCACCCTATCGGATATTGACCAAAAGAACAAAGTCCTCGTGGAGGTGCTGAAAAGAGCCAATACGACGACCGACAAGGAAGAGTTGCGCAAGGCGTTGACCGAGTTGGCGGAGATTCCTGCGGATCGGTTGACGGAGGCAGATTTCGAGGATATATTATCAGGGAAAAAGAGCATAGAGATATAACATGTCCAACGAAAGAAGAGCCCAGACGAGGGAGAAGTTCGGCTTCGATTCCGACAAGGAGATCGAGAAGCTGAAACGTACGAAGATGACGGCGGAGCATGCACGACGCAGGAAGATGGAGCGTCGGCAACGCATCGAGCAGGACAAACTCTATCAGATCCTGATCAGCAAAGCCATCGGGTTTGACATCCTCGATGCGGTCCTGAGCTTCATCGAAGGGGTCGGAGACATCTTCTCGGGTTTGATCGGGCTCGCCTACATCTACCTCAGCCTTGTTGTCGTCAGGTCCATTCGTCTGGCGGCCGCGGTCTTTTGCGTCGCGGCGGCCGATCTGCTCATCGGATTGATTCCCATAGCGGGGACATTGGTGGACGTGGCCTTCTGCGGCAACTACATCAACCGCATGATGATCAAAGGATTTGTGGAGGATGACGCGGAGACAAAGCGCAGGGTGAACCTGATCGCCTCAGCGGGCTTCCTCGTCGTCTTCGGACTGGCTTGGCTGGTCAAGACTTTGCTGGGGAATATCATTGGATGAAAATGGAGAATGATGGGTTAAGAACGACAGGAGTCACCTTCCATTCTAAATTTTTAATTTTTAATTCTTAATTCGAAAGGGACAACCTGCCCTAAAAATCACTATCTTTGGGGGATTTTTTACGAGAGTAACAATAACAGATATAGATTATGTCAGAGTTAAACATTGATTGGGCGAATCTTAAGTTCGGTTACATGCCGACGGATTACAATGTGCGCTGTTATTTCAGAAACGGCGCATGGGGAGAGATAGAAGTAAGTTCAGAAGAGAACATCAACATCCACATGGCGGCTACGTGCCTCCACTACGGTCAAGAAGCTTTCGAGGGATTGAAGGCTTACCGTTGCAAGGATGGCAAGATCCGTATCTTCCGTATGGAAGCCAATGCGGAGCGTTTGCAGTCGACCTGCCGAGGCATCCTGATGCCGGAGTTGTCAACAGAGAAGTTCTGCGAGATGGTGAAGAAAGTCGTGAAGTTGAACGAGCGTTTCATCCCTCCATACGAGAGCGGCGCATCCCTCTACATCCGTCCGTTGTTGATCGGAACAGGCGCACAAGTGGGTGTTCATCCAGCCAATGAATACCTCTTCGTCATATTCGTGACACCAGTAGGTCCATACTTCAAGGGTGGATTCTTCGCCAACCCATACGTAGTCATCCGCGAGTACGACCGTTCGGCTCCTCTCGGAACAGGCATCTACAAGGTGGGTGGCAACTACGCCGCCAGCCTCTTGGCCAACAAGAAGGCCCACGACTTGGGGTACGCTTGCGAGTTCTATTTGGACGCTAAGGAGAAGAAATACATCGACGAGGCGGGTGCCGCTAACTTCTTCGGTATCAAGAACAATACTTACATCACGCCGAAGTCCACATCCATCCTTCCTTCCATCACGAACAAGAGTTTGATGCAGTTGGCTGAGGACCTTGGTTTGAAGGTGGAGAGACGTCAGATTCCTATCGAGGAGTTGGAGACGATGGAAGAGGCCGGCGCATGCGGTACAGCCGCTGTGATCAGCCCGATCTCTAAGATCGATGATTTGGAGATGAACAAGTCATACGTGATCTCCAAGGACGGCAAGCCAGGCCCTATCAGCAAGAAGTTGTATGATAAGCTCCGTGGCATCCAGTACGGCGAGGAGCCAGATGTACACGGCTGGGTGACGGTTTTGGATTAATCATTTGATTATCAACTAACACAAAAGGCGCTTGCGGTTTCGTAAGCGCCTTTTTCAGATTATTCATGGGAAAGAAAATGATTTAGAACTGAAATAAAACCTCCCTAAGGAGTCTGTCGGCTACCCAACAGATAGGCGGCTGACGATAAGGCCATGCACCTAAAACAAAAGGCGGAAGCGCAAATCGTTTCCGCCTTTATTATCTTTCATATCCTCATTTATAAGGATACGGGGCAAATCCTTCTCCATAAAAAAGAGACAACGGATCTTTTTGTATAAATTTACGCTCTATTTCGACAATGACAAAAACTAACTCGACGTATGATCGCACCACGGATTGCCATCGTAGACTATAACATCTTGACTTGCATTGGATTGCAACAATTGCTGAGCGATTTGCTGCCAATGGTCGAGACCGTGGTATACAACTCCTTGAAAGATTTGGAAGAGGAGAACGATTGTCAATTCGCCCACTTCTTTGTCTCATCGCGCATCTACTTCGAGAACGTCCAATTCTTCCGCGAACGTCAGCGAAAGACGATCGTATTGGTGAATGGAGACCTGCACATCAACGATGTGTACACGCTCAACGTCTGCCAGAGCGAGAAGGCGATCGTCCTTGCCATCATGGGGCTCTACAGCAAGGGGCACGGACACGCGATATCCGAACACATCCCCAAGCAAGGTGGCAACGAGCAACTGCTTTCCACCCGAGAAACGGAGGTGGCCGTCCTACTATGCAAGGGTTTCATCAACAAAGAGATCGCCGCACAGCTGGAGTTGGCGGTGACCACCGTCATCACCCACCGGAAAAACATCATGGAAAAACTACATGCGCGCTCCCTGGCCGACGTGATCGTCTACTGCGTGCTGAACGGGGTCGTCAACGTCGAAGACCTGTAGAAAAACACCTTTCCCCTATGCTATCCTCACAAATGAGGACACCCAATCCTCACAAATGAGGAAGGAACATCTCATGCCACAGATGTAATTTTGTGGCTGAATACTTTTTATTTATTATCCGAAAACAAAGAGATCCAAGCATGTTCCTAGGTGACGACGAACGGAAAGGTGAGAGAGGCAACCGGCCTCTTGTGTGGTATATGCGCCAAGCCGGCAGAGTGTTGCCTAATTACATGAAACTAAGGGAAAAGTACTCGTTCGAGGAGTTGATGCACAACCCTAAGTTGGCGGCGGATGTGACCCTATTGCCGGTCTCCGATTTAGGTGTGGATGCCGCCATCGTCTTCAGCGACATCTTGTCCGTGCCCACCGCCTTGGGGATGGACCTCGAATGGACCGACCACGGACCTCGCTTCAAGAAGCCTCTCTGCGAAGAGAAGGATCCCCACAAAATCCTCCATCCCGACCTTAGCAAGCTTTCCCACGTATACGAAGCTTTGGACATCGTGAAAGAACGGTCACAGGTGCCCACGATTGGCTTTTGTGGCGCCCCGCTGACCACCTTGTGCTATATGCTACAGGGCGTGAGCGGAAGGCAAGAGTTCCCGGATGCGAGGAAATTCTTTTACGAGAGGCCCCAAGAGACCCGCTATTGCATAGACCTCCTGACCGAATTCAGCATAGAGCATGCGTTGAGGCAGATTGACCATGGCATCGACGCTTTCCAACTATTCGACACCCATGCGGGGGTGATCCCGCAAACACTATACGAGGAGTTGTTCCTGCCTGCGGTGAAGCGATTCGCCACGGCCGTCAGAAAACGCAACATCCCCTTCATCTATTTCCCCAAAGGCATAGGTGCGGGGCTCTCCCTCATGACGCCTGACGTGTGCGACTACGTGAGCGTGGATTGGCAGACGCCTCTCTCCACGGCTCGGAGGCTGGTGCACCCCGAGGTCAGATTACAAGGGAACATAGACCCATACCTGTTGCTGACCACCCAGGAGAGAATCGTCGGCGCGATGAAATCCATCTACGTGCCATTCTTCAAAGAACACCGTGGCAGGTGGATCCTCAACTTGGGACATGGCGTATTGGCGAACACGCCTTTCGATAACCTTCGGTTCCTGACGGAATGGATAAAAGATGAAGACAACTGGAAATGAATAGCGCAAATTACATGAACAATAATAAGTTGAGAGTAGTAGCACGATCATCTCGGTTATCTCTTCTGCAGGTGGAAGAGCTCTTCTCTCTTATGGACCACATGGACTACGACCTTGTCGCCCTCGAATCATACGGAGACAAGCACAAGGAGCAATCCCTCACGGGAGGCATCCCCGCGGATTTCTTCACCAGGGAACTGGATGCGGCCATATTGGATGGACGAGCCGACGTGGCAATCCACTCCGCTAAGGACCTGCCTTTCCCTCTCCCGAAAGGGTTGGAGATCTACGCCCTGACCAGCGCCTTTGACAAAACGGACTCACTGGTCAGCAAGGGCAATTTGCCATTGAACCAACTGCCTGCGGGGGCAAGGATAGCCACCAGCTCCGCCATGCGCAAAAAAGAGTTGTTGAGGTTGCGGGAAGACCTGCGGGTCGTGGATGTGCGCGGCACGATAGAGGAACGGATCGCCCAGCTGGATAGGGGTGACTTCGAGGGACTGATCGTCGCCTCCTGCGCCCTGCACCGCCTAGGCCTAAGCGATAGAATCGCGGAGCCTCTCCCCTTCGAGACGCATCCCTTACAAGGACATATCGCCATCGTGGGGAGATGTGGGGACGAAAAAAGCAGACGGCTGTTCGCATCCGATAAGCTACACTGCGCAGGTAAAGGCTTGACCCATGCCTATTATATCGACGGGGAACAAATCCCCGAGCAGGTGCTCAAGATACAGGAGATGGGGCTTGATCCACAAACGAACATCCAACTCATCTGCCACTTGGGGAAAGACAATGAGAGGTGTTTTCAATTCAATCTAACGGAACTACAATACACCAAAACACTTTCCTCCTCCCCTATTTTAATGCTTGTCGAAGAGAGCTCCAGAGGAAACGGGCGCCCAAGAAAAGTGCTCGTCACGGGTACTACGACGCAATGGGCGGAGGGACGCGGAACCATCACGCACACCCCACTCATCCGAACGGAGGCCATCCCTTTGGGCGAATCCTTCTCCCTACAGGACATCCCATCCTATGACTACATTCTATTCACCAGCAGGAACGGTGTGAGATACTTCACGGATCAACTGAGCGCATCCGAACGTTCGCTACTGAAAGATACCCAACTGATCAGCGTCGGTGGAGCCACTACCCAATCCCTAAACGCATTGGGACTATCACCCGTCTACGAATCAGAGACGACATCGGCGAAAGGCATCATAGCCTATTTCAAACGCAACGGTATCACCGGGAAGCGCATCCTCATGCCTCGCTCCGCCATCGGCATCCCAGCCCTTCCGCAGGAATTGAGACAGATGGGCAACGAGGTGACCGATTTGTCTGTTTACAAGACCGTGACGGACGAGAAAGCCCCCATGGTGGAGGATTTGTCGGTGTACGATGAAATATTGTTTTCCTCTCCGTCAGGGGTGAGGGCCTTCGTCTCCCGCTACGGAAAGCTACCCAGCGATATTCCGCTGACAGGCAAAGGAGAGACAACGATGAAAGAAATATCAGATTCACTATTATAATTGTCACATTATTATGAAACGATTCAGACCCTTAAGGATTTCACAGATTGTCCGTGACCAACACGCAGATGTTCCATCGATTGGTCCGGAATCATTCATATACCCTTATTTCGTGATGGATGGATGTGGTGTGAAAGAGGAGATCTCCACCATGGAGGGCGTCTTCCGCTTCTCCATCGACACACTACTCACCGACATAGCAGAGTTACTCTCCTTCGGAATCAACAAAGTACTACTGTTCGGTGTCATTCCACAAGAAGAAAAAGACGAGCGAGGTTCCGCAGCCTACAAGTCTGACAATATCATCAGCAGGGCGGTAAAGGCGATCAAGGCGAAGTTCCCGCAGGTGATTGTCTTCACGGACGTCTGTCTATGCGAATATACCTCGCACGGGCATTGCGGACTCCTTTGCGACTGCGACGTCGACAATGACAGCACGCTACCACTGCTCGCCGAGATGGCCTATCAGCATGCCTTGGCGGGGGCCGATTTCGTGGCGCCTTCCGCCATGATGGACGGACAAGTGGAGGCTATCCGCCAACGGTTAGACAAGGAGGGATTGACACGGACAAAGGTCCTGGCATACTCCGCCAAATACGCGTCATCGTATTACGGTCCTTTCAGGGACGCGGCGGACAGCGCCCCCTCTTTTGGCGACAGGAAAACCTACCAGATGGATTTCCGCACAAAGGACCAAGGCTTGGAGGAGATCGCTGCGGATATTGCGGAGGGTGCCGATTGGATCATGGTCAAGCCAGCCCTCGCATACCTGGACATCGTCTGCCGCGCGCATCAGATGTACCCGGAATATCCGATGGTCACCTATCAGGTATCGGGCGAATACTCCATGCTGAAGAATGGCGCCAAGCAGGGATATTTCGACGAGAAGAAGATATTCTTCGAAAGCCTGGTCGCCATGAGACGTGCCGGGGCGGATTATATCATATCCTATTATGCGAAAGATTTTTTCAAACAATGACCGGATGCCAGCTTTAGAGAACGAAAGATGATTGAGAGTCGAGTAATAAACAACAAAGAGCATAACCTGCAGGAACGCGAGAAACTGATCGCGGACCTTGCCGTCAACAAGAACATCCCGCACGTCCTGTTGGCCACGTGCAACCGTACGGAGCTGTACTGGGGCGACGGAGAGGTGCCCCTGGAGATGGCCGAGCACCTGTTTCGTGTCGCCTCCGGACTGGAGTCTGCGATTGTGGGGGAACGTGCCATCCAAGGGCAAATCAAACTGGCTTATCAAGAGGCGATGGCGCAGTATAACCTATCCGCCGGCCTCAACAAGGTGTTCCAGTACGCCATGCACACCGGGAAACGGGTACGGACAGAGACCCGCATCTCCGAAGGCGCGGTTTCCCACAGCCAAGTCGCAGTAGACGTTCTCGCCCAACACAATATTGATTTCCAGACAAGTAGAATCAAGGTGGTCGGTATAAACAAATTGAACGAGGATATCCTGAAATTCCTCTCCGCCAAGGAGGCGAAGAATGTCGTTGTGGTCAACCGTCACCAAGAGAAGGCTTTGCCTGTGGCGGGTAATTACGGGTACAAGGCGGTGGCACTCACTTCCCTCAGAACGTTGTTGGAGGAAACGGATGTGCTGATCAGTGCCACTTCCGCTCCCCATACCATTTTCTCCAAAGAGGATTTCCCGGCGGGACGGGAGATATTGGTCGTAGACCTGGCGTTCCCCAGGGATGTGGACGAATCGGTGGGAGAACTGCTCGGCATCTTCCTCTACAACATTGAAGACATCGAAAGGATCGCCAATCAAAACATCAAGTTGCGTCACGAGGAGATTGGGAAGGCGGATGTCATCATCCACGAAGAGCTTGATAAGTTCATGAAGTGGCAAGACCTATCGCTCAATAAAACCACTCAAACAAAATAGCAGACCATGGAAAGAGAAAGATCAAAAAAGGCCTTTGAGGAGGCTGTCCAATATATCGCGGGAGGGGTGAACAGCCCTGTCAGAGCGTTGAAGGCGGTGGGTGAAACGCCCCTGTTCATCGACCATGCGGTGGATAATAAGATATACGACATCGACGGCAACGCCTATACGGACTATTGCCTGTCATGGGGTGTATTCCTGTTGGGTCATGCGCATCCATCGGTCAACCAAGCCGTGCACGAGGCCGTCGAGCGGGGTTCCAGCTACGGTATCCCCTCCCTGCCGGAGACGGAGTTGGCCAAGCTGGTGCGGAAATGTTTCCCTTCGATGCAACGAATGCGCTTCGTCAATTCGGGCACGGAGGCCACGATGAGCGCAATCCGCCTGGCAAGGGGATACACCAACCGGAAATACATCGTCAAGTTCGAGGGGAACTACCACGGGCATGCGGATCATCTGCTCGTCAGCGCGGGATCCGGCGTCGCGCGGCTGGGAAACGCCTCCTCCGCCGGGGTGCCCCGTGAATTTGTGTCACAGACATTAGTGGCTCCCTACAATGATACGGAGGCCGTGAAAAAGATATTTGAGGAATACGGACAAGAGATTGCCGCCGTCATACTAGAACCTGTGGCCGCCAATATGGGTGTGGTGCTTCCTGACAATAACTTCCTCCCTTTCCTGAGGGAGATCACTTCGGCGTACCAATCTCTGCTGATCTTCGACGAGGTCATTACGGGCTTCCGCCTCTCCTCCGGTGGGGCGCAGAAATGGTTTGGCATTGAGCCGGACTTGACAACCTTAGGGAAGATCGTCGGGGGTGGATTCCCCGCCGCAGTCTTTGGCGGACGCGCGGAGATCATGGAGATGCTCGCCCCGAATGGCCCTGTCTACCAGGCGGGTACCCTCAGCGGCAACCCTGTCGCCATGAGCGCAGGTATCGCGACACTCACGCAACTGATGCGGGAGGGCTTTTACGAAGAGCTGAACGGCAGGGTCGACGCGTTCGACAAGGAGTTGAGGGAAGTCGCCAAGGAGAAGAACATGGTGCTGAACCGTGTCGGTCCCATGTTCACATTGTTCTTCACCCAAGGCGAGGTGCGGAACTTCTCGGACGTCAACCGCACGGACCAGCAACGTTTCGCGGCGTTCTTCCGTTATATGCTGCGCCACGGTGTATACGTCTCCCCATCCCAGTTCGAGAGCAATTTCATCTCCATAAAACACACGAAGGAGGACTTGGAACGATTCGTCGAACTCGTGCGCGACTTCAACGATTGATTCCCCATAGACAATGACTCAGATGGATTTGTTGGAAAAGTATAACGTATCCGTGCCGAGGTACACGAGCTACCCTCCCGCCAATTATTTCCATGCGGTGGAGGAGAGTGCTTATATCGAGGCCGTGAAGGAATCGAACAGGGTAGGCAGGCGTAATCTATCCTTCTACCTGCATATCCCCTTCTGCAGAAGGTTGTGCCACTATTGCGGGTGCAACTCCTACATCATGCCGGACCAAGGCACTGTGGACCAATACGTCACGGCACTGCACCTGGAGATCGAGCGAATCGCTTCCCTGCTGGACAGGAACCGCCCGGTGAGCCAAATACACTACGGCGGAGGCACCCCCACCTCCCTGCCTATCCCGATCCTCCACGAACTGAACGACCATATCCTCTCCCTCTTCCCTTGCATCGAAGGGAAGGAGATCTCCATCGAATGTCATCCGGGCTACCTCACTCACGCAGATTGGGAAGCCTTGACGAAGGGGCACTTCAACCGCTTTAGCATAGGCATACAGGACTTTGACGAAAAGGTTCTATCGTGCGTCGGACGCCAGCCTGCCGCACTGCCGCTACAGGAGATCATGGGGATCCTACGAGGGGCGGGCGCCTCCATCAACATGGACTTCCTCTACGGTTTGCCCTATCAGACCCCGGAATCTTTCATGGAGAGCATAGAGAAAGCCATCGCTCTGCGTCCAGACCGGCTGGTCACGTTCGGCTACGGGCATGTCCCTTGGGTCTTCAAACGCCAGCTCATTCTGGAGAAGCATGGCCTGCCAAGCGGGGAAGTGAAGAAACGCATGTATGAGCAAGCCGCGGAAAGGCTTCGTGAGGCGGGTTATAAAAGCATCGGGCTAGACCACTTTGTCCTGCCTTCGGACGAGCTCCACGTGGCATACGAGGAGGGCCTGCTACACCGCAACTTCCAAGGTTATTGCACCCTGCGGACAACAGGGCAGGTCTATGCATTAGGCGTGACGGGCATCAGCCAATTGGACGGCAGCTATGCTCAAAACACCAAGGACATCAGCGAATACATCCACGCTGTGGAGGCGGGCGAATTACCCATCCGGAAAGGCTATTTCCTGACAGCGGAGGAGCGGATCGTCCGAGAGGTGATCGAACGACTGATGTGCAACTACCGGATCTCCTGGGAGGAGTTGTCCGAGACCTTAGCCATCCCCGTCCCGGAGATACAAAAAGCCATCCGATACGACGAGTCGGTGCTGGACGAGATGGCGGCGGACGGTATCCTCCGGAGGGAGAATGAGGGGATCGTCATGACAGAGGCGGGTCACCCGTTCGTGCGGAACGTGGCGGCGGCGTTCGACCCCCTGATGCAGGCAACAACGAAACAATTTTCAAAACCCATATAGTATGACGAATCATGATATCGTAATCATTGGTGCAGGCATAACCGGGCTGACGTGCGCTTTCCAACTCGCGAGGAAAGGCAAGGACGTGATGGTACTGGAATGCATGGATAGAATAGGCGGACAGATCAAGACATGGAGCGATGCGGGCTTCACGTTCGAAAGCGGTCCGAACACGGGTGTCGTGAAACACTATGAGGTGGTGGAGCTCTTCGACCAGCTATCGGAGCGGTGCCAGATGGAGACTGCGCTGGAGTCAAGCAAGAGACGCCTGATATGGAAGAAGGATCGCTTCCACGCATTGCCTTCCGGTCTGGTCAGCGCCTTGCGCACACCATTGTTCACCTGGAAGGATAAGTTCAGGATCTTAGGCGAGCCATGGCGGGCGAAGGGGACAGACCCCAACGAGTCGGTGGGTTCCTTGGCTGAACGTAGGCTGGGCAAATCCTATGTGGACTACGCCGTTGATCCGTTTCTCTCCGGTGTCTATGCGGGTGACCCATACAAGCTGCCCGTACGTCTGGCATTGCCCCGCCTCTATGCCTTGGAGCAACAATATGGCTCCTTCATCAGGGGCAGTATCGCCAAAGCTAAAATGCCTAAGACAGAGCAACAGAAACGGGTCAGCCGCAAGGTGTTCTCCTCCAAGGGTGGCTTCTCCAACCTTGTCGAGGCGATCGCGGAGGCTATCGGAAGCGAGCACATCACCACTTCCGCCATGAATATATCCATAACACCTGACAACGAGGGAGGGTGGAATATCCAATACGAAAAAGGAGGGGAGAGCCTCCAATTGCACGCCGACCATGTGGTGACCACCTGTGGCGCCTATGCGCTTCCGCAGCTTTTGCCCTTCGTCAGCGAGACGCAGATGTGCGCCATCAGCAACCTCTACTATGCGCCGGTCATTCAGGTGGGCGTCGGAATAGCGGATTGCCAAGGCAACGAATGGAAGGCCTTCGGAGGATTAGTCCCTTCCTGCGAGAAGAAGAATCTGTTAGGCATACTATTCCCTTCCGCCTGCTTCCAAGGGCGCGCACCACAAGGCGGTGCGACCTTCTCCTACTTCATCGGAGGCTCCCGCCATCCCGATTACTTGCAGAAGAGCGATGAGGAGCTGACCCAATGGGTGAATCAATCCCTCAGCGAAATGCTTCAATACCCGAAGGAGAAACGGGCGGACAAGGTGCGGATCTTCCGCCACGAGCGGGCCATTCCGCAATACGAGGCGTCGTCGGACAACCGATTGCAGGCGATCGCCCAACTGGAGGAGCGGTATCCCTCCCTGACGATCGCAGGGAACCTGCGAGACGGTATAGGCATAGGGGATAGGATCAAACAGGCTTTCGATGTGGCGAGGAAAATCCTAGGCGAGCCGCACGAATAAACAAAAAAGGCAGAAACGATTCACGCTTCTGCCTTCTCTTTTTCTATCGACAAGCGATAGGGCATCACACCCTACTTCGCCTTCTTCGTAGTGTTCTTGGCACTTGTGGTCTTCTTTGCCGTGCTCTTCTTCGCGGTGCTCTTTTTCTCCGCTGTTGCTCCTATTTGCCGTCGCGGTGGGCATCCTTACGATTGTGTTGACAGTCTCCATAGTCCGGCATACAGTGGTGCTCCATGAGAGTACACTTCTTATTTGGAACTTATTGGATTTAGTGCTGCAAGGTGTTGTGCTATTCATCGCCATGGTCTTAAGGAAGGACGGAGTCACCGCTTTCCGCATGATATGGAGGAAGAAGGAAACCATTTAAAGCTGAAATAACTTTGCCAAAATAGACTTTCCTTATTTCAAATTTAGCTTTTCACCATAGCTTGTGAACAAGTCTGACATGTCTTTACTACAGGAGACAAAGAAGTCGAAAATTTCATCCTTGTCACCTGCATTAAGATAACTCAATTGACGGTCAATGCGAATACGGCATGTCACCTTATCATCCATGCGTTGCCAAACTAACCCAGGAAGCTTTGCGTCAATCTCTGCCTTGTGTTTCTCCAATGTGTCGAAGATTTTTTTGTTTTTCGACTGTTCGCCAGTGTTAATATACAATTCAACACGACAATTATCTTTATTGATGACGATGGTAATAGTACCTCCGGCAATAGTCTTAATGGACTTTCCTATCCAGTTATCTGTAACAGCAGAAGAGGAGGAATAAATGTTATGTTGCTTATCGTAGTTGATAAACTCACTCCAGAACTGTTGACGATTACTATATCTTTTTAGGGTAGACTCGGAAGCCTCCAACTCTTCTTGTTCTTTATTGGCCATTTTGACTTGATACTCCTCCGCATCCTCTATTGGTATAATCTGGTCAAAATTCATTATGATTTGATCTCCATACTTGTAAGGTGTTACCTTGACGCACTTTATTCGCAAGTTGAAATTGTGCAACCAAAGCACAGCAGAGGTCACTTCCTTATGGAAATTGGCAGCCACTAAGATAATCCGTTGGCTATTCTTTTTATTAATTTCCACATCTTCAATGTCTTTGCCATCGAAAAAATCCGACAAGATTCCAGACGCAAGCGACTGATTCCCAATAGAATATAAGTATTTCTGAAAGATATCCACAATCTGTTGTTTGCTCAAACTAGAGCAATAAGATGCATACTTAATTGCTTGCCACGTGACATCTTTCCCTGAATCGTCGAGCTTATTTTCTATGATTACAAGGTTACCATTCTTATCCAAAGCAAGCAAATCAAGACGTTCCTTCGTATCTGCAAAACCATTAAATTCCTTTTGAATAATAAGCAATGGCTCGCCTAATGATTCCGGCTTATCTGCTATCCACTCCTGAAGGTCTTGTCGTTCCTTCAGGTTAAGTGACTTAAACGTGCACTTATCTACCTTAATCAGGAGTTTTGTCTTTTGGTCAAGAATATACATATGCTCTAATCAATTAAAACGATGGATTATAGTACAACACTATCAAGTGTAAAGTTATATTCTTTTCATAACATATCAAAGACGCTTCCTGTTTTTTCATAGGGCCATCAAAAAAGGGGACGGATGATTATTCGTCAGGTTTTCACCTCCGTCATAAATCCGTCCCCTATAAGGTTACACGTTGTCGCATGATATGGAGGAAGAAGGAAACAATTTTGTAAAAATAACGAAGGCCTCCCTTTCGAGAAGCCTTCGATTATCAGTTTAGTCACGCTCTAAGCCTTATTGTATCTCTATCTGTTTGGTGGCAGGCGCCGTCTCGACGATCTCCTTCTTAGGCAAGGAGATGTTCAACACGCCATTCTCCATCTTTGCGGCGATCTGATCGATATCGACGTTCTCAGGGATGACAAAGCTCTGAGAGTAAGAGGCGTAGGAGAATTCTCTCCGTATCCATGTTCCCTTCTTCTTGTCATCGTCTTTCTTCTCGTCTTTTTTCTCATCCTTCTTCTCCAAGGAGATGACCAATTCGTTGTACTCGTTGATGTTGATCTTAAAGTCCTCTTTGGTCATGCCTGGTGCGGCAATCTGGATGTCGTAATCCTTTTCGGATTCCTTGATGTTCACTGCTGGAGTGGCGAATTGCTTGACAGCAGGAACACCCATAAATTCATCATTGAAGAAGTCTTCAAAAATGGAAGGAAGCCAGCTGCCCGAGTTGGCGTTCTTTCTTGAATTTCTTACTAATGGTAACATAGTAACCTCCGTTTTTTAAGTAAACATTTAATTCATTTTCTGCCCCCGCTTCATCGGCGGGTTCACCATCGATAGTTCAATAAGTGTGCCAAGCCGATTTTTTTACTAACTAACTGACAATCAGTCATTAAGTAGACAAAATGTCCACTTTTGGGGCCTAAAAGATGGACAAATTGGCACATTCCGTCGCAGAAGAACGATGGAAGGGTCTGGCATGGTAAAATGGGGGGGCTATTTTTTCTCGATGTGCGTCACGGTGGCGGTTTTGCCCTGGACTTTAAATTTCACTTCGTAGCCGGCGAAGGGAAATCCGTAGGTGCGTTCCTCGTCGTCGTGGTAGGCGGGACGAGGGTCTTGTGCGATGATGTCCCGTAGTGTGTCCCTCTTCTTGGGTGGGATGAGGCTAAGTAGATTCTCGGGAATGTTCACTTCGAGCGTGTAGTCCGTGTTTTGCGAGGTGAATCCCTTGCTGGCCTCCGGGTGGCAGTCGGCCGGGATGTAGGGCTTGATATCGTAGATGGGTGTGCCGTCCATGAGGTCCGCCCCCGAGACAACCAGTATATCACCCCGTTCCTTGTCGTGCGCGATCTTCTCTAACTTTACGCAGGAGAGGCCTATTCCGTTGGGCCGGAAGGGCGAGCGGGTGGCGAAGACGCCCATGCGGGTGTTGCCGCCGAGTCGGGGAGGGCGGACGGTCGGCGACCAATCCTCCCGTATGTTTTCGGAGAATCCCCAGATGAGCCAGATGTGGGTGAAACCCTCCAAGCCACGGAGCGACTCCGCCTGCCTGAACTCCGGCTCGAAGACGATCTTCGCCTGTAGGCTCTCCACCAACCCGCTCTGCCTTGGAATGCCGAACTTGGTGGGGAGGTCGCCGTGGATGCGCGCGATGACTTTGAGTGCTGTGGTTTCCATCCTGCTCATTTTTTATGATTCATACGCAAAACTAATACTTCCGGCCCATAAATCAGCTTGTTTGCCACGATTATCGTATGGATTGATTCGATTTTCCTGCATGATGATGGCGGTATGCGCTATTTTTGTAATCGATGAAGAGTTGATAATATGTACAAACATAACACTGTAATTATTTAAGTTTTTTTCATGATAACCAGTGCCGGGGCTAATCCCCTCTCTTCAGGATAGGGGATAACTCGGACTCTATTGAAAAACAGTCGGTGTCGTTTGAAAAATTGCCCTGAAAAAACGCTTGAGGGAAATTTGTTTGTTTTTTGATTAATCGGAGGTATGGTATGGGTACGTGCCGCACCTCCTTTTTTTTGTATCTTTGTGGTGTTTAATGTTCGGTTATGGTACCATTAAGGGATTTGTTCACGATATTCTTGCAGATCGGCGCGTTCACGCTGGGGGGCGGCTATGCGATGTTGGCGATGGTGGAGCGTTCCATCGTGACGAAGAAAGGCTATATCGGCAAGGAAGAGTTTTGGGACATGATAGCGGTGGTGCAGACGTTACCTGGCGTCTTCGCCATCAACACGGCACTCTATGTGGGTTATAAACTGCGGGGGAAGCGGGGTGCATTGTGTGCTTCCGTGGGGGCTGCGTTGCCTTCCTTCATCGCCATCCTGTTGATCGCTGCGTTCTTCGCCGAGGTGAAGGATAACGAGCTGGTCGAGCGTATCTTCCGGGGCATCCGCCCTTGTGTGGTGGCGCTCATCCTCGTGCCGGCCGTGAACCTGATACGGAACAATTGCAAGGGGTGGAAGATGTTGCCCATCCCGCTGATTTCCGCCGCTCTGATCGGCTTCTTCAAGGTCTCTCCGATACTGATCATCGTGGTGGTGGCCGTGTCGGCTTTGCTCTATGGAATATATTTCAGTAAGAAAATGGAGGGGAGGTGAGTATGGTTCTGTTGAAGTTGTTTTATGTATTCTTTAAGATTGGCATGCTGGGCTTCGGCGGTGGTTATGCGATGCTCTCCCTGATCCAGTTTGAGGTGGTGGACCACTATGCGTGGGCCACGCTCGGTGAGTTCTCCGATATGTTGGCGATTTCCCAGATGACGCCGGGACCCGTCTCTATTAACACGGCCACCTACGTGGGTTATGCGGTGGCGGGACTGCCGGGTGCGGTGGTGGCGACGATCGCTTTGTGCCTTCCGTCCTTCCTGATGATGTATTTCGTGGTGCGTTTCCTGATGAAGAACAAGGAGAACAGGTATGTGCAATATGTGCTGTCTGGGTTGCGTCCTGTCTTGGGCGGACTCATCTTGGCGGCGGCCATGTTGCTGATGAACAGGGAGAACTTCTGCGACTTCGGATGGCCGGACCGTAACCTCTCCGTGCTCATCTTCGTGGCCTCCTTCGTGGCGCTCTACTGCTTTAAGGTGAACCCGATGTGGCTGATCGTCGCCTCGGGTGTGGTGGGGGCATTGATCATGTAGAAAAAATTAAATCAGGGAATATATGGAAAGGAGGAGAATCATGGCATGCTTAAGGTTGTTGACGACATTGGTTTTCTCTTTGTCGTTCGCAATCAGTGCTTTAGGTGCGAAATATTCGTATGATATAAAGGATAAATCTGCGTTCGAAGCCTTCTCCGGGCTCCCGCTGGTGGGGAAATATGGTCAAGTCAGCGCTGTGAAGGTCTTTTATGTGATAAAGGGGAATAGTCTATATTTCCTGAATAATAAATACTACACCTTCCACTACGACTTTTGTGTGGACCAGCTGAATCCTTCCACGGATTTGTCACAATTCAATGAATACAATTATTCCCAGCACCCCAATCGTAAATATCTGTTGGCCAATGTGAATTACTATAAAACATTGGATGTGTACGCTTTGGAGTTCTCCGAGGCGGATGTTCTCACGCGTGATCAGGTGCTGTTGTTATGGAAGGAGGTCTCCCGCTCTTCCTGTTGGGGGAAGAACCTGAAGTTGATGCTTGGTAGTGGCCATATCGCGAAGATGCGCGCGCAGCTGGAGGGAGAGGTCCCTTTGTTGTCTCCGTCGGAGGTTTATGGCACCTTGTCTTACCAAGCCGTCAGCCCGAAGAGCTGTGACGGCAGATTGCGTTTCGTATCGGACCTTGATTCTATGTGGGGGAAGATAGAGCCTACGGATGTGGTCGTGTTGCCACATTCCCCGCTTGTGTTGCCGCAGGTGGCGGGTGTTATCGTGGCGGAGTTCCAGACCCCGTTGAGCCATTTGTCCATATTGGGTCAGAACCGAAAGATCCCTGTGGCGGCCTTGAAGGATGCGTTCCAAAACGATCTCTTGCGTAGTTATGATGGCAAACTGGTCCATTTCGAGGTGACCTCGGACACGTTCCGTCTGAAGGAGATAGAGGAATTGAAACAGGCTAAGAAGCGCAAGAAAATGTTGTCGTTGGGATATGACCTGTCGGTGGACCGGTTGGTCCATCTCGATTCGCTCGGTAGAAACGCCCATCGTTATATAGGGCATAAAGCCTGCAATTTCTCCCTCCTCAGCCAACTCAGCAGGGAGGAGGACTCTCGGTTTAAGGTGCCGGAGTGTGCCTTTGCGATCCCTTTCTATTTTTACCAGCAGCATGCGCTTCGTTCGGGAGCGCAGGGGTTGATCGACACGCTCATAGACGAGGGTGTTTCTTGGGAGGACCAAAAGGTGTCGGAGTGGTTGAAGAAGATACGTGCCGTGATCGTCTCCTATCCGATGGATTCCTCCTTGGTGGAGTCGCTCGACCGTCAGGTGGAGGGGTGCGCTTTCGAGAAGTTGCGGTTCCGTTCCTCCACCAATGCGGAGGATGCCGCATGGTTCTCAGGCGCAGGCTTGTACGACTCGCAGTCTGCGGTCATTGGCAGTTCTATCAAGACAATGGAGCGGGCGGTGAAGCGTGTTTGGGCGAGCCTCTGGTCGTATGCGGCCTATAAGGAGCGTTGCTATTATCGGATAGACCAAAGATGTGTCTTCATGGGAGTCTTGGCCCATCGTGCCTTCCCTTCGGAGCAGGTGAATGGTGTGGCTGTGACAAAGAATCTGTATAGGGCAGATTACCCAGGCTTTACGGTGAATGCGCAGGTGGGCAATGAAAATGTGGTGGCGCCGTCGCCGGGTATCGTTTGCGACCAGTTCATCTGTGTGCCTCAGCGGTATGATGAGTTGTATGCGGACAAATATCCTATTGATATTATCACACAATCCAACCTGACGGATGGTGAGTTGACCATGAACGACGAGGAGATCAATCTGCTGGCGGGGCAACTGGATATAATCAATGATTTCTTCTATGAAAAGTTACGCCTCAATGTCTTGTATGAGGAGTTTGCGGTAGATGTGGAATTTAAATTGGACGGGCCAACTCGCCAACTCTATGTGAAGCAAGTCCGCCCGTATAATAATTAAAATTCATAATTCCCTAGGGCGTTGCCCTAGGCTATATGTGTGTCGCCCTTTCAGGGCTGGGGTTTGCGCATCGTGTAGAGTCGCACATCCCTTCCCCCAATTGACTACGTCGAACTGACGTTTCTTAATTCAAAATTCTTAATTCTTAATTAGCAACGAGCTGTCCCCATAACTCAAGAACCTGAAATCGTTCTTCATGGCATAGTCGTACATCCTCTTCCAATCGTCGCCCACGAAGGCGGAGATGAGCAGCAACAGGGTGCTCTGCGGTTGGTGGAAGTTGGTGATGATGGCCTTCACCAGGTGGAATTGGTAGCCTGGCACGATGATGATTTGGGTGTCTGCGCTGATGCTTTCCAGCTCATGCTTCTCCATGTAATGGAGGATGGCGTCCAACGACTCTTCCGTAGAGAGGGAGTAGCCGCTCTCGTAGGGCATCCATTGCGTCACCTTGAGTTCGGTCTCAGGTAGTTCCATGTTCTCCGCCAGCTGGCAGCCGATGTAGTAGAGGCTCTCCAACGTGCGGACGGAGGTGGTGCCGACCGCCACGACCTTGCCCGCCTCGCGTATCTTCTCGATGACACTACGGCGGACGCATATCCATTCGGAGTGCATCTCATGGTCGCCTATGGTCGCCGATTTGACCGGTTGGAAAGTGCCTGCCCCCACATGGAGCGTCACCTCCTCGCAGTTGATGTTTTTCTTGCGGAGCGACTCGAACACCTCGGGTGTGAAGTGGAGTCCAGCCGTAGGCGCCGCCACGGATCCCTTGATCTTCGAGTAGACGGTTTGGTAGGTCACCTTGTCGCGGTCCACCGTCTCCCGATGCAGGTAGGGCGGGATAGGCAATACGCCGAAAGCGTCCAGTATATCCGCGAAGTTGGTGCTTGGCTCGTCCCAGAAGAAGCGCACGTGGTAGGCGTTTCCCTCCGCCTCCAGTTTCTCCGCCTTGAGGATCACCTCCTTGCCGTTCACCTTCACGTCACGTTCCAGTATGGTGCCCGCCTTCCACTTGCTGGCGTTGCCGATCATGCATTTCCACACGCACTCGCCTATGGCTTGGAAGGTGAGCACGTAGTCGTGCGGGCGGACCGGCTCCAGGCAGAAGACCTCGATACGGGCGCCGGTCTCCTTGTGGAATAGGAGGCGCGCTTGGATGACGCGGGTGTTGTTGCAGACCAGCAAATCACCCTCGTTGAGGTATTGGGAAATGTTCTTGAACGTCGAGTGGGAGATGTCCCCGTCTCGATAGAGCAACAGCTTCGATTCGTCCCTTTTCTCTAAAGGGAATTTGGCGATTCGCTCGTCTGGAAGGTCATAGTTGAAATCTTCTATGGCTATGTTTTGCGGAGTTTTCATGTCTTCTTCTTTAATTCTCCGCGAAGGTAGTTAATTGAATTAAGAGTTATGAATTAAGAATTAAGAATTGTTGGTTTGACGGGGTCAATTATGAATTATGAATTTTGAATTATGAAACGTCAGTTCGACGAAGTCAATTGTGGGACGTGCGGGCTCTGCATGATGCGCACCCCCAGCCCCAACGGGGCGACATCCTCCAGGCAGGGGTGTAACCCCTGTGAACGAAGCGGCAAGTGTGACCGAGCCCCGAAGGGGTGACACATGATAATTTTGAAACGTTAATTCGTCGTGGTCGATTGTGGGGAACTGGCGTCGATTCTTAGCTTTCCCAATTCATTCTTTGATTATTTTCCGTATTGCGGACCTCCCATCTTTCGTGATTTTCAGGAAATACAATCCGGGCTGCAATTCCCTTATTGACATGACGTTGCCGACAGTACTCTTTAGCAATTTTCCGTCGTCATCAAAGAGGGAAAGCGAGCATCCGTCAATGCTTACGTGAACAACGTCCGATGCAGGGTTAGGATAGACAGAGACATTTAGTTCGGATTTGATATCTCTTACCCCGTCAACATTCTTGCTTATCACTTTAGTGAATCCATCGATTGTTGACAGATCAGTTTGGGTGTAAAATGGTGCGGCTATCATATCGATCATCGCATAAGTTCCTTCTCTATCCCTTGCGCACCTGACATGTAGGCAAGTATCTTCGTGTGTGTCAATGATGAAATTCCATGCTATGTTCATGTCTTCATGTAAATATCTTAAACGATCCACGTTGTCAATAGCGCTAAAATTCGTAGTGTCTTCGATAAGATAGACGTCATACATGGCGCTCTCGGTTTGCGTATAGTGATTGATGAGATGAGAAATGGCTGCTATCGCCTGCTTCCTTGACATTCTTCCGTCTATCCTCACCGTGTCCCATTTCGTTAAACGTTCAGGAATTCCGACTGTGTCTATCTTCTGGTAAGATGAATCTTGTTTCGATAAAAACAGATATGTCACGTATGGAGATTGGTCGTCGTAAACAAAGTTTTCAGGTGTTGTGATGAAAAAAGCATAGTGGTCTTGTGGTACGAAAAACGTGTCTGAAGCAGACCCAATCAATTCGTTGTTTTCATACAAATCTCTATAGTTGACAATTGTGTCCACATCGTGCTCCATCACACCCACACGATAATAGTAATCGTAAAAACCGGGAATAGAGTCTGAAGCATATTCATAAACGAAGTCCAAGGCCGAGTCTGCACTTTCAAAAGCGAAGGATGCCGATGATATCATCAGTGATAAGTATAGAAGGAAGTGTTTCATGTTATTTTTTTATAAAATCCACCCCTTCGTTATTCTTTGATTATTTTCCGTATTGCGGACCTCCCATCTTTCGTGATTTTCAGGAGATACAATCCAGGCTGCAATTCCCTTATTGACATGACGTTGCCGACAGTACTCTTCAGCAATTTCCCGTCATCAGCGTAGAGGGAAAGCGAGCACCCGTCAATGCTTACATAAACAGCATCAGATGCAGGATTAGGATGGATGGAAACATCTAGTTCGGATTTGATATTTCTTACTCCGTCAACACTTTTGCTGATCACTTTCGTGAATCCATCGATTGTTGAAAGATCAGTTTGCGTGTAAAATGGTGCGGCTATCATGGAAACCATCCCAAAATAACCTTTCCTGTCCCTCCAATAGACGACGTGCAAGCATGTGTCTTCATGAGTGTCAATGATGAAGTTCCACCCTTTGTCCAAATCGGCATACAGATATCTTAAACGATCCACATTGTCAATAGCGCTAAAATTCGTAGTGTCCTCAATAAGATATACATCATATATTTGGGGATTCGCTTGCGTGTAGTAATCGATACTGTGTGATATGTCTTCTATTGCTTGGTTTTTCGTTAATCTTCCGTCCGCCCTCACTGTATCCCATTCCATGAAACATTCGGGATTTCCAATCGTATCTATTACAGTGTAGGATGAATCTTTCTTAGACAAAAATATATATGATACGCATGGGGATTTCCCTTCGAAAATAAAGTTATCAGGTGGTGTGATGAAAAAAACGTAATGTTCCTGTGGTACGACAAATGTATCTGATACAAGTCCAACAGATTCACTGTTTTCGTAGATGTCCCTGCAGTTAATAATAGTGTCGACATCATGTTTCATCGTGCCAACATGATACATGCAGGTGTAGTCTGTCAATTTAATTCCCCAAAGAGTGTCCGAAGCATATTCATAAACAAAGTCCAAGGCCGAGTCTGCGCTTTCAAATGCGAAGGATGCCGATGATATCATCAGTGATAAGTATAAAAGGAAATGTCTCATGTTATTTTTTATAAAATCCACCCCTTCGTTATTCTTTGATTATTTTCCTTATCGCCGACTTCCCGTCCTTTGTTATTTTCAGGAGATACAATCCGGGCTGCAATTCCCTTATTGACATGACGTTGCCGACAGTACTCTTTAGCAATTTTCCGTCGTCAGCAAAGAGGGAAAGCGAGCATTCATCAATGCTTACATAAACAGCATCAGATGCAGGATTAGGATGGATGGAAACATCTAGTTCGGATTTGATATCTCTTACTCCGTCAACACTTTTGCTGATCACTTTTGTGAATCCATCGATTGTAGAAAGATCCGTTTGCGTGTAAAATGGTGCAGGCATCCCTCCCGTCATATAATTGCCCTCTCTATCCCTCCAATAAAAGACATGTAAACAAGTATCTTCATGTGTGTCAATGATGAAATTCCACGCTTTGTCCAAATCTTCATATAAATATCTTAAACGATTCACGTTGTCAATGTCACTAAAATTTGAGGTGTCTTCAATGAGATAAACATCATATATGGGGCTCTCTTTTTGTGTGTAAAATTCGATTTTATTTGTTAGACTTGCTATTGCTTGGGTTTTGGTCGTTCTTCCATCAGTTCTTACAATATCCCATTTCGTTAAACGTTCGGGAATTCCGATTGTGTCTATTACTTTGTAAGAAGAATCTTGCTTCGATAAGAATATATATTTCACGTATGGGGATTGCCTTTCAAAAATAATATTGTAAGGTGTTGTGATGAAAAAAGCATAGTGGTCTTGTGGTACGAAAAACGTGTCTGAAGCAGACCCAATCAATTCGTTGTTTTCATACAAACCTCGATAGTTGATAATAGTGTCCACATCGTGTTCCATCACACCCACGGTGTAAGAACAACGATAATCTGTTAACTCAAATCCCCAAAGAGTATCCGAAGCATATTCATAAACGAAGTCCAAGGCCGAATCTGCGCTTTCAAAAGCGAAGGATGCCGATGATATCATCAATGATAAGTATAGAAGGAAGTGTCTCATGTTATTTTTTTATGATTGGTTTAACGATTCTTGAATTATCTGTGTTAACAGCGACATAATAACAACCTGTTGGACAATCAGACAAGTCTAATTTAATCGATGACTTTCTTGTTGTCTCAACCTCTTTTACCATAGTCCCAAAAACATTGTGTACGGTAATCTTATTGATGTTATTTTGTGGAGAATGGATGCTGAATATCCCTGTTGATGGATTGGGGTATATCAGGACCGCATCTGTTGTCAATTCATCTCCAACAGAGGTAGGTACATCCTCTTCTGGTTCGAATGGTCCCTCATAGGTTACAACTTGACCATAATTGTTCATAAATGTGATGTTGTACATTGTAGGTGCAGAAAACACATCGCATTCCGTAGTGTACTCGTTCTCAAGTTTGGTGTTTTCACTATACCAGACATCAACCACGCCGTCTTCAAAGATGTTCCCAAATGTTCGGTCAAGAAGGTTCTCTTTAAGTCCTTCTCGGTAATCACATTCTGTAATGACGCCTCCGACTGAAGTCCATCCTCGAACGGTTTTTTCCATATACTTGATCTTCAATATGTATGAATTCGCATTTTCCACATAGAATGAAAGTTTTCCCGTTTTCCCGATTGTTGATCGTGTGCACGTCGCATGTATATCATGCTCGTGATTCTCATTTCCTTTCTGGGGAGAAAAACCTATTATGGCAGTTTGCATGGTGTCAGAAATGGTGGAGTTTGTTGTGAAATCAAGATTATAATAGCCATTTTCCCCATTTAGATCAATTCCCCATCCGTAATTAACATAAAAATAGTATCCGTCATCTTTTTTTTGGAAGCCGCTTATAATGTAACAATGACGAGATCTTGCGGAAGATAGAATTACGGGTCTTCCTGCAACCAATTCGGTGATGACTAGATTCACCCACTCAGCCATAGGGTATGCATCAGAAGCATTCCTGCCTAGCCTTCTTGAGTATTCATTTGTGAAAATATTCCCGTAAGCATTATAACCAATTAATCCAGTCTTTACCATTTTAGTGCAAATGTGTTCATTGTGTGATGATGTGCCGTCTGAAAATCCCCCACAACCATAATCTGCATCAAGCATATATCCACAGTCTCTTAACAGTGTGGATACCTCGTTCATGTTTCTGACGGATGAATTCACATCTAGTACTGGTGGCATCGAATCCCAAGTGTATTTGCTTTCATATAATTCGTCTTTGTAAGTATATGTGACGGAATTGGGCCATTTCCATTTCCAAAGCACTTGCGCCAAGGCGGTGGGTACACATCCTGCAACTGCATGTTCACATCTGCCAACCGATGGCATCATAATGTTGTAGGAAATTCCAAGAGGATTATTATTTGTCCCTGTATGTCCATCTGTCACTTCACCTTCGCATCCCTGCTGTTTCCATTCCACAGCAGCCCCAACATTAGGATCGTAAAGCAAGTTGGGAACTTCATCCACGTAATCTCCTGGGTCGTAGATGGGGGGATAATATTCTTCTATCATCCAAGTGTCCCATTTCTGGAGAGATTCTGTACTAAGACTTCTTAACGGATTCTCTTCTCTATAGATAACTTCACGTTTACACTTGATCAGAAAATCCAATAGGTTTTCGTTGTCAATGCTATCCTCCGGAAGAAATCTGCCAGTCTCCGAATATGCAAGGATGGGGTCTGATTTTTTGCTTCCTGATGTCAAGACATAGCCTCCATCGCTAAAATTGAATGCATACATTGCTGTAAAACCAAGCGTGTCGAATGGCACAACATCCGCTACTGCATCGGTCTTGCCAAAAGACCTTTTCATGAAATTACAAGCAACCTTCTGTGCGTCGTTATAATCGACTGGGTCTGCTTCGACTAAACAAAATGGGCTAAACAATAAAATTGGCAATAAAACTTTAGTAGTTATTTTTAATACATAGTTTAAAAATAATATTTTTTTTATACTTATCATAGTGACTTTATTTTTTAATAAGAAAACATGCAAAGATACAATATTTTTTATAATAAAAAATACACAAATTAATTTTTTTAATCCAAATGCATGGTGATTCTTTGTGTCACCCCTTTGGGGTTCCCTTCTGCGCCGTTATCTGTTATACAGGGGTTTATACCCCTGCCTGTAGGATATCGCCCCGCTGGGGCTTTGTGCTGCACCGTTCGTCCGAAAAGGGAAGAGTTATTGGATCGCAGATGCTGGGACGAGTGCTCCTAAGACCTTCTGATTCGTTCGCCCCATCAGCTCTTAACTTTTAATTCTTAATTGACTACGTCGAACTAACGTTTCTTAATTCTTAATTCATATTTCTCTCCGTCGCTTATTATTTGTTATCTTTGCAAGTCTCCCGTCGAATGCGGGGGCATGTTATTTTAATGTTTAACGGATAATTACACGTATGAAACTTATTGCGATACCCACGAGGGATGGCAGGGTGGACGATCATTTCGGACATTGTGCGTACTATACGATCTATCACCTGAACGATGATAATAAAGTGGTGATCCAGGAACGCCTCGATTCGCCGCAGGGTTGTGGTTGCAAGTCCAACATCGCTAACCTGTTGCGTGAGATGGGTGTGACCCTGATGCTGGCGGGCAATATGGGCGATGGCGCCTTCCGCAAGCTGTCGGAGCAACAGATCGAGGTGGTCCGTGGATGCCACGGGAAGGTGGACGACGTGCTGGCGCAGCATCTGGCGGGCAAGCTGTCGGACTCCCAAGAGTCGTGCGACCATCATGATTGCCATGGGTCGGACAACCTGAAGTTTTCATACGTCGTTCCTGAGAAAAAATAATTGAGACATGGTGAAGGTTGGTGATAGAGTCCGCTTCCTGAACGCTACGGGTGGCGGAGTGGTTAGTAAGATAGTGAGCCGTGAAATGGTCCTGGTGACCGACGAGGACGGCTTCGATGTGCCTACGCTGGCGCGTGAGTGTGTGGTGGTGGATGCCGCCGCCGACCGCAAGGAGAGCAAGTCGGAGGAGGTGCGTCCGGTGCCCGATAAGATAGAGAACCTCAAGCCGGAGTCCGCCGAGGAGGATGATGACGACTCGTACGAGCCGGGGGAGGAGACGCAGGAAGGGGAGACCCTGAATGTGTTTCTCGCCTACCTGCCTCATGACGTCAAACGCCTCTCCGTGACCAATTACGACTGCTATCTGATCAACGACAGCAATTATTACCTGGGTTATAACGTGGCGAACGGAAACGGCTCGATGTTCATCTCCCGTGCCGCGGGTTTCATCCAGCCGAACACGAAACTCCTGCTGGAGGAGGTCAACAAGGATCAACTCAATGACTTGGAGATCCTGCGTGTGCAGTTGATGCCCTTCAAGCAGAAGAAGGCCTACAAGGGCAAACCTGCGTTCGACGTGCAGGTGAAGGTGAACCCTGTGAAGTTCTATAAGTTGCATAGCTTCGTCGAGAACGATTATTTCGACGAGGATGCGCTACTCTTCCCGATCGTGAAGAATGATGGCGCATGGGGCGAGGAAATCTCCGCCGAAAAGATGAAGGAGGTGCTGAAGGATAAGGAGACGAAGTTCCCCGCCAAGGTCTCCGTCTCCAGCAAGCCGAAGCAGGATGTCGTGGAGATAGACCTGCATATCAACCAATTGCTGGACAATACGACGGGCATGAGCAACGGTGACATACTGCAGTACCAGTTGGACAAGTTCAACGAGGTGATGGGGCAATACGCAAAGCAGAAGGGCCAGAAGATCGTCTTTATCCATGGCAAGGGCGACGGGGTGTTGCGCAAGGAAATCTTGAAACAACTGAAGCATAAATACGCCACTTGTTACGTGCAGGACGCATCCTTCCTTGAGTATGGATATGGTGCGACTATGGTCACAATCAAATAAAGGTTTACCGTATGACGCTACTGATCATATCACTTTTTGCCACGTTGGGAATCTCCTTCCTCTGCTCCCTGATGGAGTCGGTGCTCTATTCCACCACCTCTTCGTACATCGAGTCGTTGGAGGATGGGAAGGGCGTCCGTCTGCTGAAGAATCTGAAGTATAACATAGAGAACTCCATCGCGGCCATCCTCTCCTTGAACACGATCGCCAACACGGCGGGCGCCTCTCTCGTGGGTGCGCAGGCGGCGGAGGTGTTGGGCAATGAGCTTCTGGGCTTTGTCTCTGCCGTGCTGACGGTGCTGGTATTGGTTTTTTCGGAGATCATCCCTAAAACCATCGGTTCCACCTATTGGCGGAAGCTATGTGTGCCGGTCGCCTATCTGATCAATGGTGTCTATTACTTGTGCTTCCCGTTGGTGGTGGCCTCCCGTTTGCTGACGAAGCTGATCGCTAAGAAACAGCCGCAGACGGTGAGCCGTGAAGAGGTGGCGGCGCTCACGAAGATCGGTGAGCGGGAAGGCGTCTTCATGAAGAACGAGAGCAAAATCATCAATAATTTGGTGAAGATGGAGACGGTCAAGGTGCATTCCATCATGACCCCTCGAACGGTAGTCTTGGCGGCGCAGGAGGATATGACCTTGGAGGAATTTTTCAGGAAAAGACGTTATCTGTGTTATTCCAGAATACCTGTTTACACGGAGGATATCGATGACATCACAGGCTTTGTGCTGAAGACGGATATCCTGATGAACCTGGCGAACGGCAAGAAAAAGATTAAGCTTAAATCCATCAAGCGTGACATCATGGTTTGTTACGAAAACACCTCATTGCCTAAGTTCTACGACCTCTTGGTGACGCGCAAGGAGCACATCGCCCTGGTCATTGACGAGCATGGAGGCATGGAGGGAATCGTGACGATGGAGGATGTCGTGGAGACGATCCTAGGCTTGGAAATCACGGACGAGAGCGATGCCCAGACCGACATGCAAGCCTTCGCCAAGGCGCTTTGGGCGAAACGTGCCAAGCACTTGGATGTGGCTGAAGTGGAGGATGATACGGCTGTCGATTCTGAAGGCGGATCAATTGAATAGCCTGAAGACGTCGTTCATGTTGGCGAAGATAATCAACATAAATAGGAAAATCATGCCTATCATTTGCGCCCGGATGAGGGTCTTTTGACTAGGCTTCCTCCTCGTGATCATTTCGTAGAGGACAAACATGATGTGTCCGCCGTCCAACCCAGGGATAGGCAGGAGGTTCATGAAGGCAAGGATGACGGAAAGGTAGGCGGTCATCTCCCAGAAAATCTCCGCATTGAAAGGGTAAGGGAATAATCTACCGATGGAGATGAATCCTCCCATGCTTTGCGCACCCTCTTTGGTGAAGACATATTTCATGTCGCTCGCATAGCCTGTGAATTTCTTCACACCCCTTTGGATACCGTTGGGTATGGATTCCCAAAACGAGTATTTCTTGGTCCTGACAGGGTAGAAATCGGTTATTCTTTTCATATAGACCCCAATCTTTCCGTTGTGGTCGGGGGTTATCTGCAATTGGACGGGAACGCCCGCCCGCATGACTGTGATGTCCAGGTTGAGGTTCTTATGCTCCGCGAAGACATCGATGCAATGTGCCATGTAGGCCATGGCGGAGTCTCCGACGGAGATGATGCTGTCGTTCGCCTTGAGCCCTGCCATTTCCGCCCGTGAGCCAGCAATGACGGAGTCCACCACGAACGGTATCCTGAAGTTCGCGAAGCCTTTCTTCTCTTGTAGGATCTGCTGCATGAGGTCGTCCGGCATGTTGAGGCTGATCTCCTTCCCATCCCGTAGGACAGTGACCTGTTCCGCATTGATGATGGCCCGGAACGATTCCTCGTCGAACGCCTCCAAAGGGAGATCGTCCGCACGGAGCAGGATATCACCATCTCGGAACCCCGCTTTCTGGGCGGCCGGACTGAACTCCATACCCGTCTTGACGTCTTGTGTGGCGATGTATTTATCTCCGAAATGGAAGGAGATGGCGGAGTAGATGAGGATGGCCAGTAGGAAATTGAAGGTCACGCCCGCAATCATCACAAGGAATCTCTGCCAAGCCGGTTTGGAGCGGAACTCCCAGTCCTGCACGGGGCGTTTCATCTGCTCCGTGTCCATGGATTCATCGATCATACCCGCTATCTTCACATATCCGCCCAAGGGAAGCCATCCGATGCCATAGGTCGTTTCACTGTTCTTCGGCTTGTATTTGAATAGCGAGAACCATGGGTTGAAGAATATATAGAATTTTTCTACCCGAATCTTGAATAGACGGGCGAATAGGAAGTGCCCGAACTCGTGGATAACCACCAGAATGGAAAGGGATAGGAAAAATTGTAGTATAGTGACTAATAGTTGCATGCGTGGTCGTTTATTTTAGTTTTGCGGATAGTTCTGCGGCGATGCGACGTGCTTCTTTGTCGCTCTCCACATAGACTTCGTAAGACGTCTGTTTGGTGAATGTGGCGGTTTGCATGGTCTTCTCGATGACGTCGGACATCTCGAGGAAGCCGATCTCCCCCTTGAGGAATTCAGCCACTGCCACCTCGTTGGCTGCGTTCAGGATGCAAGGCATGTTGCCGCCCTTGTCCATCGCGTCGAAGGCGAAGGCGAGGTTGCGGAACACCTCCATGTCCGGTTTCTCGAAGGTGAGGTCCTTGCACTCGAAGAAGTCCAGCCGCTTGAAATCGTTCTTGAGACGGTTCGGGAACCCGAAGGCGTATTGGATAGGCAACTTCATGTCCGGCAGGCCCATCTGCGCCTTGACGGATCCATCCTGGAACTGCACCATGGAGTGGATGATCGATTGTGGGTGCACCACTGGCACGATCTGTTCAGGCTTCACGCTGAAGAGCCATTTCGCCTCGATGACCTCGAATCCCTTGTTCATCATGGAGGCGGAGTCTATCGTGATCTTGGCGCCCATGCTCCAGTTCGGGTGCTTCAGGGCATCCTTGGCGGTGACGGTCTCTAAGAATTTCCTGTCCTTGCCTCTGAACGGACCACCCGAGGCAGTCAGTATGATGCGCTCGATCGGACTGGTTTCCCCCACCAAGCATTGGAAGATGGCGGAGTGCTCGGAGTCGACCGGCAGGATAGGGCATCTGTTCTTGATGGCGAGGTCGCACACTAATTCGCCCGCCACGACCATGGTCTCCTTGTTCGCCAAGGCAATGGTCTTCCCTGCTTTGAGGGCAGCAATGGTCGGTTGCAGACCCGAATATCCTACCATGGCGGTAAGGACAATGTCTACTGGTCCCATGGCGGCTACGTCCGCGATGGATTGTGTGCCGGCGAACACCTTGATGGGCAAGTCGGACAACGCCTCTTTCACACCCTGGTATTTCGCTTCGTTGGCGATGACCACCACTTCCGGCTTGAATTTTCTCGCCTGCTGGATGAGCAGTTCGTCGCTGTTGTTCGCCGTCAAGGCATAGACCTCAAAAAGGTCGGACTGCTCCTCGATGACCTCCAACGCTTGCGTGCCGATGGAGCCTGTGGAACCTAATACAGCTATCTGTTTCTTCATGATGAATATCCTTTCGTTAGAATGATATGTAAGTCAGCGGGTTCACTGCCACGCCATCCTTCCAGAGTTCGAACTCGAAGTAGGAGTCCATTCCGTCGCGGAAGGTGGTCAGGATCTCTCCCGCATGCACTTTCGTCCCTTTCTGTTTTATGAATGGTTGACGTGTTTTATAGACCGTTACGATGTTGTTGGCATGCTGGATGCAGAGCACGTACAGGTTGCGGAATGAGTAATCAGATGATATGACGATACCGTCCAGGACGGAGAGCACGCTGGAGTTTTGCACCGCCACGATGGTGGTGCCGTATACCCTTTTCCTGATGTTGAACGAGTCGAGCACGCGTCCCTTGGCAGGTGAACACATCAGATAGGTCGTCTCAATCTCCTCAGGTGTGGATAGTATGGCGTTGATGTTCTCCAATTCCTTGGCTTCGAAGGAGTCCCGAAAAGCGTTCTCCTTCTCGGACGGTTCCAATGATATCTTGTCGGATGGAATGCTGCTCAGTACTTTGGAGGTGGAGGTGGAGTCCAACGACACCTTGCCGGACATGACCGCCCTGAGCCCTTCCATGTATTGAATTTGCAGATCCAGTTGTTCTGAGAGGGAGTCCACGACAAGTGCGTCGCGCATCAATTGACGTCTCAGGTTGATGTTCTCCGTGTATCCCGGCAGGAATCCTCGGATAGGTGTTTTGATGATCAGGAAGGCGATGAGGAAGAAGTAGACGACGGCGATGAGAAAACCTGCTCCGACCACGGTGCCTTTGGAAAGGCGGATGTGGAATACCTCCTCCAACGTGTTCTCATTTAAGATGGAAATCTTATATTTGAAACGAATCTTCTTTAAGAAATTATCTAATTTATTATCCATAATCACAATCCTCTTCTTCTAAATTCTGAACATACAATGCCTGTTGCCATGGCCACGTTGAGGGACTCCGAAGTGGTTCTTTCCGCCGGATAACTAGGAATGAATAACCTTCTTCGAATGAGTTTGGACATTCTCTCCGAGATGCCCTTCCCCTCGTTCCCCATCACGACGATTCCGTTGGATGTGAGTTCCTGCCCGTAAATGTTTTCCCCGTCGAGGAATGTGCCGTAGATAGGAGTCTCCTCGTTCTCTTGTAGAAACCTCTCCAAATCCGTGTAGTGGACCCTCACTCTGGCGATGGCGCCCATTGTCGCTTGAACTACCTTTGGGTTGTATAGGTCCGCCGTATCCATGGAGCAGACGATATCTTCGATGCCGAACCAGTCCGCCACGCGTAGGATGGTGCCTAAGTTGCCGGGGTCTTGTATGGTGTCCAACGCCAAGGTGAGTTGTTGGGCAATCCTTCTCTTGTCGATGGCGTGGCGAGGTTTCTCGAAGACCGCCAAAGCGGGAGGAGGGGATTGTAGTAGCGATGCCTTGGAGATCTCCTCCTTTTCTGCGAGGATGAGTTCCTCCGCCGTCGCATGGGGATGTTTCTGGTGGAATGCTTCTGTGCAGACCAAAGTGCGGCAATGGAAGGTGGGGAGCAGGTCGGACACTATTTTTTCCCCTTCGGCGAGGAAGAGCCCCGATTCATCCCTCTCTTTCTTCTTCGATAGGGAAGCGATTGCCCGTATTTTGTTCTTGCTCAGTGCCATTCCTATCCTGTTATTCCAAACCTACCAACTCGATTTCGTAATACATTGTGCGGTATTCGTTCTCATCAGAGGTCGCATGTCCTTTGATGGTGATGTTGTCCGAGTTGCCGATGTCGAAAGGAATGATCACTTTGCATTTCCCTCCCACACGGAGGTTCTTCACCGCTTGCTGAAAACCTGGCCCGAATGTTAGCCCCGAAGCATCCGTTTTGATTTTGAAGCTTTGTGGGTCCGGTGCGTATTGGGAGGTGCAGTTGTATATCATGTTGCCTTTCATGTCGTAACCCACATAACGTACGTATGCGGTCCAGTTGTTCTGCGGAAGTACGTCCCCTTCGCCTTTCTTTATCTGGTGGTAGTACAATCCTTTGGTTTTCCCTGAGGCGTAGAGGTAATAGATTTCATTCCCGGAATTGTTCAGCCATTCCCCGTCGGTTTCCGGCATACTGCCGACTACGGAGATATGCTTGGTGCTAATGAATTTCTCGATTGCCTCTTCCTCTTCCTCTTGGTAATCCGCATAGGTGATCGTGTCTCCACACCCTGACAGCGTAGTTAGAATTGCGGTGGACAGGGAAACGAATGCGAACTTTAGATGATTGATTGGGGTCATTTTATTGTTTTATTACTTGGTTAATACTTGTTTGTCGGCCTTCTCGACCTCTATGACGGAGAGCTTCATGAAGAGGGGTGTCCAGCTGTTGATACATCTGCCTTTCCCGACAACTCCGTATCCTAACATGGCGGGTACGATGAACTCTCCTTGTCCGGAAACCCGTAGCAGGGTGACGGCTTCCCGTACTCCCTTCTCGATGTCCGAATGTCCTATGGTGATGGTCTTGACCACGTCTGTCAGATTCTCGCAGGGCTCGCCACCCAATGGGGCTATCGTGTATTGGAACGTCACCTTGTCATTTTCGACGATGGAGTCTCCTTCTCCCTTCTTGATGATATGGTAGCGGAGACCTGAAATGCGTCTGCCCATCTCCATCTTCGTTGAGTCGATGTAATGGTTGATCTCCTGTTCCTCCAATTCGACGAACTGCTTGTTCATCTCCATGAAATCCTCTTTGAGGTCCTCTTGTGTGCTCTTGTTGACGGGTATTTGAACCTGCTCCTTCCCGCAAGCGACGAGGGCGATGAGTAGTAAGGCGTATATGTGGGGAATGAACCTATCCATTGGTGCGCCTCTTTAGTTCTGCCATTATTTCCTCCTGCATGGAAGGCAGCGCCTCCTCGAACTTGGCGATGGTCTCCTGCATGGTCTGGTAGGACTCTCCGCCAGATGCGTTCTTGTGTCCGCCACCGTTGAAGTGCTTGGCGGCGAATTCATTGACCGCCACATCCCCCTGCGAACGGAACGAGCATTTTATCTTGCCTCCCTCCTCCTTGAAGAACGTGGAGAATATCACGCCTTTGATGGAGAGCGGCATGTTGACGAACCCCTCCGTGTCTCCTTTCTTGAAGTTGTACTTGGAGAGTTCCTCGTTGGTGAGCGAAATCATCGCTGCGCCATATTCGGGGTATATCTTCATTTTCTCATAGAGCATGTAACCCATCAGACGGTACCTGCTTTCCGAGTAGTTGTTGTACACTTTGTCGTAGATGGCATCCTTGTCGATCCCCTTCTTGATGAGCTCGGAGATGATGATGTAGACCTCCGAATTGTTGGAGTTGTAGGTGAAACCTCCTGTGTCGGTCATCATGCCGGTGTAGATGCACTCGGCGCACTCCTTTGTCATCTCGGTGAAGTATCCCATCCTGCAGATGAGGCGGAACACCATCTCCGATGTGGAGGCGAACTGCGGATAGGAGATGGTCACGTCGGCGAAGTTGCCCGGACCCAAATGATGGTCGAGCATCAATTTCTTCGCTGCGGAATCGGCTACGCTGATCGCCACGTTCTCGATGCGTTTCAGCACGTTGAAGTCCAATGCGCAGATCAGGTCCGCTTTCTCTATCAGAGCTTCCGCCATGTTCCTTTTTTTCTCATGAACGATGATGTCCGATGCGCCGGACATCCATTTCAGGAATCCCGGTAGATCATTGGGCACGACCACGTAGGCTTCCTTCCCGATGGTCTTCAGGAAGTTGCACAAGGCCAATGAAGACCCTATCGCATCACCGTCTGGGGAGACATGCGTCACGATGACTATGTTCTCGGCGTTCTCAATCAGTGATTTCGCCTCTTGGATTAAGTCTTCATCAATAATTTTCGTAATCATAAACCTCTTCGTTAAAGACGTCGCTAAATTACAAAAAAAGTTTGGCATTTCCCTTATAACGTGGGGACGATTGATTTCTTGTGCGCAGGATTTTATTTCTATTCCGCACTTTTCCTTCTTTTTGTCCGCAAGTCGCTGGCGATCAGTTGCCTATATTTGCCCTACAACCTTTATGACGAGGAGGTGGCAACTGTATGTGAGCAGGATGGAGAGCAAGATGCTGATGCGTCGGAACGATTGCTCTTGCACGACGGCGAGTAGGGAACCGAGTAGGGCATACAACAACAGAACGTCTATGCCACCGAACGCTATGCCGCTCACATTGGAGTGGGGAAGTCCTTCCAACCATCGTATGCTGCTGTTCATGCCTTTGATGAGCCCCGACAGCAGACTGCCTATGACGTTGGATATGACGGGGAATGATGTGGCCATGAGCAGCAGGGAACAACCGTAAATGAGGAGCGTGGCGGCGGGTATGACGATAAGCCCCGAGAGCCAGAAACAGTTGCTGAATTGGTGAAAATGGTAGAGCATGATGGGCATGGTGCCGAGCTGGGCGGCTATGGAGACGGAGGTGAGCGACCATGCTTTGTCGAGTATGAAGTTGCTGATTTTTAAGCTTTTGTAAATCCTCTCGTGAAGCAATAGGATGGCGAACACGGCGGCGTAGCTGAGCTGAAACCCTACGTCGTTCAGATATCTCGGCTCGTATAGCAGCATGAGGAATGCGGAGGCGAATACGATGTTGAGGCTCGGTGATTTCCTGCGCATCATTTCGCCGATTGAGACGAGCGAGAACATGACGGAGGCGCGCACCACCGAGGCGGATAACCCTGCCACGAAGGCGTAGCTCCATAGACCGGTCAGGGCGAGGATGACGCGTATCGGCTTGAACCGATTCCCCCTGAATAGTTGTTGTAGGAGGGCGATGATGACAAGGTAGATGATGCCGACGTGTAATCCGCTGACGGCAAGCACATGACTGGCTCCCGTGGCCGAATAGCTTCTTTTCAGTTCTTTGTCAAGCATGCTTTTGTCTCCTAATGTCAGTGCGGATGCGATGGCGAGTTCCTCTCCCTGCAATCCGTTCGCTTGGTATTTTTCTTCTGCCCACCGCCGTGCCTTCCCCGCCTTCCCCCTTAGGCTTTGCCGCTCCTCATGACCGACTGTCCTCCATCTCCCTTCGGGGATGTGGAAACTGCCGGAATAGCCTTTCTGCCGGAGGTGTTTGTCGTATTCGGATGGTTCTCCTTCCTTCTTCGTGAGACGGGTGGGGAAAATCAGTATGTCCCCGTCTCGTAGCTGCTCGCTTGCGGAGTCTTGCGCGATGTAAGCCATGACCCGGGTCCCTTCCGGAATGCCTTGCCCGAACAGGAGCAGGCTGGCTCCGTAAGTGGATTTCTTTTTTTGGGGAGCCCCCTCTATCTCTCCAATCACATAGGGTGTCTCTTCCTCGTCCGCCTCCCAAAATGTGGGGGCTGTCTCCTGTGTGCGGGTGGCTCCCGCCACGAAGAGTAGGAGGAAAAGCACGGTGCCCGGCAACCAACGTAGTTTGTATTGCAACCTGTTGGGAATGAGGAGACATCCGAGCAGGGGCAGTGCGAAGGGGAAGGGTAGCCACCATGGGAAATGAATGGTTGGGCAGAGTAGTCCGAAAAGGATCCCCGCGATGAGGAAGAGGCAAATGCGTAGGAAGGGCAAACGGTATATTGTTTCCATGGGCAAATAAAAAAACAGGTTAGAAAAAAGAGCGCCGCAAAGAATTATTCCCTTGCGGCGTGGATTGTTATAGCGCTTTCAGCTTGGCGATCGTCTCGGTCGGATTCTCCGCACTGAATACGAAACTGCCAGCCACGAGCACGTCCGCACCAGCCTTAATCAGTCTGGCACCAGTATCATAGTTGACGCCTCCGTCAATCTCAATCAATGCGTTTGAGTTGCGTTTGAGGATCAGTTCTTTCAGACGTTGTGTCTTGTCGATGGTGTTCTCGATGAACTTCTGTCCGCCGAAGCCTGGATTGACCGACATCAGCATCGCTACGTCCACGTCGGTGATGATCTCCTCGAGAACCGACACGGGTGTGTGCGGATTGAGTGTCACGCCCGCCTTCATGCCCAAGGATTTGATGCGCTGGATGGATCGGTGGAGGTGGGTGCAGGCCTCGTAGTGCACGTTCAGGACTTCCGCCCCTAACCGGTGGAACTCGTCGATGAATTTGTCGGGTTCTACGATCATCAGGTGCACATCCAATGGCTTCTTCGCATACTTTTGGATGGCTGCGGTGACTGGCATCCCGAAGGAGATGTTCGGTACGAACACGCCGTCCATCACGTCGAGGTGGAACCAATCCGCCTGGCTTTGGTTCACCATCTCCACGTCTGCGCGCAGGTTGGCGAAATCGGCCGAGAGTACTGATGGTGCGATTAAATGACTCATGTCGTGCAAGGGTTGTTTCGGAGGAATTGGGTAGAACGACGGGTCTTGGAAGCCCCATCGTCTTCCGTCCCCCATGGATTAAACAAAAAAAGGAAGTAACTTACGCCACTTCCTCGCATCAGTCGAGGTGAAGGGATTCGAACCCCCGACCCTCTGGTCCCAAACCAGATGCGCTAACCGGACTGCGCTACACCTCGTTCTCAAATGCGGTGCAAATGTACTACCTTTTCGTGTATCTGCAAACTTTTTCGCCTACTTTTTTCTCTGTAAACGAACATTTTTTCTTCGCCATTGAATATCAATGGCTTATTTTTAGGCAAAGGTAGACGACCAGGGCGATTTGCGCAAGCAGGATGGCGGGTACGCCGAGGAAAAATTTCTTGTGGAGGGTTTTGTGCCGGAGGGTGTACATGGCGATGAGCGCACCGATGGAACCTCCGATGGCTGCGAGGAGGAGCAGGGTTTTCTCGGGTATGCGTCTTGCGTTGGGCTTTTTCGCAAGGCGTTTGTCCCGCGCATAGGCGATGAAGGTGATGATGTTAATCGCCATGAAATAGATGAGCAGTATCTTCAAGTCCATTTTTTTTCTGGAAATAAAAAGGGGTATGCCAAATGACATGCCCCTTTGTGGTGTTTCGCTCCCAAAGAAAGGAAGCGTGTTTCTTAATATTTCATCTTGTCTTTGGAAGGGTTCTTCCAGAAGATTTTGCCGTCTACGTACTCTTGTGCCGCGATCAAGGTTGGCTTAGGCAATTTCTCGTAGAAACGGGAGATTTCGATTTGCTCACGGTTCTCGAACACTTCCTCCAAGTTGTCGTTGAACGATGCGAATTCCTGTAATTTTTTGTCCAATTCCGATTTCATCTCCACGGCGATTTGGTTGGCACGGCGGGCGATGATGTTCACCGTCTCATAGACGTTACCCGTGTCGGCGCAAAGTTGGTTCATGTCACGGGTGATGGTGTTTGTCGGAGCTGTTACTTTCTTGTAGTCCATGATTTATATATGTTTTTAATTTGTCCTTTTCGATTCTATATGGTTAATGAACTTCTGGGACTTCTCGAGGATTTTGTCCGCTTCTTTGCGGTGTTTGCCATCCGGGAATTCCCCCGTATAGTTGTAGTATTCGTCGATGGTTTCACGGTAACGGTCCTCCATCTTCTGCTCCACGCTCTTTACGGCTTGCATGTACTTGGCGTCGAGGATGAGGAAGTAGAGGTCTTCCTTCCGTTTCGAGTCCGGGTAGTGCTTCAGCGCGTTGGTAGCGGTCACTACGGCCGATTGGTAATTGTTGCCCATGTAGTCGCCAAGGTCGTAGTATAACTTGGCGTTGAGGTATTCCTTCTCGGCCAATTTTTCCTGTAACTCTTCCAGGTATTTCAGCGCCTCCGGCAGCTTGTCGCTCTTAGGGTACTGCGTGGTGAACTCCAAAAGCTCATCTATCGCCTCCGACGTGACAGTCTGGTCGAGTTTGACCTCCGGAGAGGCTTTGTAGAGACAAACCCCGCTGAGGAACTTGCACTCCTCCGTGTGTTTGCCCTGCGGATAACTGCGTCCGTATGCGGCGAAATAACCCTTCGCGGACTCGTAGTCCTTGTTCTTGTAGTGAGACATCGCGATCGTGTAGACCACGTTCTCTCCCTTCTCCGTGCCTCTGAAGGCGGATCCGATGGTCTCTAAAATAGAGTACGCCTTGTAATATTCTCCCTCCTCATAGTACTTCATCGCTTTCTCGTACTTGAGGTCGTTATCCGTACTTTTCATCACTTTGTTGTATCCTCCGCAGGAGAACAAACACAATGTGGTGATTATTAGTGTTATATGTCTAATCGTCTTTCCCATCTTAAATCTAATCCGCGAAAATAGGTAAAATCGTTTGAAAGATAAAAGAAAAACATCCATTTTTAACTATTTTAAATAAAATGTTTTTATTTCTTTTGCGTCTGAATTTGGTATATTTATAACATGCTTTAGTATAAACGTTTATTTGTATAGAAAATTATGTTGAAGAGAATTTTGTCGATTTCCGGGAAACCGGGTTTGTTTGAGTTGGTTTCTCAGGGAAAGAATATGTTGATTTTAGAGTCTCTCACGGAAAAGAAGCGTGTCCCTGCTTACACGCATGAGAAGATTCTTTCGCTTGGTGATATCGCTATATACACGGAGGAGGGTGAAGTTCCGTTGGTGAACGTGCTGAGGTCTATGAAGGAGAAGGAGAACGGGAAAGTGGTCTCTTTTGACCCTAAAAAGGCGGACGGCAAACAACTCGCCGAGTATCTGGCGGCTGTGTTGCCTAACTTCGACCGCAATAGGGTTTATTCCTCCGATATCAAAAAGTTAATTACTTGGTATAATATCTTGGTCGAGAGCGGACGGGATGACTTCGAGGAGAAGAAACCTGAGGAGGCTCCGGCTGAAGAGTCGTCCAAGTAAATCTAATCGGGGCATCAATTGTCTATCCTGATGCCCTTGCCTTTTATGGATTGGGGGAGGTTGAGATTTCTCTTCTTCCCTCTTTTTTTTCAGACTGTCCGCCTATGCTGAAGGTTCTCTTTTTTTCTCCTTGGTATCCTCATCGCTACGATGCGATGTTTGGCCTCTTCGTCCGTAAACATGCGGAGGCGGTTGCCCGACATTGCTCGGTCTGTGTGTTGTATCTGTTCGCGGACGGGAAGGTGAGGCATTGTGAGGTGGTGGACCAAACGACGAATGGCGTGCGGGAGTGCTACGTCTATTATCCGTTCCTTAACTTCCCTGTGCTGAGACCCTTGACAAAGGCCGTGGGCTTCGTGTTGGCTTTCCTGAAGGGGTATGCCTGGGTGAAAAGGTCTTTCGGCAAACCGGATGTGACCCAGACAAATGTCCTGACTCGCTGTGGCGTGCTGTCTTATCTGCTGAAGGTGTGCTCGGGTATCCCCTACGTTATTGTGGAACACTGGTCGAGGTACCTTCCCTCAAAAAACGGATATAGGGGTTGGCTGCGGAAACGTGTTAGCGAGTTGGTGGTGAGGCAGGCTTCGTGTGTGCTTCCTGTGACCGAACACCTGGCGGATGCGATGCGCCGACATGGGTTGAGAAACAACCATTGCCTTGTGGTGCACAATGTGGTGGACGATTTCTTTTTCACGGCGGAGAAACATCCGCTCGCCCAGGGAGATAGGTTCAGGTTCCTGCATGTCTCTTGTTTTAGTGAGCCTGATAAGAATGTTTGCGGTATCTTGCGGGCGGTGAAACGCTTGTCGGAGAAACGGACTGACTTCTCGATGACGATGGTGGGGGTCGGACCTGATTATGAGATGGTTAGAAATTATGCGAAGGAGCTTTGCCTTCCTGACGACCTCGTCTCTTTCCTTGGCGAACTGCCCCCTGATGAGGTGTGCCATCGCTTTGCCGAGACGGATGCTTTCGTGCTTTTCTCTAACACCGAGAATGCGCCGGTGGTCATCTCCGAGGCGTTGGCTACGGGCACGCCTGTCATCTCCACCAACGTGGGGGGCATCCCTGAAATGGTGGACGACGAATCGGGCTGCCTGATCAACCCTGGCGATGAGGATGCCCTTCGCGACAAGATGGATTGGATGATAGACCACCATGCGAACTATGATGCGGAGCGCCTCCGCGAGAAGGCCCGTTGCTATGGATACGACGAGGTGGGGCGGTTCCTCATCTCCTGCTATGAAGAGGCGGTGAGGGCTGGTCGGTAGTGTCGCTTCCCTGTTTCCTGGGAGAATGAAAAAAAGCGACGGTTTTGCCATCGCTTTCTTGTTAAGTTAATAAATAATTCCTTGGTGTTTTCTTTCCCCTGCGGATTCCGCTATCCTACCTTCTTCTGCAACTGGTCGTTCCCTTTGTAGTTCTTGCAACCTGTCGCGATGGAGGATAGGGCGTCTTGAATCATGTAGAAGGCCTCTTTGAGGGTCTTGTCCGCTTGGGTGAGTCTGCATACCAAGTCTTTCGTTACGACCATGGTTTCAGGAGAGTCACAGTCTGATGGACTGACGTTCGCGATGTCATTGGTGAGGGGTTGGATCTGTTTTTGCTCAAACTGCAGGATGTTGAATTTCTGCTTCATGTCTGCCAACAACCGATCGATTTCCCTAGCGATGTCTGCCGCGCTTTTCCTTGTAATAGGCTCTAGTTCCTTTTCCATTGTTTTGGCGTTTTGTTAGTTCATATTCGTTCCCGCTAATATAGTCATCTGCGGTGGAGATATGAAATTTTTAGGAACCGAGTTATTAACAAAATGTGAAATGACAAATGTCTTGAAAGCGGATTTGACCCTATTTTTCTAGTGTGGAACCGGTCGAAAAGTTCCTCAATCCTCGCATCTCTTCGATTTGAAGGCCAAAGCGTACATCCTCATCTGCTTCACCATGGCGAGCATTCCGTTGGATCGGGTGGGGGAAAGGTGCTCTTTCAACCCTATCCTGTCGATGAAGTAGAGGTCGGTCTCCAGTATCTCGTCTGGGGTGTGCCCGGACATCACCTCGACCAGCATGGCGACGATGCCCCCGGCGATGTCGGTGTTGCTCTCGCCTTGGTAATAGACCAAGCCGTCCTTGTATTCCGCATAGACCCACACCTTGCTCTGACATCCCTCGATGAGGTACTCGTCCGTTTTGTATTGCGGGTCGATGCCTGGGTTAGACATGCCCTTGTCGATGATCTGCTGGTACTTGTCCAACCAATCGTCGAGGAATTCGAACTCCGAGATGATCTCTTCTTGTTTCTCCGCTATTGTCATGGTGTATGTTTTTAGTCTTCTTTATCTTCTTCCGAACATTTTCGCGGCACGTTCCACTCCTGCCACGAGGGTGTCGATCTCCTTTTCGGTGTTATAGAGTCCGAAGGATGCCCGCACGGTTCCCTCGATGCCGAACGCTGTCATGACGGGCTCCGCACAGTGATGTCCGGTGCGCACCGCGATGCCGAGTTTGTCGAGGATGGAGCCAAGGTCGTATGGGTGGATATCGCCGACGAGGAACGAGATGAGTCCGCTCCGCTCCTTCGCGTTGCCGATGAACCGTATGTGCTCGATTCCGCTCAGCTTCTCCTTGGCGTACCTGACCAGTTGCTGCTCATGCTCCGCGATGTTCGCCATGCCTATTTGGCTGACGTAGTTCAACGCTGCCGCCAAGGCTGTGGAGCCGATGTAGTCGGGCGTGCCGGCCTCGAATTTGAATGGTAGCTCGTTGAAGGTGGTCTTCTCGAAGGTCACCTTCTTGATCATCTCGCCACCGCCTTGGTAGGGTGGTAGCTTGTCGAGCCAAACCTCCTTGCCGTAGAGCACGCCGATGCCTGTCGGTCCATAGATCTTATGCCCGGAGAAGACGTAGAAGTCTGCGTCAAGCTCCTGCACGTCGATCGGCATGTGCGGCACCGATTGTGCGCCGTCCACCAGCACGGGGATGCCGTGTGCATGCGCTTTCTGGATGATTTCCCTTACTGGGTTCACCGTTCCGAGCGCATTGGAGACGTGCGTCACGGATATGAATTTTGTCTTTTCCGTGATGAGTTGGTCCAACTGGTCCACTTGCAACACACCGTCCGCATCGAAAGGGATGACCTTCAGACGGATGTCCCGATCTTGCTGTTGCAGTTGCCAAGGGACAATGTTGGAGTGGTGCTCCATCTGCGTGATGATGACCTCGTCACCGTCCTTGCATTGGCTTCTGCAGAAGGAGGAGACCACCAGGTTGATGGCTTCGGTCGTGCCGCGGGTGAAGATGATCTCGCGGGCATATTTCGCGTTGATGAACTTCCTCACGGTTTCGCGGGCCGCTTCGTGCGCTTCTGTCGCCTCCTGGCTCAGGAAATGCACGCCGCGATGGATGTTCGCGTTGTGGTTCAGATAGTTCTCGCTGATCTTCTCCACCACGCAGAGCGGTTTTTGGGTCGTCGCCGCATTGTCCATGTAGACAAGCGGTTTGCCGTATATCTCTTTCTTTAGGATAGGGAAGTCCTCCCTGATTTTTTCTATATTGATACTCATCATGCTATCGTTTTTATATTTTGCGCGAATGTATTAAAAAAGTGCCAATCCAATATCTCCTTATGGTAAAAATGCGTCTTCGATATGCTCGATTCTGAAGGAACTGTTTTGGGCGCCGACGACGACGGAGAGGATGTCGAATTGGGTAGGCATCATGATGTTGAACTTGAAGATGTAGGCCTCCGCCGCCATGATCGTGTTGCGCATCTTCGCCTTGTTCACGGTCTCCGCAGGCGCTAAAAGATAGTTGTCCCGTCTGGTCCGCACCTCCACGACCACCAAAGTGCCGTCCTTTTCCGCCACGATGTCCAACTCCAGCTTGCCGCTTCGCCAGTTACGATGCCTGATCGTGTACCCTTTCGCCGAAAGGTATTCCACTGCTTTCTCTTCGCCTAATAGGCCTAATTCGTTATGTTCTGCCATGATTTCACAAATAAACAGGTTAATAATAAAATTGAATGATGACGCAAAGTTATGTAAAATTTTCGTTTGCGCAAACGGGCGTTGGGTGTTTTCCCTGCATTCGTAGAGACGCACGCTCGTACGTCTCGGAAGGGTACCAATGCATGCGTGTGCCAGTCAGCCTGAAAGACTGGAACAAATACAGCCCAATGGCAACGCCTTGGGTGAGGGGGTGCAACCAATTGGAGATGTTATGTTCGTCCCGAAAAGTGTATGGTTAGAGCGTTTTGTCGTCCCGAAAAGTGTGTTAAAAAATGTTATTGTCGTCCCGAAAAGTGTAGTGTTTGTTGTAATATCGTCCCGAAAAGTGTATGTTTGTGGTGATATATCGTCCCGAAAAGTGTAAATGCAATGGAAAGAATAATTTATAAGTCATTGTTAAAGTGGAAGTTAAAGGCAGACAGGAAACCTTTAATCTTGAATGGAGCGAGACAGGTGGGAAAAACATTTGTTCTCCGTGAATTTGCTGAACGTGAATTTGCGAAACATGTCTATTTTTCTTTGGACAGAGATGCTAAAGCCAAGCAGATATTAGAGAGTGGGTCGAGCGTTCAATCTATCATCATGGCGTTTTCTGCGCTTTCCGGGGTTGATATTACCCCTAACGACACGCTCATTGTTGTCGATGAGATACAGGAATCTCCTAAGGCACTCAACGTGTTGAAGTTCTTTTGCGAAGATGCTCCGGACTATCCTATTGCGGTGGCGGGCTCATTGTTGGGTATTTCGCTCCATGGAAATTATTCGTTTCCGGTAGGAAAGGTTGATATGCTGAAAATGTATCCGATGTCGTTCGAGGAGTTCTTGTCCGCCATGGGGAAGGACCGGATCGTTGATTTGATGCGGAGTAAGAATTGGGAGGTTGTCAAACTGCTCAAGGGGGAGCTTGTTGATTTGTTGCGTCAATATTATTATGTTGGCGGAATGCCGGCTGTGGTTCAGGGATTCGTGTCGGGAAATGGGCTTGGTGCTGTTCGTGAGATGCAGAAGCAGATACTTTTCGACTATGCGCGGGATTTCTCGAAACATGCCCCTGTGAATCAGGTCCCGCGAATTAATATGGTTTGGAATTCCATCCCTTCCCAACTCGCTAAGGAAAACAAGAAATTCGTATATGGTGCGATGAAAAAGGGGGCCCGTGCCAATGATTTTGAACTTGCTATTCAGTGGCTTATTGATGCTGGCTTGGTTTATAAAGTGAATAGGGTTAGCAAGATAGAGTCTCCTTTGAAGTTCTATGAGGATTTTTCTTCGTTTAAATTGTTCCTGTTGGATGTCGGTTTGATGGGTGCGATGGTAGGCGCCTCGGCGGAGGCTGTCCTTGTGAATAATGCGATTTTCAAGGAGTACAAGGGTGCTTTCACGGAATTGTTTGTGTGTGATTCGTTTATATGCAATGGCATAAATCCTTTTTATTATTCGTCGGAGGATGCCCATCTGGAGGTGGATTTTGTGATTCAAGGCAAGACTTCTGTTTTCCCTGTGGAGGTGAAGGCGGAGGAGAATGTCTATTCCAAATCATTAAGGGCGATTGTTAATAAACAACCCGATTTGAAGGCTATTCGATTGTCAATGAATGATTTAGATAGGAAGGATTGGATGACGAATTTGCCTTTGTACGCTTTCGTTGAGGAGGTTAAGTCTCTATAGGAAAACGTTTATCTCCCTGGACCCTATTTTTACTATCTTTGCGCCATGGCAGGCATCTACATCCATATTCCGCTCTGCAGGAGCCGTTGCGTCTATTGCGACTTCTACTCCTCCACGTTCGACGGCAACCGTTCCGAACTGGTCGAGGCTATCTGCGCGGAGTTGACCGAGCGGCGGGACTACCTGCGGGAGGCGACCGTCAAGACGCTCTACTTCGGGGGCGGTACGCCTTCGCTCTTGCGCCCGGACGAGCTCTCCGAAATCTTCTCTGCCGTTGAGGCGAATTACCCTTGCGCCTTCGAGGAGGTGACGCTGGAGGCGAACCCGGACGACCTCTCCGATGCTTTCCTGACGTCGCTGAAACGCTTCCCCATTAACCGTTTGAGCATTGGCATACAAAGTTTCCACGACGATGACCTGACCCTCTTGAACCGCAGGCATACGGCGGAGGAGGCGAAGGCGGCGGTGCGTCGTTGCCAGTCGCACGGTTTCACGAACATCAGTATCGATCTTATCTACGGATTGCCGAACCAGACCCTCTCCGCTTGGGAGGATAACCTGCGCCAAGCCATCGAACTGGATGTCCCGCACATCTCCGCCTACCACCTGACTTACGAGGAGGGAACGAAGATCTACAGGATGTTGCAGAAGGGTGAGGTGCGTGAGGTGGACGAGGAGCTGAGCGTCGAGATGTTCCATCTGCTTCGCTCCATGCTGCAAGAGGCTGGTATCCAGCAGTATGAGATCTCCAATTTCGCCCGTCCGGGTTGTCATGCGCGGCACAACTCCTCCTATTGGGACGGCACGCCTTACTTGGGTGCGGGTCCGGCCGCCCATTCGTTCGACGGCAAGGATAGACGTTGGAATATCTCCAACACGCGCCGCTACATCGAAGCCATCCGTTCGGGAGAACCTTACTATGAATTGGAGGTGCTGGATGAAACCTCCTCCTACAATGACTATGTCATCACTTCGTTGCGCACCATTGCGGGAATGGATTTGGATGTGCTCGCTGAACGTTTCGGCGAACCCTATTATTCCTATTGTTTGCGGCAGGTGCGGCCTTTCGTGGGGGATGGCGTCGCCGTGGTCGAGGAGAACCATGTCAGGCTGACGGAGAAAGGACTCTTCTTGTCGGATGCTGTGATGGAGGAACTTATGATGGTTGAAAATCCTGAATAGATGGTGCGGTAATACGTTTTTCCCTTTGGGTGGGGATGATAAAAATCTATATGAATGGCGGTGTACGTGTGTATAGGCAATAAATATTTTGCCGAAAATCTATATTGAGTCGTGTATATGGAATTTGATGCGAATCGTGGTTTAAACTATTGAAAATTAGTCTTGTTGATTGACAATAAGTTGTTGTGTTTGTGGAATTGTTAATAATTTCGATTGTCGTTTTTTGAAAAAGATGTATTTTTTATTTAATTTTGTTTTGTTGTTACATGCGTTTCCTTTAATTTTGCCGTATATTTAATGAAAATATGAATAAAAGATTATTTAAGGCGCTGATTTATTTATCAAGCTTATGTTGCTTGCAAAATAGTTATGCACAATGCGCAGTGGATCCTGGAGATAAGGATTTTAATTTAGCCAATAGTATTAGTGTTAATCCGTATGGAGCAACGACGATAGCCTCTTATCAGACGCTTGTCCTAACCCAGTCTGGTTCATACAAGTTGTATAATAACGGAGGAACCGTTATCGCAACTGCGCCTGGCGTGTACACGTTCGAGATGGGGTCCACCTATAATACGGGCAGTAATGGTAGCGCATGTAAGTTATATGTGAATGCCGGTGCCAAGGTGATTATAGAGGGAGGCTTCCAGGCAACATTTGAATTGGTGAATCGTGGAGAACTTACCATTAAAAGGTCTCCATATAGCTCCGAGAATATCATTGACTTCAATTCGACCTCCAGTGTGATCAATGTGGGTAAATTGAATATTGAGGGCAATTTGAGACTTAATGCCCTGTTTTCCAACCTTTCGGAAGTTAACGTCGATGGGAATTTGTGGTTGAATAGTAACCGTGGTTATTGCTTGGCGAACGGGTCCATCATGAATGTGGGTGGTAGTTCCAACATCAACTCTCCTATCTTGGGAAATGGAGGATGTCTGCATTCTGTCGGCGAAGTCTCTTTGGAACAAAACTATGTGCAGAATAGTGGAAATAGGGTTACACCGGAAAATCAATTGGTCTACATCTGTTCGGAACATGGATTTTCTGGTGGTTTCCAATATAATGCGAATGCTCCGGAGAATCGCTCCGGAGGTGCTGTGCTTCAAGATAATTGCACCGGCTGCTCCGGCGGTGGCGGTGGCGGTGGCGGAGGCGGCGGCGGCGGAGGCGGCGGCGAACCGCAAGTCAATTACGTGATCGAAATATATGGTGATACAATCGTCTGCCAAAACGGTTCGACCTCTTTGGGCGTGAATGTGACGGGTAAGGAGAATGCTAAATACACTTATCGTTGGGTAAAGGTCGTTGACGGAAATGAATATACGGTCTCTGAGGAGAGCGGGGCTTCCCGCCTTACGGTTTACCCGACTGAAATGACGAAGTATAGGGTATATGTTACGGAGAATGGAACCACGCAAATAGGTTCTAAAGATGTCATCGTTTATGCGATGACGGCAAGCGCGTTCTTGTCTTACCGGGATGCGAACACTGTGGTCTTGACCGCTTCTTCGGCTGATTCTTATGCATGGAGCACGGGAGCTGTCACTCCTTATATCACTGTTCCGGTAAGCGAATCGACAAGAACATATAGCGTTGATTTAACTAAAGACGGGAAAACTTGTACGGCAAGCGTTGTGGTCAACAACTTGAATGATGTTAATGATAATCGTAGGCCTATGCAGGTTATCGTCAATGGCCCTGCTTCGCTTTGCCCGGGCTCGGATACTTCTATTGTCGCTGTGGTGAGTGGCGGTAGTGGTAATTATACTTACGAATGGAATACGGGCGCGACCACTCCTTCCATTACGGACGGACCGCTGGCAAGCAGCGATTACTGCGTGGTTGTGACCGATGTGGAATTGGGCCTGAAGAAAACCGCTTGTTCCCATGTCTATGTCCCTGTGATCGAAGTCGTGGATACCACGGATGGTATCACCTATTTGTTGGACGGCGTGCAGAAAACCATTCCATCGATGCCTTCGGACTCGACACTGACTGTCTGGTTGGATGGTGGCGAGAAGTGTGATGTGAGGTTGTTCGGGAATGACTACAAAGGTCCCGATCCTTTTATCATTGTTATCCACGGCAATGATACTATTTCCCATGAACAGGACACTATCTCTAATCCTGGAGGAGGAAATGGAATCCGCTGGAAAGACACTGTCTATATTTGTAAGGGTCAGACGCTCTCTTTGGTGGCGGGTGATTCAACCTCAACGAATACGTATCGTTGGTTGGGCTTGAACTCAACGTCGAGTTCGGTGGAGGTGACGCCAGAACAGACGACAACGTATGTGCTGACTGTAAGTGACCAAAACGGAACCTTCCACAATGCCGCGGAGGTGACGGTGGTCGTTCGTAGAATCTATTCTGTCACTTTGACTACCGAAAACCAATCGAAGACGATTGTTCAAGGTGCGGGCGGTTCGAAATATGTTTGGAATGTCGGCGATAATACTTATACGGGTAATCCATTGGTGCTTGATTATCCTACCGGATATACTTATTGCGCCGTTACGGTTGACGATGTTTGTACTGACACGCTCTATTTCCAAGAGAACTCCTATAAGGTGGAGATAGTTGACGTAACTGACACCTCGTCCCTGAAGTATAATGATTTGTACTATTGCGTGAATGCTTCTTCCCAGGATTCTATCACGCTGAGTGCAAATGTGTCGGGCGCAAGTGGCTCTCTCAGGTATGAGTGGTATAGAAACGATGTCTTGCTCTCGGCAAATAGCCCATCTATTCGGGTGAAGGAGTCTGTCTCTACTGAATATAAGGTTGTCGTTACCGATTTTGGAACGGGTAAGAAGGCTGTCTCCACAAGGAACGTGATCGTCATGTCCGCTAAAATCAATAAGCAAAACGAGCAGACCGCACAGCTTATAGCGACGGGTGGTGGTGATTATCTTTGGTCTACGGGCGGTAATACGCAATCTATCGTGGTGCCTGCCGATGTGGCGGGAACTTATACGGTGAATGTCACGAGAAACGGATATCAATGCTCCGCGGAGGTGAATGTGGTGCCTGGCCTCATTTTCGTGCCTGACACGATAAATGTTCTGATTACGTCTCCTTCTTCTCCTTCTTCTCATCTTAGCATTTGCGAGGGTGAAACCATCACCTTGAAGGCGGGCGAAACCAATGGGTCTGGCCGCTACTCATATTCTTGGAATATCGCGGATGAGACCCAAAACCACTCAAGCCAAATCGTGATCTCCCCTAAGGAGTCTAAGACTTATGTCGTTCATGTGCGGGATTTGGCTTCCGGCGCTACGGGCACGGATTCCATCCATGTCAATGTGTTGAGCGTCGGTGTGGATAGCTTCGTCGTGGATAATTCCATCCGCCTGTTTGCGAGAGGCGGTGTCTCTTATCTGTGGTCGACGAATGAGACCACTTCGTACATAACGGTTCCGGGAACGACGGATATCTCCAACTACTCGGTGGTCGTTACGGATGAGTTCGGCAAGTCGTGCAAGCAAAACATAGATATACATGAATCCTCTACACATAGCGGAGGTGTACCTAATTTGACCATCTCCGGTCCTTCCACCATCTGCTATGGGGATACGATTGAACTCTCGGCGACGCTCTCCTCGGGATGCGATTCCTGCGCTTTCCAATGGTTGAACAACCGATCCTATTCTTCGCCGACTATCCGTGTCGTTCCGAGACACAGTGAGACTTACACGGTGAACGTTCTGGATCGCGCCACGAACCGTGAATACTCGGCCTCCTTCCGTGTGGATGTCATGAAGGCGGGTGTGACCTCGTACATCAATGGCGGCAACGCGACGTTGTCCGCTTCGGGCGGAACCTCTTACTTGTGGAGCACTGGCGCCACCACCTCTTCGATTGTGGTGCCGGCTACGGATAGCGTTTATTCCGTTGTTGTCTCCAATGGAACGCTGAGTTGCGAGAAGACGGTCGCTATACCTGATCCGTATAAGTTGGATAACTTGAACATCAGAATAGACGGTAATACGGAGATCTGTCCAAACACGTCGACGAACCTGACGGTTAAGATAGGCGACAACGATTCTTATTATGAGGACTTTGAGGTTAAATGGGTCGGATTCCCTAATGCGGGTCGCTCCATTGAAGTATCACCGGAACACTCCCAGACCTACAAGGCGCTTGTCTTCCACCGGCCGACGGGAAGGGTATATTCGACCCTGACGGCAAGTGTGGTTGTCTTGCAAAGTTGCCAAGGCGGTGGCGGTGGTGACGACACGATCCCTGATCTGTTCGTCCCTGAATGCGGCGATTCCGATTTGAGCAATGAATCTTATAGATTGACGGATGGGACTGCCTATGTCCTGAAAACATCTTCGTCGAACGTGTTCTCGACAGGTAATAGTTATCAGGCAGTCATCACAGAGGCGGGGAAAAAGTACGTGATCGAATTGGATACCATTTCCACAGCCTATATTTATTCGGATGTGGCCACCTCCCTCGATATGCTTGTATATAAAGGTACATTGATATTGGATGGTTCGGGTCCTTTCACTTTCGTGAAAAGATCCAGCGGGAAGTATTTCTCAATGAGTAAAACATCTCAATTGATCGTGAACAAGGGGACGAACGTGACCATCATCTCTCATGAGCAATCAGATGTAGATCCGGCCAAAATGAACAATGATTCCCGATTGTATAACCGTGGTCTCATTACAGTCCAAGGAAGATTCGTATTGTACAATAATTCTCACCTGGTGAATATGGGTTCTTTCCGATCTTCTTCCAGCTTGACTGTCAATGACCATAATTGTAGGGTGACAAACTATAACTTGATGGATTTTGATCGTTTGTCTTCTATGGAGCATGCAGAGAATGATATGATTGCATTGGAGGCGGGATCTGTCACGAAGTTCAGAAAATTCCAGCGCGTCTTCTCTCATTCTGGCGACAATTCTGTTGTGCCTCTCTGTGGAAGCGGTTGTATTCATGTTACAGGAAAGGTCGAAAACATCACTGTCTCCAAGCTTGTCGGACCATCTGTCAAGGTATGTTTGCAGGGTGAAAGCGTTTCTTCGGCAAGCAAGTGGGACACTGGTATCTTGAGTACGAATTGTTCGTCTTGTGACATAAACGTAACTCCAATCAATAAGACCGTTTGCGACACCTCGTTGGGTAGTAGGGATACCGTCCGTCTTGAGGTGCGTGTTTCGGGCGGAAGCGGCTCTTTCAATTATGAGTGGCTCGGTGGCGCTGCCTCTCAACAAGGCTCGGTGAGCGTGGGCGGAGTATTGTATCCAATCACTTGCTCCGTTAGCATACCTTCTTCCTTGACGAAGGATACCACGATATCGCGTGAACTTGTTATCCATGACGCGAATGATAATTCTTCGGTTGATACGGTGCTGGTTTCATATACGATTCAGAAATGTGGCTCTGGTATAATTGATACAACGGATGTATTCCGTGTCGAAATCGAAGGTCCGGACTTCCTTTGCCTCGGTAATAAGGCTAGATTGAAGGCCAACCTGATCAACCCTCCTTCGGGTATCATCTCTTATCGTTGGAGCACGAACGAGAAAACGGATCGGATTGTCGTTTCCCCAATGGAAGCTGTCGACACCACCTATTGGGTCGATGTGATTTGCGTCCGTGGTGCTGACACTACAATCATCAGAAAAGACTTTACGTTTAACGTCCGTGATTGCGGCGTGGGTGGTTGCGCTTCTGATCTATGGGTGAATGTCGACAAATTCCCTGACTGCGGCAACAATGGAGAAATGTCCATTTCTTCCGTCAATAGCGAAGACTCTCCTTTGAATTCGTTCACAGTGAACTGGTATGATTCGAATTTCAACTTGATCGGTTCGGACTATACGCTGAGGAATGTGCCTGCGGGCGATTATTATGTCGAACTCAATAGAGATCAATGCTCGGCTCAAAGGAAAGTTAGATTGACTGCTGTGGATGGCCGTGATAATTCAGGATTGTCGATGACTGTTTATTCTATTCCTTCCCAGTCTACGTCTGGTGGTTCTTCAAATCAAGATACACTTGATTGTAACCTTACCCGTGTAGTCTCTCATGTCTCTTCGTTGTCGGCTGATGTCTCTACGATAGACGCTAAATATGTGGTTTGGTCTGGATATGTCACTCCTCCTTGTTCCGGAAATTATCTGTTCCACTTTAATGGAGGTAACTTGTTCGTCAATAATAATATGGTCCCTAATGATAGTTCGATCAGCCTGCAGGAGGGTGCCTCTTATATGATTGCTTATTTGTTGGAAAAAAATAATACGAATGCTAATGTTGAGGTGAAGTGGACCACTCCTTGTTCTTCCAATGGGGAGGAGTCGATACCTTCTTGCGCACTGACTGCTGGTCTCTTGGATGGTATAGGTTCGCTTTTCACTGAACATTCTGACATCACTTCCTTGTCGGCATATCAGAATTGTTTGAAGGATACATGCCTTAAACCGGTTGTGAACTTGTCTCCTCTCCGCCAGATTTGTGGTGCGGGTGCTTCCGTGACATTGGATGCGTTCGTCCCTGGTGCCACTTATATGTGGAAGAAGTCTGATAACGACGGTGTCTTAAGCACTCAGGCTTCTCTCACGGTGAGCGCTCCTGGTTACTATACTGTGGAGGTTACTTCTTGGTGCGGAAAGAAAGTGCAGAAGGATGTTGTGGTTCAACGTTTGAGCCCGAAAGAGATTTCTGTCACAGCCTCTACGGATGCGGCTTGCTATGGCTCTTCCGTTCGACTAAGGGCTACGGGAGGTGTCTCCTATCAGTGGTCCCCTTCGACTGGGTTGAGTGATGCCACTTCCGCTACTCCAACCCTGACGGCGGAGAACTCCAACACCTACACGGTCAAAATACGTACCGTTGGCGGGTGTGAGATCTCGAAATCCGTGGAGGTGAAGGTGAAAGAACCTTTCGACTTCGATGTGATCCAAAAGTATGACGAGTGCAACGGCTCAAAGATACAGATGAGCGCGGAAGGCGCGGATGAATATTACTGGTATCCTTCGGATGGTTTGTCTTGTGTCAGATGCTCCGTTACGGATGTCGTGTTGGGCTCCGATGAAAAGACTTATACGGTTGAGGGTATGAAAGATGGTTGTGTCCTGAAAAAGAATGTCTCAGTTCGTCCTTTGCTTAAACAAAGCGATCTGGATTTCACTTTCGGATCTTCTAACCAGTGTGGTGTGGTATTGACTGCCTCCGACATGGGCCCTAGGGTTTCATATCGTTGGAGTGTGGAGGCTAATCCGGATCTCAACGTGGAAGGCCAGTCTGTCACATTATACTTCCCTTCCGATGGCGATTATAAGGTTACGTTAACGGCAAGGAGAATGGATTGCGACGAAAACTCGGTGGTTTCGTTGACGAAGATAGTGCGTGTGAGAGGTTGTAATCCTTGCAACCCTTGTGTTGTGGAACATTAATAGGAGAAAATAAGCGATAAAATTATGATAGACAAGATCAGAAAAAGTTATTGGACAAAAGTTGTCTCGTTTGTGTGGTTGTTTCAGTTGGTGTTCACCCCTTTTCAGGCTTGGGCGCTGACGGGTGGTCCAACACAACCCGAATTCGCGACTTTCACTCCGTCGGGGGTCGACAACATGGTGGATTTGTTCACGGGTGATTTTAGTTATAATATTCCTCTCTTGGATGTGGATGGATACCCGATTAACATTAGTTATTCGTCCGGCATTGGCGTGGAGGATCAGGCTAGTATGGTTGGCTTGGGTTGGACTTTGAACGCAGGTGGTATCATCAACCGTAATGTCCGTGGTATCCCTGATGATTTCAATGGAGAAGACCAAATCGTCACGACAACCAATATCAAGCCTTCTTGGACGGCTTCTGTCGGACTGAATGTGAAACCGGAAATCTTGGGATTTAATGCAAAAGGCGGCTCAAGAGGCCTTTCTCTCAATGGTTCTGTCTCATATAACAACTATTCAGGTTTGGCTTTGCAAACTGGTATCTCCGTGTCATTCCATGGCCGTTTGTCTAGCTTGGGTGATAAGAACAGCTCTAACTTGGGCTGTGGAGGTGGTATAGGATTACAAACTAGTACAGAAAGCGGTTTGTCTATTTCTCCATCGTTTAATCTCTCCAAATATTCCTCGGATAAGGTAGATGGTGAAAATGCTACTGTGACATCTAGTCTTAAATTCGGTACTGCATTTAATTCTAGAAGTGGCATGAGGGAAATCACGGTCACTCCAACTCGCACATGGGAATGGTCTAAAAAACTTCCTGAAAAAGATGAAAATGGCAAGGATCAATATACGAACTTCTCATATTGTTTGGGTTCTTCTTCTTCTATTCCGCTTAACCCTCGAACTTATGTGCCTCAATTGTCTAATGACATGAATTCTTACTCCGTGAAGGTGGAAATCGGTTCGGGTGCGGAAGCTTTCTTGTTCGCTGGTGAGGGCTCCATCGATGGTTCTTATAGCAGACAATATATGCCGGAGAAAACGAAACGAGCTCCTGCTTATGGCTATCTCTATTCTGATTTGGGTAAGGATAATCCTTACGCTATGCATGATTTCAACAGGGAGAAGGATCAAGCCTACTCGGAAAATCTCCCTGCCATCGCTTTGGCTCAAATGACTTATGATACTTATACGGCTTCGGGACAGGGTGTCACGGGTATGTTCAGACCTTTCCGTGACGTCAGCAGGGTGTATGACCCAGTTGTGGAAAACCGCTCAGGAAATGGTGCCGTTGGTCTTGATATCTCCGCTGGTAATATGTTTAAGGCGGGTGCTAACTTGTCGGGTGGCTTCGACCGCTCGTATTCAGGTAGGTGGACCGCATCTAACGGACCTTTCTCGAATACATCTTTCCATTCTTCGGAACCTGGTAACTTGTATGAGAAAGTTTATTTTAAGACTTCGGGAGATTTCGCGGTGTATGATGATGAATATTATGACTTGATGTGTGGCGTGAGCCCTGTGCGTTTTAGTATTAATCAGGAAGGTGCCTTGAATTCTTTCGTGCTTTCCGGCAGATCTTCCGCCACTCCTAGAGAAATTAAAAGAGAGGCTAGGGCTAAGCGTAATTCAACCATGACCTACCTGACTGCCAAGGAGGCTTCTGTCTCGGGTCTGAACAAGGATTTGGTTTATTACGAGATGAACATGGACGGCTCGTACCAAATTAATCCGGTGCATGAGAAAAGATATGGTGACGAAGGAAGAAGAGCTCACCATATTTCTGAAATTACGGTGACCCGCCCTGATGGCACCCGTTATGTCTATGGCGACCAAATCTATAACTTCGTCCAGAAAGAGGTGACGTTTAATGTTGGTGAAGTGGATCAGACTGTTTTGAAACAGACTAATGGTGCTATGGTTCCGTTTGATTCGAACGACGCTTCTGAAAATAATACGAAGGGCGATGATCATTACTACAATTGTAATACGTTGCCTCCTTATGCCAGCGGTTACCAATTGTCCGCTTGCCTCTCTCCTGATTATGTGGATGTGAAGGGCGATGGCCCTACCCCTGACGACTTGGGTATGTATACTAAAATCAACTATGCGAGATTGTATAAAAAGGAAAATTCATATAAGTGGAGAACTCCTTATGAATCTGATAGGGCTAATTTCATAGATAGATTCAAGAGCTCTGATAAGGATAACAAGGCTTCTTATCTCTATGGAGAGAAGGAAATCAAATATATCCACTCAATCGAGTCCAAAAACCATGTGGCGATGTTCTTCTACTCGAAAAGGTTGGATGCTTACGAGTCTGCGGGCGAGGTGAACGCGGCTGTTTCATCGAATCAGAAGCCTTTGATGAAGCTGGATTCGATTTCCTTGTATGTTAATGACGCCGCTTTTAAGGCTGCGCTTGAGTCTGGTTCGCTGGGCAATCTGACCCCTGTTCAAACGGTCGTGTTCAGCTACGATTATAGATTGTGTAAGCATAACCCTGCATTTAAGGCTGAACCAAACTATAATAGCAATGGAGATGGTAAGTTGACGTTGACGTCCATCGCCTTCAAGTATTTCGATTCTAAAAAGGCGCAGATGAGCCCTTATGAATTCACCTACGGTTTCAATCCGGATTACAATACGCATGCGATGAATCGTTGGGGTTCTTATACGAGACATGTGGATCTCGATAATCCATATGTCTCTCAGAAGGCGGAAGACCTAGATGCACTGAATCAGGATGTCGCCGCTTGGACCCTCTCCCAAATCAAGTCGCCGACCGGTGGTGTCATCAAGGTGCAGTATGAGTCTGACGATTATGCGTTCGTACAGGATAAACGCGCTACCCAGATGGTTAAGATCCTTGGTGTGGGTTTTTGGAATGACCGTTTTAAGCCTAATAGCATATTTGCTGACATGGAGGAGGGCTATGATGCTGTCTTTGTGAGTGCTCAGGCTACGGATAAGGATGATTTCGGCCGCAGATATTTGCCTGCAGGTAAGAGTCCTATTAGAACGAGTGGTGTTAGAATCGGTGCCACCACCAAAGACTTGGACGTTGAGGTGTTCTTCAAGTTCCTCACCTGCTTAAGACCTGGAAACCAGGCAGAGGAGTATGTCAACGGATATGCTCATGTCATAGATTATGATTATAGCCCTGCTTCTGGTATCGGTTGCTTGAAGTTCCGTCGGGAGCAAATCGGCGACCATGGAGATCCTATCCTTCCAATGCAGAAGGCGGCTATTCAGTATATCCGTCTTAATAAGCCTGAATATTACCTGCAAAAGCATTATGACGAGAATAGCAATGATTTTGTCACGCTGCTGCGCAAAATGCTTGGTAACGTCAATGACTTGGCTTCCATCGCTGTGGGGGTGGAAAGAGTCATTTATAACAAGGGTTGTTGCCGAACTATTCGCCCTGGGAATTCTTATCTTAGATTGTGCAACCCGAATTATTGTCAAAAGGGTGGTGGACTCCGTGTTAAGCAGATTACCATCGATGATAATTGGGGCTCGATGAAGAGTGCGTTGTTGAATGATTCCTCGAAAGATCAGGAGAATTTCACATACGGACAAACTTACACTTATACCAAAATCGCCGATGGAAGTGACCCTGACATCGAGAAGGGTACCGTGATCAGTAGTGGTGTCGCTTCGTATGAGCCTTCGGCAGGTATTGAGGAGTGCGCAATGCGCTCTCCGGATATATACAATGAAAAGGTGAGGATGGCTCCTGACAACCAGTTCGTGGTCGAAAAACCTTATGGCGAATCCTATATGCCGGCTCCTTCGGTTGGCTATAGCCAAGTGACGGTTACGCCGCTGAAACATGAGGGCGTCACCCGTACAGCGACGGGTTGTGTCGTCAATGAGTTCTATACCGCTAAGGATTTCCCTGTGTCTATTTCGGCAATCGGTATTGACCGTAAGCCATATAAGATAAATCCTGTGATAAGCGTGTTGTCTAAAAGTAATGATAATCGTGTGGTCGTTAGCCAAAGCTACGCTGTCGAACTCAACGATATGCACGGTAAACAAAAGTCTCAGAAGGTTTATCCGGAGAATAGCAATGTGCCTATCTCTTCCGTGGAGTATTTCTATAAGAAGAACAGATCTAATTCCTTGCTGAATGAGATTACTTCCATCTCCAAGGACGGAAAGGTCAAAGAAAATGCGAAAGCGGGTCTGGAAATCGATATGGTCTTCGATGAGAGAGAGAGTGCCTCCCTTTCTATGGGCTTTGGCCTCGCTTTGGATATTGATGCTTCCATGCTGGGTCTGTTCCCGTTGATCGCTCCTTCCGGTTGGCCTTCTGTAAGTACCGATTATGCGCGTTACCGCTCCATCGCTTGTACGAAGGTGGTTACTCGCTATGGTATCTTGGATAAGGTGGTGGCTAAGGACCTCGGTTCTAATGTCGAAACGACCAATATGGCGTGGGACGACGAGACGGGCGAGGTGCTCCTCACCCGTACGGTGAACGAGTTCAACGATTCTATTTACTCCTTCAAATTGCCTTCCCATTGGGTGGAGTCGGGTATGGCTCCTGCCTACCAGAATGTGGCATACGAGGCGCAGAATGTTAAGTTCGACAATTGCGCGAACGCATCTAACTTCTTCTGCGTGGGCGACGAGTTGTTGCTGAAAAAATCGAACGAGACTGACCCTGAGAAGAAAGATCGTGAAGCATTCAAGGTTTGGGTGCAGGCGGTTGACCCTGCCAACAATAACGTGGTGGTGATCGATGAGGAGGGTAACACGAATTTTGCCGACAGCTATGACGTGAAGGTGCTCCGCTCTGGTCACCGTAACCAACAAAGCATCCCGGTTGAGTCTTTGACCCTCATGTCCAACCCGATCAAGAACGGCAAGTTGGAGTTCAAGGATGTGGTGGATGCCGGTGCCGTGGAGTATGAGTCTAATTGGGGTGAGATGCTCTGCGAACAATATAATGCGGCGAACCAGTCGGAAATCCCTCAAAATCCGTTCCTGACGGGCGAGATGGGTAACTACCGCGTGAAGCGTTCATGGGTTTACCAGACGCCTCGTACGCAGTCTGACTTGAACCGCAATACGAATATCCGTCGTGACGGTGTCTACAAGACCTTCTCTTCCTTCTATCAGAACCCGACCCAAAACATGGTGAAGAACTGGGAAAAGGTGGAGGATGGCTGGACATTCGCGTCTGAGGTCACCAAGTTCAGTCCTTTCGGCTTCGAGATGGAGAACCGCGACGCCTTGGACCGTTATTCCGCCGCCACGTATGGCTATAACTTCACATTGCCGACTGCGGTTTCCGCTAATTCACGCTATACGCAGTTGGGTGTGGACAACTTCGAGGATGTGGAGCTGAACAGTGATGAGTATGTGCCGCACTTCTCTTTCGATGGCACTAAAGATCATCTGGATTCGGAACACTCCCATACGGGCGATAAGAGTATCAATGCGAATGGCAACGAGGAAATTTCCATGGATATCCTTTTGGTTCCATGCGCGGAATAGTTCTTTACTGTCTTTATTAAATTTTGAAATTTTATTTTTAGAAATATGAAAAGTTTGAAAATATTCGTGATCGTGGGCTTGTCGCTCCTCTTCGGAGGCACATGTTTTGCCCAACAACAGGAGGAATTCCAAAAGGATTCGGTTTGGGGGTTGGAATGGAACCTACAGGACTCTATTTTGACCATGAGTTTTATGTCTTCTTGTGATGGATATGTTGCTGTGGGTTTGTCCTGGTATTATGGTGGAGTATATAGTAGAAATACGGAACGTAATGGGGGCATGTATCTAAATGAATATGGGGGATATTGGACTTGTGGCACTTCTGCCGAGGATGATATAGAATTTGTGTCATTGAATATTGATACCTTGTCCACGGAGTTGACCAGGTATATCCTTTCCATGAAATTAAAAGATATATTTTTAACTATTCCACAGGATATTTCTTCTTATTGTGGCTATTTTGGAATAAAGTTTTTTGCTCCTAATCACATGCATTCTGTATATGAGGTACATTCTACTGATTATACAAAATGCCAACAATTCTTATATTTTAATCTACTTGATGCGCTTTCATTTACAGAGTATTACAGGAATGATCCTGCTTCGTACAACGAAGTATATTATTCAATGTCGGGTATCCATTTGAAAGAGATGACTATGGATGAACCCATTGTTGTGGTGAAAATGAGTGATGATAATCGGATTATAAATAGTAAAGTATGTATTTGCCGTCCATGAATAGTAAATTTATTTTTTTCTTACTTTTTCTGATGCCGTTAACCTTATTGGCAAATGAGTCCGAAAATATTGGATTTGAAGATGGGTTAGCTAAGTGGAAGTGTTATATGGGTACTACGTATAATGGATATCAAATAGATAGAAATTCTATTGATGACATTAATCTTCGATGGGAGGAACAGGTAATCGTGCCAGAAGGTACCTTCAAATTGATGGAAAGTTCCAACAATGAATATGACCCTAAATGTAATGCCATTCAGTTAACAACTAAAATGGGGAATAGATTTTTAAAATTGGGGAATGCCAATTCTTATTACGGTTGTGAAAAGGTTTCGTATAAGTTTGCTTATGGTGAATCTAAACGTATTGTCAGGTATGCGTATGCATTGGTGTTGCAAGAACCAGGCCATAGTAATCCGGAACGTCCGACGTTTATTGCATCTGTTGATGTCCTTCGAAATGGGCAAATCGTGGCGAAAACAGATGATTGTTCCGATGCTATTCGTTTCGGGAATCAACAAGTTTATACTGAATTGAATAATTGTTCCGACGGTTCAAATGTGATTTCTAAAACTTGGACATATAATACATTTGATCTTGGATCATTGAATGTACAAGAAGGGGATTCTGTCATTTTAACTTTTGCCACTTTTGATTGTACATGGGGTGGCCATTTTGGCTATGCCTACGTGGATGCGGAGTTTGTCAATTCCAATTTCTTGATAAATGGAGTTAGTACGGACCAACCATGTGTGGGTGATGTGGTGAATTTTAAATATCCGGATGCTGGGACGTTTGCGGGGGAAACCTATGAATGGGTGGTCCGCGATAGCATGAATCAAATAATTGATGTGGCAGGCGCAAATGACTCTATAATGCGTTGCAGATTCCCTAACGAGGGTGAATATAATGTTTCATTGACATTGCGGGTTGATAATTCCCATGTGTCGGGTTGTATGGTGGAACGGACTGTGAGCAGCCCGGTGCATGCTCAATGTTGTTTGGATAGGAGTCGAATCACAATTGATGGTGTATCGGTCGATGGATCTGTCTCCTTATGCAATAACCAGTTTGTACATGTGGGATTCCAATCTGGCATGCCAATGACCAATCCCCAGTATGAGTGGAGATTTGGAGAAACCACGCTGAATGAGGGTGAACCTTCGAAATCTGAATTTGTGCATTACCAGGTGACTAATTCTGGCCGTCTTGTTGTTGAAGTCAGTATGGATAATTGCAGAAACCGAATGAGAGTGGGAGTTGATATCGCTGCGAATAATTGTGTGGCAAGCAGTTGCAACGACTGTCCGTCCCGTTTCTCGCCGACGCCGGGAGAAAAATACACCCTCAGCGGATGGGTGAGCGCGGAGGATCAGATCGGGAGGAAGGACTCTTTCGAAAAGGTCTATATCCTTCTCGTCTTCAACCTGATAGGGAGCGATACCCCCGACTCGGTGAAATGTTATCCCGACGGCAACATCATAGACGGCTGGCAACGCATCAGCAAGAATTTCGTCATCCCGCAGAACGCGGAGAAGATGCGCATCGCCTTGAAGAACGAGAGCAGCGACAACCGCGTCTACTTCGACGATATCCGCTTCCATCCGTTCAACGCCTCCGTGAAGAGCTATGTCTACGACCCGAAGACGCTGCGCCTCGCGGCGGAACTGGACGATGAGAACTATGCGACCTTCTACGAGTACGACGAGGAGGGGGCGCTGGTCCGCATCAAGAAGGAGACCGAACGGGGCGTGATGACCATCCGCGAGGCGAGACAGTCAAAACCTAAGATCTCGGGTGGAAATTGATTCCTCGGAGGGGAGAAGTGTTCTTCCTCTTCTCCCCCTGATTTATAATGTATTGCGTAAAGTATGACAAAGGTCAGAACATTATTGTTTTTAATTCTTTTGTGCTCGTCCATGTCCGAAGCTCTTTCCCAGAACTTCGAGGATGCTCTTGCAAAGGCGTCGGGATTTTATAATAAAGACCGATATGAGATGGATATTCAGCATCTCCTTTATTCCCTCGATGGGGATAAATTGATTGAGTCGCAGGATATCGTTATCCTGAGGGATGGAAATAAGTTCTATACGAATTCGTATGGGACTGAGCAGATCAGGAACTCCGACTACCATGTGGTCGTGAATCATTATTCGCGCCTGGTCTATATCGCCTCCCTTCATGCGGAGGTCTCGGACGAGGAAAAGAAACAACAGCAGGAGATCCAGTCGGATCTGCAAAAATTTATCTCTCTGATGAAGGAGTTATCCCCAGAGAAACAGGGAGACGAGAAAAAGAATGATGTTCAATACATGGGCATAAAAGGGAATAGTCATGTGTATCACATCACTTTCCGAGGCGGTACCTACGAGACCGCTGATCTTTATTTCGGCAAGCGGGACGGGAAGGTGAAAAAGTGTGAATATTTCTTGCGTGATGCGGTGGAGGTTTCCCCCGGTGTCCAGGGAAAGGCGAAACTTGTGATTGTCTCTAAAAAGTTCAAGGAAAAGGGACGTATCGACAAGAAACGGTTCAGTACTGACGCTATATTTCATGTCGGAAAAGACAAGAAAGTTGTTTTGACCGACCAATATAAGGAATATACACCTATCGTTGAGATGTAATTAGTTGAAATTAATAAGAATAATTCATATAATGGAACGTAGATTTTCTATATCGTTAATCAGAGTGTTACTCGTCTTGGGCTTGTTGTCTGGCGGTAATCAGTGTATTTATGCGTTGGGTAGCCCAAGTTTGTCCAGTGTTTCGAATGGACCAATTCAAGCGACATGGAGCGCGGAAGGTGGTGTGGACGGATACCATTTGGAGTGGACCTATGTGAACTCGTATGGTGGCGTGCCGAGTGATGCCTCGGTTGACTTCAGGAATGGTGCGACCCGCATCGAAACGACGGGTACCTCGTATGACATACCTTCCATATATGAGAATGGTAAACTTTATGTTCGTGTCAGGTCTTTCCGCAAAACGTCTAACAATAAATTTATTTACAGTGACTGGTCCGCTCCTTCTTCCATCCCGGTCTCTTCAAACGACAATGACAAGATGAACTGGCAAGCGGTGGTCGATTATTGTGAGGAGGGAAAGAACAAGGAGGTGATGACCTATTACGACGGTACGATGCGTGCCCGTCAGATGTTGACCCGCAATAGTGAAAATGGTGATATCATCGTCGGTGAGACGTTCTACGACCATCAGGGTCGTGCGGCGGTGCAAGCCTTGCCGGTTCCTTCCATGATTCCAGGCGATGTCATTGCTTACCATGACACTTTTAATCTCTATAGCGACAACAACGACTCGCTCCCTTACGACAGAAGGGCGTTTGACCTGAGGGATGGAGACAATGATTGTGGCGTGGTGGCACAGTCTATGACGTCCGGTAGCGCTAAATATTACTCTCCTTCTAACCCGGATAGGAGTGGTTTCCATGCGTACATCCCTGACGCGGAGGGCTATCCGTTCTCCCAAACGGAGTATACTCCGGATAATACGGGACGTATCCGCCGCCAGGGTGGTGTGGGTAAACAATACCAGTTGGGGGCTGCTGACAATAATAGTTCCGTACACCCAACTTCTTACTATTACGGAAAGCCTACGCAGGAGGATCTGTGGAAATTATTCGGTTCCCAGTGTGGAGATTTCTCACACTACCAGAAGAATATGGTGGTGGATCCGAATGGTTCTATCGCGGTCTCCTACGTGGACATGCACGGAAGAACTGTCGCTACCGCGATGGCGGGCGAAAATCCAGCGTCGTTATCCGCTCTTGATTCCAAGGTGAATGTGGCGAAGGGTGATGTGAACCTGTTGGATCGTATGGGCGTTCCATTGGGTGAATCCGAATCTGTCACTTCCCTCCATTTCTTGGCCTCTACCGCAGGTAAGTACAGCTTTGATTATTCATATGTCCTGCAAAACGTTAACGTTGGTAATGTTTGCATGGATTGCAATTATTTGTTGACGATCAACATTAAGGATGAATGCGGGAAGGATGTTCCTTTGTCGTATGGTGGAGGATTCGTGGATACTATCTCCGTCTCCCTTACCGGGGCTGAATTGCAGGGCTGTACTGGCTCGCAGGATACAAGTCTTTCCTTCTCTGCCGATTTCGCACTCGGAAACTACCAAATCACAAGGGTGCTGCAGGTTGACCCTCTCTCTCGTATGGATGAAGTGGAGAAATATTTGATGAGCGAGGAGGTTAAAACACTCCGCGACTTCATCGATGAGCAAATCCAACTGACGGATTTTACGGTCTGCAACACGCCTGACTGCTATTCCTCTTGCTTGGAATCGAATCCGGAAAGCTATGAGGCCTACGTGGAATGCTTGGCTGAGTGCTTGAACAAACAGGATTCTCTCACAAGTTGTAAGGTGTCCAGGGAAATCATGATAAACGACTTCAATCCGGGAGAGGTACTGTCTGATTCACTGAAAGGTGAGGAAAATCTGACAGGTGATCCTAAAAATCAGGTGAGTGGTGGACAATATGCAGCTTATAGAATCGAAGCCAGCGGTGATACCGTGGGTTTGCCTTACTCTATATTCTATAAGAATGGCGATGTGGATAATTTCAGCAAAATATTAAATGATGCGGGATTCCAAACTGTCGTTCAGAATAGCGGTGTCGCATTGGAGTCGATTCAAACCATTAACGGATTCGTGAGGAATTATAGAAGCTCGTGGGCGGAATACCTGGCTTCTCATTACCATCCGGAATGGAATATGAGTAAGGATTGCGACTTGGAACAATATATGCAGTTCTACCAGAGAAAGATGATTCTGGTGGAAACATACGATGAGGCTGCCAGCTTGGGATTGCTTAATCCGTTGCAGATTAACGTGAATAGCGTTGCTTCCTTGAGAACTTTGCCTTCGAAGGATTTGTTCATTATCAGTCATGGTATGGATGGGGCTCTTTCCGAGAAAATGCGTAATGCCGCTGTTAAGCAGGACACTGTGTTGAACATGTGGGAAGTGGCTATTCTCTCAACGATTGCGGATCAGATCAATCAGAATGGCGGCTATCGATCAGCCATCTCGGCGGTCAAAGACTTCTCATTGCCTCAGGTGGCTTATGGTAATAGCGGATGCTCCTCTATCCGTTTCGGCAACTACAATGTGGATTGGGATAGGGTATGGCAAACTTTCCGTTCTTTGTACCTTGCTCAACGTCGTTTCGTTTATGAGTCATTCGCTAAGAAAGGTGTTGACAAACTCAATACAACTTTGTTTAATACGGATGATAAAAATACGGCCTTGGAGTTGATGAAAGCAAATATGACGCTTAGGGTTCAGTCTTATGATGAAGTTCAGGATGAAGCGGCGTTATATGCTGTTAACGTGGGGGAGCGACAATCGAAGGCTGAATCCGTGAATGGAAAAATCTGGTTGTCTTGCCTAAATCAGGCTGGCGCACAGGTCGAAAACATCTTCGAAGAGATGAAGGATTGCTTCCCTGTAAATATGTCTTCTCCTTCCTACGATGCGATAAAAGGACATTTTGTGAATATTCTCGCTTATTCGGCTTATAGGAGTAACTCTGTTATGGGCAATAGCAATATTCCTTCTGGTTTGGCAACATACATAACTGGCGTAGATCCTGAAGATATGCAGTACCATCAACCTCAGTACCTCAGTTTTGAAGATGTGTTGGCTGATTATAATATAAGTCCTAATAGCGAGGATTGCAATATGGATTTGATCTCAGGCGTGTTGCCATACGGGGCGGAGGATCCTGCTGCTAGTGTTAAGCCTTTGGATGAGTGTGGTTGTGATTTGATCATGCAGATGGCTGACGCGTTCGAGGCACAAAAGAATACGCTTCCGTACAACGTCCACAGCGCACAGGCTTATTTCAATAACGAGACAGGTGTTTCCTTGCAGAACTACAATGCGATGTTATGCCTTTGCCGTAACGTCTACGCAAACCATAATAATTCTTGGAGCGGAACCGCTTCGGATGATTTGAAGAACTCTGGCTATGTGATTCCTTCCGAGATTGAATGTAATGTATGTATGCCTTGTAGCACGGTCGCAAGTGCGATGGGTAATTACCAATTGTTGCGCGATAGGCTTGTGTTGGGCCAGAATCTCTTCTCGTTCAGCAATCTTGTCAGTGCGCAAACGCGTCTGCAGCTCGGAGAGAACCTGAAGGTCTCCCTGACCAATTATCTGAACCGCGTTTTGCATATGTCGAAGTCGTTCGATGAGTATTACGATTTCGCACGTAAGTGCAACGCTGTTCAGGATCAAAACGCTAAGACGGAATGTGATGTGACCTCCGAGTCTAAACAATTGGTTGCCTTGCTTAATGCGTTGTTGGTTCACCACAGACTGAAGGGTACGATCAACGACTCCCGTTTGTACAAGGATATCCGCGAGATGATCCAAGTGAAGATGACGACTGCCGGCGCTTCTGGCTCTGGCTCTTCTTCCTACGTGTATGACGCTAATCCTTATGGATACGAAATCAAGGATAAGGAGACGAATGTCTCTTCCGAAAGAGAGTGCACCGGCGATTGTGCCTCTGTGACATTCACCAATACGGGCGGATCTTCTAGCTCTTACGAAATGGGTATTGAAGCCAATGGCAGGACTTCTGTGATACATATTGAAGGGAAGGAGGGCTCTCTCCTGGAGGATGTCCTTACCGTGGAAAATGCTTACGTCGATTCTTCTGACCATATTGTCCGAATCCTCGTATCCATCGTCCGTGAGGGAAGAATCGTTCATGATACTTTCTCTGTCAACACGACAGAATGGAACCTCTCGAATTGCAAGACGGTTTCTTACAACCAGAATTTGGAACTCTGTAAGAATCCTGAGAAAACATTCGAACCTGAGATCAATGAGTGCGAGCAGGAACTGTTGAGAAACGTGTACCATAACGCGAAGGAATTGTATGATGAATACATCGATACACTCCGCACTTCAATCACGGATCAATATCTCTCAAAATGTTTCGGCGGATTGTCCACGGAGGTGTTCAATATGTCCTATAATGAGTATGAACATCATTATACGCTCTATTACTATGACCAAGCGGGTAATTTGGTTCGCACCGTTCCGCCGGCTGGCGTCGAGTTCGTCAATGTGGACGCAAATCGTGATGCTCTTGAAAATGACCTGAAGAACGGTACGCAAAGTGTCTTCACTAAGCATCGTCTGGAGACTCGTTATGTCTACAATAGCTTGAATCAGTTGATTTATCAATATATGCCAGATCATGACGGATTCGCGAATATCCAATCTTCTGGCTATGCGTATGACAACAACACGTTGCAGGCTGCTTCCGCATTCGGTGTTGGCAATGAGGGTCTCTCCGCTGTCTTGGATCCTACCCATGGTAGCACGAGAATGTATGCCACGTATGACAATGGAGAGAACTGGGCGCCTATCAATTTGTCCAAAAAGTATAATCTCTATGCCGTGAAGACGCTCGTCTCTGGCGTGACGTTAGTGGGTGGATCGAATGGTACACTTTTCAGAAGAAATCTGAATGCCTCTTCCGAATCCGATATGTGGCTGGATGAGTCCTTGGGTGTTCCGAACGATGTCGTTAGCATCTCGGGTGGTATGAACAATCCTGTCGTATACCTGCGAAATGGCGACGCCTACACTTACAACAGTAGTGATTGGCAAAAGAGGTCGTCTTCGCACGTGAGCGGCATTACTTCGCTGAATTCTGTGGATATGGATAATAGCTCGGCTGTGGCTGTGGGCTATAAGAACCAAAATCCTGCCATCTATGTCGGCTCTGTTAGCGCGGGCATGCCTGGTAATTGGAATCTGGTGAATCATACCGACATATATACGGGCAAGATCGTCTCTATCGCAATGGATGGAAACAAAGGCTACGTGAACGACGAAAATGGTTTGTTGATGAAAACGGTCGATGGCGGTCTTAACTGGTCGATCCTCGCCGTCTCACAGCCGGAAACGTTTAAACAGATGTGCATGGTGGGAACTGACGACCTCTATGCTTTGAGGAATAACGGCGATTTGCTGAAATATGATCCGAACAATGCTTCATTCTCTTTAATGAGAAATAATGTGGAGTTCATCTCCGGTGGCGATAAGCTCATATTCGCGAAGAAAAATAGTGCAGGAGTCTTGGAGGTTTATCGCGACACCTACTCGTTCCCATTCGCCCGCATCGATGGCGTCTCTGCCATCAACGGCTTGGCTGTCCTCCCTAGTTCATCTTCTGCAGGTGTATACGATGTCTATTATGTAGAACCGGCAGGTGCGTTGAAGCGTGTGACGGTGGCTTGGAATAGCAGTTATCTTCAATATGTGATGGCTCCTAATCCTGAAACTATTATGGATTCGAATGTGAAGGGTATCGCGGCTGCGAATGGCAAGCTTTATTTGAACGGAAACGGCGCATTGTCATGCCTGGGTGAACAAGGAAACTCCGTGAACTTCTCCGTCGTTGCGGATGATGTTTGGGGTGTTAATGCGAATGGCAGATTCGTGGTCGCTTCCAATAAACAGGTGAAGATCGCGGATAACTCGGGTCTGCAGGTGGCGAATATCTTGTTGCCTGGATTGAACGCTGTTGGCGTGAATGGTAATAGGGCAGTGGTTGTCGGTGATAATGGTGTCGTGCTCTACTCGGACGACATGCATAGCTTCCATCTGCTTCCTCCTTGCACTTCCGAAAATCTGTTGAGCGTGGATTATGCGATGGTGAGTGGCGTCAACCGTGCTTTCATCGGCGGTAATAACGGTGTGCTGCTGTCCTTCCAGAATGGTGCGGTCTCTTCTTATCCTATTGGTGAACCTCGCCATGAGAATCTCTCCTCCGTCCGTTTGTTTAACAACGGCACGTTGTTCTTGGGTACGGATAATGGCTCGACTTATAAGGCCGACATCACTAACAATATGGGTTCTGGATGGGAGGATGTTTCATTCAGTGTGAATGCTATCGATTGTACGGATGGAAAACTCTGGGTGGTCGGTGATAATGGAAGTATCATAGAGTCTGAATATTAAG
>DBYR01000020.1 GCA_002310215.1 Bacteroidales bacterium UBA1181
TTGTCGAGCGTGTTCTCCTGCACGGATTCCGCCTGTGGAATGAGGAAGTGCCTCATCACAACAGCGCTCCATCGCCCGTCGTCTGTGCCGGCGCGTATCGCCAGGCGGTGTAGGCCGGGCGAAAGGCTGGACAGATCCAACTGGGTATCCCAAGAACCCTCCGTCAGGTCTGTTATGGTTTGTCGACTGTCAAACCGCTGGTCAAGCCAGTATTCATACTTTGTGACGGGTTCACTTGCCGTCGCAAGGATGCAACAGAGCAATGCCAGCAAGGACAGTCCTATGTGTTTCGATCTGTTCATTGTCTGTCTCTGTTAAGTGGTTACTCGGTTACTGGTCTCGCTTCAGCCTTGACTGTCACGTGCAGCTTGCCGCCGACTGTCTTGTTGGCGATCTTGCTGCTGATGATGCGTGGCGTGGAAGGAATCTTGTCCCAAGGGTAGTCTCCTCCTGCAGGTCCCACCGCGGTGCCATCATCACCTATGAAAACATCAGGGTTGGCAATTTCCCATCTTCTTGGTATTGAGGTGCCGTCTAGTGTGTAGTTGAGATTCCCTTGCCCATCGGCAAAGATGGATGCTAAATAGTCAGCCCATTTGGAATAGTCGGTGTAGCAGTTGACCAATGTGTTTTGGTTGTCGTTGGATAGCCCTCTTTGATATCCGACGCAGTTGACGGCGGTCGCTCCTAAATCAAGCCAGTTGTTAATGATGGAATTTTTAAAGAGATATGGTCCATGGCTATAGTCGTCATAAGACAATACGCAATGATCGACCAAAACTGCACTTTTGGTGTCAAACTTATATACTCGATCTGTTATATAACAATTTTGGGCTATAAAACCTGTTGCAATGGACCCGCCTCCGTCAATGTTTCCGTATATGTAGCATTGGCGGAAAATGGTTGCGTCCGAGTTGTTCTTCATGCGAATGGTACCCATGCGGCATTTGACGAATTTGGTGCCATGGATAAGCGTGTCGGTCGCCAATTTGTTGATGATCACCTCTCCGTTGATCCAAACTCCTTCCATGTAGAAGTAGTCAGGGTGTTGTCCATCCAAACCATCCATCGTGAGACCTCCCGCTAAGAAAGTTCGGGCGACTCCTGTCAGCGTGTCGTCCTCATAGCCTGCTCCGTAGATTTTGACGGATTTGTTGAAGTTGGATGGAGCACTGAATGTTCCTGAGGAGAGGGTGATGATGTTCCCTTCTTCTGCATCCTCCAATGCCTGTTTCAAGGCGTCCGTGCCGTAATAGACTGTGGTGGATTCTCCTCTTTGAAGCGTGGCGGATATCGCCTCACTTACTACCTGCGCAAAACTTGTTGCAGTCATGAACAATGCGACTGCCATTGAGAATAAATGTTTCATGGTCGTAGAATTTAGGTTAATATTATTGTTTCTTAATTCACTTGCGTTTTAATATGGCTACTCCTGGATTCCTTATGACATACCGTACACATCATACACTCCATACATACCATACACACCATCACATAATTGACATACTTCTTTTCGTTTAGTTCCTTTCATCTAATGATCAGCCTATTAACACTGCTCTTCTCTGCTGGTAGAACTATTTGCAAACGAATTCATTCCGTATCACCCTGAAGGGTTATATTACAAGTATAATGATTTATTTTTGAAAACGCAAGGAAATGGCTCTTAATTATATTGTCGAATATCAAGTGTGGATTTCGGGCTGGGTTCCAAACAATTATTTTTAAGTATGGTATATATATATTAGACACGGATCATCCCGACCCGCATCTAAACAATGGAAATATTTCTTGCTTATTGTGTGTTTGTTATCGCTCTTTCCGGTATCGGTAGACGATGTTGCTCCCTTCGCCCACCTGTTCGAAAAGCTCGCCTGCTCGTTCTGGTGCGGCTGTCCCTTCTTTGAGTTGGAGTCCCGCCACTACCTCCACATGCATCTCGTCCCATAGCCCGCTTTCGATGAATGATTGTAGGGTGGCGCTCCCTCCCTCGACGATGAGGGATTGCAGATTCCTCTCGTATAGCTCATGCAGTAGGGTAGGGACGGGCAGTTTGCCTCCCTCAAATGGTGTGTTGATGAATTCCGTGTTCGGTGTGCTGAAGGCAGGCTTCGCTTCCGTGAAGACGAGGGTCGGTGCTTCTCCATCGTATAGGTGGTAGTCGCTTGGCACGCTTAATCTTCTGTCTATGAGTATGCGGGTCGGGTTGTTACCAGTGACGTGGCGAACCGTCAGTGAGGGGTTGTCCAGCAGTGCGGTGCGTGTCCCTACAAGGATGGCGGCCTCGTTCGCCCTCAGTTGATGCGAGATCCGTTGCGTCGTTTCGTTGGAGAAGCGGTAGGCGGCTTGTCCGTTTCCTCTGGGTTGGTCCATGAAGCCGTCCTCGCTCTGCGCCCATTTCAGGATGACGAACGGACGTTTCTGCTCGTGGAAGGTGAAGAAGCGGCGGTTGACTAGCCAACCTTCCTCTTCTAATAGACCTGTGCGTACTTTCACGCCTCCCTCCTGCAGCATCCGTATCCCCCTTCCGCTCACTTCCGGGAAGGGGTCTTTGTTCGATACGACAACTTCCGGTATGCCTTTCTCTAGGATGAGCTTGGCGCATGGCGGTGTCTTCCCGTAGTGGGAACAGGGCTCAAGGCTTACGTAGATGGTGGACTCTTTCAGAAGAGTGGGGTCTTGTACCGATGCGATGGCATTCACTTCTGCGTGCGGACCGCCCCATTTCATGTGGTATCCCTCTCCGATGATCTTTCCTCGGTGGACGATGACTGCCCCCACCATCGGGTTGGGCGCCACGTTTCCGATGCCTTTTTGTGCCAGTTCGAAGCACCTGCGCATATATAGTTCGTCTTCCATGCTCTAATTTTTTTGTAAAGATACTTCTTTTTGAACTATATCTATGGGAAATAAATAGTAAATCGTAAATAGCTAAATTGTAAATAGCAAATTACCCAAACTGTAAATAGTAAATCGTAAATAGTTAAATCGTAAATATTATAGTTTTTTTTTTGTAAAATTTTGCGTATTTTTGTCGTAAAATTCAATAGATATGATAGGTGCGATAATAGGAGATATTGTAGGTAGTACTTACGAGTTCCATAATACAAGGGATTACAATTTTGAGATGTTCCCCCAAGGATCCTCCTATACGGACGATTCCATATGTACCATCGGTATTGCCGATGCGATCTTAAGGGGGATTCCGTATCGAGACGGATTAACAGAGTGGTGTCGTAAGTATCCTCATCCGATGGGCGCATATGGAGGCTCGTTTGTCAGGTGGATTCATTCCGATGATCCGCAACCATATGGGTCGTATGGCAATGGTGCGGCGATGCGTGTTTCTGCTGTGGGGTGGGCATTTGATGAGTCCACCCTGGTCTTGGAGGAGGCGAAAAAGTCAGCCGAGTGTAGCCACTCCCATGCGGAAGGCATCAAAGGTGCGCAGGCGATAGCTCTGGCGATACATCATTTGGCCCATCTCAAGGGGCAGAAGGAAGACGTGGCGGATATATGTCGCCAATTCTACGGCACGGATTATGAGACAAGACTTCCGAAGAGAGGGGATTGGAATGAAACCTGTCAAGGATGTGTCCCTCTTGCCTTTCACCTATTTCTGCAATCGGAGAGTTTCGAGGATGCGATCAGAAGTGCTGTCTCCTATGGCGGGGATTCCGATACGGTGGGAGCTATCGTAGGCTCGCTTGCGGAGGCGTTTTATGGAATATCTCAGGATATTTTGAAGATTGCGTTTGGCTATCTTCCTGAGGATTTGTTGAATGTAGTGCAGAGGTTCAGAGAACGATATGTGCTTTGTGGCTGATGATGAGGATATTACAAACTATTTGAATGTTTACGGAGAAAAAAGTTCAATCTTATTTGGTTTGTGTCTCGGATTGTTCTACCTTTGCATTCGCTTTTGAGAAATACAACAGCCGTCGGTCATGAGGATCGAAAGAAAACGTGGTGAACACAAGGTGGTAATAAAAAAAGTTTCAAAAAAGCGAAAAAATATTTGGAGGGTGAAATAATTTGAATTATCTTTGCACCCGCTTTCCGATAAAAAAGCGCCCCGCTGAAGGGTTGGGGAACAATAAGAGAGATCTTTGAGGATATTGATCGAGACAGCAGGAAAATGCATAGGGAAGAAGCAGGCGTAAGGATGCGAGAGCATCGTTCGCCACAATTCCAAATAAACTAAATACGGACACCGAGCTAGGAAATAAATAAAAAAACAATTCATACAACGGAGAGTTTGATCCTGGCTCAGGATGAACGCTAGCGACAGGCCTAACACATGCAAGTCGAG
>DBYR01000033.1 GCA_002310215.1 Bacteroidales bacterium UBA1181
AGGATACGCGTACGGAAACTCAACGTTTGGGTCATCGGATGATCTTCCACACCCATCCATTGGAACTTACCCGTCAGCATCAAGTGGTGGCAACGTTCCGCACCCGCCACGGCCGGATTGACCAGATAATAGTTGAAGTGATATTGGTCACACACGATATCATCTTGGGCAATTGTCCGCGAAAAGGGAACAGCGGCAAAAGCTATCAACAACAAATATTTAAATGCTCTTCTCATATCATCTACAATTTATTCCAAATATACAGAACTCTCGTCAAAAACCAAGCATTTCGACGGAAAATCATCCATTAATAATCCTCAAGGAATCTCGCGCCACCACCCTTGACTGTCTTAGCGATACGCCAAGAAAGCAAGATCTCACTAGAATTAGAAGAAACGCTCTTAGCAACATCACCCAAACCGAGGTCAAAGGAGTAACCCAATCTGAACTTCTTATACTCGAAGCCGACAGAGAATTGGACAACATGAGAAGCAAAAAGGTCTACACCATTCAAGTCTGGACGATAAGTGATGCCGAACCACAAGAAACGTTTGTAGAAGAGCAACATGTTCAACTCCATACGGTTCATGGAATTACGATGCGTATAAACCAATGCAGGAGCGAAGTCGATCGTCTCGGAAGGAGAGAGCAACGCCCTCGTATAGACATTAAACTGACGTCCTGGCATTGAAGTCGTCACCTTATCCTCGTTATACAGCAGGTGGTTGATGGATGCACCAAACATCAATTTAGGCATAGCCAACTCAACACCGAAATCCATATCCGGATTTATGACAGACTCGCACTCTCCAAAATTAAGGGTTTCCCTTTCCAACTCCGGAGGATCCAACCAATAATTCTTCTTAGGGTCAAAATAATGATAGAGGATGCCTGCAGACAAACCGAAAGACATCAGCATACTCTCATTCAGATTGACATGGTATGCATAAGCCGCCTTCACGTTCATCGTACGGTTGGCATATCCCAAATCATCATAAGAAGCGGAGAAACCAATACCCGAACGAACAGACTCGAAATAGTTACTAATGTTCAGGACGCCCGTCTTAGGGGAGTTATTAACACCCATCCATTGCCAACGTCCAATAAGGAACAAATCAACATCATCGGTGTTACCCGTTGCGGCAGGGTTGATATTTAACCTGGAAAAGAACTGTTGGGAAAGCATCAAATCGCGCTGTGCGAAAGCATTCGCACCCAACATAGCCATCAATAATAAAACTAAATACTTCTTCATCATCTAACCTCCCAACATTATTCGTTTAAGATTTTGATATCAACACGACGGTTCTGCTCATGCTCAGGCTCTGTTTGAGCGTTCTTGATAACAGTTTCGTGGAAACCCTTACCCACAGCGACCAATTCGTTAGGACTCATACCTCTTTCAATCAACAAGCCCTTCACATAATTAGCACGTTCTTGGGAAAGTTTCATATTATACTTATCAGATCCACGTTCATCGGTATGACCACTGATTTCAAATACAACACCAGGGAACTCCTTCATGGCACTTACCAACTCATCCAATTGGACGAAATATTCTGGCTTCATGTCCGATTTATCAAAGTCGAAGAAGAAGAGCACCCAGTTGAAGCCCTTAGGCTCTGTAAGCGTAATTTCAGGCATCAGATCCACATCAGGCTCCGCACGGAAAGGCATCGGGACATAAATATCGTCCTTACCTTTACCTCCAGCCCTATTGGAAAGGAACATAACCAATTTAGAAGATCCGATGAAATTATACTCGTTGGCGCGCGTATTGAATGTGGAATCCAAATTAACCGCCGGCGTCCAAATGTCACGTTTAACCGTAACCGAATCCTTCAACGTAGTGTCATATATTTTGAACTCGTGATCTTTCTCATAACGAGACATGTAGATATCCAAGCCACCGAATCCGCCCGGACGGTCAGAAGCGAAGTACATGATGGAGTCACCGACAACAAACGGATAATCCTCTTTTCCCTTAGTGTTAAAAGGGATAACGGTATCACTCGCATTCTTAGGCATCACCCAATCCGCACCGACTTCCTCCTTGTTTTTCGCTCTATCAATATACCAGATATCACGGTTACCGAAGCCATGGTCTTTGAAATCCGCGGAGAAATAGATACGGGTACCATTATTCGCCAAGGTCGGGTTGAAGAATCCCGTCACACGATCGTAGCGGTAAGTCCAACCAGCAATAACCGTGGAAGAACCACGAACCTTCTTCCTCATTTTATCCAAACCCTCGATCTTCATCAGTTTAGGTTCGCTGAAAGAACCGCCTTGGAGAGTAGCCTCATATATATCGGCGTTACCAATCTCATCCACACGGGTGAAATATATGGTCCTCTTGCGCGGGTCATAAGCGAACTGTCCATAAATCCCCAAACCTGTCAATTCAGGGCAAACCTCGATATCCACCAAATCATACATGTTGCCAATCGTCGCCGTATAAGCGGTATCTCCCCTAAAGAATGCGACTTTCCCTTCCTTGTAGAAGGACATGGGGCGCTCCTGGTCCCTTGAACTCGCATCAGAAGAGAGGATTTCATACCCTTCAGTGTATTCCTCATGAATGCCCGCAGAAGCGGCCAGTCCACAAAAGGACAACGTCACGACAGCTAAAGTCCTTTTCATATCAGTATACATAATCAAAACTATTTAATTTTTACTATTTATCCAAAACTACTTCTACGGTGCCCTTCTCTACCCTGCCATTCTTCATGACAACCTTATAGAAATAAACACCCGGATCAACGAACTCATCGGTATTACCTTTACGTCCGTACCATCCATTATCACCTTCAAAGACTTTCTGACCATAACGGTCAAATACCATCACCGTGAAACCACGCATGAACGAGTCGTTAAAATCATCCACAACATGCGGAGTAAACGCCGTCGGCAGCTTAACCTCCAAGACTATGGATGAAGTTGCGGAAGGACATACTCCATCGGATGCCACAACGCTGTACTCAGAAGTAGATTCCGGCAAATACGTCGTCCGGTTGACAGAAGTAACATCGAACGAACGTCCATCACAGAACCATTCATACGTAGTAGGCGAACCAACCTCAGGATCGGCATACAACTCTATGTCGCCACCGATGATGACATTTTCCTTATTGGCGTACAACTGAACCACAGGGCTTTCATGAACGAAGACTGAGCCATTAGACTCCGATGAATTCGGACATATCTCATCAACCGCAACGATCGTATAATTCAAGTATCCACCCTTCTGAGCCACATCAAAGAACTGAGTGGTGTCATGCGCAACCACTCGTTGAACGAGTTCGGAAGACTTACCATAGATGTTATAGTAAGTAGGGAAACCCGAAATCGGAATCAAAGATAAGTTAATTGTGTCACCCACACAAACATCTTTGACATCATCTTTAATTTTTATCTCAAAATTAACAGGGACATGGACATTGATGGAAGACGAAGCGACGCCCGCCGTTGCATCATCATAGCTACATACCTCATCGAAGACACGTACAGTGAATATGTTATGATCCACTGTAGGGTTATATCCCTCGAAGGTACAGTTCTTATACGTGTGACGAACCACCTTCAGCAACTCATTCGAAACGGCATCATATAACTCATACCTTGCCGGAGTACCAGTAGTCACCTGTGCTACCAGTTTTATATCCCCGTCATTAGGAGAGCAATACGTATAAGTGGATGGTGTCAACGTGACCCTCAAAGAGTCGAACACCTCCAGCGTCTGCGCATTGGAAGTCACATTAGGACAAATACTATCGACAGAGACAACCGTGACCTCATGCGTTCCAACATCAAATGACTTAGTTGTATAAGACTTCTGCAACTTGGAAACACCATCAATAGCACGACTTCCGTCATACCACACATACTCTTTGATAAAACGCTCCGAGCCCTCTGGCGTAATAGCCGAGACATTAAACGTAACGTCACCCACCACACAAGCCTTATTCTTGTCGACATCAAGCTTCAATTCGTATGGTGTCTGCACATACAAGTTAGCGGAACGGTCAGACTCAACAGGACCGCAAACGCCACCGTCATCCACAATTACGTACAGATCCAGCACATCACCAGGACTCATGTTCTCAGGGAAGTCCGAAGAATAGAAGATATTTTCCTTCAGCTCCCGAGAAGCAAGATCATACGTCTTACCCTTGTAGACATAGTGGAAACTATAGTCTGTATAATAAGCGTCGGCAGGATCAATGACAACAGTTGACTTCGCACGATCATCCTTAGAGCAGAGATAATGATCGTCGAGTGTCATAATAGGCTTATAATTTTGGTTAACCATGAAGGAATCCTCCTTGCCGGCACCGCCGTTCGCCTTGTTATAACATACATCATCGTATGCCGTCACCGTGAAATACATACGTTCAGCTACCGCCAACCACTTAGCCTCTTCCAAGTTCAATTTATTGACAGTGGTCGTCGTCGAGAGGTTAGACGGAGAAGTGCGCTCCCACATATACTCCTTGATATGCTTCTGCGCATCCTCAGGCACGGTGTACGCGATCAGTGTAACCTCCTCTTCTGTGGCAGGCATACAAATCTTATGGGATGGGATGGACAAAGTCAACTCAAATTTAGTATTGAATCTCACCTCTGTGGATTTGTTCGACTTCACAACATCCAATTCACAATGCTTATCGTATGCGGCGACAGAGAAGTTCGCCGTATATCCAGCGGAAAAGGCTTTCGGATAATTGTTTTTATCAAGAACAACAGAATCTTCGTCCGTGGTAGCGATGATCACGCCATTATCATACCAATAGAACTTGGAGATATTGTTCCTTGCCTTCGCAGGCTTGATAACAGCCTTCAGCACGAAAGAAGCGGAATCCAACGACTCAACGCAATAAGCTTCCGGCAAATCCCCTAACTCGATCTCAAAGCCACCCACACGAATCTGCACCTTCACAGTGTCACTGACATTCGGGTCAACACCTTGCGCACATATATCATCATAAGAGGAGACATAGACCTCAATATCTTTTCCCGTATACTTCTTCAAATCATTGTATGTCAATTCCAGATGGTTCACATCAGTCGTACTAACATTCCACAGCGTCTCATCACCCGACTTGATATGCCAAATGTAATTCTTCACCTGGCCCAGTGCCTCGGCAGGTTCAATAGTGACTGCGACACGCAAAAGCACCGTATCCGGATCTATGTTGGCTTCGTCATGCGGAACGCAAACAGACTTGCCGTTATAGTCAACTAACATCGTGTAAGGTGAATTGAATCTGAAATCAAGATCGCCATCAGACTTCACATCCTCACAGATACTATCTCTTGTAATCAAATAGATCTTAGCGTTCACACCCGCGCGAACCAACCATGGGAATCTCTCGGAATTAATCACCAATACAGAGTCCGCATGATTACCCGTATACATGACAGTGTCGACACCATTCACAACCGCATGCCACTCAAACTGCTTAACTTGCAAGATGGAAGTCGCCGGAGAAAAATTGACATGTACCGTCGCACTATCTGACTCCTGGCAAGTCGTCAGCTTGCTGGCAGTCAACGTTGTCTTATACTTGATACTAACCGCCACGTCGATAGAATCCGCGACATCGTCACAAATCTCATCGCTTATCACCAGTTTATAGTTGGAGTTACTACTCTCGCCCACAACAAAAGAGTGGGAAAGTCCAGAGCCACCGACGAACTCTCCGTCACGGTACCACTTGTATGACTTAATCAGTTTCGCCGCATTCGGATCCGGCAAAGTGGCAGTAAGCGTCAACTTTTCTCCATACGTCAAGCAGGCCGTTGGTTCATTCGCATCAAGGAGATAAGTAGGATCGATGGAGTTCAAATCGACTCTAACACTTGGAGAGACGCTATTTGCGCCACAATACTCATCGTATGCGCTCGCACTGAAGTACAATGACGTACCCGGTTTGAAGAAGTTCGGATAATCAGCCTTCCTGAGGACAACCTCATATACACTATCCGTAACGTTCGTCTTGATTGAATAGAATGAATCACGAGACTGCAACAAGCTGATGTGATTGAAGTTGGTCAACGCCTCTTTCGGGCTCACAGACACTTTGAGGACGATAGAATCAACGGAAGACAAGCAAACCTTGCTATTCACAGGCTCGACAGTCAACTTGAAGGCGCCCTCACGGATTTCAATTTCCGCAGCAGATGAAGCATTATTGTTTTCTATATCTCCACACTCTACAGTCTCGGTGTAGATGATATCTATCTTCGCCGAGCGGCCTGTTCTGTTTTTCAAATCCCTATGTCTCAATTCAATATAACTTGTAGTCGACACTGTATCCACCACATCGCCGTTGCCGAAATCCAGTCTCCAGTGATAAGCGGTAATGTTAGATGCTGCTGCACTAGGATCCACCAAGACATTGATGTCCATCAGAACCTCGTCGTCATCTTGTCCCGGTGTCACACAAATCGGGTTTGCACTTGGCACAACCGTCAGACTGTAAGAGACATTATACACTTTGTATGGCACCTCCATCGGCTCGGCCGGAGCACAGAACTGGTCACCATCGTTAATCACAGAGACCTTCAGGATGCCTTCGATAGTAGCGTTCTTTTCCAAACCCTCCGGATAGAAGACACGGGCGGTATCGTTGATGATCACCTCGCGACCCGGTCTACCCCAATCCCATCTGAGGCCAGCTTCCGGCACATCCTTATATACCTGGACAAGCACAGAGTCGCAACCATGGGTGCTTTCCACGTTGTAATCCAGATTCACGACATGCTTCGCCACCAGAGTGAATTTCTGTTGGTGCTCGCAACCACCCTCGTCTACGGCGCCAAAGATAATCTTTGACATGCCAACGGAGTCTGTCGTAGGCAATTCTTTCCATGTACGGTCATATACATGCACCGTATAGTTTTTATCTACAATGAAGCGGATGGAATCTGCGTCGACACCCGTCACTTCCATCGTGTCCACTAAGATAGCGTCATTCTCTTCGCTCTTCCAGAACATTTTCCAAGTATGGTCTTTTCTGGTCAAATTTCTACAACCACGTACTGTGATCGTATCACCAACAACGAAGCAAATCTTCTCCTCGTCATTGTCCGCACACATCGGACCTCCGAAAGTGTTCTTTATATCAATGTCGGAAGTTGCCACAAGGAACTCGTTACATACATCTCCAGAGTGCAACTCCACATCCCTCAATTCATCCACACTCGAGCCAATGATTACCCTATATTGTATATCACCCACGAAACGAGGATCCGTCACAGAAATAATCGCATTAGTCTTTTTATAGTTGGAATCATCCGAATAATCCTTCATGTCCTCCCATGACTGGGTATCCTTATCGAAATATTGGAACAAGTAAACAGGATTTTGGATGTAATCACCCTTCTGTTTCGCCACCAATTCCACGTCACGACCGTCACAAACGGTAAGCGCACCCGTAATCAACTCGCCGTCCACCTTGGCTGAAAGCTCAGCCTTAGGCAAACATACGGAGAAGGAGATATCATCCAACAACAAGTCGTTACCATTACCAGAAGGACCATTGTTGTAAAGAACGACCCACAAAGATTGCACCTTTTGTGAAGGATCCAACTGCACATATTGATCAACCTCATGCCATTCGTCAGATCCCGCAGGTATATTTCCAGACTCAATATCGTTATTCAAAATGCTTTCGGCAGGAACCGATCCCATCGTTCTATAGGCATCAGGCAACACATCAGAGCCTTCATCCTTCAACAGATACACAGAAACGTTTATCGGGTTCTGAGGCTCACCCTCGGAAGTGAATTCCTTAGCTGTCGCATTCTTCACCGCCATGCTAAACGCGAAACGGTCAGCAGGGCAACCCAGATGCACACGCTGCGCATAGATGGCAGCCTTACTCCTGCTTGTCTCACCACAGTTCACAAACAACATGGCACCATTCACGTTACCTGTATTATCGGTACAATCCACATAGGAGTTTCCGTCATGATGGTCAACGGAATCCGGATTCGCCACAATGGCATAGTAACCATCCTGCAGACGGAATGCCTTATTTCTACCCTCATATTCCGTCCAATTGTATTCTGGCAACAACGGGTTCGCCTGCATGAACAAGTGTCCGTCCGTACCAACAAAATGATTAGACGAGGATGGTCTACCGTCAGAACCAGGCAAGTGAACAAATTGGGTGGCAGGCACCACATATCCGTTCGGATCCGGTGCGATATATTTTTGGATATGGAAAGTTGTTGTACCATCGGTCTGAGACACCCTCAATGATCCATTCTGATCTTCTCTTACGCTATAGAATCCAGACCCATTATTATAAGGAGAGTTATTATTATGATATGCGATTCGTCTCATGTAATCCTGACCACTCTGATCGCTGGAATGATTACCCGCATAGCCAACAGTATTGCCATTCACAATGCCGGCAACACCACCCTTCAATGTCATGTCATTGACGAAGACCTCCTTATCGGAAACGTAAGTGTGCTCATCGATAAAGTAACCGAAGGACTCGTAGAACAAAGTCCTCGTCTGCAATCCACGGCAGTCTCCATTGTCTTCGCAATTAGGCGCCTCATAGAAGAAAGGCGAAGTGGTTTGCCCCGTCTTGTTATAAACGGCGCGATAATACCTATCTTCCGTAGGGAATACATTCAGACGATTGCTCGCATTCGTCTGAATGGTGGTCCATATGGCTCCATCCTCGGACATTTGCCATTCAAAAACGTTATTACCCAAATCCGGCAACATATCCTCACCGATTGCAACCAACGAGTTGGAATCCTGCATACACATTTCCGTAGGATAGAAGGAAGAGATATAGAAACCGCAACCGGACACTTTCACTTCCGTTTCGCCGGCGAACAGGCCATCAACATATAATTTATATTTAGTCGAGTTCAATGGATTCAACGAAAGTGTAGGCACGTTGGTTGTGGCGAGCACCTTCCCGTTATTACGTCTCCACTCATAATTAGCACCCTCCGTATAGTTGGAAGTAAGAACCACAGGGTCACCCGGGCAAATATTCGTAACGCTGGAAGTGACCTTATAGCCGCAATCCGCCAAAGACAGGCCCACCTTTGCAGAGGAATAAGAGACAAGTCCAGATGAAGTAGTATACTTCAGCAACATCACAATAGAGTCCGTAACCGTATAAACGAAACTATCACGATCATTATAGGTAGACAACCACGTCGTATCCTTGCCGTCATAGGAGAGCAAACCCCAACGCTTAGAGGCGCTTGCGTCACCATTCTCCACCTTGAACTTCACATCACCTCCGGTAGTTTTACACACCCTATCCTTATCCGCATGAATCGTACCGCTACAAGAGCCATAAGCGACGCTTACGGAATTGGTCGGTCTGTCGTAGCTAACGCAAAGGAAGCCTGAGGTCTCGTTGTTGATCTGCACTTTCACAGCCTTGTCATTCTCAAGCACCCAACCCTTCGTATTATTGCCCGGCAAATAGATGGTATCAGCTTCGATATCCGTCTCTATAACGATTTCACCCCTAAATTTATCCAAAGTGAACTGGTAATAATCACCGATGACATCCAATTTAGTGACCTTACCATTCCATCCACCATCGGACCTAACCTTCGTAAATTCCGAAAATACAGGCATACAACCTAGTGTCAAAGCTGCAGCCACCAAGAAGAATTTCGATAAATTCCTTAAAAAGGACAATGTTTTCATGTTTTTCATGCTCATCGAACTATGTATCTTACGCAAGTTTCTAACTCAATTATACAGTATCAGCACTTTGTGTTGCTCATTTTCGTCCACACAAAGACGGGCGAATATACAAAAAATTTACACACGCACCCCCAAATTGACATAAAAAAAGCAAAAAATGTTAAAAGTCCGCGGTAATGCGATGATTTTTGGAGTGAAAAACGGGTAAAATATATTTTTTACGTCCGACTTTTAAAGAATTTTTAACGTTAGAAGGATTGCATGGTATAGAGCTTCTTATAGAACCCGTCCAAGGCGATCAACTCAGCATGGGTTCCCCTCTCCACGATTTCGCCATCCTGCATCACGCAAATTTCATCAGCGTTCTTAATCGTAGACAAACGGTGTGCCACAACGATTGTAGTCCTCGTCTTCATCAAACGTTCCAACGCCTCCTGCACCAGGACCTCGGACTCGGTGTCCAAAGCCGATGTGGCCTCGTCCAAGATTAGAATCGGAGGGTTCTTCAAAATGGCACGTGCGATGCTGATGCGTTGCCGCTGTCCGCCCGACAACCTGCCACCCTTGTCACCGATGTTCGTCTGATACCCATCTTCCGTGGCCATGATGAACTCATGGGCATTGGCTATCTTGGCGGCTTCGATGACCTGCTCCTCCGTGGCGTCATCCACCCCAAATGTAATGTTGTTGTATATTGTGTCGTTGAATAATATCGCTTCCTGGTTCACATTACCCATGTGGGAACGAAGGTCGTACGTGGTCATGTTCTTCACATTGACGCCGTCGATCAATATCTCACCCTTGGTTACGTCGTAGAACCTCGGCAGAAGGTCAACCAACGTGGATTTTCCGGACCCTGACTGTCCGACCAAGGCCACCGTACGCCCCATCGGAACGGTCAGGTTAATATTTTTCAGCACCCAATCTTCATCATATTTGAACCAGACATCCTTGTAGACGATCTCCTTGTGGAAAGGCTTGACCGCCACAGGATTCGTCACCGCCTTCAACGGATTGGTGGCGGACAGGATAAGATCGATACGCTCCAACGACGCCAGGCCCTTCTCCACGCTATACATCGCCTTGGAGAGTTCCTTCGCCGGATTGATGATGCTGTAGAAAATGACAAGATAATAGATGAACTCAGAGGCGGACAACGAGCTGTTGTCGTTCAGGATCAATACACCTCCGAAGAAGAGGACCACCGCAATGGTGACTGTTCCGAGGAACTCGCTCATCGGATGGGCCAACGAGTAGCGTCGGTTCATCTTATTCACCACCCGACGCAAGTTATCGTTCATCTTCCCGAAATGGCGGATGACCGCATACTCCGCATTAAACGCCTTGATCACACGAAGGCCGCTCAGCGTCTCTTCTATTTGGGAAAGCAACTGACCTAATTGGGTCTGGCTCTCCTTCGACGATTTCTTCAAAGAGCGGCCCACCCTACCCATGATAAATCCAGCCAATGGCAACACCACCATCACGAAGAGGGTCAAGCGCCAACTCAGCAGGAACATGATTGACAGGTAGACAATAATCATCACGGGGTTTTTAGACAGAAGCTCGACCGAACTCATGATCGAGCTCTCCACCTCACCCACGTCACCTAACATACGCGACATGATATCTCCCTTCCGTTGCTTCTGGAAAAAGCCGATATGAAGGTCCACCACCTTACGGTAGAGCTGATTACGCAAGTCACGGACGATGCCGGAACGCATCGGAATGATGAAATAGCTGGCCAAATAGGAGATGAACGTCTTCAAGAACGTCAGCACGATCAAAGCGACGCTCAGGAGCATCAACGTGTTCATCGGACCATTCTGTGAGATGTAATGGGAGACCCAACAGTAGGCATTATTCTTGATGACCGTCATGTCCCAAGAAAAAGGCATGTACTCATATACCGCATTGCTCGTCTTGAAAAGGATCTCCAAAATAGGAATCAGCAATGCGAAAGAGAAGAGACTAAAAACCGTGGAAAGGAGGTTGCATAACACATTCAGCACAACGTAGCCCTTATAGGGGCCCACGAAGCGCTTGATCAGCATTATGAAAGGGAATTTCACCTTCTTATTTTCCATCGGACATTCAGTGAAACCCATTAAATACCGAAATAGTTATGAGGAGTAATGGCGCGCAACTCAGCCTTCACCGATTCGCTCACCTCCAACGTTTCTATGAATTCCTTGATGGAAGCCTCCGTAATGCCCGCATTGGTACGCGTCAACGCCTTCAGCGTCTCGTATGGGTTAGGATAGCCCTCACGGCGAAGGATGGTTTGTATGCCCTCGGCCACAACGGCCCAGCACTTGTCCAGATCAGCCTGTAATGCCTTTTCATTCAAAAGCAACTTACCGATACCCTTCAACGAGCTTTGGATAGCAATGATCGTATGGGCGAAAGGAACGCCCACGTTACGCAGAACCGTAGAATCGGTCAGGTCACGCTGCAGTCTGGAAACCGGCAACTTAGCGGAGAGGTGTTGCAATATCGCGTTGGCGATGCCCAAGTTACCCTCCGCATTCTCGAAGTCGATCGGGTTGACCTTATGAGGCATGGCGGACGAACCCACCTCACCCTTCTTGATCTGTTGTTTGAAATACTCCATGGAGATATACTGCCAGAAGTCACGGTTCATATCGATCATGATCGTATTGATACGCTTCAGGCAATCGAAAATGGCGCCCAAGTTATCATAGTTGGAGATTTGGGTGGTCCATTGTTCACGAGAAAGGCCAAGCACATCGTTCACAAAATGGTTGCCGAACGCCTTCCAATCGAAATGAGGGTATGCCACATGATGCGCATTGAAATTACCCGTGGCGCCACCGAACTTAGCGCAGCAAGGGAGTGACTTCAATTGGTCGAACTGGGTTTGGAGACGGCTCACAAAGACCATGATCTCCTTTCCCAAACGAGTTGGAGAGGCTGGTTGTCCATGTGTCTTCGCCAACATCGGAATATTTTTCCAATCTTCCGCTCTCTGCGCCAACTCCGAGATCAGACGCTCCATATTAGGGACGTACACGTTCTGCAACGCCTCCTTGATGGAGAGGGGAACGGATGTATTGTTAATGTCCTGGGAAGTCAATCCAAAGTGAATGAACTCTTTGAACTGCTGCAAGCCGAACGCATCGAACTTCTCCTTGATGAAATACTCCACCGCCTTCACGTCATGGTTCGTGATCTTCTCGATGTCCTTAATCTTTTGGGCGTCCTCCAAAGAGAAATCCTTATAGATGTTTCTCAGTTGGGAGAACTTACCATGGTCGAAAGACTTCAGATTGTCCAGTGGCAACTCGCACAACGCGATGAAATACTCCACTTCAACACGAACTCTGTAACGAATCAACGCGAACTCAGAGAAATACTCAGCCAAGGGCTCCGCCTTGCTTCTATACCTTCCATCCACAGGGGATATTGCCGTAAGTGCACTCAATTCCATAATATCAACTAATTTGGACTGCAAAGGTAATAATAAAATTAAGAATTAAGAATTATGCGGCGTGAATTATGAAAACAGATGTCCGCATAGACGTGATATTTCACATCTATGCGGACATCTATAATCACGGCAGGATTACTTCGACCTGATCAACGTGAAGTGACCGGTGAACTGCTGACGGATCTCCGGCACGTTGATCAAGTACCAATAGTCGGTGGAAGGCAACGGGTTCCCGTTGTAGGTTCCGTCCCAATCGGCCTCCGAGCCTTCAAGTTCAGCGACCACCTTACCCGTACGGTCGAATATCTTCACGGTGGTCTTCGGATAAGCATCCATGATAGGCGTCAAATCCCACACATCATTCTCTCCTGTTCCATCAGGTGTGAAATAGTCCGGGATAGGCACAGGCGGTTGTGTGACATTGAACACCGTCATGCCGACACAACCCATCTCATCCCGCGCATAGGCGGTGTGCAAGACATTGAAGGCAAGGTTATCGTAGAGGTTATCGGTCTGCCAATCCTGGTTATCCATCTTATACTCGAACATGCCGGCCCCTCCGGAAACTACCTCCACCTTGCGTGACGAGAAGGAGAGCGAGTCGATGTACAATACCGGTGTCGGAATCACCTTCACTTGGATGGAGGCGGAAGCATTCCCACATGAGGCTGTTTCCACCAACAACGTGTAGGCGCCGCTCATCGTCGGAGCCATCACAAGCTTCAAATCCGTGGAGACGACCGTCCCTTCCGGATCCGTCCACTCGAAACCGCTATATTCTTTTCCGGTCACCGTTGGGGAAATCACTATGTCAGACCCTTCACAGACCGTTTTCTCCTCGTCCATCGTGATGGATGGTTTTTCCTTGACAGAGACTGGGATTTGATCCTTCACTGGGCAGAGACCTTTCTTGCTTATGGTGAACTCGTAAGAGCGAGACTCGGTTGGAGCGACCACGATCGAAGGGTCCTTGGATCCATCTTCCGTCCACTCCACCTCAACATCCGCATCGTCCGAAGAGACCTCGATCGTCACCTCATCGCCCGAGCAGGAGACCGCATCCTCCGTCACCGTATAGATTGCCGGAGTGACTATCTCGACACTAAGCGTATCACTTGTCGCCTTCTGGCTGCCATAAGTGACTTCAGCGAAATAGGAGACGGAAGCCTGTGGATAATCCTTCAACTCGACATCATTACCCGTCAGTTTAGAGAGATTGCCCTCCTCATCCAAAGAGTACCAAGTCAGTTGGTAGAGATCAGGGTGCATGAGATGACCCGTGCCGGTCGTATCGGCCGTAACCGTCACACCATCCTCCACACAAACGATATCAGCGGAAACGGAAATGGATACAACCGCCTTGGCGTCAACCAGAACTTGCAGCTCTGTCTCGGAGTCGCAATAGCCATCCGCCGAGAGGGTCACAGTGAACAATTCGTCGGAGACCATATCCGTAACCTCAAATGGATTGCCCGATCCGGAATGGGTTGTTCCTGACCATGTGACAGTCGCATCGGAAGGGGTTAATCCGCTGATGGTCAACTCGGCGGAACCACCATGAGGCACCTCGACCGTTGCCGGCTCGTCAAACGTCACGAATGGTTGGACATTGAGCTTGGCGGTAGTCTTCACGTCCGTCGTCTTCGCCAAACAGATACCGTTGCTTACCTCGTATGTATACTCGCCACCATCGGACTTGCGCACATTATCCAACTGCAAAGAGGTTTGACCTGCAAATTCAGTCAACTCATTGTTATCCTTCAGCCACTTGATGTACGCGCCTGGCATCGAAGCGTCATAGCCAGTGATCGTAAGGGCCGCAGAGGCGGATAAGTTCTCACAGATGGTAGTATCCAGCAACGAGAAATCTGCCGTCAAAGAGAGCGGATAGACCTCCACCACGATCGTATCTGACGTCTCGCACTTATTCACGAGAGAGACGACGTAAGTGGTTGTCGCAGTCGGAGAGACAGAGACGTTCTTGCTATCACCCACCGAATTACCGGAGAGATCCGTCCATTTATAATCCGTACCTTCATGTGTGGTGGAGAGTTCGATTGTCTCGCCGCCACAGGTCTTAAAGTTGTGGGTCGCCTGACCGTTCGCCAGCACATCGCCCGTCAGTTCGCCCCGGCCGACCGTCACGAAGACCGTCGTATCGAGGCGGCATGCGCCTGCGGAAGCTGTCAAAACGTACTTGTAAACCTTTCCGAAGATGCCAGTCTCATCCTTGGTGTCCAGCACATCATCATTGCCCGTGGCATCCCCGCTCCACACGTACGACACGGTAGCGGTGGTGCTTGTCGCGGAGGCCTTCAGATGGATGTCTCCGTTCGGGCAGACTGACGACGGCGCATCCACGACAAGGTTGGAGAGGTCGTCTATGGTAGCATTCACCTCCATCGTATCGGAGGAGCATACACCCACGATATTCGGTTCGGAGAAGATCGTGTAGTAGGCGTTCGCATAGAAGACCTTGCTCTGCGCCAATGACAGTTCGGCGTCGGAAAGCCGGTTCGAGCAACCTTTGTTAGCGTAGAAGTACAATGTGGAAGTATCCTCCACATTCGCCAAATGGATATACTTGGTGATGTCGATCTCCTCGCCACAAGTCTGAGGCAATGCGTCCACCTTGATTTCAGGGTTCGGGAAGACGGTCACCTTCACATCCGCCTTGGAGCTGACCGACCCGTCGGACTTCTGTTTTTGGGCCACCTTATAGATGGTCACGCCCACCGTCTCGGTACTTGGCACAGGGGCGGTAGCCAAAGGAGCCGCATAATTGTCTTCCGGCGAGAACCACACCAACTCGTAGTCGATATCCTTCACCTGCCCCTTGTTCGTATTGATGCTTGCGCTATACTCCAAGGAAGAGGCCTTCGCATGGTGGCAGTAGTTCATCGGGAAGGTATTTGGCACCAGCGCGTCGCTAATGATCACGGAGACACGCACCGTATCACTCAGACATCCGCTATCCTTGTGACGTTGTTTAACGAAGTAGACCAAATTCACATCTTTGTTCTCCTCCCAACTATTGTCTTTCATCGGAGTAGGGTCTGTCGTACCCAACTCGTTCAGATCCTTATCGTACCAAACCAGTTCATAATCCGTGTTATCGGAAGCGGAGACAGCGCTCGGGTCCTTCGTCAAGAGAGACTCGAACGAGCCATCCGCGGCGGCCTCTTGCTTCAGATAGTTCACAGAAAGCGAACCCGTCGCCACAGGGACGAAAGTGCTCTGGACCGCGAACTTAGCCGTATCGCTCACGCAGACATGATTTGCGTCGATTTCGTACCTCTCCACCACGCCATAGGAAACCACCTCGGTTTGGGTTTGCGCCAACGGAACACCCGTCACGCTCTGTCCATCGACAGACCAGGAGAAAGAAGACTTGTTAGCATCATAGAGGGAAGAGGTGCTCTTCACCTGCAACTGTTCATACTCCTCGCCCTTGCAATATTGGGTGCGGTTCATGGAGATATCAGGTGTGGTGATCTCCACAACGGTCACCGTAAGCGGCACCTTGCCACTCTCGTTGGTAGGATTACCCACCTCACGTTGGCTCACGTAGTAGGTTATTGTACCTGCGGTAGCGGTAGAAGGAGTGCGATCCGCGTCAGAAGTCAACTCATTGCCATCGGCGTCATAGTAGACCACCTCCCAAGTGGCGGTGGAATTGTTCACCTCGCTCGCTGTCGCCGAGATAGGCAGAGCGCTCTCGTTCAAGCAATACGTCACATTATCCGGCACAGGCACGGAGCTTCCGCTCACGATGACGGTCACCGGCAATGAATCGCTCACACAACCCACTGGCTGGGTACGTTTCACGTAATAATTAGAAGTGACCGTAGAGCCGGCGGAAGGAACGCTTGGCGTAGGAGGTCCCTGCAATTGTTGTCCATTCTCGTCGAACCAGATGTACGTATAATCCGAATCCAGATCCACGACGGACGGATCCTGTTGGATCAAATTCTTATCGAAGGAGCCATTAGCGGCGGTATCGCCCAACAAATAAGAGACGACACCCGTTCCCGTCGGAGGAGTGATCTCCTTCACTGTGAACTTCAGCTGTCCCAAGGTCTTGCTCTCGCAGCCCGACTGTGTGCTCAGGGAGTAGGAGAAGTTGTAATCGCCAGGGGCGGTGATGGCATTGATATCCGGTAATGTTGTCGGCTGGTCATCCGCATCGAACCAAGAGTAGGTAACCCCTTCCGCGATCATATTATCGATTTCCTTATCCATAGAAGTGACGTCCGCATTACCCTTGCAGAAGGTGCCCAGATCGAAATTCGATCCCTTAGGCAACTTCTCCACCGACAAGATCAACGTGTCGCTTGGAGAGTAGCAAGGCAAGAGCGTAAGACGGGAGACAACCTTCACAAAGTACTTGTACCTGCCAGCCGCGATTGGTTTCGTCACAAATATATTATTAGCAGTCGAATCGAGGAGTACGCCATTCTCAAAAAACATGTATGTATAACTACCTGTAGGGCCAGCCACCAAGGTGGCGGAGTCGCCAGCGCAGATCTCATTATCCGAGATGGTGAGCGTCACGTTCGGGAGAGGGCACGCCTCACCGCAACCACTGACCTCCTGGGCCATGATCTTATTATGCGCATAACCAAGGAGTTTAGCCTTCGCAAGGTTGATTATTTTTTCAGAACACTCTTTCACCTTACCCTTCCACGTCACCGTGAAGGTATCACCGAAGGCGATCGGGTTATTCGCCAGACCCGTCCAAACGATAGAGTCACCATCCGCACCCTTCAGTAATTTACCAGTTCCAGCAGCGGAACCATTATGGAACGATTGGAAAGAACTCTCATCAACCTCCACCTCGGCAGGGACAAGGTCCACGATGGAGAGGTCATAGGCGTAGTCAGTATGGACGTGGATGTTAGAGATTTTGTGTGAGCCGTGGGATGAAGCACCTCCCATTCCTCCATTTTTCAAGGCGAAGTTACCGACACCCAAGCTCAAGCCACTCACAGAGAGAGCCGGGCCAACAGTAGTATCTTTATTCACCCATAGGCGAAGCAAATCACCGGAGAGATCCGCCACTATATTGAAAGGATGCGCATTCCCCTTAATGATTACCTCCTGCGTACTCATCTTAACACTTCCACCCTCATATACAGTCACATTAAGTGTTTGGGACTGATTCTCCTGAATTTGAGGGTTGATTTCCACCGAGATAGGTTTAGAAGAGCCCTCCCTGAATACCATTTGGAAAAACGCATATGAAGTAGGATCAACATCCATGGTGACATAACAATTGTTTCCCTTGGATTTTGAGAAGGAAGCAGTACCAGAGACATTAGGCGTACTGGTCAAGACACCACCCGACGCACTCCACTGCGACAAATTCCAATCAGAGGTCATCTTCTCCGCTTTATCGAACATGGCACCATGGGTTTGCTTATAACCGATCGTATAAGTAATATCGTCGCCCACTTCATAATTATCCTTATCCGCTTCCTTCGTCATAGTAGTAGGAATAATCGGGTCAGGCACCTTTGAGCAGGTGACAACAATATTTGCGGTATCATAGATGGCCGACTCCTTGTCGCCCCAAATCCAAGCCTTGTTTTCTATTTTTTCATCAGCGGTCTGGCAACTCTTGCCCGAAGGGAACGTCACATTCGCGTTGTAAACGACATCCCCTACTTGGTTAATCATCATTCTGTCAATCGTCCATTCCACAACATCTCTGCCATCCGCCGATTTGAATGTTCGCCAAGAACCTCCATAATCCGCCAAAGGGCAAGCGCCCACGAACTCAACGAATTCCATGCCGACCGGCAACGTATCGCGGACAACCACATTGTACACGTCACGTCCAGGCAATGGTCCATTACCCAGGATTCTACGCCACGTATATCCATCCCACTCTTCCACCAAAATACGGTCAACCGTTTTTTTTGCCGTACCACATGCGTGTCTATCCCACGTAGTGATTTTCTCTCCTTCCTCATTATTCGGATCTGTATGATCGTCCGTGATTGGATAATGCAATTCATCAAAACCAGCAGAAGCCCATGCATCGTCGTAACTCCAATCATCTGTCACATCAAACTTTTTCCCAGACTGAGAGCAAGACATACTGGTATAAATAAGCAGAGTAGCACCACCACCCTCATGCACATGAAGGCCATCGCCAGCGCCACTTGCACCACCAGTATTTCCCTGGCCCTGTCCTCCTTCATTTCCACCACCATTCTCAGCATTTCCATTTCCTGTATACTGCTGTAAATGTTGTGTGATAGTAGCAAGCTGGTTAGCGAATTGGACAATAATTCTTTGATTGTACTTCTTTCCTGGACGAAGTGGGTCTTCCCCTTCGACCGTCGTCTCATGATAAATTTTCAAACGATCCTTATCGCCTCCCTGATAATAATACACATTCATATTCCACCCCGTTGAGCAATCCGCATCACCTGCGAAGCAAGTCAAATTAGGGTCATACATGTAATATGAAACGCGATAATTACCATAATCAATATACGCCTCATCCGCATCATGGAACAAGCGATAATATGCGATCAAATCCTGGGTACTAGATGGGTCGCTCAACGGCGAATGTCCATAGGAAAGACGCACACCCGGACGACCACCATTGATCCATCCCGCCTTAGCGGAATTCTCGAAATGAATGGTAAACTGTGCAATATTGTCCGGATTGATTTGCTCCCTATTACATTTTTTCTCGATAGTCAATGCTCTCGCCACCACATCCACGCAATTACGTTCCATCACCGTTGTGATATTGTTCGGATATTCATCGGATGTCCAGCCAAAACCATTGTCGCAATACACTCTTGCGGATGTACAATACCGACCTTGTTCTATATCATTATTTAGCCGACAGACAATCTGGATACTATCCATAGTCGGATTAACTCCCGTAGCAGATTTGACGCCAGGAACAGTTCCTTTTTCCCAAACGACAGAATCGCCCACGACACTTCCCGCAGAAGTTTTCACTACCGTAAAACCCGCAGGGATGCCGAACTTCACCACCGTGTTTGCCGCATCCACAGAACCATAGTTCCTGATGGAAACGGTAAATGTCACCTCATCACCCGCAAAGGCGTATGTTTTGTCCACCTTATGGTAAACCTTCACATTCGCATTCGGCACCATCATAGAGGGTGCATGAAAGTTTCCTGACAAAACCAACATACCCAATAGTTTAAACCACTCATGGAAATAGTGAGGAGTAGATGTCTCATAAGATTTGAAATTCTCATCATCCCATGCTATCACACAATGTCGGAACATCTGCCCCATCAATTCGAAGTCCTGTGAAACAATGGCTGCAGGCGAGCCACTGCCGTGAATCCAGTTCAGGGGGAAAGCATCTCCTATTTGTCCATCTAAATCCATTTTACTACGCAATGTATAAGGTCCAGAGAATGTCAAGCCTGTTTTACTCAAATCTCCGACAGGCACATCACATGAATTATTCCACGGAGCAGATTGTGGATTAGCCAAAAATTTCCCATAGCGCAACCCCATCTTTTTCTCATAATCATTGGTTCCATCAACTGTTTGATGAGCCACAGGATCCCACGTGTATTCGGGGTCGCCATGCCAAACATAATTCAATATAGTACGCCAACCTGCTCTAAAGTCTTCCGCAAAGTTCCCATAGCCAAAAGAAAATCGTTGATCTGAACCATCCATTTTAACCTCTCCACAAATCGGGATAGTTGTTTCACTTCTATTATATAACTGACCCATCAACCAATCAGAGGAAGCTTCACAACGCCTACATTGGTCTATTTGCCAATCCGTGGATTTAGGATCCAACTCCAAAAACTTTCGATATTCATTAAAATAAGCTGGCGCAGAATAGTCAAAATACACATCTTGTCCACCACCATGCTCAGTGGTCATTCCCTTATAAGGTGTACCTCCTCCATTCGTTGACCAATTAGTTAATTGACTTTGATGAGAACCACTTTTCAAATACCCATCAAATCCAACCACACCCGAGACATAAGTCGTATAATTAGAATTCGCATAAGGCACAGTATCCACCATTGCGCGAATATATTTCAAGGCCTCTTCCTTGTAATTCAATTCTCCGAAACGGGTCGTGATACCGGAATGTTCTCCCCATTGTTTTGCGGCGACAAGCAATGCCAATGCAATATCAACATCACCATCCGTTGCAGAGCCATCAGCAGCCGCATAATTTCCGATGGTCATTGCCGAACCCGATCTATTGCTACCAGCTCCATTTAAATTTTTCGAATAACCATCATATATATTTGTTCCGCCATCTACAAATCGATCCACACCTATAAACATACGATCATGCATACTCATATAGTACCCATCGAAATAGGTCTTGTCACCCATAATGGCAGCTGGCAACAAATAATAACCATCACCCTCTGCGCAACTACAATGGTCTTCTGACACACTTGCATCCGGAATCAAGTACTGGACACCATCGACATCATATCCCTGCAACTTTGTGTTATTACAGATATGTTGCCACGCATCCAACATTCTTTTCTCCATTTCTGCATGAGTCACACCCGGCGCATTGTGACTGGCCAATGACTTACGATCCGGTCCATAATCCAAAAATTGAGGAAACGGGAATGCCGGATCTCCCGAATTAACATGAGATTGCACAACCGCATCCACTCTCGTTACCATCAACAGGAGCGACAATAGCGCAATCAGCCTTTTATGAATAGTTATAAAGCGAACCATGGTTGAATAATATTTTCGTTTAACCTATTATATAAAATACTAAGTTGCAAATATAGCATTTCCTTTGAAAGTTTAAAACATTTTAACATACGATTTCTGAGGAGCGCAGACTGTGCCCTCCCCCAAAAACTTTCATACACCTTTCTAACGTTCATCACACCTCTTATTTTAGCCCGTACTACACGGGAATACATTTACACTTTATCATGCGGGGAACGACATACCCGTTATTCCTCTACCGCCTTCACCATCTTCTTGTCACCGACCACGTAGACGCCCGGCATCAAGCCCTTCAACGCCTCCGCCTCGAGGACATGCTTTCTCACAAGGACACCTAAGCTGTTATAGACATCCACATACGGATTGTCCGACGGCACAAGAGAGACCCCTGTACCCTCCTTGTCGACAATGATCAACGGTGCGGAGCTGACCGACTCCCTGTCGCTTGTGGCATGGCTTCCGCATGCGATCTTTTTAGCATCACCTCCCACGTACTTGCACTGGTAGGAGAATCCATCCTTCGTGCCTAAGTCCATGCTTCCCGCGGAGTAGGTCACGATACCCGCATAAGGCTTACCATCAGCAGGTTGGAACGTCGCGGAAGTTTTCTCGTCCATAAACTTGACGAACTCGAAGCCCAACGGAATGGTGTCGGTCACCATGACATTCTTCGCCACATCACCGTTCACGAACGGGCTATTGCCTAGGATCTTACGCCACACATAGCCATCGAACTCCTCCACCAAGACATTCTTCGTGAGTTTCGACACGCCGTCGCAAGCCGTCCGCAAGAGGCGGTCCACCGGCTGAGGCTCCTCCGAGGATTGGTAGGAAGGCGTGACCGGGAAATAATAGCCTTCGTCACTGTCATTGATCAATTGGGAGAAGCCCGCCTTCCAATCGAGTGTCTTCCAACTCGCGTCATAGAAACGGGCCACCACACGCAACGGGTACTTCGTCCCCTCGCAATTGAACTTGGCGGCTCCGGCCATCTCGTTCAGATAGTAAGTGGAGACAGCCAGGGCATGAGGGAATTGCACGGAGAACATACGGGTGCCATCCGCCAAGACCTCATCCTTAAAGACGAAATCGTTAGCGTTCGTGCCCATCGTCGCGCCATTCTGCGTGCCCTCGATCAGGTCGAACGAGCACTGGAGGTTGGTCGCGTCCTTCAAATCCTTGAAGACCGTGACACGATAGTTGCCATTGTCGATATAAGGCTCCACCGCATCATGGTAGATCTTGAACATCAGGTTATATTGCGCGCCCTTCACCTCGTCGGCCAACGCCACGTTGACGTCCGGTCGTCCGCCCGTCAGCCAAGGGATCGTGTCGTTCGAGAGGTTCACGCTAAAGGTGACAACATCGTTCTTCTCCACCTCCGTCACGTCCGACGTCTTGGCTATCGTGAGGTTCGTAGGGATCACCTCGATCAGGTTGCGCTGCATCGTCGCCGTGACATAGTTCGGGTAGAGGTTCGTCTTCGAGCCCAATCCGTTGGCGCAGGAAATCTCAGCGGAGGCCTGGTAGCGACCAGACGCACCACTCTTCGCCACGCATCGGTAAGAGACCGTTCCGATAGTCTTCGAGAGGTTCGGAGCGGAGAAGTCGATCGCCTCGCCCACCATCTCATCGCTCTTCAGACCCGCCACTTGGTCCATGGTCCACGTCACCGTATGGGTCGCGGCATCATACGTACCGCCATTGTCCGCATCCAAGAAATAGAAATCGGTCGGCACATTCTCCACGATAACGACGCTTCGCGCATCCACGGAGCCATAGTTACGGTAGGAGAGCAGGTAGGTGACCGTATCCCCCACATGGCAGCAGGACATGCTATCCTTCAATGCCCGATAGATCTTCAGGTTAGGCTGCGCCTTCATTTGGGAAGGCGCAGGATAGTTACCCGTCAGGGCCATCAGACCCGTTTGGCGGAACCATCCGCTCATATAGTTGGAGATCCACTGTTTGTCGGTTGTTTGTCCGGCAGCGTCCCAGTTCTCGTAGATCACCTTGAACAGGTCGCCCATCAGATCATAATCCTGAACACCGATTGCGGCGAAAGCGGCGGCTCCCTTCTGCATACCCAATGCGGAAGTGTTCTTATCGTCGAGGGTAGCACCCGTCATCGGATCGATCTGCCAGCCCATCATCCTCGGGCCCGAATAAGGGATCTTCTTATCCCCCTTCGTGTAGCAAGTGGATCCAGAGCCCCAATGGGCAGGGTCGCGCATGTAGTCGGACAATTTCACCGCCGCATCGTATTCATATTTGTTCGCACCCTCCTCGACTTGGTGGGAGACTGGGTTCCAAGAGTAGTCGGGATTACCATGCCAGACATAGTTGCTGATGGTACGCCAAGGGCAACGATAGTCCTCACCGTCCTGGAAGTTGGAGTAGGTGGTTTGGCTACCGTCACGGCTGCAAGTGTTCCAGCCAGCGGTAGGCAAAGAGGTTTTGTTCTTACTAATCAAATCGTTGATCAACCAGTCGGAAGAGGCTTCACCACGGCGGTATTGCTCAGCCTCCCACTCTGCGGTGGCACCGATCTCATCCTTCAGGGAAAGGATCAGGTCGTGGAACTCACGGAAATAGGCGGGTGCGCAATAGTCGATATGCTGTTGTTCTCCACCCTCTTTCGCATAGAGAGGATAGACAGGGACACCATTCCATTCGATGTAGTTCTCCTTCTGCAAAGCCCAGTCCGTCAACTCCTTCCAAGTATCGCCACCCCTCATATAGCCGTCCAGACCGATCAGACCCGTATTGACGGGGCGAGGGTTCTTATCAGGGTTACTGGTGCTCATCGCCACCAGACCACGCACCACATTGATCATCTCCTGCTTATAGCTGATAGGGTTTCCGCAAGCATCCTTGACGATCTCCCCCTTATCGTTCCGCATGAACTCACCCCACTGCTTATAGGCGACATAGAGCGCGAGCGCCACATCGACGTCACCGTCCGCCGCCGTGTTGCCGCCCTCGTCCGCGCCGTCACTGATGGCGAATTCACCATAAGGATAGTTAGGCGCATTATCGGTACAATCCTTGTATCGTTTCGTATGCACGCGACGCTTGTCGTGCGTGCACATCCAGTAGCCGTCGAACGTCACCTTGTCCGCCATGTAGGCAGCGGCCAGCAAAGCGTAGCCATCGCCCTCGGAACAGTCGTAGGCGGCCTTGTAAGGGGTCCAGATATATTTTATGCCCTCATGTTCATCGCCCGTGTATTCAAACTCGTTCGCATGCTGTTGGTAAGCCGTACGGATAAGTTGTTCCATCTCGGCATGGGTCAGACCCTCCGGGTTATTCGTTCCCAGGTTTCCGCCACACGCATACTCCAAGAACTGTGGGAAGGGATAGGCAGGATTACCCGAGTTGATATGGACAGGAACGGCGGCGGAAGAAGCCAACGTCCCGAAGCACAAACCGGCGCACAACGCCAACGATTTCTTTAGACAACGATTCATAATGGTCACAATTTTATACTTATATAAGCGAGGGGATCACCCCTTCGGTCATTTCAAATAAAGGATGGACTCGGGGCCCATATTGAACAACAGATCCAGCACGCTCATGTCAGGCACGAAGCCGAACTTCTGGTCGAAGACCTGATAGTAAGGCCTCAACGGGAGGGAAGACTCTGTTTTGGGGGAGAAAGCCTCCCGCAAATCTTGGCAAGAGGGTTCCGTCAGATAATCGTCCGTCAAGGAGAGCTCCGGCTTCAGTCCGATCAGCTCCATCACGACCCGCATCAGCTCCATGTTCAGATCGATGAGGAACTCCGTCTTCTTCGTGTAGAAAGGCTCGAAATCATCCCTATAGTACTCGAAGAAAGGCGAAGAGTTATAAGCCGAGGCGATCGCCCGCCAGTGCACCTGTTGCCAGTTCTCCACGTAAGCGATCCGCAGATCCTTCACGCACATCTTTCCACCCGTGTTGACCACCGGCACAGAGAGGTCCATCACCCCGTTGCCCGTCAGGATCCTACAGCGGTTGCGGTAGGTCTGTTTATGGTAATGGTCGTACTGTTCGATGCGCACATGGTCAGCCGAAGCGACCGCCTGGTAATAGGAGACGGGGCCCAAGTAGGCGGAAGACAACAGAAGATTCTCGTCCATGAGTCAACGGTTGTTTTTTTCCTTCTTCTTGGACGACATACCTGAAGGACGTTGCTGTTCTATCGGAGTTTCCGCCACATCCCACGTCTCAGAGACTTCCCAATTGGCGCGCACCTTAATCTGTTTAGGGAGGTAATAGACCTTCTCCGGGAGTAAACCTTCCTTGTAATTACCAGTGTCCCACACACCATTGCGGTTTTCGTCCATTATGATTCTGGCGAAATAGGTGCCAGGGGTCAGATATTCAAAAGCAAGCACATTCTCCTTCACCGGGCAAGAGCGAACCACATTGCCTGAAACATTCTGCAATTCGACGAAAGCGTTGTTTTGCACATTCTTCAAATCGATGGTCACCTTACCGTAGAGATGCTCACCCATTATCTTGAACATTATGGCGAGAGAGTCGTTGTGGTTCCCGTAGAAGTCGTACGCGCAAGCCGAGTCGACCATGATTTTGTAGGAGCTGTCGGGATGGAACTCGGGGGAAGATATGACATACCTCCTGCAGTTGTCGCGGGCAGTATCCTTCACCACCGTGAAAGGCAAAGGGGTGCGGGTAGAGTCATTTCCTCGGTACAGATGGATTTTCCCCTCGTCGAAAGAGGATAGAGGCCGATCCCAAACCAAAGCCGGCGACTCTGTAATGCCTAATGTGGTGAATTGGGACAATCCGAGCAGATTAGTCCGACGCAATTTACGGTTACGCTTCATGGCTTTCTTGATCTTCGTCTCCTCTTCCTGGAGCTTTTTTTGCTCGTTCTTCAGGAAGGTGGGAGGCAATATCGCCTTAAGCGTGTCCACACAAGGGCGTAACACCCCGGCGGAGTCCGTCTTCTGATAAGACATCGCCAACAGGATTGTATCCTTCTTATAGACAGTGCTATCGGTGATCCAATAGAGGATGGTATCAGCCATCGCATTCGTCTCCGTCTTGTACCAATCCACCGCGGAACCATTCAAAAGGGAGACCTTCGGCAAACTATTCTCCTTCTTCTCGAAGTAAAGGGAGAGCTGATTCCTATCGGAACGCTCGATTTTCTTGAACTGCTGGAAATTCACCTTTTCATGGAAGAGTCTCAGCACGACGCTGTCCGGCTTATATTTCCGCACCTCCCTATGGATGATGGTGTCGATTTTCATCGAATCGCCATAGACTGTGTCTATCTTCTGCGTGATTTCAAGGGTCGGGATGCCCACCTCCCCTTCCTGCACGGCAATGCCCTCGGCAGCTTGGTCAAAATAGAAATTATTGTTCATGTCCTCAAGGGCAAAGATCCTATACTTCTTCTGCGCCGCACCACGGATATGGAAACGTCCGTCACCCTTTGTTTTAGCGATACGTTCGAACGGTTGGCTCAGGAAAACGGAATCCGCCTCGACGCTATAGATGCCGACCACCGCCCCCTCCACGGGAGAAAGATCCTCCGCATTCAGGACAACACCCGAGATGACCATACTGTCCAACTGGTCGCCCGTCGAGAACGAATACAGAAAATTACCCACTTGGTTGTTCTCCGTGTAATCCCCGATCGAATTACCGAAGTCCAGGGTATAGGTGGTATTGGGCTTGAGGGAATCCCTCAGTTCCACAACGATTTTCTTTCCGAGCGCCTTGGCGGAAGGGTTCAACTTCTGCGGAGGAGAAACTGTCAGATTCTTGCCGGGGTCTGTCAACTGAAGGTACTCGTCGAATAGAATCTCCACACGATTCCCCTTCACATTCAATGCCCCGTTTTGAGGCTTACTGCCGAGATAGGTCGGCGCAGTAACATCCGCCTTCCCTCCCGTCGGTCCCTGTGCCATGTTCGCACATGCGCCCATCAGCAGAATCAGCAAGGCCGGCAGCCATATATGTATAAAAATCTTTCTATCCATTTCACACCAAATTAACGCGAAGATAGTAATAAGAATTAAGAATTAAGAATTAAGAGTTAAGAGTTTTTGAATCGTTGATTTGACATGGTAGAAACAAATAACATTCATTCCTTCCCCCCAATCAGGAATTAAAACAGAGGTGACACAGCCTCACGTGACATGCGCCACCTGCGGGCTGTATGCCCTATAATTTTGAATTTTGAAACGTTGCTCGACTGGTTTTTAATTTTTAACTCTTAATTTTTAACTTTTAATTCAAAAAGTATTACCTTTGTGTCAAAATAACATACTTGTTTAATTTGCATAATCATGTGGAAAGAATTCTTTTTTTTCTCGAAGGGAGAACGGAACGGACTTATCGTTTTAGTCTGTTTAATACTATTGATGTTCGCGATAAACTTCTGTCTACCCTCTCAAGCGACGATGCCCCACGAGGTGTCAAATATTAAAGAACAGACAGACAGTCTATTAGCGGCAGACCAAGACACCACGCTCGCCTTTCTCAGAGACACCAGTTGGCAGAGGAAAGAGTCGTCGGCCCCAAGAGGCCACTACACTCATGAGCGCACAGCGACAAACAGGAAGAGGGAGACATACAGAGCGGGGAAATGGACGGCAACCCAGCAGGAGAGGAGAAGCGACGCATGGGCTCAAAAAAAGAGCGCATACGAACATCTCAGAATCGAGCTAAACAGCGCTGACACAACCGAGTTGAAGCAGCTACGGGGAATCGGCAGCAAGCTTTCCCAACGGATTGTGAAATACAGGAAGAAAATAGGCGGATTCACCTGCAAAGAACAACTGAAGGATATCTACGGGCTGTCGGAAGAGACCTACCGACACATCTTGCCCCACGTGTGGGTGGACACCACCGCAAGGGTCACAAAGGGGTCCTCAGGAAGTGACTAGGAAACCTGTATGATATCAACGCTTGCTTTTGCGCCACGCCTCAATGTTCTCCTCGAACTTCTTCACCTTCTTGGCGCTTTTGTTCGCGCGGAACCAATCGGAAACACGGATTTTCTCAGGGATATCCGCACCTTCATCGATCAAGCGCCTGGAATCACCCGTCTTCACGATTTCCACCCTATCGTATAACTGCAAGCCAGCATCATAGGTGGAGAGGGAGAGCGTGTCCCCCAAAAAGGAGATTCGCTGGAAGTAACGGCTGTCCGTGCCCCATTTCGCCACATCACCATGGAACTGGAGCATGTAATCCTTTCTGGAGCAATAGGATACCAGACGGAGCGGTTCCGTCATCCCCTTGTTGGAGTCCGTATCCACGTTGAAGCGGGCATACCCGTGCTCATGACCTTGCAGCACGAGGTCCACACCCTTCTCGCAGACCAAATCGTCAAAGAACTGCTTGACGACCCAGTTATTCATGGAACCCTTGATGGAACGTATCGGATGATGGAGCACCACGATCTTCCACTTCTCCTTGCAGGCGGAAAGCTCCTTTTCGAGCCACATCCGCTGCGACCAGAGGCGCCAGAAATCCTTGTTGGAATCCAACAGGAAGAAACGGGCATCGCCCCGCTTGAAGGAGAAGAGCGCATTATCGTCCGTAGCCTCAAGGTCATAGTAAGGGAAGACCAGCGGGAAGCGTTCTTCCAACTTACGCGTAACGCCTTTGAGATATTCATGATTACCCGGCACGGAGACGATCGGATAGGAAGACGCGTAAGTAGAGAGCGATGCGAACACCTTCTCCCAATACTTATCCATCGGCCGCTCGATCAGGTCGCCACCGAACAGGAGGAACGAAGCATCCGCATTATGCGCCATGATGTTCGGAAGCAGGGAGTCGAAGGCATTATCATCCACCTCGTCCTGCACGTCGCCGAAGTAGAGGAAGGAGAAATCATCCGATGCGGCCGGCGTATGGAACTGCATCCAAGCCGACGTGTCTTGTCCGACGCGCACCCTATAATGATAATCCGTGTCCGTTCTTAGGGAATCCAGCAAAACCGAGAAGTACGCAGCGACACCCGCCCTTGAGCGGAATGGTTGTCCCATGGTCTCGTAGACCAGCGTGTCATGTCCGAGCGTGTCGCACAGATCCAGCCAACCCAACTGCGCCACGGAGTCACACTGCCAAGAGACATAGCGTGAGGATTCCGAAGGTCCAACCGTCAGAAGAACTCTTGCGGGATGATGTTGAATATCATAACCCGGCTCAGGCGGATTGCCGAACCACACATCCCATCGTTTGTAACAGAATAGTGCGATAGCGATGAACAAAACCGCCAGAATAAGTTTCTTCTTCGTCATATTAATAGCCTAATATCTTCAACATAGACTTGTAACTCTGCTCCTTAGCGAATAATTTAGTATAGTATTCACCATTCTCGTCCACGTCGACCACCACCATCTTAGGCGCAGGCAACAGACAGTGTTGGATACCGCCGTAACCGCTCAGAGCCTCCTGATAGGCGCCCATGTGAAAGAAACCGATGAACTGCTCCCTACCCTGCATCATCTTAGGAAGGAAGATCGCGTTGGAGTGGACCTCAGCGTTGTAGAAATCCTCGCTATCGCAGGTCAGGCCGCCCAAGTGCACCCGTTCGTACTCCTGGTCCCAGTTGTTGATGGCCAGGAACGGGAAGCGCTGGTTCAAGCCCCAGGTGTCAGGCATCGTATTGATAAAGGAGCTGTCGATCATGTCCCACAACTCACGGTCGTTCTGTTGCTTCTGGTTGACGATGGAATAGAGCATCGCACCGCTCTCGCCCACCGTATAGGAACCGAACTCAGTGAAGATGCGAGGCTCAGGCACGCCCTGTTGCGCGCAAGTGTTTTTGATCTGGGCGACGATCTCCTCCGCCATGTACTCATAATCGTAGGTGAAATCCATGTGGGCTTGGATAGGGAAACCACCGCCGATGTTCAGGCTATCGAGTTCCGGGCAAATCTTGCGCAACTCGCAATAGAGGTTGATTCCCTTGCTCAACTCGTTCCAATAGTAGGAAGTATCCTTGATACCCGTGTTCACGAAGAAGTGTAACATTTTCAGTTTCACCTGCTTATTGTTTTTAATCTTCTCCTTATAATAAGGAAGGATATCTTTGAATCGGATACCCAAGCGGGAAGTATAGAAATCGAACTTAGGTTCCTCCTCCGTGGCGATACGGATGCCGACGTTCAATGGTTTATCAAAGCCATCGAGCAACATATCCAGTTCGTCCTTATTGTCCAGAATCGGAATCACATTTGTGAAACCCTTGTTGATGAAGTCACGTATATTGTCTATATATTGAGGTATTTTAAATCCGTTACAAATGATGTATTTATCCTTTTTAAGATGTCCGGATTCCTCCAAACATTCCAAAAGATTCACGTCGTATGCAGAAGAGATCTCCACGTTCACGTCATGCTTCAGCACCTCCTCCATCACAAAAGAGAAGTGCGAACTCTTCGTGCAGAAGCAGTAGTTGTAGTCCGCCTGATAGTCCACCTTCGCCATAGCCACGTTGAAGAGACGCCTCACGCGCTGGATGTTCATGGCAATCTTAGGCAGATAGGAGATGCGCAACGGCGTACCATACTGTTTGATGATGTCCATCAAAGGGACGTTAAACCAGTAGAGTTCATTGTCATTGACGCTAAACTCCTCGTTAGGAAACTCGAACGATTGCTCGATCAAATCAACGTACTTGTTTTTCATTTCCAGAAAATTAAGTAAACCAATTTAAATAAATGCACTCAATGAAACAAATCCAACTCACTCGGATTGAACAAAAATTTACAATCCGAAGAATTCGGATGCAAATCTATATATAAATCAAACACATTATTCATTTTTGGAGGAAAACTTTTTTTCGTTTTCAATCGCACACAAAAATTCATAATTCATAATTCCCTAGGGCGTTGCCCCAGGCTATATGTGTTACGCCCTTTCAGGGCTTGGTTGTGCGCATCA
>DBYR01000017.1 GCA_002310215.1 Bacteroidales bacterium UBA1181
TCCATGATCTTCCATCTGGATCCTCCCGAGATCACTATCCCAGACCACTTCACACCGAATGGTGATGGGGTGTCAGATAGTTGGGTTGTTCCTGGCTTAGCCGAGGTATATCCTGCGGCGGTAGTCACCATCTTTGACCGATATGGTAAGGCGTTGAAACAATTCTTCGGGGCGGAGACCGACGGTTGGGATGGAACGTACAACGGACAGATTATGCCTTCGACCGACTATTGGTATCAGATCGACATTGAGGAGATCAACAGACAGTATGTGGGTCACTTCACGTTGATCAGAAGATAAGAGAAGAAAGTCTATGATAAGGGAAGAGCCTCGGCTAAATGTCGAGGCTCTTCCTGTTTTTATGATGCGTGGAATCCGATTAGGCATGAAAACGATGAAAGCGTCTCTCCTGCGAGATGTCACATGGAGCGGCGCTTTTATTCGAACAGTGTGATGCGTGATTTCTATCGAATCTATTCGATCATTTCTTTTTGTTGGAGGTAGAATTTGATAAGTTCCACCGTCTTATCCACGCCGAGGGAAGATACATCGATGGAGAGCGTATAGGTGGCCGATTCGCCCCAAGTCTTATTGGAGTAGAAGTTATAGTAGGCGGCACGCTTTTTGTCCTCCATTCTCATCTTGGAGATGGCCTCTTCGGTGGAGAGTCCTGAGCGTTCTTGGATGCGCGTTATCCTATCCTCGTCGGATGAATGCAGGAATACGCTGAAGCAGTTTGGATTGTCCCTTAGCACGTAGTCTGAGCATCTGCCCACAATGACGCAGGAGTGTTTCTCCGCCACTTTGCGGATCACCTCCGACTGCATCTCGAAGAGAGTGTCTTGTGAGAGGTAGTTCTTCGTGCACATTCCACTTGTCACGAGGCTCTCCATCCATTGTAGGACGTTGCCGGAGAACGAAGCGGACTTCTCGTCGTTCTCTTCGAAGAAATCAGGTGCGAAGCCAAACTCTTTGGCGGCTTCCATGATAAGTTCCTTGTCGTAGTAGGCGATGCCTAACTCTTTTGCCAGTGCTTGGCCGACACGTCTTCCACCGGCGCCAAACTGTCTGCCGATGCTGATGATGATGTTTCCACCTGTTCCTTTGTTTTCCATGGCTATTCGATTATAGGTTTATCTTCCAGTTTGTTGAATTTCCGCATTTCGATTCTCAGTAAGATGAAAGCGATGATGCTGGATATGGCGTCAGAGATAGGCATGCAGGCCAGGACACTCTCCACGCTCTTGAAGTGGGTTGGTAGTATCAGCAGTAAGGGTATGAGCAGCAATAGTTGCCTTGTAGAGGATAGTATCACTGCTTTGGAGGCCTTTCCGATGGATTGGAAGAAGTTGGAAGCCACCATTTGGAAACCCACGATAGGGAAGGCGGCGGAACATATTCTCAGTCCACGTATGGCGATGCGGATGAGCTCCTCGTCGGTCGTGAAAAGCCTTGCCACATAGTAGGGAATGGATTCGGAGACGAGGAAGGCGAATGAGGTCACGCAGGTGGCGGATAGGATGGTCATCTTCAGCACCTTCCTCACCCTTGAGTATATTTGCGCCCCGAAGTTATATCCTGCGATAGGTTGCATTCCTTGGTTGAGACCCATGACGATCATGGCGAAGACCATGAGCACGCTGTTGACGATGCCTCCGTAGGCTCCCACTGCGAGGTCTCCACCATATTCCGTCAGAGCCCTGTTGATGAGTATGACGACGAGGCAAGCGCAGGCATTCAGCATGAAGGGAGCCATTCCGATGGATATGATGCCCTTGATGATTCTTTTGTCGAATGTGAATATCTCGCGCTTCCAGTGGAGCAGGTTGTCCTTGTTGGAGAAGTGCTTCATGATGATGGCGAAGGCCACCGTTTGCGCGATGATGGTCGCACTGGCCGCTCCTCTGATGCCCCAACCGAAGACGAAGATAAAGAGCGGCGCAAGGACGAGGTTGATCAGTACGGTGAGGAAGGTCATCTTCATCGCCTTGGTCGGGTGTCCGGACGCACGCATCACACTGTTGAGCCCCAGGTATAGGTGGGTGATCACGTTACCGATCAGAATGACCTGCATGAAGTCCTTGGCGTAGCTGATGGTGTTGTCGCTCGCACCGAAGAAGTAGAGTATTTCGTCGAGGAAAAGCAGTCCGAGGAACATGAATATGACACCTAACACCACGTTGAGCAGGAAAACATTACCGAGCACTTTTTGTGCGCTGTTTGTATCTTGTTGACCCAACTTAATGGAGGTCAGGGTTGCCCCTCCTGCTCCGATCATTGCACCGAATGCGGCGGAGAGGTTCATCACCGGCATGGTGATTGCCAGACCCGCTATCGCCAATGCGCTCACACCCTGGCCGATGAAGGCGCGGTCTATCACGTTGTAGAGGGCGGAAGCCATCATCGCCGCGATGGCGGGACCAGAGTAGTCTATTAGCAGTTTACGCACGTTCCCCGTGCCTAATTCTTTGGGGTTGTTAGCCATCGGACGTTTTCGCTTGTTTTAGAATTTGACGGTTCTTTTTTCTGTCGGGAAGGAGTAGATGTCCGCTTGCGCATTGGTAAGGATGTAGACCGCCGTGTTGTCGTCGTTCTCATTGTACATCCCGCGCAGGTTAGGGTAGGCGTCCAGCATTGATTTCTTAGCCTCTACACGCTCGTCCTCCACCAAGGTGGCTTGTACCCTTATCCAGGATTTCCCATTGTATGCGCAGAGCTCCACCTTAGGGTTTTGGGCGATTTGTTTCGCCACATTCTTCTTGTGCCCCGTCTGGATGTAGAGTTTGTTCTCGAAGATGTGGATGGTGCCGAATGGCCTCACCCTTGGTTGGTCGCCCTCTACGGTTGCGAGGAAGTAGTACTCGCAATTCTTGATGAAACTGCAAACCTCTTCCATGCCCGCCTTGTCGGATGTCTGGTAGGTGGATGGTTCAATACTTGTTTGGTTAACTTGCTCGGTTTGCTTGTCGTTTGAGCATGCGCTTAATAGGGTAGCCATTGCGATTGAGAATATTAGTTTTTTCATCTTTCTAAAATTTTACACAAAAGTAATAATTGAAGATAAAATAGAACCTTCCCGTCTTTGTTTTTTTGTTGGCCATAAATCTTTTTTTGTGACATTGTGTGAGAGGCTTCCTTCTCTGAGGTGGTAAAGTCTATTGCTCAAATATCTTTCAATTTATCTATCTTTGTCCCAGAAATGAGCATGTAGCGTATGAAGAAAGCCTCAATATTTGTAGGAGTCGCACTCCTTTTTGCCCCTTTTTTGTTGCAAGGGCAGCCTGCTGAGTCTAAGCATTGGCACTTCGATGTGTCGTTGGGCGCAGCCGCCAATTCGGGTAATGTGGACAATCTGGATTTGAAGAATGGGGGCTCCGTGGCCCGTAATGACAGCCTGCTCTCCTTTGATTTAGGGTATAAGATAGTTTATAGCCGTGAGAGGGATAAGGAGACGAACAAAGGAATTAAAGGAGGGGCGAAGGTCGACTTCCTCCAATATGGGCGATGGTCTCCGTTCTTGGCGATGGAGTTCATCTCGAACAAGCACAAAGGGTATGATTACAAGGTCAGTGCGTTGTCGGGTGTGAAGTATAGAATATATGCCAAATCGGACACTTGCGATTACTCCGTCAGTTGCGCCTTTGTGTTTGACAGGGTGGATTATACTGCAGGGAAGAACAAGTTGAATGACCGTAATTACCGACTTTCCGTTCGCCCCAAGATGCGTCAGCGGATAGGGCAGGTGCTTTCGTTGAAAGCGTATGCCTTTTACCAACCCAGTTTAGAGGATTTTCAGGATTATATCGTGGATTGTTTCGGTTCGTTAGACGTTAAGGTGACGTCTCATTTCCATATCGGTTTTGGCGTGGAGTATGAGTATCGAAGTGAAGTGCCATCTGATGATTACAAGCATCGGGATATCTCTTCCGAGGTGTTTTTAGGGGTGAAGTTTTAGCAGAGGGATTGTTGTAAAAAAAGGATAAAAGGAAGGGGGTGTTTCATCACACGATGAAACACCCCCTTTAAAGTCTATTAAACAGTGGTCTTGATTACTTAACGATCAATTTCAAGACATCACCATTTGCCTTCACGAAGAATATACCCTTCTCCTTGATGGTGAATTGGTTAGCGAAGTCAGGGATTGCGACGAATTCCTTAACAACCTTTCCAGCCACGTCGGTGATTTCCACCTTGCAGCGGTTCATCACGAACAAAATGCACTCGCCATCCTCTGATGGGTTAGGGTAGAGGTATGTGCGGCTGATAGCCTCACTGTTCTCGATGCCTGTGCTGTCTATGTTCTCAGGGAATTCCATGCCTACGCAGGTTACGTCGTCGATCTCCAATTTCTTAGTGGAGTTGTCGCCGCCTTTCGCCATCCAGCTGAACTTGATGACATCCTTAGGATCGTATTTAACTTTCGTGCCCCAATCCTCTTGAGCCAAAGAGCTGACAGAGATAGTAACCTCTTTCCAGTCATTTGAGCCCTCGATCAGTTTGCAGTGGTAGTTACCGTCTGTGATAGAGTTCTTGGACATTGCAGCTCTGAAGTAGTGCTCGGAGCCCTTGAACTTGTAAGAGATGGTAGAGCAGTCAGTGATGTCGAATGGAACTGGAGACTCAACAGTGGATTGTCTGTCGAGGTAAAGATCCACACCGCAGTAAGGAGGAATGTTACCGTTTGTTCCGCCCATCTTAGCTTCAACCTTGATGTGGCCGTTGTCTGCGCTTACTGTAGCTTTTGAGCTTCCTCTGTCGGATGCGTCGTCGAAGTCAACCCACATCCCGCCGATACGGCTGGTGAGGTCATTGTCAGCCACGTCGTCGATCAAACCTGGCTCCACATAACCCTCTTTGTATACGGTGAATGATACGGAAAGGGTCTCAGTGTCTTGTCCATCGGAGATGGTTACAGAGAAGATGTTTACGCCTGGTTGCAAACCAGTGATGTCCGTTTGAGCGGAGGTAGGGGAAACGATAGTAGCGCCCTCACCCTTGGTCTGAGTCCATTTGTAGGTGTAGTTGCCGGAACCACCAGTAGCGGATGCCTTAACGCTTACCTTCTCCACTGGCAGATATACCTTGTCACCCTTGCTTACAGATGCCTTGAACTCTTCTTGTTCAGGTTCCATGGCGGTTGGTTTGTAGTTTACCCAGCTTGAAACAGCGGAGAGTTGGTTTTTACCGTTGCCGTTCATGTCGCTATCAGACCAATCGTATGCCTTGTAGCAAGTAGTCTTGAGGATAGACCATCTCTCGTCCTCACCACCCTTGTTACTCATAGACCAGAAGCAGTTGATGACGCCGTGCTCCTTGAAGATGTTGTGCATGCCACCGTCGCTACCGCCAGCGTCGCAACCCCACTCAGTTACTACGACAGGAGTTCCGTTGTTCCACTTGTCTTTTCCGTTCCAGTCACCTTGGTGGCTGTATTGAGCGTATCCGTGCCATGTGTAGGCGATGTTGGTTTGGCCTTGACCAGCGCCAGTCACACCGTCTGGGTCACGGGAGAATTGAGTTGAACCCACGATGATGATGTTATCAGGGTCGATTGCTCTGATGGTAGGGATCACTTGCTTAGCGTAGTTTACTACAGTACCGTTGTCGTCAACTGGCTCGTTGAAGATCTCGTACATAACGTTAGGGTACTCACCCCATTTCTTTGCGAAGTAGGTGAAGAACTCTTTCGCTGTGCTGGTCCAGTCTTGTGCCTTGTGCTCGTGGAAGTCGATGATGACGTAGATATCGTTCTCGATACATGCCTTCACAACCTCGTCCACCATTTTCTTTGAGCCGTTAGGAGCTGCGACGTAGTTGTTCATGTTCCACAAACCGTCACCTCCCATGTTACCCAAGTTGTTCATGTTACAGCTTGTTTGTCCGTTGCTTCCGCAAGGGGCGATGGAAACTGGCAAACGGAGAACTTGAACGTTGTATTTGTCTACCAAGAATTGTACGTTCTCCTTGCACCACCACAGTTTGGAAGAACAGCTCCAGAAGTAGCTGACACCTGCGAGGGACACTTTGTTGCCGCTGGCGTCTCCCACGTATCCTTTGGAGGTGTTCAAGTCTCCGTGCTTGGATACGACGAACTCTCTGCGCTTGGTTGGCTTCTTCACGCTGATGTTGATTTTGTCAGAGAAGTCTCCCATTGTGATGGAAACCTCATCTGAGCCCTCTTTGTCTCCGGCAACGTATAAGCCATTCTTGATGTTGCTTGGCCACTTGATAGGCATGGCGATTTTTTGTCCGGCAGCGTTGTATCCGATGACGCGGAGATATGATTGCTCATAAGGGGTCAACACCAACTTGGACGGGTCTGTCTTAATCTTGGTGACCACGTTGTCGGTGATGTCAGTCAACTCGAATGTGATGTTGTCGATGTTGGTAGAGCCTGAAGTCTCCTTGAGGAGCGTGAAGTTGTGGTTTCCTTCCTCCAAGTAGAGGGCTGGGCTCTCGTTCGGGTCGGTTGACCAGTAGTTGTCCAATGAAGGTTGCCACCATTGTTCACCGTCTTTGTAGTTTCCTTTCATGTCGTAGCTGTACTGCGAGCCGTTATCCATGAGGATTCTTACTGTTGCGTCGTATTGCGCAATGTACTTGAACGTGACTTGGTAGAAGCCCGCCTTAGGCGCTTTCATTGAGTAGGTTACAGTCTCACCCTCCTCGTCGAAGTAGCCTAAGTTTCCTCCATTGCCACTCGACTCGTTTTTCGATCGGCTGTACTCAAACTCCCTGTCGTCTGGATCTTCTGCCTCGACGACTACCGTTTGGGCCATGGTCGCGTATGACACTCCCATTCCCAACAATGCGAAAAATAATTTTTTGCTGAAAATTTTTCTCATGGTTCTATGTCTTTTGATTATTAAATGTGATAGTTATCTAATGTAATATTTGTTCCCAATCGATGGTGTTTGTTTCGTTAGGATTTCTCTTACCCTTTCTCCTTTGGTTTATGAGTTTTCCTAATCCAATCATTACACCTTATCTCCGCAAAGATAATGTAATTTTTTCATTTCGTGCTTTTTCGGCATGAAAAATCTCCTTGGCTGGACTTGGTTTCACATTTTTTAATTGTATGGCGGAAATAGTTTGGCGTGATAAACGTTACATTCTCGATGTATGTGTGTCCCCCTTATATGTTGTGTCTGAATCTTACGTCTGTCCGTCGGATTTCCTTTCCTTCGGAGACGGAAAGAGGAGGAAGTTTTTCACAAAACCCCCTCCTCGGATTATG
>DBYR01000023.1:0-34572 GCA_002310215.1 Bacteroidales bacterium UBA1181
GTAACGGTTATTTAGGACTAGTCACCTCCATCAAATTCACCTAAATGAGGGGAAAACAGATACGAGCGGGAAACATCTATTCGTTCAACAGACCCCACAAAAAAGCGGGAAGAGAAACTCCTCCCGCTTATCTTTTTCCTTGTCAAACAGGCTCACGCCATCATATACTCTTACTGAGATACTTACGGATATCCTTTCTATATCGCCAAACCATTGCAACGATCAGAAACAAAATCAAAGCAATCAATCCGTTGCAGAACAACAATTTAGGGAAAGAATTGACAGCCGATTTAACAGGATGGAAACTTGACAAGACAGTCACCACATCCAAGTTGGCCGACATATCCTCCTCGATCTTCCCTGTGATTTCAAACACTTTCCGCATATCTTCGTAGAACATCTGTTTCTTTGCCTTGATGAATGGAACGCTCGCCTTCTTCTCGCCGATGGAAGAGAACTCCAGATAGTTTCCTCCAGGGTTTTTAAAGTATTCCACCTTCTGCAGGCTATCCAAATTCAACAACGCATTATGGAACATCCACTCTTTCTCCTCCTGAAGTTTTATTCTTGCGATATTCAGAGAGACGAGGTAATCATTCTTGGAGAAGTATTTCTTCAACGCCTCCTCCAATTGCGCAAATTCCTCGATACCCTTCACCCTTGCGGAGATCACGAGTTGGTCAGGAACGGCGAAATCCACCGTGTCGCCCAACGGAACGCAGTTCTTATAGTCGACATAATCCACAATCGTGTCACGGTATTTGTCTATGACATGATGCACGTCCAACTTGACGATTCTCTTCGCCAACTCCTCCGTCACATCCAACTCCTTCATAAGACCATCGATATCCTTTTCCTTGGCATATTCGTTCAGGTCACGCACCAATGTCTGGTAGAGAACGGATTCGCCGTCATTGAGTTTCAAGTGCATATAGCCCTCATAAGTGCGGTTATCCTCCCTTGATTCGTATACGCTATAGGCGATTGCCAACAAAGCGAATACGAGGAATAAGAGTTTGTATTGATAGGCAGCTCTTAGAATATAACCCAAAATGGAGAGAATCCATTTTATTACTCCGTAGATGGCGCGTCCCACGCGCGATGTCATGGTGAAGATGTTCATCTCCTGGTTCTTTTCGTTTTCCATTCTGCTATTGTTTTTTTATACGATTTACAAATATAAATGATGTTACGAACCTACAAAAATTATTTGCGATAATCCTTCAATTTCTTCGTCGAAATTTTTATCGGCTGATGCATATCCCCCTCGCGCGGACCGACACTCCTCACCTCTTTCCCGGCCTTCAACGACGGACCTAACTCATACAACTCCACCGACGTGATATCCAATTTACCCATAGCGGGCAGAATCACACCAAACGCCAAGCAAGGCGCGTCCGCCTGATAGTCGTTCCTGAAGATTAGCTGGTCGTTGATATAGAAGAAAATCTCTCCGTCATGTCTGGAGATAGCATATTTGTTATAGTCGTCATGCGTATAAACGTCTTTTATCAGCACCTCGGCGATGGGGAGATAGCAATTCGAGTTAACCAAATAGAATTGGTCGCCGTCGCCCCCCTCCTTCACGGCGAGGTAATTGCATCCGTCGTTGATGGGATGTTGTACGTCCCTTTTTTGCGGATTATACTTTTGGTTGTTGTCATAATCATAGATGGTGCAGATACCGGACGTGCTGATGTCCCCCGTCGCATAAGCCTTCATGACCACCTCGAAGTAGAAGTCGCCCTCCATAGGATCCGAAAGGATAGGGATGATGTTATTGCTCTCTTTGTTGAAGGATACGATGGTGTAGATTTGATTCCTCATCAGGTACGTATTGCCCATCTCATCCTTCCCATTATAAGATCTGTTCATATCCAGATTTTGCACCAAGGAACCTTTCTCCTGGTCGAAAGTGGCTTTTTTGCTCCACTCGGGGGCCGGAGTCCGCACATTGAACAGTTCGTCCAAATAGTACTCCTTGCGGTATCCGTTGAAGTTCACCGCCCAATCCCGTCCCGTCACCTTTTCGCCACCGCACATGATGGTCTTCCACTCGTAGTTTTCGAGATATCTGTTGTCGTGCGACCGGTTAAGCAACCCATGGCCCAACTCATGGAACACCACGTTTTGGCGAAGGTTCTCCTGATCCTCATACTGCGTGGTCTCGGACCAGTAGTCACGGTCTATCTGCACGAGCAAAGGGTCCTGATAGGTACACAGCCCGATAGTCAAACCGTCCAGGTCCGTGAATTCCATCAACAAGCCGTTCCCCACCACATCGATGTTCACCCCCCTCTTGCTTCCCTCCTGCAGGAACAGTTGGAGGTACGGGTCCAGTTGAGGGTCCACCTCATAACGGTTCGTCTTGTCTTTGCATGAGCCAAAGGCAAGGAGTAACAACAAGGCCATGAGATTGACGATTCTTTTCATCTTGGGCAAATTAACTCGTTTTAGCAACAAAACTAATGAAACTATCGTTGTTAAGCAAGAGGCAAAACACAAAAAAGGTGAACACGGCCAACGCATTCACCTTTTCGCTGAGCCGATAGCGAGACTCGAACTCGCGACCTACGCATTACGAATGCGTTGCTCTACCAACTGAGCTATAGCGGCATTTGCGGTGCAAAATTAAATAAAATTTTGATATGCGGAACAGATTGAGGAAAAAATTATTTTCATGACGCTTTGTTTTGGCCACAATCCATGGATTATCACGAAATCATACGAGGTTCAAGAAAGATCGTGTTCTTTAAGCATAAAAACTCCGACATATTGGATCTCAATACATCGGAGTCTGTTTCGTGGAGATGCAGGGGTTCGAACCCTGGTCCAAACGGGGAAATCATAAGCTTTCTACATGCTTATTCCTGACTTCGATTTTCGAGCGACGGCAAGACCAGGACCACCAACCATCGCCTTATCCTCTAAAATTTCATCCGGGCAGCGAGGCATACCCGAACTATTCCCGATTTATCTGCTCCTCCGTATCCGACCGCTTCGGGACGATAGCATCGGGGAGAAGTCTTGTCCGGACACCCGTGTCCGGATTAAGCCAAAATCTACTATGCTTCGATTAGGCAGCAAGAGCAAAGTTATTCTCGCCAGTTAAATTTTTGGTCTCCAGATTATAGTGCTAGCCACCAGCGCACTGCATGCTTACCTACCACCTCTGCCCGCTGTCAAATCCAGTCATCCCCATAGAATGTACCGCTTTACGCAGGTTAAAGGACGCTTCTCTAAGCGATTATGCAAATATAAAACGGATTCGCGGAAATAGACGTCTATCGCCCGTTAAAAAATTCTAACAGAAATAAATAAAATTGATAACCAACGACTTATTGCCCGAAGTATTCCATCCTGCTTGCGTCAAGTCTCAGGAAGATGAACAACAATATCGTGAATCCCCATAACGAGGAACCTCCATAGCTGAAGAACGGCAAAGGAATACCGATAACTGGGGTTAGGCCAACCACCATGCCGATGTTGACGAAGAGATGGAAGAAGAAGATGGAGGCCACACAATAGCCATAGATACGGCTGAACAATGACCGTTGTCGTTCCGCCATCATGATCAGGCGTATTAGGAGGAAGAGGAAGAGTCCGAGAACCAATGTCGCCCCGATAAATCCATGCTCCTCTCCCACTGTACAGAAGATGAAGTCGGTATCCTGCTCCGGCACATACTTCAGTTTGGTTTGAGTCCCATTCAAGAAACCCTTGCCCGTCAAACCGCCGGAACCGATGGCGATCATGGATTGATTCACGTTATAGCCCGCCTTCTTAGGGTCATTCTCCATACCTAACGTCACCTTGATACGCGTTTGCTGGTGAGGCATCAGGCTATCGAATGCCTTGTCCGCCATACCGGAAAACCCTATGCAGGCCACACCGAACAGACCTATCAGCAGATAACCCCGCAAACGTTCCTTAATCCTCATAATCACACAAAAGGCAAGGGAAAACGCGATCAACGCATAGCCGATGTAAGTAAATGGGACCGGATATCCGAACGCCCTGTATACGATATAACCCAAAAGGAAAGCGAATGCGGATGTCCCCAATATGATCAGTACCGATTTCTTGTCGTGCAGGAACACAAGCAGGAACCCACATTGCACTATCAACGTGATAATCATCACAATCAACAGGCCGTATGACTCCTCGGGTAGTTCGGGGATGACACACACCGCACCAAATCGTATGGAGACGATGAAGATCACCACTAACAGGAAGCCGAGGAATAGGACGATACCATTCATACCCTCACGGTAGAGGACCAAAAGCAGACAAAAATAGACCAAAGCCGAACCTGTCTCCTTTTGCAGGATGATCAAAACCATTGGCATTAGGAAGATGCAAATGGAGAGAGCCCATTGCCTCATGCGGGAGAAGGTGTAGCCAGATTCGCTCATAAACTTCGCCAGCGCAAGACATGTGGCGGTCTTAGCGAATTCCGCGGGTTGGATGCTGACAGGACCCAAAACAAGCCAAGAGCGGGATCCCTTGATTTCGGGGGCGACAAATATCGTCAGCAGCAGCAGGAATAACATCGCGAAATAAAACGCATAGGATAAAACGTTATAGAGACGGCTATCCAACATCAGGAGCACCACCCCGATCACTATAGCGCAGCCAATCCATACCAACTGTTTCCCGTAACGGAAGGAGATGTCCCAAAACGGTGCCTCCTCGAAGTTATAGACCGCCCCATAGATGCTGAACCAGCCCATGATGACAAGAATCAGGTATATTCCGATGGTCACCCAATCCAGATTCTTCACTATGTTAATTCTACGTGACGGCATTACTTAGGCAACAAATTAGCGTTCAACATTCTTTCCTCCAAATAGAGACGCCGCTTAGGGATATATCCCTTCAGGTACTTCTCCATCATCAACGTGGCGATCGGCGCGGCCCATGTGGCACCGAAACCACTGTTCTCGACCACGACACAGATAGCGATTTTAGGGTCCTTCTTCGGTGCGAAAGCCATGAAGAGGGAGTGGTCTTCTCCGTGTGGGTTTTGTGCCGTTCCGGTTTTTCCGCACACCTCGATGCTATCGATGCGGGCGCCCCAGCCGGTACCGTTCTTCATCACCAGATCCATGCCTTCCACCACAGGCTCGAAGTAAATTGAATCGATGGTGGAGACCTTTTTCTGAAGATAACAGGAGTCTATTTCCCTTCCTTCAATGTGTTTCACGAGATGTGGAACGATATAATATCCCCTATTGGCTATCGTGGCCGCCAGATTGGCTATTTGGAGCGGCGTGGCGAGGATTTCACCCTGTCCGATGGAGTTGGACACGATCATCAAGGATTTCCATCGATTTTCACCGTATATTTTGTCGTAGACCCCCGAGTTAGGAATATATCCTCGTTTCTCATTGGGCACATCCGCCCCTAACTTATATCCGAAACCTAACGAAACCACATGGTTTTTCCAAACCTCGAACGCATTAGAGATATTCTTGTATTTCCTATTATCCATCATGTTACGGAATCCTGCGCAATAATAGGCGTTGCAAGAGTGTTGGATGGACTGTATCAGGTTGAGCGGCGAGAAGTGGGCGTGACAACCCACTTTGAAGCTACCCACGTGGTAACCTTCCGAGCAAGGGAAGGCGGTCCACGTCGAGATGATTTTCTCTTGTTGGAGAACCAATGCGTTCACCGTTTTAAAGGTTGATCCTGGCGGATAACACGCCATCATCGGACGGTCGAACAAGGGTTTCAATGGATCGTTGACCAAGATATCATAATTCTCCGACCGTTTTCTTCCGACCAATAAAGAGGGATCATACGTAGGACTGGAAACCAGTGCGAGGATTTCACCCGTCGAAGGGTCGATCGCCGCTATACTGCCCACCTTATTCTGCATCAGGCGTTCTCCATAGGCCTGTAAATCAATGTCAATCGACAATTGTAAGTCTTTTCCCGGTTTGGATTCCTTATCATACAATCCATCCTCCAACTTCCCTTGGATTCTACCGTGTGCGTCACGCAGAAAGATTTCCTCCCCTTTCTCCCCACGGAGATCCTTCTCGTATGTCAGTTCCACTCCGTTCTGTCCGGCATAATCTCCCGGCACATAAAAGTGATCGATGGTATCGGCCTTCAAAGTAGCTCGCCCCACCTCACCGATACTGCCCAACAGCAGTGCGGCGTTAGGATAATTGTATTCGCGCAGCGTACGTTTCTGGAGGTACATACCCGGATAGAGGAATCCCTTTTCCTGTAATACGCCATGATCGTGCGCATCCAACTGGGCGATCAGCAGTTGCGGGGTGTAGCGAGAATAGCCGACACGGTTTCTCATCTCTTTCACCTTGTTGAGGAACTCCTTCTTGGAGATGTTCACGGAACGGCAGAACTCCGTGGTATCGAACCCGCTCATCTCACGGGGAACGACCATCACATCGTACGACAATTTATTAAATACCAACACTTTATTATTCCTGTCACGAATAATTCCCCGCGCAGGGAATTGGACTTTCCTTAAATAGGCGTTGCTATCGGCCTTGTTTTGGTAGGTTTGGTCGATCAATTGCAGATTGACCAGTCTGGCGATATAGATAAACACCACGGACAACATCAATGCGGCAATCACAAATCTTCGGTTCGCATAGATATCGTTCGTCATCGGCGTCTGGTTTTAAAATATTCGAAACAGAGGATGAGAAGAAGCGTAAACATGGAACAACATATCGCTTTCAGCAAGGCATACCAGAACGCTGACAATGTGAACGCCTCGATCAAGAAGAACATTAGGTGGTGAATCAGGACCAGATAAGCGACATATTGGATGAACATATTGAATCCAAACCTTTCGATGGAAGGCTTCATATCATCGAAGTCATCCTTAGGACCGAAAAGATTCTGGAAATAAGGTTTCAGGAAAGCCACGAATGTGGTGGCGAAAGCGTTGCAACCAAGCGTGTCGCAAAAGATGTCCATCGCCAATCCCAACAAGAAACCCCACAAAAGTGTCATTTCCTTCGAGACGGACGAAGGCAACAAGAGGATGAAGTAGACATAAAGATATGGGGTGACGAAGCCCAAGAACTTTATATTGTTCAAAAGCAATATTTGGAGCAGTAGGAATCCTACGCACGATAACAATCTTTTCAGTGTCAAATCAATCATCGCCGTTCCCCTTTCTTTTCTCTAAAGCCACCCTTTCGTCGGTGTATTGAAACCTAATGACATCCACGTATGACAGTTGCCCGAAATCCACCGCGAGATCCACCGTGATGTTGTAGAAGTTGTCGTTACGTTCCGTGAAGGAGTGGACTTTCCCGACCATGATGCCCTCTGGGAAGGTGGATGAATAACCACTGGTGACAACCGAATCCCCAGATGCGATCGGTATGTACAACGGCACCTCTTCCAATGTGGCGTAACGGAAATCCTTTCCCTTCCATATAAGTTGCCCCAAGTGGGTCTTGCCTTTGATGGTCGCACTTGTGTTCGACGACGTGTTCACGATTGGTATGACCGAGGCGAAGTGGCTTGATGTGCTGTTGACGATGCCCACGACTCCCTTCTCGTTCACCACGCCCATGCCGACCCTAACGTCATCATTCTCACCCTTGTTGATGGTGAAATAGTTCTTTTGGTTGACAGCGGAGAAGTGGATCACCTTGGCGGTGATGAAGGAGTAGTTATTTTGCACCGAGTGGTATCGCCTGCCCGCATAGGAAACGTCTTGGCGGTAGAAAGCCAATTGCTCACGTAGCTGCACCAGCTCCGTGTTCAAGGATTCGTTCTCCTTAGCGAGGGAAGCATTGACCGAAGCGAGGCTAAAGTACTTATACACCTTGTCCGACAAGTTATAGACGCTACCCACTATCACGTTGCTTGAGCTCAGAAAATGATTACGCTGGAACTGGTTGTTATTCACAATCAGCCAAAACGATATCAGTTCCAATCCCAGGAATAGGAAAAGAGTCTTAAAACGAAGAAGGAAGAGAATCAGCGTTCTCATGTACGGTCGGATTTCAAGGGGTTTAAAAACACAAAGCGCACTGTGCGGGAATCGCCCAGTGGCCTTGCATATTTCTCACGGAGTCCACAGCCTGTTATCTCATCAAGAAAGGCAACTTATCCGCATTCTTAAGCGCAGTGCCCGTACCGCGTGCCACAGCATGCAGCGGATCCTCGGCCACGTGGAATGGGATTCCTATCTTGGCGGTCAGTCGCTTGTTCAAGCCACGGAGTAACGCTCCTCCACCCGTCAGCCAAATACCATTGTTCACGATATCAGCATATAGCTCTGGTGGCGTTTGCTCCAAGGCGTTCAACACGGCTGCCTCGATTTTGGAGATGGACTTCTCCATACAATGTGCGATCTCCTGGTATGAAACCGGTACCTCCATTGGAAGTGCGGTCATCTGGTTAGGTCCCCTGACGATGTAGTCCTCAGGCGGTTCGTCCAAGTTCGTCAAGGCGGAACCAACGTTGATCTTGATCTGCTCGGCGGTTGGCTCGCCCACCTTGATGTTGTGTTGACGACGCATATAGTCGATCACGTCCTCGGTGAGGTCATCGCCTGCGATACGGATGGATTTGTTCGTGACGATACCACCCAAGGAGATGACCGCGATCTCAGTCGTACCACCACCTATGTCGACGATCATGTTACCTTCCGGCGCCTCCACATCGATACCGATACCGATAGCCGCAGCCATAGGTTCATAGATCATATACACCTCACGTCCCTGCGCATGCTCGGAAGAGTCACGCACAGCACGCATCTCCACCTCGGTACTACCCGAAGGAATGCAGACGACCATTTTCAAGGACGGGTTGAATAGACGGTTATTTGGAAACGCCATCTTGATCATACCCCTAATCATCTGCTCCGCAGCGTTGAAGTTGGCAATCACACCATCGCGCAATGGGCGGACCGTGTAGATGTTCTCGTGGGTCTTCCCATGCATTTGGCGCGCCTTCTCTCCAATCGCCATCAGTCTGTCTGTCTTACGATCCAACGCTACGATAGACGGCTCGTCCACGACAATCTTTCCATTGTGGATGATGATCGTGTTCGCCGTACCAAGGTCGATCGCAATTTCTTGTGTGAAAGAAAACAATCCCATGTTTCTTTATGTTTTTATTTTAGTGTTTAAAATGTCTAAAACCAGTTGTCACCATAGCCATGCCGTTGTTATCGCAGTAATCGACGGACTCCTGGTCTTTGATGGAGCCGCCTGGCTGAATGACCGCCGTAATTCCGGCCTTGTTTGCGATTTCGACGCAATCAGGGAATGGGAAGAAGGCATCGGATGCCATCACCGCACCGTTCAGGTCGAATTGGAAGTTGCCCGCCTTCTCGACAGCCTGCTTCAGCGCATCGACGCGAGAAGTCTGACCTACACCGCTCGCGCAGAGTTGCTTGTTCTTCGCCAAGACGATGGAGTTGGACTTTGAGTGCTTCACGATTTTATTCGCGAAAATCATATCTTCGATTTCAGACGCTGTAGGCGCCTTCTTCGTCACGGTCTTCATATCTTCCGCACCTTCCACCTTCAGGTCCTTGTCTTGAACCAAAACACCGTTCAGGACGGAACGAACTTGTCTTGTCGGAAGCTTCGCATTCTTCTGAACCAAGATGATGCGGTTCTTCTTCTGGGTAAGGATCTCCAATGCGTCCGTATCGTAGTCAGGAGCGATAATCACCTCGAAGAAGATTTTGTTAATCTCCTCCGCAGTCGCCCTATCCAACACGGCATTGGTAATCAGCACGCCACCGAACGCGGAGACAGGGTCGCCAGCGAGAGCATCCTTCCAAGCCTCCAGGACGGTAGGACGGGAAGCGACGCCACAAGCGTTGTTGTGCTTCAGGATGGCGAATGTGACATCGTCGAAATCAGCCATCAGGTTGACAGCCGCGTCGATATCAAGCAGGTTGTTGTACGAAATCTCCTTCCCCTGCAATTGTTCGAAGAGTTGGTCGAAATCCCCGAAAAAGACGCCCTTTTGGTGAGGGTTCTCGCCATAACGCAGCATCTTGGCGTTGTTCGCCGTAAAGCGAAGAGCGGAGGCCGACTCGCCGTCGAAATAGTTGAAGATGGCAGAGTCGTAGTGAGAAGAGACTGCGAAGGCCTCTTTGGCGAACCAACGACGAGTGTCGAGGGTTGTGGTTGCGCCCTGCTCCTTCAGGAGGTTCAGGAATGGTTCGTATTGCGCTTGGGATGCGACGATGACAACGTCTTTGTAATTCTTCGCGGCGGCACGGATCAACGAGATACCACCGATGTCAATCTTTTCGATAATGGCTTGCTCTTCAGCTCCGGAAGCAACTGTATCCTCGAACGGATAGAGGTCAACGATCACCAAGTCGATTTCGGGAATCTGATACTGTTCCATTTGCGCCAAATCCTCAGGCAACGCGCGGCGCGCCAAAATTCCGCCGAAAATCTTCGGGTGCAACGTCTTCACGCGACCACCCAAGATGGAAGGGTACGTGGTGAGCGTCTCAACAGCCTGACACGGGATGCCAAGGGACTCGATGAAGGACTGGGTTCCGCCCGTCGAAATGAATTGAACACCATCCGCATGTAGGGCACGAATAATCTCATCCAATTTGTCCTTGTGGTAAACCGACACCAAAGCCGTCTTAATTTTTTTACTATCAGCCATTTATGAAAATTATTTTTATATTCTTTGCAAAATTAGAAAATTTAGTTCTTATTCTAAAAGAATTTTGATATAAAAATAACGGGTAAACGAGCTTTTTTTCCAAAAAATTTCCCGAAAAACTCGCAAAGTGTCGTTACCAGATCTCTATTCTCTCCTCCGGGCGGACAAACATCTTGTCTTTTTCGTCGATTCCGAAGGCTGAATAGAAGAAGTCCAGCATAGGCAATTGCACGTTTACACGATACTTTCCGTTCGCATGCGAATCGGTGATGACTTGGTTGCGAAGATACTCGTCCCGATAGTTGCCGGCCCATATTCTCGAATAGGCGAGCAAGAAACGCTGGTCGAAGGATTGCCCATCCACCATTGGGTCTTTTACACTGTCAGTCAGTGTATTAAGGAATGCCTGATGGGCGATATTCAGTCCCCCGAGGTCTGCGATATTCTCTCCTTGGGTCAATTTACCATTGCATCTCATGGTATCGATCACCACCACATTGGAAAAACGTTCAATTATCTTCTCGGTAGCCGATTTGAAGCGGTTCTCGTCTTCCGCCGTCCACCAATCCGTCAAATTTCCGTCTTTATCGAACTGCCTGCCCTGGTCATCGAACCCGTGCGTCATCTCATGTCCGATGACCACACCGATCGCACCGTAGTTCACCGCATCGTCTCCGTCCGCATAGAAGAATGGCGGTTGCAGGATTCCCGCAGGAAATACGATTTCATTGGTCATCGGGCTATAGTAGGCATTCACTGTCTGCGGGGTCATGTACCATTTCTCCTTGTCGACAGGCTGGCCCACTTCCTTCATTTCCTTTATGCTACAGAAATTCGTCAGGCGAATGAAGTTCTCCACCAAGCTAAGGGATGGGTCCACCTCCGCCCCTGAAAAATCCTCCCACTTGTCAGGGTAACCAACCTTGACGCCGATTGCCGCCAGTTTAACTTTAGCGGCCGCCTTGGTGCTGTCACCCATCCACGTCAACGCGTCGATTCGTTGTCCGAAAGCGGTGCGAAGGTGCTCGATGAGGTCAATCGTCCTATTCTTCGCGGACATTGGGAAGTGTTTTTCCACGAAAAGTTGCCCTAAAGGTTGCCCCAATCGATTCTGCACCATATCCAAGGATCGCTTCCACAAAGGCTTCAATTCCTCGATACCGCTCAGTTGTTTGCTGTAGAAATCGAATTTGGCCATCATGTAATCGTCCGATAGATACGAAGCGACATAGTTAATGGTGGCGACCAACAGATAGTCGGACAAGGTGATGGAGTCCGTTTCGGCGATGGTTTTAAATAGGTTCGAGAAGTAACGTGGCTGACCAACGGTTAATTCGGATGGCTTTACAGGGAAAGCATTAAAATAGGCGTCCCAGTTGAAGTCCGGGTAATTTTTCTTCAGGTCATCGAAGCTTGATTTGTTATAAACCGCTTGCGGGTCGCGGTTCTGCACCTTCGTGTTCATCTGTCCGGCCAACTTTTTCTCAAAGTCATACACTGCGTTTGCCCTTGATTCGGAACTGTCGACACCTATCAGTTCGAGGTATTTAGCAACCATACGTTTATATCCTTGAATGATTTCCTGTCCTTTCTCGGACTCGTCAAAATAGTAGTCACGGTTAGGCAATCCTATGCCATCCTGCCATAGTTCAGCGATGTTCATCGAACTATTTTTTGAGTCAGGTGTACAACCGACAGCAAAGAACGGGTTACCTAAATTAAGGTGGAAGTAGGCTAAATTTTCCGCGAAAGTGGAATCTTTAACATTGAAACTCATGGATTGAATGCGTTCTATAATAGGTCGAATAGGTTCGATGCCCTCCTTTTGCCTTCTCAGCGAGTCCATCGCCAACGCATAGTAATCGCCTATCTTCTGTTCATTGCTGCCTTGCGCCGCATGCTTGTCACGCGCTTGCTCCACGATTACCCTCAAGCGCTCCAGATTTTCGTCATTAAGCACATCGAAAGTATTCAGACGGCTCTTTTCGCCCGGAATGGGATGGGTTTTCAACCATCCGCCGTTGGAGAACTGGTAAAAATCATCGCCCTGGGCGACTGTCGTGTCGAAATCAGAGGAAAAATGTGCGAAACCATCCACTTTTTTTGCCTTATCCGCACATGAAGCGAACAATAGGGAAGAAACACATCCCATGATAAAAAAACGTTTAATCATAATATATAGCTATATACTTAATACTCCAAATGTATCTCACATCAACACTCACTGTCCTTTAAGAAAAATGGTCATATAACATATATATAAACACCCATCCTATGATTAGGACATGGACGCAAAACAAAATCAAACGTAAAGTTAGCAATAATTCTTCGGAAGAAAAGCGGATGGAAGGTTAAAAATATGCCTCAACCGCCCAAACGCATCCGTACAGCGTCCGATTCCCCGCCCGAATCGCGGCGAAAGCCACACGAAACAAGACGTCTCTATTGCCACAACTCGGACCATCCACGGAGGAAAAAGCGAGCCGCGGATTTGAAAAACTATGTTTTTTCATTTGTACGATAACCATTGTTTCTTTAAATTTGCTATCGTAAAACAAACTCACTTCGGACCTATATGCTACAACAGAAACTGCAGCTTAAACTGCTGACAAAGCTTTCACCTCAACAGATACAGACAATCAAGCTGTTGGAGATACCTACGCTCGAACTGGAGGAGCGTATCAGACAAGAAGTGGAGGAGAATCCAGCCCTGGAAATCACAGACGACCCCATCACCTCTAATGGTGGGGATACCCACGAAAAAGAGGAGGAAAGAGAAGGAGGGGATGACGAGTTCGACAAAGTGGATTTTGGGGATGACAACTACATAAACGATTATAAGACGGAAGACGACGTTCCGGAATACGCTTTAGAGGAACGCTCTAAACAGGAAGCGAGAATGGAGGGCCTTTCATATCTCAATGGCGAGACACTTCAGGAACATCTCCTCGACCAATTGAGGCTTCGAACCACCAGGAAGGAACTACGGGAGGTGGCGGAATACGTCATCGGAAACATAGATGAGTATGGATATTTACGGCGAACCGCCGAATCGATGGTGGACGACTATTCCTTCCAAACGGGGAAGATCATCCGTGAATCTGTCGTTGAACAAGCCATCAACCTCATCAAATCCTTCGACCCGGCCGGCGTGGGCGCCAATTCGCTTGAAGAGTGCCTTCTCCTGCAATTGGAACGGAAGAGCCCGACACCGTCCATCAAGACGGCTATGCTAATCATAAGCAAAGCTTTTGTGGATCTGTCCCAAAAACGTTACGACCACATCATCAAAGATCTGGGAATCAGTGAGAAGGAAATTAAAGCTGCCATAACTGAAATCATCAAACTAAACCCTAAACCGGGCAATTCATGGGACAACTCCATCAGCGGCAATAATATTCAGATCACGCCGGATTTCATCGTCGAGAACGATAACGGAGAGTTGATCGTCAGCCTAAATCAAGGTCCTATCCCCGAGCTGAACATCAATAAGAACTTCGCGGATATGCTCGACGAGTATAGCAATAATAAGAACAACCAAAGCAAGGAGATGAAGGAGGCCGCGATCTTCGTCAAACAGAAATTGGACTCCGCAAAGTGGTTCATCAGCTCCATCAAGCAACGGCAAGAAACCCTCCAGAGTGTTATCCATGCGTTGGTGGAGGCGCAGAAGGATTTCTTCCTCTCGGGCGACGAGACGAAATTAAAGCCACTCATCTTAAAGGATATCGCTGATAAAACAGGATATGACGTCTCCACCATTTCACGCGTCAGCAACAGTAAATACGTCCAAACCCAATTCGGCATATTCCCCATCAAATACCTGTTCACGGACGCCCTGCAAACCAACGATGGCGATGTGATTTCGACCAAGGGTATCAAAACCATCCTGGAAGAGTGCATCAATAATGAGGACAAGAAAAATCCATTGACGGACGACCGTCTCATGGAAATCTTGGCGGCAAAGGGTTACACGATAGCAAGACGTACTGTGGCAAAATATAGGGAACAACTGAACTTCCCCGTCGCACGGCTTCGCAAGGAACTATAACTATAGAATAGTATGGAAACAAACGAAACGAGAAACGAATATGAGAATCTGACTTTCGCAAAGGCTGACAATCAGAGCGAGGGGAATGTCCAAAATCAGATGGACAACGAAACGCCATTGAATACGGATGGACAAACAATCTCCGATGATGCGAAAGATTTATCCTCCAAAAAAAAGAAACGGAAGAAATTCTTCAAGACCTTGGCGAAGGTCATCTCCTTTCTGTTTTTCCCTTTGCTGATGCCTGTGTACGGTACTTTCATGCTCTTCGACATGAAGCTTTTCACTTACTACCCTACACAATATGTATCCGCCGCAAGAACAACCATCTATATATTCGGCATCATACTGCCATGCCTCGCTTTCGTTATCCTAAAGTTGTTCAAGGCGATATCGGACGTTAGGGTGCCGAGGAAGGAGGAGAGGCTAATCCCTTTCATCATCATCGCCTGCTGCTATCTTTACTGCGCTTACCTTTTGTTCCGTAACGCAATGCCTATGTGGGTCATCGATTTAGTGCTGACCGTCTCGTTCGTCATCTTCGTGGAGTCCATCATCAGCATGTTCTGGAGAATCAGCGGACACGCCACCAGTATGGGGTTGATGGCAGGAGCGATCATGGTAACGGGATATAGCACCTACACGGACGTGTGCACCACACTCAGCGTGTTCACCTTCCTCGCAGGCATTGTGGGTAGCGCCAGACTCTATCTGAACAGGCACACCGACGCACAGCTCATCGCCGGTTTCTTTTTCGGCCTATTGAGCGTCATATTTATCTCTTACGTGAATCCCGGACAGGTGTTCAGACTACTGTAATCACAGTTCTTTTTTCTCTCCGCAAATCTCCACAAATGGGCAGTAACTGCAATTTTTGGGGTCGTCCGTTTGTTTAAAAGGCTTTTGGGGGTCAAAAATTTCCTGTAGCAGGTTTATAAGGTTTTGTTCTATCTCCTCGCATTGATCAGAAGAAAGGGAGGTTATCTCCTCCTTCGCCAAACCCGTACCCATCTTCAAAGGAAGCAAACCTTCTTTATAACGAACAAACATCAGAGAGGGCACAACGGTCCAATCTTTCTCTTTCGTACACAGATAAGCATAGAATAATACTTGTAGCGCATATCCGACGTGGCTGTCCCGTTTCAAATCATCAGGATTATTATAGCCAAACAAAAACGGAATGTTAGGGAAGGAGATGTCCTTGCGTTTTTCGTTATCTTTTAGACCGCCTGTTTTATAATCAACTATTCTATAGACACTACCTTCGGAATCGCTCTGAAGACGGTCGATGGTACCGCCCAGCGTAAGCCGCATACCACCTACCGACAGATCGCGGGTGAATTGGTTCGTCTCCACTCCGACGATTCGGAAAGGGACACAGTTCTGCAAATCGGATGCCAACACGTTCTTCACATAGGCGAGTATGGTCATCTTGAGTAACAATTGTTGACCTGAATATTGGATGTGCGCATTCGCCTCAACATTGAAATATTCACGTTTGAAGGCATTATCGATGATCTGATCTAATACATCCTCCTTCCCCAACAATTGCTTCAAGTCCGCATCTTTGATGATGGCGTCGCCGAAATGTCCATAGATTTCCTCCATTGCGGCGTGGAATATCAATCCCAACAACCGATGGTCCACTTCATCATCCAGCTCTTCTGGTTCTTTCAGTCCCATGACGTAGGAAAAATAGAACTGCATCGGGCAGGAAAGATACGTGTTTAACAAGGATGGGGAAAGATTGCGCGCGTTCGGGTTACTGTTCTTATCGTATTTAAAGCGCATTTTGTTTACTATCTCCTCGCTCTTATCCACCACGAATCGGCTTTTGCCGGAAACCTCGATATCCGACCGCAGGTCGTATAAATCGATGTCCACGTCCGATTCCGCCAACAACTGCATCAGGAATCGGCTCATTTGTCCCTTGGAGCCGCCGGATGTGGCCGTGCTATAGAGGAACGTGACATTCTCCGCCCGTTGTAGAAGACGGTAAAAATAGTAGGCGTATAACGAATTCTTATGCTCGATGGTGGTCATGCCGAACGCGCGGCGCAGGCTGTGCGGAATGAAGGAGGATTCTCCTCCGCCCTTGGGCAGCACACCCTCATTGACGGAGAGCATGATCACGTTTTTGAAATCAAGGTTTCGTGTCTCAAGGAAGCCCATCACCTGCATTCCCTTCACCGGCTCGCCCGAGAATGGCACGGAAGTGGAGGAGAGCATCCTCTCCAACAGTTTATCCATGGTCTGGATATTCACCTTCAGATCGCCACTCTCCGTTAGCGTCAGGAGCCTATTCACGATCGTATACGAACGGAACAGCGCCTCTTTGTACAGGGCGTCGTAGACAACAATGTCCGTGGCATGGGAAGCGTTATCTTCCGGATTGTCCACCGCTCCCTTTCGGTAGTGCGTGGCTACTTTCTTTATGATATCGCTCAACCACTTTAGCAAAGACGAGGATGCGTTTTCTTCCTTCGGGTCGACAAAGGTGAAGAGCTGATCCAAGGAATCACTTTTACTCTTCAGATAGGAGACCGTAGGATGATATTTGTGTTCTTTGACAATTTCGTCGTAAAGGTCTGTCGCACCCTCACAAGCGATTTGGATGTATGGATTGCACAACACCTCCCTGATCAACCGGAACGGGATGGAATGAGGTCGGCTCCCGGCAACCAACGCAACCGCACATTGCATCTCGACCAATACCTTCATCAAGGCGAACACGGGAGTCTGTATGAGGGGTAGTCCCATCGTGATGTTCAGGTCATCCACGCAAGGTGGGATGGAGTGCAGCACTGGCAATAGGAGGGATTCGTCACACAAGACAACGGCTGTCTCGGGATCGGTGAACCCCTTCTTCCTGCAATTCGTCAGATAGTCGTTCAAGTATCTGGCCTGCGCATTTTCCGTAGAGGAGCTGACAAAGGAGAAATGTTTAGGAATCTCCCGAAAGGCGTCCAACGACGACTTGGGCAATTCGTTCGGGAATCTCTCCAAGTTCTGGGACATGAACGTGGCGGCTTCATGCCTCACGTCAGACATATTCATGTAATACTCGTCCGTGTCCCAATAAAACATCGCCCTGCCTGCTTTCTGAAGCCGTGAGAATAGTTCAATCTCACATTTATTCAACACATTGAACCCGACGAAGACATATTTTTCGGAATGGAAGGATTCGATTCCTTTCTCTTTGAATACCTCATCCACCACGACACGGTGCAACATCCCGCCATAGGCAAGGCCTTGACTGCGCAAGTTCGCCCTGAAATCATTGTACATCGGAAGGAGGGCATCCCATAACGCCATGAACTTACGTTTCAGTAGGGACTTCTGCTCGATGGAGAAGTTGTGGAAGAATCGTTGCAAAGAGGTGATTTGTTCTTCGGAAAGGAAGCTAAAGTCATCCTCCATCTTCGCTAAATCCACCATGTTCTTGAAGAGCAGATTGGCGGGTACAAGATTGTTGTCGACATCCTCGAAGTCGCTTAGGATCACCTCTCCCCAGAAATAGAACATGTCCATAGTTTCTGGTTCGATTTCTAAAGCTTTCCAATCTATATGGGCTGAATAGGCTTTGAAAAGGTCACAGATAAGTTTAGTATCATCCGCCACCTGTAGGTTGGTACAGGTGGCGAACAAATCTTGAATCGTCAAATAGGAGGGTGACCATATTGGTTGGTCAATGCTCCGCACCAGATAGTTATTGAAGAAAAGCCTGGCGCGGTTATTAGGGAATACGACCGTCAGGTTGGAGAGTTCCCCTCCGAATTTAGTCGTCAGGTCTTCCGCGACAAGTTGTAGAAACGGCACCATTCCCATCGGGTGATTGTTTAGCTTCTTACTTGACCATTCCCCTTGATGATCCACTTGTAGGTGGTGAGTTCCTCCAGCGCCATAGGGCCGCGGGCGTGCATCTTCTGCGTGGAGATGCCTATCTCAGCGCCTAAGCCGAATTGCGCGCCATCGGTCCATGCCGTGGACGTGTTCGTGTAGACGCAGGCGGCGTCCACCATGCGGTCGAACTTCTCGATGGATGCTTCATCCTTGCTGATGATCGCCTCGCTGTGCTTGGAACTATATTTGGCGATATGCTCCAAAGCCTCGTCCAGGTTCTTGACCGTTTTGATGGACATCTTATAGTCCAGGAACTCCGTACCGTAGGAATCGGCTGTCGCTGGTTCCAGATATGGGTATTTGCCATTCAGCGCATCGTAGGAAGGCTGGTCGGCATATATGATCACGTTCTTCTCCGCCATGCGCTCGCAGATGGCAGGAAGGTCTTGGAGTCTCTTCTCGTTGATGATCAGGCAGTCCAATGAGTTGCATACGCTGACGCGGCGAGTCTTGCCGTTGAAGACCGCATCCTGTCCGATCTTCAAGTCTCCGCTCTCGTCGAAGTAGATGTGGCACACGCCAGCACCCGTCTCGATGACAGGGATCTTCGCATGTTCGCGCACGAAGTTGATCAGGCCCGAACTGCCCCGTGGGATGATCATATCCACATAGCCGATAGCGTTCAGCAGTTCACCCGTGGACTCACGACCGGCAGGCAACAAGGCCACAACGTTCTCGTTCACGTTCATCCTGCGCAATACGGAATGGATGACGTTGACAATCGCCGTGTTGGAGCAATGCGCATCCGAACCACCCTTCAGTACGCAGGCATTGCCCGATTTGAAGCAGATGGAGAAGACGTCGAAGCTCACATTAGGGCGAGCTTCATAGATCACGCCGATCACTCCGAAAGGCACGCTGATGCGCTTCAGTTTCAATCCATTCGGACGTTCGATATCTTTCAGCACCTTACCCAATGGAGAGGGCAAACCCGCCACGTTCCTGATGTCAGAGGCGATGCCCGCAATGCGTTCCTTCGTCAACATCAAACGGTCATACATAGGGTTGGACTTGTCCATCTTGTCCAAATCCTTCTGGTTCTCAGACAGAATGTAGTCGGTTTGCTTCTCAGCCTCGTCGGCCACCGCCAGCAGCACTTCGCGAACCTTCGCATCATCAAGGCCTACCAAAGTCTTGGAGGCGTCACGCACTGCGGCAAATAATTCATTCGTTTCCATTGTGGTATAAGTTTATAATAACATCAGTCAATACGCAAATTTACGATTTTAGCGTGAAATAAAAAAACATGGCACGGTACATTATCATGCACGTGGAAATTACAAAATAGTAAATAGTAAATCGTCAAATAGTAAATGTTCGAGTAAAACCGCCTCAACAGTTATTCCTCGTTCTCTTCGCGGGCTCTTTCCCTTAAGGATGATAGGACATGGCAGGCGATGTAGTTGCCGACGGTGGCGGGCATGTATGAGATCGTGCCGACGGTGGAGACCTTGTTCTGCTCCTCCACCATCATGACCGCCTTTTCGTCGGGCAATTCGGAACTGAAGACCACCTTAAAGCCTTTTCGGATACCCATTTTGCCTAAACGCTTGCGGACAGCCTTCGCTAAGGTGCAATTGTAGGATTTGGAGATATCCGCGATCTGGATTTTCGTGATGTCGCTCTTGGCCCCTGCACCCATCGAGGAGATAAGCGGGAGGTGACGTTCCAGGGCGCATTGGATCAGGAACACTTTGGGCGATAGCGTGTCGATGGCATCCACTACAAAATCATAGCGCGCCGCATCCAGTAGCTGAGGAGTGAGCTCATCCTTCAGGAAGATGGTGTGTACGTGCAGCTTCAGTTCCGGATTGATGTCCAGGAGGCGTTTCGCCAGCACTTCGGTCTTATCCATCCCCAGCGTGGAGTGCAGGGCCACCAACTGTCGGTTGATATTGCTTTCATTCACCTTGTCGCCATCCACGATGGTGAGTTCACCGACACCGCCCCGCACGAGCATCTCCGCGGCGTAAGCGCCGACACCGCCGACACCCACCACCAAGACATGTTTCTTCCCAAGCGAGGCCATCGTCTGCTCCCCAAGCAGCAGCCTCGTCCTTATCTGCCATTCCTTCTCCATATTCAAAACCGTGTATGGGACAAAGGTAGCAAATAATCGTCTTAGGAACGTTAATTGTCCGTAAAAGTAAGAAGCGAAAAAAATGGATGACGAGACCGAAGCCACGCCATCCATTCAGAAACATTCCTATCCTACTCTTATTCTTTGATGATTGTCTCTTTGTATATCGCCTTTTCCGTGAAGAGCTCCACATGGTATATACCTGAGGCCAGTTTCCTCAGATCGATGGACGAGATAGGGTTCATCCTGTCGTATACATTCAGCAATCTACCTAAATTGTCATAAAGGAAGATGTCGATAGAGCCCTCGCCGGCCACCTTCACATTCAGCACGTCGGACGTTGGGTTAGGATAAATACTGATAGGGCCCTCCTCATCCTGCTTAACCTCCTCCACATCAGTGATGATGGACATACACTCGTCGGAGTCACATACCCGGGAACTATTCGCCACGCCAGGAGTTGGATAGAAGACACGTCCGCCCGAGCACTCTCCAAATGTAACCCATTGGTTACCGCCATCGTTCAAAAGGCCATAGGACATGTTTTCATCCACATAGTCATACTCCACCTCGTCGATGCTATAGACATTGTTTCCGCATTTCATGTTGATGGCGACATAGGAGCCCGCAAGGTTTTTCAACTTGAAGCCAGCGTGCAATGGGCCACGGTAAGAGAGGTTATCCGCCCATATAAGTATCCTATCTTTAGGCGCCACTTTCGTCTCCTCGTATCCGTAAGGAATCATGAACTTAGTCTCATTCTCCGCCTTATCCGTCAGGAAGAGGCCCGCGAGGTTGACAGTCTCGTCGCCATCGTTATAGATCTCGAACCAGTCGGAGTAGTTGCCAAATTCGTCGGAAGTGCCAGATCCCTTCATGTTAGAGGCGCAGATCTCGTTGATACGTATATCAGGTTGCTCGCAGCCGCTCAGTTTCTCGAACACGGCTGTCAGATTCAAATCCCCGTTGACGGTCGTGCGGTAAATCGGGTTAGTGGAGATATACTCACCCGATGAAGGCTCGCTTACAGATGGAGAGCCATAGACGATGGACTCCTCGAAGAAGAGCTTCAAGTCGGAACTCTCCGCCTTATGTTGATGTACCTCCACCGCAAAGATGTTAGTGCCCTCCTTCAAAGCGGAATTAGGGATGATGACGATCTCTATAGAGTCATTCGCCCAAGTACTGGAGAAACTCGTGCCACTTATCTGGCTTGGGTCAATGTTGCTGGCCCTCACCTTCTTGCCGTTCACGTAAAGGACATAGGAATCATCGAACTTGATGCGGGCGACAATACCCCTGATGTTCTCCACGTTTTCCAAGTTGAATACACTCCTGAAATAGACGGCGGCGTAATGGTTCCCTTTATTACCGCTCTCAATCACCGTGTTGAAATCGGAGTTATCATCATCATTATACCCCATCACACCAAAACCAGGCAGCCATTCAGAGTCGTTGTAATCATCATACCTCCATTTAGAGTTGCTCTTTCCATCTTTGGAAGTGTAATACTTCCACTCCCTTGTATGCGTATATTCCAAACCAACCGTGTCGATCGGATCATCTTCCACAGCAGCTTGCGCAGAGGATTCTCCCTCACCTTTCCAACCAATGAACTTGTATCCGAAAGGCGCCACCGCCTCCAGTTTCAACTCCTTGCCAGAGAAGTATTTGCTAGAGATATTTGAGGTTGGGATAAGCTCACCGTTCATCAGGATACGGCCTGCGGAAAGGCTCGAGGTCAGATTCAAATCCACCAAACTGCTACCACTAAGCTCCGGGAAATTATCCTTGTTCAACATCTGGTTGTATATCTTTCCAGGCCTTGCCTGCGCGAAACTCAACATGCCTGCATCACTTAGATTGGTTTTCCCTTCAAAGGTAGCACAGTATTCATTGTATACCAGAGCGGATATGCTGTCCCAAGTGGTACGAATCTTGTCATACTTCAGCGAGGTGCCTAAATGGATCAGGTACTTCGTCAGGAACTTCTCCCTGAAGGTACTATTCTTCATCAGGCTGGAGAAGATAATTGTTTTCCACTTGGTGTCTTCCGTGAAACCCACATTTCTCTCCCCGTTGGCCCAATTGAAACGTGAGCCCTCACCTTTTGACCATTTGAACATATCCACATCAGGCGTGCAATGGTTATCGTCGCCCTCGCCATAAAGGCCCAACCCGAAATCCGTGTCGAAGGAGATCCAGCGGAACCGTCCGTTGTTGCGCTCCCTCCAAATCTTGCAGTTATTCGCCGGCCAATCAGTGTTCACGATGAACTGTTCGAATATCTGGTAGTTCATGTATTCCTCCATATCCATCAACTTGGCGGCCTCAGTGTAGTAACTATCTGACTTAGGATCGTTATTCGACAGGAAATTTACCAGATGGTTGTACGCCTCCAAGTCGCCACAAGTCGCCACAATACCTTCCCTGTTGGTGATCTCTATCACGTCGATATCCTTGCTGCCAATGCCGTAGTTAGACTCGACAAAAGCTTTGTTCGTACGTTCGCGCAGCCCCATCAGACCTCTGTATTCGCCATTGAGATAGAATGCGACCGGTTGGTATGCCTGATAGTCGATGCCCATGTTCTTCGCGATGCTCTGCATGAACCCGTCACGACAGCGGATATACCGCGCCTCATGGCCATTTCCTCCGTTCCTCAATTGTAAGGACTTGTACTCGTTCCCTAACTTATCGGCGAAGAAGTCATATTTCAGTTTCCCGTTTCCGGCACCCATTCTGTTACCCGCCTTTATCTTCAGTGACTTCGTTTCATATTTGCGGGAGCAACCACCCATCACAGCTATATCCACCTCATGCGACAATACTTGCTTCTCGTCCACGAAGTACTCGAAATTGGCCGCGCGCGCCCAATCCATCACGTAATTCAGTTTTTTGTCCGGCAAACAGCCATAATTCGGATTCACACTGTATTCGTTATTCGGACTTCCTTCCGTGTAGATTCCATTTATTGGGTTATATAGATTGGCCGTGTCAGTCACGATAGATACAATAGGCAGTTGGGACTTCTCGCAGCCGCCGTGCGAAGCGTACGCGGAGATGAATGTGCCCGTCAGGATAGCGCTGGAGATCATGCCATTCTTGTATGCCCTCGCACGAATGATGATGCTCTCATCCTGCTTTTTGATGATATTTGATACGATGATACCATTAGAATTGTATTTTTCCCCTTTCACATCGGTCGGCTCACTTCCGTCTGTCGTATAGTAGATGGTCGCGCCTTCCGTCTGGGTCTTTATCTTGATAACAGAATTGTTGTAAGAAACAACACCCGGCAACATGCCCTCGAAATATGGTTTCCCGCAGCGGGAAGATAGGCTCTTGTAAGATTGGCTATTCTCTCCTTTTGGAGTCGGTTCCATGTAACCGTACTCTCCGTTGTAGATTCCGTAAGAGATATGAGTCTGCATCGCCCCATACTTGAACGAATCAACCACTGCGCCGGATTTGTTCTTCAGCACAATGACACCCCCGTCCGAGTCCAACTTGCGCTCCGTCTTACTGTCCGTCTCCGAACCATCAAAACAGAACACCTTATAACCAGTACATGAGATGCTCGTTTCTCCGATTTTCCACTCCCACTCCTTCTCAGTGGAACCATCTTTCTTCAGCTCATAATGTATGATTTTATATCCCTGCAAATCGACGCTCTTATTAGCATCGTTAAAGAGTTCAACCCAACCATTGTAATTCTGGTTTTTAATATAGGTTGAAATGTTACACGGCATTACCTCGTTCACTCTAACATTCGCATTCGCCGCAAAACATAGAGACAATCCAACTAGCACGAGTGCTATCCTTGTCCGTCCGAATCGAATTAGTGTTTCCATAAGCAATTCGTTTTTAATTAACACCATATAGGGGCGAAAAATACCCACAGGGAAGCACACCTCCCTGCCTACTCTGTTTCATCATACCATTCTTGGGTTTCCCCCTCCATTTGTAAACTCGATTACGAATATAATAAAATTTTTTTACTATCAAAAAAAAATCGAACTATCTAACATGATTATTATCAATACATAACGATTGCCTTGATTGCGGAATTTCCTTTTTTGAAAAAAAACCTTAAAGGGCGGAAATAATACTTTGATGTATGCAAAAAATAAGATTTCTTTGCGAAACAAAAAGAAGGAAGCATATTTTTGCCATGGCTGAGATGAAAAACCTTGCTAAACAGACCGCTATATACGGCGTTAGCAGCATTTTAGGTAAGTTTTTGAACTGGTGTCTCGTTCCGCTCTACACGTACGTGCTCACCAATTCCGCCGAATATGGTATCGTGACCAACCTCTACGCATGGACCGCCTTGCTGTTGGTCATCCTCACATACGGCATGGAGACGGGGTTCTTCCGTTTCGCGAACAAGGACAGGGAAAATGCGGACAGTGTCTACAGCAGCGTGCTTTGTTGCGTCGGCGCGACCTCCACTCTCTTCGCCCTCCTTGGCGTGGTGTTCAGCCGTGACATAGCAGACTTGTTAGGCTACTCCAGCCATCCCGAGTTCATCTGGATGCTCTGCGTCATCGTCGCCATGGATGCCTTCGATTGCATTCCGTTCGCCTACCTGCGGTTCCAAAACCAGGCGGGCCGCTTCGCTATCCTTAAGTTGGTGATGATATTGGTGAACATAGCCGCCAACCTCTTCTTCCTAATCATTTGCCCTAAGATACAAGTCTCTCATCCTGAATGGATCTCCTGGTTCTACGACGAGAGCTATGGAGTGGGGTATGTGTTCATCTCCAACCTGATCTCCACACTGTTCGTCACTTGCATGTTGTTGCCTCAAATCCTGAAGGCCAAACTTAAGATAGACTCCTCATTGCTGAAACAAATCCTGAAATACTCCTTCCCGCTCCTCATCTTAGGTGTGGCGGGCATCATGAACCAGAGTTTGGATAAAATCATCTTCCCTTACCTTATCCCGGACCGTGCGGTGGCCGACGCGCAATTGGGCATCTACGGCGCATGCTTCAAAATCGCAATGGTGATGATGATGTTCACCCAAGCTTTCCGCTATGCTTACGAGCCCTTCATCTTCGCGCAGAATAAAGGGGGCGACAAGAAAAACGAGTATGCCGACGCGATGAAGTTCTTCATCATCTTCTCCTTCCTGATTTTCTTAGGAATGATTTTCTACTTGGATATCCTGAAGCATTTGATCCGAAGCGATTACTGGGAAGGTCTGCGTGTGGTGCCTATCATTCTTATATCCTACCTCTTCCAAGGCATCTTCTTCAACCTCTCCCTGTGGTATAAACTGACGGATAAGACCCAGTATGGCGCCTATTTCTCTATTATAGGTCTGATCATCACGCTCTTGGTGAATGTTTTGTTCGTGCCTAAATATGGCTACATGGCCTCCGCATCCGCCTCGCTCTGCTGCTTCTTCGCCATCACGGTGATCTCCTATTGCTTCGGACAGAAATATTATCCGATAAAATATGACTTCAAATCCATCCTCATCTACGCGCTTGTGACGGCTCTCTTCTTCGCCATACATACATACTCTCCGGCGAAGGGCGCACTGCGCTATGTGCAGGATACATTCCTCTTACTGCTGTTCGTCGCACTAATCATCAAGCGTGACCTCCCGCTGAAGGCGTTACCGGTCGTCGGGAAATTCTTCCGTTGATGATGACAATCGGATATTTCCAGTAAAAAAATGGGTATCCATCGGTTTCCCCGTGAATACCCATCTCGTTTGGCAGATTCTCCTATTAGTTGTAGGCAGATTCTCCGTGTTCGTACACATCCAAACCTTCTTCTTCTATTCTCTTAGGAACTCTTAATCCATGAATCTTCTTGATCGCGAAGAATACCAGGAATCCTACGCCGAATGACCAAGCCGCTACCGTGACCTCACCAATCAGCTGAGTCAATACTGAGTATCCGCACTCCTCGTAGGCGAAGACACCCGTGAGGATCGTACCCGTGAATCCTGCCATACCGTGTACAGAGACTGCACCGACAGGATCGTCGATATGGAGCTTCGTGTCAAGGAAGTTGACAGAGAAACACATTACTACGGAAGCGATGGCTCCGATAATTGCCGCAGAACCGATGGAGACGCAGTCGCATCCTGCCGTGATGCCGACCAAACCTGCCAAGATACCGTTGCAAACCATTGACAATGATGGTTTTCCGTATACCAACCAAGTGTAGATCAATGCCACGATTCCTCCTACGGCCGCCGCGATGTTCGTCGTCACGAAGATGTGGGACATGGCGGACATGTTATCGAGGATGCCACCTCCATAAGTCGCTGGGTCTACCGCGCCTTGAGCCGCTACCGTTGATCCAGGGTTGAATCCGAACCATCCCATCCAGAGGATCCAAACACCCAAGGCCGCCAAGGTCAAGCTGTGACCCGGAATGGCGTGGGTCTTTCCGTCCTTTCCGTATTTGCCCAAACGTGGACCCAATACGATGGCGCCGGCCAAAGCGATGAAACCACCACAAGAGTGGACTACGGCGGATCCCGCGAAATCATGGAATCCCAACTCGCTCAACCATCCGCCGCCCCATGACCAGTGCGCTTGGATCGGATAGATGAAAGCGGAGATCAGGACAGAGTAGAGCATGTACATGGAGAACTTGGTACGCTCAGCCATGGCACCTGAAACGATGGTGGCCGCCGTCGCGCAGAAGACCGTTTGGAAGATGAAGTAGCACTCCTTCGGCAAGTTGCCGCAAGGGTTTTCCACACCACCGATACCGAATCCGCCCCATCCCATGAACGTTCCGGCGCCAAACATGATGGAGAAACCCACCACCCAATAGAGGACAGAACCCGCGGCGAAGTCGCAAAAGTTCTTCATCAGGATGTTGGCCGTGTTCTTCGCCCTCGTCAATCCAGCCTCAACCAGGGCGAAACCTGGTTGCATGAAGAATACCAGCATGGCTGCCAAAAGCACCCAAATCGTGTCGACCGCACTGACGGAAGAGGCTTCCTCCGCCGCCTCCGCCACAGCACCGTCTTGCGCCATGGCAGGCAGACCCGCACAGAGCGAACATACCATGGCCCCGATGCGCGCGGCCCTTGATGTTATATGTTTTAATATCGTGTTCATAATTAGCATATTGTTTATCGTTTGATTTAATTGAGTCTTGTTCTCTGTTGTCATTTCTCTTGTTCGGCATTGTAAAGGGCAGTGTCGCCACGGTCGCCCGTCCTGATCCTGATGGCGTCCTCCACATTGATGATGAAGATCCTACCATCACCGATCTCGCCCGTATAAGCGGCTTTCTGGATCGCATCGACCGTCCGCTCCACGTTCTTATCACGAACGATGATGGAGACCAATGTGCGCTCGATAACACTTGTGTCATACACGACACCTCTGTAGATTCGTCCTTGTCGCGCCTTTCCGACGCCACGGACATCATAATACGAGAACCATTCGATATCCGCCGCCAACAAGGCGTCTTTTACTTCCTCAAACTTTGTTTTTCGGATAATTGCTTCAATCTTTTTCATAATGATTATCTTTTAATGATTGTATTCCGTACTTAAAAACTGATGCCAAACACACCATATATTCTTTCCGCGTTAGGGTTCAGCACCATTTGCGCGAAGACTGGCAGAGAGTAGTGGTCCGTAATCTTCACCTCCCTGGACGCCTTGACGGAGAAATTCACTACGTTGAAACCCTCAGAATAGAGGCCCTCCCATGGCGTGAAGCCCAATGCGAAGTCTAACGTAGCCGGAGCCGTCGCCACAGGGTATCCCAGCTCGATGTAGGTAGAGAACTGTTCATCCCCTTCCGCATTCTTATCATTCAGGAAGTAGGTGTTCCATGCGATGCTCAGAGCAAACTTGTCACAAACCTTGCCGAAGTCGAACCCTACCGTACCCTCCAACATGTGCGAACCATCCGCAAAATACTTAGGTGCCGAATCGTCGTCGAACGGCCCGAAATAATCCGTCACTGCCACCGAGAAGCCACCCACTTCATAACCCAAAATCCAATCGAACTCGTTCACGGCTGTCTTAAAATCCGTGGACGCCCACGCACTCAGGGACAAACCCTTGTATGAGATACCCAAGGTAGGCTGGAAACTGGCTCCCGACACCTTAGATCCACGACACATGTACGTACTTACCAAGTCCGCACCGGCGCTGACCTCCACTTTCGACGAGGTGCTATCCTTTTCTTCCGCTCTCAGGGGGCATGCCATAACGCAGGACAGCAACATTATTAACCCCAACTTCCATAATCTTTCCATAATACTAATGGTTAAATGTTATACATAATATCATAATGACATTTATTTTGCTATTTTTACTATCATTATGACACTGCAAAGATAATATTGATAACATTATGATAATAGTAATATTGGTTTATTCTACAAAATGAATTTCCACATCTGACAAATTGTAACGGAAGAAGGGTATTCCGCTTCGGATTTATAAGGAAATCATATCGCTTTTGCGACAAACACTCACGCAGGATTTACTATTTAGCCATTTACAATCTGCTATTTTGTATTCCATAAATGCGGAAAACCTAATCGTCTTCTGCCTTGTTTAAATGAATTGTGCGTATATATCCAAACCTCAAAACAGGAAGTCTTCGAAATTTATTTTTTAAGTAAATTCGCACCAATTACAAAAAATCCCTATCTTTGGCGAATAAAAACACATGGCAATGGAAAAGATTGACGACTTAGACAAGGATATTCTGAAGATTATCACCAGAAACGCCCGCATTCCGTTCAAGGATGTGGCGGCGGAGTGTGGCGTGTCGCGCGCCGCTATTCACCAACGTGTCCAACACTTGGCTGATCTGGGTGTGATTATTGGTTCCGGCTATCACGTCAACCCTAAGATCTTAGGTTACCAGACTTGTACTTATATAGGAATCAAACTGGAGAAGGGTTCCATGTACTCGGAGGTGGTCCCTGAACTGGAGAAAATCCCTGAGATCGTGGAGTGCCATTTCACCACGGGTCCTTACACCATGATGGTGAAACTCTATGCCAAAGACAACGAGCATCTGATGCAACTCCTGAACGGTAAGATCCAGAGCATCAAGGGCGTATCCGCCACGGAGACGCTTATTTGCCTCGAGCAGAGCATCAAGAGGGAATTGCCGATCTCGCTTTAAATTAAGAATTAAGAGTTAAGAATTAAAAATTAAAAATTGGAATAGTAAGGGCTGTCACTTGGTGGCGGCCCTTTTTTATGGGAATTATGAATTTTGAAACGTTAGTTCGACGTAGTCAATTATGAATTGACGGGATGTGATTCACGTCGCCGAACGTGCCGAGATTCTACGTTTGCATATCCCCATGGCCTGAAAGGCCAACACATATATAGNNATATAGCCCAGGGCAGCGCCCTGGGGAATAAGAATTGACGGGATGTGATTCACGTCGCTGAACGTGCCTACATTCCACATTTGCTCATCCCCACGGCCTGAAAGGCCAACACATATATAGCCCAGGGCAGCGCCCTGGGGCAATTATGAAACGTTAGTTCGACGTAGTCAATTTTTTGGGGGGTATGCATATTCCTACGTGTTGCGCACAACCGAGCCCTGAAGGGGCGTCATCCCCCAGGCAGGGGTGTAAACCCCTGTATAATAGATGAATGGTGCGGCGGGAACCCTGAAAGGGTGACACATCGATAATTTTGAATTTTGAAACGTTAGTTCGACGTAGTCAATTTTTTGGGGCATGGCATTATATCCCCTTTTTATGGGGAAAAGAAAGAATATATATCTATTTAAGGACCTGTTTGCCTGTTTTTCTAAGATGTTTTCACTAAAAATCACGTAGACGGAGAGTTTTTCTTTTTTCATTCCTTAGTTTAGCCAATTCTTTCGTAATTTTGCGCAATGAATAGTTGGCTCGCATTATGAATGATAACATAGTAGATACCATTACCAAAGGGGATTATAAGTACGGATTTGTCACGGACATTGAGACCGAGGTCATCCCGAAAGGGTTGAACGAGGATGTTGTGCGCCTCATCTCCGAAAAGAAGGGGGAACCGGAATGGTTGCTCGAATACCGCCTGAAGGCCTACCGGCATTGGCTCGCGCTGAAGGAGCCGAACTGGGCGCACCTCAGCATCCCCGAAATCGACTATCAGGACATCTACTACTATGCGGCTCCGAAAAAGAACTCTCCTAAGAGCGAAAAGGATATCGACCCTGAATTGCTGAAGACTTTCGACAAGCTGGGCATCCCGTTGGAGGAGCAGAAACACCTTGCGGGCATGGCGGTGGACGCGGTCATGGACAGCATATCCGTCAAGACGACTTACAGGGAAAACCTCGCTGAATTGGGCATTATCTTCTGCTCATTCAACGAAGCGGTGAAGAACTACCCGGACCTTGTCAAGAAATACCTCGGAACGGTGGTGCCTTATACGGACAACTTTTTCGCCGCACTGAACTCGGCGGTCTTCAGCGACGGCTCCTTCGTCTACATCCCGAAGGGCGTACGTTGCCCGATGGAGCTCTCCACCTACTTCAGAATCAACGCCGCCCAAACGGGCCAGTTCGAACGCACACTGATCGTGGCGGACGACGACAGCTACGTCTCCTATCTGGAGGGCTGTACCGCACCGATGCGCGACGAGAGCCAATTGCATGCGGCCATCGTCGAACTGGTGGCGCACGATAGGGCGGAGATCAAATATTCGACTGTACAGAACTGGTACCCAGGCGATAAGGACGGAAAGGGTGGTATCTATAACTTCGTCACCAAACGCGCCCTCTGCAAGGGAATCTCTTCGAAAGTCTCCTGGACGCAGGTAGAGACGGGTTCCGCCATCACATGGAAATATCCGAGCTGCGTATTGTTAGGCGATAATTCCGTCGGGGAGTTCTACTCCGTGGCGGTCACGAACAACTACCAGCAGGCGGACACGGGTACGAAGATGATCCATCTCGGCAAGAACACGAAAAGCCATATCGTCTCTAAAGGTATTTCGGCGGGACTCAGCCAGAATAGCTACCGGGGATTGGTGAAGGTTTCGAAGAACGCGGACGGTGCCCGCAACTTCTCCCAATGCGACAGCTTGCTCCTGGGAGACAAGTGTGGCGCACATACCTTCCCGTACATGGACATCCATAACGAATCGGCCATCGTCGAGCATGAGGCTACCACCTCGAAGATCAACGAGGACCAGATTTTTTACTGCAACCAGCGTGGCATCAGCACCGAGGACGCGGTCGGACTCATCGTCAACGGATATGCCAAGGAGGTGCTCAACAAATTACCGATGGAGTTCGCGGTGGAGGCGCAGAAGCTGCTGCAGGTTTCGTTGGAAGGATCAGTAGGTTAATAGATTAATAGATAATTATTATATATGCTATTAGAAATTAAGAATTTACATGCCAATGTCAATGGCAAAGAGATTTTGCGGGGTATAAATCTGACGGTGAACGAAGGGGAAGTGCACGCCATCATGGGCCCGAACGGTTCAGGAAAGAGCACGCTCTCATCCGTGTTGGCGGGTGACCCGACCTTCACGGTGACGGAAGGTGAGGTTTATTTCAAGGGAAAGAATCTTCTGGAGCTCTCCCCGGAGGACCGCTCAAGGGAGGGTCTCTTCCTCAGTTTCCAGTATCCTGTGGAGATCCCTGGTGTCAGCATGGTGAACTTCATGCGCACCGCCACGAACGAGCACCGCAAATACAAAGGGTTGGACCCCTTGTCCGCCTCCGATTTCCTGAAGCTGATGCGTGAGAAGAAGGAGTTGGTGGAGTTGGACAATAAATTGGCGAACCGATCCGTCAACGAAGGATTCTCCGGCGGCGAGAAGAAGCGCAACGAGATCTTCCAGATGGCCATGCTGGAGCCTAAATTGTCCATCCTGGACGAGACGGACAGCGGCTTGGACATCGACGCCCTGCGCATCGTGGCCAACGGCGTGAACAAGCTGAAAAAGGCCGATAACGCGAGCATAGTGATCACACACTACCAACGTCTTTTGGATTATATCGTTCCGGACATCGTCCACGTCCTCTACAAGGGTCAGATCGTGAAGACGGCGGGCAAGGAACTGGCTTTGGAGCTGGAGGAGAAAGGCTACGATTGGATAAAAAAGGAGTTGGGTGAATAATTCATGGCAAATATGTCGATAGAGCAATCATACATAGATATTTTCAAGCAGTACCGCGACGTGCTGAAGAGGAATAGCGGCGCACCCATGGACGCGTTGAGGGATGCCGCCTTCGAGTCGTTCCAACGGAGGGGATTCCCTACCCGACGCATGGAGGCATACCAATACACCGACATGAAGGAGGCCTTCGCGGTGGATTATGGCATGAACCTCAACCGAATCGCCCTCACGGAGGATTTCCGCTGCGAAGTGCCAGGCATCAACGCCTATCTCTTCTATGTGGTGAATGACACATTCTTCTGTCCGCCCGAAAGCGAGAATTGTCTGATTGAGCTACGAAAAAAGGGCGTTTCCATCGGCAGTTTACGTGAATACTCAGAGACTGATCCGGAGCTTGTCGCGAAGTATTACGGCAAGGCGGCGGTCAGCGGAACGGATGCGATCATAGACTTCAACACGGCTTTTGCGCAGGACGGTTTCTTCCTGCATGTGCCGGAGAACGTGGTCATCGACAAGCCTATCCAACTGATATGCGTGATGACAGGGAAAGTGCCTATGTTGGGCACGCAAAGGAACCTTATCGTCTTGGAGCGGTCCGCACAGGCCAAGCTCCTGCTCTGCGCCCATACCCGTGGCGAATGGGAGCAACTCTCCAACAGGGTGACGGAGGTTTTTGTCGGTGAAAACGCCATTTATGACCATTACAAGCTGGAGAACACACACTCCAAATCGATCAGCGTGGCGAACCTGAACATCCGCCAACAGAGCGGTTCGGAGATCATCGTGAACGATCTCACGTTGCACAACGGACTGACCAGGAACAGGATCCAGATCGACATCGACGGGGAGCATTGCCAAACCACCTTAAGCGGCATGGCGATCGGAGACGCGAAACAGCACATCGACAACACGACGCTGATCAACCACCACAAACCGAACTGCAAGAGCCGTGAGCTCTATAAATATGTTTTGAACGACGAGGCGACCGGCGCATTCTCCGGCAAGATCATGGTGGCCGAGGGCGCATTCAAGACGGAGGCTTACCAAACAGACCGCAACGTCTGCATGTCTCCGAATGCCAGGATGTACACGAAGCCTCATTTGGAGATCTATGCGGACGACGTGAAGTGTAGCCACGGCGCATCGACCGGAAGAATCGATGAAACGGCGCTTTTCTACCTTCGTTCGAGAGGAATTCCCGAGGAGGAGGCCCGCATGCTTCTCATGTTCGCCTTCGTGAGCGACGTGTTGGACAACATACGGATCGAAGCCGTGAAGGACAAGATCCGCCTGCTCGTGGAGCAACGCTTCCGTGGCGAACTCTCCCACTGCAATAGCTGCGGCGTTTGCAAATAATGGGCGATTCCATCGGTGAAATGGGGGTAATTTGTAATCCATCATGTCCCAGGGCGATGCCCCGGGCTATATATGTTATGGCCTTTCAGGCCGTGAGGATACGCAAATGTAAAATGTAAGCACGTTCGGAAACGTAAATCATTTAATCAATGAGATGCCGCCCAAAAATTGACTACGTCGAACTAACGTTTCAAAATTCATAATTATCAATGTGTCACCCTTTCAGGGTTCCCACCGCACCATTCGTCTGTTGTACAGGGGTTTACACCCCTGCCTGGAGGATGACGCCCCTACGGGGCTCGGCTATGCGCATCGCATAGGAATACGCACGCCCTCCAAATTGACTACGTCGAACTGACGTTTCATAATTCCCCCAGGGCGATGCCCCGGGCTATATATGTTATGGCCTTTCAGGCCGTGGGGATACGC
>DBYR01000023.1:34668-37870 GCA_002310215.1 Bacteroidales bacterium UBA1181
CGTAAATTACATCCCGTCAACTCTTAATTCTTAACTCTTAATTCTTAATTATCTACATTCCCTTCTCCAATCGTATAAGGTCGTACGCCTCCATGACCTGTCGGAACTGGTCGGCCGAGATTTTGCGGTCCATATCGGTCGCATCGCTCGGCAGGCGGTCAGGGTGGTACTTTTTGGCCAATAGGCGGAAGGCCGCTTTGATCTCCGGTTCGGTGGCGGTGGTGAGGAGGCCCAATTGGTTGTAGGCCTGCGTCAGCTTATAGCCGAAAGTAGAAGATTTCTTGGCCTGATCCTGCTGTTGTTTTTGCTGTTGTCCTTGTGAACGATTATTCTCCTGCCGCTTCGATTGTTCCCCGCCTGATTTCCCCTTCTCGGAGTTGCTCTTACCACTGGACGATTTTCTTTTAGAGGAAGAGTGGCTCCTCCCCATCTGCGTATACTTCTGCTCCAGGTTCGTCCAATCCACCTTTTGGATCTTCAGTTCCTGTGCGATTCCCCGAAGGATCTCCCACTCAGGTTCAATCACGCCATCGATGGTGTAGGCCACCTGCAGGAGTGCCTTCATCAAGTCCAAGGCGGCCGTGTAGTAGATGCCGGACGCCAAGACATTGCTACAACACTTGCCGTACCGTAACATTCTTGGACAAGAGTTATAGAATTTGAGCATCTGCATGCAATTCTCGACCGAGATATGTTCAGCGTTCGTAATAGGATCCTTTCCCAATCCATTAGGGTAGAGCCGCAGGATTCGATTGAATGCGGGGTGCTTCTCAAAATATAGTTGCGCCACGTCCAACTCCTCGTCATCCGCACCCTCATCCTTCCGCATCACCCAAGAGAAGAGGGCTATGACAGACATGGCGGACGTGTATAGCCGCTCTTTATCATATTCGTCAGGGATGACACCTCCCTGTAGGATGGTATTCGCCTGGAAGATCCTGTTTCTCGTGCGTTTGCCGCCCCCTTCCCTGATAGGTTCGTCGGTCCATCGTTTTGATTTGCGCTTGGCTCGCGACGATTGGTATGTATTGTGATTGGCATACGAGGAATCCTCTTCCCTGCGAGATCTTGTGTCATCCTGATTAGTTTTATCCTGATTATTGTAGTTGTCCGCGTCATCTGACGTTTGAGCCGAGTCTTTTCCATTTTTTTCATCTTCATGTGACAAAATCCCGATAATAAGACCTACTATTATCGCGATACAAAAAATGGGTATTAAAGTCTTTGTCAGGGACGCGAACAAAATCCCTAACAGAATTAATATAAAGATTTTAGTAGTAGAGTTCATATAAGACATTTATTTCCACAAAAATATAAAATTCTGTTTTAAGTTCATAACCCATTGGGTACACGGGACTGTCGTTTTTTCGATGGAAACGGGCATTTATGATAAAATGTAGAATGTCGGCACGTTCGGCAACGTGAATCATTTAATCAACGATACACCCCCAAATAATTCAAAAATTGACTTCGTCGAACTAACGTTTCTTAATTCAAAATTCAAAATTCTTAATTATCAACGTGTCACCCTTTCAGGGTTCCCACCGCACCATTCGTCTGTTGTACAGGGGTTTACACCCCTGCCTGGAGGATGACGCCCCTTCGGGGCTTAGGTTGTGCGCATCGTGTGGGAATACGCACGCCCTCCAAATTGACTACGTCGAACTGACGTTTCATAATTCCCCCAGGGCGTTGCCCTAGGCTATATATGTTATGGCCTTTCAGGCCGTGGGGATATGAAAATATAGGATGTTAGCACGTTCGGCAACGTAAATCATTTAATCAATGGCACGCCGCCCATCAATTCTTAATTCATAATTCTTAATTCATAATTCTCTACATTCCCTTTTCCAGCCGGATAAGGTCGTACGCCTCCATGACCTGCCGGAACTGGTCAGCCGAGATTTTACGGTCCATGTCGGTAGCATCGCTCGGCAAACGGTCGGGGTGGTATTTCTTGGCCAGTAGGCGGAAGGCCGCTTTGATCTCCGGTTCGGTGGCGGTGGTGAGGAGGCCCAATTGGTTGTAGGCCTGCGTCAGCTTATAGCCGAAAGTGGAGGATTTCTTTTTCTCTTTCCCTTGTTGATGATCCTGCTTTTGTTGTTGTTCCTTACGCTCTTCATATTGACCGGAAGAGTCTTCCGATTCATTCCACTCCTGTCTGTTTCTCCGATTCTTCTTTTTCTTCTTATTAGATTTTTTACCCATTTCATCGGAAGATTCGGAAGAAGAATCCGTTCTGTTTTTGTATGGTCCTCGGTATATTTCATACTTCCGTCGCAGGTTATTCCAATCCTCAAGATGAATATTCAGTCCCAGTGCGATGCTTCGGAGGATATCCATCTCGGACTCGATCACCCCATTGCTGGAGTAGGCCACTTGGAAGAGCGCCTTCAGCAGGTCTAACGCCGCCTCATAGTAGATATCGGCTTCCAAAATCTTGCCGCAACATTTGCCATGTCGCAGCAACTTCGGAAGGGTGTTATAGTATTCGAGCAGCTCCATACAATCTTTCGTGGCAAAGCGGTGGATTCCCGTCACAGGATCATTTATCATGTCATGAGGAGGATGCGATAAAATCCTATAGTACGTGGTGAGGTGTTGCAGGAAATAGAGACGCGCCACATCCATTTCTTGCGAACCCACGTTTCCATCCTTCCGCATCACCCAAGAAAAGAGAGCCACGACGGAGAGTGCGGCGGTGTAGAGGGTCTCATTCTCCGACTTGAACTCATCAGTGTCCCAGTCAAAGATGGCCTTCCTTTTATCCCTCGATTTCCTATGATGGGGCGAAGTTTTTTGTTTAGTCGTCTTATCGTACGTATTATCTGCCGAGTTGCTTTCCTCCGAACCGATTGCATGGTTCGGTTCCGAAGTTTCCTCATCACTTTTCAGTATAAGCTTAAGGATGAGAATCAGGAATGGAAGCACAAAGGCAAGTAAAATCGCATTCATGTGATAAGAGAATTCTTTTTATAAACACAAATCCTAAGGTTAGAACAGTATCAATACTACCACAAAAATATAAAAACAAAAAAGCATCCCCAATAGTGTTGTTTGTTTTATTGGACACACCTACTATGATAAAAACCAATCGTGCAAAAATACCGTTTTCACCGATGAAATGGCAACCCGTGCGAACCCAGGGCGATGTCCATGTGTGCCCGTCCATGCAGACCCAGGGCGTTGCCCTAGGCTATAT
>DBYR01000010.1 GCA_002310215.1 Bacteroidales bacterium UBA1181
AAAAAGAAATGAACCGAAGGGGGTTGCCAAGCAAGGCGATCCCCTTTCCTTTTCCAGGAACATTCCCCAACATTTTCATAGGGATGAGGCAAAAGACGATCAACCATTTCCGCCTCTGAAACAGTAAATCGTAAATAGCTAAATAGTAAATCGCAAACGTCCAAACAGTAAATAGTAAATAGTAAATAGTTAAATAGTAAATAATGCCACGAGGGTCACTGCATCCCCCGTGGCATCACCAAATTTATGAAAACATATTAACCTATTTCGTCACAACACCCGTCAAATCCTTGGAGAAGTCAACATCGAACTCCACGCCATCCACAACGAGATGGTATGGTTTCGCCTCAAGATTCACCACCTCTGATTTGACATCAAATATGCACAAGCATCTGCATCTATCTCCGCCCTCTATCGTGCGAATCGTGATGGTATCCCCTTGGGCCACCGCCTCAGTACCCTTTGTCGTGCAACAATTAATTTCGAGGTCATAAGAAGTAACAGTCAACACGCCAGTCTCTGGAGAGAACTCATAAGAGACAAGTGTATCCGCGGATTCAATATGCGTTAGGGTACGTTCCAAGGAACGAAGGCTATCCGCCAACTCTCTCGTCTCTCTCTTGCAAGGGCTCAAGGAAAGGAGACGACCCCTTATACCCGTAGAAATAATCCCCTCCACGATAGAGTCTTTAGACAAGTCAACATCAAAAGAGATATCACCATACGTCGAGCCCCGCACTGTAATATGATAGACACGAGGCTTCAGATTTTCCAAGCCAGTGGTAACATCATAAGTACACATGCACTTACATGGCATACCGACCTGAACAGGGGTAATAACTATATTGTCACCATTTACGTCAGTCACAGACTGCGCCTCGATGCAACAGCTCAAAGGCACATCATACGCCACAACGACGCCCTCGCCCCGACTGAGGTCGAAGCGGTAAGAGACCAACGTGTCTGAAGATCTCTCGAGCTCCTCGGTCAAACCTTTTTCCGAAGAAGAGCCCTTGCATGAACTGCCCTCCAAGAAACGGCCCTTCGGATCTCCATACAGAATCACGCCACTAAAGTCTCCTTCGTTTCCGATATGCAAATCAAATGAGCTGCCCTCCACTCGGAAGTGGTATATTTTTTCACTATCCGCAGCACCTTTCCTCAATCCATTCACATAAGAAGTGACATCGTAATAGCACATGCAATCACAGTCCAGTCCGGCTTTCTCATACACAAACACGACAATTGTATCCTTCATTTGAATCACCGAAGAGACTATATTCGCACAACAATTTGTATAAACATCATGGGAGGTGATATAAAGTTGGTCGTTTTCATAATCATATTGATAAGAAACCAATGTGTCGCCGACTTTTCTTCTCCATCCGAACCCATCAATATCATCGCCATACTCTTCTTCCAAATAATGGTTCTTACAATTGCTATGTTTCACATAACCGCCATTCGGGAATCTATAGATAACACCCTCTGTACTAGTGCTCAAATCGATATAAAAGTTGTCGGCGCCTTGCAGGTCGATGCGATAAGGCTCTGCATGAACACCCGTTAAGACCACATTCACATTGTAGCCATAACAGAAACAATCACACGCCAACATGACACCCGTTGCAGTATCCTCGATAATAGGAAATTGATCAAGATTGATGCCGATCTGGCCACTGGTTCTTGTGACCAAATAATTCAGATCCGCAAACCACTCCGACTCGCAACACATTCCCTCCAAGGAATAGATGGTTAAGGACAACTCTCCTTTCTCTGGAGAATACTGATAGGTGACTAACGTATCGCTCACATATAAGGGAGCATTGGAATCAGCAGAACAGTTTCTCACTGCGGAGACCTTCTCCACGTCCAATTCCGTATGTCCGGAGAAATAGACTTGGGACAAATCCTCCACGTAAAATTTCTTAGTGAAATTCTGGTGCCTACCCTTCGTATGGATCTCCACCTGGCGAGTGGAATCGATATGGACAACAGTATCATACACCGACAACTCGTAAATATACGTTCCAATGCCGCTATTTATATAAATTTTATTGGCTACTGAAGCGAAGCAGAAAGCTGTCAACGCTATCAGGCTCGTAAGTATATATTTTCTCATACCCTATTTCTTTATAAGTTTGATTGACTGATTGTTAACTTTCACAATATAGACACCCTTAACATCGGGCAAGGTCAATTGGACCACTCCGTTCTCCGATGAGTTCGTTTGCTTGATCGACTCTCCCAAAACAGTGAACAGCTCGACTTGCGCCGACTCGTCCAAACCCTCGATCAGAACGTTTTGGTTGTCCAGATAGGTGACACGCACTTCGTTCGCATCAATCTCTGGCACTCCCTTATTACTGCACGGCATAGGAATTCTCGCAAAATAATACTTGCTGACATCCGAGAATGAATAGGATAACGAAACCGACCCCTCCACAAACAAGCTATCATTCCTATACTGTAATTTCGGAGAATCTTCCAACACATAAGAATACGTTGTGTGATCCTTTAATTCAATCATCACAGCATTTGGGTCATCCGCATTAGCGAATGCAGCCCCATACGCCCCTATTAAGGCCCCAATTAGTAAACATTTCTTTCTCATTGCTTAAAAATACGTTAAATAAATACACTATATATAAAAAACTTTCACCCTAACAAGGTCATATTCCAACTATAAAAAACTCAACATAAAAAAGGGGGAATCCTTCACCCTATATTTCCATCCCAAATATGACGACCCTAAGATATGCATATATACACACAATGCAAAATTTTCTCATCAATTATTTTTATGCACAGGCGATTATTTAATATAAATCAAACACACAAAGAAGAATATTACCCCAAAAAGATTATCTATAACCAATAAGTAATAGGCTAAATACGAATACAACATCCGCAAGAAGGCCTAAAAACATAGGACGAAGAGATTCCGCCACAGTGAAAAATCAATTCTTACCCAACTTAAAGGAGGCGATTAAAGAGATAATCGGCAACGCGGAGCCCCCATAATGAGAACGTCCGTATGCCTCCAGACAAGCTTCGTCATCCGTACGGAGGAAATCATACGCCGCTTCGACTCCCAATGCGAAATTATTGGTAAAGAACCATTTAGAACCCACATATACGCCAAGAATAGGAGAAAATGTATTGGACTCTATCTCGTTCCAGAGTTCAAAATGGGATTGTTCCGTGTACTCCGTGCGTTCCATGAAACTCTCCGCACAAATGTCCACGCCTCCGCATATACCCGCATAGGTGTCGAAAAATTTCATAAACTGGAAATGGAAGGCACTACGCAACGTCAAGGAACCTTGGAACACCTTCACTTTCTGCGTAGTATAATAGAGTCCGAACTCATCCCGATAGTGGCAAGCGGAGAACTGCACACCCAAATCGACCGCCCCGTTTTTCCCAAACAGATCACTTCTTATAAAACCACTCGCCATGCCAGCGGAAGCAGACAAGGAGAAGCAAGGGATATCCGCCGCCGCTCCCGAAGTGAACGGAGGAATACCCACACCCAAGCCCAACGTGGTCTGCCCTTTCGTGGCAATCTCAATTTCGTCAATGGATGACGCATTAGCAACGCCACACAGTAAAAAAACGGCTAATATGCAAAGGAAACGCCTCATATCCTATCAATATATTTTGTTAACAAAGATATAAATATATGGAACAAAAGCCAAAAAACACCCATCTTTTTATGGAATCGGGAGGTCATTCCCCGACGAAAAAGCCACAATCCGCACAAAGAGGCTCCACCACTTCATGACGACGGAATCCATCCAAGATATTCCTTGCCCTTTCCGAGACAATAATCTCAGAGAACGGTTGTTCAAACACATTTCCCAAAGACATTCCGCCGTTGGCATCAAGGCAACAAGGCACCACTGTTCCATCAACCAAGATAGCCACATGATCCCTCATCGCATAACATGTACGGCGACGGACCTGCAATATTTTTTCCCCGGGCCAAGTAAACCGCGCCGCATTTTGGAAGAACACATGGTCTGACAACTTTTTGTTTCTGACCGAAAAAGCATCAGACATATCCACACCCCAAAAATCAGACATGAAGGAAAGACACGTCCGATTGAACGGAGAGATGTCGTCATCCACCCTATTCCATAAGCGAAGGGAAAAATAGCTATCCTCAGATTTATCCTTCGCAAACAATGACACCTGCTCCAGATAAGACAGCCAGCGGGATTCAGGCAGATTCTCCTCTGCGTCATGCAAGGAAACGTTAAACTGGCGTATGGCGGAACGAAGTAACAATTCGCGCCGCAAATGAATCAATGAGCCGTTGGTCGTCAGATTGACAAGGAAGCCTTGCCTAAAGGCTTCGGACAACAACAAATCCAATTGAGGGTGCAACAAAGGTTCACCCAACACATGCAAATAGATATAATCTGTATACGGCTTGACAGAAAAAAGTATCGCCGAAAAATCTTCCGGCGATACAAATCTCTTTTCCCGAACCGACGAGCAGCAGTAGCTGCAGTTAAAGTTACATCGGTTGGTTATTTCTACATAAACTTTCTTAAATCGCATTACGATTATGGGTTGTACTCCAAGATACCCGTGTTATAAGCACGCTTGATACCCTTCCAATACTGGAACTTGTAACCAACGGATAAATTCAAGCCTGTCGTTTTGGAGGTTGTCAAACCCTGGGAGAATCCAAGATTCAAATAGAGACCGTTTGCCACTTCCTGGAACTCATAACCCACCTTCACAGTAGGACCCCAATCGAACTCGTCAAGGATACCACCCACGCCGAAGGTGTTGCGCTCTGTCTTATCGCTCTTTCCGCAGACACCGCCTGCGAAGAAAAGGCCCAAACCAGGGGACAATTGACCAGGACCGACATTCATGATGTTATAGTACAACACAACAGGGACCCTTATGTATCCTGCAGTATATTTTTCCTCGATTGTATCTCCAACAGCTTCGCCGATGACATTACCCTCTTCATCATAAGCGTCCACTATAAGAGGCGCCTTGACTGTGGAACCCTCCAATTGGAAAAGCACTTCCGGCTGAATCGACCAATGCTTCTCGATGATGATATCCATCAACGCACCCGCATGGAAACCCGGTCTAATGCTTGCGTCCTCTATATTAGCCGTAGCGGCGATCATTTCTGGGGAAACTCCGTAACTTGGCATCAAATCACCGTTCCACTTCGTCATGTTAAATCCGCCTTCCAATCCGAATCGGACCTTAACATCCTTCTCCGCAAATACATTCGACGTCAACATGAGCAACGTCGCAAGCGCAATAATTATCTTTTTCATGGACTTATAACAACAATTACATTTTCAATACACCAGAAAAAAAACTTCTGAGTGCGACAAAGTTATTTAAAATTCGTTAATAACAAATAAAAACGATGACCTTTTTTTTCTAAATAGTGAAAAAACACCCAAATTGATCGTTCCAAATTAGAAATCCGCCCTTCCGAACCGATTCGGAAGGGCAGAGAAATACGTTCATCAATATCTGTACATATCGGATTTGTACGGTCCATCGACAGAGACGCCAATATAAGCAGCCTGCGCAGGCGTCAACTTTGTCAGTTTCGCACCGATTTTAGAGAGGTGAAGTCTGGCGACCTCCTCGTCAAGCTCTTTCGGCAAGCAGTAAACGCCCACCTCATATTTCTTCGTGAAGAGCTCGATCTGCGCCAAAGTCTGGTTGGTAAACGAGTTACTCATCACAAATGAAGGGTGGCCAGTGGCACAACCCAAGTTGACGAGCCTTCCCTCCGCCAACAAGATGATAGAATGTCCGTCAGGGAAGAAGAACTGATCCACCTGAGGTTTGATGTTCCTGCGTTTGATGCCTGGGTATTTCTTCAGCTTATCCACCTGGATTTCGCTGTCGAAGTGTCCGATGTTACATACGATGGCTGAGTTTTTCATCTTCTCCATGTGCTCCACCGTGATGATGTCCACATTACCCGTCGTGGTCACATAAATATCCCCGATCGGGAGCGCATCCTCGACGGTAACCACCTCATAGCCTTCCATAGCGGCCTGCAAAGCGCAGATAGGGTCAATCTCTGTAATCAACACGCGAGCGCCGTAGTAACGCATGGAGTGTGCGCAACCTTTTCCCACATCGCCATATCCACAAACGACGACCACCTTGCCGGCCACCATAATGTCGGTGGCACGTTTGATACCATCTGCCAAAGATTCGCGGCAACCATACAAGTTGTCGAATTTAGACTTCGTGACAGAATCGTTCACATTGAATGCTGGGATACGGAGTCTTCCCTCCTTCTCCATTTGATACAAACGATGCACGCCCGTCGTCGTCTCCTCAGAGACACCCTTTATCGAAGGAAGCATCCTATTGAAGAACTTGCCGTCCACCTTACGAATCTCCTTCAAGATGTTAAGCAACTCTATCTCGTCCTCGCTCTCCGCGGAACGGTTCAGAACGGATGGGTCATCCTCCCCATTCGCTCCCAAATGGATCATCAATGTGGCGTCACCTCCATCATCCACAATCATATTGGGGCCCTGTCCGTCGCCAAAGTTCAAAGCCTGCAGGGTACACCACCAATAATCCGAGAGGGTTTCACCTTTCCACGCGAATACAGGCACACCCGCCGCAGCGATAGCCGCCGCAGCGTGATCTTGCGTGGAGAATATATTACAACTGGCCCAACGTACCTGAGCGCCCAACTCGACCAAGGTCTCAATCAAGACCGCAGTCTGTATGGTCATGTGCAAAGAACCGGAGACACGCGCGCCCTTCAAGGGTTTTTGCTTCCCATATTTCTCACGAAGAGCCATCAAACCAGGCATCTCATTTTCCGCCAACTCGATTTCCTTACGTCCGAAATCCGCCAAATTAATATCCGCAACCTTATACGGGAGGGATGAGAACAAAGAATCGCTCATATTTACTATTTTACAATTTACAATTTACTATTTATTACGATTACTATTTATACTTATCACACACTAACAACAGAGACGATTTGGTGGGAACACATTCGCCAGCCTAAATTGTTAACATGATACAAATATAGGCGATTTAGGAAAGCCACCAAACATCCGTCAATATATTTCTCACATTCGGAAGGGCAATCTTTCCATTTTTTAACATTAGCATGCGCCGCAACCGTTGCGAATAGAAAAAAAACACTAACTTTGCAGAATAAAGAGAGTTCCAAACAATTGAAAAAAACAAAAAACTATATCGAAATGAAAACGAGAAATTTACTTAAGGTATCGATCACGTGCCTTTTATTAGGTTTGTCTTCATGCTTGTTCGCAGGCGGCGGAAATAACGGAGACAAGGGAAAAGCGAAGCCAAAAACCGAGGAGAAGACATTGGTGAAGCACCTGAACAAGGACCAATTCAAGAAATTGGTTGTCAATGTAGATGCGGAGGGATGGAATTACCTTGGCGACAAGCCTTGCGTCCTCGACTTCTATGCGTCATGGTGCGGACCATGCAGGATGATTTCCCCATTCCTTGACGACTTATCCAAGGAGTTCAAAGACCAGGTATACATTTACAAAATCAACATCGACGAGGAGAAAGATTTAGCAAGATACTTCGGCGCATCCAGCATTCCTTTGCTTGTCTTCATTCCTAAGGCGGGACAACCACAAGCCAGCAGAGGCGCACTGCCGAAGGACGAGATCCGGAACGCCATCAACACCGTGCTATTGAACAAAAAATAATAGACGGGCGGAATGAAAGGTATTATACTTGCGGGTGGAAGTGCCACCCGCCTATTCCCATTATCAAAAGCGATATCAAAGCAGATTATGCCTGTTTATGACAAGCCGATGATCTACTATCCGCTCTCGACCCTCATGTTGGCTGATATACGCGAGGTGTTGATTATCTCCACCCCCCGGGACTTGCCCATGTTCAGGCAACTGCTCGGAACAGGAGAGGATTTCGGAATGAAATTCAGTTACGTGGTACAGAACGAACCCAACGGTTTGGCGCAGGCCTTCGTTTTGGGGGCGGACTTCCTGAACGGAGAGGCGGGTTGCTTGATATTGGGCGACAATCTCTTCTATGGACAGAATTTTTCCGAGATGCTCCGCACCGCATCGCAACAGCAGAAAGGAGCGACCATATTCGGCTATTACGTGAAAGATCCTTCCGCCTATGGAGTGGCGGAGTTCGACGAAACAGGCAAAGTAATCTCTCTCGAAGAAAAACCGCTGCATCCGAAATCCAATTACGCGGTGCCCGGACTCTATTTCTTCGACAAGACCGTGACGGAGAAAGCGAAGCGACTAAAGCCATCCGCACGAGGAGAATACGAAATCACAGACTTGAACAAAATGTACCTTGAGGAAGGCACGTTGCGAATGCTGAAGTTCGGAAGAGGTTTCACCTGGTTGGACACCGGAAATTGCGATTCCCTTCTGGAAGCGGGGAATTTCGTGGCGACCATACAGAAACGCCAAGGATTCCACATCGCCTGCATCGAAGAAATCGCTTGGAGAAACGGATGGATCTCGGACGAACAGCTCAAGGCATCGGGAGAGAAGTTAAGCAAAACCCTTTACGGTCAATACATACTATCTTTATTGGAACAGAAATGATTTTTACAGAACAGGAAATCAAGGGTGTGTGGGTCATAGAGCCCAAAGTGTTCTCCGACAGCAGAGGATACTTCATGGAGGCCTTCAAACAAAATGAATTCGAGGAACACATTGGGAAAGTCAACTTTATCCAAGACAACGAATCCAAATCCTCACATGGTGTATTGAGAGGACTTCATTACCAAAAAGGTGAGTTTTCACAAGCGAAGTTGGTACGAGTAATCAAGGGCGAAGTGATTGATGTCGCAGTAGACATCAGGAAGAGTTCCCCGACATTCGGCAAACACGTCGCCGTCCTCCTCAGCGAAGAAAACAAGAAGCAGCTATTCATCCCGAGAGGATTCGCCCACGGATTCCTCGTGAAAAGTGAAGAGGCGATATTCACCTACAAAGTGGATAACGTATATGCGCCCCAAGCCGACGCTGGCATCATGTTCAACGACCCGACTATTGGCATAAAGTGGGATATCCCCGCAGAGCAAATGATCCTTTCGGAGAAAGACAAGAAACATCCATTCCTCTTGGAAGCGGAAGTGTTCGATTAAGACTAAAAGCAGAATGAACATACTAATCACAGGCGCAAACGGACAACTAGGCAACTCCATGCGCAAAATCGCAGGCAACTACCCGCAGCATACGTTCATATACACCGACATGCCGGAAGTTGACATCACCAACCTCCCGTTATTGGAAGGATTAGTTAAAAAGGAAAATATCGGCGCCATCATCAATTGCGCAGCATTCACAGCCGTCGACAAGGCTGAAAGCTGCGAGGAACTCGCCGCCAAAATCAATGTAGACGGGCCAAAGAATCTCGCCATCGCAGCCAAAAGCGTAGGAGCTAAGCTCATACACATCTCAACGGACTACGTTTTCGACGGGAAGTCAAGCCTACCATTGAAAGAGACCGACGCCACACAACCCATAGGCGTCTATGGACGCACCAAACGTCAAGGAGAAATAGAGGTGGAGAAGACAGGCTGCGACGCCATCGTCATCCGCACGGCTTGGCTTTATAGCGAATATGGAAACAATTTCGTGAAAACCATGCTGAGACTGGGCAAGGAAAGAGAGTCGCTCAACGTCGTGTACGACCAAATCGGCACTCCAACCTATGCGACAGACTTAGCGATTGCGATCATGACATTACTTGAAAAAGGGTTCAAGGGATTCGACACCTACCACTTCTCCAACGAAGGCGTCATCAGCTGGTTCGACTTCACGAAAACAATTTTTGAAATCGCCGGGTTAAACACGAAAGTGAACGCTATCGAGAGCTTCGAATACCCGACTGCGGCGGAAAGGCCTGCCTATAGCGTGCTGAACAAGCGGAAAATTAAGACGGCGGGCGTACATGTTCCTTATTGGAAAGATTCGCTCAAAACCTGCATCGCCTTATTGGAGCAACAATAATAGCTTAGCACAGGAAAAAGCGAAGGCTGGATTTCAAGAAATCCAGCCTTCGCTTTTTTCAAAAATGCGTTCCTCACATCACCAGAGGCATCAATCCTGTACCCTCGCGATGGAAACAAATGTTTTCTTATAATAACTGCTCTCCAAATTAGCGACCGTCACACCCTTAGAGGAACTCACGATCACGAATTTATTATCCTTCAAGTAGATACCCGCGAAATTCGGGCTGCCATCCGTTCGACTATCCGTTCGGAAAAACACGATGTCACCCGCCTTCGCCTCTGAAACCGACACGGGTTTGCAGACGTCATAAATCTCGCTCGTACGTCGAGGCAGTTTCTTGTCATACAATGTTTGGTAGACACTACAGATAAAACCGGAGCAGTCCACCCCACTCTTGTCGTTTCCCGCCACCAAGTAGGGAGAACCCAACCACGAAGCCACTTCTTGGTACAATGCGGCGTTATCATCCGCCGTCAGCACGATGCCCAACTTCTCCGAAACGCCCGCCAAATCTGAAGACGAGACATTTTTTTCGGGGAGATTATTAACCTGTTCGGCAACTTGCGGAACCTCCTCCGTAGCAGCAACAGTTGTTGTTGATTCCTCCGACGGGGTATTCTCGGCAGCCGATTCCACATTCATCACCTCCTCCTCGACATTCGGAGAAGGCTCGTTCTCCTGTCCTTCCACAACCACAGGCTGTTCACTCGCAGCCTTATTCTGCGCCTCCTGCACCGCATTAACTGACTCGATAGCGGCCTTGGACGCCTCCGCCGCCTTGTCCTTCTTATCCGAACATGACGACAAGGATATGCATCCACCTAATAATAATAGCACATAAATCCTCCTCATAACCATCCTATTTACTTATTATTCCACACATCATTAAACATAAATACAAAAGCTGCTCATTGTCCAAAACGAACCATTAACAAATATAACAAAATCAAATGAAAAAAACAAGAGCAAGAAGGACAAACAACGCAAACGGGAAAGAAAAAAAGTTGGAACCCCATGGTTATGGATTCCAACCTCAGTGACCCCGGCGGGATTCTAACCCACGATCTTCAGAACCGGAATCTGACGTTCTATACAGCTGAACTACGGGGCCAAATTCGCAGTGCAAATTTACATCTTTTTCGTAAAAAAACAATCATTCGTCCACCACTTTAATTTAAAATTAACTTTTTGCTACACCACCACTCGTTTCCGTGACATTTTTACACGCATATTATATTTTTAATATTTTTTTGTGCGAATTTAAAACTTCATTTGTCGATTTTTGTAATCTTTACTATATTTGCATTAAAATAAGAACAAGCCATGAGTTATCTTAAAATTCCGAAGGTTTACAAACCGCTGATAGATGCCAGAGAAACAGAGTTAGGCATCAAGAAAATAAAAGACTTCTTCCAAGGAAGCCTATCCGCAGAGTTGAGGTTGAGAAGGGTCACCGCCCCTCTTTTCGTGCTGAAAGGCCAAGGCATCAACGACGACCTTAACGGAGTAGAACGGGCCGTAACGTTTCCTATCAAGGATTTGGGCGACCAGAAAGCCGAGGTGGTCCACTCCCTCGCGAAATGGAAAAGAATGATGTTAGGCGAATACAACATCGAACCCGGCTTCGGACTATATACCGACATGAACGCGATACGCTCGGACGAGGAGCTTGGCAACCTGCACTCACTCTACGTGGACCAATGGGATTGGGAGAGGACCATGACAGCGGAGGAGCGAAACATCGATTTCCTGAAGGACATCGTCAACCGCATCTATTCGGTAATGGTACGCACGGAATATGTAGTATACGAAATGTACCCGAGCATAAAGCCAATACTACCGAACAAGATATTCTTCATCCATGCGGAAAAACTTCGTCAATTGTACCCTAACCTGACCCCCAAAGAGAGGGAAAACGAGATCACCAAGAAATACGGAGCGGTGTTCGTAATGGGTGTCGGCGGACCATTAGGCGACGGGGAACGCCATGACGGAAGAGCTCCGGACTATGACGACTGGACAACCCCTGGCGAGGATGGACTTCCTGGCTTAAACGGAGATATCCTCGTGTGGAACAGCGTATTGGAACAATCCATGGAATTATCGTCCATGGGCATACGCGTCAACAAGGAAGCGTTATTGAAGCAATTAGAGATGACAGGACAAGAGCAACGCAAAGAGCTCTACTTCCACAAACAGTTATTGGACGGCAAATTGCCGTTATCCATCGGTGGCGGTATCGGTCAATCAAGGCTCTGCATGTTCTTCCTAAGGAAAGCCCACGTCGGAGAAATTCAAGCAAGCATCTGGCCAAAAGAGATGCGCGAGGAATGTGCCAAACACAATATCCATCTCATATAAACCAAGAGAGAAGACACACAGACATGAGGATATTCAAAATATTGTTCACAGTCCTATTAGCAATAGGATGCCACATGGGTGCCCACGCATCGGTCACATACAGCGATTTGCAGAAATTACAGATGACCGTGGTCGCCATTGACAGGTATTACGTGGACACAGTCAATGCCGACAAGCTAATCGACAACGCCATCAACGGCATGTTGGAGAAACTGGACCCTCACTCCAAGTATATTCCCAAGAGCGAGGTACAGAAAATGAACGAGCCGCTCGACGGAAAATTCGAGGGCATCGGAGTTGTTTTCCAAATGATGGAGGATACCCTATTGGTCATCCAAACCATATCAGGCGGACCATCCGAGAAAGTGGGCATTTTCGCAGGCGACCGTATCGTCTATGTGAACGATACCACCATCGCAGGCGTGAACATGCAGAACACGGATATCATGAAGAAACTCCGCGGACCGAAGGGGACATCCGTAAACGTGAAAATCCTAAGAAGAGGAGTGAAGGAACTAATTGAATTCAAGATAATCAGGGATGTGATTCCTATCTATAGCATCGACGCAGCTTACATGGTGGACGATAAAATCGGCTATATCAAGGTGAACAAGTTCAGCGAGACCACCCTCCAAGAATTTAACGAGGCGATGGACAAACTGAAAGCCAAGGGAATGAAATCACTCATCCTCGACTTACAAGACAATGGAGGTGGTTACCTTAAGACGGCGGTACAATTGGCCAGCACCATCCTGCCATCCAACAAATTGGTGGTGTACAGCGAAGGCGTTTCCCAACCAAGGGAAACATTCACGACCACCGGCAAACCAAGCTTCGAGAAAGGGGAAGTGGTTGTATTGGTCAACGAGAGTTCCGCTTCTGCCAGCGAAATCCTCTCAGGTAGCATCCAGGATTGGGACAGAGGATTGATCGTAGGACGTAGGACATTCGGAAAAGGATTAGTACAAAAACCTATTCCTCTCCCTGATGGCGCACAAATCCGCCTGACTGTCGCACAATACTTCATACCTTCGGGAAGATGCGTTCAACGTCCGTACAAAGACAATTTGAAGAATTACGACAAGGATTTCATCGAAAGGTATAACAGAGGAGAACTGATGCACGAGGACAGCATATCGTTCCCGGACTCGCTCAAATACTTCACGTTGGAAAAGAAACGTCCGGTATACGGCGGGGGTGGTATCATGCCAGACCTGTTCGTTCCGTTGGACACCACCAAATACACGAAATATCATCGAAACTTGGCGGCGAAAAACGTGCTCAACAACTTCGTGCTGAACTACTTGGACAATAACAGGAGTTCATTAGAGAAGAAGTACAACGTCAAAGGTAATGAGAAGAAAAAAGAAGCCGGATTCACGGAGTTCAACCGAACATTCGCAATTTCCGACAATGATTTAAAAGAGATTACGGATGCTGGTGAAAAGGAGAAAGTGGAATTTGATGAGGAACAGTTCAAACAGTCCAAAGCGCTTATCAAAAAGCAAGTCAAAGCAATGATTGCCAGAGACTTATGGAATACGAACGAATACTATCAAATCATGAACGACGAAAATCCGATTTACTTAAAGGGTGTGGAAGCATTAAAAAACAAGGCACTATACGACAGGGGCATGTCTTCTAAGGAAAAGTAGCCTAACCCTACGGCAAACAATAGAGGAGAAAGACGGACTTTTGTCTACTTTCTCCTCTCATATTTATCTACCCATATCAATCGTTCCATATTATTAACCTAATACTAACTTAATTAATCATTTATTATGGAGTTTTCACAAATCATCAGGTGGAAGAGATTTAGCCACAGTCCTTACGCAGTGTTTTGTTCACTGCACAAAGTCATCAACGTAGGCGTATTAAGTGTCGCCATGATAGCGAACGCAGACGCCAAATCGCACAACAAACAAGAACCGGAAGAGAGTCCCGTGTATTATGAAATGTTAGACGATGTGGAAGTAACAGCTGGGAAAGAAGGGATTAGCATCAATGGTCCCGACTCATTCTCATATACCATTGAATCTGCGACTATACAGACAGCCCCTCGACAATCCGTCAACGATTTGCTCAAGCATGCACCTGAGATAGATGTAAGGCAACGCGGCGCATTCGGTGTACAGACGGACATCTCCATCAAAGGATCTACCCCAGAACAAACCCGATTCACACTAAACGGCGTCAACATATCCTCGCCTCAAACAGGACACCTATCCGCAGACTTCCCAATATCCGCAGACGCACTCAGCCGAATTGAACTGATTGAAGGACATGGAGAGAGCGAGACAGTCAACCTTGTCGCTAAGCCCGACACCGCAAGCGGATACAAAGCGACCGCCATCGTAGGCATGTGCGGACTTCTCAGCGCAGACAACACCATCAGCATCCGCAACGAACGAAACGCCCACCTCGTCAATGGGTCGATTTCCCGTTCCGACGGTGCGACACCCAACAGCGATTTCGGAGTAGGCAGGTTCTATTATTTCGGACAGACATGCGCCTCTCCAATCAAGGTGGAATGGCAAGTAGGATATAGCAGGAAGAGTTTCGGCGCAAACACATTCTACTCTCCCGCCTACGACAACCAGTGGGAACGGACCAACCGAGTTCTCTCATCCGCCAAGATAGAGACATCAACACCCATACGATTATCTACGCTCATAAGTTGGTGCAGAGACTATGACCATTTCCAGTTGATTAGAAACGAACACTTCGGGGAGAACCACCATCGAACAGACGCATTCACCATTTCACCGGAGATGAGGAAGAGATGGAAGGAGGGAGAGAGTTCATTCAGAGTCAATTACCGTCACGAAACCATCCTGTCCACAAATCTCGGCACACCATTGGGGAATGACTCGGTGAAAATATTCGGGTCTGAGCTATACTACAAAAAAAGACAAAAAAGAGATATGTTCGGGGCGATTTTGAGTCACCAACAGAAAGTGAAGCGATGGGTATTCGACGCTGGATTACACTACACCCAATCTGAAGACATCAGCAGAAGGCATGATTTCTTACCCTTCCTTAATACCACATACGGATTAAGACGAATCCGCCTCACCCTTTCCGTGAACAAATCGGTCAGGATACCAACCTTCACCGACTTGTTTTATAAAAGTCCGACCACGATTGGAAACGTCGGGCTTAAGAGCGAGAAAAAAACAACCATTCAACTAAAAGCGAAACATCGCAGGAAAGGATTCGAAAACGAGCTTTACCTTTTCCACACAATAGGCAAAGAGATGATTGACTGGGTAATGTACACAGAAGAAGACACCTACCATTCAGCTAACTTCGGACTAAAAAGCATCGGATTCGGATACCATGGAGAAATCAAAATCTCCGAGATGACAAACCTACCCATCAAAATCGGCTTAGGGTATCAACACATCCGACAACGGCGAGAGGATAATATCTTCATATACAAGTCACTATATGCTTTGGAATATCTACGGAACAAGGCGACGGCAAGTATAACCGCCCAACCATTCCGTAACCTTGAGATATGTTTTGACACCAGGTTCATGGATAGGGTCGGACACTACATTCGATATGAAAACCGCGGCAACACAGGGATGCTACAAGCGTACGTTCCTTACTGTGTATCAGATTTGGAGATAAGATACAAAGTGAAACGAGCAAAATTATTCATGACAATCAATAACCTATTCAATCAGATATATGTTGACTTCGGGAACATTCCCCAACCCGGTATTTATGCGCAAGCAGGCGTAAGCATAAAGATATAACGGTAGCCAAAGTTTTTTCCGGGCAAGAAAGAGAAAGGGTTGTGGAAGGAAATCCACAACCCTTTCCTATTTCATATCGTCACGAACTACTGATTAGGATCGATGATCAAATCCTGACTCTTCGTATTACCATTCGTCAGCGTATTCCAAATGATGATTTTACCATCTGGCGCCACCTCCATCTTCTTAATATCGATTATACTATTGTTTTGGAACTGATGGCTAATATTTCCAAAGTTACTACCATTATCCTTAATCGTGAATCTACCCGAACTTCCCGTAACCGCAGCCGCAACCGTTTCAGCCTTGCAATGGCTAAAGTCATTTGCGTTGGAGTTGATCACACCCATATTGTTGCTGGTGTTATAGATTCTGAAAATCGTCTTCTCGTAATAAGAGACAGGCTGATTCACCTCAATGCTATCCACCACCACATTATTAGAGAAATTAAAGTTCAGACCCCTATTATTACCTTCCCGGACATACACGATGGCGGAACCAGGCAAAGGAGTATTCTGGTAGCGTTCCAACCTGGCGCCACGGGAGAACGTGTTGCCCGAAATATTCACGCAGTTGATACTTGGCGTATACATCTCCGAAGCGGCGATCATATTATTGCCATTATTCTCGTTAAACAACATGATGCAACTATGTACGGCGGCATCGAATATACTGTTTTCCACATTGATAATGGTGGAAGCCTCGTCAATGATAAAGTGGATAAAATTGAACTCGAATCTACAATTGATGAATTGGGCCATACCCACCCTCTTGATTTTAACACCGCCACCCACATTACGAATCGCATTCGGGTCTGTGTCAGAAACGCCACGTGAAATCCAGTTGTAGTTGTGCATATTAGAGTTGAAGTGGCAATCTTGGCAAATAAAATCAGACGTATAAGCCGTGAAAATTCCAAAACGGCAAAGGCTAAAATAGGTACTTCTAATTTTCTCGATATAACCGCCAATCGCCTTGATACCGTAGGTAAAACCAGCGATGGAGCAATCCACCACGGCAGTCAATGAACCCGCCCCAGTTTTCATGAAAATACCAATTGTTTCCAATCCCTCCTGTGGATTTCCGCCGCCATACAAATTCTTGTTACCAAGAAGGCTGATACCAAACATATTCAGACTACCCTTCCCGTCTTCGGAAAATTTCACTGCGGAGATATTCGAACTAGTTTGGAATCCATATTCCGCATTACCAAAGAAGTTGGCATAAACGCTCTCCGTCCAGTCTATTCCCCTGAGTGTCACACCATGGGTAATCACTATGGCCTTATTAATCGGATACAAGGCATCCACCACCAGCGTCTCCGGTATAATGTTCAGTACCTGATTGATGATAGTGGAGTTGTCCGTGTTGCTCGGATCCGCGCCAAACCATGAAAGCACAACCTCCTTGTTGATAAGCGTACCCTTAAAGGTGACGCCCTTAAACTTAACCAATCCTTCGATGTAGGTATTATCGAACGTGACGGTTCCATTAGTGATGCTACCACCGTTGAAACGAAGGACACTATTCGCCGGAACAGAAAGTGTCTTACCGTCCAAATCTATCTTGTCCTCAATTTCGTAAATCGTATTCGTCTGCGACATCTGGCTCGACAAAGACGAGGATGTGTTTATCAACACATAGCCATAACTACCATCCGTATAAGGTCTGTTCAAAATAAGTTTATCGGAAAGATCAGTAGGGACACCCTCCTCCGCCGCATCGTTTTTTTCCTCCGCAATAGGATTATTGTCCACACTACATCCTAAAAAAGCCAACAGAACCATTATTGGCACAAAAAAAAGATCCACTATTTTTCTCATATCAACAAAATTTACCAACATTAATAACAGGGACGCATCCGTAACGTATATAGGAACAAGATTTAAGACAATAAATAAACCGGCCAAAACCTTCCGACGTCACATCAACATTTAAGTCCTCATAAAGAATTAGGATATTACACACAATCTTATCGAATTCGGAAACACCACTAATCACTATTGTACAAAGGTAAAAAAAGATAAAAAAAACGAAAAATATATTGCTTGTTTTTATTGAACAAAGATCAAAAAGGATGGCATCCATCTTCGAAACACAAGCGGGTTGAGGCAGATATTCAGCCAATAAGGGGATACACAAGGTGCGGTACGGATAAAAAAAAGGGGTCAACCCGAAAGGATTGACCCCGAAGACGGCGGCGAC